>CAWFLU010000011.1:0-569131 GCA_963816805.1 uncultured Alphaproteobacteria bacterium
CGGCAGCTTGCCGTCGTTTCCCGCGTTGAGCCAGATCATGGAGTGTCGGCGGTCGGAGCGGGAGGCTCGGGCGGCATCGGCGCTTCGGGGGCGGGAGGCTCAGCCGGGGCCGACGCGGCCGGAGGGGGAGCGGCGGCGATCGTGGCCGTGCTCCAGTCGAACAACTCGGTCAGCAATTTGCCCAGGGCTTCGTTGAAGGCGGCGACATAGGCCTTGGCGTCGCCGCCGGCGGGCGGGGCGCTTCCCTGGAATTCCTTGGCGGCGAGGATCTTGCCGTCCTGATCCAGGATCTTCGCCACGAAGCCGATTTCGGCCTTGGCGTCTCCCGACGTCGCGACGTGGAAGCGGCGTATGTCGATGATCAGTTGGTAGCTGGCAGTGACGCCTTCGCGCGTACGGCTGACAGATTTAGCGTAGCCGGCATTCTCGAAGGTCTGGATCACCTTCTCCTGGAGCAGGACCGGCAGGTTGTCGCTCCAGCGCGCGTTGGCGAGGGGCACGCTCTCTCCGCTCGCCGGTTGAAGCAGGATCTTGTCGGTATTGAAGCCCATCAGCGTGTTTGGTTCGGGTACCACTAGCAGCCAAGAGGGCAACGGCTCCGGCGGCTGCGGGAAGCCGGTCGCGGCGATCAGATCGTAGGTCGGGATCTCTCCAGCGGGCGTCGACCCGCCGGTCATGCGCTCGATTCCGGCGAGGATGCCGTCGACCTTGTCGGAGTTTCGCGCAAGCGCCTGCGCGAAAGTGTCGATGTTCTTGATGGCGCTGTGCAGCGACTCGGAGTTCTCGGTGAGGACCGTGTCCATATTCTGGAAAGCGTCGCGCGCCGCCTGGGTCCAATCTTGGCTCGCCATTGGCGGCGCTGTCAGCACGGGCATGGTTCCGCCATCGGCCAAGGGCAGCGGCGAGCCGGCCGTCCCACCGCGCAGCGTCACGGCCGCGCCGCCGGTCAGGCCTTGCGTCTCGAGCCCGACTTCGGTGTCGCTCATGATGGGGGTATTGGGGTCGACGCCGATCGTGGCGGTCACCTGGTCGGGCGCGTCGGCGCTCAGCGTCAGGTGGGTGACCTCGCCGACGCGAATGCCGTTGAATAGCACGGCCGAGCCAATCAGGAGTCCCGACACCGAGCCCTGGAAGCGCACCTGGTACGTTTTGCGCTCGGCGAAGCCGCCCTTGTTCTCCAGCCAATAGACGAAGCCGAAGCTCGCGAGGATCACGGCGAGCATGAACAGGCCGATCAAGGCATAGCGGGCACGGGTTTCCATCGCTCAGTTTCCTTGTCTCATGTGCTCATGCGGTCACGCGCCGGTCGGCCAGCATGCCGCCGCGCTTGCCCTGGAAATAGGTTTTGACCCAAGGATGGGTGTTTTCGAGCATTGCCTCGATCGGCCCCTCGGCGACGACCTTGCCGTCGGCGAGCACGGCGATGCGGTCGCAGGCGGTGTACAGGCTTTCGAGGTCGTGGGTGACCATGAACACGGTCAGCCCCAGCGTGCGCTGCAGCGTGCGGATCAGTTCGTCGAAATCGCCGGCGGAAATCGGGTCGAGGCCAGAGGTCGGCTCGTCGAGGAACACGATCTCCGGATCGAGCGCGAGCGCTCTTGCAAGCGCCACGCGCTTGGTCATGCCGCCTGAAAGTTCGGCGGGAAATTTGTTGCCGTCGTCGCGGGTCAGACCGACCATTTCGAGCTTGGCGAGCGCCATCTCGTCCATCAACCGCTGTGAGATGGCGAGGTTCTCGCGCATCGGGAACTGCACGTTCTCGCGCACGGTCAGCGAGGAGAAAAGCGCGCCCTGCTGAAACAGAACGCCCCAGCGGCGCTCGAGCGCGCGGCGCTCGGCCTCGTTCGCCGCATCGAGATCGACGCCAAGCACCTCGATGGTGCCTGCGCGCCGCGGCAGAAGCCCGATGATGGTGCGGAGCAGAACCGATTTGCCGGCGCCCGAGCCGCCGACCACGCCAAGGATTTCGCCGCCGCGCACGTCGAGACAAAGGCGATCGAGCACGGTCTGGCGGTCAAAGCCGACGACGAGGTCGTGCACCTTGATGACGATCGGCTCGGTCATCTCCCGCTTACATCCCGATCGAGGCGAAGAAGATGGCGAACAACCCGTCGAGCACGATCACCAGGAAGATCGACTCTACCACAGAGTTGGTGGTCTTGAGCCCGAGGGACTCGGCGCTGCCCTTGACTTGCAGCCCCTCAGCGCAGGCTACGATGCCGATCATTAAGCCCATGAATGGGGCCTTCAGCATGCCGACCTTGAAATGGGTGAGTGAGATCGCCTCGATCAAGCGCGACGTATAGATGTCGGGGCTGATGCCGCCATAGAGCCACGCCACCAGGCCACCGCCAACCAGCGCCGATATCGAGCCGAGGAAAGTCAGCACGGGAAGTGCGATGATCAGCACGACGATGCGCGGCAGGACCAGCACCTCGATCGGGTCGAAGCCCATGGTGCGGAGCGCGTCGATCTCCTCGCGCATCTTCATCGCGCCGAGCTCCGCAGTGTAGGAGCTGCCTGAGCGGCCGGCCACCATGATGGCGACGATCAGCACGCCGATCTCGCGCAGCACGAGGATGCCGACGAGGTCAACCGAATAAAGCTCGGCACCGAATTTGCGGAAATGGAAGATGCCTTGTTGCGAGATGATGCCGCCGATTAGGAAGGTGATGAGCAGGATGATGGGCACGGCCTGCCAGACCACGCGGTCGAGCTGGTTGATGGTCGAGGTGAGCCTGAACTCGCGCGGGCGTACCAGCACGCGCAGCGTCGACACGCCGACCGCGCCGAGCATATTGGCGAACAGCATGAGGTTGTTGCTGAACGAGAAGTCCGGCTTGGGCAACGCCGGCGAGGAACCCGACGACCGCGTTCTCGTGCTTCGGCTTAGTCGGTGCCGCGCGGTTGACGCTGTGCATCTCCTCGAGCAGGCCGCGATCGTGAGGTGGCAGCCCAAGAATGACGGTCTCGCGCCCCGCCGACGATCCTTCGCGGGTGAGGCGCTCGAGCAGCCATGCGCCGAACGTGTCGAATTCGCGCACGCCGGACATATCGATCGAGAGATTCTTGGCTTTGGCGGCTTCGCCGGCAACGCCGTCGACCAGAGTTTCAAGCTCTCCCGCGTGCGGTGCGGTCCAGGAGCCAAAGGCGAGCAGTTCGAGACGCTCTCCCTTTAACTCGCTTTTCAGCAGGATTTCGCCCATGGCAATGATCCTCCCCGGCCCTGTCCAAGGTCGAGCCCGAGGGACGCCCAAAAAGGCGCCGACTAGCTACGGGACAGGTCGATGGTCACGCTCTTGAGAGCGATCCCTTGCGTCGAGATCGCAACACTTTGGCGCGAGGACGAATACGATACCAGCATGGTGCCGCTTACGCCGCCGGAAATGGAAAGGCTGATCTTGCCAGTGCTCGCCTGGCCGGAAGCGGTTCCCTGTGCGTTGTAAGTCCGCTCCTCCCAGGTGCCGCTGATACGACCGCCGCTCTGGCTGAGCTTGCTCCTGATCTCGACATTGGAGCTTTCGCTCTGGCAGCGTATGGCCATGCCGAGCTGGGTGCCCCCGCCAGTGTAATAGGCGTTGCATTTGAGGCGCTCGGTCTTGCCGTCGGTCAGGGCAATTTGGCCGTTGCCGCGCCAGGAGCCAAGCAGCGTATCGAACGGGTTGCCGTCGCCGGCGTGGCTGCTCTTGAAGGGGGCGAGCAGGCAGATTGCCGCCAGGGCGAGGGCAGGGAGGAGGCGGGGGTGGGTCGCTGGACGAATCAGAGTGCGCATAGGTCTCACTTTCGGCATTTTGCGTTCCTGGACAAGCCAGGATGCTATGACGAAATGATGACCTCAAGGGCGTCGACGCCGCTCCGGCAACCCCCGCTAGTAGAAATCACAGCTTAGGCAGCCGCTTGCAGCTTGGCGGTAGGCTTCGGCCGTTCGGCTATTACCGGCTTTATTTTGAGCCCAGATTACATGTTTGGCCGGAGTTGAGTGTTACGCTGGCCGAACGGCAGCGCCGAGATCGGCGGCCTAAAGTCGCAAGTTGGATTAGAGTGTAGCGCCGTCAACGCGTTAAGTCTTGATCGGCCTCGATACGCAGAGATTGTTCCAGCCGCCCGATCCTTGCGGCAAATATAGCGAAACAGGCCCTTAAATGGCGCCAAGCCCCAATGTCGAGATCACCTATTGCCGGCTCTGCAACTGGCTGCTTCGGGCCGGCTGGACGGCGCAAGAGCTTCTCTCGACCTTCGCCGCCGAGCTCGGCTCGGTCACCCTGATCCCCGACGACACCGGAGGCGTGTTCGAGGTCAAGGTCGACGGCAGGCAGATCTGGTCGCGCAAGGACCATGGCCGCTTCCCCGAGATGAAGGAATTGAAGCAGCTGATCAGGGACGAGGTGGCGCCAGAGCGCGATCTCGGCCATATCGATAGCAAAGAGCCGAAGCCCTAAAAGGCAATCGCACTTTGTGAGGAGGCTCACAAAGCCGTTTCTCCTTACGCGCCATCTCCCTGCCAGCCCAGGGGGTAATCCAGCCTTGGGAGCGCGAGAGATCGTCGTCATGAGCTTGAGGCATTTGTATTTGGGCACCGGCCTCGTCGTGCTTGCGCTTTGCCGCCATAGGGGCCAGTTCAGAGACCGATCAGCATAAAACTGCGGTCAAGGCCTGCACCACCGCCAACGGCCACCAACCGGCGAGCCTCGTCACCGCAATCGAGACGGCCGCGGCGGGAGCCTCGTCTGGCTGACCGATGCCGAGGCCAATCTCTGGTTCTGCAGCACCGACGCCGCCGTGCAAGATCTACGCCTATATAACCGTGACCGGCGACCTGCTCAAGGCGCTGGCGCAAGCCTCTTGCCGGAGAGCCGATGGTCGATGACGAGTTCAGCGTGCCGGCGCCCCATCCGAACCCGCTCGATATCGCCGAGCTCGCCTGCACGAGGGCTATTTCTCCGGTGACACCGGTAAAGTGATCGACAGGGGCTCGACGGCCTCGGCGACAAATTCGTGCTCGGTCGCTACTGAAACGGGACAATTGCTTTCGGAATGACGACCGCACCTCATCTTTGCCGAGCCGCTTTCACCGGTGACGCACGAAGTGCTGGGGCCTTTGCGCGAAATCGCGCAGAAGCGACCACTGGGGCGAATCTCGATTGCGCGGCCTGGGGCAGACACCACCGGCAGCTCGATGTGGCCGAGGATCACGTACGGCTCGAGGTGCAGCTGCCATGGATGCTGGCAATGTTCGCCAACAAGGCCAAGGCGCTGGTCAAGAAGCAGGGCCAGCTGATGCTGGAGAAGCCGACCAAGCCGACTACAACGCGGGCTTAAGCTAAGCGATAGCGACGATCTCGGCTTCGCCGACGCCGGCCTGGACAGTATCGCCGACCTCTTTCCCCATCAGCGCCTGGGCGACCGGCGACACGTAAGACAGCGTGCCGAGCGAAGGATCGGCCTCGTCTTCGCCGACGATGCGATAGGTCTGGCGGCGCCCGTCCTCGCGGAGGATGGTCACGGTGGAACCGAACTGCACATGCTTGGCGTCGCACGGCGGCTCGGCCACTTGGGCAGTCGCGCGACGTGAGGTCCAGTAGCGCAAATCACGATTGATTTTGGCGAGCCGCGCTTTGTCCTCGGCCTCATGCAGCGCCGCATGCTCCTCGTGCAGGCGCGCCAATTCTGCCTCGATCAGCTCGAGACCCTTGGCGGTCACGAGATAATGAGGCGACACAGGGCGGTCGGGAAGGTCGTCATAGACGTCCCCGCCTTCAACCTCTTTGGTGAAGGCCTTGCTCATGCCGCAACTATACCACGCTGCGTCGCCTGATTGTGGCACAACTCGGCCGCCCCAGGCGGCGTTTCCTGTCGTGGCGCCAGTGTGCTTCGTCCGTTAACGTTTGCCGGCGGGCCTTGCGCGGACGGACGCTAATTCAGCGCACCTTGATCGCTGGCCCTTTGCTATGGTCGACTGCGTTCGAGGCGCGGGGCCTCTGACCTCAGGCAGGGCGGCGAACGTTACGACAAGTGATTGGGAACAAGCGCAATGAAATACATCATCGCAGTGATTCAGCCGCACCAGCTCGATGCCGTGCGCCAGGCCCTTTCGACTATCGGCGTGCAGGGCATGACGGTAACCGAAGTGCGCGGATTTGGACGTCAGAAGGGGCAGACCGAAATCTACCGAGGCGCCGAATACACCATGAATTATGTCCCCAAAGTCAAAATCGAGATTGCGGTCAGCGCCTCGATCGCCGACCAGGTGGTCGAGGCGATCGGTGGGGCTGCCAGGACCGGCCACATCGGCGACGGCAAGGTGTTCGTGCTCGATCTCGAAGGGGTCATGCGCGTCCGTACCGGAGAGATGGGCGCCGACGCGCTGTGATCTAGCCCCGTGGATTTTACCCTCTACCGCAAGCAAGTGCTCGAGCAGCGCCAAGGCGAGATCGCCCTTTGGCAATTGGTGCGCAATTTCTCGCAATGGTTCTTCGACCTGTTGCGCAATTTCGTGCTGGTCGGAGGGTTGAAATATTTCTACGAGAAATCCGGCAGCACGGTGCTGTTCTATCTGCACGAATTCGCGCTGCTTGTGATCTTCCTCTACTGCCTGTCCTACGCCGACCAGTGGTATGTCAACCTGTTCAGCTTCCTCGAGGACAAGCGGATCGCGCACCTTCTCAACCGCGCCTTCAACATCGGTCTGGCGATATTGCTGTTCCTGGCGATCAGATGGGCGGCTTCGATCATCGTCGCCGAGATCTCGCACGCGCAAGTTTAAGGGATCGCGCTAGGCGACGGTGCGCGCCGCCTGGCCGGCCAGGCGCAAATCCTTGACCAGAAGGTCGAACTCACGCCGCTTGTCGCGTTCTTCCTGCAATCGCAGCAGATAAGACGGATGCACGGTGATGACGGCTTGACCGCCGCCGGCAAGGGCGATGAGCCGGCCGCGATTGGCATTGATGGTCATGGCCCTTCGCATCAGCCCGCGCGCCGCGGTGGCGCCGAGAGCCACGACCACGCGCGGCCGCACAATCTCCATCTCGTTGTCGAGCCAGAAGCGGCAAAGGTCGATCTCGCGCGTGTCGGGCTTTTTGTGGATGCGCCGCTTGCCGCGCGGCTCGTTCTTGAAATGCTTCACTGCGTTGGTGATGTAGACATCCGAGCGGACAATACCGGCAGCCTCGAGCGCGGCATCGAGCACCCTGCCGGCGGGTCCAACGAACGGGCGCCCGGCAAGATCCTCCTGGTCGCCGGGCTGCTCGCCGACCAGCATCAGATGCGCATCGGCCGGGCCTTCGCCGAACACGGTCTGGGTCGCATTCTTGCAAAGATCGCAGCGCGTGCAGTTTCTCGCCTCTGAAGCGAGCTGCCGAAGCGCCCTGCCCGGGTCGTTGATGCGCTTCTCCCGAAACAGGGGAAGCTCGCTTTGCGGCCCTTTCGCCGCCACTTTGCTCATCTCGAATGGATAACCGCCGGCCAGGGAGCGGCGTTCCGGGCGCCCGAGCTAGCCTTTTGCCGAAGCGAAGCAAACTCTTGGCGGAAAGACTTAAAAGCCAAGCCGCCAAGGCCTATATGAGGTTGGAATTTCACACCGCACGAGGGGTGTAAAAAGACATGGACGACATGCCGCAACGCGATGGCACAGCTCTCGTCGCCCATTCCGGGAGCGACCTTGCCGAGATGGTAGACGCGGCGCCGCCGCCGCGCTTCACGCGGCTCGCGCGCCGCTCGCGTGCTTCGCGCGAAAAAGTGGTTAAGCCGAGCGCGCTCGGCATGCTGCTCAGGCCGATCGGCATTGCGGTCGGCGTCGTGCTGTGCACCTATGCGGTGTTATCTCTCGGCACTACGTTCTACCGCAGCTATCAGCGTCACCTCGATCATAGCGCCGCGGTCCACACCGACAACAGCATACTCGACATCTTCTTCGGCGATCAGGGCCTGCCGCCCGATGCGGTCGATCTTATCGTCAAGGACGTCGACGGCAATCTTCATAAGGTCGTGGCGAGCAAGTCGGAGACCGACAAATTCGTCAACGACACCATCCTGATGCTCGACGCTGAGCGCGCCAGCATCAAGAAGGCGGCGCACGAGGACCTCGACCGCACCTTCGCGCTCGCCTTTCAGGATCGCGAGGCTGCGATCTCGGGTTATGCCGACTGGTTCTACGAGTGGAAGCGCTCTTACGTCGTGCTGGAGGAGACCGTCAGCTCGGCGATCACGCGCTTCTTCGAGGCTGGCAAATACGAGTCGATCAACGAGGCGATCGAGGCCGACGTCAAGGATTACTTCCTGCGCAATTACAAAGAGCAGGTTCTCAAGCCCGAGCTTCGCGACGTGACCATTACCAAGGGCGTCGAACAGGCGGTGCGCCATGCTCACGACAGCTATCGAAGGGTGATCGCCAACGGTGACATGCGGCTGCAACTGTTCCTCGCCAAGCACACCGATCATCTCGAGGACATTCCGGCGGCGACGCCGATGACGGGTGTGAAGCTCGATTGGGATGCGCAGAAATGGAAGGCGCCGACTTACTTGATGGAGGATCGCGCCTTTGACGGTATCGCCGGCATAGGCGCAGCGGCTGCCGGCGGCACCGTAGGCGCGCTCGCGCTTGGCCCTGCCATCAACAGCGTCCTCGCCCAGAGCTTTGGGCAGATCTCGCGCTCCGTCGCCACCTCGCTCGGCGCACGCATCACGCTTGCCGAGGGCGGGGCCGTCGCCGGGACGGTGGTTCAGCCGGTGGGCGGTCAGATGGTTGGCGCCGCGCTTGGCGTGCTGATCGGCACGGCCGTCGACTACCTCTCCAACGCCGCCAACGAGGCGATCAATCGCGACACCTTCATCGCCGCCAACGAGGAGGCACTCAATTCGACCATCACCACGTGGAAGTCGAGTCTGGAGGCCAATATCGACACGGCCATCGACAAATGGTTCGACGACGCCCGCACATCAGTTGTGCTCTCGTCCAAGTAGCCAAATTCCCGCCAATATTTTGGTCGCATTTCCGCACCTTCGAGCGATATGCTTGAGCCAAGGCCGTGAGCTCAAAGGCCAGGGAAACGCGGATGGACGAAACCGGCAAGGCATTGGCGCGCCCGGCAGCGAGCAGGTCGCTGCGCGAGGCGATCCACAAGGCGCGGCTGGAGGAGGCCGAGCAGCTCGATCACAGCGCCGATCTCCGTGACGGCGAAATCGCCAGGCTCGAGCTGCTCAAGGCTGAGCTCGAGGCCGTGTTTGCCGATATCCCATCGCATGACGATCGTTTCAGCCTCACGCTCGTGCCGAGCCGTCCGGCGCGGCTATGGATCGATCTGTTCACCTATGCGGCGATCGAGGAGGGGGCGGGCGCCTATCTGTTCGTGCGCAACAGCGAGAACGGGCGCCGCACATTGTTTAGCTCGACCAATCTCGCCGACATGGCGGACCGCATCACGGACTACACCGCGCGCGAGATCGTGCGGCGCGAGCGGCTCGAGGGCGCGCTGGCCGAGCCAGACCGGTCGGCCTCGACGCGAGGCGGATCGTTAGGCTCCGGCATGGGAGTGGTGGTCAGCGCATTCATCATCGGCCTGCTGACCGGCGCGGTCGGCTTGTTCGCCGCGGTCTGGCTCAGCGTTCCCTGAGCAGGCGCCGCTCGCTCTCCCACACATGCTCCGGCGCCGCTGCGACCGAGCGCCCGATCATCTCGACGTGCCAGCCATTGCCCTTCCGCGCGATGCAATACTCGTTGTAGCGGGCCGCCGGCACGAGCCCTTCGACCGCCTCTGAGGCCGACGGCACGCCGACGATTGCGGCGGGGCCGCTCACCGTGTCGATCTCGTGCACGGTTTGCCGGTGGTCATGACCGTGCAGTACGAGCTCGGCGCCGTTCTGCTTGATCACTCGCGTCGTACGGCCGGCGTCGCGAAGTCCGCGGCGCCAGCTCGCCTGACCGGGAAGGGGAGGGTGGTGGATCAGCACGACGCGGAACAGGCCCTCGCGCCCGAGCCGCGCCAATGCCTCGGCGAGCAGGCCGCGCTGGAGCGTGCCGATCTTGCCCGCGGCGACGAACGGCATGGTCGGGACGGCGGAGGACAGCGCCACGATGGCGACGTCGCCGAAGCGCCGCACGAAGGGAAACAGGGTCGGCGGCGTCGGCACCAGCAATTCGCCGGCATTGTTCGACTGCATGTAAGGCTGCCAGTGCCCCGTGCCCCGCTCGGGATGGAGCCTGACATAGGCGTCGTGATTGCCGGGGATCGCCGTCACGCGGCTCGGCGGGCCGAGATGGTGCAGCCATTCCGACGCGCGCACGAATTCCTCAGGGAGCCCGAGATTGACGAGATCGCCGGTCACGGCGATGTGATCCGGTTTTCGCTCGACGATATCGCGAGTCAGAAGGTCGAGGATCTCGCGCCGATGCACCAGCTTGCGCCCGCGATGCCAGTTGACATAACCGAGGATGCGCTTGCTCATGAGCTCGACGCGCCGAGCCGGCGGCATCGGGCTCAGATGGATGTCGGAGAGATGGGCGAGGGTGAACACGAGGCTCCCTAAACGTGACGGAACTCGAGGAGGCAAGACTGAAGCGGAACTTTCTCGGGCGTCTCCGGCCCAATCGTATCATCACCGCGATGGCCAGGCCGATCTGGCGCATGCAGCGGGGGATGACGCTCGGCGCGCAAGGAGCGGTCATCGACCGCGAGGGGCGCGTGCTCTTGGTCCGCCATGGTTACCGGCCCGGCTGGTGGTTTCCGGGCGGCGGCGTCGAATGGGGCGAGACCATCCAGACGGCGCTCGCGCGTGAGCTCGACGAGGAGGTCGGCGTGACGCTGACCGGGGAGCCGAAGCTGCACGGCATCTTCTCCAACAATGCGAGCTTCTCTGGCGACCATATCGCCGTGTTCGTGGTGCGCCAATTCGAACGGCGCGGCGATTATTTCAAGCGCGGCGAGATCGCCGAGGCGGCCATGTTCGCGCGCGCCGACCTGCCAAGACAAATCGATCCCGGCACGCGCGCGCGCATCGCCGAGATTTTCGACGACACCCCGCTCAGGCCGCACTGGTGAGGCCCGATCCCGAGTCTACGGATTTTGCGCGAGGCGTTTGACGATCTTGGCGACGTGATGGCCCTGGAAGCTCGCAAGGTTGAGCTCTTTCTGCGAAGGCAGGCGCGAGCCGTCAGGGGCGGCGATGGTCGATGCGCCGTAGGGCGAGCCGCCGCGCACCTCGCTGATGTCAGCGAGGTCGGGCGCTGAGTAGGGGAGGCCGACCACGATCATGCCGTGATGCAGCAACGTAAAGTGGACAGAGACGATCGTGGTCTCGTTACCGCCGCCCGTCGAGGTCGAGGTGAACACGCTACCGACCTTGCCGATCAGCGCGCCGGCCACCCAGAGCGGCCCGGTCTGGTCGAGGAAGTTCCGCATCTGCGAGCTCATGTTGCCGAAGCGGGTCGGCGTGCCGAAGATGATGCCGTCGTAATCGGCGAGTTCCTGCGGATCGGCGACCGGCGCGGGCTGGTCGACCTTCATGCCCGCTTGGCGCATCACGTCCTCAGGGATCAGCTCGGGCACGCGCTTGACGCTGACATGCACGCCCTCGACCGCGCGCACGCCATGGGCCACGGCATAAGACAGCGTCTCGATATGCCCGTATGACGAGTGATAAAGAACGAGCAGTCGCGCGATATCAGCCATTGAATAATGCCCCCCGCTTCACCCAAAGGGGCGCCGGCTCACGCCGCCCCTCCCCGCCTGGGGTTAAGTTTAGCAGCAGTTTCAAAGTTCTGGCGAGAGGCGATGACAGCCGGTTGACCTGCGACGATTTTGCGAAACTGGGCGAATTGGCGGGTGAAACTCTGGACCAGCGCGGTTTAGCATGATATGGCAGCGCCCGCCATGAGGACGAGGATCCACCAACTGGCCTTTCGCGACGACGAGGCCGCGCGCGCATCGCGCTCGCCGCTTAGCCCCTCGTCGCCTCGCCTCATCCATCCATTCGGGTCTGGTGCTCACGCCGCGGCTGAGGGAGGTTTTTCCTCATCAGCCTGTTCAGGACCCAGTCCATGTCCAACTTCCTTATCCGCCTCGAAACTGACGGCGATGCGCCGGCGCTGTCGCAACTCTCGGCCGACGCGTTCGGTCCGGGCCGCTTCGCGCGGAGCGCCTATCGCGTGCGGGAGGGCATTCCTCCATTCAAGGCGCTCAGCCTGGTCGGCTGGCGCGAGCAAAGGCTGGTGGGCGGGATTCGCTTCACCGCCATCAGCATCGGTGAGACGAGTGACGCGGCGCTGCTCGGTCCGGTCGTGGTCGATCCGGCAGAGAAGGGCCAAGGGTTCGGCCGGGCTTTAGTCGAAGAAGGTCTCAAGCGGGCCAAGGTCGAGGGGTTCGCGCTCGTCCTGCTCGTTGGCGACATGCCCTATTACGGAAGGTTCGGCTTCACGCCGGTCCGTCCCGGCCAGGTCACATTGCCGGGGCCGGTCGACCCGGCGCGCCTGCTTGCGCTCGAACTCGTTCCGGGCGCACTCGCGGCAGCGAGCGGGCAGGTCAAGGGCTATGCGCGCTAATTGCCTTCGCGGAACCAGGTGAGCCCCAGCAGGCCGAGCAGGAGGCCGAGCGCAAGGAAGCCAGTGAACAGCGGGAACAGCCGAACGCCCTTCACATGGTAGGCGTCGCGCTTGTGCAGCCCGAGCCAATCCTCGCCGTGCATGACATGCCCGCTGCGCATCATTACGAGGCGGGGCAGGCTGGCAGCGTCGGCATCGTCGCGCCCGAGCCAAAAACTTCCGCCACCGGTCGCATCCAGAATGGGCGAGAGCGGCTTGTCGGTCGCAACCACCGCCGAGAGCTCGCGCGCGTTGGCGTTGCCGATCGTGACGACATTGGCGAGCTTGCCGGAGGCGACGCGGTACACACCTTGCTCGCTGACGGTCATGACTTTGCGCCATTGGCCGTGCTCGCCCTTGTCGAGGGTGACCGTCTCTTCCTTGCCTGACGGTGCGGTTACGATGATCGGATCGATGCTGTCCTTGATCGAGTTGCGCTCGATGGTGAGCGTCTGGCCGCGGCTCGTGGCCTTGAGCGTTTCCTCCTCGAGCTCGGGCTCCTTCATCAGCCAGTGCGCCAGCCGGCGCAGCAGGTCGGTGTAGGGTCCGCCGCCCTCGTAGCCGCGAGCCCAGAGCCAGGCATGGTCCGACAGCAGGAGCGCCACGCGGCCTTTGCCGCGCTCGCCGATCACCAGCAGCGGCTTGTCGTCGGCGCCCTTCATCAGCACCTCGGCGTCACGCGGCTCGGCATCGACCACGCGGAACCAGCGGCCCCAGGAAGGTTCGGCTCCGGAAGCGCCGGGCAGGTCGTTGGTCACGGGATGCTTCTCGCCGAGCTCTGTCAGTTTCGGCTTGAACGGCTCCTCGATGACGCGGCCGCTGGGCGCCGCGGGCAGGATCTGTCCGAGCGGGGTGCGGTAGAGGCTAAGCGGCGAGGCGTAGTCGTCGCCGGCCGACACCAGCACGGCGCCGCCGCGCTCGACGTAGTGCACGACGTTCTCGAGATAGAGCAGCGGGAGCACGCCGCGCCGCTGATAGCGGTCGAAGATGATCAGGTCGAACTGGTCGAGCTTCTCCTGGAACAGCTCGCGCGTCGGAAAGGCGATCAGCGACAGCTGATTGATCGGCGTGCCGTCCTGCTTTTCCGGCGGGCGGAGAATGGTGAAATGCACGAGATCGACCGAGGCGTCGGACTTCAGCATATTGCGCCAGGTGCGCTCGCCGGCATGCGGTTCGCCCGAGACCAGCAGCACGCGCAGATTCTCGCGCACGCCCTCGACGGTCAGCACGGCGCGATTGTTGACGGTGGTGAGTTCGCCCGCAGCGGGCTCGACCTCGATCTCAACGATGTTGGGCCCGGCATGATCGATGGCGACGGGAATCTCGACCTTGTCGCCGATATGCACGCTCTTGGTGGTGGCCGGCTGGCCCTGGTGGGAGACGGTCAGCTTGACCGGCGCGGCGTTCGTGCGTTCGGTGGTCTCTGTGACCTTGACCTCGATGTTCTGCGAGCTGCCGACGATGCCGAAGCGCGGCGCGCTAACCACCAGGAGTCTGCGGTCGAACTCGCCCGGCTTGCCGGTCAAGAGCGCATGCACCGGTGCATCGAAGCCGAGCGCTGCGGCGGAAGCGGGCACGTCGTGCACCTCGCCGTCGGTAATCATGATCACCCCTGCCAGCCGGTCTGGCGGCACGTCGGACAGGGCCTGGCCGAGATCGGTGAACAGCATGGTGCCGTCGCGCTCGCTGTCGGCCGAGGTCGAGGCCGAATGCACGTAGCGCACGTCGAGATTGGGGAACGACTTGAGCTTGTCCTCGAGCGCCTTGCGCAACTCGTTGGTGCGCCCAGTGCGCCCGGCGATCGCCTGGCTCTGGCTGTCGTCGACCACCACGGCGAGCACGTCGTTGAGCGGCTCGCGGTCCTCCTGCTTCAGATGCGGGTTGGCGACGGCGAGCAGGAGCAGCGCGAAGCTGAGCAGGCGCAACACCGCGCCGCGGTTCGAGCGCCAAAACAGCAGCGCGAGCAGCACGGCTCCCGCAGCCGCGATGCCCCACAGCACGGGCCAGGGCACGAAGGGCAGGAATTCGACCGACCAGCTCATCGCATCATTGTCCCAAACGCTCGAGCAGGGCAGGGACGTGCACCTGGTCGGCCTTGTAGTTGCCGGTCAGTGCGTACATCACGATGTTGACGCCGGCTCGGAACGCCATCTCGCGCTGGACCTCGCCGCCGGGTACCGCCGGATAGAGCGGCCGGTTCGCGTCGTCGAGCGCCCAGGCGGAAGCAAGGTCGTTAGAGGTGATGACAATCGAGCTCACCCCGTCGGTGCGGCGCGAACGCTCGCTCCGCTCGGCTTCGTCCTCAGGCTCGGCCTCGACCCACAGCGAGCCGCCGTCGAAGCGGCCGGGGAAGCTCCGCATCAGGTAGAACGACTTGGTGAGCACATGATTTTCGGGCACCGGCTCGAGCGGCGGTATGTCGAGCTGACCGATCAGCCGGCTCAGCGCCTTGCTCTGCGCGCCGGTATCGACGGCCGAGACGCCTTGGTCGCGCGTGTCGAAAATGATGAGGCCGCCCTGCTTCATGAAGGCATCGACTTTGGCGAGGGTCGCGTCAGAGAGCGGCTGCACGTCCTCGCGCACCGGCCAGTAGAGCACGGGGAAGAAGGCGAGCTCGTCCTTGTCGATGTCGATGCCCATCGGCTCGGCGGGCTCCAGCGCGGTTCGGGCGCGCAGAACCTTGCTCAGGCCGGAGAGGCCTTCCTCGCTGGTGCGGTCGATATCGGCATCGCCGGTGATGACGTAAGCGAGCCTGGTCTGGAGCGAGGCCTTGAGCGCAAAATCGTCGGCGGCGTTTCCCGTGGATTTATGCACGGGTGGCTCGGCCTCCGACGCGAGCGGCATCTGCGGCAGGAGCATGAGCGCGAGCAGGATGACGGCGGAGGTCGTCGCGACCCGGCGCCCGAGGCGCAAGCCCGTGCTCAACATCAACACCGCGAGCACGTCGGCGGCGAATAGCGCGAGCGCGGCGAGGTAGAGCCAGGGCTCGAGCGCACGCGGCTTCTTAATCGTGTAGCCGCTCACAGCGCCGGCGGCGTCGATTGACGCGAGCGGTTTGAGCACCGTTTTGGCGGTGACGAGGTTCAAGGCATGGGCCGCGCCCGACGGGCCATAATAGCCGGGCGGATGCTCGGGGCTGGGCAGGATCGTGTCGATCTTGTTGGCGGCGATCGACGCGGCGCGGAGCGGCGGCGGGCCGAGCTGGCCGAACCCGTCAAGCGTCTGAATCGGCGGTAGCGCGGTCGAGGAGGCGGCGGGGCCGGTTGAGGATTGCGGCGTGGCTTCGAGCGTGGCGGCGCCCTTGTCCTCGGTGCCGAGCGACACCTGGCTCGGACCAAGGGTCACGACGCGGCGGAGCATCTCGACGAACAGGCCCGAGAGCGGAAGGTTCGACCAGTCGGAATTCGCAGTCACGTGGAACAGGACGATATAGCCCTGGCCCTCTTTGGCCGCGGTCACCAGTGGGGTGCCGTCGGCCAGCGTCGCCCAGACTTCGGCGTCGGACGCCGCGGTCGGATCCGCAAGCACTTGGCGGTTCACCTTGACGTCGTCGGGAACGGCCAGCCCGCGGAACGGGCTCTTCTCGTCGAACGGCGCAAGCGGCTGCGGCGTGCTCCACGAGAGCGAGCCCCCGAGAGAGCGGCCGCCGCGGCGCAAGGGGACGGGAAGCAGCTCATCGCCGCCCTGCTCGAGCCTTGGCCCGGCGAAGCGGACCAGGACGCCGCCAGCCTTGAGCCAGGCGCCGAGCTCTTCCTGAGTGCCGGGAACCAGCTTGCCGATATCGGCGAGCACGATGGTCGAGACCTTCTGCTGGCCGATCAGCTCATGCACCGAGGTCGAGACATTGCCCTCGGCCGGCGTGATGATCTCGGCATAGGGCGAGAGCGCGCGCTGCACATAATAGAGCGGCGACAGCAGCGGCTGCGCGGCCTCGCGCGATTCGCCCGAGACGATGCCGACACGATGCCATTGCGAGCGGGCGTCGAGCAGGAACACCGCGCCGGCAGAGCGCTCGCCGGCAATTTCGAGCCGGGCCACCTGGTTCCTGATCTCGAGCGGCAGATCGAATTTCGCGGTCGCCTCTCTGGCGCCATCACCGACAGTGAATTGCGCGTCGCCGAGCGGCTCGCCACGGCCGGTCACCGCCTTGACCACGCCGATGCGCGGGCCGCCTTGGCCCGCGAGCAGGCGCGCGGCGAGCCCGCCGTTCTCGCCGATCGGCCGGCCGAGCGCGAGAGCCGCATCGCCGCTGCCTGGCCGGAGCATGGCGAAGCTGCCGGTCGTGCCCCTGAGCTTGGCAATCACCGCGGTCAGAGCATCGCCCTCGCTATAGTCGAGACCGTCAGACAGCCAAAGCACGCTGTAGTCGGTCTTGCCGGCGAGATCGCGGTCGAGCGCGGTCGCGAGAGCGGCACGGTCAGGCGCGTATGGCTGCGGCGTTAGGCCGGCCAAACGCTCGCGCGCCTCATCGGGGCTTAAGGGATCGCTCACCGGCTGGCCAGGCGCGGTCGGCGCAAGCAGGATGGTACGGCCGTCGTGTCCGGCACGGTCGATTGCCGCCTCGATCGCCTCGCGGCGGTCGGCCCAATGGGCGGCCGACGCCCAGCCATTGTCGACGATGAGGATGAGCGGCCCGCTACCGGCGAAGCTCTGCCGATCGGGATTTAGCACCGGGCGCGCCAAGGCAAGGATGATCAAGGCCGCGAGCAGCATGCGGAGCACGGTCAGCCACCACGGGCTGTGCGCCGGCGTCTCCTCGGTGGTCTTCAGGTCCTTGAGCAGGCGCGTCGGCGGAAACACCACGACATGCGGGCTCGGCGGGGTGAAGCGCAGCAGCCACCAGATGGCGGGGAGCGCTGCGAGCGCCGCCAAGATCCAGGGCTGGAGGAAGCCGATCGCGCCGATGGTCATCATGGCGCACGCCCCGTTGCTGTGTCGGTGCCGGATGACCGCGGCGCACGGTAGCGATAGTCGCGCTCGAGCCCGGCAAGGCGGTTATGCAATATGAGCAGGACCTCCTCGGCCGGCCGGTCGGTGTGATGCACGATGAACGACCATCCAAGCCGCTCGGTCATCGCCGCCAAGTCCCTACGGTGCTGCTTCAGCCGCTCCTGATAGCGCTCGCGCAAGGTCTCGGCGCGTCCGGCGATCATGCGGTCCTTGCCTTCGCTCGCCGCGAACTCGGTGCGGCCGGAATAGGGTAGCGTCTCTTCGGCAGGATCGAAGATTGAGACGAGATGGCCGCGCACGCCTTGCGCTGCGATCTCCTCGAGCCGCTCGCTGGTCTCCGGCACCGGCTCGAGAAAGTCGCTGAACATGAGGCATTCGGAGAAACGGCTGAGCTTCGCCGGCGGCGGTAAGCTCTCTTCGCCCGTCTCGCCCATCAGGATCTCGGCGACGCGCCGCGTGGCGCCCCGTCCCCTGAAGGGAAGGCCGCCGATCAGCCCGACACGCTCGCCGCCGCGGGCGAGAAGCTCGGTCATCGCCAGCGCCAGCACGACGGCTCGGCTTTCCTTGGAGGTCTTGGACAGCGACGAGCGGAAGCGCATCGACGGCGACAGGTCGACCCAGAGCCAGGCGGTATGGGCTGCCTCCCATTCGCGCTCGCGCACGAAGAGGCGATCGGAGTTCGCCGAGCGCCGCCAGTCGATGCCGGCCGCAGAGTCGTTGCGGTCGTAAAGACGGAATTGCCAGAACGTCTCGCCAGGCCCCGCGCGGCGGCGGCCGTGGGTGCCATGGGCGACGGTATGCGCCACGCGCTGCGCCTCGATGAGAAGCGCGGGCATGCGCGCCGCCAAGCCATGGGCCTCGGATTCCTCGGCCGGAAAAGGCTGAAGCTTTCTTTCCCGCGCGTCGGCCAAGCCTAGATCACCCCAGCGGCGCGACGAGCTTAGCCACCATGTCGCTCATCTCGATCCCTTCGGCACGGGCGGCGAAGGTGAGCGCCATGCGGTGCTTGAGCACGGGTTCGGCGAGCTCGATGACGTCGTCGATCGAGGGGGCAAGCCGTCCGTCCATCATCGCCTTGGCGCGGACGGCAAGCATCAGCGCTTGGCTCGCGCGTGGGCCAGGGCCCCAGGCGATCATATCGTCGAGCTCCTGGTTGATGCCGGTGCCGGGCCGCGCGGAACGGACCAGCTTGAGAATCGCGTCGACCACCTGGTCGCCGACGGGAAGCTGGCGCACCAATCGCTGCGCCACAATCAGCTCCTCGCCAGAGAGGATGGTCTTGAGCGAGCGGTCCTCGACGCCGGTCGTGGCGAACAGCATGCGGCGCTCGGCGGCGGCGTCGGGATAGGACACGTCGATCTGGAGCAGGAAACGGTCGAGCTGCGCTTCGGGCAGGGGATAGGTGCCTTCCTGCTCAAGCGGGTTCTGGGTCGCGAGCACGTGGAACGGGCGCGGCACGTCGTGGCGGACGCCGGCCACGGTGACGTGATGCTCCTGCATGGCCTGGAGCAGCGCCGATTGGGTCTTGGGGCTCGCGCGGTTGATCTCGTCGGCCATCAGCAGCTGGGTGAAGATCGGGCCCTTGACGAAGCGGAAGCCGCGGCGGCCCGACGCCTCCTCCTCGAGAACCTCAGAGCCAACGATGTCCGACGGCATCAGGTCGGGCGTGAACTGGATGCGCTTGTTCTCGAGTCCCAGCACGGCGCCGAGCGTCTCGACCAGGCTGGTCTTGGCGAGGCCCGGTACGCCGATCAGCAGAGCGTGGCCGCCGGACAGCAACGTGATCAAAGCGAGATCGATGACGCGGTCCTGGCCAAAGATGATCGAGGCGGTGGTGTCGCGCACCTTCTGGATTTTGGCGCCGACTTCCTCGATGCGATCGATGAGCTGGGTCTCGTTGGAAGCGAGTGTTGTCATGGCTACAGTTTCGCTCAATCTTGGGTCTAGGGGACGATTTGGATCTAGAGGACTATAGGGCCAAAGCCCGGGATGGGCAGAAGCACTTTGCGCAACGCTGTGGTCACAATTACGTTGATTCCGAGCTCATTGCGCGCGTGCAAGATGCGGGGTCAGAGGCGGTAAAGAGCGATGTCTGACCAGAACGAACGAGACCTTTTGGTAGCACTTGAGAAGGTCCGCGGCAAACCGCCATCGCGAGGATTGCCAAAGCTTAATGTTTGCGGGGACATCGGGCTGAAAATCGCCCGCGACGGCACCTGGTCCTATCAGGGCAGTCCGATCGGCCGGAAGCCGCTCGTCAAGCTGTTCGCCTCGGTGCTGCGCAAGGAGGAGGACGGCTTCTACCTCGTGACTCCCGTCGAGAAAGTGCGGATCGAGGTGGAGGGCACGCCGTTCGTCGCCGTCGAGATGTGGGCCGAGGGCAGCGGCAAGGACCGGCGCCTCTCGTTCCGCACCAATATCGACGAAGTGGTTACGGTTGACAGCGCGCATCGGCTCGGCTTCGACAAGGGCGCGACGGGAGGGTTCGTGCCATTCATTGTCGTGCGCGACGGTCTCGCCGCGCGTCTTACGCGGCCGGTCTATTACGATCTGGCGGCGCTCGCAATGAAGGACGGCGGCACCAAGAATCCGGGGGTATGGAGCGGCGGAGCATTCTTCCCGTTCCCGGCCGGCGAGGCCGTGGACTGAGACGAGCGGCCCACTCGCTTTATGCGGCGCGCATCGCTATGGTGCGGCCGCGGCGGCCCGAACCGGGCTCGCTCTGAACAGGCCTGACCCCTCGATGTTGCGCATTGCGCTGATCGACATTTTTCTCTTCGCTCTGCCCTTCCTGCTCTACGCAGCGTATATGGTCTCGGTGAAGGGCGTGGCGGCTGCGAGCGTCTGGCAGGGCGCGCCAATTCTCTGGCTGCTCGCTGCGGGATGCGGATTGCTGCTGGTCACCATGGCGACGCTGATCCAATTCTCGGGCGGCAAGCCCGGCGGCGTCTATCATCCGCCGACCGTTGAGGACGGCGTGATCAAGCCCGGCGAGATCGACTGACGACGGGGTCGCCATTGCCCGAGCCTATGCAACAGCGCCCCGCAGCGCCTCCATCGCTCAAGGATGCCGACTGGCTGAAGCGGCCGCAAGTCAGGCACGTGTTCGCCGCGTTGAACAAAGACGGCGTGACGACCCGCGCGGTTGGCGGCGCGGTGCGCAACACTCTGCTCGGCCTTCCCGTCGCCGAGATCGACCTCGCCACCACCGCGCTGCCCGAGCGCGTAATGACGCTCGCTAGGAAGGCGGGACTGAAAGCCGTGCCAACCGGGATCGAGCACGGCACGGTTACGGTGATTGCCGATGGTATACCCTTCGAGGTGACAACTCTCCGGCGCGACATCGAGACTTACGGCCGGCACGCGACAGTCGCCTTCACGCAAAATTGGCAGGAGGACGCGCGACGTCGCGACTTCACGCTGAACGCGCTCTATGCGGCGAGCGACGGCACGGTGTTCGATCCGCTCGGCGGCTATGGCGATCTCATCGAGCGGCGCGTGCGCTTCATCGGCGATCCGAGCGCCCGCATCGAGGAGGATTACCTGCGTATCCTCCGCTTCTTCCGCTTCAACGCTTACTACGGCAAGGGGCCTCTCGATGCCGACGGGCTCGCCGCCTGCGTGCGTCTTCGCGCCGATCTCGAGCAGCTCTCCGCCGAGCGGGTGGCGGGGGAGCTCAAGCGCATCCTCGTCGCGCCGCAGGCGGTGCGAGCGATCGAGACGCTGTTCGATTACGGGCTGCTGACCGCATTACTCGGCGGGGTGCCGAGGCTCATGCGTTTTGCACGGCTGGTCGGCGCCGAGGAGGCGCTCGGGCTCGCGCCTGACGCGGCGCTGCGGCTGGCGGCGCTCGCCGTGTTCGTGCCGGAGGATGCCGAGCGGCTTGCCGCGCGCCTGCGCCTGTCGAACGCCGAGCAGGCTCTGCTGCTGCTTGGCGCGGCCGATCACGACAAGGTCAAGCTTCCCGACGAGATTGCCGCGCGGCGCGCGCTCTATCGGCTCGGTCCGTGCAAGTTCGAGGCGCATGTCTTGCTCGCCTCGGCCGATGAAGGCGCTGCTCCAGACGATCGCCTGTGGCGGCAGGCGCTTCGCCTTGCCGACCGCTGGCAGGTGCCGGAGTTTCCGGTGCGCGGGCCCGACATCATGGCGCTCGGCAAAGTGCAAGGCCCCGAGATCGGTGAGATGCTACGGCGGCTCGAGGCAGAGTGGGTCGCCTCGGACTTTACGCTTGACCGCGTGGCGCTGCTCGCCAGGGTCAAGCAACTATTGCAGAACTGACCAGAAAAAGCCGATCAGTGTGGCGGCGAAGGCCAGAGCGAGAGGGAGCAGCGCGATCTCGATCAACACCTCGCGTCCGCGCATGCTGCCAGTCGCCGTCCCAAACGATGACCGCAAGAACTCGCGGAAGCTCGTGTCGCGCGACGGCCAGCGGGGGTCGTGCGCGCTGTAGGACGCGGTCAATAGAAACAGCGTGAAGAACATTACGAAGAACAGCGTGACGATCGCCAGCAGGTAGTCGATCTCTCCGTCGCGGGCGAAGTCGAGCCACGCCATGGCGACGAACCATAGCGCGGCGCCGATTCCGATCTCGACGGCGACCGGGTGGAGTCTGACCTCGGGTTGCAGGTCGGTCTCGCCGGCTTCGATCTGCGGCGCCCCGGTCTTGTCCATGGAAACGCGATTTGACATCCCCGGCTCCTGAAGATTGCCGGCAGCGCCTCCCGTCGGCGATTAGAACAACGCGGATGGAGGCCGGATATGCGTCAGTCAAATCGCCGCTGGGTGCGACAGGTGCGCTCAGTCGAGCCGCTCGATCAGCGCCATGGCCGCGGCCGGTGCGCGCAGCTTTCCTTCGTGGATGAAATAGATGAACACGTCGCGCGGCTCGGCGTCGCGAGGCTTGCCCTCGTGCGTGGCCATGACGCGCGGCAGATCGTCAGGCGCCTCGCCTGAGGCCCAGATTCTGGCGCGGTCGCGCCACGCATCGAGGTCGCGCGGAGGGTAGGCGGCATCGAGTGTGTCGTCGCCGCGCTGGAGCCGCGCATAGACGATTTCGCCAGTGAGATCGCCGATATTGGGCCAGCCCTCGGCATCGGTGTAGACCACGCCGATCCCGCCATCGCGCAGCAACGTGATGAAGTCCGGCGTGGCAAAGCTCTCATGTCTCACCTCAACGACATGATCTAGCTTGAGCCCGTCCTGCTCGCGCGGCAGGTGGTCGAGGAACGCGCCGAAATCCTCTTTGTCGAATCGCTTGAACGGCGCGAACTGCCAGACCAGCGGCCCGAGCTTGTCGCCGAGCTCGGCAATGCCCGAGCCGACGAAGCGCGAGATGAAATTGCCGGTCTCGGCGAGCACCTTCTGCTGCGTCACGAGGCGCGGGCCCTTCACCGAGAATTTGAAGCCGTCGGGTGCGGCGGCCGCCCATTTACGGAAGCTTGCCGGCGACTGCAGCCGGTAGTGGGTGGCATTGATCTCGATCGAGGTGAGCCAGCGCGCCGCGTAGCCGAGCTCGTCGGCCTGTTTCAGGCCCTTCGGATAGAAGTTGCCACGCCACGGTGGATAGAGCCAGCCGCCGATGCCCACGCGAATCGTGCCTGATCGAGCTTCCTGCTTCCTCGCCATCACCGAACTCTCGTCATGACTTGTCCCGGCCATCCACGTCTTCAATAGGAAGTCGTAGATGCCCGGCACAAGGCTGGGCATGACTCACTTCAAGTGAGGAGAGTGTAAAACAAAAGAGCCGCGCCCGGGGGCGCGGCTCCATACGCATTGGGGGTTACGCATACGCAGGCGAAACGCAACCGTCACGCAACTCACGCAACGCAAACGATGCCGTGATCCATACGCCGATGCGGCCGACCCGCAAGTTACTTCGCCGTAACGATTCGTCGGCGGATGGACCTTATAGAAGTCCATATCGCCACCGAACTCGGCTTGTCCCACTTGGGCATCAGAGATGCTGGGCGAATGGACTTCCTAGAAGTCCATATCGCCCATGCCGCCCATGCCGCCCATGCCGCCACCCGGCATTGGCGGGGCCTTCTTCTTCGGCTTCTCGGCCACCATCGCCTCGGTGGTGATGAGGAGGCCGGCCACTGAGGCGGCGCCCTGAAGAGCATTCCGCACCACCTTGGCGGGATCGATCACGCCCTGCCTGACGAGGTTGCCGTACTCGCCGGTCGCGGCGTTGAAGCCGAAGGCATAGTCGTCCTTGTCCGTTATCTTGCCCACCACGACGGCGCCGTCCTCGCCCGCGTTCTCGGCGATCTGGCGAGCCGGTGCCTGGAGCGCGCGGCGCACGATGGAGACGCCGACTTTCTGGTCGTCATTGGCGGTGTTGAGCCGGTCGAGTACCTTCAGGCTGCGAATGAGCGCCACGCCGCCGCCGGGCAGGATGCCCTCTTCGACCGCCGCGCGAGTCGCGTTCAGCGCATCGTCGACGCGATCCTTCTTCTCCTTCACCTCCATCTCGGTCACGCCGCCGACCTTGATCACGGCGACGCCGCCAGAAAGCTTGGCGAGACGCTCCTGAAGCTTCTCGCGGTCGTAGTCAGAGGTCGTGTCCTCGATCTGCTGCTTGATCTGAGCGATGCGCGCCGCGATGTCGGCCTTCTTGCCGGAGCCATCGACGATGGTCGTGTCGTCCTTGGTGATGACCACCTTCTTCGCACGGCCGAGCATGTCGAGCGTGACGTTCTCGAGCTTGATGCCGAGGTCCTCGGAGATCACCTGGCCCGAAGCGAGCACGGCGATGTCCTGAAGCATGGCCTTGCGGCGGTCGCCGAAGCCGGGCGCCTTGACGGCGGCGACTTTGAGCCCGCCGCGGAGCTTGTTGACGACGAGCGTGGCAAGCGCCTCGCCCTCGACGTCCTCGGCGATCACCAGCAGCGGCTTGCCGGACTGTACGACCAACTCGAGCAGCGGCAGGATCGACTGCAGGTTGGAGAGCTTCTTCTCGTTGATGAGGATGTAGGGGTTATCGAGCTCGACGCGCATCTTATCGGCGTCGGTGATAAAATAGGGGGAGATATAGCCGCGGTCGAACTGCATGCCCTCGACCACTTCGAGCTCGGTCTCGAGCGCCTTGGCCTCCTCGACGGTGATCACGCCGTCATTGCCGACCTTTTGCATGGCCTTGGCGATCATGCCGCCGATTTCCTGGTCGCCGTTGGCCGAGATGGTGCCGACCTGGGCAATCTCCTCGCTCGAGGTGACCTTCTTGGCCCTGGCGCCGAGCTCCTTGATGATCGCCGTGACGGCGAGGTCGATGCCGCGCTTGAGGTCCATCGGGTTGGCGCCGGCGGCGACCGATTTGGCGCCTTCCTTGACGATCGCCTGGGCGAGTAGGGTGGCGGTGGTGGTGCCGTCGCCGGCCGTGTCGGAGGTCTTGGATGCGACCTCGCGCACCATCTGCGCCCCCATGTTCTCGAACTTGTCGTCGAGCTCGATCTCCTTGGCGACGGTCACGCCGTCCTTGGTGATGCGCGGCGCGCCGAACGACTTATCCAGCACGACGTTACGGCCCTTGGGCCCAAGCGTTACCTTGACGGCGTTCGCTAAGATATCGATGCCATGCAGCATGCGCTCACGGGCGTCTTGGCCAAACTTAACTTCCTTCGCAGCCATTGTTGTCGTCTCCATCAGCTCCTCGTCCCAAGGACGGGATCGAAATCTTGGGGACTCACCCTTCGAGACACGGCCGCTGGCCGCTTCTCCGGATGAGAAATTGCTGTCCTACGCGGCCTTCTTCTTGGCGACGGCGCCTTCGAGCACCCCGAGAATGTCGCTTTCTTTCATTATGAGTAGCTCCTGGCCGTCGAGCTTGACCTCGGTACCGGACCATTTGCCGAACAGCACGCGGTCTCCGGCCTTCACATCGAGCGGCTGCACGTACCCCTTCTCGTCGGGGGCGCCGGGGCCGACGGCGACGACCTCGCCCTGTTGCGGCTTCTCCTTGGCAGTGTCGGGAATGATGATGCCGCCTCGCGTCCTGTCATCTTCCTCGATGCGCCGTACGACGACGCGGTCGTGCAATGGACGAAACTTCATGTGGGCCCTCCTGAGCAACGTTATGTAAAGCGCGACCCTTACGGGTTGCACGTAAGCCTATGTAGCCTCGCGTTTTGGCACTTTCAAGGACCGAGTGCCAATCCGTTAGCAATTCTCTGTCTCTGCTGCCAACGGCCTGATTCAATTCAGGAAATGGACTGGACGCAGCCGGCCTTTGCAGTTAACACTGACAAGTCCGAACAAGAACGATCAGCAGGGTTCCGATCATGGACAAAGGCTTCCTGCACCAGATCGAGGGGTTCTCCCTCGCTACGGCAGAGATTCTCTACCGCTTCCCCGACCACCCCAAATTGCTGCAGAGCTATATCTGGCAGGACTACGATCTCGCTCCACGCTTTCCGAAGCTGACCGACTTTCTGGACTTCTGGGCGGCTAATCTCGACGGCGCGCTCTATCGCATTCGCGTTGTGCATCGTCGCCTACTCGCTCCGGCGGAGTTCAGCTTTGTCGCCGGCGAGCTAAGGCTGAACTGAAGCTCGCTAATCAGGCGGGAGCGATCGACATGTTGATGCTGTGCACGGCACAGCTCTCGGCGAGATCCGCCTTTGCGCCCCGGATTGAGCGCGTTGACGTTGACGCCGTTCGAGCATTTGCCGCACCGCGCCCCGGCTGACGCTGTGGTCAGGATCGCCCACGACGTTGATCGTGCCGTCTGCCGCAGCCTTCACCAAAATTCCGCAAGCGTCGTAGCAATCGCGAGGGCAGGTAGTTGCGGATCGTGGCCACCTTCGGCATCGGTCGCCTCCTGAAGACGAGCCAATCCTACAAAGCCGGCAGAGTTCTACTAGCCCTAATTCACTTTCGCAGCGATCGAGGTGGAGGGATCGGGGTTTGAATGCCCGAACTCGTAGATATGCGCCTTCTCGCGATCGAGCACCGGCTTCAGCGAGCGGAACGCGTTCGGGTAGAGATAGAAGGGCACGCGCGGGAACAGGTGATGAATGAGGTGGAAGTTCTGGAACATGTACAGCCAGTTCACCACCGGCTCGACGATCTTGCCCTTGAACCAGAAGATGTTGGTATCGCGATAGCGCTCATGCACCCCGTGCGGCTTATGGGTGAGATAGGCGAAGAAATAGATGATCAGCGCCGAGGCGAGGATGTGCGGGAAGATCCACAGCATCAGCACTTCGCGCCAATAGCCAAGCAGCGAGAGCCCGAGCGCCACGCCATAGAACAGCGCGTACATGGTGGCGATGTGGATGGTGAGCGGCCGCATGCCCGGGATGTGGGCGTGGAATGCGATGTGACGCCAGAAATAGCGGTGGTACCAGAACACGATGGTGAGGCAGCGCCAGAACACGAGGAACGGGTTCTCGACTGCGACCCAGTGATCGGGATCGATCTCCGGATTGTTGGTGTCGCGATGATGGGCGAGATGCATGTAGCGGAACGCCTTGTACTCATGCAGCAGCATCGCGCCGCACACATAGCCGATGAGATGATTCATCCACAGCCATTTTGACTCCCTGCCGGCGATGTTGCCGTGGCAGGCTTCGTGCAGCGGCGTCTGGTCGGCATAGAGGATCAGCGTGTTGAGGACGAGGCCGAGCCAGAGCGGGATGATCCGCGTGGTCGCGAGCACGATGACGAGGATGAAGGCGCTGAATATGCCGGCGGCGAGCGCCACGCTCGGCCAGGCCACCATGCCCTGATAGGATTTGACCAGAGTGAGCGCCTGGCGGTCGGCCGGAAGGTTCGGCGCGTCGCGCGGCACTTCGATGTCGGGGCCGACGGCTGTGGCAAACTTCATGGTCCAGAGTCCTTCTTCGGTCACCCAAAACACGGCGCCGCGCGAGGCCCTTGCAGCCGGCGCTCTCACTGGAACGGCGGGGATTTTGCGCCGTGAGGCAGCCGCATTCAAGACACAATGGGGCCGGCCCCGCGGTTCAGTTGCCGCAGGGGTAAATAGAAATGAGGGGACGGGCGCGGGTTGAGCCAAAGCGCCCCCAAGTAGTAGTCGCTTTTCTCACCCAGGCCCTAATCACGCGGCAAATGGCGGAAGCCGAATGACTTGGGCTGCTGACTCCGCCACACCCCAAACCCCGGACCTGGCGCGGATGTAACGGGTCAATTATTTCGTAGCCTCACCCAACAATACTTTCAAGGGCTACAGGCCCCGCGCGGCTACCGTCAGCTCGCTGGCTAATGCACGGCGGGAAGTCGCCTGGCGCGCCTAAAGGCAATCGTCACGCATGGAAGCACGGCCTCTATTCCCCAGATTCCATCGCGCTGCGAAGGCTGATCCGCCGACTGTTGTCAGACGCGGCAGAGGTTGGAGCGGTGCTAGGACCGTTGGGTTACAAGACCGCACCGGTCGCGCCTAACCGGATGGTTATGGTTCGGACTGGAGTCGGCTTACCGCCATCTGCGGTATCCGTACCCATAGTACGGACGACGATAGCCGTATCCGTACCCATAGTATGGACGACGATAGCCGTATCCGTACCCATAGTATGGGCGACGATAGCCGTATCCGTACCCATAGTATGGGCGACGATAGCCGTATCCGTACCGTCGATAATAGTAGCCGACTTCCTCCACCCCACTAGCGCTCGATACCAAAGGTAATACGCTTGGCTGCGAGTTAGCTGGCTTGGGGGCGATAACAATCAGCGCGACTACACAGGCTAGACCAGAGAGGCTCAAACCTAGGCTACGCATATAAGGGAACTCCTCCTACAGCGTTAGATTTTGTGGAAGGTGATAGCAATCCTATTACCTCTCGAGGCTGAAAGCCAACGTCAAGATGGTTACTACTCCGCAGAGGCAATCGCGCTGCTGAGTAGTTATCCGGCGACTATTGTCAGACGCGGCAGAGCACGTGGAGCGTGCAAGGACAGGTGTGAACGCGCGTTGAAGGGTATCGTCGCCAAAGCGCCTCACCTCTAGGACAGCTATTAAGGGAAAGCGGCACTATGGCCACCAAAGCCGACGCGAAGGCCCAAAGCAAAAAGCGAAAATTCTGACGACTTACTCCTGTTGCCCATCCGATAAAAAACAAATCCCGGATGACCGGGCTATGGCAAGCGGTTGCCCGTTGCTACCAACCACAACACGATGAGAGCGACAATGAATGTCCCTACCGAGAAGGCGAGTGTCCAAGCTGCGACATCATAAAAACGCCGCGCGAGCTTCCGGTCGGGTGCTCTCTCGCGTTCCCGCAAGATCTGTTCGGCCTGACGTTTTTGAACGCGGTCCAAGGTGTCGGAGTAAAGAGCGTTTTCAAGTTCCTCCGTGCTCCACCGAGAGAGTGCCTTTTTGGTCATGCTCTTGCTCCCCTGATTATTAGGGCCTCCGCTCCCGAAGTCGTTAGAGTAGCGCCGAGGCAGTCGCCTAAGTGGTGAGGTGCATTGGGAAATCTGCCCAGACAGAGACCGCCCTAAAACGTTCGTTAACCACAATCGTCGAGGATGAGCAGGTGAATAGAATACCATTTGAGTCTTCCCAGGCGGCCTCGGAGCGGACTTTTCCCGGGCCGCTTCCCAAAAGTGGATATGCGCAATCCCTGGACTGTCGCTGTCATGCCGCTCCTTTTAGTGGGCTGCGCGACTACGCAAGGCACCTCATTCACTCCATATGCTCTTAGTGGCTCCGAAATAGCGGCTGTCGAGGATGGCATCCGCTCAGTTCGACATGACCTGGACAATCCTGCCTTTCGGGGTTTCGCAGCCAATCAGCATGAAGATGGACAAATTAATGTGTGTGGCTGGCTACGTCCCAACGGTAACTCGTCCGAGCAACCGTTCATCGGCACGTTATTCGAGGGGACATTCGCACCCGAGCACTTTGGCGGCAATAAAACGGATGATGCGCAGATTTTCTCTGACTGTCAGAATCGTGGGGCTGGAATAGCATAGCCCTAGCTGATAATTGAGTGGGCGAGTGGTTTCCGAATGAACCACCTTCACCCTCCTCGACAGCTTAGATTTGAACCAGACGTGTTCGTCGGCGCACTCGACCCTTTAGGATCGTCCTCGCGATGGCGCCACGGGTGACGCGATATGGACTTGGAGCCCAAACTCGGTGTGCTAGTGGCGGGCGACAACATCATCGTCACCCTGCACGGCACGAGCTACTCGGTTACGTATTACAAGCCAAAAGGCTCTTCCGGGCTGCTCGCAAAGGACATTGCTAATAGGGACGATCCGGACATTCCGATGACGGCGGCCGAGTTCCTGGCCAAAGCTTGGCGAGCCGCCAACGACAAGGCCCGCGACCTCGGCTGGATAGTGTGAGCTGAACGGGAGAGCCCCATGCCTGCAAAAAAAGCGCGAGCTATTGGTTTCAATCATGTAGCGCTTGAGGTCGGTGACATTGAAGAGGCTCTGGCCTTCTACGGTCGATTGTTCGATTTCAAACTTAGGGGCAAGAGCGGCACTTCGGCCTTCATCGATCTTGGCGACCAGTTTCTCGCATTGCAAAAGGGCCGTACCCAACCGGCCGACGATGGTCGCCATTTTGGCCTTGTGGTCGATGATAAGGATGCGGTCCGTAAAGCGCTGACCGATGCGGGCATTCAACCCCTGCCAGGGCCGTTTCTCGATTTTCTCGATCCGTGGGGCAACCGCATAGAGATTGTGGGCTACGACAACATCCAATTCTCCAAGGCACCCAACGTGTTGCGCGGCATGGGTTTGGGCCATCTGACGAAGAACGCGAAAGCCGTAAAAGAGCTTACCGAGAAGGGCATGGCACCGAACTAGGAAGTCGCGCTCACCCGGGCCTCTAGCGCCTGCCGCGTCTGCCGAGTAGAGGCGTGAGGCTGACGGCGTTGCTTGGCCGAAACGATTTCAGCCAAAGGCCGCGTAGCAGCGGACTCGCATCCTTAAAAGGGGAAACTATTAATGACGAAAAGTCGCAAAGAGCGAACTGATGACGTTCTTGTTGTGCCTTGCAGCTTCGCGCTCGGATAACTCTTTGATATGGGCCAATTCTCTGAACGCAGCGAACCCCATTACAAGCGCCCGAAGCAACGCCGGTAACTCTAAGGCGTCTTCGGCTAGTTGGCGCACTTCTTGGTCGTCGTCCATCGCCCGCTACCCCCACCAAGCGGCCATAAGATGCAATGTAAAGAATAAACAAATCCCAAACGGAGTTACGCACGCGGAAAGCGAGGCCGCGTGATCGAAAGCAGAAAAAGAGCGGTCAGATTGGTAGGCTCACGACGGTGATGTAAGTCGCCGCCGAGCGAGGCGCTTCGATGAAGTCGCCTCTCACGGGCTTCCTGCGAGGCTCTGGTTTGATCTCGATGAAGCGGGTTTCGTGAGCGCGGCTATCTCGCTGGCAAGTTTTAGGCGGTCAGAGATTACTTTTTGATCCGGCGTCTCGCCGTCGCGGCAAGCAGCTTGTCGCGTGCCGACCGGTACCAAGTCCGAATTGCGGGTCCAAAAATAGCAATCAGCGTCAGCACGATTGCGGAAACAATCACGCCGCCCGTGATTACGTTGCCGTCCGTCATCATGCCATTGGCCACGACCGGGTGACGAGCGTCAACGCAAACTTTGATTGTCTCGCGGGCACACTTGCTTGGTCACGCATTGGACGGCAGCGACCTCAATGAGCACCGCACAGATATTTGGGAAGAATAGTCGCACGCAGAATGTCATAAAAGCCGAGGCGCCTATGTGTTGGTGGCGGGCGATGCTCCCTCGTCGCCCTAACCGGTCCCCCAACCGGAGTTCCCTGAAAGCCCCGGCGCCCCCCGTCGGGGCTTTCTTTTTAGGGCGCTCCAAAGAGAAAGCCCGGCCGCAAGGAGACCGGGCTTTCCTTTGCGTTCCGGCACCCACTCCGGTGCCCGTTCCCCCGAAAAAAACAACCGCGCGCAAATCGATCGTAGGAGAGTTCGCAAGGATGGCAGGACTAGGGCGCCGGATCGGTCAATCGGAAATTTTGATCGATCGTGGCGGTAAGGACACAGTCGGAGGTGTGAGCAGTTACTCCCTCCCCATTTCCCAAGACATGGCACGCTCTGCCAAACTTCGGCTCACAGTTCAGGTCTTTTTAAGCTCACGGGCTTATGTAGGATAGATGCTTTGGTACTCGAGTCTGCTGATCCTCGACATTATTGGCGCAGGTGGTCTTATCATTGGGGTTATCGCCCTCCTGCACCGCGCGACTAGCAGGCGCGCGGAAAGGTTCTGAGTTGCTTCCAGTGCAATGCCGAATGGCGAGAGCAGCTATCGGTTTGAGCGCCAGGAAATTGGCTGCCGCCGCGAAAGTGTCTCCCGAGACAGTCATTCGCTTTGAAGCTGGCGAGACAATCCGCAAACGCACAATCGATAGCCTCCGCCAAGTGCTCGAAGCCGCTGGGTTAGAATTTACGGATGGGCGAAAGCCGGGAGTGCGACTACGCAAACGGTAGGTACGCCGACAATCCGCGACGAATGTGTCGGGAAGATTTAAGCGACGACGAGCCCAAGAAAGCGGGCTAACCTTCGGTCACCGAACCTCGCGGATAAATCGCAAGCACGATCATCCCCAATCCCTCCGCAAGGAAGTTGACGGGGGACAATCGTGGAGAGCTTCTCGGCTCCAATGGCGATAACCTTACCTACCTTGGAATGCCTGTACCCCTGTGCCCTAGGCACGCTTTCGGCGAGATCGAGCTTCTGACTCTACCAATAGCTCAATTATTTCGCCGATCTCCTCGAAACAGAGACGGTCTGGTTTTTCCATTCCACGTTCGAGTGGTTTCAATTCGTTATATCGTTGACGAAGGCGAGCGTGAAGTTCGTCTCGCTCGTGCCTGTCGTCGATGGGCACATCGGCCAAAATCTTTTCAATCTTTTTTTGGATAATCGCGCCCCGTTTAGTCATGTGAGCTCCTCGCCGCGGACTTCTTTCCTTGTCTCTTCAGGGCGAAACTCGGTCGTCGCCATCCAGTTCACCCAAGGCGCTCCCCTTCGCGTCTTAGATCCACGCTCTTGGGCGAACTTGCTTGAGGAACTTCCTCCCGAGTTCAGGGGTTATCAGGGTAAGGAGAAAACCCATGGACACCACTACGCTTCTTATAATTGTCCTGCTAATCGTCTTGCTTTTTGGCGGGGGTTGGTACGGCCGAGGCCGCTGGTACTGAGCGTCCTATAGGCTCTGCTGAAATCGAAGATGATCCACTAAGGCCCTGGTTGACCCAATGGACCATTTCCTCGCGCAGTTGTCCCCACTCGTTCGAGATTTGATTGGAATGCTGGCCATTATGGCTGGCTCCATTCTGCTTATTGGGTCTTTGGTTTTGCCGCGGCAGCAGGCAAAACGCGAAATTCAATCAACTACGGCGATGGCTAAACCCATGCCTTCGCTTCGGAATGAGCGCATCCCTCCATTTTACGAAGCCAACAAAAACCACCCTCGTTGAAGTGGCATACATGGTCCTCCAAATCTCTCATGGGTGTGCTGAGACTAGCACCAACATTTCGCTTTAGTGATGGCGCGGGGCCGCTGCTGCCACGGCCGCGGCGAGGCGGTCCCGATAAGCCGTTTTGGGTAGAACGCTGGCTCCAGGAACTTGCTGACGGATGCGCGCGACGGTGTCGGGGTCGGTATAGCCCGTGACGAAAACGATAGGTGCCTCGCACACACTGCGAAGCCACCGAGCGACCTCGATGCCTTCGCGGCCCCCTTCGAGATTAACGTCCATTAGGACGATATCGGGCTGGTTGCTCATTGCAAACATGGAGGCTTGGTGTCCATTTGCTGCCAAATCGCAAATGTCGAAGCCTAATTCATGCATGTCTGCTTCTAGATTGATGGCGAAAATGATCTCATCATCGACAATCAGAGCGCGGCGGTGATCCTCGGTCGAAGCCATGAGGCACATCCTTTCCGGCAATGCCCCATATGGGGATAACGCGCAGACCGAATATTAGTGCCGCCCGTCGACACTTATTGGTGAGTTATCCCAGCCGCTGGGTAGACGTTGGGAAGGCGCGGGAAGCGGTGGGGGCATTGTCAGTGGCTAAATTTCACTTTCCTAGAGGCCCTTCGTGGTGTCGTACTTCACATTCGAGATGGTTTTCTCCTCGCGGTATGCGTTCCAGGCATGCGGGCTTCAATTCAACATGTTCGCCGCCCGCTTTGTGGCGTGGGCTTCCCACGCTGAGTAACCACGAGCGGCAAGTCCCGGGACACGCCGCGCAATGAGAGTTGCCCACTGCTTCGATGGCAACGGCGCATCTTCGGGGAGCGCGACAATCTCGGGCTGCGTTGAAGCGGCGGTGGCCCGCTCCGTCGGTCAAGTCGTGGCGTCAGGCTGAAGTGCTCGGGAAGCCCCTAGGGCTGAAGTGTTAAAAGCTCTGCCTAGCAGGCGGCGCTGTGTGACGAGCAACGCCAATGCTCTCTCTAATTCTGAGCCCCTCAATAGCTCAGAACCTTGGATCACCTCTTGACCGACGAAATCGTCCAGTCGATCTGAGGCCAAAGCCTCTCGTAAGGTGAGCTTTTCGTCCATTGCCGTACCTCTAGCTCTTGAACGCAGAAATCGCCGTCGCTTCTTCAGCGATGCGATTGAGCCAAATCATGGGCCGATCAAACGGCAACTCTATGACCCTGGCCGCGCGGCAATCTGTACCTGCGAGATTCGCCTCCTAGGGGTGCACCCGCGCTCCACTCAGGCAGTGCTCAAGTGAGTTGCCGTGCACCACTTCTTGGCTAATCCAACCCCATCCCCCTAGGCCAGCGTTAAGCGCCACGGCGACCGGTTCGTCGCCGTGGGGCTAAGTGTGGGTAGCAATTGGCGATCTGCCGATACTCACCAGAAATCAACGTCTAGCGGCAGAAATACCAACCGCCGTCAGCGCCCTGGAAGTAGCCCGTATTCGGGTTGAAGTAGGGGCCATGCAGGTTGCGGCAATAGCCGTACCAGGCTGGGCTCCATGGTGGAGGCCCATAGGCCGCCGGGCCGTAATAGGCGGGAGCCGGCGGGGGCGCCACATAGACCGTGCTCGGCGCGAGCGCCGTGCCGACCAATGCCCCGATGCCGAATCCAACCAGACCAGCGCCCCAGGCGTTGCCGCCATGGCTGTGGCCGTAATAGCCGCGACCCGCTTCAGCGGGCACGGACATCGTCAGCGCAGCCGTGCCAATCAGCGCCGCGGCAGCGATCGCTTTCATGTTTGTCATGGTCATTGTCTTGTCCGAGTTAGCGTTGGGCTCGCATCCGCTCCGAATGCTTGCCGAGAGGTGCCCAGGCATTGGGATACATAAGATTTGCACCTGCTTTTTGGCAAAATAGAGCCGTCAAAATGAATCACCCGTTAAGTATTGGCAGGGTGTGCTGACAACCTTCCGCTGTGAATGACCGGAGGAGCGACCAGCCATAACGCCTTTCATGCTCCGGCGCTGCTGAACGCAAGCTGAATGGGACGGCGGTTCAGGTTCGGCGAGGATTTTTTGTCCGTCGTCAGGACATAAAAAAACCGCCGGGCACCGAGCCCGGCGGCTGTTGCTCAATCGCTCGCAGCGCGCTTAGGCGAGCTGGACGTTGGCGGCCTGCTTGCCGCGGCCGCGACGGTCATCCTCGATTTCGAAGGAGACCTTGTCGCCCTCGTTGAGAGCCGGCACGCCGGACCGCTCGAGAGCGGAGGCGTGCACGAATACGTCCTTGCCGCCGTCTTCCGGCTGAATGAAGCCGAAGCCGCGCGCATGATTGAAGAATTTCACAGTGCCGTTGACACGAGCCATTGGGAATTTCCTTTCCCGTTGAAGTTAAACACAAACGGGCCATAGGGCCCCCGAAAGGGGAGTCCTTCGGCGTCTTGAGATGTCAGGAAAGGTCGTGCTCTTCTGGCGCGATAAGTCACTTGCCGTCGTCCAAGTCCGCGCCCAAAGCCTTGGGCGCCCGGTGCCTTAAAGATGGGCGAAAGCCTGACTTTTGGCAAGTCCGAAGTGGTTCGCGGCATTCACATTCTGAAATCCCGGATGAACGGCTGGCTCAGAAAGGGTTCAGCCGAAAACTCTGGAGAGAAGCCTCACGAACGGGCGCCGCAAACGCCCCGAGCTGCCGAGCTCTAGGAGGTTCTCGTGTGGAAGATCGTTGCGATCGTGTTGCTGACGGCGAGCGCCATTCTGCTAGCTCACCTGGTCTATCAAGCGCCAACGGTTCCAGATCCGTTTGGGCGCCTTCGTTTCGGACATTCGCGGCGCCGCCGCCGAGCTGCCTTCGCCTTCGCTGATGTGTGCCGGGGCCAGGCGGTAGCGACTTAAGGCCAGCGCACCAGAGGCGGCATGGAGGACAGGATAGCATCGACGTTGCCACCGGTCTTCAGCCCGAAGATCGTGCCGCGATCGTAGAGCAGGTTGAACTCGACATAGCGGCCGCGTCGGACGAGCTGCTCCTCGCGGTCGGCATCGGAAAAGGGCGTTCCCATGTTGCGGCGGACAATCTCGGGATAGACCTCGAGAAAGGCGCGGCCGACCTTCTCGGTGAAGGCGAAGTCTCTCTCCCAGTCGCCTGAGTCGAGATAGTCGTAGAAGATGCCGCCGATGCCGCGCATCTCGCCCCGATGCTGCAAATAAAAATACTCATCGCACCATTGCTTGAAGCGCGGGTAGTCGGCCGACGGCTCGCCTCGGCAGGCGCTCTCCATCGCCGCGTGGAAGGCGACAGAATCTGCGTCCTCTTGCGTGCGGCGGCGCATGAGCACTGGGGTGAGATCGCCGCCGCCGCCGAACCAGCCTTTGCTCGTCACCACCATGCGCGCGTTCATGTGCGCGGTTGGGGCGTTTGGGTTCGTCGGATGGGCGATGAAGGAGAGGCCGCTCGCCCAGAAGCGCGGGTCCTTGTCGGCGCCCGGGATCTGCTTGGCGAATTCAGGCGCGAAGGTGCCATAGACGGTCGAGGCATGACAGCCGACCTTCTCGAATACGCGGCCGCCCATTAGCGCCATTGTCCCGCCGCCGCCGTCATCGCCGTTATGATCCTTGCGGGTCCAGGGCGTCTTGGCGAAGCGGCCCGCTTGCTTGCCCTCGCAGCCCGGAAGGCCGTCGGCAGCGTCCTCGACTGCTTCGAGGCTCGCGCAGATCAACCCTTGCAGCTGCTCGAACCACGCTCGAGCGCGCGCCTTGCCGGCCGGGCCGACGGCGAGGGATGGCTCGGTCTCTTTCGGGGTCTTCTGGTCCATGACTGCCATTCGTCCAAGCTAGCCTGATCGAAGCTTCGCGTCCGCCTCAAGACCGTCCATGCTGGCCCGTTCAGGCGTGGATGCCTTGACGGGGATCAATGCCAACTAGGGCCAAAATCGTGATTGTGTCTTGGATTTTTGACAGTATTCCCTGTGCGCCAATTTGCCCAAGGCTGGCAAGCTGGACAAATTTGAACCTGAATGTAAGAAACCAAACCCAAAAAAGCCTGCCGGCGTACGAGCCACGATCGGCAATGGGGAGGCATACAGCTCGAAGGCGAGTATTCTGAGCACGGCCGCGGCGCCGGGGGAGGGAGTTTTGCCTCCTCGCAGGCCACGGTCGCCGATGTTGTTTTGGCTATTGCGCAAGGAGTCTTGGCACCGTGGCATCCCACGAGACCTCCCTCAATTCTCCTCTCGAGCCAGACGACGAGCCGACGCGGCGCGACGTCATCCTGATCGCAGCGAGCGGCTTTGCCGCCGTCGGCGCGGTGGCCGCCATCTGGCCGTTGCTCGACCAGATGAATCCCGACGCATCGGCGCTGTCGCTGTCGAGCACCGAGGTCGATATCTCCCATGTCGAGGCGGGCCAGGCGATCACTGTCATGTGGCGCGGCAAGCCGATCTTCATCCGCCACCGCACCGACAAGGAGATTGCCGCGGCGAAGGACATTGAGGTCGACGATCTGCGCGACCCGCTCGCGCGGAACGCCAATCTTCCCGAGAGTGCGCCGGCGAGCGACGACAATCGTGCCGCCAAGGATCGCGAGCCTTGGCTCGTGATGATCGGCATCTGCACCCATCTCGGCTGCATTCCGAAAGGCCAGGCGGTCGGCGACTATAAAGGCGAATTCGGCGGCTGGTTCTGCCCTTGCCACGGCTCGCAATACGACACGGCGGGCCGCATCCGGCTTGGGCCGGCGCCTCAGAATCTCGCGATCCCGCCTTACACTTTCGCTTCCGACACCAAGCTCAAGATCGGATAGAGCCGGCCATGGCGCACGAATCAACCTATCAGCCGGACACCGGCTTCGAGCGTTGGCTCGACTCGAGACTCCCGATCGTTCGCATCGTGCACGACCAGTTCATGGTGTTCCCTACGCCGCGGAACCTGAACTACTGGTGGACGTTCGGCGGCATCCTCACCTTCATGCTGCTCGCGCAGATTGCGACCGGCATCGTGCTCGCGATGCATTACGTGCCGACGCCGGAGCATGCGTTCGACTCGGTCGAGATCATCATGCGCGACGTGAACTGGGGCTGGTTCCTTCGCTACTCGCACGCGGTCGGCGCCTCGATGTTTTTCGTCGCCGTCTACATCCATCTGTTCCGCGGCATGTATTACGGCTCGTACAAGGCGCCCCGCGAGATCTTGTGGATCCTCGGCGTGCTGATCCTGTTCTTGATGATCGCCACCGCTTTCATGGGCTACTCGCTCGTGTGGGGGCAGATGAGCTTTTGGGCAGTGACCGTCATCACCAATCTGTTCTCATCGCTCGACGCGGTGATCCCCGGTCTCGGCACCACGCTGGTGCAGTGGATCTGGGGCGGCTTCGCGGTCGGCGCACCGACGCTCAACCGGCTGTTCAGCCTGCACTATCTGTTCCCGTTCGTGATCCTCGGCGTGGTCATCCTGCATATCTGGGCGCTGCACGTGCCGGGCAACAACAACCCGACCGGCATCGACGTGAAGTCCGACAAGGAGACCGTGCCGTTCCATCCCTACTACACGATCAAGGACGGCTTCGCGCTGGTGGCGTTCATTCTCGCGTTCGCCGTGGTCGTATTCTACGCGCCGAACTGGCTCGGCCATCCCGACAACTATGTCCCGGCCAATCCGCTCCAGACACCGCCGCACATCGTGCCTGAATGGTACTTCCTGCCGTTCTACGCGATTCTGCGCGCCATCCCGAACAAGCTGTTCGGCGTCATTGCGCTGCTGTCGTCGATCTCGATCCTGTTCTTCATTCCGTGGCTCGACACCTCGAAGGTGCGCTCGACCAGCTATCGGCCTATCTACAAATGGTTCTTCTGGGCGTTCGTGGCGACGTCGATTGGGCTCGGTTATCTCGGCTCGCAGCAGCCCGAAGGCTGGTATCTGATCGCCGGGCGCCTGCTCACGTTCTATTATTTCGCGTTCTTCCTGGTGGTCATGCCGGTAGTCGGTTGGCTCGAGAATCCGAGCCGGCTTCCGGGCAGCATCACCGAGGCTGTGCTCGGCCACGACGCCCCGCAAACAGAGGCTACACCGTCCGCCACATCGACGCCGATGCCACGTCCGCCTGCGCGAAAGCGGAAGCGCGCCGAGGAGGTGCTGTGATGACCCTCTCCTCGAGGAAACTGGCCTCGATGAATGTCGGCGGTGCGGCGCTGCTGGCGCTGTCCCTGTCGGGCGCCGCGTTCGCCAAGGACGAAGCGACTTCCACCGAGCCCAGCAATCACGAGCCTGAGATCGAGGCCCAAAGCTGGACGTTCTCGGCGCCGTTCGGCACCTACGACAACGCCCAGCTCCAGCGCGGCTTCCAGGTCTACAAGGATGTCTGCTCGAACTGCCATTCGATGCGGCTCTTGTCCTACCGCAATCTCGGCGAGCCGGGCGGTCCGGAATTCTCGCCGAAGGCGGTCGCGACGTTAGCGGGTCAGGTGCAGGTTACCGACGGGCCCAACGAAAAGGGCGAGATGTTCCAGCGCCCGGCACGGCCGGTCGACCATTTCCGCTCGCCCTTCGCCAACGAGCAGCTCGCGCGCAACGCCAATGGCGGCGCGCTGCCGCCCGATCTCTCGGTTGTGGCCAAGGCGCGCGAAGGCGGTCCCGACTATATCTACGCGTTGCTCACCGGGTACACCGACGAGCCGGCTGGCTTCGATGTCGCCCAGGGCATGCATTACAACAAGGCGTTCCCAGGTCATCAGATCGCCATGCCGCCGCCGCTCAGCGACGGCGTCATTTCCTATACCGACGGCACCCCTAAGACGCTCGATAATTACGCGCGCGACGTGTCGGCCTATCTGATGTGGGCGGCTGAGCCAAAGCTCGAGGAGCGCCACAAGACCGGCGCGCGGGTGCTGCTGTTCCTCGTCGTGTTCATGGCGATCATGTATCTCGCCAAGCGCACGGTGTGGGCCAAGCTGCATCGCCACGACGCCACGCATACGTCTTGAGGCTTGGCCTCGGCCTGCAACGGCTTCGTGATACCGGCGCAAGCCGGTAACCAGCATTCACTTTCTCCCGTCATGTTGGATTCCGGCTTTCGCCGGAATGGCGGCTTGTGGCAAGTTGGCCGCGCATAAAGAGGAACGCGTCATGGCGCGATTGCTTCTCGTCCTTCTGATCGGTCTCGCCGCGCTGCCGGCATTGGCGGCTGACGAGGCGCCGCCGCCGCCCAAGGAGATGGTGCTGCTCACCGTAAGCGGGCTGATCGGCAACACCAATCGCGACGCACTCGATCCCCGCAAGGACAGCCTGCTCGCCGCGCAGAAGGCCGCGTTCGGCAAAGCCTTCGCCTTCGACCGGCCGAGCCTGCTTGCGCTCGAGCAGGGCAGCGTGACTGCGCAGCCGCCTGAGCTCGATGCGCCGGCGACCTTCAAGGGGCCGCTGCTCCGCGAGGTGCTCGGCCATGTCGAGGCGGCCAAGGTCAAGATCAGCTTCACTGCGGTCAACGGCTATACCGGCTGGCTGACGCCGGACGACATCGACTCGTCGGACTGGATCCTCGCACTCGAGGTCAACGGCGTGCCGCTCGGCATCGGCCAGCAGGGCCCGCTCTGGCTGATCAACACGCGCGCGGCAGACTTCAAGCCGACCGATACGCATGAGGCGCATTGGGTCTGGGCGGTGTTTTATATGCATGTCGGCGACGATTGAGTTGGAACGAGAGGGCAGGGGGGCATGACCAAAGCAGTGCTCGGCATCATCGGTGGTTCGGGACTCTACGATCTGCCGGGCCTCAAGAATGTGCGCGAGGAGCGCGTGACGAGCCCGTGGGGCGAGCCGTCGGCCCCGCTGCGCGTCGGCGACATCGCCGGGCTGCCGATCGTGTTCATGTCGCGCCACGACAAGGGCCACCGCCTGTCGCCGTCGGACATCAACTACCGCGCCAATATCGACGTCATGAAGCGGGCAGGGGTCACCGACCTGATCTCGCTCTCGGCCTGTGGCTCGTTCAAGGAGGAGCTGCCGCCGGGCACCTTTGTGCTGATCGACCAATTCGTCGACCGCACCATCGGCCGAGCGTCATCGTTTTTCGGCAGAGGCTGCGTGGCGCACGTATCCATGGCCCATCCGGTCTCGCCGCGCTTGCGCATTCATCTCGCCGAAGCGGCCATGGCCGAAGGCATCCAGGTCGTGCGCGACGGCACCTATGTGTGCATGGAGGGACCGCAATTCTCTACGCTCGCCGAGAGCCTCACCTATAAGGGCCTCGGCTACTCGGTGATCGGCATGACCAACATGCCGGAGGCCAAGCTCGCGCGCGAGGCGGAGATTTGCTACGCGACCGTCGCCATGGTCACCGATTTCGACTGCTGGCATCCCGACCATGACGCGGTTACCGTCAACGACATCATCAAGGTGCTGCTGGCGAATGCCGAAAAGGCTCAGCGGCTGGTGGCGCGTCTCGCCCGCGACTTCCCGCGTGACCACGAGCCGTGTCCGATCGGCTCCGACCGCGCGCTCGACACGGCGATCATCACCGCGCCGGAAGCGCGCGATCCAGAGCTGGTCGCCAAGCTCGACGCGGTCGCAGGCCGCGTGCTGAATTGCGTGCTGATGTAGCTAGTGGTTACGCGATTGGTGCCGTCTGCCATAAGCTGCCCCCTTCAGCTGCCCCCTTGGCGCGGGATCGACTAGCCAGCCGCGCGTCGTTCGACTATAGCGACGAGGCCGGCGGCACCACGCTGTCCGCGCCCCCACTTCGCGGAGATCCTGCATGAGCCTGACCACTGATATCGATATCAAGGATCTCGTGCGCACCATACCTGATTATCCGAAGCCGGGCATTATGTTCCGCGACATCACCACTCTGCTCGGTCACGCCAACGGCTTCCGTTCCTGCGTCGAGCAGCTGGTGCAGCCCTTCAGCAATCGCCGGGTGCAGTCGGTCGTGGGCATTGAGGCGCGCGGCTTCATCCTGGGCGGCGCGGTCGCCGATCGCTTGCGCTGCGGCTTCGTGCCGATCCGCAAGAAGGGCAAGCTGCCGGCTAAGGCAATCGGCCAGGACTACGAGCTCGAATACGGCATCGACGTGATCGAGATTTACGAGGACGCGCTCAAGGCCGGCGAGCCGGTGCTGTTGATCGACGATCTGATCGCCACCGGCGGCACGGCCGAGGCTGCGATCAAGCTGGTGCGCAAGCTCAAGGCTGACGTGGTCGGCGCCGCCTTCGTCATCGATCTCCCCGACCTCGGCGGCTCAGCCCGGCTCGCCAAGCTCGGCGTCGAATGCCATACGCTGATCGCCTTCGAGGGCGAGTGAAGACTGGAGCCGGCGGCGGGGGATCACGGCTCCGCAAATACACGATCGGGCCTTTTGACTGGGTCACGTTGCATCAAGCACGTGCGGCAGCTTTGAAGATATTCGCGGCGCGCAGCGAGGGGGGTGATCGGCAACTGAGAAACAACAGACGCGGAAAATAGTGCGCAGCTCGAAACCAAGCTTGCCGTCCTCGAGGATCTGATCGCGGATCGTCACGCTGGCTGCGGAGGTAGAAACTTAGATGGCGCTCATCAACTCTATTCCCGCCAGGTCTACTGGCAAAAGTAGAAGCCGCCATCAGGCGCCTGGAAATAGCCCGTGTTGGGATCGAAGTAGGGGCCATGCATATTGCGGCAATACCGGTACCAGGCCGGGCTCCATGGCGGGGGCCCGTAAGCGGCAGGCCCTGCATAGGCGGGCGCCGGTGCAACATAAACGGTCTGCGGAGCTAGCGCGCTGCCGACCACAGCGCCTATGCCCAGTCCAAGAAGTCCGGCACCGATGGCATTGCCGTTTCCGGCATAAGCAGGTGTAACGAGAGCCATTGAGCCCACGACCGCTGCCAGCGGCACGATCCTTCTCGTCATAATGATCACCCCCGTGGGTATCGCCCCGACTCCTCATTAGAGAACTTAGAAGTTACGATTTTGTCGACGTCAAAAGACACACACCTCTAGCAAGGCGAACTCCCACGGTTTTAATGCCTTAACTTGCGGCAAAATCCATGGTCTGGTCCCCAAGGTGGAGGCGAGGCCGTTGGCCTAGATGACGAAAGGGCTCGCGGGGGTGTTTTGGCGGGGGCGTAGCATCGGCCGCATTTCGTTCGTCCTGATTTTTGTGTTCACACTTGACTTTTTCCTCGTCGGGTGTGCGAGCACCGATCGCTTGCCTCCTGTTCCACTTGCGATGGCGTCTAAGGTCAACGTCGATATACCGGATGCGAGGTTTTATCCCGACACAGACGGGCAGCGTATGGCAGCCCTCGGTGTCCAGTCCTACAAACGGGCACTAGCTGCCCACCATGGCAAACTGCCGACCGCGTATTTTCTCGCCATATCTGGTGGCGGCGATGATGGAGCTTTCGGTGCAGGACTTCTGAATGGCTGGAGCGCTCGCGGCGACCGTCCGGAGTTCGGTCTCGTCACTGGTGTTAGTACAGGAGCACTTTCCGCGCCGTTCGCTTTTCTGGGCGCTAAGTACGACGTAAAGCTCAAACAAGTCTACACCGACACGAGTGCCGGAGACATCTTCAGTAAGCGAAGCCTCATTGCCGCCGTAGCGAACGACGCGATGACCGACACCACCCCGCTGAGAAACATCATCGCGAGCTTCGTCGATGATGCGATGATCCAAGGGATTGCGGAGGAGTACGGAAAAGGTCGCTTATTACTCATCATGACGACCAACCTCGATCAAGGACGGTCGGTCATTTGGAATATAGGCGCAATCGCCGCGAGCCAATTCCCCGGCAAACGCGACCTGATCATCGACATCTTGCGCGCGTCAGCCGCCATTCCCGGATTATTTCCCCCCGTGATGCTGGACATAAGCATCGACGGTCAACGCTATCAAGAGATGCATGTCGATGGCGGCGCAGTCGCTCAAGCCTTTCTTTATCCGCCGACGCTGAACCTAAAAACCAATTCTGAGCGCTATGGGATTCAGCGTAAGCGCGTGGCCTACATCATTCGCAATGGTCGCCTTTTCAGGCCGGAAGAGGACGTAAAGCGTCAAACGCTGTCCATCGCCACGCAGGCTATATCGACCATGACAGCGACGAGTGGAGTGAATGACACCTATCGCATGTATGTCACCACCAAGCGCGATGGTGTCGGTTTCAATCTTGCCTACATCGATAGTGGCTTCACCGTTCCATACAAGGGGCCTTTCGACCAAGGGTACATGCGTTCCTTGTTCGAGTATGGCTACGAGAAGGGGAAGGCTGGCTATCGCTGGCACAAGACGCCGCCCGGCTATCAGGAATAATGGACGCTTGCCGAGCATGAAAGCAAAGTTGGCTTGGTTCTTACTCGGGGCGCTCTCTGCGTCCGCCTTTTGGGTAATCGTGGCGATTGGGCTGAACGAGCGCTTGATGCAAGTTTTCTATGGATTTTCTGGTCACTGACTCCGCTTCCGCTTCTGGCACTTAGCGGACATCGGGATTTTCGTAACGTCTGCTGCTCATAAAGTTCTCCTTCATTTGAAGCGGCATCTGTACAAACGCTAGTCGGCGGGAACGCGGAGGGTGGCTTTCCATGACGCCAGCCCGCCATGGGCGAGCAGCTTGGCGGTGAAGCGCCTCACGCCGCTATCTGGCGGGCACCCGGCGAGGTTCGGCGCATTATCGCTCTGGATCCCACTCTGACAGCATTCCCTGACGTACTGGTGCTCACCTATCGGCGAGATCTGTGCTAAGTCCGGCCCCATGAACATCGGCGGCAAGCATTACCGCACCATCTGGCTCAGCGACGACGGCATGACGGTCGAGATCATCGACCAGACCAAGCTGCCACATCGTTTCGAGACCGTGAGTTTGCGCGGGCTCGACGACGCCGCACATGCGATCAAGTCGATGCAGGTGCGCGGCGCGCCGCTGATCGGGGCGACGGCGGCTTACGGGGTCGCGCTCGCGCTTCGCGCCAATTCGTCCGACGAGGGGCTGGAGCATGCTTGCGAAAAGCTGGCGGCCACGCGCCCGACCGCAATCAATCTCCGCTGGTCGCTCGATGAGATGCAGAAGGCGGTGCGCAACCAGCCGCGCGAAAAGCGTGTCGCAATGGCTTACGCCCGCGCCGCGCAGATCTGCGACGAGGACGTCGAAACCAACCGCCGAATCGGCGAGCATGGGCTCGGCCTGATCGAGGCGCACGCCGACAAGAAGGGCGGCAAGCGCGTCAACATTCTCACCCATTGCAACGCCGGCTGGCTTGCTTGCGTCGATTGGGGCACCGCACTCGCGCCGATCTACCGCGCGTTCGACAAGGGCATCGACCTGCATTTGTGGGTCGACGAGACGCGGCCGCGCAACCAGGGCGCATCGCTCACCGCGTTCGAGCTCGGTGCGCATGGCGTGCCGCATACGCTGATCGCCGACAATACTGGCGGGTATCTTATGCAGAAGAAACTAGTCGATCTCTGCATCGTCGGCACCGACCGCACAACGGCGACTGGCGACGTCGCCAACAAGATTGGCACTTATTTGAAGGCGCTTGCCGCGCGCGACAACAACATTCCGTTCTTCGTGGCGCTGCCGTTTTCGACCATCGATTGGAGCATCGACGACGGCAGCACCATTCCGATCGAGGAGCGCGATCCGGGCGAGGTCACGCATATCGCCGGCAAACTGCCCGATGGGTCGGTGGCGAGCGTGTTGATCGCGCCCGAGGGAAGTTCGGCCGCCAATTACGGCTTCGACGTCACCCCGGCGCGGCTGATCAGCGGCTTCATCACCGAGCGGGGCGTCACGCCTGCCACCCGCGACGGTCTCGTGACGCTCTACCCCGAGCACCGCAAGGGCCAGGCGGCGTAGCCACCAAACTTAGCGACCTCGAAGGATCGAGGACGGAAGTGATCTAAGCCGGATGCTGGAATGCATCCCGGCAACGATGTCGCGCCGTCAAAAGCGAGCAGGGATGGCGGCTAAGCCAGGGCGGCGACGGCCACGGCGCCGAGCAGCGCGGCAACGGTCAGCGCGGCAGGGGCCAGAGTGAGAAGCAGCGCCTGCTTCGTGTTGTCTTGGGGCTGCATCGCCTGGGCAGATTGCGCCAGCAACTCGCGCTCGGCTTCGTCTTTCGGCTGCGCGGAAGCGGCAAGCCGGAACGAAGCGCGGTGCTTCTCCTGCCATTTGGGTCCGGGCCCGCGCATATAGTGCTGTTCGGGCCGATATGAATCGCGGAACTTTACCACTTTACGTCCTCACCGAAAGGAGCCCCGTAACCAGCAGATATTGCAGGCAAATATGTTGCAAATCGGCAAGGAAGCGTGGCGGAAACTTGGCCATTTGCGAGAGCGGGCGGAAAGGCGTTCCATACCCCAAACATTGGTGCTCAATGCTTGCAGTCCAAGACCATCTCTGCAACAACGCGCGCCATGAAAAGCCGATGGAACGACAGGGCGGCCGAGCAAGTGGTCGCCGCTTATGGCGCGAAAAGGGTCGGCCCCGACATCGCGCTCAGGGTCTACACCACGCGCCTGCTTGGCGGCGATCCGCTGCTCGTGCTGCATGGCGGCGGCAACACCTCGGTCAAGACGCTTGCCCGCGACGATCTCGGCGCCGAGCATGAGGTGATCGCGGTCAAGGGCTCAGGCGCCGACATGGCCGATATCGAGCCGTGGGGTCTGCCGGCGGTCAAGCTCGAGCCGTTGCGCCGCTTGCGTGAGCTTGATGCGCTCTCGGACGAGGCGATGGTCAATGTGCAGCGGCTGAACCTGCTCGATTCGTCGGCACCCAATCCGTCCGTCGAGACGCTGCTACATGCCTTCCTGCCGCATAAATTCATCGATCACACCCATGCCGCGTCGGTTCTGTCGCTGGTCGATCAGCCTGACGGTGAGGACTTGGCGCGCGAAGTCTATGACGGGCGAATGGGCATCGTGCGCTATATCGCGCCGGGTTTCGGGCTGGCCAAGGCTGCCGCCGAGGTGTTCGAGCAGAAGCCCGACGTCGAGGGCTTGATCCTGCACAAGCACGGCATCTTCACCTTCGGCAAGACTGCGCACGAGGCCTATGAGCGCATGATCGAGATGGTCTCGCTCGCCGAAAGCCGTCTGCGTCAGGGACGTCCCATAGTGTTCCCGGCGCGGCAGATCGCCGGCGCGACCGCGACTGCTGCCGAGATCGCGCCGATCATCCGCGGCGCTTGCGCCGTCAAGAATGACGGCCAGGAGCCCATCCGCTTCATCGCCGATTTCCGCACCGCGCCCGAGATCCTCGCCTATGTGAACGGGGCCGAGCTTGCCTCCTACAGCCAGCGTGGGGTGGTGACGCCCGACCACATCATCCGCACCAAGAACCGCCCGCTCGTGGTACCGGCTCCTGAAGCCGGCAAGCTCGACGCCTTCGCGCACGCGCTCCGCGACGGGGTGACCAAGTTCATCGCCGAGTACGATGCCTATTTCGCCCGCGAGAATGCCGCCGCGGGCAATACCAAGACCAAGCTCGACGGCGCTCCGCGCGTGGTGCTGGTCCCCGGCGTCGGCCTGTTCGGGCTCGGGCGCACGGCCAAGGATGCGAGCATCGCCGCCGACCTCGCCGAGAACACTGTCAAGGTGGTGACCGACGCAGAGGCGATCGGCCGCTACGAGCCGCTGCCGGAGAGCGACCTGTTCGCGCTCGAATATTGGAGCCTCGAGCAGGCGAAGCTGAAAGGCGCGGTGGTGAAGAAGCTGACCGGCCAGATCGCGCTCGTGACCGGCGCCGGCGCGATCGGCGCTGCGACGGCCAAGGCTCTGGCAGCGGAAGGCGCCGCTGTCGCCATTCTCGACATCGACGGCGAGGCGGCCAAGAAGGCTGCCGCCGCCGTCAAGGGGCTCGGTATCGAATGCGACGTGACCAAGCCGGATCAGGTCAAACGCGCCTTTGCGTTGGTCTGCGAGCGCTTCGGCGGCGTCGACATCGTCGTCTCCAATGCCGGCGCGGCGTGGCAGGGGCGGATCGGCGATGTCAGCGACGAGCTCTTGCGCAAGAGCTTCGAGCTCAACTTCTTCGCCCACCAGACGGTGGCGCAAGAAGCGGTGCGCATCATGCTGAAGCAGGGCACCGGCGGCGCGCTTCTGTTCAACATCTCCAAGCAGGCGGTCAATCCCGGGACCAATTTCGGTCCCTACGGGCTGCCCAAGGCGACGACCATGCTGCTGATGCGCCAATACGCCCTCGATTACGGCCAGGACGGCATCCGCTCGAACGGGGTGAATGCCGACCGCGTCCGGAGCGGGCTCTTGACCGACGCCATGATCGCCGCGCGGTCAAAGGCGCGTGGCCTTTCCGAAAGCGAATATATGGCCGGCAATCTCCTGAACCGCGAGGTGCTGGCCGAGGACGTGGCCCAGGCTTTCGTCGCGCTCGCATTGGCGCGCAAGACCACCGGCCATATCGAGACGGTCGACGGCGGCAACATCGCGGCTGCGCTGCGCTGATGGCGGCGTGCTGGTCCCTTCGGCGCAGGTGCCGTTCGGGGGCGCTCTGATCTATGTGCCGTCCGAGTGGATCAGGCCGGCCGAGGGCGGAGTCTAGAGGCTGATGAACGTTTATGTGTCGATGGGCGTCACTCCGCCGCTTGCCATGCCTAGTGTCTTCGATGTCGCACCCCAGCCCGCCAAGGCGGCGAAAAGGCCGAAAAAGCTCAAATCTCTCACTGCGGATTAGGCATTTTGCCTCAGCGGTGGTTGGTCTCAGCGATAGTTGGTCCCAGCGCCACGTGGCGCTGTTTGCCGTATCCGTCGTGGAGCTACCAACAAGGTAGCCTCACGAAGGAGATGCGATCATGAAGAAGCTCGTTATGGTTCTCGTGGCCCTTGGCCTCGCGGTTGGCGTTGCCGCGCCGGCAGCCTATGCCGCCGCGCCGAAGACCAAGGCCGCCTGCGAGAAGGCCAAGATGAAGTGGGACGACACCGCTAAGACCTGCTCGAAGATGTAGTCGTCGATCTGAGCTCATGTCGGCGGCGGGCCTGCGGAGCCTGCCGCCGCTTTTCTTCTGCGAGGCGGCGTGTCCGCGGCTAATTGGCGAAGCGGAAATGCAGCACGTCGCCGTCCTTCACCACGTAGTCTTTGCCTTCGAGGCGGAGCTTACCGGCGTCGCGCGCTCCGGCCTCGCCTGACAGCGTCACGTAGTCGTCAAAGGCGATGGTCTCGGCGCGGATGAAGCCCTTCTCGAAATCAGTGTGGATGACGCCGGCGGCCTGCGGCGCGCGGGTGCCTTCGACCACGGTCCAGGCGCGCGCCTCCTTAGGCCCTGCGGTGAAATAGGTGATCAGCCCGAGCAGATTGTAGCCTTCGCGGACGAGGCGGTTCAGCCCGGGCTCCTTCAGCCCAAGCTCGGTGAGATACGCCTTGCGCTCCGGCGCGTCGAGCTCGGCAAGCTCGGCCTCGATCTTGGCCGAGATAACGACGCAGCCGGCGCCTTCTTTCGCCGCGCGCTCGGCGACGCGGGCCGAATGGGCATTGCCGGTCGCGGCCGAAGCCTCATCGACATTGCACACATAGACCACCGGCTTCGAGGTGAGCAGTCCGAGCCCCTTGAAGGCGGCGCGCTCGTCGTCGGAGATTTCGGCCAAGCGGGCGGGCTTCCCCTCGCGGAGTAGCGGCAGAACGCGTTCAACCAGCTCGAGCGTCTTCTTGGCCTCCTTGTCCTGGCCGCGCAGCTTCTTCTCGAGTTGCGGCAGCCGGCGCTCGAGGCTGTCAAGATCGGCGAGCATCAGCTCGGTCTCGATGGTTTCGGCGTCCTCGATCGGGTCGATGCGCCCCTGGACATGGACGACGTCGTCGTCCTCAAAGCAGCGGAGCACGTAGGCGATCGCATCCACCTCACGGATATGGGCGAGGAACTGGTTGCCCAGCCCCTCGCCCTTAGAGGCGCCGCGCACCAGCCCGGCGATGTCGACGAAGGTCAGCCGCGTGGCGATCACTTGAGCGGATTTGGCGATCGCTGCGAGCTTCTCGAGGCGCGGGTCGGGGACCGGGACCTCGCCGACATTCGGCTCGATCGTGCAGAACGGATAATTGGCGGCAGCCGCCGCGGCGCTCTCGGTCAGAGCGTTGAACAGGGTGGACTTGCCGACATTCGGCAGTCCGACGATGCCGCATTTGAATCCCATGGTCTTAATCCATCATTTCGTTGGTCATCGCCCGGCTTGACCGAGCGATGCAGTCGCCGCTGTCCGATTTACCGGTTGCCCGGCGGCGCGGGCATGACAGCTATATTCACGAGCCGAGCCAGCGGCGGAGCTTGCTGGCGAGGGTCCCCTCGGGCATTGGCGGCTCCTGCTTGACCTCTGCCTTGGGCTCCCTGCGGCGCTGCGCCGGCTTGTCGCCCTCGTCGGGCTCCGACTGCACGGCATGCGCAACGCGCGACTGAAACTTGTCGTTGGCGCCTTCGGCGAGATATGGAGCTTCGGCGGCGATGGCGCCGAGCAACGGCTTGAGCCAGTCATGCTCGGCTTTGGCGAAATCGCGCAACACATGGCCGGTCACCAGATCCTTGGATCCCGGATGGCCGATGCCGATCCGCACGCGCAAGTAGTCGTTGCCGATATGGACGGTGAGCGATTTCAGCCCGTTGTGGCCAGCCACCCCGCCGCCGGTCTTCACCCGCACCTTGCCGGGCGCCAGATCGAGTTCGTCATGGAACACGACCACGTCGCCAAGGTCGAGCTTGTAGAAGCGCACCGCCTCACCGACCGCGCGGCCCAACTCATTCATGAAGGTCTGCGGCTTGAACAGCAGCACCGGCTCGCCGGCAAGGTTGCCATCGGCGGAAACGCCTGAGAAGCGTTTGCGCCAGGACGGGAAGTGGTGGGTCGAGGCGATGGCATCGACTGCCATGAAGCCGACATTGTGCCGGTTGAAGGCGTATTGCCCCCCGGGGTTGCCGAGGCCGACAAAGAGCTTCATCGGGGCATCCTGATCGAAGCTTGGGAAGCGCGTGCGACGACGCGCTGGAAGCCAGAAGCTACTTCTTCTTCTCGGGCTTCTCTTTCTCCTTGGCCTTGTCCTTGTCCTCGCCGCCCTCGGCGGTGCCGGCGGCAGCCTCGGCGCCAGGCGCGGCGGCCTCGGTCACGGCGGGCCCGGTCGGGACTTCCTCGGCGGAGCGTCCGACGATGGTCGCCACGGTGAAGTCGCGCTCAGTGGTAATCGTGCGTACGCCCTCGGGCAGGGCAATGGCAGAGATATGCACCGAGTTGCCGATCTCGAGCCCGGTCAAGTCGACCTCGAAATGATCGGGGATAGCGTCGGCCGGGCAGCGCACCGCGATCTCGTGGCGCACAACGTTGAGCACGCCACCGCGCTTAAGTCCCGGGGAGGCGAGCTCATTCAGGAAGCGCACCGGCACCTCGACATTGACGAGCGCATCCTTGCCAACGCGCATGAAGTCGACATGAATCGGGAAGTCGCGGATCGGATCGAGCTGCACGCCGCGCGGGATTACCCGCGTCTTCTTGCCTTCCACATCGAGGGTGAAGATGGTGCCCTGGAAATGGCCCGTATGGAGCTGCTGCGTAATCGCGCGATACTCGACGGCGATGCTCTCCGGCTCCTTCCGGTCGCCATAGAGAATGCCGGGAATGCGTCCCTCGCGGCGCGTCGAGCGCGCCCCGCCTTTGCCGGAGCGCGCCCGCGCCCAAGCCTTGAGTTCGATCGCCTCAGCCATGCTAGCCTCCAAAACCTAGAAATAATGAGGGGCCGGAAAGCGGCCCCGCAGCCGCGGGCGGTCGCGTTCACGCGCCGCCAGGGGCGAATTCGAGCAGGCTTATAGCCCCTAAGACGGGGCGCTGACAATGTTCTAAGCGCGGGAAATCAAGTTCGCCAGGGGTGTTCCGGCAGTTCGCTGACGCCCAGCACCTTGGCGCCGGCCTCGGCCACCTTGTGGTCGTTCTCGACCGAACTGCCGCTGACGCCGATGGCGCCCATCAGCACGCCGTCCTCATCGACGATCGGCAGGCCGCCGGGGAAAGTGATCAGCCCCTCGTTGGAGTGCTCGATACCGTAAAGCGGCTTACCGGGCTGCGACAGCTGGCCCAACTGACCCGTCGCCATACCGAAAAAGCAGGCCGTCTTGGCCTTCTTGATGGCGATGTCGATCGAGCCCACCCAGGCGTCATCCATGCGCAGGAAAGCCTTGAGATTCGCACCGGAATCTACCACCGCGATGCACATCTGCGTTTTCAGCTCGATGGCCTTCTCGCGGGCGGCGGCGATGGCCTTCTCGGCATTCTCCAAATTGACGTGCATGGGCTTCGTGCTCCTGATTGGCGAAGGAATAGGTGGTAGCTCGAAAGGGGGCTAAAGCGTAAACGCGCGAGACGAACCTCGGGTCTCCGAGGACCACACATTTCGCGCTATTCGGCGTAGAATGGGGTTGATATGGGAGCGCGGCGGCCGGAACCAAGTCCCGCGGATGTCGCAGGGTCCCTCCATTGTGACAAGGAGAAGCATCATGGCGCAGAGCGTCTACAAAGTCATCGAGGTCATCGGCACCAGCACGAAATCTTGGGAAGAGGCCGCCAAGAACGCGGTCGAGCTCACCGGCGAGCATTTGCGGGAGCTGCGGGTCGCCGAGGTCTTGGCGCAGGACCTCGTCATCAGCAGCGCGGGCAAGGTCGAGGCGTACCGAACCAAGCTCAGTGTGTCCTTCAAATATGAGGGCGGCCACTAACGAATTGGAGGAGCCTAGTAGAACAAGCTCGACACCGATTTTTCTTCGGCGGTGCGGGCGATCGCCTCGCCGAGCAGGGCCGCGATCGGCAGCACGCGAATGTTGTGCGCGTTCTTGACCGAGTTGCTCGGCTGGATCGAGTCGGTGATGACGAGCTCCTTCAGCCGCGAAGCCATGATGCGGGCAACCGCGCCGCCCGACAGCACGCCGTGGCTGATATAGCCAGTGACCAGCGTCGCGCCGTGATTGAGCAAGGCTTCGGCCGCGTTCACCAGTGTGCCGCCTGAATCGACGATGTCGTCGACCAGGATGCAGGTGCGCCCGGTCACGTCGCCGATCACATTCATCACCTCCGAATCGCCCGGACGCTCGCGGCGCTTGTCGACGATGGCGAGCGGCGCGTCGATGCGCTTGGCGAGCCCGCGGGCGCGCACCACGCCGCCGACGTCGGGCGATACCACCATCAGATTATTGGTGCCGATTACCTGTTTGATGTCCTGCACCATAACCGGCGCGGCGAACAGATTGTCGGTCGGGATGTCGAAGAAGCCCTGGATCTGTCCTGCATGGAGATCGAGGGTGAGGACGCGGTCGGCGCCGGCGCGCACGATCATATTGGCGACCAGCTTGGCCGAGATTGGCGTGCGAGGCCCTGGCTTACGGTCCTGGCGGGCATAGCCGAAATAGGGAATGACGGCGGTGACGCGCCTGGCAGATGCGCGCTTCAGCGCGTCGATGATGATCAGCAGCTCCATCAAATGATCGTTGGCGGGCGCGGAGGTCGACTGGATGACGAACACGTCCTCGCCGCGGACGTTCTCCTGAACCTCGACGAAAATCTCGTCATCGGCGAAACGCCGAACAATGCATTTGGCGAGCGGGAGCTTGAGGTAGCTGCCGATGGCGTCGGCGAGGGGGCGGTTGCTGTTGCCGGCGACCAGCTTCATTCGATCGCTCCTCGCGCCCTTCAGTCTGCTTCAAGGACGGATTGTCCTTGGCCCACGCCTGGCTTGTAACAAGGGCTCATGGGCGCTGTAAACCTGGTCGGGTGATCGAGCGCGTCATCCCGGCGCAAGGTACGGTCGTGTGGTTCGCCCCACCTCACCCGCCGGCGTCATACCCACGAAAGCCGGTATCAAATTGAGGGAGAATTGCTCTCAGCGGCCGAACAGCCGCGTGTCTCGCGCTGGATTCCGGCTTGCGCCGGAATGACGGCTCAACTGGATTTGGGGAGAAGCTTGATGATGCCGTCGGCGGCGGCGCCGGCTGCCGCGTCGGCGATGGCGCCCCATGGGCCGTTAAGGGAGCCGCGTGGGATGGTGTTCTGCTGCGACACCGTGCCGAGCCGCTTGCCGCTGGGGTCGAGCACCAGCCAGTCGATGCGTATGCTCTGCTTGCCGCCGCTCGCATCAGCCAGCACCACGCTGCCCTTCACCAGATAGACGCCCTCATTGGTGCCGTTGGCGAGCTTGATGCCGCCGGCATAGAGTCGCTTCTTCAAGGCGGTGGTGAGCGAGCGCTGCCCGTCACCCGGAGCGCCGGACACGGGAGCGACCAGAACGCCGTTGGCGCGTGGCGGCGGCGCGGCCGGAGCCGCGGTAGCCGGCACGGCGGGGCTCTCGCTCGAGACGGCGGCAACCGGCTTTGAGCTGCCGTTCGGCAGGCTCGCGGCGAGCTGCGAGGTGGTCTTGCCGGCGATGCTGTTCAGCACGGTGCCGTTGACATTGTCCCACGGGTCGGCGGTGCGGCCAGGGACCAGTTCGTCGCCGGAGACGCGCGCAACGCGGTTGCCCTTGGCGTCGGTCACGTCCCAGATATAGGAGATCTTCGAGCCACCCTTTTCGCTGGAGGCGAGCAGATAGCCGCGCAACGTGTAACTGCCGCCGCCGGCGCCGGCGGGAAGGATGGTGAGGTGGCGGTCCTTGCCGGCGACGACCAGAGCCTGAGTGAACTGCTCGGCGATCGGCTGCGGCGCGCCCACGATCGGCGCAAGCGAGATCTTGGTCGAGCCGCTGAACAGATTGGTCGCGCTGCTGAAAAAGCTGCTGGTGGTCGGACCGCCGCCGCAGCCCGCCAGGCACACAAGTGCCAGGGCTGCGAACGCGATTGATGCGAAACGCCCAAGCCGGCCGCGCACGTGCATTGAGTCCGCGCCCAACAAAACTCTCCCTCTGTTGGCCGCACAGCACCGTTCCCGACAATCCTGTCGTGACGGGACTCCGAACCCTCTAGTAAACAATAGCTTACCCGCCTCGGCCCGTTGGCGTCCAGTTATAGCGTGGGCGCGAGGAGGCGCCCGTAGTCACCTATGGTGAACGCTACTCAGGTAAGCAGGATGGCGGAAATTTGGCGGCCGTAATCGTCTTCGCCATGGTGCAGCGACCTCCGATAGCTGAACAACCTGGATTCGTCGCAATAAGTGCACAGGTCGAGATCGGAAATAGAGCCGACACGGGCCCGTCGCAACCTCTCGCCGACATAGCCGGGGAGGTCGAAATGAGGCTCGCCCGACCCCTCGTCGGTGGCGAAGAAGGAGGCGCTGGCGCTCTCATCGGCGAGGAAGCGTTCGACATAGTCGGCGCCGACCTCATAGGCCTTCCGCGAGATGGTAGGGCCGATCACCGCCACGATGCGCTCCGGCTTGGCGCCGAGCGTCGCCATGGCCTCGACTGTCGCCTCGACGATGCCAGTGAGGGCGCCCCGCCAGCCGGCATGGGCTGCGCCGATGACGTGCGCCTCGGCATCGCAGAACAGAACCGGCGCGCAATCGGCGGTGAGTACGCCGATGGCAAGGCCGGGCGTCGCGCTGACCACCGCGTCGGCCTCGGGCATCTTGCCCGCTTCCCACGGCCTCTTGGCGATCACGGCAGTGGCAGTGTGCTTCTGGGAAAGGCTGAGCAGGCGGGAGGGCTCGGCGCCAAGAATCTCGGCGACGCGGGCGCGGTTCTCCTGGACGCTTGTGGCGTCGTCGCGGGAACCCGGGCCGCAATTCAGCGAGGCATAGATGCCGCGCGAGACGCCGCCTTGGCGGGTGAAGAATCCGTGGGCGACCCCGTCGATTGCCGCGAGGCTCGACGCAGAGACTTTCATCTTGTCAGCTGTCACCATGGCAGGCACACTTGGAGAACTAACTGTCTCCGAAGGGCGGCGGCGAGGCAAGCCCGCCGCTCGTCAGTGCCAGCGATTTGAACAGGACTCCCATCTGCGCGGGGTCGGCGAGCCGCGCAGCTCCCGACAGGATCGCCGTCCGCTGCTCCGGACGCGCCGTTTCGAGCAGCCGATCGCGCCGCTCGCCAAGACCAAGTCTCAACAGGAACTCGCCCTGCGGCATGGGACCATAGGCCTTCAGACCGAGCGCTTCGCCGGCGCGCTTCAGCGCGGCGAAATCGACATGGGCGGTGAGATCGGTCTCGCCTTGCAGAGCGAGCGGGTCGGCGTAGCGATGGCGGCGCACGGCCTGCAGCGTATCGCCGGTGCTGCTCTCGCTGTGTCCATAGTCGACGATCAGCGCGGCGAGCGGCGCGTCGGAAGCGCGCAGTGCGAGCGAGCCAAGCAGAGAGGCCGCGGCTGGACGCGTTTCGACGATGGTGCCGTCAGGGGCAGGGGGCAGGCTTTCGTCATTCACAATGCCACCCTCGGTGAAGGCGAAGGCGCCTCGCGGGTCAAGGCCGATGCAGCGCTCGCGCCACACTCCGTGGCGGCGCATCAGCTGGCGGACGGGAAGCGCGTCGATGAACTCATTGGCGAGCACGATGAGGGGGCGCCGCTCCGGCACGTCATCGATCGTCCTGCAGCACTGGATCGGTGCATGCGAAGCGCGCAGAGTCTTTTTCTGGAGCGCGCGCAGCACGGGGCTGGTCTCGACCAAAGCGAGCGAAACGCAGCCAGCGAATTGCTTGACGCTCCGCCAGGCGCGCGCGGCGTCGGCGAGAAGGGTGCCGCGCCCCGGCCCAAGCTCGGCAACGGTGACGGCGCTAGGCTCGCCCATCGACTGCCAGACCGCGACGGCCCACAGCCCGAGGAGTTCGCCGAAGATCTGGCTTACCTCCGGCGCGGTGACGAAATCGCCCTCGGCGCCGATCGGCTGGCGAGATGTGTAGTAGCCGTCGCGCTCATCGGCGAGGCAGGCCTGCATATAATCGGCGACGCTGATCGGCCCGTCGCGGACGATGCGCTGTTTAAGCCGCGACGCAAGCGAACTATCCCCAGACTTGGCGAGCTTGTCTTCGAGGCTCATCTCATCACGTGGCGAGCGCGGCCTTCCGCCGCGCGCGCCAAATCAGCCATGCCCCTAAGAGGATCATGGGGAGGGAGTAGACGAGCCCCGGCGTGAGGATGCCGATATCCAACGGATGTCCGGCATGGGGCTCGCGCGCGAACTCCTCGACCAGGCTCCTGAAGATTCCATAGAAGATCAGGAACAGCCCGAATACCGTGCCGGGACGCGTCAGCGCGAGATAACGATGCGTGGCGATGCGGAGGATGATGAACAGCACGATGCCTTCGAGCGCCGCCTCGTAGAGCTGGCTCGGGTGGCGCGGGAGATCGCCGGCGCCAGGAAACACCATCGCCCAGGGAACGTCGGTTACGCGCCCGACAACCTCGGAATTGATGAAATTGGCGAGCCGGCCGAAGAACAGGCCGAACGGCGTTGCCGCAGAGGCGACATCGCCGAGCGACAGCGGATTGATCTGCTTGATGCGCGAGAATACATAGACGGCGAGCACGACGCCGAGTAGCCCGCCGTGAAACGACATGCCACCGTTCCACACGGCCGGAATCTCGGACGGGTTCTGCCAGAAATAGCTCGGCTCGTAAAACAGCACGAAGCCGAGCCTGCCGCCGACCACGATGCCGAGCGTGATCCAGAGCAGAAAGTCGTCAGCCTGAGCGACGGTCATCGGCGACTTGCCGCCCCATAGAGCCGGCCGCGAGACGAGATAGCGGCCATAGAGCCAGCCGAGCAGGATGCCCGCCATGTACGCGAGCCCGTACCAGCGCACCGAGACCGGGCCGATCTGTAGCGCGACCGGATCGATGATTGGATAGGGGATGACGAGGAGGTCCATGCGCTTTCGCCTCAAGCTTTCGCGAACCGGCGGACCCTTGACCGGGCCTGCTTGGCTGTCAAGGCGCGGAAGGGAGCGCGCTTGCCGCAGCTTGCGCAGGCGCGGGCGGAACCGCATAGTCTTCACGCCAAGCCGTTGGCGCCTCGGACGAAAAGTGCACGAGTGAGGATCGATTCATGACGCAGACCACAGGGCGGTTCTTCGACGAACTCGGCAAGCTGATCACCGACGCTGCCGGCGCGGCCGACGGTGTGCGCAAGGAGGTCGAAAATGTGGTCCGCTCCCAGGCCGAGCGCGTGCTGCGCGATCTCGATGTGGTGCAACGCGAGGAGTTCGAGGCGGTCAAGGCCATGGCGCAGAAGGCGCGCGAGGAGAACGACGCGCTGAAAGCGCGGATCAGTGCGCTGGAAGCTGCGATCGTCAAAGGTTTGGCCGACAACGGCTAGCCGGCGAGCGGATTTGCAGGTTCGCATTGTTGCTACTTGACTGACCGTTTTCCGGATCGATGCGCGGCAGATCCGAATCGGCCTCACCCCACCGCTTGGGGGCCACATTTAATCCACAGCTATCTTTAGGTGGTCCACAGCATTTGACTCGGGCCGAGTTTGGCCGAGTTGGTACGGCAGAGTCTCCCATTATATAACTGATTCACAAAGTGATTCGCGGCTTCGTCTCGGGTTGCGCGGAACTCTGCTGAGGCCACAGAGGGAACGCATGGCTACCACACAGGTCAACTACGACCGGCTCACCAACCCGGTTGACATGGTCGAGCAAATCGCCAGCGTCCACGACTGGACGTTCGAGCGGAGCACCGCCGACGAGCTGACGCTCACGGTGTCAGGCTCATGGTGCGACTACCATATTTCGCTCACCTGGCGGGAAGATCTCGAGGCGCTGCACCTCGCTTGCGCCTTCGATTTCAAGGTCACCAAAATCAGGCTGCCGGAGATCTACCGGCTGCTCGCGCTGATCAACGAGCAGCTCTGGCTCGGGCATTTCGACCTCTGGAAGGAGGACGGCATGCTGCTCTACCGCCACGGCCTCCTGCTCGCCGGCGCCGAAAGCCATGCCGGGCAGTGCGAGGCGCTGCTTCGGGCGGCGCTCGAAGGCTGCGAGCGCTATTACCAATCCTTCCAGTTCGTGCTGTGGGCGGGGAAGACAGCCGAGGATGCGCTGGCCGCCACCATGCTCGAGACGCAAGGGCAGGCATGACGCTCCGCCTCGCCGGCCCGCTGCTGCTCGTGGGAGTAGGCAAGATGGGCGGGGCGCTGCTCGAGGGCTGGCTTCGGCAGGGGCTCGACCCGGCGCAGATCTTCATCAGCGATCCGGCCCCTTCGGCCGACGTCGCGGCGCTGCTTGCGCGGCATCGGATCGACGCGTCGCGCCTGCCGCCCAGGCCCTCCACCATCGTCATTGCCGTCAAGCCGCAGATCGTCGACGAGACGCTCAAGGCGCTTGCGGTCCTGGTCGGCAAGAGCACCGTCGTGCTGTCGATCGCCGCCGGACGGACGCTCGCCTCACTCGCCAAGCATTTGCCGAAACGCGCCGCGATCGTGCGGGCGATGCCGAACATCGCAGCCGCCGTCGGCCGCAGCATGACGGTCGCTTGCGCCAACGCCGCGGTGGCGCGCGAGCAGGCGCTGGAGTGCACCGAGCTGCTCGAGACCGTTGGGGAGGTGATGTGGATCAAGAACGAGGGGTTGATGGATGCTGTGACCGCGGTGTCGGGCAGCGGACCCGCTTACGTGTTCCTGCTCGCCGAATGTTTGGCTGAAGCGGGCCGCAAGGCAGGACTCGACGCCGAGGTTGCCGGCCAATTGGCGCGAGCGGCGGTCGCCGGCGCCGGCGAACTGCTCCGAAGCTCCGACCTCACGCCGGCGGAGCTCCGAGAGAGGGTAACCTCGCCCAAGGGCACGACCGCCGCCGCGCTCGAGGTGCTGATGGGGAAGGGCGGCTTCGAGCAGCTGCTAATCAGCGCCGTCGCCGCCGCCGCCAAGCGCTCGCGCGAGCTATCGTCTTGATTCCGCCTATCCGACGACCCCCTTGCACTTGCCTTTTTGCAATGCCTTCAGGGCTTTCGCGGCTGCGTCTTATGAAGCGTAACAGTTCTTGTCGCCCAGGATCGTCATTCCGGCGCTTGGACTTGGCTTAGAGCCGATAACGGCGCAATTCCCGACCGTATCCATCTCGACAAGTACTTCGCGCCGGCGGCAAGAGCGATTCCGCCCGTGCCCATAAGGGCAATCATGACTACTAGGGTCTTCTTCACAGGGGTTTCTCCCTTTTCCAACAAGGGCACGACACGATGAGCCTTCGGCTTGCCGCTCAATGGAACCATTGGCAGCACTCTAGCGCCGCTTCGCCTTTTGACTGCCATCGAAAGCGCCTATGTTTGGAGTAAAGAAGGAGTACGCCCCATGTTCGACGATTTCTCCAAACGTTCCAAAGCGGTGCGGGCCGCGCTCGATCTCGCCGAGAAGCGCGGTTGGGGCGATACAAGCCTCGCCGACATCGCACAGGCGGCCGGCGTCAGCCTCGCCGATCTTCGCCGCGAGTTCACCTGCAAGAGCGATATCCTGCGCGCCTTCCAGCACGAGATCGATGCTCAGGTTCTAGCCAAGGCGAAGGCCGCGGGCGAGACGCAGAGCCCGCGCGACCGGCTGTTCGATCTCATCATGACGCGGTTCGAGTTGATGGCGCCCTATAAAGGAGCGCTCAAGCGCATTTACGCCTATCTCTCCTGCCGCCCTGGCGAGGCATCAGGGTTGCTCTGCTCCACGCTCGCCTCGCAATATTGGATGCTGGCAGGAGCCGGCGCCAAGCTCGGCGGCCCTGGCGCGGTACTCCGCGTCAGCGGTCTCGCCGAAATCTACGGCAAGGTGTTTCGGGTCTGGCTCGACGACGATACGCCGTCGCTCGACAAGACCATGGCGGCGCTGGACAAGCGGTTGGCCGATGGCGAGCGCATGCTCAATCGCGCCGAGACGGCATGTCAGGATTTCTGCCGCTTCGCTTGTGGGTTCCTGCCGCGCGGGTGGAAGCGTGGCGAGCGCGCCGAGGCGCCGCCTGCTGCTGCACCGACGCCACCGTCTGCGGCACCCGCCTGATACAGCGGCTATTCCGGGTAGGACTCGTCGCCAGGCCCAGACAGATCCTCGGGGCCTTCGCCGGGAAGAGCGTTGTCCACGGGATCGCCGGCGAGCGGTGTGTCAGGGTCGGGAAGCTCGAGGCTGCCATCCGAAGCGCCAACCCCCGCGCCGAACGCGCGCGAGATGCCACCGAACAACGGCCCGCCATTCGCGCGGCGAACCGTGACGCCACTGCCGCCGCCGAAGCTAAGATTGATCTGCGAGCCGGGCTGCTCGGAATCTTTGAATCTGGTCGAGCTCGGATTCGCCGGCGGCCGGCCCGCTGAAGGACACGGCGAGCAGGCTTGCAAATCCTACCGCCACGCGGCGCATCTTGCGTCCTCCCTCGTGCTTCGTCGTGCTCTCTAGACTGGTACTTTTAGCACGGCTTTCAGTCCGCCGAGCACTGATTGGCTGAGCTCGATGTCGCCGCCATGGATGCGGGCGATGTCACGGGCAATTGCGAGCCCAAGCCCGGTCGAGCCGGAATCCTGGTTGCGCGCATGGTCGAGCCGGTAGAATGGACGGAACACCTGTTCGCGCTCGGTCTCCGGGATGCCGGGACCGTCGTCCTCGACCGCGACAGTCAGCGTGCCTTCGTGGCGCTCCGCCGTAACCTCGACGCGCTCGGCGAAGCGGGCGGCGTTGTTGACGAGGTTCGCCACAGCGCGCTTGAAGGCATGGCGGCGGAGCGGCACGACCAGCGGCGCGCGCTCGATAACGATGGCGATGTCCTTGGCGCCATGCGCCTGGCTTTTCACCTCATTGAGGATCTCGCCGATATCGGCCCGCATGATCTCCTCGCCCGAGCCGCCTTTGGCGAAGGCCATGTAGTCCTCGAGCATTGCCTGCATCTCGTCGATGTCGCTGCGCAAAGCCTCGAGCTCGGGACTGTCCTCGAACAGAGCGAGCTGAAGCCGGAAGCGGGTCAGCACGGTGCGGAGGTCATGGCTCACGCCCGCCAGCATGACGGTGCGCTGCTCGACATGGCGTTCGATGCGGTCGCGCATCTCGATGAAGGCGTTAGCCGCCTGGCGCACCTCGCGCGCGCCGCGCGGCCGGAAGTCCTCTGGCGGCGGCCGTCCTTTGCCGAAACTCTCGGCCGCTTCAGACAGGCGCAGGATCGGCTTGATCTGATTGCGCAGGAATAGAATGGCGACGGTCAATAGCACCAGAGAGGTGCCGACCATCCACAGCAGGAAGATCTGCGAGTTTGAGGCGTAGGTTTGATTGCGCCGCGCCAGCACGTGCATGACCCCGTCGTCGAGCTTGATCCTGATATCGACGAAATTGGATTTGCCCACCGTGTCGATCCAGAACGGGCGGCCGATCTGACGCGTCAGTTCGTCGGATAGGGTGGTGTCAAGCAGATCGAAGAACGGCTTGGAGTTGGCGATCGGCAGTTCCTCGCCCCGCACGAAATTTACGCGCAAGCCGAGATCGGTTTCGGCGAGGCTGGTCAAGGTGGTGGCGTCAGGGTCTTGCGGGAAATTCTTGTAGATGTCGATCAGCATGGCGATGTTCTGCACGGTGACCGTGGAGAGACGGCGCGTCACCGTCTGCCAATGCCGCTCGAGAAACACGAAAGTCAGCACCGACTGGAGCAGCACCATCGGCGCGATGATGATGATCAAGGCGCGGGCATAGAGCCCCTTCGGCATCTGGTCGCCGATCGCGTCGGTGATGCGCCGGTAGAGCGAGCGGCGCGCGGGCGGGGAATTCGCGGTGGCGTCGGTGAGAGCGTCCATCACTCTGGGTACAGGATGTAGCCCTTGCCGCGCACGGTCTGGAGATAGACCGGGTTGGCAGGGTCGTGCTCGATCTTGCGCCTTAGCCGATTGATCTGCACGTCGACGGCGCGCTCGCCGCCGGAGTCGGCGTCCTTGGCGAGCTCCTGACGCGAGACCGGCATGCCGGGGCGCTGGGCGAAATAGCGCAACAGGTCGCGCTCGCGCTCGGTGAGGCGGATCGTCTCGCCGTCGCGCTTCAGCTCGCCGCGCGAGATGTGAAACACGAACGCGCCCATGCGCACTTCGCCGGAGGAGGGGGCGGCGGCGCCCCGGCGGAGCACGTTGCTCACCCTGAGCAGCAGTTCGCGCGGGTCGAACGGCTTGGCAAGATAATCGTCGACGCCGGTCTCGAGACCTTCGATGCGCTGCTCGGGCTCGGCACGTGCGGTCAGCATCAAGATCGGCACCTGCGATGAGCTCCTGAGCGAACGAGCGAAATCGATACCAGATTCATGTGGCATCATCACGTCGAGGATCAGCAGGTCGAACGACAGGCTGCGCATGCAGGCACGCGCGGTCGCGGCGTCGACCGCGGTGGTCACGCGGAAGCCGTTATCCTGCAGGTAGCGGGCGAGCAGGTCGCGGATGCGGCTGTCGTCGTCGACCACGAGGATATGCGGTGCGTTGTCCTCGGGCGCCGTGCCGCGATGGGCCTTGATGGGCGTTGGCAGGGTCATGCCCCTCCTCTCTTGCCGCCCTCCTTGAGCGGGACTGGAGAGGACGCCATGATTGAGGAGACTTTGGGCCGCTCCTCGGCATTGACCATGGTTTCGAGGAAGCGGCGCAGCGAAGCTTCCGCCCCCGGCCCCGCCTCCTTTAACGCCGCGGCAAGCCGGACCGATTGCGGCGCCGCCAGCCGCTCGGCGAGCGCGCGGCCCCGGTCGGTTGGAAACAGCAGCCGCTCGCGGCGGTCAGAGCTCCCCGCGCGCTGCACGACATAGCCCTTGTCGATCAGCTGCTTCAGCACGCGGCTCAAGCTCTGCTTGGTGATGTTGAGGATGTCGAGTAGATCGGCGACGCGCAAGCCAGAGTGGCGATTGACGAAATGCAGCACGCGATGATGCGCCCGGCCGAAATCGAAATCGGCGAGGATGGCATCGGGATCGCGGGTGAAATCGCGATAGGCAAAGAACAGCAGCTCGGCGAATTCGAGCAGCTTGGCCTCCGTCGGCGCGTCCTTGCGCGCGTTGCCGCCATTGCCGCGGCGATTGGTTTCGGCCTTGGCCGCGCCGGTCACGGGTTCATTTAGGTCAGTCATGTTGACTTATTTTTCGCGGTCGGTTATGTCAGCCATGTTGACTTAATTCAGGCTCTTGATACGCCTCGCCGCCTCCTCGCGCAATTGCCGTTCGAGGTGCTATGAGAGGCGTTAGGCGACCTTTCCGGCTCGGGCAAGAAGGCCGGACCTGCTCCTGGAGGAATTCTCATGCCTAGCGTCCCCTACGATCAGCGCGAGGGTTTCATCTGGCTGAACGGCCAGCTCGTTCCGTGGGGCGATGCGCGCGTGCACGTGCTGACGCATGGGCTGCATTATGCGAGCGCGGTGTTCGAGGGCATGCGCGCCTATGACGGCACGATCTTCAAGCTCAACGAACACAATCAGCGCCTGTACGAATCCGCCAAGATCCTCGACTTCGAGATCCCCTATCAGGTCGCCGATCTCGACAAGGCCGCGCGCGAGGTGCTGCGCGCCAACAAGCTGACCAACGCCTATGTCCGCCCAATCGCCTGGCGCGGCAGCGAGCAGATGGGCGTCGCCGCGCAACAGACCAAAACCAACGTCGCGATCGCCGCGTGGGACTGGGGCTCCTATTTCGATCCCGCCGCACGCGCGCGCGGTTTGCGGCTGACCATCGGCCATTTCCGCCGGCCCGACCCGCGCACCGCGCCGACCAAGAGCAAGGCGACCGGGCTCTATATGATCTGCACCATCGAGAAGCACAGGGCGGAGCGCGCCGGCTACAATGACGCGCTGATGCTAGACTGGCGCGGGCAGATCGCTGAGGCGACCGGCGCCAACATCTTCTTCGTCAAGGACGGCGTGCTGCACACGCCGCTGCCCGATTGCTTTCTCGACGGCATCACGCGCCGCACCGTGATCGGCCTCGCCAAGCAGCGCGGACTGAAAGTCATCGAGCGGGCGATCATGCCGGAGGAGCTGTCCGACTTCTCCGAGTGCTTCATCACCGGCACGGCCGCCGAGGTCACGCCGGTCGCCGAGATCGGTCAGTACAAATTCGCCATCGGCAACATCACCCGCAATTTGATGGACGACTTCACCGCGCTGGTGCATCCGGCACGCGCGGTCGCCGCCACAGGCTAGGGCGCTTGCGCCCACGAACACGCGAGCCCGGACGCGCTCGCGTTTCATCGCCTCGCACACGAATTGCTTAGCGAAACAACAAAGGACGAGTGCAATGGGACGGCCACCTCTGAAACAGGCTTTCACCGTCTGCTACGAGAAGGGCGGCACAGAGTTGCAGCGCTACACGATCACCGCGCTGACGCAGCTCGCCGCCGAGACCGAGGCTGACAATCGGTTCAAGCGCGCCCACCCCGAGCTGAAGGATTCCGATCCGGCAGTCTCGCGCCGCGTCGAGACGCACTAGGGCGCGGGCCCACAGGCCGAGATTGGCACTCAAAATGGCCGATTTACGCCATTTCCTGGGGGGCTTGATAACGCCGGCAGCGATAACCAATTAACTGGCTTGATGGGTCTTCCCTCCCCATCATTGTTCCCCCCAAAGGAACCGAAGATAGCCCCGCTCCCCCCCGTGCGGGGCTTCTTCATTTTTGGGGCTGGTCGGGCACGAGGTGCGGCGATCCAGGATCGGGGAAGTTGCCAGGCGGCACCTCCTTTTTGGCGATCGCGCGAAAAAGTTAGGGCATCAGCTCGCGTGGGCCAGGCCAGCCTGGGCCATCGAATCTCTCATGCGGCGCAAGCACGCGCTAGTCTGCCAGCTCGCCTCCGATTCCTGCACCGCGTTCCATGTAGGCGTTGCTGACACCGTTCCACGCTTCCGTGCTAATCTCGGCGCATGGAGCGCGTGAGTGAAGTTCGGGTCGCGGAGCGGAGGGACGAGTCCCAGAGCGAGCAGCCGCCGGAGTTCGATGCTGCGTTCCGGCAGAAGCTGCTCGATTTGCTCAGATGGCGGCGCGACGTCCGCCGCTTCCAGCGCACCAAGCTTCCTGACGGGACCATCGAGCGGCTGATCTCTATCGCCTGCCTCTCGCCCTCGGTCGGATTGTCGGAGCCTTGGCGCTTCGTTCTCGTCGAGGATCAATCGCGCCGCGCCGCCATTCACCAATGTTTCGAGGATTGCAACGCCGACGCTCTGGCGATGCAGACGCCCAACCGCGCCGCGCTCTATGCGCGGCTCAAGCTCGCCGGTCTAGACGATGCGCCGTGCCAGATCGCCGTGTTCTCCGACCACGGCACGGCGCAAGGGAAGGGGCTCGGCAGCCTGACGATGCCCGAGACGCTCGATTATTCGGTGGTCAACGCGATTCATACGCTCTGGCTCGCCGCGCGCGCCGAAGGGATCGGCATGGGCTGGGTCTCGATCCTCGATCCGGCGCGGATTGCCGCCGTTCTCGACGTACCGTCGACCTGGACCTTCATCGGCCATCTCTGCATCGGCTATCCGCTTGCCGCCGACGACACCCCGTCGCTCGAGCGCGAGGGCTGGGAGCACCGTCAGGCGCCTGATGGGGCCGTGCTTTACCGCTGACTCCGTGTCATTCCCGCCAAAGCAGGAATCCATTAATCACCGTCCTCGCTTAACTTTTTTGAATGTCGGGTTTACTTGTTGCCCGGTCAAGCCGGGCAATGACAGGGCGCTTTCGCAGCTTGATCGGGGGCCGATCACGCGGCACTCTGTCGGACAGGCGAGGCCAGGGGCAACGGGGCTTCAGCCGGGGAGGGGGCGCGTCATGCGCGAAAAACTCGTTCAGCATGCGATGCTGGGCTTGATGGCCGCTTGTCTCGGCGCTCTTGCGGGCAGCGGCGCGAACGCCGGCATGCCGGGCAGCCTTGGTGACGCGCCACGGCACGCTCCGCTCGCGACGAAGGTGCTGATCTGGAAGGACTGCCAGGAGATCGCGCAGTGCTCGGGCTGCAGGCCGGTCTATAAATGCCGCTCCTGCAACTATCAGAAGCAATGCGCGCGCGGGCTGTGCGAATGGGCTGATGTCTGCGTGTGGAGCCCGTCGATGAAGCTGCTACCGCGCGGCGCCCGCATCATCCGCTGATTTTCGCCCGTATCGCGTCGGCGCCCTGCGCTTCCGTCCTGCTAGCTATCCAGCAACACGTCGCGCAAGACAACCGCGTCGTTATGCGATTCATCGTAAGCCGCATAGACGAGCGTGATCGGGCTTTTGCGGGCCAAGGACCTTAGCTCGGCGATGAGGTCAGGGTGCTCGCGTAGCTCTGCGGTGTAGCGGCGGCGGAATTCGTCCCAGCGCTTAGGATCGTGACCGAACCATTTGCGGAGCTCCGTGGATGGCGCGATGTCCTTCATCCAGTAATCGAGCTTGGCCTTCTGCTTGGAAATCCCTCGCGGCCAGAGCCTATCGATGAGAACACGCGTACCATCTCCTGCCGATGGCGGTTCATACGCTCGCTTCAGCTTGATGTCTCCGGCCCGGATGCTCGCTGCCATCGATCCGCGCTCTCCGTCGTTGGACGAAACTACTCCGCTGCGTGCTTGGGCTTGGTCCGGCTTGCAACGGCGCTTTCGTCGTTGGCTGAAGCCTCGACCCAGCGGCTGCCGCCTTTGCCGCTCTCGCGCTTCCAGAACGGCGCGCTCGACTTGAGATAGTCCATGAGGAAGCGCGCGGCGTCGAACGCGGCATCGCGATGCGCCGAGGCCGTGACCACCAGCACGATGTTGTCGCCGGCCTTGAGCGTGCCGTGGCGATGCACGATCAGGGATGCCTGAAGCGGCCAGCGCGCGCACGCTTCTGCCTCGATCTTGGCGAGCTCGCTCTCGGTCATGCCGGGATAATGCTCGATGCTCATCTGATCGACCGCGCCGGATTGGTCGCGCACGGTGCCGGTGAAGGTGACGATGGCGCCGATGTCGCGACGCCCTTCGGTAAGCCGTGCGATCTCGGCGCCGATGTCGAAGGCCTCATGCTGGACCTTGATCACATCAGCCTCCGGTGACCGGCGGGAAGAAGGCGATCTCGCGGGCCGCGCCGATGCGCGCATCGTGGCGAACGTGGCTCCTGTCGATGGCCGCGCGGATAACGTCCTCGCACTCGAACGCATTGGCGAATTCCGGTCCCCGCGTCTTGAGCCAGGCGATCAGCTCTGCCACCGTCGCCACCTCGCTCGGCAGCGCGACCTCCTCGGCGGATTTGCCGACCTTCTCCTTTACCCAGGCAAAATAGAGCAGCCGGGTCATGGGCTAGTCCTCGTCGGTCATGACGTGGCGCACCGAGGCGAGCAGGTAATCGTAGCCGGTGTAGAGCGTCACGATCGCAGCGATCCACAGCAGCGTCAGGCCGAACAGAGTCGTGTAGGGCCAGATCTTGTCGCCGGCGCTGCCGGCGAGCAGAAAGCCGATGGCAACCATCTGCACCACGGTCTTCCATTTGGCGAGCGTCGAGACCGGCACGCTGACGGCGAGCGAGCCTAGGAACTCGCGCAGGCCCGAGACCAGGATCTCGCGGCAGAGAATGATCACGCCGGCCCATAGCGACCAGCCGGCAATAGTGCCGTCGGCGGCGAGCATCAGAAGCGCCGCGGCGACGATCAACTTGTCGGCGATCGGATCGAGCATGCGGCCGATCGCGCTTTGCTGCTCCCAGGCGCGGGCGAGATAGCCGTCGAGGAAGTCGCTGACGCCGGCGGCGATGAAGATCCACATGGCGGTCCAGCGGCCCCAATCGCCAACGACGAAGAAGCAGGCGACCAGTGCAGGGATGGCGAGGATGCGGAAATAGGTAAGCAGGTTCGGCAGGCTGGCAAAGCGGCCGCGGCCCGGCCCACGCCGTCGCGCCACGCCATGTCCCGCAGTGTCAAGTTGTCCGCTCACGTCACACTACCCATGAAAGTGATCATAGATGGTCTTGGCCATTTGCGCGCTGATGCCGGCGACACCTTCGAGATCGGCTATGCCGGCGCGGCTCACTGCCTTGGCCGAGCCGAAATGCTTGAGCAGAGCGCGCTTCCGCGTCGGGCCGATGCCCGCCACCTCATCGAGCGGCGAGGCGGTGATCGCCTTCTTGCGCTTGGCGCGATGCGCGCCGATGGCAAAGCGATGCGCCTCGTCCCTGAGCTTCTGGATGCAATACAGCACGGGATCGCGCGGCTCCAGCAACAATGGCTCCTGGCCCCGCAAATGAATGCGCTCGCGGCCGGCGTTGCGGTCGGGGCCCTTGGCGACCGCCGCCACCTTGATGTCGTCGAGTCCAAGCTCGTCGAGCACATCATGCGCCGCGGCGAGCTGGCCCGGGCCGCCGTCGATCAGTACGAGATCGGGCGCGGCCCAGCCTTCGACCTCGCCCTTGCTCTTGGCGAGCTTGCTGAAGCGCCTCTGCAACATCTCGCGCATCATGGCGTAGTCGTCGCCAGGGGCAAGGTCCTCGCCCTTCATATTGAACTTCCGATATTGGCTTTTGATGAAGCCTTCAGGTCCGGCGACGATCATGGCGCCGACCGGGTTGGTGCCGGAGATATGGCTGTTGTCGTAGACCTCAACGCGCTCGGGCGCCTCATCGAGATCGAACAGCTCGGCAAGGCGCGCGAAAATGGCGCCTTGCGAGGCGGCGTCGGCCAGCCGTCTCGCGAGCGCCTCGCGGGCATTGATCAAAGCGTGATCGACGAGATCGCGCCGCTCCCCCCGGACCGGCTTGCCGACATCGATCTTGCGCCCGGCGCGCAGCGATAGCGCCTCGGCGAGCAGGCGGCGGCCGGCGATGTCGTGCGACAGTAGGATGAGCTTCGGCGGCGGCTTGTCGTCGTAGAACTGGGCGATGAAGGATTCGAGCACCTCCTCGACATCGACGGACTTATCGGCACGTGGGAAGTAAGCGCGATTGCCCCAATTGTTGCCGCTGCGGAAGAAGAACACCTGGATGCAGGTCTGGCCGGCCTCCTGATGGGCGGCGAACACATCGGCTTCCTTGAGGCTCAGCGGGTTGATGCCCTGGCGCGACTGGATGTGCGACAGCGCTGTCAGCCGGTCGCGGAAGCTTGCCGCACGCTCGTAATCCTGCTTCAGGCTTGCCTCGTCCATCAGGGCATGCAGCCGTCGCTTCACCTCGTCGCTCTCGCCGCGCAGGAAGCTCAGTGCCTCGTCGACCAGGAGGCCGTATTCCTCGAGAGAGATCTCGCCGGTGCAAGGGGCGCTGCAGCGCTTGATCTGGAAGAGTAGACACGGCCTTAGCCGCGTCTCGAAATAAGCGTCGGAACAGGAGCGGAGCAGAAAGGCGCGCTGGAGCGTGTTGATGGTCCGCCCGACCGCGCCGGCGGAAGCGAACGGGCCGAAATAGTCGCCCTTGCGGTTCCGCGCGCCGCGATGCTTCAGGATCTGCGGCGCGGCGTGGTCGCGGGCGACGAGGATGAAGGGGAAGGACTTGTCGTCCCTGAGCACCACGTTGAAGCGGGGCTTCAGCCGCTTGATCAGGTTCGCCTCGAGCAGCAGCGCCTCGATCTCGGTCGCAGTAGTGACGAACTCCATGCTCGCCGTGTCGGCGATCATGCGGGCGATGCGGTTGTTGTGACCGGCGCCACGCGCATAGCTTTGCACGCGCTTCTTGAGGTGGCGCGCCTTGCCGATATAGAGCACCTCTCCGGCCGCATCGATCATGCGGTAGACGCCCGGGCCGGAAGGGGCCGTCTTGGCATAGCGGCCGATCACCGGCGCGCCGGTGTCGGGGCCAAGCAAGGCATCTTTTACGCGCACCACGAGCGAGGCCCTGGCGCTGTCGGGGTTCTCTAACGGCATGGGATCACGAAGCTTTCGGGCATGCTGGAAGCATGCATATCTAGGGGAAAGGTAAGGTCTAAGCGTGACCTCCTTCAAGGCCTTGCCGCTTTAGTTCCCTGGTCCGGTCCGCGGCACGAGGTGCTGGCCCGAGTCGAGCGCGATCATCTGGCCGGTGACCGAAGGGGTGGCGAGCAGGAAGCGGATTGCGGCAGTTACGTCTTCGACGCCGACGCCGCGACCGAGCAGCGTCGATGCGCATTCGCGCGCGAATTCCTCATCGCCTTGCTTCAAGCTCGGCAGCACAGGGCCGGGCGCAATGGCATTCACCCTGATCGAAGGGGCAAGCGTCTGTGCCAAAGTCTGCGTCGCCGTCCACAGCGCAGACTTGGCGATGGTGTAGGAGAAAAACGCGGGGTCGAGGCTGAGCACCCTCTGGTCGATGATGTTGAGAATATTGCCGTTCGCGCCTTTCGGCAAGCGGCGGGCGAAGGCCTGGGCGAGAAAGACCGGCGCGCGCAGATTGACGTCCAAATGGCTCTGCCAGTTCTCCCGGTTGAGCGAATCGATATCGTCCCACTCGAAACAGGCGGCGCTGTTGATCAGGCAGGTGACGGGTCCGAGCGTCGCGGCGCAGCTCTCGAGTCAGCGGCGCCAGCGCCTCGATCCGCGAGAGATCGGCGGGGAACGCGGCCGCCTTTCCGCCCCCGGCCTCGATCTTCGCAATGACCTCGAAGGCCTCTGCCGCTGAGGCGTGGTAGTGGACGCCGACGCGCCAGCCATGATTCGCCAGGTCGAGCGCAATGGCGCGGCCAATCCTTCGCGCTCCGCCGGTCACGAGAACGGTCGGGGGTTCGTCGTCCTGAGCCATGCATCTTTTGGTGAGTGTTTCGGCGCCGAATCGGATCGCCAGAGTATTCCGCCGGTCAAAAGCCACTTTAGGTGAGCGGCTAGACGGGAACAAGGCCAGCCGAGCGTCACTGCACACGTCGGCTCAGTACGGTCCAGTCAAGTCACTGATTCGTTGAGTGGATCTTTGTCGCCTGTCGTTTGAGCAATTGCCTGCGCTGTAAGCAATTTTTCCCAGTATTTCTGCGCCGGAGAAGGAGGCGCAAGCCCAATGAGGCGTCAAAGCCGTTGCACCATTGCAGAATAGTCACACCGGCGCAGATGTTTTGGGAAACCAGGGGTTTTTCATTGCTTCGAGGGTCAGTCGTCTTATTCTATGACAGACGATATGGGGGACGTTGCACCGTGGGGATCATTTGCGGGGGCGGCATCCTGAAAAGTCAGTTCGCAGGGGAAGCGACAAATCAGGAGACTGGGAAAATGACTCGGCGCAACAGGGAAGTGGGAATCATCAAGTCACTGGCTATCGGAGCGGCGCTTGTCGCCGCGCTGGCCATGCCAGCCTATGCCGGTGACAATAAGCTGTCGTTTACCGGGTCTGCGGTGCTCACGACGGACTACATGTTCCGCAGCATTTCCAACACGAATGAGGAGCCGGCGGCGCAGGTCGAATTCGATGCGACTTACGGCATGTTCTGGGCCTACGCGTGGGGATCCAATACCGCTTTTGGTGAGAACATCGAGATCGATTACGGCCTCGGTATCTCGCCGAAGTGGAGAGACTTCACCTTTACGGTCGGCGGCCTCGAATACACCTACCCTGGCGCCAACAGCGAGATCAGTTATTTCGAGTTGAAGACCGGTGCGACTTGGACCAGTGGACCGTGGAGCGTTGGCGTCAACGATTACTGGTCGCCGGATAATTTCCAATTTTTTGGCAAATCCAATGCGATCGAGGGATCGGTTGGCTACACCTTCGCCGGCAAGCTGTTCAACTTCTTCACGCCCGGCGTCAGCGGTACCTTCGGTTTCCAGTCTTACGAACAGAATGCTGACGATTACACCTACTGGAACGCCGGTCTGACCCTCAGCTTCCTCGACCATTGGTCGGCGGACATCCGCTACTACGACACCGATTACAACCAGGATCAGTGCTTGGCGCAGAGCGGCGGTCGCAACAACTGCGACGCGCGCGCGGTCGGAACCATCAAGGCGACCTTCTAGAGCTTCAACTTCCCCAAAAAGCACTTCCCACCTAAGGGGCGCCCTCCAAGGCGCCCCTTTTTCATGCGCGCTTAGGCGCCTGACCTACGGTTCGCCCCCTCCGGTGCAACTGAAGGCTTCGTGGTGACCGCCGCGATCGCCACAAAGAGATTTGTTCACAGAGTCTCTGCCCACTTTGCGCGATGCCGTGGTATGAATCTTGCGGCAATTGCGTGCCTGGCGGCAAATGGGGGACTTCCATATGGCTGGTGATCAAAGTGAGGAATAGCTGCGCGGCTCATGACGACGTGTTGTGCATAAGTCGTTCGCCCTGGGTTCGCGCCAAGATTGGCACCCCAGGCGCGAGGCCGGGCGTGTGGCAAATATCCGGCAACATTGGGTAGAGAAGGTAGGGGGCTCTTCCGCGCCCCGCTTGGTGGGCGCTTGAGGAGATTAGAGGGGAGCAATCCACATGTCGTACACAGACGTAGACAAGAAGGAGGACGTGAAGGTCCTCCACAGCATGGGATACGCGCAGGAGTTGGAGCGGCGGCTGAGCCGATTCTCTAACTTCGCCGTTTCGTTTTCGATCATCTGCATCCTATCGGGCGGCATCAACTCGCTGGCCCAAGCAACCTCCGGCGCGGGCGGTATTGGCGTCGGCATCGGCTGGCTGGTCGGCTGCTTCGTATCGCTGGTATTCGCGGTCGCCATGTCGCAGATCAGCTCCGCTTATCCAACCGCCGGCGGTCTCTATCACTGGGGCTCGATCCTCGGCAATCGCGGCACCGGTTGGGTCACGGCATGGTTGAATCTTCTCGGCCTCATCACCGTGCTCGGCGCCATCAATGTCGGCACCTGGACCTTCTTCGTCGGTGCGTTCGGTCCTGCGCTCGGCATCGAGAACAACCTCACCAACCAGACTATCTTTCTGATCATCATTACCGGCGGCCAGGCGCTCATCAATCACCTCGGCATCCGGCTGACGGCACTGCTCACCGACTTCTCCGGATGGCTCATCTTCGGCGGCTCGATCCTGATCGCGATCGTATGCCTGATCGCGGCTGAGCATTGGGATGTGAGTCGGCTGTTCACCTTCAAGAACTATTCCGGCGATCCGGGCGGTGGCGTGTGGCCGCCGGTATCCAATAGTTGGGTGTTCCTGCTAGGCCTGTTGCTGCCGATCTACACGATCACCGGCTACGACGCATCCGCGCACACTTCCGAGGAAACGCTCAAGGCGGCGCGTTCCGTGCCGCGGGCAATGGTGATGTCGGTGGTCTGGTCGGCGATCTTCGGCTACCTCTTCCTGTGTGCCTTCGTGCTGATGATCCCCAATATGGACGAGGCAGCAAAGCAGGGTTGGAACGTCTTCTTCTGGGGCTTCGACGAGCGCGTGAGCCCCGTCGTCAAACAGATCGTCTATCTCGTCGTGTTTCTTGCTCAGCTTCTTTGCGGGCTGGCGACAGTGACCTCGGCCTCGCGCATGATTTTTGCGTTTGCTCGCGACCGTGGCCTGCCGGGCTCGACTGCACTTTCGAAGGTCAGCCCGAAATTCCGCACACCCGTCGCTGCGATTTGGACCGCAGCGGCGCTCTCCGTGCTGTTCGTGTGGGGCACCTCGCTGGTCTCCATCGCCGGAACCTCAGCGTACACCATCGTGGTTTCTTGCACGGTCATCTTCCTGTTCTTGTCTTTCACCGTCCCAATCACGCTCGGTGTACTCGCATGGGGAACGCCGAAGTGGGACAGGATGGGGCCGTGGGACATGGGGCGAGGGATTTACACGCTGTTTGCGGTGCTCTCGATCCTGTCGATGATCTTGATCTTCGTGATCGGCATCCAGCCGCCGAACGACTGGGCACTCTACATCACGGTCGGGTTCTTCATCCTGACGGCGATCGTCTGGTTCGCCTTCGAGAACAAGCGCTTTCAAGGTCCGCCGATCGGCGACATGATCAAGAAGCGTCAGGCCGCCATCCTGGCGGCCGAGAAAGCGGTCGGCGAGATTTGACGACCTGAGGATACGAGCCTGCGCGGGATTCGTCCCGCGCAGGTCGTTTGTTGAAAGGGCGAGGCGCGGAGGCGCAGTGGACCCGGGCGTCAGCGTTGATGCGGTGCGACAGCGTCCAGCGGAGCGCGTCGCCACACTTGCGATCTGGTCCGGGCATGTCGAGCCTCTGCCGCTCACCGGCGGCATTACCAACCAGAACTTCACCGTCGAGGATCGCGGGCGCCGCTATGTCGTGCGGGTTGGGGACGATATCCTCGTTCACGGCGTGGTGCGCGCAAACGAAGTGGCGGCGAGCCGCGCCGCGCATGCGGCCGGTCTCGGTCCCCGCGTGGTACACGCGGAGCCCGGAATTCTCGTGCTTGATTTCGTCGAGAGTGGGCGCACCTTCACGGCCGAAGACGTGCGTAATCCGGCAAATCTCGAACGCCTGGTCGACATGGTGCGGCGCTGTCACCGGGAAATTCCGCAGCATCTGCGCGGGCCGGCTGCGATGTTTTGGGTGTTCCATGTCGTGCGCGATTACGCTCATGCGCTCGGCGAAGCCAATAGTCGCCACGTTGCGATCCTCCCGGTTCTTCTCGCGCGTTCGGCGCGCCTCGAAGCCGCCGTCGGTCCTATCGAGGTGGTGTTCGGACACAACGACCTTCTCGCCGCCAATTTTCTCGATGACGGCCAGCGGCTGTGGCTGGTGGACTGGGAATATGCCGGGTTCAATTCGCCGCTGTTCGATCTCGGCGGACTTGCCTCCAACAGCGAGCTTTCGCGCGAGCAGGCGGAGCTGGCCTTGAGCCTCTATTTCGACAAGCCGGTAGATGATCGGCTGCGGCGACGCGCTGCAGCGATGACTGCGGCATCCCTGCTGCGTGAGACGATGTGGAGCATGGTGTCGGAGGTCTATTCGAGCGTCGAGTTCGATTATGGCGCGTACACGGCCGAGAATTTGCGGCGGTTCGAGACCGCCTATGCGAATTATCTGACCATGGACGGCTCATGAACGAGCTGTCGACTTCCGCCAAGATTGTCATCATCGGCGGCGGCATCGTCGGCTGCTCGGTCGCCTATCATCTCGGCGAGATGGGTCTCACCGACGTGCTGCTGCTCGAGCAGGGCAAGCTTACATCCGGCTCGACGTGGCATGCCGCGGGTCTGGTCGGACAATTGCGAACGAGCGCCAACATCACCCAGCTGCTCGGCTACTCGGTCGAGCTCTACGACAAGCTCGAACGGGAAACCGGCCTCGCCACCGGGTGGAAGCGTAACGGCGGGCTTAGACTCGCTTGTAATCCGGAGCGCTGGACCGAGGTTAAGCGGCAGGCGACCACCGCAACCTCGTTCGGGCTCGAGATGCATCTTCTCACGCCCAAGGAGGCACATGCGCTCTGGCCGCTGATACAAGTCGACGACGTGGTCGGCGCCGCCTTCCTGCCGACTGACGGGCAGGCCTCGCCATCCGACATCGCCATGTCGTTGGCAAAGGGCTCGCGCCAGAACGGCGTCACGATTGCCGAAGGGGTTAAGGTCACAGGGATCGAGGTCGAGGCCGGCAGGGTCCGCGCGGTCGTCACCGGCAAGGGGCGCATCGCTTGCGACAAGCTCGTGATCTGCGCAGGGCAGTGGTCGCGCGAGGTTGGGCGTATGGCCGGCGTCAACATTCCGCTCGTGTCGGTGCAGCACCAATATCTCATCACAGAGGCGATCGACGGCATTCAGCGGGATCTGCCGACGCTGCGCGATCCTGACCGGCTCACTTATTGGAAAGAGGAGGTGGGCGGCCTGGTGATGGGCGGCTACGAGCCCAATCCAAAGCCATGGGCCGAAGACGGCCTTCCCGCGGATTTCGAGTTTCAACTTCTCGACGACGATTTGGAGCATTTCGAGCCTCTGCTCGAGCTTGCCGCCGGCCGTGTGCCAGCCATGCAAACCGCCGGCATCAAGCAGTTCATCAACGGGCCGGAGAGTTTCACGCCGGATGGAAATTTCATCCTCGGCGAGGCTCCCGAGACGCGCGGCGTCTTTGTCGGCGCTGGCTTCAACGCGTTCGGCATCGCGGCAGGCGGGGGCGCCGGCATGGCGCTCGCCGAGTGGGTCGCGAAAGGCGCCGCACCCTACGATCTCTGGCCGGTCGACATTCGGCGGTTCGGCAAGAACCATCTCGACACAGACTGGGTGCGGACCCGGACGCTCGAGGCCTACGGCAAGCATTACACGATGGCGTGGCCGTTCGAGGAGCAACGCTCGGGGCGACCTTTGCGCCGCTCGCCGCTTTACGACAGGCTCAAGGCGCAAGGCGCCTGCTTCGGCGAGAAGCTCGGCTGGGAGCGGCCGAACTGGTTTGCCGATCTCGCGGGCGGGGAGACGCCCGAGGACGTCTATAGCTACGAGCGGCAGAACTGGTTCGAAGCGGTCGGCCGTGAGCACACGGCAGCCCGCGAGCGTGTCGCTGTATTCGATCAGACATCGTTCGCCAAGTTCATGCTGGTCGGCCGCGACGCAGAGCAAGCGCTCTCATGGATCGCCGCCAACGACGTCGCGAAGCCGCCGGGACAACTCATCTATACGCAGATGCTCAACGATCGCGGCGGAATCGAGTGCGACCTGACGGTCGCCAGGCTATCGCCGGCGGAATACTACATCGTCACCGGAACGGGCTTCGCTACGCACGACTTCGACTGGATCTCACGCTCGATTCCCGATGGGCTCGACGCCCGACTGAGCGATGTCACCTCTGCATATGCCGTGCTGTCGGTCATGGGTCCGCGGTCGCGCGACGTGCTTCGGGCACTGACCGAGCATGACATGTCGAATGAAGGCTTCCCGTTCGGCAGGATGAAGCGGATTACGCTCGCAGGTGCGCCAATCCTTGCGCTTCGTATCACCTATGTCGGCGAGCTCGGTTTCGAGCTGCACATTCCCGTCGAGTTTGCGCTGAGCGTCTACGAGGCCCTCATGGTTGCCGGGGCGCCTCACGGCATCGCCAACGCAGGTTACCGCGCCATCGAGTCACTTCGTTTGGAAAAGGGTTATCGCGCCTGGGGCGTGGAAATCGGCCCCGATCACTCGCCATTGGTCTCCGGCCTCGGCTGGGCAGCAAAGCTGAAATCCAGCGTTTCATTTCGGGGACGCGCCGCACTCGAGGCTCAGACCGCAAAGAAGCTGCCGCGCCTACTCGCCGCGTTCACCACCGATCCTTCGATCGTGCTCTTGGGGCGTGAGACCATCTATCGGGACGGCAAGCGCGTGGGTTGGCTCGCGAGCGGCGGCTACGGTTATACGATCGGCCGCTCGATCGGCTACGGCTATGTGCGCGATGCCGAGAACGGTGTCGATCGCGAGATGGTGCTCTCTGGCCGCTACGAGCTCGAGGTCGCGACGGTGCGGGTTCCCGCGGAGGCCTGCCTCGATCCGCTCTATGACCCTAAGATGTTGCGGATCAAGAGTTGAGGCGGGCCGGTTGCGATGGTCATATCGACCACCAGCCTCCGGTAGGATAACAAGAGGGCGACCACGCCGCCGGCGAGGGCAACTAGAGGGGAGCGGCACAATGGCGGAGAAATCGGCTGAAACGCGCCACGAAGGCGGAGTTTCCTACCACGTTCCCGACAAGGATTATTTCGACCAGCGCGAGCTTAGGCGTCACGCCGGCGTCTTCTATCTATGGGCGCTCGGCGTCGCAGCGGTGATTTCTGGGGATTTTTCCGGCTGGAACCTGGGCTTTGCCGTGGGCGGCTGGGGCGGCATGTTCGTCGGCACAATCATCATCACGATCATGTATCTCGGCCTCACCTATTCGATCGCCGAGATGAGTCCGGCGCTGCCGCATACCGGCGGCGCCTATTCGTTCGCGCGAACCGCCTTCGGGCCATGGGGCGGCTTTATCACCGGGTGTCGCCGAGAACATCGAATATGTGCTTACGCCGGCGGTGATCGTGTATTTCATCGGCACTTACCTCACGGCGATTTTCGAGACGCCTGCCTCGTTCCAACCGCTGTGGTGGATTTTTGGCTACATCGTCTTCGTTGGCGCCAATACGCGAGGCGTCGAGCTGTCCTTTCTGGTCACCGCGATCGTGACCTTGCTTGCTATCATGATTCTGACCGTCTTCTTTGTCAGCGCGCTTCCGTTCATCGATTTCGGCAAATATGCGATGAATATCGGAGCCGATCCTTCGACCGGAACGGGCGTCGAACTGCCCGGCGGTCATGGGCCTTTCCTACCGTTCGGAGTTTACGGCATCCTTGGTTCAATGCCCTTTGCGGTGTGGCTGTTCTTGGCAATAGAGCAGCTTCCACTGGCGGCTGAAGAATTGGCCGACCCCAAGCGCGACATGCCCAGGGGCATCATGCTCGGCATGTTCACGCTCATTGGGCTCGGCTTCCTGGTTCTCATCATCAATCCGGCGATCCCGATCGAACGCCAAGTGACCGACGCTGCCGGTGCCGTGACGACAGTCCACGGCGCGTTCGCGCTCGGCACCTCGGGGGAGCCGATCCTCGACGGGTTCCGCGCCATCTTTGGTTCGGACTGGGCAAAAATCTTGAGCCTAGTCGCGGTGTGCGGGCTGGTTGCCAGCTTCCACGCCATCATCTTCGCCTACGGACGGCAGATCTATTCGCTGTCACGCGCGGGCTATTTCCCGCATTTCCTCTCGGTTACCCACGGCACGCACAAGACCCCCAATATTGCGCTGATCGCCGGCGGCTTACTCGGCCTCGCCGTGATGCTGGTGGTATGGTTCACCATGGGCGGCGAGGCGGCGGGCTCGTTCATCGGCGGCGTGCTGCTCAACATGGCAGTGTTCGGAGCGATGATCTCCTATCTGTTGCAGGGGCTCACCTTCATCCAACTCCGCCGGCGCTTTCCAAACATCGAACGGCCGTTCCGCAGCCCGTTCGGCCTGTTGGGGGCGTCGCTCACGGTCACCATCGCTCTGGTGACGATCGGCTTCCAGCTGGCCGATCCGCTTTACCGCACCGGCGTGATCGGCGTGGCGATCTGGTACGCGCTGGCGATCCTCTATTTCGCTGTCCGCGGGCGAAAGAATTTGGTGTTCTCGCCCGAGGAGGAGTTCGCCGTGAAGCACCGCGAAGGCGCAGCCAAAGCGTAGCGGCACCGATTCTTCCGATTCAAGACGTGCGGCGCGCGCGAGACCGCTTGTGCGGACGCACCTTGCAGCGGCACGAGACCCCCTCGATGAAGGCCTCGACCGATGTGTCGAACGCGGCGTCGCGGTCGAGCGCTTTGAACGCGGGGATCAACGCCAGCGTTGCCGGGCAGGAGAGGGGGTCGAGCGCTCTGAGTTCGGCCTCGTCCTCATCGCTGATCGGGCGGAGCAACCCTTCCGCCTCCGCCAAGGCATAGCCGAGGATGAAAGCGTAGAACGCAAGGCCAAGCCCGGCGGCCTCGGCATCGGCGAGACCCGCATTCCGCAGCGCGCGGTAAACCACCTCGCTTGAGGCATGATCGGCGGGCCCGGTGGCATGAAAGCGGAAATGCAGGTGGAACAGACGCGGGTGTCGGTGAGCAAGATCGCGGTAGGCGGCGGCCACATTGCGAAGATCGACGCGCCAATCGGCGGTCGGCAGCGGTAGCTCGACCGTGGTCAAGGCCCGGTCGGCGATCCGCCGCATCAGCTCATTCTTTGAGCCGAAATGATGCAGTACGGTCATCGGGTCGACGCCGATCTGCACCCCAAGCTTCCGCACCGAGAAGCAGGCCTCGCCGTCGCGCGACAGCATGGCGAACGCCGCATCGAGGATCGTATTCTTGTCGAGGTTCCGCCGTCCGCGTGGGCGGGAATTGGCCTTGCGTGCTGTTTGCGTTGACAATTCTACACCGTAGCCAATACAGTCTTCTTCGTAGCCATACCCGCGGATGAGCGCCTGTCAAGGCTGACGCGGGTAGGCAAAGTGGGCGCGGGCTTACATGTTGGCTTCCCGAAGTTCGATTGCCTTAAGCGGGCTCTGCTCGAAGGCGTTGCTCCTGCTGCTCTGCGCCCGTATCGGCTATACGCCCCACGCCAACTTCCAGCTTTAACCGGTTGGCCTTCGGGTCACGCTCTGCTGGAGGTTATGTAAAGTGACTAATCAGTACCAAACCGCGCAATTGCAAGAGCTGGACGCTCTTCATCATCTGCATCCCTTTAGCAACCACAAATCGCTGAGGGCGGCCGGCATGCGGGTCATCGTCAGCGGCGAGGGGCCTTATATCTTCGACAGCGAAGGTGCCCGCGTCCTCGACGGCATGGCGGGGCTGTGGACCTGCAATATCGGCTATGGGCGGAAGGAGCTTGCGCAAGCGGCATACGACCAGATGGTCGAGCTCCCGTTCTACAATACGTTTTTCAAGACAACGCACCCACCGGTCGTCGCCCTTTCGCGTAAGCTCGCCGAACTCGCCCCCGATAATCTCAACCAAGTATTCTATGGCTCGTCGGGTTCTGAATCGAACGACACGGCAATCCGTCTGATCCGGCATTATTGGGCGATCAAGGGCGAGCCCAAGCGGCGCATCATCATCTCGCGCAAGAACGCCTATCACGGCTCGACCGTCGCCGCCGGCTCGATGGGCGGCATGGCGCATGTCCACGCGCACAGCTATCCGGTCTATGAGGGCTTCCGTCACATCGTCGATCCTTATTGGTACGGCGAGGCGAAAGTCGGCGAGACGCCCGAGGCGTTCGGGCTCAGAGCGGCGCGCGCTCTCGAGGACGAGATCCTAGCGGTCGGGCCCGAGAACCTCGCGGCGTTCGCCGGCGAGCCGGTGCAAGGCGCGGGCGGCGTCAAGATCGCTCCAGATACCTACTGGCCCGAGGTACAGCGCATTGTCGACAAATACGGGATCCTGCTCCTCGCTGACGAAGTGATCACCGGGTTCGGCCGCGTCGGCACGTGGTTCGCCTCGCAGCGTTACGGCATCAGGCCGAACGTCATCACCTTCGCCAAGGCGGCGACCTCGGGCTATATCCCGCTGTCCGGCATTATCGTCGACGACAAGATCGTCGAGGCGCTGATCGAGTCCGACGACGACTTTCACCACGGTTACACGTTCTCAGGCCACCCGGTGGCGTGCGCCGTCGCGCTCAAGAACCTCGAAATCATGGAGCGGGAGAGGCTCGTCCCGCGCGTCAAGGAGTTCGGCGGGCCGGCGCTCGACAAGATGCTGGCGAAGTTCAAGGACCATCCGCTGGTCGGTGAGGTCCGCTCGATCGGGCTGCTCGGCGCCATCGAGCTCGTCGCCGACAAGCGGAGCCGCCGCCGCTTCGCCGATCCGGGCCGCGTCGGGCTGATCTGCCGCGATCATTTCTTCCGCGAAGGCTTCATCATGCGCGCGGTATTCGACACCATGGTGATGGCGCCGCCGCTGATCTGGAGGCAAGAGCAGTTTGATGAGGCGGAAGCCGCGATCTGCCGCTCGCTCGATCTCACCCTCCGCGATGTCGCCGGAGAGCTCGCAGCATGAGCCGTCCCATCGTCGTCATTCCGGCCTGCACCAAGATCATCGACGGCCATGCCTTCGATGCGGTAGGACGCAAATACGCGGCCGCGGTCGCCGAGGTGGCCGAATGTCAGCCGCTGCTGGTGCCGGTCGGCGCCGGCATGACCGATATCGCCGCCGTGCTGGAATTGGCCGATGCCATCCTGTTGTCGGGTAGCCGGTCCAACGTCGCGCCCGAGCATTACGGCGAGGAAACGCCGATCAATCCGGACGCGCTCGATCCGTTGCGCGATGCGGTGACCTTGCCGCTCATCCGCGCAGCGGTCGAGCTTAAGACGCCGCTGTTCGCCATTTGCCGCGGCTTTCAGGAGCTGAACGTCGCACTCGGCGGGAGCCTGCATCAGGCGGTGCACGACGTGAACGGCCACAAGGACCATCGCGCCAGAACAAATGTCGACATCGACGAGGCTTATGGCCTGGTCCACAAGGTGTCGCTTCGCGGGATGCTGCGCGACTGGGTCGGAAGCGATCAGATCATGGTCAACTCGCTGCACTGGCAGGGCATCTCGCGCGTCGCCAGCGGACTGAAGCCGGAGGCATTCGCCGAGGATGGCCTGGTCGAGGCCGTGCGCGGGCCCGACGACGCGGCATTCTGCCTGGGCGTGCAGTGGCACCCTGAGTGGGCGACGAAGGCCAACCCGGTGTCTACCGCGCTGTTCCGCCGCTTCGGCGCGGCGGCCAAAGGCGGTTCGTCATGACCGGCGCGAGACTCACTGTCGACGAGGCGCAAGACTTCCTCGCCGCCAATCCAGCGGTGCAATGGGTCGACGTGTTCGTCTTCGATATGAACGGCATTCCGCGCGGCAAACGCATGCGCCGCTCCGATCTAGTCGGCGTCGCCAAAGGCGGCCTCATGATGCCGAGCTCGATCTTCATCATGGATCCGCTCGGCAATTGCGTCGAGGAAACTGGCCGGCTGTGGGAGACCGGCGACCATGACCACCACTGCCACGTTCTCGGCAAGACGCTGGTGCCGATTCCGGTTGGCGACGGCAGGCATGCGCAGGCGGTCATGGCGATCGACGCCAGGGATGAACTCGATCCGCGCACGGTGCTTGGCGATCAGGTCGCAAAGTTCACGCGCGCGGGCCAGACCCCCGCCGCCGCAGTCGAGCTCGAGTTCTATGTCGCGAAAAAAGGCATCGCCGACGCCTTCGGCATGGAGAAGCCCGACGGCATCTCTGACGACCCGAACCGGCCGCATACGTTCGGTTTCGACGAGATGGACGCTCTGTCTCCGTTCATCGACGACGTGTACCGGATTTGCGAGGTTCAGGGCTTACCGGTCGACGCCATTATGAAAGAATCGGGTCCCGGTCAGTTCGAGATCAATCTCAAGCACCGGGCAGATGCGGTCGGTGCGTCGCTCGACGGCTTGTTGTTGAAGCGCGCCGTCAAGTCGGCGGCGCGCGCGCACCAGCTCGACGCCACGTTCATGGCGAAGCCCCACCACGACTGGGCCGGTTCAGGCATGCACGTCCATATGAGCCTGCTGGACCAATCGGGACAGAACCTCTTTGCCGGCGATCCCATCTCGCCGCTGTTCCGCCATGCCGTCGGCGGCATGCGCGAAACCATGGCTGATTTCATGGCGGTGTGGGCCCAATCGGCCAACGCCTATCGGCGATATGTGCCGAAAGCCTATGTGTCGATGGCCGCGCATTGGGGCTTCAACAACCGCACGGTCGCGCTGCGGATTCCACATGGCAACGGCGCCGCCACCCGCATCGAGCATCGCGTTGCCGGTGCCGACGCCAATCCCTACCTGGTGATGGCGTCGATCCTGGCTGGAATGAGTCACGGCATCGCCAACACGATCGATCCAGGTCCCGCGGTCGAGGGCAACTCTCAGGCGATCGAGGCGCCGGCGCTGCCGACCGCCTGGTGCAACTCGCTCGATCTCTTCCAACGTTCGGAAATCGTGCGGGGCGCATTTGGCGCGCCGTTCCAGGATGTATTCTCGCGCTTAAAGCATGTGGAGCGGAGCAATTTCGAGCGCATCGTCACTCCGCTCGATCACCTTTGGTATTCGCGCGTCGCGTGAGGCTTAACCTATGACGTCGCTTGCACATTTCGAGAAAGTCGCAGGCGTGATCGAGCTCCCCGGTCAGGCGGTGATCGGCGGCCGCCTCGAGCCCGCGCGCTTCGGCCGCACATTTCACAACGTGACGCCGCGGAACGGCACGGTGATCAACGGCGTGACCGACTGCGATGCGGCCGATGTCGATCTCGCCGTTGCCGCGGCGCGGCGCGCGTTTGACGATGGACGCTGGCGGAACCTGCATTACTGCGACAAGAAGCAAGCCCTGTTTGCGCTCGCCGACCTCATGGAGCGGGACGCCGAGACGCTCGCCGTGCTCGTCTGGATCAATGGCGGGGAGCCTGCGACATCACCATGCCGTTCGGCGGTTTCAAGCAATCGGGCTTCGGCCGCGACCGCTCGCTGCATGCTCTTCATAAATACGCCGACCTGAAATCGGTCTCGATTACGATACGCTGACGGAGATATGACGATGAACTTGATCTCCAAGAGGTTCCCCACCGCGGCATTGATCAACGGCGAGTGGGTCACCTCCGCCAAGACCTTCGCCGTCACCGATCCCGCGACGGGCGAGGAAATTGCGACAGTGCCCGACCTCGGCGCTAAGGAGGCGGCTGTTGCCATCGATGCCGCGAGCCGCGCGCTACCGGCCTGGTCGGCCAAAACTGCCAAGGAGCGGGCGGTTATCCTCCGGCGCTGGTTCGACCTCATCACGGCCGAGACCGAGAGCCTCGCCCAGCTGATGACGACCGAGCAGGGCAAACCGCTCGCCGAGGCGCGGGCCGAGGTCGGCTATGGCGCCTCGTTCATCGAGTGGTTCGCCGAGGAAGGCAAGCGCGCTTACGGGCGGACCATCCCAACCACCGCAGCGTCCAAGCGTTACATCACCATCAAGCAGCCGATCGGCGTGGTCGCCGCGATCGCGCCGTGGAATTTCCCGATCGCCATGATCACGCGCAAAGTCGCGCCCGCGCTCGCTTCGGGTTGCACTATCGTGGTCAAGCCGGCGGCCGAGACGCCGCTCTGCGCGCTCGCCCTCGCCAAGCTCGGTATGGACGCCGGGCTGCCGCCCGGCGTGCTCAACATCGTGACCACCACGGATGCGCCCGCGGTCGGGAAGGTGTTCTGCGACGATGGCCGGGTCCGTAAGCTGTCGTTCACCGGCTCGACCGAGGTCGGCAAGATCCTCTACCGGCAATGCGCCAACACGGTGAAGAAGCTGACGCTCGAGCTTGGCGGCAACGCGCCGCTGCTCGTGTTCGATGACGCCAATCTCGGCCAAGCGGTTGCCGGCGCGATGGCCTCAAAATATCGCAACGCGGGCCAGACCTGTGTCTGCGCCAACCGGATTCTCGTGCAATCGGGCATCTACGACCGCTTCGCCGCCGCCTTGGTCGATGCGGTCAAGAAGCTCGCGGTTGGGCCTGGCATGGCGCCCGGTACCACGATCGGGCCGCTGATAACGAGCGAGGCGGTCGCCAAGGTCGAGTTGCTGGTCGGCGATGCCGTAAAAAAGGGTGCGAAAGTTTTGATCGGTGGGTCGCTCGATAAGGCCGGACCGCTATTCTATCGTCCGTCCGTGGTCGGAGACGTCACGCCAGACATGGAAGTAGTGCGCGAGGAGATTTTCGGCCCCGTGGCAGCGCTGGTGCGCTTCGACACCGAGGACGACGCGATCAAGCTCGCCAACGACACGCCGTTCGGGCTCGCAGCCTATCTTTTCAGCCAGAATATGAGCCGCGCCTGGCGCGTCGCCGAGAAGCTCGATGCCGGCATGGTCGGCGTCAACGAAGGCATTTTCTCGAACGAGGTCGTCCCGTTCGGGGGCGTCAAGGAATCCGGCCTTGGCCGCGAAGGCGCCGCCGAGGGCTTGGAGGAATATCTCGAGATTAAATACATCTGCCTGGGCGGTATCGATGCATAATTGGTCGCTCACAGGCTGAAATTGTCTACGGAATGAGCTTGGCCGGTTTGGTCGCGAACGGCCATACTCGATGGAGTGCACACGACCGCAAAACGTAAGAGTCACCTAACCGTCAGCAAGTACAGGGGAGAGTGAGTATGATCGACGTGCCCGCCAAATCCTTCGCCACATCCCGCCGCTCGATTCTGAAAGGTCTCGGCGCCGCCGCGATTGGCATCAGCCTCTCCAGCAAGACGCGCCGCGCCTGGGCGGCCGAGGAGCCGAAGCTCAATTTCTACAACTGGGACACTTATATCGGCGAGACGACGCTCGAGGACTTCAAGGACGCGAGCGGCATCGACGTCAATATGAGCCTGTTCGCGACCAACGACGAGTTGTTCGCCAAGCTGCGCGCCGGCAACCCGGGCTACGACGTCATCGTCCCCGGCAGCGAATTCGTCGAGCGCATGATCAAGGCAGACCTGCTGATGCCGCTGGACCACGCCAAGATTCCGAACATCAAGAATATCGCGCCCGAGTTCATCAACGACGCGCCCTACGATCCCGGCCGCAAATTCTCCATGCCTTATACTTGGCTCGTGATCGGCATCGGTTATCGCAAGTCCAAGGTCAAAAGTGTTCCCGACAGCTGGAAATATCTGTTCGATTCCGACCAGTACAAAGGTCACATCGCGGTGATGTCGGACGCGAGCGAGCTGTTCCGCAATTGCTTCAAATATCTCGGCCATTCGATCAACGACACCTCGCCCGAACTGATCAAGCAGGCCGAGGCCATGCTCATCAAGCAGAAGCCCAACATCAAATCGTTCCATGAGGACAACGGTCAGGACCTGCTGGCATCGGGCGAGGTCGACGTCGTGATGGAGTATAACGGTGATATCGCGCAGGTCATGGCCGAGGACGACGACCTCGACTTCGTCGTGCCGAAGGAAGGCGCCATGAAGCAGTCCGACACGCTGGCGATTCCGAAAGGCGCGCCGCATCCCGACAACGCGCTCAAATTCATTAACTTCATCCTCGACGCGAAAGTCGGTGCCGAGATCTCCAAGACCATCAAATATCCGTCGCCGAACGCCGCGGCGGTGGCTTTGATGCCGGCATCTTATAGAGACAACCCGGTGATCTTTCCGCCGGCGGAGATCATGGCCAAATGCGAGTTTCCGCGTTACCTCGGTCCAGATTTCACGCGTCAGCTTGACGAAGCTATGACCCGGCTGCGTGCGGCTTGATCCGAGGAACTGATGTGAGGTAGGGAGCGAAGGACGCGCCAATGGCCACCCAAACGCAGGAACGCCGCCTGGCTTTCTTGGCGACGGCGGTTCCACCCTTTGTCTGGGTGGTCGCGTTCTTCCTCGCACCCCTCGCCATTGTCTGGGCCTACAGTTTCGGACAGAACGCCGGCCTGACCGGCGTAGAGATCAGTGGCACCCTCGACAACTATTTGCGCGCGCTGCAGCCGCTCTATCTCGGCATCTTCACCAAGTCGATTTTGATTGCCGCGCTGACGACATTGCTCTGTTTGATCGTCGGCTTCCCGGTCGCGCTGGCGATCGTGTTTGCCAGTGAGAAGTGGCGAGCGTGGATGCTGCTGCTGATCATGCTGCCGTTCTGGACCAACCTCTTGATCCGCACCTACGCGCTGATCGCGGTGCTGCGCACCGAGGGCTACGTCAATTTCATCCTTGCCTGGCTATGGAACCAAGCGAGCTGGCTGATGACGCTGGTCGGATTGCAGCCGCTTGGCGATTTCACGCCGCTTCAGCTGCTGTATAGCAATTTCGCCGTGGTGGTCGGTCTCGTCTACGTGCATCTGCCTTTCATGGTGCTGCCGCTCTATGCGGCGCTCGACCGGCTCGACAAGTCTTTGATCGAAGCGAGCCTCGACCTCGGCGCCGGGCACCTCCGCACGCTGTTCCTGATCGTGGTGCCGCTGGCGCTGCCAGGCATCATCTCCGGCATCATCATCACCTTCGTGCCGGCGCTCGGCGCCTATCTTACGCCCAATCTTCTCGGCGGGCCCGACAGCCAGATGATCGCCAACGTCATCGAGCGCCAGTTCAAGCAAGCCAACGACTGGCCGTTCGGTGCGGCACTGTCCTTCCTGCTGATGTATGCGACGTTCGGGGCCATCGCCTTGCGCGCGTATTTCAGCAAGGGAAAGGCCGCCGACGGACACGGGATCTAACTCATGGTCCAACGGCGCGCGCCACTCGAATATAATCGCACCTGGCAGATGCGGCTCTGGCTGCTCGGCGTGTTCTTCTTTCTGTACGCGCCGCTGGTCGCGCTGATCGCGTTCAGCTTCAACGACAGCAAGCGCAACACGGTCTGGCGCGGCTTCACGCTCGATTATTACCACAAGCTTTTCAACGACCAGGCCTTGCTCATCGCCTTCGGCAACTCTTTGACGATCGCGCTGATGGCGACGATCATCTCGCTATTCATCGGTGCGCTCGCAGCGGTGCTGCTGTGGCGCTATCGCTTCATCGGCAAGACTGTGGTCGAGGGCGCGTTCACCCTGCCGATCGTGGTGCCGGAAATCTGCATGGGCGTCGCCATGCTGCTATTCTTCACGAAGATTGTGCCCTGGCCCAATAACCTCATCTGGCCGTTCAACCTCGGCTCGATCACCATCGCTCATGTATCGTTCTGCTTCCCCTTCGTAGCCCTGGTCGTCGGCGCAAGGCTGGCGAGCTTCAACAAGGAGCAAGAAGAGGCGGCGCGCGATCTCGGCGCCAACGACTGGCAGGCGTTCCGCGATGTATTGCTGCCGCATATGCAGCCGGCGTTGATTGCCGGCGGCCTGCTCGCCTTTACGCTGTCGCTCGACGACTTCGTCATCACGTTCTTCACGTCCGGGCCGGACACGATCACTTTCCCGGTCAAGGTTTATTCGATGTTGCGCTTCTCAGTAACACCCGAGGTCAACGCGGCATCGACCATACTGATCTTGGTCACCATCGTGCTCATGGCGCTGATGATGATGATGCAGGGTAAGGGGCAGAAATAGCCGCAAGGATGGGTCAAGTGGATCAGCCAGTAGACGTCAAGCCGATCATCAGCTTCCGCAATATCACCAAGCGCTGGGGCTCGACGGTCGCCGTGGACAATGTCAGCCTCGACATCGCGCCCGGCGAGTTCTTTGCGCTGCTCGGACCGTCCGGTTGCGGCAAGACCACGTTGCTGCGCATGCTGGCCGGCCTCGAAGTGCCGAGCGAGGGTCACGTGCTGATCGATGGCCGCGACATGGCCGAGATTCCGCCCAACAAACGCGCCGTGAACATGGTCTTTCAGTCCTATGCCGTGTTTCCCCATATGACCGTCGCCGACAACGTCGCGTACGGCCTCAAGGTCGACGGTGTGCCGCAGCCCGAGCGCGACAGGCGCGTGCAGGAGGCGCTCGATCTCGTTCAACTCGGTCATCTGGCCGCGCGCAAGCCCGATCAATTGTCGGGCGGCCAGCGCCAGCGCGTTGCTCTCTCGCGCGCGCTGGTGAAGAAGCCGAAGGTGCTCTTGCTCGACGAGCCACTGTCGGCGCTCGATGCCAAATTGCGCGGGGCCATGCGTTTTGAGCTGTCGCAGCTCCAGCGCAAGGTCGGCATAACCTTCATCATGGTGACCCATGACCAGGACGAGGCGCTGGCGATTGCCTCGCGCATCGCCGTGATGAACAAAGGCGCGATCGCGCAGATCGGGACGCCGTCGGATCTCTACGAGTTTCCGGCCACGCGTTTCGTCGCCGACTTCATCGGCTCGGTGAACATGTTCGAGGGCACGCTGATCAACGACAAGCCCGACGAGGCGACGATCTCTTGTCCCGAGCTCGATCCCCACCACATCCACGTGCCCCATTCCGTCGCCGGCCAGGAGCAGGCGCCGGTATGGGTCGCGATCCGCCCTGAGAAGATGAACCTGCACAAGGATGCCGACGCGCCACCAACGGTGCCCGAATGTCCGAAGGCCAACAACGTCGCCAAGGGCGAGATCAAGGAGATTTCCTATCTCGGCGACATTTCGATCTATCACGTGCTGCTCGCCAACGGCCGGCTGATCCGGATATCGCGGCCCAATCGCTCGCGCTTCGACCAGGACAATTTCGGCTGGGACGAGAAAGTCTGGGTGAGCTGGGCCGGTTCGAGCCCGGTGGTGCTCCAGTCCTGACGCCGCATTTCAAAAACACTGCCAAGATCTGGGAGAATGGAACGTCCACATGGCAAATTCGGCCGAGCTTCAGCAGCGTAGAGCGGCGGCCGTGCCGCGAGGCGTGAGCAACGCGACCGCCATCTACGCCAAGCGCGCCAAGAATGCCGAGATCTGGAGCGAGGACGGCAAGCGCTATATCGATTTCGGCGCCGGCATCGCCGTGGTCAACACCGGCCACCAGCATCCGAGGATCGTCGCCGCCGTCGAGGAGCAGATGAAGGCTTTCAGCCATGTCTGCTTCCAGGTCACGCCGTACGAGTCCTATGTGCGCCTTGCCGAGCGACTGAACGCGCTCGCACCGGTCGCAAGCCCGGCCAAGACCATGTTGATCTCGACCGGCGCTGAGGCCGTCGAGAATGCGGTGAAGGTCGCTCGCGCGTTTACCGGGCGTCCGGGCATCGTCTCGTTCAGCGGTGGCTTCCACGGCCGCACCCTCATGGGCCTGGCGCTGACCGGCAAGGTGGTGCCTTACAAGAAAGGCTTCGGGCCGTTTCCGGCCGATGTCTACAATGTCGCTTTTCCCAATAGCTATCACGGCGTCAGCGGCGAGCAGAGCCTCGAGGCGCTGAAGGCGCTGTTCAAATATTCGGCCGACCCTTCGAGCATCGCCGCGATCATCATCGAGCCGGTGCAGGGCGAGGGCGGCTTCTACATCGCGCCATTCGATTTCTTGCGGAGCTTGCGGGCACTGTGCGACGAGCACGGCATCCTGCTCATCGCCGACGAAATCCAGACGGGCTTCGGGCGCACGGGCAAGATGTTCGCGCTAGAGCATGCCGGCATCAAGGCCGATGTGGTGACGATGGCCAAGGGTTTGGCCGGCGGCTTTCCGCTGGCCGCGATAACCGGGCGCGCCGACGTCATGGATGCGTCTGGCCCCGGCGGGCTCGGCGGCACCTATGCTGGCAACCCGGTCGCCTGCGCCGCCTCCCACGCCGTGCTCGACATCATCGAAGACGAAAAGCTCTGCGACCGCGCCAACGCCATCGGCAAGAACATTCTCGACCGCTGCAATCAGATCAGGGACCGCTCGAATTTGAATTGCGTCGGCGACGTGCGGGGCATCGGCGCGATGTGCGCCATCGAGCTCGTCAAGGATACCGTGAGCGGCGAGCCCGCCCCGCAGCTGACCCAGGCCTTGATGAAGGTCGCAAACGAGAACGGGCTCATTCTCCTGTCCTGTGGTACCTACGGCAACGTCATCCGCTTCCTCGTGCCGTTGACCGCGAGCGACGAGGTGGTGCGCGACGGTATGGACATCTTCGAGGCGAGCCTCACCGAAGCCGTGACCCGGGTCGCGTGAGTTTTTCGCGAATTCAACATTCAGCACGGTTAGCGGGCATTCACATGAGCGCAAAGCTTGCGACCAACGATCTCGAAGCATTCTGGATGCCGTTCACGGCGAACCGGGAATATAAGAAGGCTCCGCGCTTGATCGTCAGCGCGGAGCGCACGCGCTACACGACCAATGACGGGCGGAGCGTGCTCGACGGCACGTCGGGACTGTGGTGCGTCAACGCCGGCCATTGCCGACCGAAGATCGTCGAGGCGGTGCGCAAGCAGGTCGGCGAGCTCGATTTCGCCGGGACCTTCCAGATGGGTCATCCACGCGCGTTCGAATGCGCCTCGAAGCTGGTTAATATCGCGCCGCCCGGCTTTGACCAAGTGTTCTTCACCAACTCCGGCTCGGAGTTGGTCGAGACCGCGCTCAAGATCGCGCTCGCTTATCACCGTGCCAATGGAAACGGCACCAAGGTGCGCTTGATCGGCCGCGAGCGCGGCTATCACGGCGTCAATTTCGGCGGGACTTCGGTCGGCGGCATCGCCAATAACCGCAAGATGTTCGGCACGCTGTTGAGCAGTGTCGATCATCTTCGCCACACCCACGATCTTGCGCGGAACGCCTTTACTCGGGGCGAGCCCGAGCATGGCGCTGAGCTTGCTGACGATCTCGAGCGGCTGGTTGCGCTGCACGATGCATCGACCATCGCCGCAGTGATCGTCGAGCCGGTGGCGTGTTCGACCGGCGTGCTGATCCCACCCAAGGGCTATCTGAAGCGCCTCGCCGCGATCGCCGCCAAGCACGACATCCTGCTCATCTTCGATGAGGTCATCACTGCCTTCGGCCGCCTCGGCGCGCCATTCGGCGCCGACTATTTCAGCGTGTCGCCCGACATCATCACCACCGCCAAGGGCATCACCAACGGCACCATTCCGATGGGTGCGGTATTCGTGAAGTCCAAGATCTACGATGCGTTCATGGGCGTTGGGGAGGAGGTCATCGACCTGTTCCACGGCTACACCTATTCCGGCCACCCGGTGGCCTGCGCGGCGTCGATCGCCACGCTAGAGACCCATCAGGAGGAGGGGCTGCTGACGCGGGCCGCGGAACTCGCGCCCTATTGGCAGGACGCGGTCCATTCGCTCAAGGGGTTCCCGCATGTCATCGACATCCGCAATATTGGGCTGATCGGCGCCATCGAGTTTGATCCGGTCCCCGGAGAACCCGGCAAGCGCGCCCATACGCGCTTCATCGAGGCGTTCGAGCGCGGGCTCCTGGTTCGCGCCACCGGCGACACCATTGCGCTGTCGCCGCCGCTGATCATCGAGAAGAAAGAGATCGACCAGCTCATCGATATTTTGTCGGGCGTGCTGAAGAGCGTGAATTGAGTGCTAGCGTAACTGTCATGCACATCATCCAAAACGCCATCGACGGCCGCAAGATCACCGCATCATCGTCGCGCATGGCGCCGGTCTATGACCCTGCCACGGGGGAGCAGACGGCTACCGTGCCGCTCTCGACCGCTGCCGATGTGAACGCCGCCGTCGCCGCCGCCAAGATTGCGGCCGCGAGCTGGGGCACGACCCCGCCGCTCAAGCGCATCAAGCCCATGTTCCGCTTCAAGGAGCTGCTCGGGTGTCACGCCGACGAGATCGCGCTGACGATTTCCAAGGAGCACGGCAAGACGCACGCCGATGCGCTCGGCGAGCTTGCCCGCGGCATCGACGTGGTCGATTTCGCCTGCGGCATTCCCCATCTGCTCAAGGGCGAGTACAGCCGCAACGTCGGCCCCGAGATCGACAGCTGGTCGGACCGCCAGCCGCTCGGCGTCGTTGCCGGCATCACCCCGTTCAACTTCCCGGCCATGGTGCCGATGTGGATGTACCCGGTCGCCATCGCTTGCGGGAACACGTTTATCCTGAAGCCGTCGGAGCGCGACCCCTCGACATCGATGTTGATCTTCGATCTGTTTCAGGAGGCGGGCTTTCCGCCCGGCGTGCTCAACGTCATCCATGGCGACAAGGAAGCCGTCGACGCGCTCCTCGATCATCCCGACATCAAGGCCGTGAGCTTCGTCGGCTCGACGCCGATCGCCGAATATGTCTATCGGCGTGGCTCGGCGGCGGGGAAGCGCGTTCAGGCGCTGGGCGGCGCCAAGAATCACATGATCGTCATGCCCGATGCCGACATGGATCAGGCGGTCGATGCGCTGATCGGCGCTGGCTTCGGCTCGGCAGGGGAACGCTGCATGGCGATCTCGGTTGCAGTGCCGGTCGGCGAAGAGACGGGAGACCGCCTGGTCGAGGCGCTCGCACCCAAGATCCGCATGATGAAAGTCGGCCCCGCGACCGATCCCGAGTCGGAGATGGGGCCGGTGATCACGGCGGACGCCAAACGCCGCATCGAGGGTCTCATCGGCCAGGGCGTTCGCGAAGGCGCTCAGCTCGTGGTCGACGGGCGCGGGCTAGAGCTGCAGGGTTATGAGCGGGGCTTCTTCCTCGGCGGCTCGCTGTTCGACCGCGTGACCAGGAACATGAGCATCTACAAAGAGGAGATTTTCGGGCCGGTGCTGTCGGTGGTGCGCGCAGGCGGTTACGATGAAGCGGCCGATATCGTCAACCGCCACGAATACGGCAACGGCTCCGCGATTTTCACGCGCGACGGCGACGTTGCCCGCGCCTTCGCCGACAAGATCGATGTCGGCATGGTCGGCATCAATGTCGCGATCCCTGTGCCGGTCGCCTATCACTCCTTTGGCGGTTGGAAGCGATCACTGTTTGGCGATCACTCGGTCTATGGTCCCGAAGGCGTGCGCTTTTACACGCGTCTCAAGACCGTGACCGCACGCTGGCCGACCGGTATCCGCGGCGGGGCAGAGTTCAATTTCCCTAGCCTGAAGTAGCTTGTTCCTAGATCTGTATGATTGAGTCTATGTGGCTCGCAGCGCTCGTGTCCGGACTTCGGCGCGCATCTCGCGGAACGAGACGCCCCGCCGTTGCTCTTCGCTCCACAGCCCGACCCGCAGGCATTTCAGGCTTTCCCTTAGCGTCAGGCGGCCGACCTCGGCGAGCTCTGGGTGATCGCGCAATACCATCGGCAGGCGGTAGTAGGGGATGCGGCTGCACAGATGATGGACGTGATGAACGCCGATATTGGCGGTGAACCAGCGAAGCACACCCGGCAAGTCATAATGCGAGCTGCCCATCAGCGCGGCCTCGTGGAAGCTCCAGTTCTCGTCGCGATCCCAGAAGGTCTCTTCGAACTGGTGCTGGACGTAGAACAGCCAGACGCCAATGGCGGCGCCGATGCAAGTGATCGGGAGATGGACTAGCAGGAACGGGCCGACGCCGACCAGCCAAATCAGCGGCGCGGCAAAAAAGGCGATGGCGACATTGGTCCCCATGGTGCTTGCCCACGGCCGCCAGCCACTGCGCATCAGTCCAACGGGCAGTCTTTGGCGCAAGATGAAGTTGTACGCGGGACCGATGCCAAACATCACCAGCGGATTGCGGTATAACCGATACTTTAAGCGCCGCCAGCGAGGGAGCGCCAGGTACTCGCGGACGGTTAGCGTGTCGATGTCGCCGATACCGCGATGATCCAGATTGCCCGAGTGCGCATGATGAATGGCGTGCGCCTGCCGCCACCAATCGTAGGGCGTGAGCGTCAGCACGCTTGCCACCCGGCCGACCCAGTCGTTGACGGAGCGGCGGCGGAAAAAAGCTCCATGGCCGCAATCGTGCTGGATCATGAATAGACGCACCAGGAAGCCGGCTGCCGGCACCGACAGCAGCAGGCAAAGCCAGTAGCCGACATCGAGCGATACCCACATCAGAACCCACAACGCGACGAGCGGCAGCACGGTGACTGCAATCTCGAAAGCACTGCGCGCGTTGCTCGGATCGCGGTAGCCGGCCAGCATCTTCGACCAGTCGCGCAGATCGGTGGGTGCGGGAAGAGTGGCCACTTGTTCGTTCATCTGATCACCAAGGATTGGCAGCAATGGTTAGGGCTTCCGCATCATCTTCTTGGCGATGCCTTCGGCGACCCTCTGCTCGGTCATCGGGATCAGCGGCTTGTTGCTCCAGCCGGGCCGCGATGAGGAGGGGGCGCGCTCGCCTGGTTCGCATTTTGTCACGGGATGGGCAGCAATCTCGCGGGCGAGCCGGGCGGCTTCCTCCTCGCGCGTCTCACCGATCAACACCCGCTTGGTTGCCCTCATGCCAGTCTGCGCGGGCTTTCTTGTAAAGCTCATCGAAGGACCTCTTGATGTTGAGACTTAGCCAGGGCGCTTGCTTACGCGACTCAATTTTACCCGCGAAACGCCCTATGTCGACTTGAAGAATGAATTTAGGCTTCGCTACCGCCAATCGGCTTATTGCCATGTCCGATAGCACATCTTTTCGGCCTGTGCGCACAAACCACAAAGAAAAAGCCGGTCCGCTCGAGGGAGGAGGGGACCGGCTTTTGGGCGCGATGGGGGGATGCGCCCGCGGGAAAATGCAATCGCCTAGGCGGCGCGGAGCACCTTTCCGGTCGCGCGGTCGAAGCCGAGCGAAGAGGCGACCGCCGCATGCATGATCCGTCCGTCGCGGACATTCAGGCCGGCGGCGAGGTGCTTGTCGTCATCGAAAGCCGCCACGCCCTGCGCAGCGAGCTTGATCACGAAGGGCAGCGTCGCATTGTTGAGCGCCTGCGCCGAGGTCACGGGCACTGCGCCCGGCATGTTCGCCACGCAATAATGGATAATGTCATCGACCTCGAAGGTCGGCTCTTCATGCGTGGTCGGCCGCGAGGTCTCGAAGCAGCCGCCCTGATCGATCGAGACATCCACCAAAACCGCACCGCGCTTCATGCGGGGAAGCATGTCGCGGGTGACGAGCTTCGGCGCGCTGGCGCCGGCAACCAGCACCGCGCCGACCACCACGTCGGCGCCGAGCACTTCGGTCTCGACGCTTTCCATGGTCGAGGCGAGCGTGCGCACGCGACCCTCGAATAGCTCGTCGAGCTGACGCAGGCGAGGTAGCGATCGATCGATGATCGACACGTCGGCGCCGAGGCCTGCGGCCATGCGCGCCGCATGGGTGCCGACGACACCGCCGCCGAGCACCACGACTTTGGCCGGGCGAACGCCAGGGACGCCGCCCATGAGCACGCCGCGGCCGCCGGTCGGACGGCGCAGAGCAATAGCAGCGGCCTCGATGGCCAGACGGCCGGCAACTTCGCTCATCGGTGCGAGCAGCGGCAGCCCACCGGCAGCATCGGTCACCGTCTCGTAGGCAATGGCGGTCGCGCCCGACTTGAGCAAGCCGCGCGCCTGCTCGGGATCGGGAGCAAGATGAAGATAGGTGAACAGAATCTGGTGCGGCTTGAGCCGGCGATATTCGACCGCCTGCGGCTCCTTCACCTTGACGATCATGTCGGCGTCGGCGAACACGGCCTCTGCTGTGGGAAGGATGCGGGCGCCCGCCTTCTCGTACGTGGCGTCGTCGGCGAAGATGCCGGCGCCAGCGCCCGACTGCACTACGACCTCATGGCCGCGCGCGACCAGCTCGCGAACCGAGCCCGGCACTAGCCCGACTCTGAACTCATTGGTTTTGATCTCAGTCGGAACGCCAATGCGCATGATGGACCTCCGAATCGGATGAGCTACCTCAGCTGGTCCGAGACTGCCAGAACTTGTGAAGAGGTTGTTGGCGTTTTGCTCAGCTTCGCGATAGTTTCACGCACTATTCCTACTTATTTTAAGGTATGGGCGCTGGAAAATGAAAGAAATTGACCTGGACGCGCTGGATCGCGCGATCCTCGGCGCTCTGCTTGAGGACGGCCGGCTGAGCCAAGTCGAGCTCGCCGAGCGCATCCCGCTCTCGGCAACCGCCATTGCCAGACGAATCCGCGCGCTCGAGGAGCGGGGGGTCATTCAAGGCTATCAGGCGAAGATCAGCCGGCAGGCGCTCGGCTTGAGCATGACGGTGATCGTGCAGATCGGCCTCAAGAGCCAGAACGAGGATCTGCTCAAGGACTTCGAGGAGGCCGTTGCATCGGCGCCCTCTGTCGTGTCCTGTCATCTGATGTCGGGTGAGGACGACTACCTCGTCACCGTCATGGCGCGCGATCTCGCCGATTTCGAGCGCATCCATAAAGAGCAACTGTCGCGGCTCCCGGGCGTCGCGCGCCTCAAGTCGAGTTTCGCGCTCCGCGACGTTACGAGCAAGCCTCTGCCAGCATCATGCCTGTTGCCCTCGCGCAAATGATGGCGTCAAACTAGGACGTGGTGTTGACGCAATGCATCGGTCGACACCGCCGCCATCTTGCCGGTGCCAAAGGGGAGCCATTGCATGTCGCGCACACCGTTATTCGCTGCAGTTAAGAAAGCCCTCGCCGCTGCCTCTCTCGATCAAGGCATCGTCTGGCCGCGATCTTCAGCGCTGAGTAGACGGCAATTGTTGCGACTCTCGGCGGCGGCTGCAGGCGCTGCCGCGCTTGCTCCCACTCTCGATTGGAGCGCCTACGCCAAAGAGAAGAAATCGAAGGGCCAGAAGCCGAGCTCGGTCGCCATCATCGGCGGCGGCGTTGCCGGGCTGACGGCCGCCTATCGCCTGCAGCAAGCGGGTGCCAAGCCGGTTCTGTTCGAGGCGAGCAATCGCTGGGGCGGACGCATGTTCACCCGGTACGATTTCTACAAGGGCATGTTCTGCGAGCTCGGCGGGGAGCTCGTCGACACCAATCACGAGGAACTACAGGCGCTCGGCAAAGAGCTCGGGGTCGAGACGCAGAAGCTCACCGACGACGGCGGCGAGGACATCTACTACTTCAGGGACAAGTTCCATATCCCGACGGACATGATCGACCCGGCGAAGAAGAGCGGCGCATTCGCGCCGATCGCCAAGCAGATCGCCAAGGATGCGGCAAAGCTCACCGATAAGAACGATGAATGGACCGCCTTTGCGCGGAGGCTCGATCAGGTGAGCTCTGGCCGACTATCTCAAGCAATTTCGCGGCAAGGCTGAAGACTGGGCGATCGATCTCATCGACGTGGCCTACCTCATCGAGTTCGGCCTGGAGCTGGACGTTCTGTCGAGCCTCCACATGGTGGACTACATCTTCACCGATATGAGCAAGCCGTTCTCGCTGTTCGGTGAGAGCGACGAGGCCTATCGCATCAAGGGCGGGTCGACGGCGCTCATCAAGGCTCTGGTCGGCACTCTCGAGAACAAGATCGACATGAAGCAGGGCCACGCGCTGACGTCGCTCGATACCAAGGAAGGACAGATTGTCGTCGGACTTCGAGCGCGCCGGGCGGCGTCGCGACCACGGAAAACTACGACGCCGTGATTCTCGCTCTGCCATTTACCAAGCTGCGGCAAGTCGAAGGCTTGGATCGCCTGCGGCTGGCCCCGGAGAAGCTCAAGACCATCCGCGAGCTCGGCTATGGGGTCGAATTCCAAGATCATGGTCGGCACCACATCGCGCGTGTGGCGGGACAAGGATATCGGCCTGCCCGCGCCATCGAGCGGCGCCTTTCTATTCCGATTTGGGCTTCCAAAACACTTGGGAGACTCAGCCGCGCGCAGCCTGGCGAGGCCGGGATTCTCACCGACTACCTGGGCGGCAAAGCCGCGGAAACCGATGCCAAGACCGCGCTCGACATTTTCACCTCAGGGCTGACGAAGATGTCGCCGAAGATCGGAGCAAGTCTCGACCCGAACGCCGTCACGTCCTGGTTCTGGTATACCTATCCGTTCACGCTCGGCAGCTATGCGAGCTGCAAGGTCGGACAATATACCACCATGCTGGAGGAGGCCGCCGTGCCCGCCTTGCATGGACGACTGCAATTTGCCGGCGAGCAAACGAGTGGCGATTTCATAGGCTTTATGAACGGTGGTGTGCTCGAGCGGCAATCGCGCCGCTGCGGATCTGATCAAGATGATGGCACTGCACAAGAAAAGTGACGGCTGTGAGCCGATTCGAGTGTGGCGAAAAGGGTGCTTTCCTGTGGCGCTCGGCCCCGCGCTGGACTAACCTTCCTCGTGGTTTATCGGGGGGTTGCGCGTCCTGTCCAAAGCCATAATCCGGGAAATTTTGGGTCGTTCGCGCCTCGTTTTTGAGGATCGTCGTAACTCGTTTGAGGAGTCAATCGAATGAAGCTCACTTTCAGCGTCGCAGCAGCTGCCGCCGCCGTGATTGCCCTTGGCGGCACCGCACTCGCCGAAATGCCAAAGGCAGTCGGTGCGGGCGAAGGCGAGGTCGATATCGTTGCCTGGCCGGGCTACATCGAGCGCGGCGAGTCCGACAAGGCTTATGACTGGGTTACCGCCTTCGAGAAGGAGACGGGCTGCAAGGTTAACGTCAAGACGGCCGCCACCTCCGACGAAATGGTCACGCTGATGAACCAAGGCGGGTTCGATCTCGTCACCGCCTCTGGCGATGCCTCGCTTAGGTTGGTCGCCGGCAAGAAGGTGCAGCCGGTCAATATCGATCTGATCCCGAGTTGGAAGACTGTCGATGACCGACTCAAGGATGCCCCCTGGCATACGGTCGATGGAACTCACTATGGCGTCCCCTATCAGTGGGGACCGAACGTGCTTGCCTACAACACGGATGTGTTCAAGGAGGCGCCCAAGAGCTGGTCGGTGGTGTTCGAGGAGCAGAACCTTCCCGACGGCAAAAGCAACAAGGGGCGGGTGCAGGCCTATGACGGCCCGATCTACATCGCCGACGCCGCCGTCTATCTCATGAAGAAGAAGCCCGAGCTTGGCATCAAGAATCCCTATGAGCTGACACCAGACCAGTATGCAGCGGCGATCGCCCTGCTTCAGGCCCAGAGAAAACTGGTCGGCCGCTATTGGCACGACGCCACCGTGCAGGTCGACGACTTCAAGAATGAAGGCGTGGTGGCATCATCGTCTTGGCCATACCAGGTGAATCTTTTGCAAAGCGACAAGAAGCCGGTGGCCTCGACCATTCCCGACGAGGGGGCGACCGGGTGGTCCGACACCACCATGATGCACGCCGAAGCCAAGCACCCCAACTGCGCCTATAAGTGGATGGAGCATTCGCTGAGTCCGAAGGTGCAAGGCGATGTCGCGGCTTGGTTTGGGTCGGTGCCGTCGGTGCCGGGAGCTTGCAAAGGCAACGAGCTCTTGACCGACGCCGGCTGCGCCACCAACGGCTTCGACAATTTCGAGAAGATCTGGTTCTGGCGTACGCCGACGGCCAAGTGCGAGAAAGAGGGCGCTTGCGTCCCCTATTCGCAGTGGGCAAAGGACTACATCGCCATCCTCGGCAAGTGATGCGTCTAACCAAGAGCGGTCCCCACTCCATAGTGCGGGGCCGCTCCCGCTATGGCGCAGCCCATGTCGCCTGCCGTTAGGTTCGTCAATGTCAGTCGCCGTTTCGGCTCGGTCAGGGCGGTCGACGGCGTCACGCTTGATATCGCCGAGGGCGAGTTCTTCGCCATGCTCGGACCGTCGGGCTCGGGCAAGACGACATGCTTGCGTCTCATCGCCGGCTTCGAGCAGCCGAATGAGGGCCATATCGAGATCTTCGGCGACACCGCCGAAGGCGTGCCGCCCTACAAGCGCAACGTCAACACAGTGTTCCAGGACTACGCGCTGTTCCCGCATATGACGGTCGGCGAGAACGTCGCCTACGGCCTCATGATTAAAGGCGTTGGCAAGGCCGAGCGCGAGGCCAAGGCCAAGGATGCGCTCGCCATGGTCAAGCTCGGCGGTTATGGCGAGCGCCGCCCCTCGCAGCTGTCAGGCGGCCAGCGCCAGCGCGTGGCACTTGCCCGGGCGCTCGTCAATGGACCCAAGGTGCTGCTGCTCGACGAGCCGCTCGGCGCGCTCGATCTCAAGCTCCGCGAGCAGATGCAGGAGGAGTTGAAAGCGCTTCAGGAGAAGCTCGGCATCACCTTCGTGTTCGTCACCCACGACCAGGGCGAGGCGCTGTCGATGGCCAATCGCGTCGCCATCTTCAACGACGGCAAGATCGTCCAGGTCGGCTCGCCGTCGGATATCTACGAACGGCCGCGGTCGCGCTTCGTCGCCGACTTCGTCGGGTCGTCGAACGTGCTGTCGCCGGAGTTCGCGACGAGCCACGGCGGCGAGGCCAAATGGATCAGTCTCAGGCCCGAGAAGATCGGCGTGTTCGCGTTGGGCTCGCCGGTGCAGGCGAAGCACAGCCACATCGACGGCGAGATCAAGATGATCAACTATCAAGGTGCGGCGACGCGGTTTAGCGTCGAGGCCGACGGGACGCGGATCGTGGCCGAGGTTCCGGCCGACGCGACGGGCTTCAACCAGGGCGACAACGTGCGGCTGATCTGGCCCAAATCGGCCATGGTCACCATGGAGGACGGCGTGTGAGCCACGCGGTGACGGCCGACGAGCGAAACGGCGTGCTCGACCGGATCTCCGATCTCTTCTTCGCGCGACCAAAGCTCTTCACCCTGGTTCTCTTGCTGCCGCCGCTGCTATGGATCGGCATCGTCTATGTAGGCTCGCTGTTTGCCCTGCTGCTGCAGAGCTTCTACTCGCTCGACGATTTCTCGGGCCTTATCGTCCACCAGTTCACGCTCGTGACCTACGCGCAGCTGCTCGAGGAGGCCAATCTCCAGATCATCATACGCACGCTGCTGATGTCGGCACTAGTCACGCTCGCCTGCGCGGTGATTGCATTCCCGATCGCCTATTACGCGGCGCGGTACGCGCGCGGCTGGAGCAAGGCGCTGTTCTATCTCGCGGTGATGATGCCGCTATGGTCGAGCTACCTCGTCAAGGTCTATGCCTGGAAGCTCATCCTGGCCAAGGAAGGCATCCTGACGTGGATCGCCAAAGGCCTGCATATCTCGTGGCTTTTGGATGGAATTCTGGCGCTGCCGGTGATTGGCGGACCGTCGCTGTCGTTCAGCTATATCGGCACGTTCCTGGTGTTCGTCTATATCTGGATCCCTTACATGATCCTGCCGACCCAGGCTGCGTTGGAGCGCGTGCCCATCAATTTTATCGAAGCGTCGGCCGATCTTGGCGCCCATCCAAGACAGACATTCTGGACGGTGATCTTTCCGCTCGCGCTGCCCGGCATCATCGCCGGTTCGATCTTCACCTTCTCGCTGACCCTTGGCGACTACATCGTGCCGACCATAGTCGGCAACTCGCGGCTGATGATCGGTCAGGCGGTGTATACGTTGCAGGGTACCGCCGGTAACATCCCGCTGGCCGCCGCCTTCACCGTCGTGCCGATGGCGATCATGGGCGTTTATCTCTGGGTGGCGAAACGCATGGGGGCATTCGATGTCCTCTGAGATCAGCCATGACAAGCCGCTCGGCCTCCGCATCGCCGCTATCGGCGGGCTGTTGTTCCTGCATCTGCCGCTCGCCCTGATCCTGCTTTATGCCTTCACTACCGAAGAGAAGAGCTTTCAGTTTCCGCCCCCGGGCTACACCGCCAAATGGTTCGGCGTCGCCTGGTCGCAGCGCCCCGACATCTGGCCGCCGCTTTATCTCTCGCTCGAGGTTGCGGCGATCGCGACCGTGCTGGCGCTCATCTTCGGAACGCTGGCCGCCGCGGCGCTGTCGCGTGCCAAGTTCTTCGGTCGCGAGACGATCTCGCTACTGTTCGTCCTGCCGATCGCGCTCCCGGGCATCATCACCGGCATATCGCTCCGCTCTGCCTTCGACATCATGGGCATTCCTTTCTCGGTGTGGACCATCGTGCTCGGGCACGCCACATTCTGCATCGTGGTGGTCTACAACAACGCCATCGCCCGGTTCCGCAGGCTGTCGCGCAACCTGGTCGAGGCGTCGATGGATCTCGGCGCCAACGGCTTTCAGACCTTCCGCCATGTGGTCCTGCCGCAGATCGGCACCGCGCTGCTGGCGGGCGGTATGCTGGCCTTTGCGTTGTCGTTCGACGAGGTCATCGTCACGACATTCACTGCTGGTCAGCAGACGACTCTGCCCATATGGATGTTGGGGGAGCTGATCCGGCCGCGGCAGCGCCCGGTGACCAATGTGGTCGCGGTGTTCGTTATCGTCGTTACGCTGTTGCCGATCCTCGCCGCGTACTATCTAACGCGCGAAGGCGAGCATACTGGCGGATCATCGAAATAGCCGCAGGCCACGCCCGTAAGTGGAGATAGTCCATGCTCGACACGCAAATGTTGATTGGTTCGAATTTCGTTGCCGGCGCCGACGCGCCAGAGAAGGTAATCAACCCCAAGACCGAGGAGACGATCGTAAGCCTCGCCGATGCCTCTCCGGATCAGGTGGATGCAGCCGTCGATGCCGCCGCCGCCGCATTCCAGTGCTGGTCGCGCACCACGCCGGCCGAGCGCTCGGCCCTGCTGTTGAAGCTCGCCGACGCCATCGACCGCGAAGCCGAGGCGTTCGCCGCCCTCGAGGCGCTGAATTGCGGCAAGCCGCGCATCCGCGTCTTGCAGGACGAGATGCCGGCGATTTCCGACTGCTTCCGCTTCTTCGCCGGCGCCGTGCGCAACATGCATGGGCTAGTGGCCGGGGAGTACATGGCCGGCCACACCTCGATGATCCGCCGCGATCCGATCGGCGTGATCGGCTCGATCGCGCCGTGGAACTACCCGCTGATGATGGTGGCGTGGAAGCTCGCGCCGGCTCTGGCCGGAGGCAATACCATCGTTATCAAACCGTCCGAGCAGACCCCGCTAACGACGCTGAAGCTCGCCAAGATCATCGCCGACATCTTCCCCGAGGGTGTGGTGAACGTTGTCACCGGACGCGGCACGACGACCGGCAATGCACTCATCAGTCATCCTAAGGTCGCGATGGTATCGCTGACCGGCAGCATCGATACCGGGCGGAAAGTTCTTCAGGCCGCCTCGGCCACGGTCAAGCGGACGCATCTTGAGCTCGGCGGCAAGGCGCCGGTGATCGTGTTTGACGACGCCGATATTGCCTCGGTGGTCGCCGGGCTGAAATCGTTCGGCTATTACAATGCCGGCCAGGATTGCACCGCGGCGTGCCGTGTCTATGCCGGCAAGAAGATCTACGACAATCTGGTCGCCGACTTATCCAGCGCGGTCAAAGAGCTAAAATTCAACCGCCCAAACGACGACGAGAACGATATCGGGCCGTTGATTTCGTCGACGCAGAGAGGCCGCGTGCAAAGTTTTGTCCAGCGAGCGGCGGCCAACAAGCATGTGTCGATCACCGCCGGCGGAAAATCGCCGGGTGGCAAGGGCTTCTTCTTCGAACCAACAGTGGTCGCGGGCGCGTTGCAGGATGATGAGATCGTGCGCAAGGAGGTGTTCGGTCCGGTCGTCTCGGTCACGTGCTTCGACGATGTCGACCAAGCAGTTGGCTGGGCCAACGATAGCGATTACGGGCTCGCTTCCTCGGTGTGGACCACAGACATCGGCAGGGGCATGGCGACGGCGGCGCGCCTCCAATACGGCTGCACTTGGGTCAACACCCACTTCATGCTGGTGAACGAGATGCCGCATGGCGGTCTCAAGTCGTCCGGTTACGGTAAGGACCTCTCGATGTATGCGCTGGAGGACTACACCGTCGCACGACATGTGATGGTGAAGCTGTAAGACTAGCGTGATTGGAAGATGCGGCGTGGCTGACGAGCGGGCGGAAAAGACCCATGCCGTGACCGACGTTGACGCGATCGCACGAGCGCACGCAATCTACACGCCGTCCATGCTATCGATCTACGACCTGCTCGTGCACGTGCTGTCGAACCATCTGGCCTGGCGATGCCCAACGCGGCGGCTGCTCGACCTCTATCGCGCCAATCTCTCGCTTAATCACCTGGAGGCAGGTGTCGGCACCGGCTTCTTCCTCGACCGCGCCGGAGAGCGAACGTTCAAGCGCCTCGTCCTGCTCGACATCAATCGCCACTGTCTGGACCGGGCGGCGCAAAGGCTCGCACGCTTCACACCAGTCCTTCGCCAAGCGAATTTGCTCGCGCCGATCAAGCCACCGCTTCAGCCTTTCGCTAGCGTTGGGGTCACTTACGTTTTGCATTGCCTGCCCGGCCGCATGGGCGAGAAGGTCGCTTGCCTCGATAATCTTCGCTTCGCGATGGGTGGACGCGCGGTGCTCTTCGGCGCCACCATTCTCGGCCGCGGGATCGCCCCGAACGCGGCAGCGCGAGCACTGCTCGATCTCTACAATTCGAAGGGCGTGTTCAACAATCGCGAGGACGATTTCGAGACGTTGTCTGATGGCTTGCGGCGCCGCTTCGCGAAGGTCGAGATCGAGCGCCAGGGCTGCGTCGCCTTATTTCGCGCGGTGCGTCCGTAACCTTCAGGCGATGGCAGTTTTCCGGGCGTCAGCAGCGATCCCGCCTTGGGATGGTCATTAACCCGCCGCTTACCTTACGAAGTTTCGCCCAGGTTCATCGTTAACCCTCAGTAAGGGTAGGGCACTACCCTGGGGCCGTGAGCGCTTGGTCCAGTGCACCTTCGTACTGGCGCGACGGCGGACCGGAGCCTTCCGATCGTGAGGGGATCTGTTATGCGTACGCGATTGAACCAGGTTGTGGCCTTTGCTGCCGCGCTAACGGCCAGCGCCACGGCCTCAAGCCCAGTTCTTAGTGCCGACCTTCCGCCTGCGCCGCTTGCCCCTGTCTACCAGCAGCCGCTGCCGCCCGAGAATGTGTTCGAGGGTTGGTATCTCGGCGGAACGATCGGCGGCGCCACGGTGAGCTACGACTTCTCCCCGGCCAGTGGGTCGATCGACAGCAGCGGGGTGCTCGGCGGCGTCATTGGCGGGTGGAGCTGGCAGAGGGGGCCGTGGGTCGCCGGCGTCGAAGGCGACATCCTTGCCGCCGATGTCAGCGGCAGCCGCCACTTCAACAACGGTGCGAATCTGGCGAGCCCGGACATTGATACCATGGCCGATCTCCGCTTGCGTGCCGGCTACGCGATCAGCCCGCGCGTGCTCTTGTTCGGCACGTTCGGCGGCGCGTGGGCGAGTGCCGACCTGCCGATCAAGGGCCCAGGCGGCAGCGGCGGCAGCGCCGACTTCTTTGGCTGGAGCGTGGGCGGTGGCGCCGAGGTCGCGCTCAATCCGAATTGGAGCGCGCGCTTCGACTATCAGTTCACCGATTTCTCCTCGGAGAAGGTCAACTATCCGGGCGGCTCGGTGACCTACGATCCCGATGCCAACACCTATCGCGGTTCGCTGATCTACCGCTTCTAGCCCGCATCCGGCGAGACGGGCGGGATGGCAATCACGCCCGCTTTGCACAGCCGGTTTTGATCCTCGTTCGCGCCGCAGTATCTCGGCGCAAGGTCGCGACCGAAGCAGACGCGGATGTCGAGAAGCTTCCCTTTGCGGCACGTGACCGAGATCGTCTCGGGCTTGAGCCATGGATTGGCGGCAAGAAATGCGCGCTCAATCTCGCTTGCCGACAGCTGCAGCGTGGTATCGGTGGCCTTGAACTCCCGCGGCACGGCTATGCGGTCGTAAAGCTGGCGCGACACGGCGAAATAGCGCTCGGGATTGAGCCCCGAGCACGTGCCGTGCGCGCGGTACTCATGGATGACGAGGCTCCTGCTCGGCATGATATCGCGCATCCTCGCGATCACGTCGCTGGAAACCCACGGCTTCGTCGCCATATGGCAGTTCTCAGGCCAGCCCTTCTCGTATTGAGGCCATAGCCCGTGCAGCGTGAAGGCACGGGACGTGTGTTCGTCGCATTCCGCGTCGTTGCGGAGGGCGCCTTGGTTTAGGCAATAGGTCGGGGCCCAGCCGAGCACTAGCGCGTAGTAGTCAAATGTGCGGGCCGTGTCCTCTTTGGAGGGGCTTCGGCCTGGTACGCTCGGTTCCGGTCCATGCGAGCCGCGTGTCGCATAAATGACAATGAGAGCGATCGCGATCATGATCGCGGCGGCCAAGCTGGATCGCGACTGCATCATGTGCCGTGACCAAGCTCGGCGAGGATGCGCGCCCAGCTACGCGCGCCCTTGGTAAAGCTGCGAAGATTGTACTTCTCGTTTGACGAGTGGATGCGGTCGTCGTCGAGCGCGAAGCCGATCAGAAGCACGTCCATGCCCAGCCGCGAGCGGAACGATTCCACAATTGGGATCGATGCGCCGCAGCCGATCATCACCGGCGGCTTGCCCCATTCAGCTTCCAATGCCCGCGTGGCCGAGCGAAAGGCCGGCGCGCCGGTATCGAAGCCGACGGCCGGCGACCCACCTTCGCCGGCAAAGGTGGCGGCGGCATCAGCCGGCAGGCGTTCTTCGACGAAACGATGCCAGCCAGCGATGATCGTGTCGGGATCCTGTCCAGGAACCAGGCGGAACGAGAGCTTGGCGGTCGCCCTCGAGGGAATCACAGTCTTGTTGCCGGGACCACCATAGCCGCCATGGATGCCATTGATCTCGGCGGTCGGACGCGACCAAAGCTGCTCGAGGATGGTGAAGCCGTTCTCGCCCGCCGGCGTACTCAAGCCGACGTCGCCGAGAAAGCCCGCGCCGTCGAAGCTGAGCGAGCCCCAGGCGGCGAGTTCGCCCGCCGCGGGTTGGCGGACGCGGTCGTAGAAGCCGGGAATGGCGACGCGGCCGTCTTTGTGGTGCAAGCCCGACAGAACTTGCGACAGCACCTGGAGCGGGTTGCGTGCAGGGCCGCCGTAAAGACCCGAATGCAGGTCGCGCGAAGGACCGGTGACGGTGATCTCGGAATAGGCGAGGCCGCGCAAGAAGGCGGTCACGGCAGGAGTGTCCTCGTCCCATTGCCCGGTGTCACAGACAAGCGCGAGATCCGCTTTGAGTTCATCGCCGTGAACTGCGAGGAACGGCGCAAGGCTCGGGCTCCCCGATTCCTCCTCGCCCTCGATCAGCACGCTGACATCGACGGGTAGGGCGCCCTGCTCGGCGAGCCAGGCGCGGCAGGCCTCGATGAAGGTCATTACCTGGCCTTTGTCGTCGGAAGCGCCGCGGGCGACGATGACCGTGCCGTGGCGCGGATCCTCGACGAGACGCGCGGCAAACGGAGGCGCGTCCCATTCATCGAGGGGGTCGGGGGGCTGGACGTCGTAATGGCCATAGAACAGGACATGAGGGCGCTTGGTTGCAGCATCCTCAGCGCGCCAATGCGCGACCACCATCGGCTTGCCTACTGTCGGCTCGACGCGGGCTGCGAAGCCGATGTCGCGCAAGGCTTTGGCGCTCCATTCGGCTGCCGCGACGCAGGCCTCGTGATGGGAAGGATCGGTCGAGACACTCGGTATGGCGAGCAGCCGGAACAGCCGTTCGAGCGAGCCCGCCTCGTCCTTGGCCAGGCGATCCAGCACGCGCACCAATGCGGCGCTCGAGTGATGTGTCGCGACGATGGTCATGGCTTTGTCCGTCAGGCGCGGTCGCTCACGCTTGCGCGCAATAAACGAGCCTCCCACCGATAACCCACGCGCTGCGACCGGTGCAGGTGGAAGGTAGGCTCGAATGTGGGAGAGAGCTATTCGCCGAGTTGCACGTTGATGGCTTGGGGACCTTTGCCACGGCGATCCGGTTCGGTCTCGAACGATACCCGCGCGCCCTCATCGAGCGCCGGGAGGCCCGAGCGCTGCAATGCAGAGATGTGCAAAAACACATCCTTGCCACCGTCGTCCGGCGTGATGAAGCCAAACCCCCGCGAATGATTGAAAAACTTGACCGTCCCAGTCTGACGCATGGGAAGCTCCTTTTCCCCTTCCATATGATCCACGTGCCGAGAGCACGCAGAAGATCAGGCGAATCGAGAATTCGGGGAAAGAAAGAGCGCCGCCTCCCAACGAGCGCACGCGGCCAGTTCTCCACCCGGGTTCGCAGTCTGCCCGCAAAACGCCTCACTCTAGGGGCGCGACCAGGCGCAGCGCAAGACCCATGTGGCTCGCGTTCTCGCCGAGATTGGCAAACTAGAATTGGCTAATTCGGATAGGGATCGTGCGTGAGGCCGCCGTTCAGCGGCTCGGGCGGAAAATCGAAATGCGGGCCGAAGTCCCGAGGTGCGGGAGGCATTTTGGCAGGCCCCCAAACGTCGCGACGCGTCAGTGAATAACCGCCTACGCGGGGTTCACGAACCACGTAGCCGCCCTCGGGAGCTTGCACTCCGACCCCATTTCGCGGACCGGCGGAGGCATCGCCGGCTACGAGCGACAGGGCAGCGGCGAGGGGAAGAAGCTTGCGAAGGGCGGGCAACATGGACATCACCTGATAACTCGGTTGCAGGCGAAACGTTTCGAATCGTTCCTCGACTGACCCCCATTCTGATGGGCGTAGGTTACCATAGCGTCACCTTCGCCTTCGCAAGATTCAAAGGGGCTCGAGTTACCCGCAGACCTTAGCCGAACTCATGCAAACGGCAAGCGCGCCTTTTTTCGTGCAGGTGGTGCGGATCTTCCCTTCCTTGACGCTCTTGTCCTTGTTCTTATGCGCCTGCTTGAGAGACTTTTCGGTGGCCTTGGTCTTGTTCAAGGCGCGGGCTTTGGCTGAGGCGACCGTGCAGCTTGCGGCCTCGACCGGCAGCGAGGCGATCGCCTAGCCGGAAATCGCCGCAAGCGTGGCACTTGCAATCAAGAATTTTCTGATCATCGTGTTCAACTTTATTAAGTGACTTGGCGGTGGTACCGCCGCGTGGACTACAATTTCCGCCATTCTGTGCCTAGCGACTCAAGCGCCACGGAACCGTCTCAGGCAAGCCGGGGATTTCGCCTTTCACAGCGATTTCCAGGACTTGGCTTGCGGAGCAAGAGACGCGCTCCACCTGGTAAGTTTACACGCGTTTTCTAGAAGAGACTGCGCGTAATTTCGAAGGGAGGCGGCCCCGTCGGGCTTGCTCGGCACGCAAGAAACGCCGGGCTGGGGGCCCGGCGTTCCGTTCGGTGTGGTCGAAAACGTCTAGACAATGGGGGCGTCTCCGAGCGGAGTCCCAACAAGAAATGCCGCGATTTGAGTCAGTTAGTCTTTGGCGATCGCTATGCGGCGGCCTTTATGAAGCCCGGCGCGCTGGCAAAGATCGCGTAGGGATGGGCCGGCGCCTGGGCGAGGCGCTGGCGCGACCCCACGCCGGTGGCGGCAGGGCGGCCCTTATAGGAGTAGGAGACGGCGACGCGGGTCTTGTAAGCATGGCTGTTAGCCGCGTATTTCGCTTCCTTCCTGGAACGTGGCGGCTCCCATGCGACCGCGACTGTGGCATGCGAGCTGTCACTCGCGGCACCGTGCCTGGTCTTGATCGTTGCTGAAGCCACCCTGGTCTTGGCCCGGACCTTGGCCGATGAGGCCACCGTTGTAAATTTCGGCGTCCGGGGGGAGCGGCTCTTCGCCTCGATCACCCGCGCCGACGCGGCCCTTGGTGCCACTTTACGCGCCTCGGTAGCCGCGCCCTGGGCGGCAAGCTCAAGGCCCCGCTTGGCCTTGGCGGTCGCTTCGCCGAGCGCAGCAACCGCATTGCCGCCGTCCGGCGCGGTGGTCGACACCCGCACCTGAGCGGTGCCGGCGCTGAGCATGCCGATGCTTGCAGCAGCGGCCTTCGATAGGTCGATGATGCGCCCACCGATAAACGGCCCGCGGTCGTTGATGCGCACGACCACCGAGCGGCCATTGGTCAAATTCTCGACCAGCACCCTCGTGCCGAACGGCAGAGAGCGGTGAGCCGCGGTCAGTTCGTTCGGATCCATCCGCTCACCATTGGCCGTGGTGTTAGCCGGCAGCGAGTACCAGGAGGCATGGCCAACCTGGTCCGCCATGGCGAAATCGAGCGGTAGCATCGCAGCTGTGCCGAGAAGCCCCACGCTAATCATCTTGGCTCGCATTTTGAACATGCGTTCAGTGCTCCTTATTCGATTCAATTGTCAGGGAGGGTATTGGAGGCCGACGACGCTTCGAGCCGGCCAGCACTCTTTGGTGCAGTGCGGTAACCTACGGAGCATGAAGGCGAAAAATAGGCTTGCAAAGGGTCATTGAGCGGCGATGTCGTGGCTTCTCGCTTTAAGGTTGACCTAGGTCAGCCCCCCCCATGATTTAAGTCAGTTGAGACCCGTCTCTCTCGCAGGTGCGAAGGCAACCGTCGCTGCGCGGCAGGTGCGCTCCCGCACTGCAAGAGCAGAGCGCCTTTAGAAACGATCAACCTCTGTCGGCGACACTTGACGCCGTCTAAGCTCTACATTGCCTTGCATCGCGCTCGCCTGTTGGGCGGGAGCAATGGCTGCCTAATCCTTTGCCAAATCGCGCCCAATCCTTGCCCTTTTCCATACTTACTGTCACAGTGCCAATTCACAAAAGAAATGAGGAGCGCCAAGGAAAGGACTATGACGCAGAAGAAGAAGGGCCACGAGCCGCAGGAGAGCCAGCAGCTTTCCGCCGGCGATCACACGGGCCGTGAGCCCATGACCGGCGCCCAAGCCGCCTACCTCCAGGCCCTGGCGGATGAGGTTCGGGAGCCCGGCGCCTACGCGAGCGGCCTGAGTCGGCGTGAGGCCTCAAAGCGCATCGATGCGCTGATGGAGCGGCTTAGGGTCGGCGATCTGCCCCCCCATACCGACTAGGTTCCGGTGACGCTTGGCTGACTGCTCGGGCCGCTTCGCAGTAATGGTGACGATGCGGAGCCTGCGCGCGACGAGCTGGCTCCGGCTGGTATCCATCCTCCTCGGCGTTCAAGGCTTGTTCATTGGCGCTGCCGCGAGCACTGCGATGGCCCTGACACTTACCTCTCCGGCCTTCAGGCAGGGGGCCGCGATCCCCTCGCGGTTCACCTGCGAGGGCGACAATGTCTCGCCGCCGCTCGCTTTCGAGGGCGTGCCCGCCGGCGCCAACTCTCTCGCTCTCATCATCGATGATCCTGACGCTCCCGACCCTAAAGCACCAAAACACGTGTGGGTGCACTGGGTCGTGCTCAACCTGCCGGCCGACGCCGCAGGCGTTGGCGAGAACGCCTCTGCGGTAGGTCTGCCCGCGGGCGCCATCCAGGGGATCAACGACTACAAAAATCGAGGCTTCGATGGCCCATGCCCGCCGATCGGACGGCACCGCTATTTCCATAAGCTGTATGCGCTCGACGTGAGGCTGCCCGCCAAAGCGCTGACCAAGACCGAACTCGAGGCGGCGATGGAGGGACATGTGCTGGCCAAGGCCGAGTTCATAGGCACCTATCAGAAGGGCAATCGGTAGGCATCATGGAACCGTTGGATCTTATCCTCGGCCTCGCCGTGACCTTTCTCTGCGTGTTCGCTGCCCAGGCTTTGGCCATCCGCAAGGGCCGGTCGCGCCTGGGCTGGATGTGGACTGGCGCCTTACTTGGGCCAATTCCGCTTGTCATTCTGTTGCTGCTTCCCGCGAAGCTCCCGTTGGGGCAAACTCCCGCTCCATAGCGTCAAGCGTTTCTCCCCCGACCGACCAACCGCCAATCTCACAGTGAGGCTATGCGCAATCCCTCCCTCCTCGCTTCTCTCTCCACTTCGACCACCGCTTTCACCTCGATCCTCGGTCTAGCCGTCGCGATGTTCTTCGCGCCGATCGCCGTTTCGACCGGTGCGTATGCGGCAGGTTGCGCGAGCCCGGCAACGTTCGGCAGTTGGCTGCAAGGCTTCAAGAAGGAGGCGGTGTCGCAAGGCATCTCGCCTCAGGTGGTATCGGAGGCGCTCGACGGGCTGAGCTACGATCCCGCGGTCATCGCCAAGGACCGCGGACAGGGCGTGTTCGCGCAGAGCTTCCTTCAGTTCGCAGGGCGCATGGTCTCCGGCAACCGCTTGAGCGTCGGCTCGTCGCTGCTCAAGAAGAATGCGCAGACCTTCGCCAGGATCCAGCAGCAATATGGCGTACCAGGTCCGGTGCTGGTCGGCTTCTGGGGGCTTGAGACCGATTTCGGCAAGGTGATGGGCAATATGGATACGCTCCGCTCGCTTGCCACGCTTGCCTTCGACTGCCGTCGTCCCGACGAGTTCAGGGAGCAGCTGACGGATGCGCTTCGCGTCATCCAGCGCGGCGACCTCACGCCAAACGAGATGCGCGGTCCGTGGGCGGGAGAGGTCGGCCAATTCCAGTTCGTGCCGAGCGTCTATTACAAATATGCCGTGGATTTCGACGGCGACGGGACGCGCAATCTCATCACCAACACGGCCGACGCTCTTGCCTCAGCCGCCAATTATCTCGACGGGCTCGGCTGGAAGCCCAACCAGCCTTGGCTCGAGGAGGTTCGTGTCCCCGCCAATCTTCCCTGGGATCAGGCCGACGTCACCATCAAGAAGCCGCGCGCCTTCTGGGCGCAGCAGGGTGTCACCTATGCCAACGGCAAGCCGATCCCGGCCGACAACGTGACGGTCGGGCTGCACCTGCCAATGGGGCGGTTCGGACCGGCCTTCCTGGCTTATCCCAATTTCGACGTCTATCTCGAATGGAATAAGTCGCTGGTCTATTCGACCACGGCCGCCTATTACGCGACGCGTCTGGCCGGTGCGCCTGCGCTCAATCCCGGCCATGCGCCGGTCATGACTCTGCCCGAGCTCAAGGAGCTCCAGCAACTGCTCGCCAAGCGTGGTTTCGACGTGGGCAAGATCGACGGCGTGATCGGCGCGAACTCGCGCGATGCCATTCGGGCCATGCAGATCAAGTTCGGGCTCCCGGCCGACGGCTATCCGACCGATGAGCTTCTCGACCGCCTGCGCAGCGGCTGATCGAGCGCGCCGTCATCCGGCTCAATCCGGAATCCAGCCGCGAGTCTCTTGCTCATGCTGGATACCGGCCATCGCCGCTATGACGGCAAACCCGCACTATCGGAATTCGTAAGCGCGGCCGACTGCCATCAGCAGCGACTGCAGCGTTCAGCCCCTGCCGATGCGCTCGCCACTCTGATCGGCGCAAATATCGCAGTTGACATCGAAGCTTAAGCCTTTCGCACCGAGCCACCACACTTGACAGAGGCCATAAGGGGTCGCTGACTGCTCCCTTTGAGGTGTCGCAGTGGCCACGCAAGATGATGACGATTGCTCCGCCGAGCTTGCGGTGTTCCAAGCCTATATCGATTTGATCAACTCGGAGCGCGAGACGAATTGGGCGCGCAACAATGCGCTGCTGGTCGCCAATTCCTTGATCCTTGGAGCGATAATCGCGAGCCCGAACGGACTAACCGGGGACCGGGGACTGACCGTCGCACTGCTGGCGGCTGGGTTCCTCATCACGGTGGTCTGGGGCGCAATCACCATTGCCGGATGGAGCGTGCTCGATCGCCACGTCAAGCTGGCGGCGACGCTGTCGTCGCCCTGCTTCGCAAAGTTGCCCAATCCATTTTCAAAAGGCGCAAGCCATCATCAAACGCGAGGCGCAATCTTCATCCTGACTTTGCTGATGATCTCCGTGTTCGCATTGATCTATCTGTCGCTTGGCTATTTGCGATTTTTGGCCTAGCGCGCTGCCAAGACGGAGTCCTGCGCGCGGCCCCACAACAGATGATTGAGCGAGATCGCGCCTGGTCCCCGGGCGAGGATCAATAGCAGCAGCGCGCGCCACCAGGGCGACGAGGCTGTAGGGAATGCGCTCGGCAAGCCGCCTGCCGGCCTCCAGCCAATTGATCAGCGTCGACATCGTCGTGATTTCTCCATTTTCCGAAATGAGCCGAGATTTTAAAGCCCAAGCTGGCCCGGCACGGAAACGCTGATCGATGATCAACACCATAGCCCTTCGCTATTGGACCTCGCGGGCGGGGGGAGGCGATAACGGAGGCCGAAGAAGCGCATTCGGATGCAAGTCCAAAGGCCGGCGGGAGGAGGGCCGATGAATGAAACAACCGGCCTTCGCCACCCTAGAAGAGGCCTTCCGCCACTGCCGCGACATGGATGCATCCCTGAACGAGCGGCTCGAGGCCTTCAGCGAGGCGACGCGGTGCCTGATCCCCGGCTACCAGGAGGCTGTGGACCGTATGGTCGACCGCTTGAAGGTACATGAAGCGGGGTTAAGTGCACCAAAGGCCGGGGAGATGATGCCGCCTTTCGCCATGCCCGATGAGCAAGGGCGACTGGTGACGCTCGACGACCTGCTTCACGACGGGCCGCTGGCGATGACCTTCCATCGCGGCCATTGGTGCCCTTATTGCCGCATCAACACGCGCGCTCTTGCCCAGGCGCAGGCGAGGATCGCCGCAGACGGCGCCCACCTTGCCGCGATCATGCCCGAGCGGCAGCAATTCGCGGCCGCCTTCAAGCAGGACGGCGAGATTCGCTATCCCGTTTTGACCGATATCGACAATGGCTACGCGCTGTCGCTTAACCTCGCGGTCTGGGTTGGCGACGAGATGCAGCGGATCCTCGAAGCTGGCGGCCGCGACGTCACCAACTATCAAGGCAACCAAACCTGGGTGCTGCCGATCCCCGCGACCTTCGTTGTCGCTCAGGACGGGCGGGTCACGGCTCGCTTCATCGATCCGGATTATCGCAACCGCATGACGATCGAGGACCTGCTTGCGGCGCTCAAGGAAGCGCTCGAAGGCGAACGAGAGCAGAAGCCATAGGCCGGAGCGACCGATTGGCGGCTGTTCAGCGGCGGCCTCGGATGGTATGCAGAAGGAGCGGGTAGAATTGGGAAAATCTCGGTTGCTTGCGGATTTCTCGGCCAGTGCTTCGGCGCTGGGGCCAGGACTGTTTGAATGAATTCGAAACCGCTTTCGGAGCTGCTCGAAGAGGCCTTCGTCAAGTGCCGCGACATGGACGCGTCGCTGGCGGAGAGGCTTCAGGCTTTCGCGGAGGCGGTGCGCGACCTCGGCCCTATTTTTCAATCCTCGGTGGACGATCTGGTGACGAGGCTCCGCGCGTACGAGGTCGGCGAGGCGGCGCCGAAACCGGGCGACAAGATGCCGGATTTCGTGCTGCCCGATGAACGAGGGCAACTTGTAAGTCTCGATCAGTTGCTGAAAAAGGGGCCGGTCGCCGTTACCTTTCATCGGGGTCATTGGTGCCCGTATTGCCGCATCAACACCAAGGCGCTGGCCGAAGCCCAAGGCCAGATCGCGGCCGCGGGCGGGCAGGTCGCCGCCATCATGCCGGACCGCGAGCACTTCACCGCTGAGCTAAAGGCGGCTTCGGAGGCGCCGTTCCCGATCCTCACCGACATCGACAACGGCTATGCGATGTCGCTGAATCTCGCTTTTTGGGTTGGGGATGAGATGCAGAAACTCATGTGCCAGGCCGGTTGGGACGTCGCGCCGTCACAAGGGAGCGACACCTGGCTGCTGCCGATCCCCGCGACCTTCGTCGTCGGCACCAACGGCGAGGTGAAGGCGCGGTTCGTCGATCCCGACTACCGCAAGCGCATGACGATCGAGGATCTGCTCGCGGCGCTCAAGACCGCGCATTAGCCGATGCGCGTCACGCCGAGTAGCGTGACCAATCGTAGGCACGCAGCATCTTCATCATGGCCGACGCCACGGCAGTGCGCTGCCGCCCGGCGACCCCGTAGAGCTGGACGGTGCGCTTGATCTCGAAGCCCTCGACGCCAAGGCGCAACAGGCTGTCGGTGCTTCTGGTGCTCCGCGGCACGAGCGCCACGCCGAGTCCGGCTTCGAGCAATGCGATCAAATCGCCGTCGGCGCTCACCTCGTGAAAGCGCGTCACGTCGAACTCGCGCATGCGCAGCAGCTCGATCAGCTCAGGCGTCGTCTCGCAATAGGTGCGCACCATCAGCCGCTCTGGCCTGAGATCGTCGATCATGACGCTCGGCCGGGTGGAGAAGGCGTGCATCGCGTTGACGAAGAGCTGAAAATCCTCGGTGAACAATGCCCAGCTGTCGAGGCGCTCCCATTCGTCATCGATCCGGGCGGCGATGGCGAGCTCGACATTGCCTTGCTTCAGATGCTCCAGCACCTCGCTTGCGGTGCCGCGCAGCAGCTTCAGTTCGAGACCCTCGAACAACTTACCGAGTTCGACCACGTGGGGCGTGACGAGGGAAGGGTCGATGGTGGTGGAAAGGGCCAGTCTGAGCGAGCCGACCTCGCCCTTCTTGATGGCCGAGGCAAGCGCCCGGGCACTCATAGCGCTGTCGTAGCATTGCTTCAGAAGCGGCAGCATCCGCTGGCCGAGCTCGGTCAGCTGCGCATGTGGCCGTTCGCGGCGGAACAAATCGCCGCCAAGCTCGCCTTCGAGCTGACGGATGGCGCGGGTGAGCGAGGGCTGGGCGACATTGCATTCCTCGGCGGCGCGCGTGAAATTGAGCGTCCGCGCTACAGCGAGGAAGTAGCGGACCTGATGCATTTCCATGCAGATAAGCCCCGCTGCCTAGTCTAGCGCGAACTCGGCCGAATGGCGGTCCACGCACGCACCGCGTGCTTCGTCAACCCGTCCAGATCGGCTCTGGCCAGGTGGCTCACGAGGCAAATGGTCATCGTCGCGGAAATGCTCGGTTGGCGACTTCGTCCGATTTGTGAGTTGTACGATTGATCCGCGTTTCCCGTCGAGATGATTTGCTGGGCATGTTCTGATTTTTGAGCGGTCGCATTTGTCGCAGGCTCTGGACGATTCCGGCTCTTTCTCAACGACTTAGAGGCGCCAGGACGACGATAGCGCAACCCTATCGAAACCTTAGCCAAAGGGCATTTCCCGGAAGACGGTGTCACGGGCATGATCCCGTTCGACCAAAGCGTGTTCCTTACACGCGATCACCCCGGCGACCCAACAGGAGTGCGCGGCCATGAATATCGCCATGACGGAGCGGGCCTCGGCTCCCGCGAAAACGCTCAAGGACAAGGTTTCGCTCATCACCGGCTCAACCAGCGGCATCGGGCTCGGCATTGCCCGTGCGCTCGCGGAGGCGGGCTCGGCCGTAGTCCTCAACGGTTTCGGCAATCAGGAGGAGATCAAGGCAACGCAGGCGAGCATCGGGGCGGATTTCGGCGTGCCGGTGGCCTATTCCGCCGCCGACATGACCAGGCCCGAGCAAATCGCCGAGATGGTGCAAATGGCAATCGACATGTTCGGCAGCGTGGACGTGCTGGTCAATAATGCCGGCATCCAGTACGTGGCGCCGCTTCAGGAGTTTCCGGTCGGCAAGTGGGACGCGATCATCGCCATCAATCTCAGCTCGGCATTCCACACCACGCGGCTCGCGTTGCCCTCGATGCTCAGCAAGAAGTGGGGCCGCATCATCAACATTGCCTCCGCGCACGGATTGGTCGGCTCGCCGTTCAAGTCGGCTTATGTGGCGGCCAAGCACGGCATGCTCGGACTGACCAAGGTAACCGCGCTCGAGACCGCCGAGATGGGCATTACCTGCAACGCGATCTGCCCGGGCTATGTCTATACGCCGCTGGTCGAGGCGCAGATCGCTGGCCAGGCCAAGGCCCACGGCATCCCGCGCGAGCAGGTGATCCGGGACGTGTTGCTCGCGCAACAGCCCAACAAGCGCTTTGCCACCACCGACGAGCTCGGCGGCATCGCTGTGTTCCTCGCCTCGGACACCGCAGCGTCAATCACCGGCAGTTCGATCGCGGTGGATGGCGGCTGGACCGCGCATTGAGCCGGAAGGATCAGCCATGATGGAGAAATCTAGGAATCTCACCCCGCTGCAAGCAGTCAACGAGATTCGCAACAACAACGGCGGCCAAGTGGCGCTCGTGCTGCAAGGCGGCGGCGCGCTAGGCGCTTATCAGTGCGGCGTCTATCAAGCGCTGCACGAGGCGGGCGTCGAGCCCGACTGGATCATCGGCACCTCGATCGGCGCCATCAATGCGGCCATCATCGCCGGCAATCGAGTCGAAGACCGCCTTCCCACGCTTCAAAAATTCTGGCGACGCGTGGAGAGCAGCACCTTCTGGGGTGCGTTCCCCGCCTTAACCGGCGTCGCCGACGCGCTGTCGTCATGGAGCACGCTGACGAGCGGCATCCCCGGCTTCTTCGAGACCAACATTCGAGCCTTTCTCGGCGCCCATGTGCCGCTCGGCGCGGACCATGCCGGCTACTACTCGACAGAGCCGCTGCGCCGGACCTTGGAGGAATTGGTCGATTTCTCGCTCATCAATAAGGGCCATCCGCGACTGACCGTAGGGGCCGCGCATGTGCGCACCAGCATGATGCACTACTTCGATTCCAAGGAGATGGAGATTTCACCGGCCCACATCATGGCGTCCGGCGCTCTGCCGCCGGCTTTTCCCGCCGTACGCATCGATGGCGAGCTCTATTGGGACGGCGGCATCCTCTCCAATACTCCCACCGAGCGCATCTTCGACGACCACCCGCGCCGCAATTCGCTGATTTTTGCAGTGCATCTGTGGCACCCGACCGGCGACGAGCCGGAGACCATCTGGCAGATCCTCAACCGTCAGAAAGACATCCAATATTCGAGCAGGATCGCTAGCCACATCGTGCGCCAGCGTGAGACGCACAAACTCCGCCACGTCATCACCAATCTGCTCGAGTTCGTGCCCGAGAAGGAGAAGAGCGATCCGCTCTATCAGGAACTCGCCGGCTATCGCTGCGACACGCGCATGCATGTCGTCAGGCTGCTGAGTCCCAAGCTCAGCAATGAGGCCCACACCAAGGACATCGACTTCTCGCCTGCGGGCATCAACAGCCGCTGGGAAGCCGGTCACGCCGACACCAAGCGCGCCCTCGAACGGCAAGCCTGGATCGGGGAGTGGGGCATGCTGGACGGCGTGCTGCTGCATGAACCGACGCCTGGTGCCGAGCCAGCCGCAGAGATCGAGCCCGGCGAGCCTTGCCCGAGCAACGCGCCAGCGGCACGGAAGCTCGCAGCGGAATGAGGGACGCGGCAATGAATGCGTGCACCGGCATCTCGGCGATCCAGCTTCTCGCCATGGCCCTCACCTTCCTGCTCGCCGTGTTGTCGCTCGACGTGTTCTGGGTGAGGGTTCGCAACGAGCTGCATCACGACGACATCGCTGGCGTGCTCAGGAAACAGAGCTGGCTCAACGCATTCGTCGCCTTCGGCGCGGGCGGCGCCGCCATACTGCTCCTGCTTTGGGTCAGCTCCTGTACCGGCGGCACGCTTTAAGATAGTGCCAGCGCCACGGCCACCAGGCTCGCACCGAGCGTCAGGCCGGGAATGATCCAGCTATGCTTCGGCAGCACGAATTGCTCATTCGCCACGACATTCTCGAACACATTCATGGCTTCATCCTCTAGCCGCGACGCAGGCGACAGCAGAACTTCGCTCGCATTCCTCTCAAGGCAAAGCCGGCCGCGGGGCGCAAGTTCCAGCGGAAGGCGCTTTTTCTTAACCTGGTGCGGGCGGGCCACAGCCGAGAAACCGGGGCAGAAACGCGATGGCCGGACGGGTCTAGGGCGGAGCCCAGGACCCGATCCGGCCTTGACGGTGCTCGTTCCCAGCGCGCGGACATTCTGCCGCCCGCTTGCCGAGGACCTTGCTCGGTCTATTTCAGGGGCGTGGTCGCCGGCAGTTCGCTGACGTACGCCTGCTGGGTGTGATGGAAGCAGCCGCCGAGCGCCATGGTGGCGACGATGACGGCAACAGCAACGATGGGGCGCATGACTTGATCCCTCTACTTGGTACTGAACTCGACTTTAGTACGCGGAACTGGGACCCATCTCACTCCGCTCCGCTTAGAAAATGGTTAATGCGCGGGCCAATTTAGAACTCTGTTGCGGTCATCGGGAAGGTAGGCGTGCAAGAAGAAGCACGGCGAACGGCCGGGCCTCTCTGTTCTTGCTGCTTCTTGCGGCACGCGAATCCTGCATACCACGTAGATGCGGGGAGCCTCTACTAGCCCAGGAAGGAAGAGGCGGTCTCGAGCTTTGGTATTCGCTCGACACGATCAAGACCGCCAGGCGAAGCGGAAAGACATCCCGACGGCCGCTTCCACCGGTGCGGAGCATAGCGAGGAGCCCCGGGCCGGACTTTGAGCTGGATCAAGAAGGACGGCGCCCGCGTGGCGCGCCTGACATGCCGTCAGAGGAGGGTCAGGCCAGCGTCGGCGTCATCGGCGTCCTGAGGAAGATGGCGAGCAGGGCGGCGACCAAGAGCGAGACGGCGATGCCGCCGACGCATGCCGTCCACCCGAACATGTCAAAGGTCACGCCGAGCACGGCGCTACCGATCAAGCCGCCGAAGAAGTAGCTGGCGAGATAGAGTCCACTCGCGGAGCCGCGATCGGAGGTCGCGGCACGTCCGACGAAGCCTGTGGCGATGGCTTGGGCGAAGAAGGTCCCGGCGCCGACCAGCACCATGCCGATCAGCACGGCGGAAAGCTCCGGCAGAATGAGCAGTGGCAGACCGACCGCCGCCACCAGCAGCGCCGCCCAGAACGCGGGTCTTGTGCCGAAGCGCTTCACCGCGTGCCCGGCGAGCGGCGTCGTGGCGACGGCAGGGAGGAAGACGAAATAGACGAAGCCGAGCGTCATGGTGCCGACGCCGAGCGGCGGCTGTACCAGCACGAAATTGACGAAGGTAAAGGTGCCGATGAAGGCGAACAGAATGCAAAAGCCGATGGCGAAACTCGCGCGCAGGGACGGGTTCTTGAGATGCATGATCCACGCCTCGAAATGCGAGCTCATGCTGCCGCCCATGTCGTGCATCGGCGCCGCCTTCTCGACGGTGAAATAGACCAGTGCCGCGCCGAGCAGATTGAGCGAGGCGAAGAAGTAGAAATTGGCGGCGAGTCCGAAATGGTCGGCTACTGCGGCTGAGATCAGCCGCCCGATCAGATTGCTGGCGACGTTCCCGGTGATGTAGGCGGCAAACGCGCTGGCCGAGTCGGCCGCGCTGTAATGCTCGCCGAGATAGGCAAGCGTCAGGGTGAAGGCCGCAGCCATGCAGAGCCCCTGCGCCACGCGCAATAGGGTGAAGGTGGTGAGGTCGGGTGCATGCGCGAGCAGAGCGGTCGGGATCGAGAGCACGAGCAGACTTAGCAGGATGCCCATTCGCCGGTCGATCGAGCGGCTGAAATAGCCAACCGCGAGCCCCGACACCGCCATGCCCATGGTGCTGGCATTGACGGCGAAGCCCATGGCCGCCGGTGTGACGCCATAATGCTTGGTGAGCGACGGGAGAATGGCCTGGGTGGCGAATAGGTCGACCACAGTCAGGAACGCGGTAAGAGCGATGACGATGAAGCGTAGAACGGCGCCCGTCGAGTGCGCATGGGCTTCGACCTCGGGAGCTGCGAAGGCGGGTGAAAGCTCGGTCATGGCGGCGCTCCTCTGAAAGGATGGATGTGGCGCCCTGCGGGGGAGGGAGGGCGCCACATCCGAGGCGAAAAGCGGGCTACATATTCTTGTCGTTCGGATCCTTGAGCAGATCGGCGGAGAGCAGGACGACGGTCTTGTCGCCGAGATTCTTCCACCAATGGGAAACCTCGGGCGTCTCGGCGACCACGTCGCCGGCCTTGTGCACGATCGGCACGGCGCAGTTCGATGCGTATTCGACGACCTCGCCCTCGACGATATAGATGATCGCCGGGCGGTCGGCATGGCTGTGCCACGGCACGATGCCCATCGGCTCGATGGTAAGCTTGCGCATGCGGAAGTTGCGGTCTTTGATGTCGAAGGGGGCCTTCGACACGTCAATCGAGGCAATCACGGTATCGGTGACGCCGACTGGCTTGAAGTCGACCGGTCCGCGCGCGTCGGTCTTCTTCTGATCGGTAGGACACCCATCGGCGAAGGCGGCTGAAGCTACCAGGCAGGCACCGAGTGCTGCACAGGCGAATACAAGGCTACGGCCGAAGCGGCCTCTCTTAGTGTTGTTCGACATATCGGTCTCCTTTTTGGCTCGTGCTTGGGCCGAAGGGGACGGCCGCGGCGATGGCAGCGAACATCGCGCCAACCCGTCTCTGACGGAAATGCCGGTTGGCTTTTGACTCGATAGCCGAACGCTATTCCACGCAGAGCGTGCACCAATTCATAGCGACACGGCATCGGCGATGCCGGGCTATCCGACCGGCACTGGCTCGCGCGCTCCCAACACGGCGATCCATAGCCAGAAGGTATTGGGAAGGGCAGCGAGCCGCGGATAGGGTGATCTCGTTTCCAGCCGGAGAGACCCGGCCGCGAGCTCCGGAGGTCCGGACCCGCTCTTCCCTAGGAGAATCCCTTATGCGCAAATATCTGATCGCAGGCCTTTTAACCGTCGCTTTCGTCACGCCCGCGCTTGCCGAAGATTTCTACGTCGCCGTCGACCTCGCCAGCGGCCGCTGCGTGATGATGGGCGGTGCGGCGCCTGACGCGAAATTTTTCAAGTCGATGGGCAAGTTTTCATCCATGAAGGCCGCGCACAAAGCCATGGCCGATATGAAGGACTGCAAGTAGCCGCTCGACCCGCCTCCCTAACGCCTAACAGGGGTGTCCGCGACGAGCAGACGCCCCCTTTTTTGGTGCTCGACTGCGACCAAGCTCCTTCGTCTCCGCTCAGGACACGTCGTTCGCCGCCAAGCTTCCCGGTAATACTGGATGTAGCCGACGTCGTAATATTCGATGAGTTTGACCGGACAGCCATCCTCCAGAGTCCAGAAATTGGCCTTGGTCGTCTCGATGAGCTTACCCTTGCTGCGATGCCGGTAGCGGAGCGGAATCTCGACCGCTGCGTGACTCCTGTCGCCGAGGAGCGTGCCGGTGTCGAACAGCAGCAGTTCATAATCGGCAATGCCCTGGCGCCAGCGCTCGATCACGGGCCGCTTGCCCTGGCACACGCCGAATTGCCAGCGGTCGGATGTGCATCGTGTGGGTCAAGTCGTCAGGCAGCTGTGGGCCAGCATGGAGGACTGGCTGGCGCACTGAACCTCTCTCCGTCCACTGAGTTTTTTTGCGGTAAGTGACTGGCACAAGCCTGGAGGGCGATCTTGAATGCAACCAGATCTCAGGCCGATGCGCGCAACGCTCACCGACCGGCCGTTCGACGATCCCGACTGGCTGTTCGAGACCAAGTGGGACGGATTTCGCGCCATCGCGGTGGCGAGGCCAGGCCATGCGTCGCTTCATTCGCGCAACCTTATCGACATCTCGCGCAAATATCCGACCATCTGTCAGTCGCTCTCTTCGATCACACAAGAGGCCGTGCTCGACGGCGAGCTTGTGGCGCTCGATGCGCAGGGGCGCTCGCGTTTCCAGCTGTTGCAGAATGCCGAGCGCGAGGCGACGCGGCTGCTCTATTGCGTGTTCGATTTGCTGTATCTCGGCGACAGGGATCTGCGCGCGCTACCACTGCTGGAGCGTAAGGCGGCACTGAAGACGGTCCTGCCGAAGAGCCCGCTTCTGCTTTACTCCTCTCATGTTGTCGGCAGGGGGCTGAAAACCTTCGAACGTGCCGCGCGCGCCCGCGAGGAGGGGGTCATGGCCAAGCTCGCTAGCAGCCGCTACCACTCAGGCGCCCGCACGCGCGACTGGCTGAAGGTGAAGGCGAGCCAGGAGCAGGAAGTGGTGATCGTCGGCTTCACCGCGCCCCGCCGCCGCCGCAAATATTTCGGGGCGCTGTTGCTAGCGGTGCGCGAGGGCAATGGCTGGGCGTATGTCGGACGGGCTGGGACCGGGTTCGACGCGGAGCGCTTGCGCGACATTCACGCGCTGCTGGTGCCGCTTATTACCGACAAAAAGCCGATCCCGGAGAAGGTGCCCGATGTGGGCAAGACCACTTGGGTGAAGCCAAAGCTCGTCGCCGAGGTGAAGTTCACCGAATGGACCTCGGCCGGCGAGATGCGTCACCCGGTGTTCCTTGGCCTCCGCACCGACAAGAAGGCGGCCGACGTCACGCGCGAGCTGCCGAAGCCGCTCAGCAAGGCAAAACCGCCGGCGTCATACCGGCGGAAGCCGTTATCCAGCAAATAGCTCAAGCTGGATTCCGGTTGCGGCGAAATGACCGTGCCTCAGTTAGCGGCTTTTGCCTTTGAAGGCGTGGGTGCCGGGCTTGCCGGCTTTGGACCGCGGGCGCGACTTTTTCAACGCAGCGAGCGGCATCTCACGATTATGCGGTCCCATCTCGTCGAGGCTCGGCTTATGCGGGCGGCTGAGCGCGTTTGCCGGTACCGGCGAAGGCGCGTCAGAATCGATGAAGCTCGCGGCGCTTTCGAGCTCGGTCTGGCGCGCGAGTGGGTCGTTGGCGACGGCGAGCTGCATCTGGCGAAGGCGTTTGACCTCGTCCCTGAGCCGTGCCGCCTCCTCGAATTCGAGGTCGGCCGCGGCGGCGCGCATGCGCTTCTCCATATCGGCGACCACTGCTTCGAGATTGTGCCCGATGGTCGCCTGCTCGTCCTCGCTGAAACCCGCTCCGGCATCGACCAGCACATGGTCACGCTCGTAGACGCTCGCCATGATGTCGCCGATGCGCGTCTTGATGCTTTCCGGCGTGATGCCGTTGGCTTCGTTCCAGGCGGTCTGCTTCTCGCGCCGCCGGCCGGTCTCGGCCATGGCGCGCTCCATTGATCCGGTCATGCCGTCGGCATAGAGGATCACCCGGCCATCGATGTTGCGCGCGGCGCGGCCGATGGTCTGGATCAGTGACGTCTCCGAGCGGAGGAAGCCTTCCTTGTCGGCGTCTAGGATGGCGACCAGCGCGCATTCCGGGATGTCGAGGCCCTCGCGCAGAAGATTGATGCCGATCAGCACGTCGAACGCGCCGAGCCTGAGATCGCGGATGATCTCGATGCGCTCCAAAGTCTCGACGTCGGAGTGCATGTAGCGCACGCGGATGCCCTGCTCGTGCATATATTCGGTCAAATCCTCAGCCATGCGCTTGGTGAGGGTGGTGACCAGCACACGATAGCCTCGCGCCACGACTTTGCGCGTCTCGTCGATCAAATCGTCGACCTGCGTCGAGGCCGGGCGGACCAGCACCGGCGGATCGACCAGGCCGGTCGGCCGGATCACCTGCTCGGCGAACACTCCGCCGGTCTGCTCTAGCTCCCAGCCGCCTGGCGTTGCCGAGACGTAGACGGTCTGCGGCCGCATCGCGTCCCACTCCTCGAAGCGGAGCGGCCGGTTATCCATGCAGGAGGGGAGGCGGAACCCATATTCGGCGAGCGTGGACTTGCGCCGATAGTCGCCGCGGAACATGCCGCCGATCTGCGGGATGGTGACATGGCTCTCATCGACGAACACGAGCGCGTTGTCTGGGAGATATTCGAACAGAGTCGGGGGAGGCTCGCCGGGTCTGCGCCCGGTGAGGTAGCGCGAATAATTCTCGATGCCGGCGCAGGAGCCGGTCGCCTCGATCATCTCCAGGTCGAACAAGCTCCGCTGCTCTAGCCGCTGCGCTTCGAGCAAGCGCCCGGCGCCGTGCAACTCGGTGAGCCGCTGCTTCAGCTCCTCCTTGATGCCGCGGACGGCCTGCTTAAGCGTCGGCTTCGGCGTGACGTAGTGCGAGTTGGCGTAGACCTTGACCATGCTGAACGCGTCGGTCTTGGCGCCGGTCAGGGGATCGAACTCGGTCAGGCTCTCGACCGTGTCGCCGAACAGCGAGATACGCCAGGCGCGATCTTCCAAGTGAGCCGGCCACAGCTCGATGGTGTCGCCGCGCACGCGGAATGAGCCGCGCACGAAATTCGAGTCGTTGCGCCGATATTGCAGCGCGACGAGGTCGGCCATCAACTGGCGCTGCTCGACCTTGTCGCCCTGCTTCAGGCTGAAGGTCATGGCGGTATAGGTCTCGACCGAGCCGATACCGTAGATGCAGGACACCGAGGCGACGATGATCACGTCGTCGCGCTCGATAAGCGCGCGGGTCGCCGCATGGCGCATGCGGTCGATCTGCTCATTCACCGACGAATCCTTCTCGATATAGGTGTCGGTACGCGGGATATAGGCCTCGGGCTGGTAGTAGTCGTAATAGGAGACGAAATACTCGACCGCGTTGTCCGGGAAGAAGCTTTTGAACTCGCCATAGAGCTGGGCTGCCAGCGTCTTGTTGGGAGCGAGGACGAGCGCGGGGCGCTGCGTCGCCTCGATCACCTTGGCCATTGTGAAGGTCTTGCCCGAGCCGGTCACGCCGAGCAGCACCTGGTCGCGCTCATGCGCGTTCACCTCCGCCACCAGCTCCGCGATGGCCTGCGGCTGGTCGCCTTTTGGCTCGAACTCGGACTGGAAGCGAAGCGGAATGCCGCCCTCGCTCTTGTTGGGCCGTGGAGGGCGGTGCGGCACGAATTCGGGCCCGCCGGTGCCGGTCACCAGAGGGTGGTCTTGCATCAGCGGTTGCAGCGCCGCGCCGAAGCCGGGTGGGCGGCGATCCGCGCCGAGCGGAAGCCCGGCGGACTCGCCTGTGACGGCGCGCGGTTCGGCGCGCGAGCCGAAGGTCCTGGCAACACGATGGGGCATGGATGCGGAATATGGCGGCTCAAAGAGCGCGATGGAAGACCCTGTGTTAAGCCACAACGCCTGCCCTTCGGGAGGGGTCGGCACCAGAGCTAATGAGCTAAATTGATCTCGCTTGCGCGCAGCGCTCGACCGTATGGCCTTCGAGGAAGTCATCGACGCCGTGGTGAAAGAGGGCGCGGAACAAGGTTGAGTCGGCCTGTCGGGCGTCTTGCAGTGCAGCAAGCATGCTCTCGCGCGTCGATATCAGTGCGAAATCGCACCGCCGAGTTGGCACTTTCTGTCGCGAACAGCGTATAATGATAAAAAAACATTGACTCGCCATCTGGGACGGCAAGCCTGGACCAAGTGGAGGCGTGATTCGCGCGAGTACGCGCGTCCGTTTGAGCGGTCGAGTGCGGCAACAGAGCAGAATCGGAGCGAAAACCATGGCTACTAAAGCGAGTGGGAAGAAGCGCACAACGAGTAAGAAAACAGGTGCACGCAAGGTTGCGAGGAAGGCTGCGCGTACTGTCCGTAAGACCGCGCGCAAGGCCGCGCGTACCGTCCGCAAGACGGGGCGGGCGGTGGCCAAGAAGACCGGCGCCAAGAAGACAAGCGCCAAGAAGACAAGCACCAGGAAAACAAGCGCCCGCAAGGCGCCGGCGCGCAAGGCGGCTTCAGGCAAGCCCGCTGCCCGCAAGACCGCGGCAAAGAAGCCGGCAGCCCGCAAGGCGCCGGCCCGCAAACCTGCAGCCAAATCAGTGGCAGCGAAACCAGTGGCAACGGCTCCCTCCAAGCCGGTCGTGGCGGCAGTGACTCCTACCGCTCCGGCGCCGAAGCCGGCAACGCCAGCGCCGGCAAGACCCGCCGCGCCGGCAGCGCCCGCGGCCCCCGTGCGGTCGACCGTTACGACCTCTCCAGGTGGCGGTGGCAGCGGTCCGTCAGTCGGTATGCCGCGGCCTGCGACCCCGATGGGCGGGCATTCCGCTCCGTCGACGCCGCCGCGCCCCGCGTCATCGCCGAGCAGCCCTGGCGGCGGCAGCCCGCAGCCCTACCGTCCGTCTTGGGCCAGAGACGACGACGACGATCTCTAGCCGATTGCTGTGAGGGGCCGGCACTAGCGCCGGCCTTTTCGCCACATCGGTTTGCGAATGACTCGTGGGGCGCTAGCCTGACAGACTTCGTCCAAATTCGTGAAAGGCAACCGCATGACGCTCGCCCAGCCAGGGCCCTGGCCCTATCTCGCCCCGATCCTGATGCTGGTTGCTCAAATCAGTTCATGACGATCGCCTGGTATGGGCATCTCAAGTTCAAGGCGGTGCCGCTCGTCACCGTAGTCCTGGTGAGCTGGGGCATCGCCTTCGTCGAATATTGCTTCGCCGTGCCGGCCAATCGCATCGGCAGCGCGGTCTATTCGCCGGCGGAGCTCAAGACGATGCAGGACGGCATCACCCTCATCATCTTTGCCCTGGTCACTTGGCTCTATTTCGACCGGCCGCTGAGCTGGATGCAGGGAGTGGGCTTCGCTCTGATCGCGCTCGGCGCGCCGCTGATGTTTCAGGGCAACCCCTGAATGATCTGGTCCAGGCTTGGAGGAGGTAGGGAGGCTCGCAGAATGGGCCTCCGGATAAGAAGCAAGACCGGTCCGGGGGCCTCGCCGGGCTATAGGCCCCTGAACAGGTTGCCGACCGCCAGCACGACATAGGCGATGATGGCGACCCAGAAGGCATGCTCGCTGATGAAGGGAATTGGCACGAACTTGCCAATGATTGCCAAGGCGGCCAAAATCAGCGAAATCACGAACACCGCTGTTGTCGGTGGCGATAGGTTCATCTCCAGCCCTCCCGTTTTGTTGACGAGCGGACTGTAATTGTTTTGTCTCAAAAAGCGAGTGACATTGGCGGCTTGGAAGACCACCCTGAAGGCGCTGGCGGCGGTTAAAAAGCTCGGCGACAAGGAGGCTCAGTGATGCGTCCCATGACGCGCTTGTTTCTTGGGATAGTGGTCCTCGTCGGGATCTTGGCGGCGGTTTCGGTGGGGCTTCCGGCGCACGTGACAGTGGCGCGCTCGGTCGTGATTAACGCGCCCGAGTCGTCGGTGTTTCCCTATCTCGCCAACCTGAAACATTTTCACGACTGGTCGCCCTGGGCGGCTCGCGACCCGCAATTGCAGCTGACCTATTCGGGCCCTGAGTCCGGCAAGGGCGCGCATGTCGATTGGGTGAGCCAGGTGCGGTCGATCGGCACCGGCAGCATGGAGATCACCAGCGCCGATCCCAACAAGACGCTCGAGCTTGCCGTCAACTTTAACGGCCTCGACGGCACCAGCATCTATGACATCGTGCCGTCAGGCTCAGGCAGCAAACTGACCTGGAGCTTCGGTTACGACTCAGGCTCGAGCCCGCTAAAACGCTGGAAGGCGCTGGCGCTCGACGGATTCATCGGGGCTGAGTATCGCGTCGGCCTCGACAAGCTGAAGGCACGCATCGAGGAGGATCGCCGGCCGCTGGCGCCGACGACGGGCCTCGTGCCGCAGCCGGGATCAGTGGGCGGAACCTCGAGCCAGTTCGAACAGCAGCCCTCGGCGGCGTTGCAGCCCGGCACGCCGACACCCGCAGGTACACCCGCCACCACGGGCACCGCGACGCCCGCGACCGGTGCGGCAGCGCCCGGCGCGGCCGCCGGAGCCGCCCCGGCGCAAGGCGCTCCGGCTGCCGGCACACCGGCGAGCCAGCCGACGGCCGACGCGGTGACGCCCGCGCCACCGGCGGCGGCCCCGCCGAAGAAACCGGTCAAGAAGCGCCGGCAGTTCCAATGATGGAGGGGACGGATCGAGGCTTGCGGGTTCGCTTGCGCTTCAGAGCTTCGGTCTAGAGCTTCTGCTGGACGCTCGGCTCGGGAACCTTCGGCTGCTCGGCTCTGGTCGCCTGTATGACGGCGCGGAGGGAGTTCGCCATCACGTCGAATGGCCAGCAGAAAATGGGCGCGACTTCGCCGTCGGCCGGCGCGCCGCTGTCGCTTTGGGCGAGGTGCGGATCGACCACCGTCCTGCCGCCGACTCGATAGTCGCGGAATAGGTTATCCGGCGTGGGGACGGGGATGCCGTCGCCGATCGCCACGTCGCCAAGTTGAGCGCGAGACGGCTCGGCCGGGGCGCCAGGCCCTTGCCTCGGCGCGGCCGGGGCGATGTTAGCTCCGCCGCTCGCTTCCCTCAACACCGCGGCACTCAGGCCGAGACGTGGCACGGCATTACGCTGGCGCGCCAGCGTATCTTCCCAAGGCCAAATCTTCTGGGCGGGCTCGTCCTTCAAGGCGTGCCGCCAAGCACTTTGATGAGTCAACTGAGAGAGCGCCGACCGCGCGCCCGGCTGCACGCTGCCTGACCCCTCGGCCATGAAGGCCAAGGCCACAAGAGCAACCGCCGCCCCTATCCTCCACCCGAGCCTTGCGCTCGGGTGGAAGAAGAGGAGGAGGAGCCGCACCGACCCCCGTTTCGGCATCAGATCCTCCTCCCAGTCCGCCGCGGGGAGGCATAGTCGCGGCGGTGGTAACGCCACAAGACCAGCGTCACCGCGCTAAGTATGGTTAGCAATAGAGCGATAATGACGAGCCGCTGGGCGACGTCATGTCGCGCCTTCAGCAAGACCATCGGGTTCACGTCTGGCTTCGGCACGACGGTCAGCGGCAGCAGAGGATAGGATTGTTGTGCGTCACCCCGATCGGCCGGGGTGACATCCGAGGAGACCGTGGTATAGGCCTCAGACGCCGTGTCGGCTTGTAGCGTCGAGGTGTCGGTCATAGGTGCCGCATCCGCCGGCTCACCCATGGCGTCGGGCAACATCGGTGCAACCGGCGCCGCACTGCCGTCGTAGCCGTATTGCGCACCGGCAGCCGAGGGCATCATCGCCAGGCTCTGGTTGAGGCCGCCTGCCTTCGCCTTGTAGGCGCGTTGCATCGGCACGGGCGACCCGAATACCTTGTCGTATACCCAGCCGTCGGGAAGGTTCAGCGGCATGTCGATGCTCGACACGCCTTGGCCGTCCGGTCGCGACCGACCTTGTCGATGGCGACGAGGCTCATCTGGCTCGATACGAGATGGTGAGCGAGTGCGACCGTTTCGATCGCCTTGTCGATGCCCTTGGCATTAGGATCCGTATAGACTTTCGCTTCGAGCGAAGCAATCTTGCTGCGTGCCCAAAGCTTGGCGACGCCGCCGCCGTCGGTGGCATCGGCGATCTTCAGGCCAGCCGTCCACGCCTTGGTGTTCATGTCGCCGGGATGGACGAGAGCTACCTTGCCCGGCTGGGCGTCCTGTGCGCGGGCGAAAATGCTGGGTAGCGTGAGCAGAAAAGCGAGGATCAGAGAAAAGAAAAAGTAAGCTGCCAGGGGCTCACGTGAGTGCAGAGCTTGGTGTCGCACGGTCATCGACTTAGCCCTCGACTGTCGGCACGAAGCAAAACTAATCATGCCATTTGGGCGCGGCTTTAGCCGGATTGTGTCCTGGCCGCGCACTTCGCATGGCTACTTCGCCACAGTCGTGTCCCAATTGCGGTTTTGCACAGGGGCCAGTTGCCTCGCGGAGGCGAGGGAACTGTGCCCGCGAGACGAAAGTTAGCCCTTAAGTTCCCCAGGAGGGAGCGATGAGTGGCGCTCGCGAATGCGCGCCCGCCCACCCCACGATAACCCCAAGGAGCCACGAATCATGGCCACGAAATCATTGCAGGATCTGTTCGTAAACCTCCTCAAGGACGTCTACTACGCCGAGAAGCAGATCCTGAAAGCGCTGCCCAAGATGGCTAAGAAGGCCGACTCCGATAAGCTCCGCCAGGCCTTCGAGCATCACCTGAAGGAAACCGAGGGCCAGGTGCAGCGGCTTGAGCAGGTATTCGCGCTGTGCGAGCTGAAGCCTGCGGGCAAGACCTGCCACGCGATCAAGGGCATCCTGGAAGAGGGCGAGGAGGACATGAAGGACGCCAAGGATCCCGATGTGCTTGATGCCGGCATGATCGCCGACGCACAAGCCGTTGAGCATTACGAGATCGCCCGTTACGGCACGATGATCGCCTGGGCCAAGCAGCTCGGCATGAACGACGCGGCGAGGTTGCTCCAGCAGACGCTCGAGCAGGAATATAACGCCGACAAGCTCCTCACCAAGCTCGCTGAGACGAGCCTCAATCGCGAGGCCGCTTAGCGGCTGCGAAGCTTTGGGAAACTGCTCAAGGCAGAAGCAGCGCGAGCCGTTCGCCCGCGCTGTAGCTATTTGCGCCTCGCCACTTGCGGCAGCCCGCCACGCCCCTTAGGTTGCGCCGTTCGCCGCCAAAATTCACATTTCAGGAGATCATCATGGGACTCGTCGCCCGCACGCTCGAACGGGTCAAACCCTCGCCGACCATGGCCATCACGAGCAAGGCGCGCGAGCTGAAAGCCGCGGGCTTCGACGTCATCGGCCTCGGCGCCGGCGAGCCCGATTTTGACACGCCAGAGAACATCAAGCAGGCGGCGATAGAGGCGATCAAGCGCGGCGAGACCAAATATACCGCGGTCGACGGAATCCCCGAGCTGAAGCGCGCCATCGTCGAGAAGTTCGAGCGCGAGAACGGAGTGGCCTACAAGCCGTCGGAGATCACCGTCGGCTCCGGCGGCAAGCAGGTGCTCTACAATGCTCTGCTGGCGACGCTCGACCCGGGCGATGAGGTGATCATACCGTCGCCCTATTGGGTGAGCTATCCCGACATCGTTCTGCTTGCTGGCGCCGAACCCGTCATCGTCGAGACCAAGCTCGAGGACGGCTTCAAGCTGACGCCGCAGGCGTTGGCGCGGGCGATCACGGCCAAGACCAAGTGGTTCATCTTCAATTCGCCGTCAAACCCGACCGGCGCCGCCTACACCGAGGAGGAGATCAAGGCGCTGACCGACGTGTTGGTGAAGCATGAGCGGGTGTGGGTACTGTCGGATGATATCTATGAGCATCTCGTCTATGACGGGTTTCGCTTTACCACGCCGGCGGCGATCGAGCCAAGACTGAAGGCGCGCACGCTTACTCTGAACGGCGTTTCCAAGGCCTATTCCATGACTGGCTGGCGCATCGGCTATGGCGGTGCGCCGGAGCCGTTGATCAAAGCGATCTCGACCCTCCAGTCGCAGTCCACCTCGAATCCTTGCTCGATCAGCCAATGGGCGGCGGTTGAGGCACTGAAGGGTCCACAAGGCTTCCTCAAGGACTGGGTGGTCTCGTTCCAAGAGCGGCGCGACCTCGTCGTCTCCATGCTGAACCAGGCCAAGGGCCTGTCATGCCCTAAGCCCGAAGGCGCGTTCTACGTCTATCCCTCCTGCGTGGGGGTGATCAGCAAGAGCACGCCCGCCGGCAAGCGGATCGAGAATGACGAGGCGTTCGCCACGACGTTGCTCGAGGAGGAGGGGGTTGCCGTCGTGCATGGCGCGGCGTTCGGGCTCTCGCCCTTCTTCCGCATCTCCTATGCGACCGGGATCAACGCGCTAGAGGAGGCTTGCCGCCGCATCCAGCGCTTCTGCGGCAGCCTGAGCTAGGCGAGACCTGGACGGAGAGCGCCATGCAGTTCAGCACGGGCAACCAGATCAAAGGCAAGATCATGGAGATCCGCAAAGGGGGCGTGACGGCCATCGTCTATGTCGCCGTCCCCGGCGACACGACGCTCGAGGTGAGCGTCACTATCCCGGCGCTCGAGACGCTGAAGCTTTATGAGGGCAAGCCCGTGGTGCTGATGATCAATCCGGGGGACATCATCATCGGCTGCGAGTAGTCGGCTCACGGCTGTCGCACGGCTGCCTTGGTCGAGGTGTTAGAATCGCCTCCATGAACACCGTCACCGCGATCGACCGGACCGGCGCCGAGGACCGCGCCTCTCGTATCCATCGCCTTGCCGACGGTAGGCGCATTTCCTTCGCGGAATTCGGCGATCCACGCGGGCTGCCGGTGCTGGCGCTGCACGGAACCCCTGGCTCGCGTTTCATGTTCGGGCTGACCGATGCCGCGGCGCGAGAGCGGGGCTTGCGCATCATTGCCCCCGACCGGCCGGGCTACGGCCATTCCGATTACCGGAGGTGCCGCTGCTTGATGGGATCGGCGGAGGACTTCGCCTCGCTTGCAGACGCGCTCAGGCTCGATCGGCTCGCGGTGATCGGCGTCTCGGGAGGCGGACCCTATGCGATCGCAACGGCCGCGCAGATGCACGACCGCGTGCAGCTGCTCGCGCTCATCTCACCGGTCGGCCCGGTCGCCGAGTGCGGCAAGCAGATACGCATGTCGCGGATGCACCGGCTGATCTTCACCAGGATGGGCCGGTCGCCGCAGGCCTGTGCCGCGTTCTTCTGGTCTTTGCGCGGGATGGTCAAATGGGCGCCGAGTGTCGCCTATCGCGCGCTTCAGCAGCGCGTCACCCCGTCCGACCGGGGCGTGCTCGGGCAGGGCGAGGTGAAGGCCAATTTGCGGGCGGCTATCCGCGAGGGCTTAAGGCCCGGCATCCGGGGCGCGCTCCAGGACTTGCGGCTGTTCTGCGGACCGTGGGGGCTGTCGCTTGCCGAGATAGATGTGCCCTCTGTGGTGTGGCAGGGGAGCGACGACACCATCGTGCCGGCGAGCGGGGCGTATTACCTCGCCGCGCAGCTGCCCAACTGCCGGCTCGATGTCGTTCAACAAGCGGGCCATTATTGGGGGTTCGGCCAGTTCGGCCTTGTGCTCGATACGGTCGCTGCAGCTCTCCGCCGTTGACAGAAGCGACCGCACGCGGCCCAACGTTCATCCGCGTCAATTTGCGCCCGCCAGTTCCCGCGTCTGCGGCGTTCTGGCGCTAGGCCAAACCTGCCGAAGCGTCCTACATGCCGTTACCGGGCGAACGAGACTGATTCACGTAGAGCTTCTGCAATCACCAACTCGCTATGACCGGTAAGCCAATATTCTTCGATCCGTCGGGAAAGCGCGGTCGCGCCCTCATTAGGCTCGCGTGGCTGGCCGGCACGGTCAGTCTGGTCGTCATGACGCTATTCGTCGCGACGCTCTTGATCGTCCATCGGCCCACCGGCGAGGACAGTGCAGATCCGCACGTCTCGATCCGCTGCGCCTGGGCGCGGAGCTGCTCAGCGGCGCACGGGCTGTCGGTCACCACTGCCACTGCCGCGGATCCGGAAGCGCTTCGCAACGCGGCGCGGCTTGCCGCGGAGCTTCGCGAGAAGGAGCGCAGCCTGCCCCACCCTCCGCAAGCCGGTGGTGTGGAGCGGCGCTCGGTCCCGTCGTCGATCGCACCTCCCGCAGGAAGGCCGCTCAGCATAGGCTTCTATGTCGGCTGGGACGATAACAGTTACCCCGCCTTGAAGCGCGCGCTGCCACATCTCGACTGGGTCATTCCGAGCTGGCTCAGTCTCGAAGGTCCGGATATGGCGCTGAAGGCCGATGTCGAGGACCGGGTGCTGGGCTATGTCCAGGCTACGAAGCCGACCGTCGCGATCCTGCCTATGGTTCAGAACGCGGTCGACGGGAATTTCGACGGCAGCGGGCTCGCCAAGCTGCTAGCCGATCCGACGCGACGCGCGGCGCGCATCGAGGAGCTCGTAGGGTTTCTCGACAAATACAAGTTCCAGGGCATCACGCTCGACTTCGAGGACGTCCCGGAGACGGCGCAGAAGGATCTCAAGTCGTTCCTCACCGAGCTCAACGTCGCCTTCGCCGCGCACGATTACGCGATCGTGCTCGCCGTTCCGTTCGATGACGATGCCTGGCCCTATCAAAACTATGCCGAGCTCGCCGACTACGTGATGCTCATGGGTTACGATGAGCATTGGGAGGAGGGCGCTCCCGGCAGCATCGCCGGAGAGAGCTGGTTCGAAGACGCGCTCGACAAGCGCATGAAGACGCTCGACCCGCAGCACACCATCGTCGCCATAGGCAGTTACGCCTATGATTGGGTCAAGGGTCAGCAGGCGAACGAGCTGTCGTTCGAGGAGGCGGTGCTGTCGGCGCGCGATTCCGAGGCGGAGATCGCTTTCGACCCCGAGACCTCGAACCCGCATTTCTCCTTCATCGAGGACGACGGCAAGCGTCACGACGTGTGGATGCTCGACGGCGTCACGGCGTTCAACGAGGTGCATGCCGCCGACGCCTATCGGCCGGCGGGCTATGCCGTGTGGCGACTGGGTGCAGAAGATCCCTCGGTCTGGTCGGTAGTGGGGCGGAGCTATGATGCTCCGACGCCCGACGCGCTCCACCGTATCGGCATGAGCCAGAATATCGACTTCGAAGGCGAAGGCGAGTTGCTGCGCATAGCCCAGCAGCCGGCCAAGGGTTCGCGTACCTTCGAGATCGACGGAGATACCGGAGAGATCGTCGACGAGACCTACACGCGGGTCCCCACCTCTTACGTCATCGAGCGTTCGGGTGCCGCGGCGAACAAGCTCGCGCTTACCTTCGACGACGGGCCTGACCCAGACTGGACGCCGAAGATTCTCGACATCCTGAAGGAGAAGGGCGTTCATGCGAGCTTCTTCATCATCGGCGAGAATGCGCAAGCCAATCCATCTTTGGTGCAGCGCGTGCTCGACGAGGGTCACGATGTCGGCAACCACACCTATACCCATCCCAATCTCGGCGAGCTCCCGGACGCGCTGGTCACGCTCGAGATAAACGCCACACAGCGTCTGTTCGAGGCACTCACCGGACGCTCGATGCGACTGTTCCGGGCGCCCTATCTTGGCGACGCCGAGCCGACCACAGCCGATGAGATCTTGCCGATCGGCATCGCCCAGGGCATGGGTTATCTTTCGGTCGGACTGCATGTCGATCCCAATGACTGGGAAAACCCGACCGCCGACCAGATCGTCAGCCGCGTGATCGAACAAGTGAGCGATCCGAATCCAGACGTGCGGGGGCATGTCATCCTGCTGCACGATTCCGGCGGCGACAGATCGCAGACGGTCGCGGCGCTCCCGAGGCTGATCGATACGCTGCGGGCCAAGGGCTTTGAGCTAGTGCCGGTGTCGGAGCTCGCGGGTATGACGAGAGATCAGGTGATGCCGCCGATCCCGCCAAAATCGCTCGCGCGCATGGTCGGGCTCCCTGTGTTCATGACGCTGAGCTGGCTCGGCAAGCTGGCGGCGACGCTGTTCTTCGCGGCGATCTGGCTCGGCTTTTTCAGGCTCCTGTTTCTTTGCGCCGTGTCGCTGCGCAACCGCCAGCTCGAATCGCGCCGCGTCCCGCCCGCGCTGCCAGACGATCCGCCGCTGCAATCCGTGCTGATCCCGGCCCATAACGAGGAAAAGGTGATCGCCGAAACGGTCCGCCACATCCTGGCCAGCGACTATCCCAACCTGGAGGTCATCGTCATCGACGACGGCTCCAAGGACGGCACGCGAGAGGTGGTACGCACTTCATTGGGCGCCGACCCGCGCGTCCGGCTCATCGCCATCACCAATGCCGGCAAGGCTGCCGCGCTCAATCGAGGTCTTGCCGAAGCGAGGGGCAGCGTCGTCGTGGCGCTCGATGCCGACACGTATTTTCCGCCCGAGTCGATCCGCAATCTGGTTCGATGGTTTGCCGACGACAGCGTCGGCGCCGTAGCCGGCAATGCCAAGGTGGGCAACCGGGTCAACGTTATCACCCGCTGGCAGGCGCTCGAATACGTCACCAGCCAGAACCTCGAACGCCGGACCTTGGCGACGCTGGGCTGCATTACGGTGGTGCCCGGCGCGGTCGGCGCCTGGCGGCGCGAGGCGTTGGTCAAGCTAGGCGGCTTTCCGGCCGACACTCTCGCCGAAGATCAGGATTTGACCATAGCGCTGCTCCGGGCCGGTTATAGGGTGCTGTACGACAGCCAAGCCATTGCCTGGACCGAAGCGCCCGACACCGTCAGTGGGCTAATCAAGCAGCGCTTCCGCTGGGCGTTTGGCACGCTGCAATGTCTGTGGAAACACCGCAAGGTGACGCTCAAGCCGCGCTATGGCTCGCTCGGACTGATCGCGGTGCCGCAAACCTGGTTGTTCCAGTTCCTGTTCTCGGTGGTGGCGCCGTTCGTCGACCTGACGCTTATCTGGCGGCTTGCCATGTCAGGCGTCGATCTGCTCCAGCATCAAGACCAGTCCGACGGCGGAACGCTGGAGAAGGTCCTGCTCTATTATCTCGCGTTTCTTGTCGTCGATCTCGGTTGTGCCGCCCTTGCGCTCGGCATGGAGCACAAGGAGCAAGTGACATTGCTGCCCTGGCTCGTGTTGCAGCGCTTCGGTTATCGCCAACTCATGTATTACATCGTCATCAAGGCCGTCCTCGCAGCCTTGCTTGGCCCGCTGGTTGGCTGGGGCAAGCTTGAGCGGAAATCGACGGTCGCCGCGGTTGCCTAGAGCTGGCGGCTGAGGCGGCAGTGATCGCGCTGCTACATCTTGTCGTAGACCAGGCAGCAGCAATCTTTCAATCCATCCTGCCGCATCTTGCAGGACAGCTTCGCTTCGAGGTCTTGGCACGGTTCAGGGTTGACGTTCACCGGCAGCTCGCTCTTACACATCGTGGCAGTGTAGTGAACGCAATTGCCGCCGAGTAATTCTGAATTTTTCGGGCAGCGACAGCCGGGCGGTGTGCCGATCATGCCATGCTGGCAGCCGGTCGAAGCTGCGTCAGGTGTCGCGGCCGGCGCGCCGCTCTGGCTCGGAGCGGCGGGCGCGGGATATGCCGTGCCTTGGCTGTCGCCGGTGAGACCGTCCGATGGGGCGTTGGGAGTTCGAGAGACGCCCGGCGACGCATTTTTTCCATGTGCCTCTTCACCCGGAGCCGCCCTGCAGCTGAAGCTTCCATCGAACATGCCGCAGGTGAAAGCGGCATCGATGAGGAGTGGCGGCGCGGATGCCGGCGCGAATGCGGCCACCCGCGCGGCGCCGGCAGCAATCAGCAGTACCGAGACAAGGGCCGTCAGCACAAAAACATGCTTGAAACGCATCGAAACTCCAGCCGAACGGATCACGCAGGCAGCCTGCTGTCCGGTGTCACGTAAATCGGGATTCTCACTGCCGGCCATCGGCAAGCATATAGGGATGCGCCTGGAGCACGTCGTCCAGCAGCGCAGCGGGAAACTTACTCGTATCATAGGCGCAAACGACAACGCCCTCATAGAGCGGCACGATGTAGTTCGGCCGGCTCTCGTACTCAGCAAGGTCGTGCACGCCGTGCGTATCCGACAAGGCCCACTCTATGACAAGGCCCACTCTATATTGCCCCAGATGCGTGACCGGGTCGAACCCGCGCCGCGAGCCGGTGCCAAGCATATCCTGAACGCAGTTGAGCATTGTGTTCTGCAGGGGCATGCCTATTCGGCTCCAGCCAGATGGATCTTGCTCTTGCGTGATGGTCTTTTCGCTGTCGAACGCGCCACCGATCATGCCCGCCGGTTGTTGAATGGCGCGGAGTTTATCGCGGTCCAGGTGTTCGCGATATATGCCGCCATGCGAAACGATGTAGCGCGGCGGGTCTGCTTGGACTCGGCCCAGTTAGGGCCAGGTAATGTCCCGAATTCGGGCCTCTTGCCAGAGGCCGTTCATCTTGACACGATAGCGTTACTAAGAGGCCGAGCGCGAGTAGGGGTGCGTCAGGAGCCTTCTCCCGCGCGGGGTCATAACCGCTAAGGAGGAGACCATGGGTCAAGCGCAGGGCCAGCTAGCCCGCAGCGCCCGCTGCATCGCACTGGTTGGCCCCTATCTCAGCGGCAAGACGACACTTCTCGAAGCCATCCTCGCGCGTACCGGCGCCATCGGCCGCCAGGGCACGATGGCCGGCGACAATACGGTCGGCGATGCGTCGGAGGAGGCGCGCCATCACGGCATGAGCGTTGAGCTCAACGCTGCGACCGTCGATTTTCTCGGCGACAGTTTCACCTTCCTCGATTGCCCGGGCTCGATCGAGTTCCAGGCCGACGCGGCCAACGCACTGACCGCCTGCGACGCCGCGGTGGTGGTGTGCGAGCCCGACGAGAAGAAGGTGCCGGCGCTTCAGCTGATCCTCAAGCAGCTCGAGGATCGCGGCATCCCGCATTTCCTGTTCGTCAATAAGATCGACAAGGCCGAGGCGCGGGTGCGCGACATCGTGCCGATGCTCCAGCCGGCGAGCGGCAAACCGCTGGTGCTGCGCCAGCTGCCGATCTGGGAGAACGACATCGTCACCGGCTTCATCGACCTCGCGCTCGAGCGAGCTTACGTCTATCGCGAGCATGCGCCGAGCGAGGTGATGGCCATTCCCGACACGCTCGAGCCGCTCGAGAAGGAAGCGCGCTTCTCGATGCTGGAAAAGCTCGCCGACTATGACGATGCCCTGATGGAGCAGCTCCTGGAGGACGTGCCGCCGCCGCGCGACCGGGTGTTCGACGATCTCGGCAAGGAGCTGCGCGACGGGCTGATCTGCCCGGTCCTGCTCGGCTCGGCGGAGACCAGCCACGGCATCTTCCGCCTGCTCAAGGCGTTGCGCCACGAAGCGCCGTTCGTCCAGAGCACGGCGAAGCGGATCGGCGTCGACAAGACGCTGTCATGCGCCCTGGTGGTCAAGACCTTCCACACCGCGCATGGCGGCAAGCTGTCGCTCGCCCGCGTGCTGACCGGCAATTTCGCCGACGGCACTACCGTATATGGCGGCGCCGAGGAGGAGCGCATTTCCGGCGTCTTCTCGGTCATGGGGCAGGAGCCGGTGAAGCGCGGTGAGGCCAAGGCCGGCGACACGGTCGCGTTCGGCCGGCTGGACAGCGTCAAGACCGGCGACACGCTCGGCGACGACAAGGCCCACGTGAAGAAGATCGAAACGCCCGCCACCGCCAAGCCAGTGTTCGGACTTGCCATCGCCGCCAAGGAAAAGAAGGACGAGGTGAAGCTCACCGCGGCCATCACCAAGATCATCGAGGAGGACCCGTCGATCTCGCTCACCCATAGCCAGGAGATGGGCGAGATGGTGCTGTGGGGCCAAGGCGAGATGCATCTACGGGTCGCGCTAGAGAAGCTCGTGCGCAAATACGGCATCGACGCGTCGACCCGTTCGCGACAGATCCCCTATAAGGAAACAATCCGCAAATCGGTCGAGGTGCGCGGCCGTCACAAGAAGCAGTCGGGCGGGCACGGCCAGTTCGGCGACGTCGTGATCACCATCAAGCCGCAACGGCGAGGCGCCGGGTTCGAGTTCTCCGACGAGATCACCGGCGGCGTGGTGCCCAAGAACTACATCCCGAGCGTCGAAATCGGCGTGCGCGACTATCTTGGCCATGGACCCCTCGGCTTTCCCGTGGTCGACGTCGCGGTCTGCCTGATCGACGGGTCCTATCACAGCGTCGACTCCTCAGATATGGCGTTCCGCCAGGCGGGCCGCCTCGCCATGAGCGAGGGCATGCCGCAATGCTCGCCGGTGCTGCTCGAGCCGGTGATGGCGGTCGAGATCGCCGTGCCGTCCGACGCCACCGCCAAGATCAACTCGATCGTGTCGGCAAGGCGCGGCCAGATCCTCGGCTTCGACGCGCGCCCGGGCTGGTCCGGATGGGACCTGGTCGAGGTGCATCTGCCGGAATCGGAGATCCAGAACCTGATCGTCGAGCTAAGGTCGGCGACTGCCGGCGTCGGCACCTTCAATGCCAAGTTCGACCACCTCGCCGAGCTGACCGGCAAAGTGGCCGATCAGGTCTTGGCGATCAGGGGAGCTAAGGCCGCTTAAGTGCCGGTTTTGGCCTTCGCCGCGCTTGCCGCGAGGCGCGCAGCTCGCTAGACGATTGTCCCGCCTGTTTTTTGATCATCACCGTAGGCTCATTGAGGACGTTCCCATGACGAAGATTTATCCGCAGCTAGACATCCCTGAGACCCTTGCCGCCGGCCCTGGGCCGGGCAACACCGACCCTCGCGTGCTCGATCGCTTCGCCAAGACAGGCGTGGCCGACCACATGCAGAAGGACGTGCTGCGCGGCATGCTCGAGGCGAAGGAGATGCTGCGCGAGCTGTGGGGCACCAAGAACGTCTATACCTACGGCGTCGCCGGCACCGGCTTCTCCGGCCTCGACTGCGTGCTGTCGCTCATCCTGCCCGGCGACACTGTGGTGGCCTTTCCGAACGGCACCTTCTCGGGCATCGACACACTCACGATCCGCATGAAGGCCTCGACCGCCGAGGAACTTGCCGCCGATTCACTTAGCCCCAAGCCGAAGAGCGTGACGGTCATCGACACGCCGCACAGCCAGTCCGTCTTCGGCGAGACGGTCGACAAGGCGCTCGCTCAGCACAAGCCGATGTGGGCGTTCATGGCGCATTGGGAGACTGGCTCGGGGCGCATCAACGACCTCAAGGGTTTCAGCGACGCCTGCCTGAAGCATGGCGTGATGGGCATCTGCGACGCGGTGTCGAGCCTCGGCGTTGCCGATTTCAATATCGACGACTATCCGGGCGTGGTCGCCTGGGCCTCGTGTCCGCAGAAGGGCGTGCTGTCGCTTCCGCTCACCTACGCGCCGGTCAGCTTCACCGACAAGGCGATCGAGATGGTGAAGAAGCGCGGCTGCCGCACTTATGTGCACCACCCGATCCTCGATGCGCGGCATTGGGGCGTCATCGACGGGAATGATACGCCCACGCCGGCCTATCACCAGACCCATTCCTGCTATGCGGTGGCCGCATTCCACGAGGCGTTGCGCATCATTCTGGGCTATGGCCGCCGCCGCAAGGCTTCCGATTATGCCTATCACGAGAAGGCGCTCCGCCAGGCCGTCGAGGCCATGGGCTGCGACGTCACATCGAACATGACCAGCCTCGTCGTGCTCAACCTGCCAGGCAAGCTCAAGGGCAAGGAGAAGGAACTGGTGCAGGGCGCGCGGGCGCAAGGCTTCGGCATCTGGCCGACGCTGTCAGAGCCGGTGCAGGTCCGCATTGGCATTCTGAACCAGCTTAGCCCCGAGCAGATCGGCGAGATCGTGAACCGTTTCGCCGACGCCATGCTGGCTATGGGCGCGGAGTTCGACAAGCAGAAGGTGATGAACCAACTCAAGTCGTATTACGCCAAGGCCGCGTAGTGGGCGTATTCCGACAAGAGGAATTTGCGTTTCTCAACTCTTTCTCTAGCTTGTAGACTCGTGTTGCCACAGCTTTCGATATGCCTGGGCCACCCCCTGCGGCCAGACCAAAGTCGCCGAAGTCGGCTTGCGCTAACCGCTAAGGCTCGACGCAGGTCGCCACCAGGCGGAAGCCCAGCGCTTTCAGGCCGGCGTTGCGCCTAAGCTCGTCGCGCGCTTCGCGGCAGGCGACCATGGTGGAGAAATCGATCACGGTCGTGGTCGCCGTGCTTCCGGGCGTGCTGGCTGACCCATAGGGGGCGAACACGAGCATGCTGCGCCCTTCGGAGTCGGCTGAATGGACGGCGGTGAGCGCGAGCGCGGAAAAGATAAGCGCAAGACCAAGACGTTTCATAGAATCCCCTGTACTCAGTTATCCGTTTTGCGGTGAGTGGCCCTCCCTCGCGTCCTCGTACAAATTGAAGCATAGACATGCTGTGCGGGGAACTGGGGCGGAATGGCTCGCGATCGGGCGGCCGTCACGAGAATCCAGCGCTCGCGCTAAATTTTGGCCACAACTCGCACCGACAGTCGTCCTCGTGCGTTGTCCCCTTGGGCACGGGGATATCGGGGGAAGTCGATGATCGATCTCTACAAGCTGTTGGGCCTCAAGCGGGGTGCCTCAAAGGCCGAAGTGCGCAAAGCCTATCGGCGCAAAGCTAAGGTCTCGCATCCTGACAAAGGCGGCTCGGCAGAGGCGTTCAGCGCGCTCGCCACCGCCCATGACGTGCTGTCCGACGAGCGGCGCCGCGAGCGCTACGACGCAACCGGAGAGATCGTCGCCGCCAAGCCGGATAATGCCGACGTCGCCGCGATCGAGATCATCGCCCAGAAGCTCGGCCTGATCATCCACTCGGAGCATGACGTGAGCGCGCTCGGCATCGGCGAGATGATCGAGCAGGCGATTCGCGAGGACATCGCCCGACGACAGGCCGGCATCGCCGACCACAATCGGGCGATCGAGCGCGCAGCGCGCCTGCGGGCGCGCGTCAAGCGCAAGGCTGACGGCGCCGACAATACGCTCGCTCGCGTGCTCGATTGGCACGAGCGCTCGGCCAAGGATCTCATCAAGAAGAGCGAGGATGCAGTGTCATCGATGGAGCGCGCGCTCGAGATTCTCGACGGCTATTCCTTCATCGATGACCTGCCGGTGGACGCCGATGCCGAGGACCAGGTGGCCAGGGCCTTGCGCGATACCATCCAGACGCTTGATGAGCTCGCTGCCATCCTCGCCGCCCAGCCGAAAGAGGCTGTGGTCTAGTTCCAGCCTTAAGGGGCGACGAGCTCGACCTGGCGGTTGAGAGTGCGGCCTGGCTCGGTCGCGTTCGATGTGACCGGGGCGAGGAACCCGACACCCGTCGTCTTCATTCGTAGAATGGGATGCCGTCGCATTCATCGGTGTTGCATGCGAGCAGCCTCTCAAAGCCAGCCTTTTTGAGCTGGGTTTCGAAATTGCGCGATACTCCCACGACCGAGGGACCAAGCCCGGTCTTGTAGGCGATGCGCGTAATGCGCCCTTCCGGGCTTCCGCTCGTCGCTCGCCTTGCCGTCCTTCAAGGTCGCCACTTGCCGTTGCGTCGTGTCGAAGTCCTTCACCTCGTGGTCGGTGATGACGCTGCCGGCGAAGCGTCCGATACCGAGATAGTCCTTGGACCCGGCCACGTCGCCTTTGCCGGCCAAGGCGGGAGAACGCTGACCGGAGCCGCCGACAAGCAGCAGACGGCAAGCGGGCCGACGCTCGATCTATGCATGGGTCTGGCCCTTCGAGTGTTGGGATGGCCGGCAAAGAAGCCCGCAATGTTTAGCGCCAATCTGAAGCGCAATTGTGAAACCTGTCGCGATCCCGTTGCGTCGCTGCCCCGAATCGTGTGAGAACATTATAGGAACTACGTCAGGCTTTGCGGAGTTGGCTTTGACTATGGCCGGAAATTCTACGCAGCGAAAGATCGCGAGCCCCGAAGGGATCGCCGCGCCGCAGCGGCGAGCGCAACTCACCGTCGGCATTGTCACCGTTCAGAGGCGTGCGCCTTCGGGCCTGCGGTTCTGCGTACTCGATGGGCCGGTGCGAGTGGTGATCGAGGCCGTCAGCGAGTTCGATGCGCGCTGCCTGTGCCGCGAAATGGGCTTCGAGTTCATTGGCCTCTGCGACTGAACTTGCACTGAAGCCCCCCGGTCAGGCGCGAGTTGGACGCGCTGCTTCTCAGCGCTCGGGTGAGGGCGTGCCGCGCCGCGTGAGCCGCAGCAAAAAGCGCAGAGCTAGCCACAGGAAAAGCACGACCAGCAGGAGAGCGATCAGCGGCGCGGCAATTGCCAGGATCGACACGATCAGCGATCCGCTGAGTTCGGTCGTGGCGATGACTGGGTTGCCGAGGCCGCCGGTGAACACCGTCGATTTTGCCCTGAGCAGCGCCGAGGTGCTCTGAATCAGTCCGGCAATGCCGCCTCCTGCGATCACCGCCGTGGCCCATTTCACCGTCGGCGGCAGATCGGTGATGACGGCGGCGGAAACGACCGTGCCGGCGACAAGCGCCGCGGGGGTCGCCAAGGTGTCGAGCAGGTTGTCGACGCCCGGAATGTAGTAAGCGATGATCTCCACGACCGCTGCGACGCCGAGCAGGATGAGCGCGGGCAGCGTGCCGATCCACGCGAAACTGTCGGCGAGCGCAAGATGGCCGGTGTTGGCCGCGATGCTCAGCACCAGCATCGGCAGGAACACGCGAAAGCCGGTTGCAGCGGCAAGTCCGACGCCGAGCGCGACCGATACTGCGATCTCCAGGTCAGACATCGAGCCTGTCCTTATCCGCGCGCGATCTCACGAGCCCGCGAGCCACTCAAAGCAGGGACGCTCGCCGCTTCGGGCGGCTCCAATCGCTCGAAGATGCCGCCAGCAATTGCACTAACAGGTCTTCGCGGCAGATTACGGCGCCGGTGATGCCGTCACGTGCGTTGTTGCGCCGCGCCGCTGCCGAAATGCCGACCAGCGTCAATTCGTCGTAGCCGAAGGGCTGCGAGGCATAGATCAGTTGCATCTCTCTCAAAGGCGGCTCCCATGCGAGGCGTGGTTCGAAACCTAGCCGATTTCGGCCTCGCGAGTGACGCTCAATCGACTTCGCGGGGATGGGCCTGGCGCCAGTCTGAAGGGCGGTCGAAAGTACCGCGCCAGATGCCGCGCTTGGCGTCCTTGGCCTCGCTCTCGGCGGCTTGATAGGGATTCCCGGCCTCGCCGCCGAGATCGATGGCATAGCCGTCGCGCACCAGCTGCTCGCCAACGTCGGGCACGCCTTGCGCGGTGCACACCGCGACGACGCGGTTGTAGCGGTCGGTCGCGTGCGCCACGCAATTCACCGCGCCCGCCTTCATCAGCGTGGTCAGCTTCGCCTTGGCGGCGCGGCCGCACAGCCAGGACTTGCCGCTCGCGTCCTTGCAAGTCTGGTGGAGCTCGGGAGCATCGATGCCGAAGATGCGATACTCGTCGCCGTTGCCGGCGCGGATCGTGTCGCCGTCGATTGCCGTGACCTTGGCGTCGGGCCCGAAGGCCGGCGGCTTCACGGTGCAATAGCGCTCGATCAGGATGACTACCAGGGCGACCAGCACGAGCGCGATAAGCTTGCCGACCGCTTGCGCCAGCTGCCGCTTGGCCTTGGCGCTGTCCTTGGCCTCCTGGGCAGCGGGGTCCGCCGCCGGCTTCTCTGTCAGGCGTTCAGTCACGGCGAAGCAGGTAGCGCAGATTCGGGGCCTTCGCCATGGTTTACGTTTCCGCGCGGAGGATGCCGGCGCGAATCAGCTCGATGGCCTCCGGCGGCTCAGCCCAGCGCAGCACCTTCACCCATTTGCCCTGCTCGAGATCCTTGTAGTGCTCGAAGAAATGGCCGATCTGCTCGATCAGGATCTCGGGCAGGTCGCGATAGCTGCCGACCCGCTTGTAGTAGGGATGCAGCCGGTCGATCGGCACGACGATGATCTTCTCGTCGATGCCCTTCTCGTCCTCCATAAGCAGCGCGCCGATGGGACGCGCGCGGACCACCGCGCCGGTCGCGACGGGGGTCGGCGCAATCACCATGCAGTCGAGCGGATCGCCGTCCTCTGACAGCGTGTGCGGGATGAACCCGTAATTGGCCGGGTAGAACATGGCGGTATGTAAGAAGCGGTCGACAAACATGGCGCCCGAAAGCTTGTCGACCTCGTATTTCACCGGGGCGCCGCCTTGCGGAATCTCGATGACGACGTTGACCTCGTGCGGCGGGTTTTCACCGACCTTGATGCTGGAGAGATCCATTCTTCCGATCCGGAAATTGCGGGTCCTCGGGTTACTTTAGCTCACAAAGCTTAAGTGTGAGCTTCAATGCGCGAACGACCGGCGGTTGATCTGGGCTGACTGGAACCTATTGGTCCGGTTGGCGTTTTGCTCTGAAACACGGAGGACACACCATGCGGGAACAGCGAAACTATATCGTTTGCTCGGTCGCCACGGCCAACGGCTTCGCCATGCCCTATCGTGCGAGACCAGTGACGGCGATCGACGAGAGTGTCGCAGCGGAAGACGATGTACTGCCGGCCATGCGGCGGCCACTTATGGCCGGAGTACTGGCGACGCTTGCCAAGGGCAAACGCACGTCAAAATCCTAAACGCCAGTCGTGTCAGTGGCCGTCGATGCGCTTGCCGACGATGGCGATGGTCTGCTGATAGACGCCGGCCGCATTCCAGCCCTGAATGGCGATAAAGTTGGGCTCGCCCTGTTGATAGCCCGCGCCGCGAACCCAGCCATGACCTTTCAGGAAGTTCGCGGTCGAGGCGAGCGCATCGGCCTTGACGTTGAGATTGACGACGCCGTTGCCGTCGCCGTCCACGCCGTAAAGCAGGATGTTCTTGGGCAGGAACTGCGTCTGCCCGACCTCGCCATGCATGGCGCCGCGTGTGTCGCCGGAGATGACGCCGCGATCGACGAGCTGAAGGGCCGCATAGAGTTGGTCGGTGAAATACTCGGTCCGGCGACAGTCATAGGCGAGCGTGGCGACGGCCGAAAGCGTCTGCTGATTGCCCATGAACGTGCCGAAACCGGTCTCCATGCCCCAGATGGTGACCAGCGGACCGGGCGGCACGCCATACCGCTTCTCGATGGCGTTGAAGAGCGCGGCGTTGGCGACCTTCATGGATTTGCCTTTGGCGGCGATGGCGGGTGCGCCACGCTTGGCCATGAACTGATCGAGCGTCAGCGTGAAACTGTGCTGCCCGCGATCGGCCCTGATCGTGCCGGTCGAGTAGGTGGTATTCATCAGCGCTGAGATGGCCGCCGGGCCGACCCCGCGTGCCTTGGGCCTCACGAGCGAAAATCGGCTTCCAAGCTTCGAAACCGGCGCCGGTATTGCCGCACGGGGCGGCCAGGGCCGCGCCGGACATCGTCATGAGCGCGGCAACGAGAGATGCTGCCACGCCGAATTGCATTTCCGCCATTGAGCTTTCGCCCTCCAAGTCGCGCACCAAGAAGAGCGCCGGCCCGCTCCCGTTCCGGCGTCACCATCCCCCGCCGGGGAGTGAGGCTATCGCGACGGTGCGTGACTTGGCAATGTCCCCGAGTGGCTGGATTTGGGGAGCTTTTCCCGCATATGACCGTTCAACGAAGGCAAAGGAGCCGCCACCACCGTTTTGCTTGGCCGAGATTACTCGGCGGCTTCGGCAACCTGCTCGAGGCTGGCGAGATATTTCTCGACGTCCAGCGCCGCCATGCAACCCATGCCGGCAGCCGTGACCGCCTGGCGATAGAGATCGTCGGCGACGTCGCCGGCAGCGAACACACCCGGCATGCTAGTCGCGGTCGAGCGGGGATCGGTGATGATGTAGCCCGACGGCTTTGTGTCGATCTGGCCCTTAAACAAGTCAGTTTGCGGCGTGTGGCCGATGGCGATGAACACGCCATCGGTTGCGAGTTCGATGGGTTCGCTTGTCAGGGTGCTCTTGAGCTTGACGCCCGTCACGCCGAGCGGATGGTCGTGGCCGAGCACTTCGTCGAGCTCGTAATTCCACATGACGTTGATCTTTTGGTTCTTGAACAGGCGCTCTTGCAGGATCTTCTCCGCGCGAAGCACGCCCCGGCGATGCACCAGAATCACCTCGCTCGCGATGTTAGCGAGATAGAGCGCTTCCTCGACCGCGGTGTTGCCGCCGCCGACCACGATGACTTTCTTATTGCGGTAGAAGAACCCGTCGCAGGTGGCGCAAGCGGACACGCCATAGCCTTGGAATTTATGCTCGGTCGGCAGCCCGAGCCAGCGCGCCTGGGCGCCGGTGGCGATGATCAGCGCATCGGCGGTATATTCGGTGTGGCTGTCGCCGGTCAGCGCGAAGGGTCGCCGCTTGAGATCGGCTGAGATGATATGGTCGCGGATCATCTCGGTGCCGACATGCTCGGCCTGGAGCTTCATTTGCTCCATGAGCCAGGGGCCTTGGATCACGTCGGGGAAGCCGGGATAGTTCTCGACGTCGGTGGTGGTGGTCATCTGCCCGCCCGCATGAAGGCCCTCGATCAGCAGCGGCTTCAGCATGGCGCGCGCGGCATAGATGGCGGCGGTATAGCCGGCCGGACCCGAGCCGATGATGATCAGCTTAGCGTGGCGGTGAGCCTTGGCGTGGGTAGCCATGAAGTGCCTCTGAAGTGGGAAAGGACCACAGGACGTAAGCATAGCGCAGCTGATAAGCAACCCGCTCGGCCGGCCTCCGCGCCGGTCGGACCCGGACGCTGAGACGCCTGTTCTGGGGCTTGGCGCGAATCGCCGCTAACATTTTCGGAACGTTGAACGCTCAGTTTCTTTTCGATTCTTTTGACTGGAGGACGTAAAGTTGGGCAAACGCCGGGCAAGCCCCGATCGGATGGCCGAGTCGCCTTCTAGCGCGCAAGGGCTTTCACAGTCCAGAACCCCGCTCGAGCATCACGAGAAAGGTCCAAATATGCGTCGCGCGCGTCTTGATGCAACCGACTGGCTGATCCTGCGCGAACTTCTGGCCGACGGGCGCATCACCAATGTGGAGCTTGCGCGCAAGGTGGGCATCTCGGCGCCGCCTTGCCTCCGCCGTGTCAGGGCCTTGGAAGAGGCGGGCATCGTCAGAGGATTCACCGCGATCCTCAACGACAAGGTGCTCGGGTTCGACGTGACCGCGTTCGCCATGATCAGGCTGCACCGCCAGGCCGAAGCCGACCTCATCGCCTTCGAGGAGCACGCGCAGAGCTCGCCGATCGTGCGCGACTGCTACATGCTCTCGGGCGAGATCGATTTCATGTTGAAATGCGTGGCGCCCGATCTCGGTGCGTTCCAGGAGTTCATTATCCACGAGCTGACAGCGGCGCCCAACGTTGCGAGCGTCAAGACCTCGCTTGTGATCCGCGCCTCGAAGCACGCTGCAGGCGTCCCGCTCGAGCTCGTGGGCGACGGCGTGCCGGCGATGCGCGCTCGATCGTAGTCCGAGCGTCCAGGCCACATCACATCATCATGAGCGAGCGCGGTTCCAGCAATCCGGTCCTGGTTGAAATCCTCAGGGGCGCGCTGGTCGAGAGCAGCCACACTGGCGCTATCGCCGTCGCCGATGCGCGCGGGCGGCTGATGCTTGCGCTCGGCGACGTTAAGCATCCCGTCTATCCGCGCTCAGCCGTCAAGGCGATGCAGGGGCTGCCGCTCCTAGAAAGTGGGGCGGCCGACGCCTTCGCGCTCAGCGAGGCCGAGCTCGCGGTCGCTTGCGCCTCGCATAGCGGCGATCGTGTGCATCTCGATACGGTGGGCAGTCTGCTCGCAAAAGCCGGCCTCGACGATAGCTATCTCGCCTGCGGCGCGCATTGGCCGGTGAGCGAGGCGGCGACGCGCGAGCTGCTGCGGGCCGGACAGCGTCCCCGCGCCATCCACAATAATTGCTCCGGCAAGCATGCCGGTATGCTGGCAACGGCTAAGCATCTCGGGCTCGATCCGCGAGGCTACGAGCAGCCTGACCATCCCGTCCAGCTGATGATCGCGCGAATCATATCAGAGATTTGCGGAAACGCGTTGGATCGAGCTCGCATGGGTATCGACGGCTGCTCGGTGCCGACCTTCGCTCTGCCGTTGGCGGCGTTGGCGGGAGGTTTCGCGCGGCTCGGCAGCGGCGAGGGGCTTCCTTTCGAGCGCACCTTGGCCGCACGGCGATTGCTTCATGCCTGCTTCGCCGAGCCGCTCCATGTCGCGGGCGAAGGGCGGTTCGACACGATCGTGCTCAGGACGTTGGCGCCGTCATGCTTCATCAAAGGCGGCGCAGAGGGAGTGCATTGCGCGGCGCTACCGGAGCTCGGGCTCGGCATCGCGCTCAAGATCGACGACGGCGCGAAGCGTGCGGCGGAACTAGTCATGAGCGAGCTGCTCGCTGCGTTGCTGCCAGAGGCGCAACACATGCTCGCCGATCAGCTTGGCGGGGAGATGAAGAACTGGAAGGGCATCGTTGTCGGCCGCGTCGCTCCGAGCGAGGCGCTGCGGCGCGCAGTTGCGCCGCTCATGACGCCTTCAATTCTTTCCTGATTCGTTTTGAGGCCTTAGCGGGCGATGTTGGAATAGACCGCGAGGTTGGGATAGGCGGCAGCGGAAGCTGTCGCGAGGTCGGGGCCGGTCGACGTCGCACCGTTCATGGCCCGGATGGCGCCGTCCTTGGCCCCCGAGATCAGATTGTCCGTGATGAGCGCCTTGCCTGCCCAGCGTCCTCGCTGAACAGCCCACCTTTGCGGATATCGCCGATCTCGCAATCGCTGACACGGCCGGACACTTTGCGCAGCATCACGCCGTCCTCGGCGCTACCGACGATCCGGCAATCGGAGACGGTCAGGCCTTTACGCTTTCGGCGATAAGGAGCCCGCCACCGTCGATCGGCTTAGCTTCGCCGGCGAGCGTCAGTCCGGTCAGGCGGATGTCTGCGGCCTTCTCGATGGCGATGATCGCACCGCCACCGGCATAGCGCAGCACCGACGCGCCCGGCACGCCCTGAATCTGCGTCCCCGATTTCAGCGTGAGCTTGGAGGTCGTGTAGTTGCCGGGCGGCAGGAAGAAGGGGGTGGCGGACGCCGCTGCCTTGTCGGCGGCGTCCTGAAGGCTCGCGGTCTGGTCGATGTCGCCACCGGGCGCGATCCCATAGGTGTTGAAAGGCTGCGGCAGCTCGGGCTGCTCGCGTGCTTCTACAGCGCGCGGGCCTGTGGCTGCGGCGAGGCCGGCGCCAAGCCCCCCAACATGAGATCGCGGCGCCCAATGGTCATAGCGCCACTCTTCGGCTTGCACCGCCGCGGGATGCTCGAGGTCGCGCGTCCTTGCTCCCGGCGGAAAGCGCGAAGCGCAGGATCGTCTCAGCTCCCTCGAGCAGAGCGGCATCGCTCAACGCACCGCCTTGCGATGCGCCAGGCGGGATGTGCACGAACAGGACAATGGGCGAGCCCTCCCGCCGCGCGGCATGGTCGAGCGAGAGATAATAGAGGAAGTTGCAGAGATAGCGCCCGGCGGAGCGCGACGGCGCAGCCTCGATGCCGCGTCGTCTCAGCGCTGCGATGAGCGCGCCGGCCGGCAGTGAAGTGTCGCGTCGGTCAGGCGCGCCCGGAGAGATGACACGGCTCGACGGCAGCGCGCCGGAAGCATCGGCGCGTGGATTCGCGCGATTATGCGCCGAGCGCTCGATGCGGAATCCGCGCGCGCTTTGGCTCAGGCCAAAGTGAATCGTCACACGCGGTTGCAAAGTCTCGTGAAGGTGCGACGCGAGGTGCGCGACCTGCGCCCACTCGGTTGGCAACACGCGCACATACAGGTCGCCGTCGAGGTTGCGCACGCGCTCCGGCAGCGTCTCGGCGAGCCAGGCCGAAGGATTGATCGAAGCGCCGGGGAATGGACCGAAGCCCGTGAGAAGGACGCGCACCATGCCGTCCGGCTTACAAGCGGCGCGCGTGCGAGGGAAGCGATTTTGCCGGTTGCGGTTACTCCGCATCCTTGATGCCGGCGAGGCGGGCAAGCTCATGCGCCGCGGCGCCGGGCGTCGTGGTGCCGGCGCGGACCTTATCCTCGAGCTCGCGGAAATGGCGCGCTGCGCGCTTGCCGCCTTTGAAGGCGGCGAGCAGGCGCTGCTCGAAGATCTCGCGCATCCAGGCGACCGCCTGCTCGGCGCGGCGCGCACCAAGCGCGCCGGACTTGGTAAGCGCGGCGTAACGCTCGCCGATCTTGGTCCACAGCTCGTCCAACCCGCGGTTGTCGCGCGCCGAAAGCGTCAGCACCTGCGGATCCCAACCCGAATGGCCAGCGGCGAGAATATGCAGGCTAGTGCGGTATTCGACTGCCGCTCGTTTGGCGCGCTCGATATTGTCGCCGTCGGTCTTGTTGACGGCGATGATGTCGGCGAGCTCGAGCAGGCCGCGCTTGATGCCCTGCAGCTCGTCGCCGGCGCCCGGGATTGCCACCACCACGAAAACATCGACCATATTGGCGACGGCGGTCTCGGACTGGCCGACGCCGACCGTCTCGACCAGCACCACGTCGTAGCCGGCTGCCTCGACCAGAGCGATGGTCTCGCGTGTGGTCTTGGTCACGCCGCCCAGGCTGTCGCCGGCAGGCGAGGGGCGGATGAAGGCGGCAGTCTCGGTGGTGAGGCGGCCCATGCGGGTCTTGTCGCCGAGGATTGAGCCACCGCTCCTGGACGAGGTCGGATCGACAGCAAGCACGGCGACTTTGTGGCCCTCCGTGATAAGATTCAATCCCAGCTGATCGATGAGGGTCGACTTGCCGGCGCCGGGCGGCCCACTGATGCCGACGCGAATGGCATTGCCGGTTATGGGCAAGAGGTGCTCGAGCAACGCTCCTGCGCACGTCTGGTCTTCCGGCTTGGCGCTTTCTATGAGGGTGATGGCGCGGGCGAGCGAAACCCGGTCTCCGGAGCGGATCGCCTCGGCGGTGCCCTCGACGTCCTTCCGCGCTTTAGTGTCGGCCTGCATGAGGATGCGGGTAGGGGCAAACCGGCGCGAACGCAAGATTGTTGTATCTCGAAGCCTGACCTAACTGGCGGGCTTCGGCTGGCGCTGGCTCTTCACCCACCGCATCAGAATGACCATGGTGGCCAGGGTGGCGACATAGGCCAGCAGTTGGAGGCCATTCGGCTTATCGGTATAGCCGACCAGCACGTGCAGCATGCGGCCAAGAATACTGGAATCCGACAGGAGCCAGGAGGTATCCCAGAGCCTTGTGTGCAGCGCCGTGACGACACCGGCCGACTGGAGGAAGCGCACTGCCTGTGCCGCCATGCCGGCCGCAAGCAGAGCGAGCAACACGCTCGTTACCTGGAAAATGTAGCGGGTAGGGATGGCGATCAGGCCGAAATAGCTGAGACCGGTGACCGCCGCGCCGGCGAACAGGCCGAGCACGCCGCCCGTCAGCAGGGAGGTCATCGAGGTGCCGGCGACGACGATGCCGTAGAGAAACAAAACGATTTCAGATCCTTCGCGCATCACGGCGACAAACACCACGACGGCAAGGGCGGTGAGCGGGCGGCGGCCAGCGCTGACGTCGTCACCAACCCGGCGAAGCTCGGCCACGAGCTCACGCCCGTGTTCCGCCATCCACACGTTGTGCCAGGTGAGGCTGATCACGGCGACAATCAGAACCGCGGCATTGAGCAGCTCTTGGCCTGAGCCGGCGAAGGCGTTGGAGATCGCGCCGGCGAACATGGCGACGACACTCGCGCCAAGCACGCCGGCGAGGATGCCGAGGCTGACCCACCAGCCGCGGCCAGCGATGCCGCGCGTTGCGGCGAGCACGATGCCGATGACGAGGCCTGCCTCGACCACCTCGCGAAAGACGATGATGAGCGCGCCGAGCATCGAGCTATTTCGCGACGAGCGCGCCCTTGGCGGTGTCCTCGTGATACTCGCCGAAGAACTCGTAGCGGCCGGGATCGAGCGGATCGACCTTGATCACCGCGCTCTGTCCGCCGGCAATCACTTTCTCGGTGTCGAAATCGTCGCTCTCGAACTCTTCGGCGGTAGCGTCAGCGTTGGTGACGGTGAGTGTCAGCTCCTGATTCGCGGGCACTTGCAGCTCGGCGGGTTCGAAGCGGTGATCTTTGATGGTGAGCGCGAAGTCCTCGGAGAAGGCGGAAGAAACCATGGCCAAGGACGCGAGCAGGGCAAACGCAAGCAGGCGCATGTGTCCTCCTTCGGACTGTTCGGAAGTTGCGACGTTGCTTGCCCAGCGCGCGCAGATTGGCGAAGCGCAATGCCTCTCGCAAGCCTCGCGAGCCACCGCACCTGAAAGCTAGACTCATTCCAATGAGGGGTGTGACCTAAGTACTTGAGATAACGATGAATTCTTAGGACACGATGAGCCTTGCCCGGTGCTTGCGGCGATCCGACGCAAGGAGAACGCACCGATCAGCGGCTCAAGACGCCGATCACTTTGCTCGCGAAGCTCAAGCGCTCGGCCATGACGCGGATCACATAGGTCAGAAGAGCCTGGGCGAGAAGTACGTTGTCGCGCTTGAGGCATTCATAAAACGTCGGCGCTCCGGCTCGCCCTGCGCGGCGATGATCTCGTCCTTGCCGACATCGAGCCGCTCGCAAGCCGCCGCAAGCTCCTCGCCATAGGCTTCGTTGCCGAGTGCCTGGGAGAGCCAATAGCGCAATGTGCGCGCTGTGCCCGCCTCGGCGAGATGGGCCTCGATCACCGCCCGCTCACAGGATTCGAGGGCACGATCGAGATCATCGGCGAGAATCACATCGCCGACAATGAAGCGGCGGGCGTTGAAGGCGTGGCGATCTCATTCAACAGATTGACCAGCACCAGTCGCGCTCCCAGCCCGCGACATCTGGCGGTATGGCGAGCGCTACTCGGCGGCCTGTTTGGCTCCGGTATCGCAGCCGAGCTTCTTGAGGAGGTCGATGGCCGCCTCGGCGATCGAGGTGCCTGGCCCGAAAATGGCCTTGGCGCCCGCGTCGTACAGCGCCGGATAATCCTGCGGCGGGATCACGCCGCCGACGACGATCATGATGTCGTCGCGGCCCTGCGCCTGAAGCGCCTCGCGCAGCGCCGGCACGAGCGTCAGATGTCCGGCGGCGAGCGAAGACACGCCGACGATGTGCACGTCGTTCTCGACCGCCTGGCGTGCGGCCTCCTCGGGCGTCTGAAACAGGGGACCGATATCGACGTCAAAGCCGAGATCGGCGAAGGCGGATGCGATCACTTTTTGCCCGCGATCGTGCCCGTCCTGGCCCATCTTGGCGACGAGGATGCGCGGCCTCCGCCCATGCTCGGTCTCGAAGCTCTCGATCAGCTCCTTGATGCGGGTCAAGCTTCCGTCCATGCGACCGATCTCTGCCTTGTAGACCCCGGTGATCGCCGAAACGCTAGCGCGGTGGCGGCCGTAGATCTTCTCCAGCGCGTAGGAAATCTCGCCGACGGTAGCCTTGGCGCGGGCGGCTTCGACGGCGCCTTCGAGCAGATTGCCGGTTCCTGTCTCTGCGCTTCGCGTTAGCGCGTCAAGGGTATGCTGCACCGCGCTCTCGTTCCGCTCGGCCTTGAGGCGGGCGAGCTTGTCAAGCTGCTGGCGGCGCACCGAGCGATTGTCGACTTTGAGGATGGCGATATCAGCCTCGCTATCGGGCCGGTATTTGTTCACCCCGACGATGGTCTGCCGCTTGGAATCGATGCGCCCCTGCGTGGCGGTCGCCGCCTGCTCGATCATGCGCTTCGGGATGCCGGCCTCGATGGCCTTGGCCATGCCGCCGAATTTCTCGACTTCCTCGATATGCGCGAGCGCGCGTGCGGCGAGATCATGCGTCAGGCGCTCGACGTAGAAGCTGCCGCCCCACGGATCGATGATGCGGGTTGTGCCGGATTCCTGCTGAAGCATGAGCTGGGTGTTGCGGGCGATGCGCGCGGAGAAATCGGTCGGCAGCGCCAAAGCCTCATCGAGAGCATTGGTATGCAGCGACTGGGTATGACCTTGCGTTGCCGCCATGGCCTCGACGCAGGTGCGCACAACGTTGTTGAACACGTCCTGCGCCGCGAGACTCCAGCCGCTCGTTTGGCAATGGGTGCGGAGCGCGAGCGAGCGCGGGTCCTTGGGCGCAAACTCTTCGGCCATCAGCTTCGCCCAGAGGAGCCGCGCAGCGCGCATCTTGGCGATCTCCATAAAGAAGTTCATGCCGATCGCCCAGAAGAACGAAAGTCCGCGGCGCGAACGCATCGACGTCGAGCCCGGCTTTGACTCCGGCGCGCACATATTCGATGCCGTCGGCGAGCGTGTAGGCGAGTTCGAGGTCGGCGGTCGCTCCCGCCTCCTGCATGTGATAGCCGGAGATCGAGATCGAGTTGAATTTCGGCATCTTCTTCGAGGTGTAGGCGAAGATGTCGGAGACGATGCGCATCGAGGGTGCGGGCGGATAGATATAGGTGTTCCGCACCATGAACTCTTTTAGGATGTCGTTCTGGATCGTGCCCGAGAGCTGCTCGGGCGGCACGCCCTGTTCTTCGCCGGCGACGATGAACAGCGCGAGCACCGGCAGGACGGCGCCGTTCATGGTCATCGACACCGAGACCTTCTCGAGCGGGATGCCCTCGAACAGCGTGCGCATGTCGTAAATCGAGTCGATGGCGACGCCGGCCATGCCGACATCGCCGGTCACGCGCGGGTGGTCCGAGTCGTAGCCGCGATGGGTGGCGAGGTCGAAGGCGATCGACACGCCCTGCTGCCCCGCGGCGAGGTTGCGCCGGTAGAAGGCGTTGGAATCCTCGGCGGTGGAGAAGCCGGAATATTGGCGCACCGTCCAAGGGCGCTGCACGTACATGGTCGGGTAAGGGCCACGGAGATAGGGCGCGCTGCCCGGCATCCCGTCGAGGAAGTCAAGGCCGGCGATATCGCCGTCGCCATAGGCCGGCCGGACAGCGATGCCCTCGGGCGTCTGCCACGGCTCGGCGGCCGCAGGTGTTGCCACGTCCGCGTTGCTGCCGCCGTCGAACTTCAGCTCGGCGAAGGAGGGGATGCGCGTCATGCTCGACTCAGATCTCGTCATAGGCCGCGTTCAGGACCTGCAGCGTATCACAGCCCTGGTGAAGGAAGCTGCCAATGCCAGCGCTTTCCAAGGCGGCGCGGTCGGCGCCCGGCTTGCCGGCCAGATAGATGTGCTTCGCGCCGGCGGCGGCGAGCGCTTTGGCGGCGTCGGCCGCTTCGCGGGCATAGCCCTTGTCCGAGGAGCAGAGGCAGGCAAGCTTCGCGCCGGAATCCGTGAATCGTTTCGCGAGGTTGTCGTCGTTTCCTTCAACCGCTTCGATACCGCCAGCCTCGAACAGGCTCTTGGCGAAACTCGCGCTCGCATTGAAATCGGCGGCGCGCCCGAGACAGGCGAGGAACACGTTGGGCCTGGTGCCATGCCTCGCAAGATAATCGTCGCTGCGATCACGCAAGCGCTCGAAGGCGTCGGCGACACGATGGCGGGGCAACGCGGCGTCGTCGGAGTTGATGATCGAGAGGCGCGGCGTGCCCAAGACCGGCACCTTATCCTCGGCGAGATGGGGGAAGTCGCTGGTGCCGACGAGCGCGTCCTTGCGCCGTGCGACATTGGCCTCGCGCTCGGCCCTGACCCTGGCGACCTCATTCTGGATCAAACCGGCTTCGAGGGCCGCGGCAGCGCCGCCCGCGCGCTCAATCCCTTGGAACAGGTCCCAGGCAACGCGGCAGAGCTGATCGGTCAGGGATTCGATGGCGCCCGAGCCGGCGGCGGGATCGGCGACGCGGTGCAGGTTGGCCTCCTCGATGAGGATGAGCTGCGTGTTGCGGGCGACGCGGCGGGAGAAGGCGTCGGGAATGCCGAGCGCGGCGCTGAACGGCAGCACCGTCACCGCATCGGCCCCGCCGACCGCGGCGGCGAGCGCGGCGATGGTGCCGCGCACGATGTTTCCATGCGGATCGCGCTTGGTCATCATGCGCCAGGCGGTCTCGGCGGCGACGAAGGCGGGGCGCGGATCGAGTCCGCAAGCCTGCTCGATGCGCGACCAGAGCTTCCGGATGGCGCGAAGCTTGGCGATGGTCAGGAACTGATCCTGGTCGGCGGCAAGGCGGAAATAGATGAAGCGGCTCGCATCGTCGAGCGCGATGCCGCCTTGCTCCATAGCGCGTAGATAGGCTACCGCGCTCGCGAGCGTGAAGGCGAGCTCCTGCGCCTCTGAGCCGCCCGCGGCATGGATCACTCGGCCATCGGCGACTGCGAACGGGCCGGCGAAGTCCTGCGCGGCGAGATCCCTGATGAGCCCGGCGAAGATCGGCGCAATGTCGGTCCAGATTAGGGGGCTTTGCCCGCTTATGGCGATCCCGCCGATCGGGCCGAAGCCGAAGCGGATCGTCACGTCCTTGGCAACAAGTCCACGCGCCTTGACCAGCGTTGCGATGAGGCCTGCAGCGTCCTTCGACTGCATGCTCAGGTCGAGGTCTATGGCAATCCCGGCGTCGAGATAGACATTGTCGAGGGCTTGGCTGATTGCGGCGCCGGTCGCCGGCAATGCGTATCCATAGTCGCCGCCCGCGCCCTCGAACACGAGTGTGAAGGCGTTGGCGCCGTTGGCGAGATCGTCATGAGCCTGGGCATTGGCGGCCTTGGCATCGGGCATGTCGATGCGCTGCGTGACCGCCCAAGGCGCTCCCGCCACGCGGCCCTCGATGCGGCTTCTCCCTTGCGCGCGCGGATAGAGCGGCTCGATGGCGATGCCGTCATAGCTCCTGGAGCGGAGGGAGGCGAAGGGCGTGCCCTTCAAAGCTTCCTCCACCAGCGCTTTCCACGCAGCCTCGTCAGCCGGCGGGAAGTTGCGCGCAAGCGTCAGTTCCACCATGTGCGTCAGGCTCTAGCGGTGCAAAACCCCTCCTAGCATGAAGGCAAAGCGGCAAGAAAGCGTGCCGTGCCTCTTCGCCGCCTTTGCCGGGGGCCGCTCAAGAGATAAAGTGCGCGGGCGGTTTATGGGAGGGAGCGTTGAATGGCGAAGCGCAAGGCGGCAATGCCTAAAGACGATGCGGGCGACGGCGACGTGGCCGCTGCTGCCCCCGCTCCCGCGGACAGCGTTTATATCGGTAAAAGCACCGGTCAAAGCCCCGCGTCGCAGTTCATCCTGCTCCGCCTTGCCAACCGCCACGGGCTCGTCACCGGCGCGACCGGAACCGGCAAGACCGTGACGCTCCAAGGCCTGGCCGAGGGCTTCTCAGATCAGGGCGTGACGGTGTTCTGCGCCGACGTTAAGGGCGACCTCTCCGGCATCTCGGAAGCAGGAGAAATGAAGCCTTGGATCGAGGCCCGCGACAAGGCGATCGGCTTCACGCAAAACTTCCAGGCCTATCCCGTGATCTTCTGGGATCTGTTTGGCGACAGGGGTCAGCCGATCCGCGCGACGGTTTCCTCCCTCGGGCCGCTCCTTCTGTCCCGCCTGATGGATCTGAGCGAGGCACAGGAGGGCGTGCTCAATATCGCCTTCAAGATCGCCGACGACGAAAAGCTTCCGCTCATCAATCTCAAGGACATGCAGGATCTGCTGCAGAATTTGGCGAGTCGCGCCGGCGATCTTACGACGCAATACGGCAACATCACCAAGGCGTCGGTCGGCTCGATCCAGCGTTCCTTGCTGGTGCTGCAACAGCAAGGCGCCGAACATTTTTTCGGCGAGCCGGCGCTCAAAATAAGTGACTTGATGCGGGTGGCGCGCGATGGGCGCGGCTATATCAGCGTGCTCTCGGCCGAGCGGCTCATGGAAAGCCCGCGCCTCTACGCGACGTTCCTGCTGTTCCTCATGTCGCAACTGTTCGAGGATCTGCCCGAGGTCGGCGATCCCGACAAGCCCAAGCTCGTGTTCTTCTTCGACGAGGCACATCTCCTGTTCAAGGATGCGCCCAAGGCGCTGCTGGAGAAGGTCGAGCAGGTCGTGCGCTTGATCCGCTCCAAGGGCGTCGGCGTCTATTTCGTGACGCAGAACCCGCTCGACATTCCCGACACGGTCTCCCGCCAGCTCGGCAATCGCATCCAGCATGCGTTGCGCGCTTTTTCGCCGCTAGAGCAGAAGGCGGTTAAGGCTGCGGCGACGACCTTCCGCGCCAATCCCGCCTTCGATACCGAGAAGGCGATCATGGAACTCGGCACGGGTGAGGCGCTGGTCTCGACGCTCGACGAGAAGGGGCAGCCGAGCATGGTCCAGCGCACTCTGGTGCGGCCGCCGAACTCGCGCGTCGGGCCGATCACCGACGCCGAGCTTAAGGCGGTGATGCGGGCGAGCCCGGTTGCCGGTGTCTATGACGAAACGGTCGACCGCGAGTCGGCCTCGGAGATCTTGCAGAAGAGGACCGCCGAACAAGGTAGCGCGGCTGCCGAACAGAAGGACGCTAAGAAGGAGAGCGGTGGCGGCGCGCGCAGCGATAGCTTCGGTGAGACCGTCGTCAAGCAGGTGGTCAAATCCGGCGTGCCGATGTTGACGCGTGTCTTGGAAAGCTTCCTCAAGGGCAAAAAGTGAAAGTCGTCTTGCGTCGCGGTGCCTGACGTAGCATGAGGGGCCGATCCTGAGGTTCTCTCATGCTCGTTCTTGACGGTCTCTCGCTCCGCCTTGGCGGAAATCTCATTCTCGACAAGGCGACAGCCGCGCTCCCGCCCCGGTCTCATGTCGGGCTGGTCGGGCGGAACGGCGCCGGCAAGTCGACGCTGCTGAAGCTGATCGCCGGGCAGCATGAACCCGACGACGGCAGGATCGAGGTGCCGTCGGGCACGCGCATCGGCTACCTCGCTCAGGAAGCGCCGGGCGGGGAGGCGACGCCGTTCGAGACCGTGCTTGCGGCGGCGACCGAGCGCGCCGAGCTTCTGGCCGAAGCCGAGCACGCCGAGGATGGGCACCGCATCGCCGAGATCCACGAGCGGCTGAATGCGATCGATGCGCACGGCGCGCCGGCCCGCGCTTCCCGCATCCTCGCCGGTCTCGGCTTCCCGGAAGACGCGCAGCATCGGCCGCTCTCGTCCTTCTCCGGCGGCTGGCGCATGCGGGTCGCGCTCGCGGCGCTGCTGTTCTCAGAGCCCGATCTGTTGCTGCTCGACGAGCCGTCAAACCATCTCGATCTCGAGGCTGCACTCTGGCTCGAATCGTTCTTAAAGTCCTATCGCCGCAGCCTGATCGTGGTGAGCCACGAGCGCGACCTCCTTAACAACGTGGTCGATCACGTACTGCATGTGGAGCGCGGTGGGATCACGCTCTATCCCGGCAATTACGACGCGTTCGCGCGGCTGAGGAGCGAGCGTCGGGCCCAGGCCGATGCGTTCCGGGCGCGTCAGGAGGACAAGGCCAAGAAGCTCCAGGCCTATGTCGATCGCTGGCGCTACAAGTCGCACACCGCGCGCCAGGCGCAGAGCCGGCTCAAGGCGCTCGCCCGCATGCAGCCGCTCCAGGCCGTGACCGACGATGCCTCTCTCGTGTTCGACTTTCCGAGCCCGAAGGAGTTGCGGCCACCGCTGATCGTGCTCGACGACGCATCGGTGGGCTATGCCGAAAACGTGCCGGTGCTGTCTGGCCTAAATCTGCGCATCGACCCCGACGATCGACTCGCTTTGGTCGGACGGAACGGGAACGGCAAGACGACGCTGGCGCGGCTGCTCTCCGGTCAACTCAAGCCGATGGCTGGAACGGTGACCGCCGGCGGCAAGCTGAAGGTCGGCTATTTCGCGCAGCATCAGATCGAGGAGCTCGTTCCTGACGAGACGCCGTTCCAGCATATGGAGCGGCTTTTGCCGGGGGCGAAGCCCGGCGAGGTGCGCAGCCAGCTCGGCCGCTTCGGCTTCTCAGGCGAAAAGGCCAATCTCGCAGTGCGCCAGCTCTCCGGCGGCGAGCGTGCCAGGCTGTCGCTCGCGCTCATCACGCGCGACGCGCCGCATATCCTGATTCTCGATGAGCCGACCAACCATCTCGACGTCGATGCGCGCGAGGCGCTGGTCGAGGCATTGACCGAGTTCGGCGGGGCGGTGGTGGTGGTCAGTCACGACCGGCATCTACTGTCGCTGATCGCCGACCTCCTCGTGCTGGTCGATAGCGGCACGGCGAAGGAGCTCGACGGCAGCCTCGAGGATTATCGCGACATGGTGCTCGGTGCGAGCGCGAGTCGCTCCGAGCGTGGCGTGAAATCGACCGCTTCGGTCGACCGCAAGGAGGCGCGGCGGCTCGCGGCGGAGGCGGAGGATCGCGCCAAGGCGGCACGAAAAATCGCAAAGGAGGCCGAGGCCGAGCTCAAGAGCCTGTTGCGGCGCAGAGACGAGATCGATGCCGCACTATCCTCGCCGCGGTCGAATGGCAGTTCTGCCGGTGCACTGATTAAGTCGCGTGCGGAGGTCGAGAGGCAGGTCGCCGCAACCGAGGAGCGCTGGCTCGAGGCGAGTAACGACGCCGAAGCGTCGCTCGCCAAGCGGGGATAAGACGTGAAGAGCGGCGCGGCTGCGGCATTAGCAATGGCCGCGTCTCCGCGCAATTGCCAGCTATCGCCGCGAAATTTCGCTGCGGTTGCAGGCAATTGGCGGCTATTTCGGCGCGAGGTCGTACATTTCCTCGACATGGCCCCAGTTGATCAGATGATCGAACCAGGCCTCGAGATATTTCGGCCGCTCGTTGCGATAGTCGATGTAGTAGGAGTGCTCCCAGACATCGACGCCGAGCAGCGGCCAGCCGCCATGCACCAACGGATTCTCGCCGTTCGGCGTCTTGGTCACCTCGACCTTCCCGCCCTTGAGCGTAAGCCAGGCCCAGCCTGAGCCGAACTGCGTCTTGCCCGCCTCGATGAAGTCGTTGCGGAACTTGTCGTAGCCGCCGAGGTCGCGGTCGATCAGCGCCTGCACCGAGCCAGGGACCTTCTTGCCGCCGCCGTCTTTCTTCATCCACGGCCAGAAATGGACGTGATTGAAGTCCTGCCCGGCATTGTTGAAGATGCCGGGGTTTTTCCCATAGCTCGCCTTGATGATGTCTTCCAGGCTCTTGCCCTCCAGACCTGAGCCGGGGAGGAGCTTGTTGAGATTGTCGACATAGGCCTTGTGATGCTTGTCGTGATGAAATTGCAGCGTCTCGGTCGACATGAAGGGCTGAAGTGCGTCATAGGCGTATGGCAACGGGGGAAGTTCGAAGGCCACGGCGGTGCTCCGGAGGTTCAGGGTAAGAAGATGTCGCCGGAAGCTAAAGGTTCCCTACTCGCGAGGCAAGCCGCCGCTTGGCCGCCTTGGTAAAGGAGAACCGGTGGAGGTGGGCGCGGAGCCCCTGAACTCCGCGCCCGGTGCCGAGGAAGGTTCGCTACATCAGTACAGGGACCTGACGCTTTTGACTTTGCGTCCGCGCGGCTGAACCCTGCATGAACCGCACGTGCAGCTTTGCGTCAGGATTGGAGGACATCCGCCCACCGGATGCCGTCATTCCGGCGGAAATCGGATACGGCTTCGCCGGTATGACCGCGAACGGATTCGGGCGGGGCTATTTGATCAGCGCCTGAAGCTCCTTGAAGGCCGACGTATCGGCGCGCTCGAGCCATTCGAACAGCACCATCTCGCTGTCGACTACGTCCGCGCCGGCCTTGTTGAGCCGCGCCAGTGCAAGCTTGCGGCTGTCCTTGGAGCGCGAGCCGGTAGCGTCGGCGACCACGAACGCTTCGAAGCCCTGCGCCTCGAGATCGACCGCCGTTTGCAGCACGCAAACATGCGCCTCGATGCCGGCGATCACCACTTGTGGCCTGCCCTGGCGGCGAAGCTCGTGCAGGCGCTCGCGTAAGAACTCGTTCCTGAGGCACGAAAACTCGACCTTGTCGGCGACCAGCGCCGCATTGGCGAGCGCGTCGCGGATCGAGTTGGCGGTAGGTCCGAGACCTTGCGGATATTGCTCCGAGACGGTGATCGGCACGTCGAGCGTGCGTGCCGCGCGCACCAGGCGAATGCAACGGTCGACCACGCGATCCTTGCCGGAGATCGCTTGGAGCAGCTTCTCCTGCACATCTACGATAAGCAACTGGGACTTGTCGCGAGCAAGCAGCATGGTGGGAATATGGGGAGATTCGCCCGGGCGGCAAAGCTTGGCCGCCGTCATTCCGGCATGAGCCGGAATCTGGTTATGCCATGAGAGCGCTGGATACCGGCTTTCGCCGGTACGACATCACTGTGCCGCGCCGACGATCTTTAGGGCGAAGGCATAAGCGAGCGCCACCTCCTTCAGCCGCTCGAAACGGCCGCTGGCGCCGGCATGCCCCGCCTCCATGTTGGTACGAAATAGCAGGAGGGACGAGCCGGTGTCCTGCTCGCGGAGCTTGGCCAGCCATTTCGCCGGCTCCCAATAGGTCACGCGCGGATCGGTGAGGCCGGCGAGCGCCAGGATGTGCGGGTGGGCGACAGCCTGCACGTTGTCGTACGGCGAATACGCAGCGATCGTCCGGTAGTCGGTCTCGCTCTCGATCGGGTTGCCCCATTCGGGCCATTCGGGCGGGGTGAGCGGCAGGCTGGCGTCCAGCATGGTCGTGAGCACGTCGACGAACGGCACCTCGGCGATGATGCCGAGAAAGAGCGAGGGTGCCAGGTTGGCTACAGCCCCCATCAGCATGCCGCCGGCGCTGCCGCCATGGGCGACGATCCGACCCCGCGCGGTGAGACCTTGCTCGGCGAGAAACTCACCGGCGGCGATGAAGTCGGTGAAACTATTCACTTTCTTCTCGCGCTTGCCGTCCTTGTACCAGCGATAGCCCTTGTCCTTTCCGCCGCGAATATGCGCGATGGCGTAGACGAAGCCGCGATCGACGAGGCTGAGCGCGTTGGTGGAGAAGCCGGCCGGTATGCTCATGCCGTAGGCGCCGTAGCCATATAGCAGCAGCGGCGCGGTGCCATCGAGCTTGGTCTCCTTGCGATAGAGCAGGGAGACCGGCACCGTCTCGCCGTCGTTCGCCGGGGCCATCATCCGGCGCGTCGCATAGAGCTTTGGGTCGTGGCCGCTCGGGATTTCCTGAGTCTTGCGAAGCACACGCGCGCGCGTCTTCATGTCGTAGTCGAAGACCTGAGCGGGCGTCGTCATCGACGAATAGGTAAAGCGCAAGGTGGTGGTGTCGTATTCGTAGCCATCGGAGATGCCGAGCGCATAGGCTTCCTCGGCGAACGCGATCTCATGCTCGTCGCCGTCGGCAAAGCGGCGGACGAGGATGCGCGGCAGCCCGTCCTCGCGCTCGAGCCGCACCAGAAAGTCCATATAGGCGACCACGTCGAGAATGAGCCGTCCTTGGCGATGGGGCTCGATCTCCTGCCAATGCTCGGGGGCGGGACTTTCGGCCGGTGCCTCGACGATGCGGTAGTCCTCCGCGCCGCCGGAATTGGTCAGGATGATGAGCCGCCCATCATGATGATCGACCGAGTAGTCGTGCTCAGGCGCGCGCGGGGAGACCAGACGCGGAGGCGCCGACAGATCGGCGGCGTCGATAAGGCTAATCTCCGCGGTCTCGTGGTCGTGCACGCTGAGCAGGAGGTAGCGGCGGTCCTGCGTCGCGCCGATACCAAGGAAGAAGCCGGGATCGTGCTGTTCATGTATCAACGTGTCCGGGTTCGTCGCTCCGACCACATGACGCAATAGCTTGCGCGGACGGTGCTCGTCATCGACCCAGACATAGAGCAGCTCATGGCTGTCGTTTGCCCATTCGAGCGCGCCGTTATTGTCGGTGATGGTGGAATCGAGAAGCATGCCGGTCGCGGCCTCGATTATGTTGACGGTATAGAATTCGGAGCCCTTGATGTCGACGGCGTAAGCGATCAGCCTGTGATCGGGGCTGTGACTGACGCTGGCGATGCGGAAATAAGCATGCGGCTTCGCAAGGGCGTTGCCGTCGACCAGAATCTGCTCATCGCCGCCGGTGAGCGGTCTCCGGCAGAAGATTGGATGTTGGCCGCCGATCACGAAACGTGAGTAATAGGCGAACGCTCCGTCAGGGGCGGGGACCGTCGCGTCGTCCTCCTTGATGCGCCCCTTCATCTCGGCGAACAACGTTGCCTGGAGTGCCTCGGTATCGGCCATCGCCGAGGCGGTATAGGAATTCTCCGCTTCGAGATGGGCCCTGATCGCAGGATCGAGCAGAAGCGGATCTCGCATTACCGCCTGCCAGTTCTCGGCGCGAAGCCAGGCGTAGTCGTCCACCCGCTTGATGCCATGATTTATCGCGGCGAACGGGCGGCGGCGCGCGCGGGGGGTCGCTACGCGGGACAATTTTCCATCCATGACGGGATAACTATGCTTTTGTCTTGCCGCTGTCGTCGCCGGTATTGAGGTCGAGTGCGCAACCATTGATGCAGTAGCGCTGACCTGACGGGCCGGGGCCGTCGGGGAAGACGTGGCCGAGATGCGCGGCGCAATTGGCGCATCTGACCTCAGTTCGCCGCATGCCGTAGGAATTATCCTCATGCAACGTCACCGTATCCTCGGCGCCCGTGAAACTCGGCCATCCAGTGCCGGAATCGAACTTAGTGTCGGAGTTGAAGAGCGGCGCTCCGCAACAGACGCAATGATACATGCCCTCGCGTTTGTCATTGTAATAGGGGTGACTAAAAGCGCGCTCGGTGCCGTGCTCGCGCGTCACATGGAACTGCTCAGGCGAAAGCTTCTTACGCCACTCAGCCTCCGATGCTGCAATCTTGTCCTTGCCAATCTCTATTTTGTCCTGCTTGTTCATATTGGGGAACACTTTCGGGTTATTTGCATTGTTAGCAACAATATAAGCACTCCCACCGATCTGCCGAAGGAGTCAATTTTGCTGCTCACGTAGGCTTGATTATTGTGAGGGCAACAAGCGGCGGTTGGTGAGAAAGGCGATCATTCTTGCAGCACACGCTGTGAGGCAAGCCTAAGCAGCGGCGAGAAGGCGTTAGGGAAACAAAAGTGACGGCTTCCTTTATCATCTTTGGTTAGTCGCTAGTCTTCACTAGATCAGACGCGTTGCGGTTTCGATAAAAGGTGCTATAGAGAGCAAATCAGTTAAGCTCGTTAGGGCGCAGCACATTCTCTAGTTGAGAAACATTGTCGGCTCCCGTCACAAAAACGGCGTAATCTGGGGACTTCAAGAGTCTCGTGGGCCCGGGAGATGCGTGAGCACCAGCGGTTTGTCTGTGTGCTTGGTAGGACCGGGGTTTAGACAGGAGCAAGGAGCCATTTCATGGAAGCGAACCTGGAGAAAAACGAACTCGTCGAACTTACCGCTGAGATCGTCTCGGCCTATGTCAGCAACAACACGGTTGTCGCTACGGACCTTCCTAGTGTGATCCACAACGTGTTTGATGCTCTGAGCAAGGCGTCCAGCGCTTCCGGGGTGCCGGCCAGGGAAGAGTTGAAGCCCGCCATTTCAGTGAAAAAGTCGGTGACGCCCGAATACATCATCTGCCTCGAGGACGGGAAGAAGTTTAAATCCCTGAAGCGCCACCTCCGCACGCATTACGACCTGTCGCCCGAGGAATATCGCGACAAGTGGGGTCTCCCGCACGATTATCCGATGGTCGCGCCGAACTATGCGGCCGCCCGCTCCGATCTCGCCAAGCGCATGGGTCTGGGGCAGAGGCGCCGCTAGAGGTCTTGAAATCGCGCATATCGCAAGTGAAGCGCGGCGGTTGTCTTTAGCCGCCTTCGCGCATTGTCTCTCGCCAGATCGGGTATCTGCCTTAAGTGTTACCACAAGCTATTGCGATTCATAGTGAATCTGGCGCTCACAGCTTGCAAGTCGCGTTTGATTTGCACATAGTCTGACTACGTCGCGGTGATTCGCGGGGCCTCGAAGCCGGGCGCCAGGGGGAATGCCGATGATGTCCGGACGAGCCTTTCGAGGACAGCTAGTGATGCAAGGAGAGCGAGAGCTCTTCGACTATTGGCTTCGCTCAGCTGGTGCGAGGCGCATGCCGGCAAGGTCGGATCTCGACCCCCTCAAGGTGCCACGACTTCTTCCCAATCTTGGCTTGATCGATGTCAGGGAGGGCATCGAGCGAGCCACGTTCCGGCTCGCCGGCATGCGGCTTCGCGACGTTTATGGGCAAGAGGTTACCGGCAAACGGGTCGACGAGGTGTATTGCGGGGATTGCGCCGACTATTGGCGACGGATTCATGCCCGTGTTGTTGAGGCGGGGCAGCCGCTGCACGGCGTGGTGCGCGGCCCGGCCGCCGGGCGCGACCATATCGTATTGTTTTGGATGAGACTTCCGCTGTCGGAGGATGGCGGAAAGGTCGACAGGATCCTATGCCACGATGTGGTGGGCCCAGCCGAAACCGCGCGGAGCGAGGTCGAGCTATCGCTCCTGCATTATCCCCGCCTCAAGCCGCAAATCAGGACGGTGACGCGGGGGGTGCAGTTCGGCTGAGCTTCTCGGTCGGATTGCCTTGAGCCACGCCAGTTTGCCTTTGTAGGCGTTGACCAGGCCGTAGCTCCAATGGCCCGAGGCCGCTCGGCGCGAAGCGGGTGCCGGAGCTTTCCTAGGACGAATGGCTGGCCGCAGCGCGCCGGCAAGGTCGTGTTGCAGATCGGGCTCACCCGGGCCCGCCGTTACGGTGATCGGCGACCGGCAGTGGAGGCGCAGAGCTCGAAGCGTGCGCCATTGGGAACCGAGGACTACCGCCCGACGCTCGATGCTTGGCAGACGGGTGAGCAGTCAGCTGAGCGCGGCTTTGGCGAGCGCCCTCTCGGCATCGTGCCTGACGCGCTTCACCATGGCAATGAGGCCGTTTGAGCGCTGCGGGGTGAGATGCTCGGTCAGATGCAGCTGGCCGAGCGAGTGGTTGGCGTCGAGGCCAAGAATTTCCTTGGCCGTCTTCCCCGAGTAGAGCGCAAACAGAATCGCGATCAGCCCTTTCACGATGTGAGCGTCGCTGTCGCCGATGAAGCTCAGCCGCGGCATATTCCCGTCCGGATGCACGATGGTCGACAGCCAGACCTGACTGACGCAGCCTTGCACCTTGTTGGCGGCCGAGCGCTCGGCCTCGGGAAGCGGGTCAAGTTTGCGGCCGAGCTCAATGACGTAGCGGTAGCGATCCTCCCAGTCGTCGAGCAGTTCGAAGTCCGCGAGGATCTCCTCGAAGCCTGTCGCTCCAAGCGTGTCGTTCAGCGTGTCCATGAGCTCAATATAGGGGGGAATGACCGGCGTCGCGACCGCCTCGCGGAAAAAGAAGGGGGCGCGCAGGCTGGGAGGGAAAGGGCATAACCATCCCAACTGCGCGCCCCATTGGCAGGCGGGGGGCTGCCAATAACATCGTTCTCGCCGGCGCCGGCGCCGTCGTCGACGCGGCCCCCTCAACGAGCTGCTACGTTCCCGGTCCGCCCCAGGCCGTCTCGCGGTCCTCGGGGCTGAGTGTATCTTGCGAGCTGCTCCAGGCCGGCGCGATACCGCTCACCGAAGCAGACAAAGCAGCACCGCCCGACGATGCGGTCGCTTCGCCGCCGAGCCCGCTCTTATCCATGATGAAGCCCATCAGCATACGGGCGCCGAACTCGGCCTTGTGGACCAGAACACCAAACGCGTTCTTGCCGGTCGTGCAGGTCTCGGGGTTGCGATCGCAGAAGTTGGCGACATCCTTCACCGCCGCCTCGGCTGTCCCGTAAACCTGGTTCTGCTGCCCCTCGTCAGTCGGGAGCAGCAGGACAATGATCATCAGCCAGAAGGCTGACCTGATTAGAAACATCATCGACTTGCCCTCTCTGTTCGAGAAATCTGCGACTTGCCGCCGCTATCCTTTCTCCTCAGACGGACTCCATAGCGCAAAGAAAATAAGGGAGCTTCACTACAATCGCTAAAATTTGACTCGAAAAATTGTGCGATAACAAAGTATAAACCGACCACATTCGATAATGTTGTTCGACAAATTGTTCCTTATCGTAAATCTAGCGCGGTTAACGATGATCTACACTTATGGTTTCCTGGTACCTGAGGGTGGTCAGCCGATAAGTGTTTCATGGTGTTTCGACGGCCTCGTCTTTTCCTAACCGGCGAGACGCACGACACTCCTGTCGTGGTGGCGTCCCGCGCGCCGAATCACACGCAAGGCAAAGATGAGAGTTCGGGCGTGCTCGCGCGTGCTTCGCCGGCGAAGTCTGCGCTTCGGCGGTGACGTCTTTACGAAATCTGCGAGTTTCCGCCTAGGTGCAGCCGTTTTCCTGCCGTTTTACGTTTCTTAAGCGCGCACCCGAATAATCGCTTCAAGTCAAATTGGGGACGAGAGCGGCGGCCACTCCGCTCCGAGATGCGTGTGTTAGGTAATGAGAGCGTCCGCGGGCTCGCCGCTTATTTCGGCTCGCTCGTTCACCAGTCCGTTCGCGGCGAGGCGCTGACCGCCGCGCGGCACCAATCGTTCATCGCCTCGCTTTTGCTCGCTGGGCTACTCGCGCTCTGCGTGTTTCCCGTCTATCTGGTCGTCAACGGCAGACCGTCGCTGCTCGGCGCCGCCGCCTTTCTCTGGCTGCTGTCGCCGATCGGGATCGCCATTTTCGTATCGCGCACCGGCAAGTTTGCTGCGGCGCATCTGGCCTCGGCCGCCAATTTCGCCGGCCTTGTCACTTATTGCGCTTGGCTCACCGGCGGCTTGAGCTCCTGGCTGATCCCGTGGATGGTCGCCGTGCCGCTCGAGGCTGCGCTCGCCACCGACCGGCGCATCGTCGCCTGGTCGGCAGGCGTTGCCGGCCTCGGTCTCGTGGTGCTCTACGTGCTCGGTTATTACGGTCATCTCGCGCCCGTCGAGACCTTGCCGTTCCCGCCGCTGATGCTGGCGCTGCTCGGCGCCATGACGGCGACTGCCTATGCCGCCGGGCTCGCTGTCATGGTGCAGCTCGTGCACAAGCACTCGGAGGGCGCGGTTTACGCCGGCGAGGAGCGCTACCGGCTGCTCGCTGAGAATACGACCGACATGATTACTCGACACGACGATGGGGGCCGCGTGCTATTCGCCTCGCTTGCCGCGCAAACCCTGTTCGGTGAACCGGTGCAGAAGATCCTTGGCGACGGACTGTTCGAGCGCGTGCACGTCGCTGACCGCCCAGCCTATCTGACGGCGCTGTCACGCTCGCTCGCCAACAACGAGGCCATCGCCGTCGAGTTCAGGGTGCGGCGCGCGAGCGATACATCGCGCCATGTGTGGGTCGAGATGCGCTGCCGGCCGATGCCGCCCGCCGAGAGCGGCGTTCCCGAGCGCGCCGGCATCGTCGCGATCACCCGCGACATCTCCGATCGCAAGGTGCAGGAGGCCGAGCTGTTCCGGACCCGCGACGAGGCCGAGAGCGCGAGCCGCGCCAAGACGCAGTTCCTCGCCAATATGAGCCACGAGCTTCGCACGCCGCTGAATGCGGTGATCGGCTTCTCTGAGATCCTGAACCGCGAGCTGTTCGGCGCGCTTGGCGAGGCACGCTACCGCGACTATGCGCGCCTGATCCATGAAAGCGGCGAACACCTGTTGAATGTCGTCAACGACATACTCGACATGTCGAAGATCGAGGCCGGCAAATTCAAGATCGTGAAGGAGCCGTTCGACGTGGCCCCGCTCGTCAAGTCGTGCTGCGATATCATGCGCCACACCGCCGAGCAGCGCTCGCTGTCGCTGATCGTCGATATCGCGCCGGGCATGCCCGAGCTTCCTGCCGACAAGCGGGCCTGCAAGCAGATGCTGCTCAACGTGATCTCGAACGCCATCAAGTTTACCGATCCCGGCGGTTGGGTCCGCGTTTCGGCCAGAGTGGCCGGCGATAATGTCGAACTTACTGTCTCCGATAACGGCATCGGTATCGCCGAGGCTGACCTGCCGAAGCTCGGCAATCCATTCGTGCAGGCGAACAATTCCTACGACCGTAGCTATGACGGCGCCGGGCTTGGACTGTCGGTGGTGAAGGGGCTGGCCAAGCTCCATGGCGGTAGGCTCGAGCTGACCAGCAAGCTCGGCAGCGGCACCACGGCTTACATCGCCCTTCCGCTGGAAGGCGCCAGCGAATCGGTCGAGGCGTCCATGCCGATGCCCGAGGTTTCGGCCGCGTGAAGGCTCCAGAGCCGCTTCTCGCGCAGGGCTGGCCTCGCGTTTAGCTTCTCTTTAGCTTCGGACCCCAAGATGACCGTTAACGGGGGCAACGTTCGCCCGCCGGCCCTTGGGAAACCTCGAACTCACCGTGATCGATGGGCGTCGTGCTTTCGCGTCTCGTGTTTCTGGCCTTTCTCGGCTTGACCGGGACCATCATCTACAATGCGCTCTATCTGCAGGACCAGCATGGCCCGGCTGCCATCTCCGCGGCGGCACCTCCCGCGCGGGTGATCGCCAGCACAAACGCGCGGACCGCTCCGGTCGAGGTCAAGAAGCTCCCTCCGGTCAGCACCGATCTGCCGACGCCGCCTCCGCCAGAGCAGGCGGCCGAGGAGGGCGCGTCAGAGCTTCTCGTCAAGGCGGTGCAGCGCGAGCTCTCGGCGCGGGGATTTGACGTCGGCGCCGCCGACGGCAAACTGAATGACAAGACGCGCGCGGCGATCTCCGCCTATGAAAGCAGCGAAGGCCTGCCGCCAACCGGCGAAGCGAGTGATGAGCTCCTGCATCACATTCTCCTCGGCGACAGCGTGAAGCGGTCCGGCGCTACCGGCTCGGTCACCCCCCATGACGACGCTCCGGCTCGAGCTCCGGCGAAGGCCGAGGCTGACAGCAGGGCCGAGGCCGCCGATCCTTCGGTGAAGGCGGTGCAACAGATCCTCGCCGATCTCGGCTACGCTCCGGGTCCGGTCGACGGCGCCATGGGCGCGGCAACCACGCACGCGATCACCGCGTTCCAGCACGACCGCAAGATTCGCGAGACCGGGCGCATCTCGCCCGAGCTGATGCGCGCGCTGAAGCGCGTCATAGGGCGCGAGTTGGCCAAGACAGCAGCGAAGCCCTAAACAACTCAGATGCGCATCAAGAGCGAGCTCTGGGTCAGGGCGTATCTCCGCCGCTGCCAGGCCGAGAGCGTGCCCGCGGTCGTAGTGCGGCGAGGGGACGAGGCGGCGGGCGCGATCTTCATTTGCGTCGACCGTCTCGACGGAACGGTCTGCTTATTCGGCCCGGCACCGGCGGGTTTCGAGGGCGGCGAGATCGAGCGGCGCTGGGTGCGCTGCTTCCACCCGAAATGGGTGCGGCAGCAAGATGTCGAACTCCTATCTCACGCGCCAGCGAGAATTCGATGCGGATCTGTGGATAATTGGCATCGAAGACAAAGCCGGCCGCCACTTGCTCGGAGATGAGGCGCTCGAGGATTGATACAAAGTTCTCGCGCAAGCTCGCGATTAGAGGTTCGTTAACCTTAGCTGCGTCTTAATCAGGTCAGCCGAGAGGAAACAGATGCAAGACCTCTCGTTCGAATGCGCGATGATCGCGCGAGCAGCCGTGGAGAGCGAGATTGGGGACCATCCTGGAATTCCGCCATGGCGAGGACGCCGCAGCCCGGATCGCCAAACCCGTGGACGGTTCGCTCGGCCAGATCATCATTTTCCCAGGCGTGCGCATCGACCGCAGGACCAGCGACGCCCCGACGGGCGCCCCGTCGCGCCGGCGCGCCCAGCGCGGCCGCAAGAAATAGCCGGGCGGATCTCTCCCTCGGGATAGTGTTTAAGCGCTCTTTGGCTTCTTCCGAGGGCTGACGGGGCGGACGGTCGCCCGCTTGGACGTGTTCAGCGCTACCGCGGCGCGAATGAGCGCCTTCAGGCGCGCTAGCCTGATTTCGAATAGGGACCACACGAGGTTGCCTTGAGTGCGTCCTGCGCACGCGCGGCCCGGCTCGGTCCTTTGAGCGGCGCGCGGATCAGCGCAATACCCTCATTGACCGGCGAGTTCACGACCAGGACTTCGTCGGTGCTCTCGGGCGAATCGACGCCCGCTTCTTCGACCGTCTGATCGGCTGAGGCGATGACGAGCTCGATGTTGGCCTTCTTCAAATCGGCGCCGGCCACCGCATAGAAATTGTCGCCCTCCGCCGTGTAAAGGCCGATCAACCAAAGATCGTCGGCGATGGTGGCGCTGAGCCGCACCGGACCGTTGCTGAGATCGAAGCGGCAGAAGGCATAGCGGACGTCGGGCGCCATCATCGGCATGGCCTGCTTGCCAGGCGCGGCCGCCGGCAGCTCGATCATGGTGTTGACGGGGCCAAGCTCGGCGAGCCTCGCCTGCGCGTTCCGCGGCGCGAGCATCGGCAGCATGAGCACGGCAACGATATGGATCAGCCCGGCGAGAACGATTCCGAGCACGATATAGAGTCCGGGGATCCTTACTCGCATACGACGCGCTCGATCTTGGGCAGGCGGTCGGCGGGGATGAGGCCGACGCCGAGCGAGTCGGTGTCGCGCGGCGCATAGATGCGCAGCATCAGCATCAGATTGCGGTCGGTGTCGTCGCCGCTCGGAAGCCAGTTCTCGGGTCGCGCGGTGCGCGCCACGCGAATGCGGAACGTGCCATCGGAATGGCGGAGCGCCTCCTCGTTGTTGAAGGAGTAGCGGTTCGACGCATTCTCGATCAGGCTCCCGGTGTCGTCATAGAGTGCGATCGACCACCACCGCGCATTGATCGGCGAGCCGGTGACGAGATACTCACAGCCCGAGGTGAGCCCGTGGCCGGAGCCGTCAGTGCGCGCGACGAAATACCTGGCGACGGTCGAGCTGAGCGGCAGCCTGCCGCTTCGGGCGAGATGCGCCTTGGTGTAGGGATCTGCGGTCGGATTGCCCAAGGCATTCCAGCTCGCCCATGGGCCGACCTTGGTCGTCGTCAGTGGCGAGCCCTGTTCGATCATGTACCAGGCCGAGCCGATGCCGAGCAGGAGGGCGACCGCGAACGTGCCGATGAAATAGGCGAGCGAGCGCATCGAATGGCTGCCCTCCTCGATCCACGGATTGGAACGGGAGGAGGCATTGAGCCCAAATGGCTGATCTGGCAGGACGCTGGTCAAGCGGCTTCGTCTTTCGCTAAACGACTGGCGCGCGCCGCCTAATGCGGGGCCGGCGCACCGCTGTCGCTGACGGTGGAGAGCGAGCCTTGCGACGCCGCCTGATTCTCGGCTGCCGTGGTCGCGGGCTCCCCCGCGCCGTCGGCATTCGCCGCTTGGGCGAGATTTGGCTTCGGCGAGGCGCCCGGCGCCGCCTCGGCGTGGTCAGGCTTCTGGTCGCTTGGCGAGAGGCGGCGGGCGTCCTTGAGCAGCGCGCTGATCTTGTCCAGAATCTGCTTCGTCGCGATTGACATGTCCTTGACGTTCTCGACGACCGGGGCGGGCGGGGACTCCGGATTGGCAGCGGCATTCTGTGCGGCGGCAGCGGCGAGCCGCGCCTGCTCGGCGACCTGAACCGGGTGAACGGCGATGCCCGGGAGCTTGGCGATGTTGTCGGTATCGTGCGCCGCCACTATGAAGTTATGCCAGGTCTGAGCCGGGAAGCTGCCGCCGGTCACCCGCGCCATCGGTGTGAAGTCGTCGTTGCCGAGCCACACGCCGGCGACATATTGCCCGGTCATGCCCATGAACCAAGCGTCGCGGAAGTTGGAGCTTGTGCCCGTCTTGCCAATGGCATAGGTGAAGTCGAGGATCGCCGCGCGCGCGGTGCCGGCCTGCACCACCTGCTGCATCATCGTGTTCAGCATCTCGATCGATTTGCGCTGGAAGATCTGTTTACGCGGCGGTGCATCGCGGTCGTGATTGTAAAGCACCTCGCCGCTCGCGAGACCCTTGATCTCCTCGATTGCGTAGGCGTGGACATCGAGACCTCCGGAAGCGAACACCGCATAATTTTCGGTATGCTCGAGCGGCGTGAGGCCCTGGTCGCCGAGCGCGAGCGAGCAGGTCTTCTTCAGCCGCATGATGCCAAGCTTCTTCATGGTCTCGAGCACCTTCTCGCGGCCTACGTCGAGCGAAACCTTGACCGCGATGGTGTTAATCGAATGCGCAAGCGCATCGTGCAGGGCCATGGTGTTGCTCTCGCCGGCGGCGAAGTTCTTAGGCGCCCAGTGGCCGCAAGCGGCACCGCCGCCGCTCACGACGGTGTTCGGCGTGTATTTTCCCGTTTCGAACGCGGTGAGATAGACGTAAGGCTTGAACGAGGAACCGGGCTGGCGGTAGGCGTGGGTGGCGCGGTTGAACTGGCTCTCGCCGTAGTCCTTGCCGCCGACCAGCGCGCGCACCGCGCCGTCGGTCTCCATCACCACCATCGCACCCTGCTCGAAGTGACGCGCGTGGCCTGAAGTTGCGATCGTGGTCTCTAGCGCGTCCTCGGCCATCCTCTGGAGTCCGGTATCAACGGAGGTGCGGGCGACGAGGATGTGATCCTCCTGGCCTTGCATCAGCCTCTGCACCTCCTCGAAAGCCCAGTCGAGGAAGTAATCGGGAGTGTTGGTGTCGGTGCGCTCGACGATTTTTGCCGGGTTCATGCGAGCGCCATAGACTTGGCCCTCGCTCATGTAGCCGGCCTCGACCATGTTGCTCAGCACCTCGTTGGAGCGCGCGCGGGAGGCGGCGAGGTTGACGTGCGGGGCGTAGCGCGTCGGCGCCTTGAACATGCCGGCGAGCATGGCGGCCTCGGCGAGGTTCACCTCGCGGATCGACTTGCCGAAATAATATTGCGCCGCCGCCTCGACGCCGTAAGAGCCGCCGCCGAGATAGGCGCGGTCGAAATAGAGCTTGAGGATCTCGGGCTTGGTGTAGTGGTTCTCGAGATAGACGGCGATGAACGCTTCCTTGATCTTGCGGGTGAGCGACCGCTCGGGCGAGAGGAACATGTTCTTGGCGAGCTGCTGAGTTAGCGAACTACCGCCCTGTACGACCGTGTCGTGCTGCGCGTTGGCAGCGACAGCGCGGAATGTGCCCATCACGTCGACGCCGAAATGCTCGAAGAAGCGCCGATCCTCGGTGGCGAGGGTGGCCTTGATCATGTAGTCGGGAATTTCTTCGAGCGGCACCGAATCGTCGCGCAGCAGCCCGCGCTTGCCGATTTCGTTGCCGTAGCGATCGAGGAAGGTGACGCTATACTCGTCGGCGAGGTTGATCTTGCCTTGCGCGATCTCGAAGGCCGGTAGCGCGAAGGTGGTGACCACGAGCAGTCCGCCGACGCTGAGCGTCAGCGTTTCGCAGGCGAGCTCGTCGAGGGCGCGGACGAAGCCCTTGACCTCGAATTTGCCGAAAAACGAGGAGTACGCGCTCCACCAGTCGCGGAACCGCGTCCAGGAATTATACAGCCCCGAATCGATCCAGGAATCGATCTTGAGCCAATCGATCAGCTTGGCTCCGCGAGTCCCTTGGAAAATGTCCCGCACTTTGCCCGAACCTCTCGCGCGCGCAACCGCCCGGCGGGCTGGCCTCACCCAATCGACCGCCTGGACGGGGATAACGGCTCGGAAAGTACACTGCGATTGAGGCCTTTTGTAGAGAATTTGCAAGCGTCCTCAAGTCCGCCAGGTCGGGATACCGCAGGGGCGCCTATTGCTTCACCTCGAAGCCGCGGGCCTTCATGCAGGCGATGTAGTCCTCATCGGCAGAGCCCTTGCGCATCCGGGAAAAGATGGCGGTGATCGAGGCGATGCCCTTCGTCTGGGTCTCAGCCTTGCAGGCCGTCTCGGCGGCGTCGATCGTGTTGCCCGTTTCCTTCGCCTTTTCCGGGCGCTGGTTCATCTGGGTGAAGTCCTTGGCGCTCGGGTCGTTCAGGCTGCAAGCCGGGAGCGATGCCCCGAGCAGGCATGACGCGAGCACCGCCGTTGTCACCTTAGACATCGCCCTCAGGCCCGTTTCCCGCCAATATCTCGGCTCGCGACCGCCAAAACGGGCCATAGCGCCCGAGAATTGGCCTGGCTGGCAAGACCCTCTCAAGCCGCAGGGTCATTGGCGGGATAGTTAGGGCGGAAAGATGAAGAGGCGCTTGAGCCCTCGCTTCGCCATGGTGCTGGTTTGACCTGGCGAGGCGAGAGCGTTTCCCTCCGCAAGCTATCAAGCCCGACCATCGATGCCGTGGACCCTCGCAGGCGCATCCCTGCCGCGACACCCGCGTCGCCGCGCAGCCTCGCACAGCAAGCGCTTGCACGCTATTGTCCCATGAACGGAGGCCACGGCGCCCCAGGACGGGATGGGAGGAGTTGTAATGCCTAAGCGTGCCTGGCTGGTCCGATTCGCTTTCTCAGTCCTCGTGCTGGCCATCGGCATCGCGCCGTTGCCGGCACGCGCCGCCGATCCCGCTCCGGCGACGGAGACCACGCCGCAGGCTGCGCCCGAACCCGCAGCGGAGCCCGAGCGCCTGGCGGGATTTGCCTGCGCCGAGAAACCTGTGACCGGGACAGGGCCCGGCTTCGACAGCTCGCGCGACCATTCCGAGCAGACGGCGAAGGAAGCGTGGCTGAAGAAAGCGCAAGGCTTTTACAGCGACGCGGCCTGGGACACCGCCAAGGATCTTGGCCTCACCTGCGTGAAGCAGGGCCTCTACAGCAAATGCTTCGCGAGCGCCGTTCCGTGCGGCGCGAAGAAGGCTGCCGCCGCCGAGACGCCGAAGGCCGATGCGCCGAGGAGCAATTGACGCTCGGCGTCTCAAGCTCCCGATGTCCGAGTAGGCGTGCGTGGGTTCCGCTGCACTGGGAACGCCGTCGAAGCGACGGCCATACTCACGGGAGGGTCACCCACGCACTGAGCGACACTGCGCTCTTTCGTCTCATTAAGCGAGGACATTCGCAGCGCGCGCTGTCGCTGCGATGCCGCTTCGCGAACGAGGTTACCGCTTGCCTGCGAGCGCTTGCTGAAGCCGGCATCGCCGCGCGAAACAAACTCCGCGTGGGACGGTTTCAGTCTTGCGCCAGGTCGGGCGACGCGTGGGGGAAAGGCAATCGGCGAGAAGCGTAGTGGCGCTCGCAAGCGATCGAGCAAGGGCTTGTCGCGACTTGCTTGTGCAAGGCCATTCGTCTGAGGCAGAACGGCGTCAAGATCGTCGCAGCTTGACCAGGCCATCCACGGCTTCCCTTGCCGGCAGAAAGCCTGAATGCCCGACACGAGGCCGGGCATGACAATTCGTTTGTATGATGGCGCTACCAGCCCTGGTCGCGATTGCCGTCGAAGATGAACACGACGTTGGCGAGTTCGGCAGAGGTCTCAGGCTCGTCGATTCTTTCCGGGATACGCCAGAAGCCGCGCATGGAGGCCGCCTCTTGCTCGCAGTCCGAGCAGTGGACCGAGCCGTCTGAGGCGAGGAAGAAGGCGAAGCTGCCGCAGCGGCACTGCCAGTATTCGCTCTCGGGCCTCGGCTCCGGCTCGCGCCGCGTCTGAGGTTTGAATTCGATTACCGACATTGAGACGGGTCCCCTGGCTCCTCGAGGCTGATCGGGTCGAATCACCGATCCACCAAGTCATGCAGGGTAAACGCGAAATTACGAAGCGATTCTTAATGGCGTCAGGTGCCTGAAAAGGCCCGCTAACCCTTGGCTTTGGTCGACTTTCCGCGCGCGTTTACCGGCCCTTAAGGACAATCTTCGAAAACTGGCTGTCGAGGCTTTCAAGCGGCCGGTTGCCTCGGTCTGATCGAGAACCGGTGATTGGGTTGGGGGGTTGGCAGGGCGTGGTGTCGCACCCCATATAGCCGGTTAACGGTTGCTTAATTGGAGATCCAGCAATGGCAGAGGTTGCGAGTTGGGCTCTTCAGCGCAGTGTCTATCGGGCACTCGCCGGCTCTTCCGCTCTGACGACGCTGCTTGGCGGCGCGCGGATCTATGACGATGCGCCGCAGGGCGCTCCCTTCCCGTTCATCACCCTCGGTCAGAGCGTGATTCGCGATTGGAGCACCGGCACCGAGGACGGCGCGGAGCACAGCCTCACGCTGCATGTCTGGTCTCGCAGCGGCGGCAAGAAGCAGGTGCATGAGATAATCGAGGCGATCAGGTCCGTGTTGCACGACAAGCCGTTGTTGCTCACCGATCATTACATGATCAATCTCTGTCACGAGTTCTCGGAGGCGAGGCTCGATCCCGAGGGTGACACGTTCCACGGCATCGTGCGCTATCGCGCGGTGACGGAGCCTGAGCACGCGGTAGCGGCATAAAGCGACTCGATTTCGTTCCAAGCTTTTTTCTTTTGCATGATGATTTCGGAAAACCGTTCCCGCTCTTTCGGATCATGCTCTAGCTCGCATTTCATCGCTTAGCGCGCTATAGGATGCTTCCTCACGACGGAGGTCGAGAGGAAGGGCTCTCCTATGACCGTTTGGACCAAGATCAAGGCACTCGTCGATCGCGTGCTCGGCGACGATGAGCGCGCAGCCAACCTTCGCGAGGAGGAGCTGCGGCTCGCGGCTGCGGCGCTGCTGGTACACGCCTCGCTGATCGATGGCCATGTCGATCCCGGGGAGACGAAGAAGCTCAAAGCAATGCTGCAGTCGCGCTTCGCCATCGACGACGAGGAGCTGCGCAAAACCTTGAAAGAGGCCACAGCCTGGGAGCAGGATTCGGTCGATCTCTATAGCTTTACCAGCATCATGTGCCGCGAGCTCGACCAGGATGGGCGCCAGCGCATGGTCGAGATGCTGTGGGAGATCGTGTTGGCCGACGGCGTGTTGCACGAGTTCGAGTCGAATCTGGTCTGGCGCGCCTCCGAGCTGCTCGGCGTCTCGACCCAGGATCGCGTACGGCTCAGGAAGCTCGTCGAGAGCCGGGCTGGCTCATGACGACGATTGGATCGCCCGGTCAAGCCGGGCGATGACTCTATGGAGACATGACGAAGGGCGGCTTCGTTCGCTCTTTTTGATTGCGCATTACAACATGGGGACCAGGCATGACGGCGCAGGAGGGCAAGGACCTGCTGCTCAAGGTCGATTCGGACGGGGCAGGGAGCTTCACCACGGTGGCCGGCTTGCGCGCCCGTTAGCCCTTCGGCTTCGCCGGCAGGGGGAAGGTGCGCAAGTCGGCGGCGGCTTCGGGATATTCGACCGCAAGCTTCTCGATATTGCCCATCTCGACGTCGCGGTCGCGGAGGACCACGCCAGGCCATTCGGTACTGGCGCCCAGGAACCAACGCTTCTTGCCGGTGACACGCGCCGTGTGAAACGTGCCGCCAGGGATCAAGAGCTGAACCAGCTCGCCGCCGGGAATATGCGGACCCACCACGAGCTCACTGGTGCCGCCGTCGCGCAGCGACAGAACCTCGATCGGATCGCCGAGATAACAATGGTAGAGCTGGTCGTTATCGATGCGGTGAAGCTTCACCGGCGCCTCGGGCGTCGGCTCGGACTGCCTCGGCTTGATCAGGGGCATCTGGCACGAGCTGTATGGGCCCGAGCTGATGCGATGCCGTATATGGCCGAGAGTTGATTGACCTCTTCGCAACGTCTCCCACGCCGTGGCCAGATTGAACGCGCCCCAGGCCGCCGCCGAGCAAATAAACCCTGAGCCCTTGCGCTGGAACATGATTTTCGGCGACAGCCGGCCATGTCCCAGCGTTCATCCACCGTTCATGCGCGCGTATCTACGGTGCCCGGCCAAACGGATAATAGGACTTTGACCATGTGGCTTTTGCTCCGGCCAATCATGATGGCGGCCGCCGCAGCGTTCGTGCTTACGACATCGAGCATGGCCGGCGAGCCGGGCTGCGTCGATTGGGGCAATGCTGCCTCCATCATTGCCCAGAACTCGTTACAGCCCGCCAGTGCCATCTACCAGATGGTGCAGAAGCGCACCGGCGGGAAAGTGGTCAACCAGGCGCTGTGCAAGCGGGGCAGCGGCTACGTCTATAAGCTCGTCGTGCTCGGGCCGACCGGCGAGGTGACCAACCTCACCGTTGACGCTGCTACCGGGCAGCCTTAGACGGATCAAGGCGCTTTTCGTTTACGCGTGATCATATCGGAAGACCTGTCCGGATCATGCTCTCGGGAGACAAAGCTTTGCGGCTTCTCGTCGTCGAGGACGATCCAGACCTCAACCGACAGCTCGTCGCCGCGCTGAGCGACGCGGGCTATGCCGTCGACAACGCCTTTGATGGCGAGGAGGGGCATTTTCTCGGCGACACCGAGCCTTATGATGCGGTCGTGCTCGATCTGGGGCTCCCCAAGAAGGACGGCTTGAGCGTGCTCGAGCAATGGCGGCGCGACGCACGCAAGATGCCGGTGCTGATCCTCACCGCACGCGAGCGGTGGAGCGACAAGGTCGCCGGCATGGACGCCGGCGCCGACGATTATGTCGCTAAGCCGTTCCATATGGAGGAGGTGTTGGCGCGCATTCGCGCCCTGCTCCGGCGCGCCGCAGGCCATGCCAGCAACGAGATGGAGTGCGGTCCGCTCCGGCTCGATACCAAAACCTCGCGCGTCACCGTCGACGGCCAAACGGTGAAGCTAACCTCACACGAATACCGCGTGCTCGCTTATCTGATGCTGCATCGCGATCGCGTGGTGTCGCGCACCGAGCTGGTCGAGCATCTCTACGAGCAGGATTTCGACCGCGACTCGAATACGGTCGAGGTGTTCATCGGCCGCCTGCGCAAGAAGCTTCCCATTGATCTCATCACGACTGTCCGCGGGCTCGGCTACCGCCTCTCGGACGCGGGCAATGAGGTTTAATTCCCTCGCGCTCAGGCTGTTCGCCTGCGCCGCGGTGTGGACGTTGGTGGTTCTCCCCATCACCGCCATCCTGCTCGTCTCGATCTACCGGACCGCGCTCGAGCGGAATTTCGACGCCCGCCTCAACGTCTACATGACGAGCCTGGTCGCATCGAGCACGATGGGTGGCGCGCGGCAGCCGCAAGAGCCGGCCGCGCTCGGCGAGCCGGTGTTCACCATCCCCTTCTCCGGCTGGTACTGGCAGGTCAAGGCGCTCGACGGGTCGGACCGTCCTCTCTACGTCTCCGACTCCCTCCTCGATCAGCAGCTCAAGCTGCCGAGCCAGTCCGCCATCCCCCCCGACAAAAGCCTCACCCGCCGCGCCTATGGGGAGGGTCCCGAGGGCCAGCGTTTGCGCGTCGTCGAGCGCGAGATCAGGCCGGCAGGTCCGAACTCCACGCCCTATTCCTATGTGGTGGCGGGGGACGGGTCCGAGATCGACCGCGACCTTTCCGAGTTTACCCATCTCCTCATCGCTGCGCTCGGCGTGCTCGGGCTCGGGCTCCTGGCTGCGACCTATTTCCAGGTTCGCTTCGGGCTGAAGCCGCTCAGCGGCATCCGCCAGAATCTCGCCGAGATTCGCTCGGGCAACGCCGAGAAGCTCGAAGGCGAGCTGCCGTACGAGATCAGGCCGCTCCAGCAGGAGCTGAACAAGCTGATCCAGTCCAATCGCGAGATCGTCGACCGGGCGCGCACCCATGTCGGCAATCTCGCGCACGCGCTCAAGACGCCGCTCAGCGTGATCAGCAACGAAGCGCGCGCGCATGAAGGCGCGCTCGCGTCGAAGGTGGCCGAGCAGGCCGAAGTGATGCGCACCCAGATCACCCACCATCTCGACCGCGCCCGGGTCGCCGCGCGATCGAGCGTGATCGGCGACACCGCCAATGTCGACGATGTGCTCCAGGGACTGAAGCGCGCGCTCGACCGCATCTATAGCGAGCGCATGCTCGACCTCGAAGTGAGCGCGAGCGAGGGCCTCAAGTTCCAGGGCGAGAAGCAGGATTTCGAGGAGATGGTCGGCAACCTGCTCGACAATGCCTGCAAATGGGCGAGCTCGGAGGTGAAAGCGAGCGCGCTGCTGGCCGAGGGCAAGAAGCGCTTCGTCGTCATTATCGACGACGACGGCCCGGGCTTGACCGAAGAGCAGCGCAAGAAGGTGGTGAAGCGGGGACAGCGGCTCGACGAGAGCAAGCCTGGCTCCGGGCTCGGCCTTTCGATCGTGGCCGACCTTGCTCATCTCTATAAAGGGCGCTTCGAGCTCGAGCCGTCCCCGGAAGGCGGATTGCGCGCGCGGCTCGAGCTGCCGGCCGCCTGATTTCCCGTTTTTTTCCCGCGATGGCAACGTAATTTAGCCAGAATTGTTATCTTTCAAGGAGGCCTTGCGACGATTAAACTCACTCTGTCTCTTGCCGGGGGCCGAATGTTGGGGGACGGCCGAAGGGGGAAGCCGATGAGACGAGTCACTCAGTTTGCGATCATCATCTTGCTGCCGTCGCTGATGGCGGCGTGCGGCCCTGGCAATAAGCAGGGAACCGGAACCATCGTCGGCGCGACCGCCGGCGCGGTCGCGGGGGCGGCCATTGGCGGTCCGAGCAACCGCGTAGGCGGGGCCGCGATCGGCGCCGTGGCCGGCGGCTTGCTTGGCAACGTGATCGGCCGCGACATGGATGAACGAGACCGCCAGCTGGCCGAAGCGGCCCAGCTCCAGGCCCTCGAATATGGGCGGAGCGGCGCGCCGACACCCTGGGACAACCCTGAGAGCCAGCATCGCGGCCAGATCGTTCCCGGCAAGCCTTATGTCCAGAACGGGCTGAATTGCCGGCCCTATACCCACACGATCTATATCAGTGGCCAGCCGCAGACGGCGCGCGGCACGGCCTGCCGCCAGCCCGACGGTTCGTGGCGGACGGTGGGCTGACGGCCGGTATCGGCGGCAAACCCTTCGGGTTGCCTGGAATTAATCTTGGGGCGCGGGCGCGGACCTTGCCCCCCTTCACGCCTTTCGCCTATGGCTAGCTAGGCCGGCTTGCCGGCCAGGCTCAAGTTTTTGCGGAGGCGTCAGCTCCCCGTGCTGCTTTGGATCATCCTAGGCGCGCTCACGGCGATCGTGCTCCTTGTCCTGCTGCGGCCGCTGGTCGGCGTGCGGACGAGCGAGCATGCACGCGAGGCGTTCGACGCCGCGGTCTATCGCGACCAGCTCGGCGAGATCGATGCCGACCGCGCGCGCGGGCTGATCGGCGAGGCTGAGGCCGAGGCGGCGCGGCTCGAGATCGCGCGGCGCCTGCTGCAAGCCGACCGCACCGAGCTTACCCATTCCGAAGATGCGAGCGGCAGCGGACATGCGCGCGCGGCGATGATCGCCGTCGCCACCGTGCTGCCATTGCTCGCGCTGGGGCTCTATCTCGTCTACGGCTCGCCGCGGCTGCCCGACCAGCCGCTCGCGCTTCGCCTCCAAGACCCCTCCAACGCCCAGAATCTCGAAGCGCTCGTCGCCCGCGTCGAGGCGCGGCTCCGCGAGCATCCCGAGGAGGGCGAGGGGTGGGATGTGGTGGCGCCGGTCTATATGGGCTGGCAGCGCTATCAAGATGCGGCCGACGCCTACGGCCAGGCGATCAGGCTCCGTGGCCCTTCCGCCAAGCGCCTGTCGGGGCAGGGTCAGGCGCTCGTGCTCGCCAATAATGGCGTGGTGAGCGACGAGGCACGAACCGCGCTCGAGCGCGCCGTGGCTCTCGATCAAAGCCTCACCGAGCCGCGCATCCTGATCGCCATTGCCAAGGAGCAGGACGGGCAGTTCGCCGCGGCGATCGAGGACTGGCGCGCGATCCTGGCTAATCGCCAGGGGGATGCGCCCTGGCGGCAGATGGTCGAGCAGAGGATCGCGAGCGATGAAGCTCATCTCGCCAGCAAGCCGGTCCCAGGTGCGGAGGCTCCCGGCGGAGGCGTCCCCGACCTGCCCGTGGCAAGAGGCCCGAGCGCCGGCGATGTCGCCGCGGCGCAAAATATGAACCCGGCCGACCGCCAGGCGATGATCGCGCAGATGGTGCAGCGGCTTGCCGCACGTCTCGACCAGGACGGCAGCGACCTCGCCGGCTGGCTCAAGCTCGTCAAAGCCTATAGCGTGCTCGAGCGGAAGGATGACGCTGAGAAGGCACTTGCCCGCGCCAAGACGAAGTTCACCGGCAACACGCAGGCGTTGCAGCAGCTCGATCAACTGGCGGCTGAGCTTGGATTGAAGTCATGACGCGGAAGCAGCGAAGAGGCGTTCTGATCGGCACCTGCCTGTTGGTGCTCGGCGTGGCCGTCGGGCTTGCGCTCTACGCCATGCGGGATTCGATCGTGTTCTTCTATAGCCCGAGCGAGGTGGCGAAGATGGGCATCGCGCCGGGGCAGCGCTTCAGGCTCGGCGGACTGGTCGAGGCGGGAAGCGTCGTGCGCGGCGAGGGCACGACCATCCGCTTCGTCGTTACCGACAAGGCGAGCACGCTGCCGGTCACCTTTACCGGCGTGCTGCCGGATTTGTTCCGCGAGGGACAGGGCGTCGTGGCAGAAGGCGTGCTCGGCGCCGACGGCACCTTCCAGGCCGATAATGTGCTCGCCAAGCATGACGAGAAATACATGCCGCCCGAGGTCGCGGCAAAACTGAAGCAAGAGAGCGTGTGGCGGGGCGATGCGCAAGAGGCCGGAACACCGGACGCCGAGGGCAAGGTGAACTGAGAATGAGGTGCGCGAGATGATCGCCGAGATCGGTCACTATGCGCTGATTCTCGCGCTCGCCGTCGCCATCGTGCAGACGGTGCTGCCGCTGATCGGCACGCGGCTGCGCGATCCGCAATTGATGAACGTGGCCGCGCCGGCGGCGCAGGCCGAATTCCTGCTGGTCGCCATTGCCTTCATCGCGCTGACGACGGCTTACGTCACTTCCGACTTCTCGGTCGAGAGCGTGTGGCGCAACTCGCACTCGGCGAAGCCGCTGCTCTACAAGATCTCGGGCGTATGGGGGAACCACGAAGGCTCGATGGTGCTGTGGGTGCTGATCCTGTCGCTGTTCGGCGCGGCGGTCGCCACCTTCGGCAACAACCTGCCGCGCGAGCTGAAAGCGAACGTGCTCGCGGTGCAAGGCTCGATCGGCGCGGCCTTCCTGCTGTTCATCGTCACCACGTCTAACCCGTTCATCAGGCTCGATCCGGCGCCGTTCGACGGGCAGGGGCTGAACCCGGTCCTGCAAGACCCCGCGCTCGCCTTCCATCCCCCGTTCCTCTACACCGGCTATGTCGGCTTCTCGATGGCGTTCTCCTTCGCCGTCGCTGCCCTGATCGACGGTCGCATCGACGCCGCCTGGGCCAGATGGGTCAGGCCGTGGACGCTCGCCGCGTGGATGTGCCTCACGCTCGGCATCGCCATGGGTTCTTGGTGGGCCTATTACGAGCTCGGCTGGGGCGGGTTCTGGTTCTGGGACCCGGTCGAGAATGCCTCCTTCATGCCGTGGCTCTCCGGCACGGCGCTGCTCCACTCGGCGCTGATTATGGAGAAGCGCGACGCGCTGAAGGTATGGACCGTGCTGCTCGCCATCATCACTTTCTCGCTGTCGCTGATGGGCACGTTCCTGGTCCGCTCGGGCGTCTTGACCTCGGTGCACGCGTTCGCCGTCGATCCGGCGCGCGGCATCTTCATTCTCGCCATCATGGGCGTGTTCATCGGTGGCGCGCTCACGCTGTTCGCCTGGCGCGCGCCGCTCCTCTCGCAAGGCGGGCTATTCGCGCCGATCAGCCGCGAGGGGGCGCTTGTCCTCAACAATCTCCTGCTCACCACCGCTTGCGCCGCCGTGTTCGTCGGCACGCTCTACCCGCTGGCGCTCGATGCCCTGACCGGCGACAAGATCTCGGTCGGAGCGCCGTTCTTCAATCTCACCTTCGCGCCGCTCATCGTGCCGCTCCTGATCGCCGTGCCGTTCGGGCCGCTGCTCGCGTGGAAGCGAGGCGATCTCCTCGCCGCCGCGCAGCGGCTGATGGCGGCGGCGTGCGCGGCGCTTGCGGCGATCATTTTCGTGTTGGCCTTCAAGCAGAAGGGGCCCTGGCTCGCGCCGCTCGGCATCGGGCTCGGCATCTGGCTGATCGCCGGCGCGCTCACCGATCTTGCCTATCGGGTGAAGCTGTTCGAGGCTGGCTCGTCAGAGATCCGGCGCAGGCTGCGCAATCTGCCGCGCTCGGCCTTCGGCACGATGCTGGCGCATGCAGGCGTCGGGCTCGCGGTGATCGGCATCGTCTCGACCACCGCCTGGCGGTCCGAGGCGATCCTGGCGATGAAGCCCGACGAGACCGCCGACATTGCCGGCTACACGCTCGCCTTCAAAGGTGTCGAGGAGCGCCAGGGGCCGAACTACAGCGAGCGTGCCGGGCTGTTCGCAGTGTCGCGTAATGGCGCGGCGGTGACCGAGCTTACGCCGTCCAAGCGCGCGTTCTCGGTGGAGCGGAGCACTACCACCGAAGCCGGCATTCACGCGAGCTGGCGCGGAGATCTCTACGCGGTACTCGGCGATCCGCTGAAGAACGGCGCCTACAGCGTGCGGCTCTATTTCAACCCGCTGGTCAGGCTCATCTGGCTCGGCGCGCTGGTGATGTTCTTCGGCGGCGCGGTGTCGCTGTCGGACCGCCGCTTGCGGGTCGGGGCGCCTAAGCGCGCGCAAGCGAAGGCGGCGGCCGTCTCCGTGGCAGAGTAGCCATGGCCTCGCGCGGCGTTCTCTCCACACTGCTCTTCAGCGTCGCCGTCTGTATTCTGCTCGCGGGGCCGGCCAAGGCCATGCAGCCTGACGATGTGCTGGCCGATCCCGCGCTCGAGGCGCGCGCGCGTGTCATCTCCGAAGGCTTGCGCTGCCTCGTCTGCCAGAACCAGTCGATCGACAATTCGGAAGCGCCGCTCGCCAAGGATCTGCGCCTGCTGGTGCGCGAGCGAATCAAGGCCGGCGACAGCGACCAGGAGGTCGTCGATTTCATCGTCGCGCGCTATGGCGAGTTCGTCCTGCTGAAGCCGCGCTTCGAGCCGCGCACGCTGCTGCTTTGGTTTGCCACGCCGGCGGTGTTTCTCTTGGCGTTGCTACTCATCGCGCTGGCCTATCGGCGGCGGAAAACAGCGCCAGAACAGCCCGCGCCGCTCAGCGTTAACGAGCAGCAGAGGCTCAAGAATCTGCTCGACGGGAACTGAGTTCGAGCGCGGCGAAAAAGACCCGGGAATCTGCCGGCTCGACGCCACAACCTTACCGAAATTTAATGCCCCCGAAACGGCTGCGTAATAGCCGAACCTCTATATCTGTTGACAGATGCCTCGCCCTGATGAGCAAGGCACTAACCGACCGGGAAATTCCCATCTCAGGAGAGAGGTGACTCATGAACTCTGACCAGAGCCAAGCTGCGAACGAGAGCTCGCGGAAGCTGACCCGCAAGCCTGTGATCCTCGCGGCTGCCGCCCTGATCGCCACGAGCGCGTTAGGGCTGACGCTCGGCAATTTGGTGCCATTCGCCGCCGCCGAGACCGCTGCCACCCAGCCGACCATCGACATGCCCCAAGGGCGCGCGCCGCTGACCTTTGCCGACCTCGTCGCCAAGGTGAGCCCCGCGGTGGTCAGCATCAACGTCAAGGGCGACGCCAAGGTCGCCGAGAACGACCAGATCCCGGGCATGCCTGATCTGCCTGAGGACAACCCGCTCTACGATTTCTTCAAGCAGTTCCGCAAAGGCATGCCGCAGCAGCAGCAGAAGCCGTCGCCGACTCTGGCGCAAGGCTCCGGCTTCTTCATCTCGCCGGACGGCTTCGTCGTGACCAACAACCACGTGGTCGAGGATGCCGAGGACATCACCGTCACGATGGAGGACGGCGACAAATATCCGGCGACGCTGGTCGGGACCGACCCGCGCACCGACGTTGCCCTGATCAAGGTCAAAGCCGACGGCAAGACCTTCCCGTTCGTCGAGTTCTCGAAGAAGGACCCGCGCGTGGGCGACTGGGTTCTTGCGGTTGGCAATCCGTTCGGCCTTGGCGGCACGGTGACGGCCGGCATCATCTCGGCGCATAACCGCGATATCGGCTCGGGCCCGTATGACTATCTGCAGATCGACGCTGCGGTAAATCGCGGCAATTCCGGCGGCCCCTCCTTCGACCTCGACGGCAAGGTGATCGGCGTCAACACCGCGATCTTCTCGCCTTCAGGCGGCAATGTCGGCATCGCCTTCGCCGTGCCGGCCGCTCTGGTGCAGGAGGTCGTGACCCAGCTCAAGGCGACCGGCACGGTCGATCGCGGTTGGCTCGGCGTCGTAATCCAGAATGTCAGCGACGACATCGCCAACTCGATCGGCATGAAGGAGGCCAAGGGCGCCATGGTCACCAAGGTGACCGAGGACGGCCCGGCCGCCAAGGAAGACCTCAAGGCCGGCGACGTGATCGTCGAGGTGAACGGCGACAAGATCGACAACTCGCGCGATCTCGCGCGCAAGATCGCCGAGCTGCACCCGAACACCCCGGTCAAGCTCGCGATCATCCGCTACGGCGAGAAGCGTGAAGTCGACATGAAGCTCGGCACGTTCCCGAACAGCAAGAAGCTTGCCTCCGTCGAGGAAGACAAGCCCGACACCGGCCAGCAGATGAAGGACCTCGGCCTGTCGCTCGCTCCGGCCGCCAAATTCCCCGGCGCCGGCGATGAGGGCGTGGTCATCACCGAGGTCGATCCTTCGAGCGATGCCGCCGACAAGGGCCTGAAGCCCGGCGACGTCATCCTCCAGGTGGCCGGCGTGAGCGTCTCCGATCCTTCCGACGTCGCCGAAGGCGTCAAGAAGGCGATGGCGGGCGCCAAGCCCACCACCGAGAAGGACACCGTCAAGGTGCTGATGCAAGTTAAGTCCGGCGATCAGACGCGCTTTGTGGCGCTTTCCCTGAAGAAGGCCTAGCCTTCTAGCCGGAGGGCGGCGCGGTTCCCCCCCATCGCGCCGCCCACCCCTTTATCTGCGCCATTCCGTTTATGGCAGCGTCGCCAGGAGATCTCCATCCATGCGCGTTCTGGTGATCGAGGACGATCAAGAGACCGCGACCTTCCTCAAGCGCGCGCTCAAGGAGTCAGGCCACGTCGCCGAATATGCGGGCGACGGCCAGACCGGCCTCGATCTTGCCAGGTCGAACGCTTACGACGTGCTGATCGTCGACCGCATGCTGCCGAAATGCGACGGCCTGGCGGTGATCCAGGCACTACGCACCGAGGAAATCAGGACGCCAGCGTTGATCTTGAGCGCGCTCGGCGAGGTCGACGACCGCGTCAAGGGCCTGCGCGCCGGCGGCGACGACTATCTCACCAAACCCTACGCCTTCACCGAGCTGCTCGCCCGCATCGAGGCGTTGGCCCGGCGCACCTCTCCCGAGGAGGGGAGCACCCGGCTCGCCGTCGGCGACCTGGTGCTCGATCGGCTATCGCACAAGGTGACGCGTGCCGGCGAAGCCATTATGTTGCAACCCCGTGAGTTCCGGCTGCTCGAATATCTGATGAAGCATGCAGGCCAAGTCGTCACCCGCACCATGCTGCTCGAGAATGTCTGGGACTATCATTTCGACCCGCAAACGAATGTCATCGACGTCCATATCTCGCGGCTTCGCTCCAAAATCGACAAGAATTTCGGCAATCCACTTCTCCACACCGTCCGCGGTGCTGGCTACACGATCCGTGACAGCGCTCACTAAGCTATTCCGGACCACCACGTTTCGCTTGTCGCTGACCTATCTTGCGCTTTTCAGTGCTGCCGCCGCCGTCGCCATCTTCTATCTCTATTGGAACACGACGGTGCTGCTGTCGCGGCAGCTGAACCAGACCATTGAGGCCGAGCTCACCGGACTTGCCGAGCAATATCGCGCTGGCGGGCTCGAGCAGCTGGTGCGCACCGTCGCCGAGCGGAGCCAGAACTCCGGGCAGCAGCCTTTATCTCGTCGCCGACAGCGAGGGGCGGCGGGTCGCCGGCAATCTGAGCGCGGTGTCGCAGGAGCTGTGGAATAACATCGGCCCGGTCGAATTCGTCTATAACCGCCCGGCGCCTGGCGGCGTTGAGCGGCGGCTCGCCTTCGCCAATGTATTCCGCCTGCCCGGCGGCTACCGAGTGATCGTCGGCCGCGACATCGACGACCGCCGCGAGTTCGCCCGCATGACCCGCTCGGCCATGCTGTGGGGGCTGTTCGTCATGGCCCTGTTCGGCATCGGCGGCGGCTATTGGGTAAGCCGCAAATTGCTCGCGCGCATCGATGCCGTGGCGGAGACTACGCGCACCATCATGCAAGGCGACCTTACCGGGCGGCTGCCGGTGAATGGATCGGGCGATGAGCTCGACCGGCTGTCGGGGAGCCTCAACCTCATGCTGGCGCGCATCGAGCAGCTGATGGCCGGCCTGCGCGAGGTCTCGGACAATATCGCCCACGACCTCAAGACGCCGCTCAACCGTCTACGCAATCGCGTGGAGGCTGCGCTCCGCGAGCCGTTCGCCGAACCTGTCTATCGCGAGACGCTTGAGCGGACCATCGACGAGGCCGACGGGCTGATCAAAACTTTCAACGCGCTTCTGTCGATCGCGCGGATCGAGGCGGGCGCGGGGGGCGAGAACCGCGAGCAGCTCGATGTGTCGGCGCTCCTGCTCGACGTGGCCGAGCTGTACGAGCCGGTCGCCGAGGAGCGGGGTATCGCACTCAAGGCCGAAGCCGCGCCCCCGGTCTATCTTCGCGCCGACCGCCAGCTGCTCGGCCAGGCCATCGCCAATCTCATAGACAACGCCATCAAATACGGCGCGCCAGAGCCTGACGGCGGCAACGGCTTCGAGCCGGAAGTGGCGGTCGGCACGCGGGCCAAGAACGGTACCGCCGAGATCGTTGTGACCGACCGCGGGCCTGGCGTGCCGGCATCGGAGCGCGAACGTGTCCTTGGCCGCTTTGTCCGTCTCGAAGCAAGCCGGTCTGAGCCCGGCAGCGGATTGGGTTTGAGCCTTGTCGCGGCGGTGGCGAGGTTGCATGGTGGCAGCCTTAGGCTAGAGGACAACGAGCCTGGGCTTCGCGTCGTGTTGGCCTTGCCGATCACCGGCGAGGCTCATGTCAATGGTGCCGCCGCGCCGACGCCCACGGGAGCAGAGTTAAGGCCCACGTGAGCGCGTTCTTCGAGCGCATCGCCGAAATCCCCCAAGCCTACGACGCGGCGCGCGGGGCCCACGTGCTCGACGGCCTGAAAGAGGCGCTCCGCGCCAAGCCCGAGCTTGCCCCTGCCGCGCGGCTGCTGACCGAGGCACCGAAAGTGCGCCAGCTGCTCGGATCGGCCTTCTCCTCCTCGCCATATCTCGCCTCGCTCGCGCTGCGAAGCCCGACGCTCGTCGCCGAATGCCTGGTCGAGGATCCTGACGCGCATCTACTCGATGCTTGCAACTCGCTTGCCGCCGGTGTTGCCACGGCCGGGTCGGCGCGCGAGGTGATGATGCAGCTGAGGCGCTTCAAGCGACGGATCGCGCTGCTCGCCGGACTCGCCGATCTTGGCAGCGTATGGCCGACCGAGGACGTGCTCCACGCCATGAGCGTCGCTGCAGACGCGGCGCTCGAGCAGTCGACCGCCTTTCTGTTCCGCAAGGCGCGCGAGGCCGGCCAGATCAAGCCGACGGCCGGCGAGGGGACGGCAGCACCCGGCTATTTCGTCATCGCCATGGGCAAGCTCGGAGCGATGGAGCTCAACTATTCGAGCGACATCGATTTCATCGTGTTCTACGACGCCGAGCGGGCAGGCCTTTCGTCGGATATCGAACCGTCGCAGTTCTTCGTCCGCCTGACCCGCGAGCTGGTGCGCTTTCTCCAGGAGCATACCGGCGACGGCTACGTGTTCCGTACCGATCTCAGACTTCGCCCCGACCCGGGCGCAACGCAGATCGCGCTCCCGACCGACGCCGGCCTGACCTATTACGAGAGCTTCGGTCAGAACTGGGAACGCGCGGCCTTGATCAAGGCACGCATCGCCGCCGGAGACGTGGCGACCGGTGAGGAATTCCTGCGGCACCTGTCGCCCTTCGTCTGGCGTAAATATCTCGACTTCGCGGCGATCGCCGACATCCACGCGATGAAGCGGCGGGTGCATGAGTTCAAGGGCCATAGCGCCATCGCCGTCGAGGGCCACGACATCAAGCTCGGACGAGGCGGCATCCGCGACATCGAGTTCTTCACGCAGACGCAGCAGCTGATCACCGGCGGCCGGCATCCCGAGCTCAGGACCCGCGGAACCATCGAGACGCTCGGGCAACTCGCGGCGGGCGGCTGGATTGCCCGGGAAGCCGCGCGCGAGCTCACGGACGCCTATCTGTTCCTGCGCCGAATCGAGAACCGGCTGCAGATGGTCGGCGATCAGCAGACGCATATCATCCCCTCTGAGCGCGACCAGCTCGTCAGGGTGGCGAAGCTCTCCGGCTTTGCCGACACGGGCGATTTCGGCGACGCGCTGATCGCCGCGTTCAGGCGAGTTGAGGCGCATTACGGCGCGCTGTTCGAGAAGCTTCCGCCCGCGCCGATCTCGGAGCCGAGCATCGTGGTCGGCTCTTCGGAGTCCGACCCGGCCGCGCTGGCGAGCCTCGAGCGACTTGGTTTCCGCAATCCGCAAGCTGCCATCGCCGCGGTGCGTGCCTGGCAATCGGGCCGCTACGCCGCGACGCGGAGTGTGCGGGCACGCGAGCGATTGACGGAATTCCTTCCCTCCCTGCTCGATGCCTTCAGCCATACGGCAGAACCCGATCTAGCGCTCACCACCTTCGATAAGGTGATCGCCGAGATGCCGGCTGGCGTGCAGCTGTTCTCGCTGCTTGCAGCCAATCCGAGCCTGCTCAGGCTGATCGCCGACATCATGGGCACGGCGCCAAGGCTAGCGCGCATCATCGCCCGGCGCCCGCGCCTGCTCGATGCCGTGCTTGATCCCGGCTTTTTCGGCACGGTACCGACTGCGGCCAAGCTTAAAGAGCTGATCGGCGGGGCGATAGCCGAAGCGGCCGACTATCAGGAGGCGCTCGACCGGGCGCGGATCGTCGGCCGCGAGCAGGGCTTTCTCGTCGGTGTGCGCGTGATCTCAGGCACGCTCTCGGCGCGCCAGGCGGGCGCCGCCTATACCGGTCTTGCCGAGACGCTGATCGAGGCGGTTGCTTCGCGCGTCGAGGCCGAGCTCGTGCGCCAGCACGGGCGCCTCCCCGGCGGTCAGACTGCGGTCGTCGCCATGGGCAAGCTCGGCGGGCGCGAGATGACGGCAGGCTCGGACCTCGACCTCATCGTCGTCTACGACTATTCGGGTGACGACGCCCAGTCCGATGGGCCAAGACCGCTCCCCGGTCCGCAATACTATACGCGGTTCACCCAGCGGCTGATCGCGGCACTGTCGGCTGAGACAGCCGAAGGTTCGCTCTACCAGGTGGACATGCGGCTGAGGCCCTCGGGTAATCAGGGGCCGGTCGCGACCAGGCTCTCGAGCTTCGTCGCCTACCAGAAGAGCTCGGCCTGGACCTGGGAGCATCTCGCGTTGACGCGGGCGAGGGTCATCACCGGGCCGGTGGCGCTCCGCCGGCAGATCTATGACGCGATCAGGGAGGTGCTGGCGCGCCCGCGCGATCGGTCGGCCGTCGCCACGGAGGTAAAGTCCATGCGCGCGCGGATCGACGCCGAAAAGGGAAGCGACGATCCGTTCGACCTGAAACACGTGCGGGGCGGGCTGATCGATCTCGAATTTATCGCCCAGTTTCTCGAGATCGCGAGCGCGGCGGAGCATCCGCAGGCGCTCGACCAGAACACCGAGCTCGCCCTGACCAAGCTCTCGGCCGCCGCCGTGCTGTCGTCCGGTGATGCGGAGGTTCTGGTGCCGGCGGCGCGGCTAAGTCACACGCTCACGCAAGTCTTGAGGCTGTGTGTCGACAAGCCGTTCGTGGTCGGGGGGGCGCCGCGCGCGCTGCAGGATTTATTGGCGCGCGCCGCCGACATGCCAGACTTCGCGAGCCTCGAAGTAACGTTGAAAAACGCGTTGCAAAACACCCACGACGCATTCATCCGCATCGTGAGGTGATGGCGTGACTTGGGTCATGCGGAGAGCTTGTGCTGCTCGTCGGCGATCACGGGGCGGAGCGGCAACATCAGGGTGACGTTGGTGCCCTGGCCCTCACGGCTGGTGATGCGCAAACTGCCGCCATGCAGCTCGACCAGAGCGCGACTGATGGCGAGCCCCAGCCCACTGCCCTGATGGCTCTTGGAGAACTGGTTCTCGACCTGCTCGAACGGCTTGCCGAGCTTGGCGATGTCGGTCTCGGGGATGCCGATGCCGGTATCCTTGATGGCGATCTTGACGTAGCCGCGCGGCCGCGACAGATGTACCTCGACGCTGCCGCTGTCGCGAGTGAACTTGACGGCGTTGGACAGCAGATTGAGGAACACCTGCTTCAGCGCGCGGCGGTCGGCTTCGATGGTCATATGATGCGGGCCGTGGCGCGACAGCGCGATGTTGCGCTCGGCGGCAGCCTGGCTCACCACCTTCATGCTGTCCTCGATGATGTCGGCGACGTCGACGCTGCCGATGTCAAGACTGAGCCGGCCGGCCTCGATCTTCGACATGTCGAGGATGTCGTTGATCACCTCGAGCAGGTAGCTGCCGCTCGCGTAGATGTCGCGGGCATATTCCTGATATTTGGCATGGCCGAGCGGGCCGAACAGGGCCTGCTGCATGACCTCGGAGAACCCGATCACGGCGTTCAACGGAGTGCGGAGCTCGTGGCTGATATTGGCGAGGAATTCGGACTTCGCCCGGTTGGCGGCCTCGGCGCGGTTCTTCTCCAGCGCGTATTTCTCGGCGAGGTCGACAAGCTGCTGCTTCTGCTGCTCGAGCTCACGGCGCGAGAGCCTGAGCTCGGACACGCTGGCGCGGAGCTGCTGCTCACTCTCGGCCAGGCGCTGCTGGCTTTCCTTCAAAACGGTGATGTCGGTGCCGACGCTGACATAGCCGCCGTCCTTGGTGCGGCGCTCGTTGATATGCAGCCAGCGGCCGTCCTCGATCTGCGCCTCATAGGTGCGGCTGTCATCGTCGTTCTTGCCGCTCACCGCGACGCGCTTGGAGACGATCGGCTCGGACGCCGAGGCGATGACCTCGTCATAGGGGCTGCCTGAGCGCACCATTTCGTCGGGAAGGCCGTGAAACTGCTGATATTTGCTGTTGCACATCACGAGCCTGTTCTCGTGGTCCCACAGCACAAAGGCCTCCGAGATCGTCTCGACCGCGTCGCGCAGCCTGGCATTCGCGTCGGGATTGGCGGGCACTGTCTCCTGCTCTGAGATCGCGGCAATGCCGGTGAGGTAGGGCTCGCAGTCGGGCGTGCTGCGTGTAATGTTGCCGCGCAGCCTGAACGAGACGAAATGGCCGTCGGCGTGGCGTAGCCGGAAAGCCTGATCGAAGGCGCTAAGCCCGTCGCGCAGATGACGGTCGAGCTCGCCCTTGAGATCGTCTTCGGGGTGGAGCGCCTTGGAGATGACGCGAAAGGCCATGGCGCTGCTTGAAGGCTCAAGCCCGAGCAATCTAAACATCGGCGCCGACCAATAGACATGGCCGCGGGCGAGGTTCAAGCGCCACAGGCCACAGCCGGGAAGTGCCTCGGTCAGCTCCTGGGCGAGGCCGTCGGCCGCCTCGCCGGCCGCGGCCGGGGCGACGTACCAGAGCCCGCCGGCGAGCAAGGCCAGCAGCATGCCCGTGCAGACAAGGAGCGTGATCTCGAGGCTCGCGTCGCGCCGCCAATCGCCGAGCGCCTCATCGACCGGTTGGAAGAAGGCCAATTGCGCATCGGTCTTGGCGATGTTGCGCACGGTGACGATCGCGTCGGTGCCGTCGAGGAGGCTGATGCGAAGGACGCCCGCCTCGGCGCCGAAGGTGGTGAGCGGCTGCTGCGGCCCGAGAATGGTGAGCAGATTGCCGGCGCGCGAGCCGCCGAGTGGCGCCCGCGCCTGGATATTTCCCTCGGCGTCGGCGAGCAGAGAATAGCGCCCATCGCTGGTCGCACTCTTCGGGAGGCTCCCGGCGAGCGCAGCCTGCCAACTTTCGCGTGAGCCGAGCGTCGTGTCCTTCAAGTTAAGCGAGGCGTTGTCGGCGAGCAGCGCGAGATGTTGCCGCGCGGCATCGAGCGCCGCACGCTTGCCCTGGACCATCTGAAAGGCAAATCCGGCGCAGGCGATGCAGGTGAAGGCTATGAGGAGAACAGGAACTAACCGGCGCAGCAGCTCAGTCTTGGGGATGTGGCGGCCGATGCTCGCGCGGAACTCCTGCCAGTCAGGCCCCGCGACGGCGAAAACGCCCTCACGAGCGGAACGCGCTCGCGACATTCGGTCCCCCTTCCACAGTCTCCCAGCTTCGTCCCGGAGAGGTGTGCCGCATCTCCGAATCGCCTCGATCATTGGAATCGATGACGACTCCGTCTGTCTAGGGAAAAACTGTGGAAAAGCGGTTAATGACCCGTTGACGGTGCAGTCGACTCCCAAACTCGAACGCTTGGGTTTCCAGATCGACTAGGCGTGGCCAAGGGTCTTGGTGACAATCTCGTAGCTGTCGGTGGACAGCTTCCTCGCCGCGAGGCCTTCTAGAACGGCCCTGGCGCGGGCTTGGCGGACAGGCTCGAGGATGCGCCAGCTCTCGAAGGCGCCGAGCAGGCGCGCGGCGACATGCGGGTTGAAGGCGTCGATCTCGAGCGCCTGCTCAGCCAAGAGCGCGAAGCCGGCACCGTCGGCGCGGTTGAATGCGGTCGGGTTGGCATGGACGAAGCTGCCGATAAGCGCCCGCACGCGGTTCGGGTTCTTCAGCGAGAATTTGGGATGGGAGAGGAGCCGCTGCACGGTCTCGACCGAATCGGCGCGGGAGGCCCTCGCCTGAACAGCGAACCACTTGTCGAGCACGAGCGGCTCGTCCTGCCAGCGCGTGTAGAAATGCTCGAGCGCGGCGTCGCGGGCAGGGGCGTCGAGGTGAGAGAGGGTGGCGAGCGCGCCGATCGCGTCGGTCATGTTCGACGCCTCGCGGTAGTGGCGCTCGACACGCGCGATGTCGGAGGCCTTACCGGTTGCGACGAGGAGGTCGAGGGCCGCGCCGCGCAACGCGCGCACGCCGGTGGAATGCGGATCCGGCGAATAGGAGCCCTTGGGAGCGATTGCCTCGTAGAGCTCGTCAAGGTCGGCGCCGATCAGCCCGGCGATCGTCGCCCGCAGCGCCTCCCGCGCGTTGCGCACGGCGTCGGTATCGACATGACGGGCAAGCTCGCGGGCAATGTCTGACTCGCTCGGCAGCTTGAGGAACTCGGCGCGGTAGGCGGGCGCGAGCGCAGCATCGGCCGTGGTGGAGCTTAGCGCATGCGCAAGCCTCGCCGCCTCCTTGCCGGTCACGCGCGAGGGGTCGGCGCCGCCGTCGCGCGCGGCGGCCGTGAGCAGGTTGGTGGCATAGGTCTGCGCCGCATGCCAACGATTGAAATCATCCTTGTCGTGCATCATCAGGAACTCGATCTGGTCGGGGTCGAGACTGATGGTGAGGCGGACCGGCGCGGAGAAGCCGCGCAGCAGAGAGGGCGTAGGCGGGGCGGGCACGTCGCGAAACTCGAAGATCTGCTCACGGACGGTGATCTCGATCAGCCCGTCGGAGGCCGCGCCGTCGCCGTCGAGGTGAAGCGGCAGCTCATCGCCGTTCGCGCCGATCAGCCCGACCTTGAGCGGGATCAGCATCGGCTCCTTCTTGGTCTGGCCCGGAGTCGGCGGCACGACCTGACTCACGGCGAGCCGCGCGGTCTGGGCGTGCGCGTCATAGTCGAGCGAGCAGGCGATCTCCGGCGTGCCGCTTTGCGTGTACCACAGCATGAACTGGGAAAGGTCGCGGCCCGAGACGTCGGCCATCGCCTCGACGAAATCCTCGACCGTCACCGCCGCGCCGTCGTGCCGCTCGAAATAGAGATCGAGCCCTTTGCGAAACCCGTCGCGGCCGAGCAGGGTCTGCAACATGCGGCAGACCTCGGCACCCTTCTCATAGACGGTCGCGGTGTAGAAGTTGTTGATCTCGATATAGGAGGCGGGGCGCACCGGATGGGCGAGGGGACCGGCATCCTCCGGGAACTGATGCGTCTTCAGCATGCGCACCGCGGCGATGCGCTCGACGGGGTCCGAGCGCGTATCGCCGGTGAACTCCTGGTCGCGGAACACGGTCAAGCCCTCTTTCAGGCAGAGCTGAAACCAGTCGCGGCAGGTGACGCGGTCGCCGCTCCAGTTATGGAAATATTCGTGCGCGATTACGCCCTCGATCGAGGCGTAGTCGGCGTCACTCGCGGTGTCGGGACGCGCCAGCACGAGCTTGTCGTTGAATATGTTGAGGCCTTTGTTCTCCATCGCCCCCATGTTGAAATCGCTGACGGCGACGATGTTGAAAACGTCAAGATCGTATTCGCGGCCGAAGCGCTCCTCGTCCCAACGCATGGCGCGCTTCAGCGACTCCATCGCCCAGGCGCATCGGTCCTCCTTGCCGGGCTCGACATAGATGCCGAGCGTGACCTTGCGGCCCGAGGCGGTGATGAAGCTGTCGGGCACGCAGGCAAGATTGCCGCCGACCAGTGCGAATAGATAAGACGGTTTGGGGAAGGGGTCGTGCCAGACGGCGAAATGCCGTCCCGTGCCGGGGATGTCGCCCTGCGCGACCGGATTGCCGTTCGATAGCAGCACCGGAGCGAGAGCGCGGTCGGCCTCGATGCGCACAGTATAGACGGCGAGCACGTCGGGGCGATCGAGGAAAAAGGTGATGCGGCGGAAGCCTTCCGGCTCGCATTGGGTGCAATAGGTACCGCGCGAAAGATAAAGCCCCGAGAGCGCAGTATTGGCCTCCGGGTCGCAGAGCGTGACGAGCTCGAGCGTGAAGGGCTGCGCCGGGACGCGCGGGATGGTCAGCGAGCCCTCGCCGATCTGGTAATCCGACGGCGGAAGCGCCTTGCCGTTGAGCGCCACGCTCTCGAGAGCGAGACCTTCGCCGTCGAGCACGAGAGGCTTGCCGCCGGTCGCCACTTTGGGATTCGGTCGGAGCTGGAGCTTGGCGGCGACGCGGGCCGCACGCGGCGCGAGCCTGACGTCAAGCTCGACCTCCCCGATCAGGTAATCGGGGGCGGCGTAATCTTTCAGCAGCTTCGGCTGGCGGGTTAACTCTTTCATGACGCGGCATCCTCTCGCGCTCGCTCTTAGAGCGGGGCGCGGCGAATGCCAAGTGCGAAGGGATGAAGGTCCCGAAATCCACTCTAACTCGCTCCGTCATGCCCGGCCCCTTGTGCCGGGCGTCTACGACTTTGCGCACCGCGCTCGCCAGTCACGACCAGGTGCCGAGCCCTTTGCCGGCGTTGGCCTGGAGTGCGGTGGCCTCCTCCTCGAGTTCCTCTTGCGCGAACTCGCGGCCCATGCCGCACTCGTAGGCGACCTTGATCGGCTCCTCGCAGCCCTTCACCCATTTCGGCACCACGGCCTCGACACAGGCCCAGGTGCCGACCGGCTTCACGAACACGCGCTGCGATTTATGGTATTTGGCTTTTGCCATTGTTGACGCCCTGCACCGGGACTTTGCCCGCCTCCAGCGTCAACCGAGAAACGTTAAATTTATCGAAGGCTTCTGGCCTTTCTCCCGTTCGCTGAAGTTGCGCCCATGAGTTCCAAGCCTAACGCAGAAGCCATATTCGGGGCGCTGTTCCTGCCGTCGCCGCGCGCCGCCGCGATCTTCGTCGGGCTCGGCGTCGCCGCGCTCGCCCTGGCGCTGTTCCTGCGTTACGGCATCATCCAGAACACGCCGATCGGGCTCGCCTGCGAGGCCGGCCAGGTGAGCCTCACCTGCCAGGTGCGGCTCGCGGTGATCCTGATGTTCGTTCAGGACTGCTTCGGCTGGACCGCGGTGATCGCGGCCGGCGTGCAACTCTGGCGGCCGAACCCCGTCGCCTTCGGTGTCGCCTTGGTGTTCGCCCTGCTCGGGCTCGTGCTCTACAACACCCGCGCTGCGGCGCTTGCCGTCACGCTCCTGGTCCTTAGCTTCGCGCGGCGTGCGGCCGTAAGAGCGTAGCCGCGAGCAGTCCAAGCAGGCCGGCGAACAGGAGCGCCTGCCAGTTGGCGATCCCCTCGTTGACGATGATGAACAGCGCCGAGGCCCCAAGTACGAGAGCGCCGACGATCTCTGCCATTCCGGCGCGGAGGGGGGCGCGATCGGCGAAGGCGAGGGTTGCCAGTGCGATGACGGGGACTGTGAGCGAAGCGAGTGGGAAGTCCTTGTAGCGCGGGTCGAACACGAGGCCGAGCGCGACATGCAGGGCAGCGACCATGGTGGCCGCGAGCAGCACCGTCAGGACCACGGAGACTATATTCTTGCCACGCCAATTGCCGGTATCGAGCGCCAAGGCAAGACTGGCGATGCGGTCGCCGTGCGCGATGGCGAAAGCGGTGGCGAGCGGCACGGCAAGCGCCAGAGCGAACAGCCCGAGTGCGCGCAGCCGGTCGCCCTGCTCGACGCCTTCCATGTTGAGGCGGATGGCGGCGAGCCCGAACACGAGGCCAGTGGCGAGCGCGACGCCTGCGGCCGCCAGATCGCGCGGCCACGTCGTGGCCCCGCCGCGAGAGCGGGCGCCGAGCCAGGCCGAAAGAAACACGAGAAACGCCGCGAACACGCCGAGCCCGGCCACCACCCGCCATCCCGGCACATTCGACACCGCCTGGCCGAAACGGAATTTCGGCTGCTCGGCGCCGTCGCCGAACAGGCCCCAATAGCCGCCGACCGTTCCCTCCAGCAGCCGCTTCCACGGCTGATCGAATGCCTCGATCAGATTGACCTTCCAGCCTTCCTGCTTGGCCGCCGCCACTACGCCGCTTAACACGAGCGCCTGGTTTGCGGGCGAGGGCAGCGCGCCTGCGCGCATCCGCCCCTCGCTCGGCCAGCCAACCTCCCCTATCAAGATCTCCTTGCCGGCGAACTTGGCCTGAAGCTTCGCCCTGATTTCCCGCACATGGGCGACCGCTTCCGACGCCGCGACCGGATCGTCCTCCCAATAGGGCAGGATGTGGATGGTGATGAAGTCGGCCGCCGAACCAAGCTCGGGCGATTTAAGCCAGAACTCCCAGACATCGGCATAGGTGACGGGGAGGCCGGACCGGCGCTTCACCTCCGTCATGTAGCCCTTGATGGCGGCAGCGGGCAACTCGCCCCTGAGGAGCACCTCGTTGCCGACGATGAACGCCTCGACCACGTCAGGATGCTGGCGGGCGAGCCTGAGCGCCGCCTCGATCTCGCGACGGTTCTCGGCGCGATTCCGCCCGAGCCAGATGCCTTGCAGCACCTTGAGGCGCTGCGGCCCGGCCAACTTGGTGATCCGCCCTTGCGGCCCAAGAGCCGAATAGGTGCGAACGCAGGAAGTGAGCGGGGCGAGGCGCTTCAGGTCGCGCTCGATCTGGGCGCTCGGAATATCCAGCCACAAGGAAAAAGGGGCCTGCTCGCCATGGAACGGAGCGTAGGAGATGCACGTTAGCTTGCCGCCGTTGGCCAGAGGCGAGGCCGGCATAGCAACCGGGCGACCGATGCTATGCCAAATCGCTACGATAGCGCAGGCGACGAGCGCGAAGAGAGCCAAAGAGCGGAGCATGGTGAACTTCGGCGACGGGGATGCGACGAATAGCAGCTTCTTCCTCGACTTTGAACCGATTGCTCTGGTTTGTGCGCTTGCGAAGTGTTAAATGTAGAGTGTGCCGTTGGACTGCCAAGATTTAGTGGTTTAACGCCAAAAATGTCCTCCCCTCGCGTTGGGTGCATATTCATGCTGCGCCGCACCTTCGGTCCCGCCGCCGCCTTCCTGGCCGGCGGCGTTTTGGTACTGTCAGCCCTCCCCGCACTGGCCGAGGACCAGCCCAAGCCTCCCGAGCAAGGGCAGGCCGAGCAGAAGCTGCCCGAGAAGTCCGAGGGCGACCAGAAGGCCGCCGATCAGGCCAGGGCCCAGGAGCAGGAAGCCGCCAAGGCGATCGCCGAATACAAGGAGGCCGAGGCCAAGCTCGCGAGCTCGGCCGGCGCGCCCGAATGCGTCTGGACCGGCCGCCGCGTCGCCAGCCTGTTGTGGCGCGACGACATCGACACCGCGCGCCGCTACATCGATCTCTACGACCGCTTCGGTTGCTCGTCGGAGCATCTGAAGCTCGTGTTTCGCTGCGTCATCGAGCAGGGACCGATCGACCCGAAGGCTGCCGACCGGCTCGCCTCGCGGGTGCATGACTGCTGGATCGCGCCGCAGGAGACCACGACCACTTCGAACCAGGCAACCACCAGCTCGACGACAAAAGACGGAACCATTCCCAACTAAAAAAAGTTGTAGGGAGGAACTGCAGGACTTCTCTGCGGCACGGCGGCCAAGGGGGGACGGGCAGGCCGACTTCTAAACTGAGATTTCAAACACAATGCGCCACGCTCTCGTTGCGGTTGTGGTCGCTCTTGCGGCCGCGCTCCACGCTTCGGCCTGGTTATTGTTGCATGAACGCGTGTCGCCCCCCAACGCAAACGGGGTGCTCGCAAGCGTTTCGTTTTCGCCGATCAACCCGAATGCGAACGAGTCGGCTCTCGTCACCGAGCAGCAGATCAAGGCCGACCTCGCGGCCATCGCCCCCTACACGCAGCACATCAGGACGTATAGCGCGACCAACGGCATGGAGCAGGTGCCCGCGCTCGCCTCGGTGTACGGCTTGCGCGTGACGCAAGGCATCTGGATCAACGAGTGGGAAGCCCAGAACGAAAAGGAGATCGAGGGGGGCATCGCGCTCTCCAAGCGCTACCGCAACATCGACAGCCTCATCGTCGGCAACGAGACGATCTTCCGCGAGCAGGCTGAGCACGCCCTTGCCGGCACAAAATTCGACGCCAATGCCGCGGTCCAGAATCTCATCGCCAAGATCCAGCGCGTGAAGCGGAGCACGTCGGTCCCGGTGTCGACCGCCGAGGTTTACAATATCTGGCTCGAGCATCCCGAGCTCGCCTCCTCGGTCGATTATCTCGCCGTGCACATCCTGCCGTTCTGGGAAGGGGTGCCCGGTTCGGCCGCCGTCGATCATGCGATCGGTGCCTACCAGAAGCTGCGCGAGGCCTATCCAGGCAAGCGCATCATCATCGCCGAGTTCGGCTGGCCATCAGCCGGGCTGAATCGCAAGGATGCGGTGCCGAGCCCGCTGACCCAGGCCGAGGTCGTGCGCGATTTCATCACCCGCGCCGAGGCGATGGGCATCGACTATTCGATCATCGAGGCGTTCGATCAGCCGTGGAAGACCAACGAAGGCAGCGTCGGCCCCTATTGGGGCGTGTTCGACGCCGATCGCCATCCGAAATTCGCCTTCACCGGCGTGGTCGATGCGCCGAACTTCGTGCTGAAGGTGATCGCCGCGCTCGCCATCGGGCTCCTGCTGTCAATCCCGATCTTTGCCATCCCGCGCGTGACGGTTGCGCAAGCCTGCGTGGTCGCGTTCACCGCCAATGCCATCGGCGCCTGGTCGGCCAATGTGGTCGACTATTGGGTGACGCATTATTTCGTGCTCGGCTCGCAGATCGCCATGTTCGTCGGCGCCTGCCTGCTTATTCCTCTGATCATGATCATGAAGCAGCGCATCGAGGAGCTTGCTGCGATCATGTTCGGAGTTAAGCCCGCGCGGCTGCTGCGGCGCAGCGGCGAGATGCCGGCGACGACGCCATTCGTCTCGATCCATATCCCGGCCTGCCGCGAGCCGCCGGAGATGCTGCGCCAGACGCTCGACAGCGTAGCCAAGCTCGATTGGCCGCATTTCGAATGCGTGGTCATAATCAACAACACGCCAGATACGGCGATGTGGCAGCCGATCGAGGATCACTGCCGCGTTCTCGGCGAGCGGTTCAAATTCGTCCGCGCCGACCGTCTGCAAGGCTTCAAGGCGGGCGCTTTGCGGCTCGCGCTGGAACACACTGCGCCAGAGGCCGAGATCATCGGCGTTATGGATGCCGACTATGTGGTGCAGCCCGACTGGCTAAAGGATCTGGTGCCGACCTTCGCCGATCCGGCGGTCGGCCTGGTGCAGGCGCCGCAGGACCATCGCGATTGCGACCGAAACATCTCCCAAGTGGTGATGAACCGCGAATATGCGGGGTTCTTCGACATCGGCATGGTGCAACGTAACGAGGTCAACGCCATCGTCACGCATGGCACGATGTGCCTGGTCAGGCGTCGGGCGCTGGAAGACGCCGGCAGTTGGTCGAGCGACACTATCGTCGAGGACACCGATCTCGGGCTCACGCTGCTCGAGCGCGGATGGCGGGCGCATTACACCAACGCGCGCTACGGCTGGGGGCTGCTGCCGAGCGACTTCTCGGCCTACAAGCGCCAGCGCCATCGCTGGGCCTATGGCGGCATGCAGCTCATCAAGAAGCATTGGCGCGCGTTGCTGCCCGGCCGCAGCCGGCTGACGTCGCAGCAGCGGGCGGCCTTCGTATTCGGCTGGCTGACTTGGCTCGGCGCCGAGGCGCTCGGCGTGCTGATCGCCATCCTCAACCTGATCTGGATGCCGCTCGTCGCCTTTCTCGGCATTGCCGTGCCTGAGGCGGTGCTGACGCTCCCCGTGCTCGCGACCTTCGCGGTCATGCTGCTGCATTTCATGGTGCTGTACCGCACGCGCGTGCAGGCGCCGATCTTCGCCTCGCTCGGTGCTGCGATTTCGGCGATGGCCTTGCAGCTCACCGTGGGTCGCGCGGTGGCCGAGGGAGTGATCCGCGACGAGTTGCCCTTCGTGCGCACGGCCAAGGGCGGGGCGTCGCGCTGGTCGGTGCGCTTCCCGGCGCTGTGGGAGGCGGTGCTCGGCTCGCTGCTCGTGCTAGGCTCGCTCACGCTGCACTACACCAACGAGCAACAGGTGCATGAGATTTCGATCTTCAGCGCCGTGCTGTTCGTGCAGAGCCTGCCGTTCCTTGCGGCCGTGGCCATCGCCCTGATCGAGCGCTCGCCACTGAACGCGTTCGCCACTTGGCGCCGGCTCGCATCGCTGTCGACCTACCTGCCGCGCTTGCCGCGGGGACCGGCGCCGACTGCTGGCCCACCGGCCGGCGACGGCATCGGCATCGTGCCTTAATAGAGATCGACGTTGCGCAGGCGCAGCGCGTTGCCGACCACCGAGACCGAGGACAGGCTCATGGCCGCGGCAGCGATCATCGGCGACAGCAGCAGGCCGAAGGCGGGATACAACACGCCGGCCGCAAGCGGCACGCCGAGCGCGTTATAGACGAAGGCGAAGAACAAGTTCTGCTTTATGTTGCCCATCGTGGCGCGCGCGAGCTTGACCGCGCGCACCACGCCGCGCAAATCGCCCTTGAGCAGAGTCAGTCCGGCGCTTTCCATAGCGACATCGGCGCCGGTGCCCATGGCGATGCCGACATCGGCGCGTGCCAACGCTGGCGCGTCGTTGATGCCGTCTCCCGCCATGCCGACGGTCGCGCCCTTCTTCTGTAGCCCCTCGATCAGAGCGAGCTTGTCCTCCGGTCGGAGCCCCGCATGCACCTCGTCGATGCCGAGCTCGGATGCCACTGCCTTGGCCGTGGTCTCGTTGTCGCCGGTCGCCATGACGATCTTGAGCCCGAGCGCGTGCAACTTGCGGATCGCCTCGGCGGCTGAGGACTTGATGGGATCGGCCACGGCGATGATGCCGGCGAGCTTGCCGCCGGCGCCCAGGAACATCACCGTCTCGCCGCGCTTGCGTCTTGCCTCCGCGGCTTGGGCGAGGGGGGCGACGTCGATGCCGGCCCCCTGCATCATCCGCGCATTGCCGAGCAGCGCATTGGTCCCCTCGATCCGTCCCTTGACGCCCTGTCCGGTCACCGCCGCGAAGCCCGCAACCTTGTCGAATTTCAGCTCGCGCTTGGAGGCACCGCGCAGGATGGCCTCGGCGAGGGGATGCTCGCTCATCGCTTCGAGCGCGGCGGCGAGGCGCAGCACATCGTCATCGGCGAACCCGTTCGCCGCCTCGACGCCGGTCAGCGCAGGCTTGCCCTCCGTCAGAGTGCCGGTCTTGTCGATGACCAGCGTATCGACCTTGGCCAGCCCCTCGAGCGCAGCGGCATTGCGCACCAGCACGCCGGCGTGCGCGCCACGCCCGGTCGCCACCATGATCGAGATCGGCGTGGCAAGTCCCAGCGCGCAGGGGCAGGCGATGATCAGCACGCTTACCGCAGCGACCAGAGCGTAGGCGAGCTGTGGTGCCGGTCCCCACACATACCAGGCGATGAAAGCGAGCATCGAGACCGCGATCACCGCCGGCACGAAATAGCCCGACACCGAGTTGGCTAGGCGCTGGATCGGGGCGAGCGAGCGCTGCGCCTCGGCGACCATGGCGACGACCTGGGAGAGCGTCGTCTCGGCGCCGGTTCGGTCGACGCGAAGATCGAAGCTGCCGTTGCCGTTCAGCGTACCACCGGTGACGCTATCGCCGGCGAGCCTCTCCACGGGCACCGGCTCGCCGGTCAGCATCGACTCATCGACGGCGCTCCTGCCCTCAGTCACGGTGCCGTCGATCGGCACCTTGTCGCCGGGCCTCACCCGCAAGACGTCGCCGACCTTGACGGAGGCGAGCGGCACGGTCTCGGTCGCGCCGTCCTTCAACACGCGCAATGCGGCCTTGGGTGCGAGATCGAGCAAAGCGCGGATCGCGCCGCCGGTCCGCGCGCGCGCGCGAAGCTCCAGCGTCTGGCCGAGCAGGACAAGCGCCACGATCACGGCGGCAGCCTCGTAATAGACCGGCACCAGCCCGTGCGCGTCGTGCATCGCCGCGGGGAACCGATCCGGCGCCAGCGTTGCGATCACGCTGTAGAGGAAGGCCGCACCCGTACCGAGGCCGATCAGCGTGAACATGTTGAGGTAGCCGGAGCGGATCGAGACGAAGCCACGCGCGAAGAACGGCCAGCCGCACCACAGCACCGCCGGGATCGCCAGCGCGAGCTTCAGCCATTGCTGCGCCTCCGGCGACAGGAGGGGCAGGAGGTTCAAGTGGAAAAAGTGCTCGCTCATGTCGAGCGCCATGAGCGTGAGCGATAGCGGCACGGCGACCCACAGGCGCCGCGTGAAATCGGCCAGCTCCGGGTTAAGCTCGTCCTCGCCCGGCACGCCCATCGGCTCGAGCGCCATGCCGCAGATCGGGCAATGGCCAGGTCCCTCCTGAACGATCTCGGGATGCATCGGGCAGGTGTAGAGCGTGCCTTGCGGCAGCGGCTCCGGCTCGCCGGTCTTGTCGAGGAAGCGGCCAGGCCCCTTGGCAAACTTGGTGCGGCAGCCCTCGGAGCAGAAATAATAAGTATGGCCGCGATGGTCGTAAGTTGGCTTGCCGGCGTGGACGTCGACCGTCATCCCGCACACGGGATCGGTGGCCATATGGGCTTTGACGACGGTCATGATCTGCCTTTTTGCTCGGGCCGCTCCGACGAGGCCGCCGGTGGTTCAGCAATATGAAGTTGCGTCAGCGCGGACGGCAAGGTGGCAACAATCAACAGGAGGGTGTTACGTCCCATTGTCTTCGGGAGGATGAGGTGAAAATCTAGGCACGGTCGAGTCGTTGCTTAGGGCACCAACCTCCTCGGCCGCTCGCGAACGTGGCTTCGTCCCGACTATATGGGCTCCGCCTCAAGCCGCCGCCATAGGAGCTTCCCATGCTGAAGGCCTTGCTGGTGATGGTCCTGCTCGTCCTTGCGGGCGCTGCGGGGCTCGGGGCGGGCTACGTGCTGTGGAACCAGAACGACATCAACTGGTACGCGGTCGACATCGACAAGCTCGGGCCAGGCAGCCATAACGATCTCATCCGCTATGGCCGGGACCTCGTGGTCAACACGGCGCGCCATATCGGCAAGAACGCGACCAACCCCGCGCTTCGCTATGCCGGCAACGATCTCGCCTGCCAGAACTGCCACCTGAATGCTGGGCTCCAGCGCTTCGCCGCCCCGTTCGTTTCGACCTTCGCGACCTTTCCTATGATGGTCGACGACCAGGTGCTGACGCTGACCGGCCGGCTGAACGGCTGCATGCGGCGGAGCATGAACGGCAAGGACTTGCCGCCTGATGGGCGCGAGATGCAGGCGATCGTCGCCTACCTCCAATTCGTCGGCAGGGGGACGCCCGACGGGGTGCGGCTCCCCGGCATGGGGCTGAAGTCGCTCGAGCCGCCCGCCTCGCCGCCCGACTCGCGGCGTGGGCAAGCCGTATATGCCAAGGTGTGCAGCAATTGTCACAAGGAGGACGGCCAGGGCGAGTTGAAGCGAAGCCCCGACATCGGCTACTCGATTCCACCGCTGTGGGGCGATGCGAGCTTCAACGCCGGCGCCGGCATGGCCAAGATCGCTTACGCCGCATCCTATATCCGGGCCAACATGCCGTTCGGCATCAATTATCTCGATCCAGTGCTGACCGTGCAGCAGGCGTGGGACGTTGCCGCCTTCATGGTGTCGAAGCCCCACCCGCCGGCGACGGTCGCGACCGGCTCCGATCTCGATTAGTGCCGAGGCAGCGGCGGCGTCACTTCATCAGATGGTCGTAGACCAATTAGGACGCCTCGGTCGAGACTCCCACTTCGCCGCGGCGGGGATTGTCCAACAGGGCGATCAGGCAAATCATCGTTGCGGTATAGAACGAGATCAGTCCGCCGAGCAGCAGATCCACTCCGCGTTGCAGCTTGAACAGCCAAATAGGGAAAATGTTGATTGCCGCGCCGACGGCGACCGTCAACCACATGATGAGGGAATGCCGCTGTTGACGGTGTAGAGCCGCGTTCGTCGATCCTCGAAGAAGCTGGGTTCGTGAATTGGTTCCTGTCCCTTGGTCTGAGGCTCGAAGGCCGCGAGCCGAAACTGGAAGGCGGCGGCGCTTAACACCCTCCTCCGCCACGACTCCGACCCCGCTGTCGCGGCCAGGCATCCTCGATGGCGAAGCGTGTGTACGCCTTGGCCAGGGCCTCCAACTCGCTGCGATCACCGCCGTGAGCGGCCGATCTCGACTAGGCGTACGGCTCCCGCATCAAGGCGATGCGGAAGCCGTATTTGCGTCGCGCGATAGCTAGGCTGAGGCGTGAGCGGTCCAGGCGCGTGCTTCGCCGCTACGCAATTTCGCGAGCGAGGCGATGTGCAGCACGATCGAGAGCGGCACGAGATAGACCGGGATCAACACCATTGGCAGCATGGTCATCAGCTCGCTCGTGGGGTGAACATCGATCGGCGAGATGAGAGACGGAGTGGTGAGAAATCCGGTGGTGACCGCGACGACGAGGTCGAGGATGCCGAGCACGTTCCAGGCGCGGACCAGACCCACCGCCTCGCGCGGCGCCCGCGCATAGGCGAGGCCAACGACTGGTGCGCACAGGCCGATTGCGATGTCGCCGCCGCCGGCGGGCCAGGCGAATAAGCTAGGGAGTTGCCCGGCCGCATAGAGGATCAGGAACACCACGCCGAGGGCGCGGTAAAGCTGCACGCCGACGATCCAGGGCTGTGGCACGGCGTCGAGGATGCGCCGTGCCGTCTCCGATCGGAAGATCAAAAGCACGCCGATCAGAATGGGCAGCAGGAGCCCATATTGAAGGGTAGGGATAGCGCTCGCGGTCACGTGATAGAAGCCGGAGGCGGCAAGCGCGATCGAGAGGGCGAGCCACCCGAGAAGGACCGCTGCCGAGACGACCACGGCACGCGAGCGATCTTTCGCCGTCCATGCTGCTGCGGCGAGCGCGCGGTTCAGGCCGTAGAGGATGACAATCAGCGTCGCCGCCGTGCCGAAGAGAACGAAATAAGGGAGATAGGTTGGGATGGTCATGACACGCCTCCTTGGTATGATCGGCCTCTCTGTAGCTATATAATAGCAAGTGACTTGTCAATAGCAAGTGACTTGAATTTATCAAGGGGCTTGTCTATCTAGTCGCCATGGCGAGCTCGTATGACCAAGGCGATTGCCCGGTGGCGCGGGCGCTGGACGTGATCGGCGAGAGGTGGTCGCTGCTGATCCTGCGCGACCTGTTCCGCAAGGGATCCTTGCGGTTCCAGCAGCTCGAAGCGAATCTGTCGGGCGTCGCGCCCAACACGCTTTCGGCGCGGCTCAAATCGCTCGAGGCCGATGGCGTGGTCGCCACCCGGCTCTACGAGAACCATCCGCCGCGCTACGAATATTTCCTCACCGAGAAGGGCAAGGCGCTTGGCCCCGTACTCAAGGCGCTGCACAATTGGGGCGAGCATCACGGCTAGACCGTGCGCTCACAGATCGATTCATTTCGAGAGCATAAGCCTTTGAAATCCGACTCACACCGCTTTGCCGTCGCGCCGATGATGGAGTGGACCGACCGCCACTGCCGCTATTTCCTGCGGCTGATCTCGAAGCGGACGTTCCTCTATACCGAGATGGTCACGGCCGACGCCGTGCTCTACGGCGATCGCGCGCGCGTGCTCGGCTTCTCGCCTGCCGAGCGCCCGCTCGCACTTCAGCTCGGCGGTAACGATGCCGATAAGCTGGCCAAGGCGGCGCGGGTCGGCGCCGACTTCGGCTACAATGAGATCAACCTCAATGTCGGCTGTCCGTCCGACCGCGTGCAGTCGGGGCGGTTCGGCGCCTGCCTCATGGCCGAGCCCCACCTGGTCGGCGACTGCGTCGCCGCAATGGCGGCCAGCTCCGGGCTCAAGGTCACCGTCAAGTGCCGCATCGGCATAGATGACCAGGACGAAGAGGAGGATTTCGACCGCTTCATCGACATAGTCGCGCGCGCCGGCTGCGGTACCTTCATCGTGCATGCGCGCAAGGCCTGGCTAAAGGGCCTGAGCCCCAAGGAGAACCGCGACATCCCCCCGCTCGATCGTGCTCGCGTCCACCGGTTGAAGCAGTGCCGGCCGGAGCTCGAGATCGTCATCAATGGCGGCATCGGCTCGCTCGATGAGGCGCGCGCCCATCTCGCTCATGTCGACGGCGTGATGCTCGGCCGCGCCGCCTATGCCGATCCCTATCTGCTCGCCGAGGTCGATCGCGAGTTGTTCGGCGCGAACGAGACGGTACCATCGCGGCTCGACGTGCTCGACGCATTCCTCCCTTACGTCGAGGCCGAGCTTGCCTGCGGTGCGCGGCTCAACGCCATGACGCGGCATATTCTTGGCCTGTTTCATGGCCAGAAGCACGCTCGCGCCTTCCGCCACCATATCGCCGAGAACGGCCACCTTGACGGCGCGGGGATCGAGGTTCTGCGCGCGGCGCGCAGCATCGTGGCGGGTGAAGAATATCGGGCCGTCGCCGCCGAGTAGCGGCTGGCGAAATAAGAGCCGACCCCATCTCGTCATGCCGGACAGCCGGGGTCTTGGTAGGCAACCCCGAATGCCCGGCCATGACGAATCTCACTGCAACGCGTTGCTCAACTCGTTTGGCGTGACGGCTTCCTGCGCTCGACGAAAGCGAGCAGTCCTTGAACATCGAGAAAACGCGCAGTCTGCATGCAATAGTCGCGATAGGGCGCGCCATATAGCTTGGTCAGCCAGCTCTCCTCGATCATGGCCATCAAGACGTTGGCGGCGATCATCACACCGGCAAGGATAATGGTGAATACCGAATTGGCGCCAATCGACAGGCCGATCAGCCCGACGATCGAGGCGGTGTATTGCGGGTTGCGGCTGAAGCGGTAGAGTCCGCCCGTGACCAGACCGTCGGAGCGGCAATAGGTGTTGCCTAGGCCGAGATTGAAATAGCCGCAAATCGTGATGCCGAGACCGATAAGTCCGAGCGGTAGACCGGGGATGAATCGCGTCCAATCGAGCAGCGGTGTGGAATTCCAGTCGAGCGCGGCGGTAACGAAAGTCGCGAGCCAGGCGCCGCGGAACAGGCTCCAGAACGTCAAGCTCTGCCAGCCGCCGAACGCCGGAGTCGGCCAGATGCGGAACGGCGGAGCGGTGAGGGTGCGCAGCAAGAGAAGATCGAGCGTGATGCCGGCGATGAGGCCTGCCGCGAAAACAAATTGGGTGACATCGAAGGTCATCATGGTGCATGGCGTAAAAACCAGATTCGTTTTGCAAATTTGCGACAGGACGCTGAACGTTCTGTGTCGACTGATGATTGTCATCGCGGGGAGACGTTTGCTGCGATCTCGGCGAGAGTGGCGCAGCGTCATACCGGCGAAAACCGGTATCCAGATTCGTCGATTGAGCGACGCGCACTGGATTCCGGCTTGCGCCGGAATGACGGAATACGTCAGATTTTCTGATTGTAGGCGCCGATCTCGGGCTGCTTGGCGAGCTCGGCGTCGATCTCGGCGAAGATCGCGCGCATGTTGGTCTCCGACGTCGGGCTTTCGACCACGACCACCAGCTCAGGCTTGTTGGACGAGGCGCGCACCAGGCCCCAGGTACCGTCGTCGAGCACGATCCTAATGCCGTTGACGGTGATCAGCTCGCGGATCTTCTGCCCGGCGAGCTCGCCGCCATTGGCAGCGATCTTCTTGAAATGATCGACCACGCGATCGACCACTGCGTATTTTACCTCGTCGCCGCAATGCGGCGACATGGTCGGCGACTGCCAGGTTTTCGGCAGGGCGTCCTTCAGCTCGGCGAGGGTCTTGTCCGGATTGCGGTCGAGCATGTCGAGCACGGCGAGCGCCGCCACGAGCCCGTCGTCATAACCCCGGCCGAGCGGCGGGTTGAAGAAGAAATGCCCCGACTTTTCGAAGCCGACCAGCGCGCCGGTCTCGTGGCTGTAGCGCTTGATGTAGGAGTGTCCGGTCTTCCAGTACAAAGTTTTCGCGCCATGCTCTTTCAGCACGGGATCGGTGAGGAATAGCCCGGTCGATTTCACGTCGACGACGAACAGCGCGCCTTTGTTGCGCGCGGCTATATCGCGGGCGAGCATCACGCCGACCTTGTCGGCGAAAATCTCGTAGCCTTCGTTGTCGACCACGCCGCAACGGTCGCCGTCGCCGTCGAAGGCGAGGCCGAGATCGGCGCCGTGCTCGAGCACGCAATCGCGCGTCGCGTGTAGCATGCCGAGATCCTCGGGGTTCGGATTATGCGCGGGGAAGGAATGGTCGAGCGTGCAATTCAGCGGAACGATGGTGATGCCGAGCTCGGACAGGACACGCGGGGCAAACGCTCCGGCCGTGCCGTTCCCGCAGGAAACCACCGCCTTGATCGGCCTGAGCAGCTTCGGCCGCTTGAGCAGATCCGCCATATAGCGCTCGGCGAGATCGGGCACGAACACGTAGCGGCCACCTTCGGCATGGCTCGCGAAACGCGCCTCCATGACGATCTCCTTGAGCGCCGTCATGTCTTCCGGCGAGAAGGTGAGCGGGCGCTGCACGCCCATCTTGATGCCGGTCCAACCATTGTCGTTGTGGCTGGCGGTGACCATGGCGACGCCTTCGACGCCGAGCTCGAACTGGGCGAAATAGGCCATGGGGGAAAGCGCCAAGCCGATGTCGTGGACCTCGGCGCCGCCGGCCAACAGCCCGGTGATCAGCGCAGCTTTGACCGCGGCCGAATAAGAGCGGTAGTCGTGGCCGACGACGATGCGCACCGGCACGCTGCGCTGCCGCATCAGCGTGGCAAGGCCGAGGCCGACCACTTCCAGGCCGACCAGGTTGATCTCCTCAGGGAAGCGCCAGCGAGCATCGTATTCGCGAAACCCGGTCACCTTGACGAGAGGCAGGCGCTCGAATTCGACGGTGTTGGGGACGAGGTCTTGGCGGGGCTTTGGGAACATACATTCCACTCTTGGCGATTTCGCGTGTCATAAGCGATTTTTCTATGTCGACCAACAGGCGGGGACCCGCCTCGGTTCCGCTCCCAGGATGGCGGTCGGCATCTCGATGGGAAAACCGGTCGAAATGCAAGCGAGTTGCAATCGAAAAGATGAGGCTTGCACAAACGAGAGAGGCCTTCTACGTGCGGTCATCCCGGTGCGGCATTGGCCGAGCCGCGCAGCATCACGCATGACCTCGTCGCCATGAAATTCGTCATCAGGCTCGCTTTTGCCGGCATTGCCGTTGGCCTCGTCGTGCTCGCGCTCAAATACGCCGCCTATCTCGTCACCGGCAGCGTAGCGCTCTATTCGGACGCGCTCGAGAGCATCGTCAATGTGGCGACCGCGACCGCTGCCTTCCTGGCGGTGCACTTGAGCGCGGTACCGCCCGACGCCAAACATCCCTACGGTCATCACAAGGTCGAGTATCTCTCTGCCGTGGGCGAAGGCATTCTCATCGGCGTCGCCGCCCTCGCCATTCTGCGCAAGGCCTATTTCGGCTATCTCGATCCGCAGCCGGTAGCGGCGCCCGTCCTCGGGCTCGCTATCAACGGCTTGGCAAGCGCGATCAACGCCATCTGGTGCTTCGTCTTGTTTCGCTATGGCCGGCGCTTTCGCTCGCCAGCGCTCGTCGCCGACGCCAAGCATCTCCTCACCGACGTGGTTACTTCAGCCGGCGTGCTCGTCGGCGTCATCTTGACGGTACTCACCGGTTGGAGCGTGCTCGATTCGATCGTGGCGGCGGCGGTCGCGGTGCATATCCTGTGGTGGGGCTGGGAGCTGATGCGCCAGTCGATCGGCGGACTGATGGACGAAGCCGTGTCAAACGTCATGCTGGCGAAGATTCGCGAGGCGATCTCGAAAGAAGCGCAAGGCGCAATCGAGGCGCACGATCTGCGTACGCGACATGCCGGCCGCACGACGTTCATCGAGTTCCACCTCGTGGTGCCGGGCACGATGACCGTGGCCGAGTCGCACGGGATCTGTGACCGGGTGGAAGCGGCGCTCAAGGACGACTTGCCCGAGGCCGTGATCACCATCCATGTAGAGCCCGAGGAGAAGGCAAAGCTCGATGGCGTGCCCGTAGTGTGACACTGGTCGTCTGCGCCATGTCTGAGAAGTCGAGGCTCTGCGGCGCGCTCCCATCGAGGCGAAAACGAAGCGCGTCAGCCGCGCAAAGTCAGGAAATCGCCGGAAAACTCATAAGAGCGAAGGCGGCTTAAGAAACTCATGCCGAGCAGGCTCTCCGTCATGGCCCCGTGCTGGGCGACGAGGGCATCGACATTCTTGCGGTCGAGCGGGCCGATCGAGACGGTATCGAGGCGAATGCGGGCGGCGACGGTACCTCCGTTGGCGGTGAGCACCGGCACGCTATAGGTGAGACGGTCGACATCAACGCCCGCCTTGACCGCGTCCTCGGGCCTGAGCACGATGGTCGAGGCGCCGGTATCGACGATCATCGCGATCGCCTTACCGTTCACCTCGACATTGGCGTTGAAATGGCCATCGAGCCGCTTGCGGATACGAATCTCGGTAACGCCGCCCGCGCTCTGCTCGACGGTCATAGCGGTGCCGGGCAGTAGCTCGCCGACGACACGCGCGGCGAGCGGCGCGATCTCCTCCTTGTAGGAGTAGGCGGTGACGAGGGCGAGGCCGAGAGCGAGCCAGGTCACGGCGTCGCGGACCAGCCAGTTCGCGCGTCCGCCGTAGCGCGACATCAGCCCGCCCAGGAGATAGACGAGCAGCGCGAGCCAGAGCACGAGATAGCCGAAGGTCGTCTCGTCGAGTCCGGCGATCATGCCGGACTCGTTGCTGACGAGCAGCATGGAGCCGAAGGCGAGAATGAACAGGGCAAGCCAGGTGGTCACGCGGTCTCACTCACCGGCTTGGCGAAACTCTTAAGTCGCGCCGGCAACCTCGCCATGACGGCGCGGCGCTCGGCATCGCTCATCGATCCCCAGTTGGCGATCTCATCGATGTTGCGGCCGCAACCCAGGCAAAGCCCAAGCTCGGAGTCGAGAAGGCAGATATTGATGCAAGGAGTTTCCACGGGGTTCTCGCTTCTAGCTATGTAAGCCTAGCAAGAAGCGACAACCAGAGGCCAGCAATCAGAAGCTTCTGGCCTCAAGCGAGGCTACCGCTTCGCCCTGGCACGCCAGGGTATGGGGTGCTTTTCGGGCGGGATCTCGCCCGCCTCGGGTACGGGCAGGGCCTCCATCGCCCGCTTGCGCGGGAAGGTGATGATCACCTCGGTGCCGTAGCGGAGCTTGCTTTTGAGTTCGAAGGCGCCGTCATGCAGCTCGGTCAAGCCCTTGGTGATGGGGAGGCCGAGGCCCGTGCCGCCTTCGGCCGTCTGGTGGGCGAGCGAGCCCTGACCGAAGTTCCGAAGCACGCGCGGAATCTCGTTCTCGGGGATGCCTGGGCCCGTATCCTTCACGCTCAACGACTGGCCGCCGGTGCCGGTGCGCGCGACTTTGAGCGTGATGGTGCCGCCGGTCGGGGTGAACTTGATGGCGTTCGACAGAAGGTTGAGGCAAATCTGCCGTACGGCGCGCTCATCGGCCCAGAGCTGCGGCATGCTCGCCTCGAAGTCCCCGACGATCCTGAGACCCTTATGCTCGGCGCGGAGCCGCATCAGCCGGTGGCAATCCTCGACCACTTCGGCGAGCCCGACCGGCCCTTCATGCAACTCGTAGCGGCCCGCCTCAATGCGGCTGATGTCGAGAATCTCGTTGATGAGATTGAGCAGGTGCTGGCCGCTCTCGTGAATGTCGTTGGCGTATTCCTTGTAGGTCGGGTTGTTGTGCGGACCGAGTATTTCCGACCGCATGATCTCGGAGAAGCCGAGAATGGCGTTGAGCGGGGTGCGCAGCTCGTGACTCATTGTGGCGAGGAAGCGCGACTTGGCGAGATTGGCCTCCTCGGCGCGGAGCCGCGCCTCGTCGGAGATCGCCTTGGCCTGCTCGAGCTCGCCGATTAGGGCGTCCTTCTCGGCGCGATATTCGAGCATTGCAACGACGGTCGAATTCAGGCCGCTCGTCAGCCAGATGAAATAGATGTGCACGCCGACGGCCATGGCCGCCATCGCCCAGTAGAATGGATTGTCGAGCAGGGCGAAGCGGATGACGATGGCGGCGATCATCGGCAGGGTGCCGGCATAGACGATCGGCATCACCGTCGAGGCGAACAGCATGCGCATCGAGATGACGACCAGCAGCGAGGCAAAGATGAAGGTGTTGGCCGCCTCGCCCTGGCTGTCGGGGTTGATGAACGCGACCGCGGCCCAGGTGAAGCCGTAAAGGAATTCTGCCGCGGTGATCTTAGCGCGCCAGACGGGCGTGGTCGCGTCCTCCCGCGGCGCCTTGCTGAATTGCCGGCAGAGGCTGATCAGAATGCCCTTGGAGACGAACACCGTGCAGAGCCAGAGCAGCAGCTCGCGCGGCGGCGCCCAGAACATCGCGCCCATGGCGACGATAACGGCGAGCAGCGGTGTGGTCACGGCGGCCGACAGCTCGTTTCGCACGAACATCAACAGGAGCTCGTATTCGAACTCCGGCTTGGCGCCCGATTTGTACGTGAGCTTCTCGCGAGCTTCCTGGACGCTGCGGAACGAGCGCCGCTTGCCCTTGGCCGCTGCCGACACGGCGCGTTGAGCCCCGGCTGAGGCGCCCCCTGACATGCTTATCTGACCCGCAACAACCTGATTGACTGACAAAAAACCAGAGCGCTCGAGGGCATATGCCCCCCAAAGCGTTGCCCCCGCCCAGAATTGAAGGCTCCCTACAAACTATGTGCGGAAATCCCTAACGGCGCGTTTACTCTCGCCCCGCACTGACACGAGGTTCTAAGATGCGCCCGCCATGCGACTGACCATCATCGGCTGCGGCGATGCTTTCGGCGCCGGCGGCCGCCTCCACACCTCCTTTCACGTGCGCTCTCGGCAATCGACTTTTCTCATCGATTGCGGGGCAACGTCGCTCGTCGGCATGCGTCGGCTTGGCATCGAGCCGAACGAGATCGACACCGTGTTCGTCACCCATCTGCATGGCGATCATTTCGGCGGACTACCTTGGCTCCTGATCGACGCGCAATATGTCAGCATGCGGACGCGGCCGCTCGTGGTGACGGGGCCCCACGGAATCGAGGCACGCTTCATCACGGCGGCCGAGGCGCTCTATCCCGGCATCACCACGGCCGAGCGCGGCTTCGATCTCGTCTTCCACGAATATCAGGAGCAGACACCGCTTGAGGCCGGCGGCGTCATCGTCACGCCGTTCGAGGTGAAACATCCTTCCGGGTCGACGCCTTATGCACTCCGCTTCACGATCGATGGCAAGGTGGTCGCGTTCACCGGTGACACCGGTTGGGTCGACACGCTGTGCCAGGTGGCGCACCGCGCCGACCTGTTCATCAGCGAATGTTTCCAATACAACGTGACGATCCCTATCCATCTCGACTACGCGACCATCGATGCCAATTTTGCGCGGCTCGGTGCAAAACGCGTTCTCCTCACCCATATGGGGGAGGCCATGCTGTCAGCGACCGGACACGTCGATCGATCCCGCTATCTCCTCGCTGAAGACGGCATGATTCTCGATCTATGACGGCCGTCGCGGCGGAGGCGCGAGCGGAGGAGCTCGAACGCCTGCTCGCCGCCATCCGCTCCTGCCGGAATTGCGTCGAGGCTCCCCGCGGAAAGCTCCTGCCTCATGAGCCGCGCCCGGTGCTGCTGGCGAGCACCACAGCGCGGCTTGCCATTTGCAGCCAGGCGCCGGGCACTTTGGTGCATGCCTCGGGTACGCCCTTCACCGACCGCTCAGGCGACCGCTTGCGCGATTGGCTCGACGTGACCCCGCAAGAGTTCTACGACAAGACCCGCGTGTCGATCATTCCAATGGGATTCTGCTTTCCAGGGCAGGACGCCAAGGGCGCCGATCTCCCGCCGCGGCGGGAATGCGCACCGCTCTGGCGCGAAAAATTGTTCGCCATCCTGCCACAGATCGAGCTCGTGCTCGCGGTCGGAAGCTACGCGCAAGCCTGGCATCTTGGCGACGGAATCGGCAAATCGCTCACCGACACGATGCGTGACTGGCGCCGTCACATGAAAAGCCAGCGCCGGCCGCGCGTCTTGCCGCTGCCGCATCCGTCTTGGCGCAACAATGCCTGGCTCACCAACAATCCCTGGTTCGAAGCCGAGCTTCTGCCGGTGCTGCGCCGCGAGGTGCGAAAGATCATCGAATTTAGGGCTTGCGAACGATCGGGAAATAATCTACCTAACTGATAGACATTAGGGTGTATGGAAAAAGGTTCCTGAACTTGCTAAAGTCGCGCAAAAATATCATCAGGTCAGCCATGCTCGATCGTATGGACCGCAAAATTCTCGACATTTTGCAGAAGGACTGCACGTTGCCGGTCGCCGAGATCGGCAAGCAGATCGGACTCTCCACGACACCCTGCTGGCGCCGCATCCAGAAGCTCGAAGAGACCGGCGTGATCGAACGCCGCGTCGCGGTGCTCGACGCTAAGAAGGTCAATGTCGGGGTGACGGTGTTCGTCTCGATCACCACGAGTCAGCACAATCAGGACTGGCTCGACCGCTTCCACGAGGCGCTCAAGGACTTTCCCGAAGTGGTCGAGTTCTACCGCATGAGCGGGCAGGTGGATTATCTGCTGCGCGTGGTGGTGCCGGACATCGAGCGCTACGACGCGTTCTACAAGAAGCTGATCTCCAGGATCGAGCTGTCGGACGTGAGCTCGTCCTTCGCCATGGAGCAGATCAAGTACACGACCGCACTGCCGCTCGACTATGCGGCTGAAGACAAGCGCCTCTAGCGCGAAACGATTTTACGAAGAGCGTCTCCTCCTCTCAAAAATCCGGTTTGGGCCCTTTCGGTCCAAGCCGGGTGAGGGGAGTCACGTCTTCCCCTCCAGCCGAGCGATCAGGCTCGACGTGTCGAAGCGGGGCCCGCCCATCTCTTGAATCTCGGCATAGAACTGATCGACCAGAGCGGTGACGGGCAGACTGGCGCCGTTTGCCCGGGCTTCCTCGAGCAGAATGGCGAAGTCCTTGCGCATCAAGTCCACGGCGAAGCCGAAATCGAACTTGCCCTCGACCATGGTGCGCCAGCGATTGTCCATCTGCCAGGATTGCGCAGCGCCCTTGGAGATTGTGTCGATGACTTTTTCCATGTCGAGGCCGGCTCGTATGCCGAAATGCAGCGCCTCGGCGAGACCCTCGATCAGTCCGGCGATGCAGATCTGATTGACCATCTTGGTAAGCTGGCCCGAGCCTGATGAGCCGATCAAGTTCACCGTGCGCGCATAGGACGCGATCACCGGCTGAGCCTTGGCGAAGCCGCTCTCATCGCCGCCCACCATCACCGTCAGAGTGCCGTTCTCGGCGCCGGACTGGCCACCCGATACCGGCGCATCGAGCGCGCCAGCGCCGCGGCTTTGCGCCGCCGCATGGAGCTCTCGCGCGATGGTCGCCGAGGACGTGGTGTGGTCGACGAACACGGCGCCGGGACGAAGCGACGCGAATGCGCCGTGCGACCCGAGCGTTACGCTGCGGAGGTCGTCGTCATTGCCGACGCAGGTGAAGACGAAATCGGCATTCTGAGCCGCCTCTTCGGGCGTCGCGGCGATCGGGCCGCCGAAACGCTCGGCCCACGCATCGGCCTTGGCGCGGGTTCGGTTGAACACCACGACATCGTGCCCGCGGGTCTTGAGATGCCCCGCCATGGGAAAGCCCATGACGCCAAGCCCGATGAAGGCGACCCTGCTCATTGTTTCGCTTTCACACCAGCCGATCATGGCCGGGCTTGCCCCGGCCATCCACGTCTTCGTTGTGCCAAAACGTGGACGCCCGGCACAAGGCCGGGCATGACGAATTTCTGGCCGGTATGTCGACGCTTAGGTAATCGGCGTCTCGGGGAAGGACAGCTGCTCGCGCGCGCGCCACTCATTCGTCACGTAATTGATGATGAGCGAGGTGCGCACGCCCTTGATCGGGCGCTTCTCGAACCCGTGATAAGTGTTGTTGCCCGGCACGAACACGAAGGCGGCATTGGGCGCGAAGGCCGAGCGGCAGAGATGCTTCTTGTCGCCGTCATAGATATCGGTGCCGAGATCCTTATGGCTCGGATCCTTCGACAGATAGAGCAACAAGGTGAACACCTTCACGCCGAGATCGGTGTGCGGCTCGAGCCAGAAGCCGTCGATGTCTTGAGCGAATTCGATGCGGAGATAGGTGCCGCTGAGATTGGTGCCGAACATCTTCTCGATGTGGCTCGTGAGGCGCTTGTCCTGAAACGCTTGCGCCACCGCCTCGCAGACCGGGAAGTCCTTCCGGTTCTCGACGTCGAAATATTTGCGCGTGTTGTTGTGCAGTTCGCGCTTGCCGGAAACGCCCTCGAGCGACGGCGCCTCGAAGGGGAGTGCCAGGATGTCGTCGACCGTGTCGGCGGGGAAGCAGGCCTGAAGCGACCAGTTGCAATAAGGCTGCTCGGACCGCTTGGCGGTGTCGATGCTTCTGACGAAGCTCTTGATGACGTCATCCGCCTGGCTGGCCCTGTGCCCAACCGGATGCTTGACCGCGACGCTTTCCCTCATGATCCCCGTCCACTTCCCTCGAAACGGTTCAAAATTGCTGGCCATCCAGCGCCCAGGCGGCTCACGTCAAGGCTCAATACCACCCGTGGCCCTTATGCGCAAATGCCCCCGGGCAGTCGGCCATTCGACGCTTTGTTCAAGACCTAGATCGGCAGGTCGGCCGCCGCCTTGATCAGACGCAAGGCGAGCCGGTCTAATTGACGTTCACCCAGCGGAAATGCCCGGCCGGCAAATCCTCGACCGAAACATCCTCGACAAGATCGTTGGAGCGGAGGCATTTGGCGAGAAGCTCAAGCAGCGAAGCATGCAGCTCGCGCTCGTCGGCGAGTTCGGGCGGGTTCGCGGCGAGGAACGATAGGATTTCGCCATAGGCCGGCATTGCAATCCCCGTCATTTCCCCTGGAGAGGCGAGGGTGGCTGCGCGGTGTGTCAAAACTTTGGCCTCGCCGGGAGCCTGCGCGCGTCGCCGCAATCCCTCGCGTCGAGCGGAATGCCGATCAAGCACCCAACCGATAGCGGCCGATCAGCCGCATGGGTGAGCGGCCACCTAAATCGCCGAACAGTGACAGGCCGTCGACGGTGACGCCCGAAGCACAGATCTCCTCGAGTACCGGCCAGAGCGCCTGCGACACGCGCTCGAGATGGGTCGCATCGAGCGGGCCGGTCAAGGTGATGTAGAAGCGGTACTCGCTCAGCACGAAGGGATCGCCGAAGCTCTCCAACAGCAGGCGCTGATAGTCGCTGAGATTGGGGCTCGCATGCGCCGAGCGGTCGGCGTCGGTCGTGGGTGCGGCGAAATCGTCGAAGGCGCCGACGCATTGCGCGGCAAGCCACTCGAGCAGCGGCGTCGGCTCGACCGGGCGAAGCACGAGAAAGCGCCCGGCACGCGCGAGTGTCAGCGGACCGGTTTCGGCGGGTTTGCGGCGTGCGGCGAAGCTGATAAGCCGCGACTTGAGTGCATCGAGCGCAATCCCCTCGCGGAGCACGAACGGCGCCTTGAACAGCGCGTGCAAGCCGGTATAGCGGCCGGGCACAGCCGCGACCTTGGCAAAGCCGGTGCCGGCAAAACCGGCATCGGAGAAGGCCTGCAAGGTTGCGCCGTCGTTGGCGCGGCCGAACCACGAGCGTCCGAACGAAGCGAGTGCCGTTCCAGGCTGCGGGGTGAAATAGATGGCGTAGCGGGCGAAGCTCGGTCGGCTGGCGACAACGCCCTTCCGTTCGCTCTCGAGGTGAGCACAATTGAGCATCGATTTCCTCCCTAGGCGCGCGCATTGAATCGGGCGGCGCTCATGTGATTACGGCTACCAGTTTGCTGTGGCGGCGGAGCGACAGGTTCTAGGCGATAGGGAGGCCGAGGGATGAACACTTGGTGAATCAAATTTTCCGTAAGTGCGAAAGAGGAGACGCTTGGCGCCGCATCTCTTTGACAGTGCAACGTTTCGCGTCCATGCGTTGCCGTGCCGAAAAGGGAGACGAGGGGGACGATGATCGAGCTTTACACCTGGACCACGCCGAACGGGCAAAAAGTGTCGATCATGCTCGAGGAGGTCGGCCTACCCTACCGCGCGCACCCAATCGACATCCTCAACAACGCGCAGTTTGATCCGACCTTCCTCAAGATCGCGCCCAACAACAGGATCCCGGCAATCGTCGACACCGATAACGGCCTGCAGCTGATGGAGTCCGGCGCCATCCTGCTCTACCTCGCCGAGAAGACTGGCAAGCTTTGGCAGCGGGACTTCCCCACCAAATGGCGCGTGGTCGAGTGGCTGATGTGGCAGATGGGAGGGATCGGGCCGTTTCTCGGTCAGGTCCACCATTTCGTGAAGTTCAATCCCGGCAAGAGCGTCTATGCCGAGGACCGCTACGCCAAAGAGGCGAAGCGGCTATGGAACGTGCTCAACCGGCGCCTCGGCGAGGTCGAATATGTCGCAGGTGACTACTCCATTGCCGATATCGCCATCTGGCCGTGGATCGCGCGCTTTGCCTGGCAGAGAGTCGAATTTGCCGATCATCCCAATGTGATGCGCTGGTATCGCGCCATCGCCGACCGCCCAGCGGTCAAGCGCGGCTGGGACGTGCTCAAGGAAGGCCGCGCGATCCCAATGCCGTGATTGCGGCGCGCGCAACTAGCCTATCGCGCGATAGCTGTGGCAGATTCGAAAAGATACGGCTGGGCCGTGCCCCTGGGATATGCGGAGAGGGTCATGCAGAAACTGATGGTGATGGTGTGCGCGCTCCTCGGTGTGGGGGTGTTTACGACGCTCGCCATGTCGGCTGAGGATCTCGTCAAGGCCGTGAAGGAGCGGCGCCATCTGATGAAGGACATCGTCCGCGTCGACACCAAGCTCGGCGGCGACATGGTCAAGGGCGCAGTACCTTACGATGCCGCCAAGCTCGAGAAGGCCATGAACGAGATCAGCGGCGTTCCCGATCAATACGTGAAACTGTTTCCCAAGGGCAGCGAGCAGGGCGCCGTCGCCGACAGCGAGGCGCTGCCCAAGATCTGGGAGGACTTCGACGGCTTCAAAGCCGAAGCGCAGAAGCTGAAAGAGGCGTCTGCCAAGGCCGCGACCGCCGCAGCGCAAGGCAAGGATGCTTTCAAGGCTGCGTTCACCGACATGACCAAAATCTGCAAGGAATGCCACGAAACCTATCGCGCCAAGGAGAAGGAGTGATCGGCGGGTCGGCGTCACCTGAGAGGAGAGCAGGGCGGTGCGCAGGACGCTGCTTGTGTTGTTTGCTCTTGCCGCGGTGGTCGCGGTCGCGTTCTACGTGCTGACCATGCCGCGCGCCATCGAGGTATCGGCACTTCCGACCCACAGCCCCGATCTCGCCAACGGCAAATACATGTTCACCGCGGGCGGCTGCGCCGAGTGCCACGCAGCGCCGCTCAAGGCGTGCGACGATCGCAAGACCAAGAACAAGGAGCTGTTGGCGGGCGGCCGCTGCCTCAAGACGCCGTTCGGCACCTTCAACGTGCCGAATATCTCTCCCGACAAGGAGACAGGCATCGGCGCATGGAGCACGCTCGACTTCATCAACGCGATGAAGCTCGGCATGGCCCCAGAGGGCGAGCATCTCTACCCGGCGTTTCCCTACACGTCGTACCAGCGCATGAGCTTCGAGGACCTGAGCGACCTCAAGGCCTATCTCGGCAGCCTGCCTGCGGTGAAAAGCGAGGTGCCGGAGCACGATCTCGCGTTTCCATTCAACATCCGCCGCGGGCTCGGCCTTTGGCAGAGGCTCTACGTCGACGGGAAGAGCTTCGTTGCCGATCCTGGGGCGAGCGCCGCCGTCAATCGCGGCGCCTATCTCGTGCTGGCGCCCGGACATTGCCAGGAGTGCCACTCGCCGCGCAACATCATCGGCGGCATCATCGCCGACGAGGCTTTTGCCGGGGCGAGAAATCCGGAAGGGAAGGGGACCGTTCCCAACATCACACCGAGCAGCGACGGCATCGGCGTTTGGAGCGCGCAGGATATCGCCTATTTCCTCGAGACCGGGAATACCCCGGATTACGACACGGTCGGGGGCAGCATGGTCGCGGTGCAAGAGAACATGGCGAAGCTCAAGCCCGAGGACCGCGACGCGATTGCCGCCTATCTGAAATCGCTATCGCGGAGGCCCGACGCCGTGCCGAAATCCGAGCAGAAATCCGATGAGGAGAAGCCGGACGCCGGCGCCGGCATGGAATAAGGGAAGAAGGCTTCGCGGGTTTCTCGGCGGCGCGAATACCGAGCGGGGTTAAGCCTGACATTCTGTCCCGGACTGCCATCAAGCTGACGGTGAAATAAAAGTGCCGCTTGCAGCTTGCCGCGGCTACTTTGCCATCATTAGCGCCATTTCCGAGTGATGATGGGAGCCGGCGCGGCGGTCGCAGCCTCTGCTCGTGAGTGTGGATGCGATAGAGTTAAGTGCTCGCGTGGCGAGAAGAAGCGCTTGAAGCGTTGAGGTCTTCGATGGCGGGGAGACGAGGAGGCGCGCGGGGCCTGATCCTGGGGCTCGCGCTCATTGCTGTCGGCGCGGCGCTCTCGCAGATATCGGTCGCCGAGCCTTTGACCCGTTCTGGCGAGCAGGCGACCCCGAGCAAGCCGTCCCTCTTCTTCGGCAAGGCGCGTCAGCGGGCGAAGGCAAACCCAGCGCAAGAGGTCGCTGCTTCTAGGGCGCGCGCCGCCGACACGAGCTGCGCCTCCCCCTGGACCTATTCGCGCGGCCTTCGGCGCTGCGCCTGCACGCGTGACGGCTACAGCCTGCAAAGCGGCGATTGCCTGCTCGACGCGGCGACCTCCTGCGGCGACAACGAGCACTGGTCGCCGAAGCGAAGCGCCTGTGTGTGCGCCGAGGGGTTGAAGCGGATCGGTGGAACCTGCGCCCCAGATGAGATCGTAACGGCGGTTGCCGACCCGGTCACAACCCTTCCGGCAACGCCGGTCGGACTGAGCGACGAGCAGGTTCAGGCAATCTCTCGCGCGCAGAGATGCTTGACCGAACTCGGCTATTACAAGGGACCGATCGACGGCAAGCGCGGCAAAGATACCTGGACCGCCTATTGGAACTTCAAGCACGATAACGGGCTTAGCGGGCAGAAGGATCTGCTGTCGGAACGCGTGCAGCAGAAAATGACTGAGCTCTGCAAGGGCCTGGACAGGCCCACGGCCATCGCGGCCGAGCCCCCGCCGCAAGCCGAGCTAGCCCCTGTCCCGGTCGCCCCGGTCGCCGAAGAGGCGACGCCGACCCCGCCCGCGCAACTCGACATCGACTGCCTGCCTGACGACCTGCTGGCGACGCTCAGGCGGGCGCACGGCCAAGCCGTCACCGCCGAGCGCTGCCAGGACACCTGCCTGCCCACGCCTAGCGGTCTGCCGCAATCCCATCTCGACGATCTTCAGCGACGCGCCTCCATCGTGTGGTGTCGCAGTTGCGTCCCGGTCGAGGGGCATCTCTCGCTCGACGACGTGCGCCGCATCGAGAAGGCGGGCAATCTCACGCTGTGTGCCATCCCGCCGCTACAATTGCCGCGTCATAGCGGCGTCGGACCGAGCATCAACGTGAAGAGCTATACGCGCACGCGCGAACTGTACCGCGCGCTCCCGGCGGCCGAGGAGGATCAGACCGCGATCGCCGTGATCATCGGCAATCGCACCTATGCCAAGCTCGCGCCGAGCGAGACCTCGCGCAATGACGCCGGCGCTATGTACTCCTTCCTCACCGAGCATCTCGGCTACCGCCAGGACGACATCATCGACCTTCGAGACGCCAAGAAAGCCGACTTCGAGCGGTTGTTTGGGACGGCCGCCGAGTCTGACGGCGAGCTCGCGCGTCTCGTGCGCGCCAACCCCGGCGCCAAGGTTCTGGTCTACTATTCAGGCCATGGCGCGACCGATCTCGCCCAGACCGACACTTATCTCTTGCCCGTGGACACCGAACCTTATCGCGACGAGCAGGGCGGCTATAAGCTCTCCACGCTCTACGCCAACCTCGCCAAGCTCGGCGCCAAGTCGGTGCTTCTCCTGCTCGAGACGGAGTATGGCCGTGACCACAGCCCCTATCTCCTGCCGCCCAATCTGCCCGAGACGGTCAACTCGGCGCTGCCGCCGTCGCCACTGCCCGGACTGACCGTGCTGCTCGCCGCCGACCGCGGCCAGCGGCAACTCACCAATTCGACTTACAACATCGGTCTCTTCACACGCTATTTGATCGAGGGCATGGCGGGCAGCGCTGATTTGCCGCCGATCGGCAACGGCGACGGCAAGCTCGATAGCGCCGAGATCTATGTCTACACCGGTGCGATGGTCCGCCTCGCCGCGCGCAAGACATTCGGATTGCTACAAAATCCCGTCTATTCGAGCGGACCCGCGAGCGTGCTGTCTAGCGCCGGGCCGCAGGCGGCGGGCGCCAACTGAGCTGTCGGGCGATTAGACAAAGGCTGGTGCGGCAAAAAGCTCTGTTGGCGATTCCCGACGGATATTTGCTGGCGCGCGCGAAAACCGCTTTACATTGCGTACGAGATTTCATACGGGACGCTCGCTCGTAGGCGATATCGCTCAAGGGCAGCAACTGACATCGGCAGTCTCGTGTGGGAGTAGACATGGGATGGACGTTTTCACTTCTGCCGCGGAGCTTCTCCGTGATCGCCGCCCGGAGCGGCCAGTTCTAGCGTTGAGGCCGCACGCCGCGCGCCGCGCGGCCAACTGGTTCATCGCCAATTTCCCTGGCCACGTGCTCTATGCCGCCAAGGCGAATGACGCGCCCGCAATCATCGACGCCCTAGTCGAGGCCGGCATCCGCGGCTTCGACGTCGCCTCGCTGGTCGAGATTGAGCGGCTGGCTGCGGTCGAAGGCTCGGAGCTGTTCTTCATGAATCCGGTCAAGTCGCGCGGCGCCATCGTGCGCGCCTATCGCGACTACGGCGTGAGGAGCTTCGCTTTCGATAGCGACGACGAGCTCGACAAGATCGTGCAAGAGACCGGCGGCGCCGGGGACCTCGATCTCTACCTAAGGGTCGCCTGTCCGAACACGCACAGCCTGATCCCGCTCGAGGGTAAGTTCGGCGCCTCGACCGAAGTGGCACCAGCGCTTTTGCTTCGCGCGCGCCAGCTTGCGCGCCGGCTCGGCATCACTTTCCATGTCGGCTCGCAGGCTGTCGTCCCGGCCGCGTTCGGCGAGGCCATTCGCCAGATTGGCCAGCTTATCGTCACCTCCGGCGTCATGGTCGATGCTATCGACATCGGCGGCGGCTTCCCGAGCCGCTATCCTCATTCCGACCCGCCCGAGCTTGCTCGCTTCATGGAAGAGGTGGTGCGGGCGGCCGACGAGCTTGCCGTCAAGCACTCCTGCGAGCTGATGTGCGAGCCAGGCCGCGCTCTCGTGGCCGAGGCCGAGTCGGTGATCGTGCGCGTCGACGCGCGCCGCGATCACGCGCTCTATATCAATGATGGGTCGTTCGGCACGCTATTCGACGCCGCCTATCTCGGCTTCAGCTTCCCGGCAAAACTTAACCCGAGTTCGCGGCGGAAGGTGAAGCCGCTCGCTGGGTTTTCGTTGTACGGACCGACCTGCGACAGTGGCGACCACATGAAGGGTCCTTTCCTGCTGCCCGAATGCGTGCGCGAGGGCGACTATATTGAGATCGGCCAACTTGGAGCCTATGGCCGCGTGTTGGCGAATCGTTTCAACGGCTTCGGCGAATATGATGAAGTGATCCTCACTGACGAGCCCATGCTATCGATGTATCTGGGCGAGGAGGATGCGGTGCCGGCCGCGCTACGATCGGCGCGGGCTTAGCGCAAGCAGAAACGACAGCTACCAAAAACGAAAGAGGACCAACTTTGCGAAGTTGGCCCTCTTGTTGTCTACGCCGGCTCCGACAATGCTTCGGGGCGGGGATCGGGTCAGTGGTTACAGCCACGGTGCGCTTCCTGAACGGCATCTTCGTGATAGCCGACGTTACGATGGTTTTTCTAAGGCTGAGTTGCAAGGCCAAGCCTCGGAACTGTTCAGGGAAGGACACCGGATATGAGCGTCGATACACTGGAAACCGTTTGGGCGCCCCGCATCTTGAGTGTCTTGCGCATCGTCGTGGCGCTGCTGTTCTTCGAGCACGGGTCAACCAAGCTGCTCGGCTTCCCGCCGTCGGATCACTCAGGCGCCGCGTTCCTGTCGCTCGCGTGGATCTCGGGCTTTCTCGAACTGGTCGGCGGGGCGCTTCTCATCGTCGGCCTGTTCACGAGGGCGGTGGCTTTCATCCTGTCCGGCGAGATGGCATTCGCCTATTGGATGGCGCATGCGCCGCAAAGCCCATTCCCGGTTGTGAATGGCGGAGATGCCGCGATCCTCTTTTGCTTCGTGTTCCTCTATATCGCCTTCGCCGGCGGCGGTCCGTGGAGCCTCGACGCGCTGCTACGTCGAAGAGCCTGATCGCCTGCCGGAGGGTTTGTCATCACTGTAACAATGCCCTGGCTAACATTGGTCTTCTGATGCGCAATTCGGCTCACTTTTTGGTCGAGCTTTAGAGGTGGGGCAGAGGGCGGTTCAGGCTGGTGCAAGCGATGACCACGAGACGCAACGCGCTTATGTCGAACTGCGCGGCGAGATCCTGACCGTGGCTGTGTTCTCCTTCCGAACCACCGCGGGGCTGCCGCGACGGCAGATCGAGCAAGACATCGTGCGCAAGGCCCGCCATCTGTTCAAGAAGGCGGCGCTGGGCCTTGACGACGCTTAGGCGGCGACATTCCCCGGGCCGGGTAGCTGACAATTGCTCCGCAAAGCGGCTATTGTTCGCGTCGTGGCGTAGGGTCCAAGCACCGCTCATGAGACAAACTCTTCTGGTCGCGCTCGGAGTCGTCGGCGCGCTCCTCTTCGGCGAAACTGCTACCGCCGTGCCGGAGACACCGACCGCGGCGGGTGTGTGGCAGCAAGTCGGCGACGACGGAAAGGTGGGCGCCCTGGTCACCATTACCGAGGAGCACGGTGTTTTCGTGGGCCGCCTGTCGCACTTGTACCTGGGACCCGACGACGACCCCAACCCGATCTGCACGGCATGTACCGGCGAGAGGCATAACCAGCCGCTTCTCGGGCTCGTCTTCATCGAGGAGATGAAGCAGTCCGGTCTCGACTACGAGGACGGTAAAATCCTCGACCCAGAGACCGGCAAGATCTACAGCGCCAACATGCATCTCAGTCCTGACGGCACCAAGCTCAACGTACGTGGCTATCTCGGCCTGTCGATTTTCGGCAGGAGTCAAACCTGGACCCGGCTTTGAGACGAGCCGCACCGAGAAATCATCGATTCAAGGCGCCCTTCAAGACCTGCTAAACCTCTCTCGCTGAAGGCCATTAGGCCGGTGGGACATATGCACGAGCGGTGGAGTTGTCCGTGCCGAACGAGGATTTCGCCTTTGTAACCGGGGCCACCGGGTTTGTCGGATCCGCGGTGGTGCGGGCGCTTCTCGCGGCCGGATTTGGCGTGCGCGCGCTCGTCCGCCGCCCTTCGCCCCGCACAAATCTCGATGGTCTCGGCGTGGAGACCGTTGAAGGCGACATGCGCGACAGGGGCGCAGTCCTGCCGGCAACCGAGGGCGCGCGCTACGTATTTCATGTCGCCGCCGATTACCGGTTGTGGGCGCCGGATCCGGAGGAAATCCTGCGGGCGAATGTCGAGGGAACCCGCATCGTCATGGAGGCGGCGCAGACAGCCGGCGCGGAGCGCATCGTCTACACTTCGAGCGTCGCCACGCTGAAGCCTTGCGCCGACGGCTCGCCTGCCGACGAGACAATGCCGCTTTCAGAGAGCGAAGCGATCGGCGCCTATAAGCGCAGCAAGATCGCGGCCGAGCGATTGGTTGAAGGGATGATCGGGAAGGGCCTCCCGGCTGTGATCGTCAACCCTTCGACCCCGGTCGGTCCGCGCGATCGCCGCCCCACGCCGACGGGACGCATGATCGTCGAGGCAGCGTCGGGGCGCATTCCGGCCTTCGTCGATACCGGACTCGATCTGGTGCATGTCGACGACGTCGCCGCAGGCCATGTCGGCGCGCTGCAGCATGGCCGGATCGGCGAGCGCTACATCCTCGGCGGGCAGAACATGACGCTCGCCGAGCTTCTCGGCACGATCGCTCGCCTGACGGGACGGCCGCCGCCGCGCATTCGCCTGCCGCGCGGCGCGCTCTATCCGCTCGCTTTCGCGGCCGAGGCGATGGCGCGCGTGACGAAGCGCGAGCCGTTGCTCACAGTGGACGGCCTCAGGATGTCGAAGCATTTCATGTTTTTCAGCTCGGCGAAGGCCGAGCGTGAGCTCCACTATAGGCCGAGACCGGCGGAGGAGGGCATTCGCGATGCCGTCGACTGGTTCCGTGCCGCGGGCTGCCTGTCGTGACGCCTTCCCTCGTCATCGCCGGCCTCGCGCTCGGCATCTGGCTGTACCTCATCTTGTTTCGCGGCGGGTTTTGGCTTGCACGCGAACGCGACCAGGACGAAGCGGCATCGCAGCCTCGCTCGGACTGGCCGAACCTGGCTGTGGTGATCCCGGCCCGCGACGAGGCAGAGATGCTCCCGCTGAGCGTGGGCTCGCTGCTGGCACAAGACTATGCAGGCAAGCTTTCCATCGTCATCGTCGACGATGGGAGCAGCGATGGCACGGCCAAGGTGGCCAACGCGATTTCCGCAGATGCGACCCGCGACGTTAGGTTGATAAGCGGTACGCCGCCGCCGCCGGGATGGGCCGGCAAGGTGTGGGCCATGCAGCAGGGGATTGCTCACGCCGAAGCGGCGAATTACGCGGCCGACTACCTGCTCCTGACCGACGCCGACATCGAGTATGCGCCTTCCGCCGTCACGCGCCTTGTTGGACGCGCAATGGTCTCGCGCACTGTCCTGACCTCTCTGATGGTGAAGCTCAATTGCGGAAGCTTGTCTGAACGCGCGCTGATCCCGGCCTTCGTGTTCTTTTTTCAGATGCTCTATCCCTTCGCATGGGTGAACTGGCGCGGAGCATCGACCGCTGCCGCTGCCGGAGGGTCCATGCTGGTCGAACGCCTAGCGCTGGCAAGAGCGGGCGGGATTGCCAGCATCTCGAGCGCGCTGATCGACGACTGCGCGCTTGCGAAATTGATGAAGCGGGAAGGACCGATCTGGCTCGGGCTGAGCCGCGATGTGCGCAGCCTCAGGTCCTATCCTCATATAGGCGATCTTCGTCGGATGATCGCCCGTTCCGCCTATTCCCAACTTCGGTATTCGCCGCTGCTTCTTGCGGCTACCATAAGCGGCATGGCGCTGACCTTTTTCGCACCGCCGGTTCTCGCCTTATTGGGTGGCTATCCGGCGAATGCGGTCGCGGCGGGGGCTTGGGCCTTGATGACATTGGCCTATTTGCCGATTCTGAGCTTCTATGGTCTATCACTCGTGTGGGCTCCAGCTTTGCCGCTGATCGCATTGGCCTATTTGGCGTTCACCTTGGATTCAGCGTTCCAGCATTGGCGGGGCAGGGGTGGGGTATGGAAGGGGCGCAGTCAGGCCTCGTTAGCGAAGCGATGACGCTTACCGACTTGATCGATCCGAGCAAGACCGAGCACGGCGAGAACTTTCCCGTCGCGTCGCATTTGATTGCGGCTCGGCTCAGAACGCCGATCCTGAGCTTCTACCGCTTTGCGCGCGCGGCCGACGATATAGCCGACCATCCCGGTCTGTCCGAAAATAGCAAATTGGCAGGCTTGGATGATCTCGAAGGCACTCTTCTCGGCAAGTCCGATGCTGCCAAACCTGCGCTGGCGCTGCGGCACGTGCTGGCTGAGAGGGAACTCGCGACAGAGCACCCGCTCGATCTTCTCACCGCGTTTCGCAGCGACGTGACAAAGCGCCGTTACGCGAGTTGGGACGAGCTGATGAGGTATTGCCGCTACTCCGCCATGCCGGTAGGGCGATTCGTGCTCGATCTGCACGGCGAGGATAGGTCGACATGGGCCCACTCCGATCCGCTATGTGCCGCGCTTCAAGTGATCAATCATCTGCAGGATTGCGCCAAGGACTATCAAGCGCTCGACCGTGTGTACCTGCCGTTTGACATCATGGCAGCGCAGGGAACAACGGTGGAATCCTTGGGGTTTCCCAAGGCAGAGCCTGGCTTGCGGAATTGCCTTACGATTGTTGCCGGCAAGACCGCCGAGCTGCTGCCCGAGGCTGCGAAGCTGCCGCAGGCGGTGAAGGACACGCGGCTTAGTCTTGAGACGGGGGCAATCGTCGGACTTGCCCATAAACTGCTCGCCATGTTGATGACGCGCGATCCCTTGAGCGAGAGGGTGCATCTCACGAAGTCGGCTGCGCTGCTGCAAACGGCGCGAGGTGTCGCGTCGACATTTGCCGAGCGGCTTATGGTATCTGCCGCTGCGCCGCGCCAGAGGCAGCGATGATGAGCGGACGGGATCAGCAGATCAACACCGGCAGAGCACGTGCACCGGTCGCCAAGCGGAGCTCGTTCTATCTCGCCATGCGCATTCTTCCGCCCGACCAGCGTCAGGCGATGTATGCGGTGTACGCCTTCTGCCGCGCCGTCGACGATATCGCCGACGACGAAGGGCCACCGGCCGCGCGCCTTGCCATGCTCGATCGCTGGCGCACCGATATCGCCCGCCTGTACGCCGGACGCGGCGCGACCGGCCTTACCCAATCGCTGGCAATGCCGGTCATGGCCTTCGCTCTGCGGCAAGACGATTTCCTCGCTATCATCGACGGCATGGAAATGGACGTCCGCCGCGACATCCGCGCTCCCGATTGGGACGCCTTCGACCTCTATTGCGATCGGGTCGCTTCGGCAGTCGGCCGGCTATCGGTCAAGATCTTCGGAATCGAAGGTGAAGAGACGGGAAACGCCCTCTCGCATCATCTCGGCCGCGCCCTGCAGATGACCAATATTCTGCGCGACCTCGATGAAGACGCCAACAGAGGCCGGCTTTATCTTCCCAAAGAGGCGCTGGCGGGCGCGGGTATCGCCAACGGCAATATCGGCGAGGTCCTTGCCCATCCACGATTGGGCGAGGCTTGCGGCGCCATCGTCGCCGAGGCCGACCGGCATTTTGCGCAAGCGTCGGCTGTGATGGCGCGCTGCGGCAGGCGGAGCGTGCGGTCGCCGCGCATCATGGCGTCGGTCTATGGCGCTCTGCTCGAAGAACTCGTCAAGCGCGGCTGGGCACCGCCACGGCCAAAGGTTCGCCCCTCCAAGCTTCAATTTCTCTCGGCTGTATTGCGCTACGGCGTCATCTGATGAGCCGGGGAACGGTGCATATCGTGGGCGCCGGTCTGGCCGGGCTCTCCGCCGCGGTACGGCTTGCCGGTGCCGGAGAGAAGGTGGTGGTCTACGAGCTCGCCCGTCACGCCGGCGGCCGCTGCCGGTCCTATTTCGAGCCCGCTCTGGATTTGACTCTCGACAACGGCAACCACCTGCTGTTGTCGGCCAACGGTGCGGCACTCGCATTCCTGCGCACTATCGGCAGTGAGGACAAGCTGGTCGGGCCGAGCGAGGCCGAATTCGCCTTCGCCGATCTCGCCTCTGGCCAGCGTTGGCTGCTCCATCCGAACAACGGCCGTCTGCCGTGGTGGGTTTTTTTGAAGCGGCGGCGTGCGCCCGGCACCAAGGTCCTCGATTATCTGCTCCTTGCTCGCTTGCTGCGCGGAAGGCCCGGCCAGAAACTCAACGAGGTCATCGCCTGCGAGGGCCCGCTATACGAACGGCTCGTGCGTCCGATCTTTCTCGCCGCACTCAACACCGATCCTGCCGAGGCATCGGCGTCGCTTGCCGGGGCCATCATGCGGGAGACGCTGGCCCGCGGCGGCCGGGCGTGCCGTCCGCTGATCGCGCAACAAGGACTCGGCCCCGCCTTTATCGATCCGGCGCTGTCCTATCTCGAGCGTAATGGAACGAAAATTCGTTTCGACCATCAGCTTCGCAAGCTCGATTTCGCCGGCGATCGGGTCGAGGCGCTCAACTTCGGCGAACCGTCGGTAAAGCTCGCCGCTGGCGATGCCGTGATTCTCGCCGTTCCCGGCTCCGTGGCGCGCCTCATGCTCCCCGGCGTTGCCACGCCAACGACTTACCGCGGTATCGTGAACGCGCATTTCAAGCAGAAACCGCCTCCAGGATTTCCGCAACTGCTCGGCGTTATCAATGGAACGGCGGAATGGCTTTTCAGCTTTCCCGACCGTATTTCCGCGACCATTAGCGCGGCCGATCGCTGGATCGAGACCTCGCGCGAGGACCTCGCGCAAAGGATTTGGGGCGACATCGCCAAGCTCATCGGCGCAAACGGCCCCTTGCCGCCATGGGTCATCATCAAAGAGCGCCGGGCCACTTTTGCGGCGCTGCCCGAAGAGAACTCCAAGCGACCGACGGCGGCCACCAAGTGGCCCAACCTCTTCCTCGCCGGCGACTGGACAGCCACGGGACTCCCCGCAACAATCGAAGGTGCCATTCGCTCCGGCAACGCCGCCGCCGGTCTCGCGCTCGACGCCGGGCGATCAATGCAGGGAAGCTCGGCGAGATGAGAGCTGCAGCGACCACGGAAGCGAGCGATCAACTCGATGCGTCGATCGACAGGGCGACGCTTGCGCTTTGGGCGTTGCAACGCGCGGATGGGCATTTCATCTTCGAGCTCGAGGCCGACGCCACCATCCCCGCCGAATATGTGCTGATGCGCCACTATCGTGGCGAGCCGGTCGACGCCGTGCTCGAGGAGAAGATCGCGCGCTATCTCCGGCGCATTCAATCAGCCGTAGGCGGCTGGCCGCTGTTTCACGCCGGCAAGTCCGACATTAGCGCTAGCGTCAAAGCCTATTTCGCCCTGAAGATGATCGGCGATCCGGTCGACGCGCCGCATATGGTCCAGGCGCGCACATGGATTCTCGAGCGTGGCGGCGCGGCCAACAGCAATGTGTTCACCCGCAATCTGCTCGCGCTTTATGGCGTAATCCCCTGGCGCGGCGTGCCGGTGATGCCGGTCGAGATCATGCTTCTGCCGCGCTGGTTTTCTTTCCATCTCGACAAGGTGTCGTATTGGGCGCGCACCGTACTCGTCCCGCTCACGGTGCTGAATGCGTTGAAGCCCCGTGCCGTCAACGCCAAGGCTATCGGTATCGACGAGTTGTTCGGGACGCCGCCGGAAGACGTACGGCAATGGCCGAAGGGTGCGCATCAGACGCGGCCCTGGGCGGAGATTTTCGGCGGAATCGATCGTGTGTTGCACGCGTTACAGCCCAATTTTCCGCAGTCAACGCGCAAGCGGGCGATCGAGCGCGCCGTCAATTTCGTCACGGAGCGGTTGAACGGTGGGAATGGGCTCGGCGCGATCTTTCCGGCGATGGTGAATGCGCTGCTGATGTTCGATGCGCTCGGATACGGCGCGGACGATCCGAGGGTCCGCACGGCGAGAGCCGCGATCGAGGGTTTGCTAGTGGTCAATGAGCACGAAGCCTATTGCCAGCCCTGCCTGTCGCCGGTGTGGGATACGGCGCTTGCGGCCCACACTTTGCTCGAAGTCGGAGGCAAAGAGTGCGAACGGCGGACGCTGTCGAGCCTGCAATGGTTGCTCCCGTTGCAGGAGCTAGAAATCGTAGGCGATTGGGCTGCCGCGCGTCCCAGCATTCGGCCGGGCGGCTGGGCCTTCCAATATGCCAATCCGCACTATCCCGATCTCGATGATACTGCTGTCGTCGTCATGGCCATGGACCGGATCTCTGCCCGCCTGCCGGAGCAGACAACCGGCACGTTCCGGACAGCGATAGATCGCGCCGTGGAATGGGTCGTCGGCATGCAGAGCGAGAACGGCGGCTGGGCCGCCTTCGATGCGGACAACGAATATTATTATCTGAACCAGATTCCCTTCTCCGATCACGGCGCATTGTTGGATCCGCCGACTGCGGACGTCACGGCGCGTTGCGTCTCCATGCTCGCCCAGCTTGGAACAAGCCCCGGCAAGAGCGAACCGCTCGACAAGGCGCTGGCTTATCTGCTGCGCACCCAGGAGGAAGACGGAAGCTGGTATGGCCGCTGGGGCATAAATTACGTCTATGGGACGTGGTCCGTGCTGTGCGCGCTCAATGCCGCGCGCGTCGGGCCATCGTCGCCTGAGATACGGAAGGCCGTGCAGTGGCTGTTATCGATCCAGAATTCCGACGGTGGCTGGGGTGAGGGCGGCGACAGCTACAAGCTCGACTATCGGGGATATGAGCCTGCGGCGAGCACGGCATCACAAACGGCGTGGGCCCTCCTTGGTCTTATGGCGGCCGGCGAGGTCGACCATCCCTCGGTCATCAAGGGCATCGTTTATCTGTTGCAGAACCAGGAAGACGACGGGTTCTGGGCTGAGCCTTACTTCACCGCGACCGGCTTCCCGCGCGTTTTTTACCTGCGCTATCACGGTTACTCGAAATTCTTTCCGCTTTGGGCGCTGGCCCGCTACCGCAATCTCAGAACCGCCAACACTAGCTCCATTCTGGTTGGAATGTGATCGAGGCACTGCGAGCTACTGGCTTCGTTGTCGTGGCAACGGGATTGCGGGCCGAAGCCCGCATCGTTGCAGGCTCTCCTCGTGTGAGGGCGATCGCGGGCGGCGGGGCTTCAGATGAGCTCGAGGACCAGCTCTGGCGCGCGATCGCCGAAGGCGGCGAAGCTCTCATCAGTTTCGGGCTTGCCGCCGGTTTGGCCCCTGACCTGACGGCGGGGAGCTGCATCGTCGGCCGCGAAGTGGTACATGGCGGGATGTGCTACTCCACCAACTTGATGTGGGCGTCGCGATTGAAGACGGCGATCGCACGGGCGGAGATGGCGAGGATTGCCGGCGTCGACCGGTCTTTGGGTGGCGTCAGCGAAAAGCGCGCACTTTATGCCGAGAGCGGTGCCGCCGCCGCGGATATGGAAAGCCACATCGTCGGGCGGATCGCAGCGGAAAGCGGACTGCCCTTTGCCATCCTGCGCGTCATCGCCGATCCGGCCGAGCGTCAGCTACCGCCGGCGGCGCTTGTCGGCATGCGGAGCGATGGAGCGATCGATGTTCGCGCGGTGCTCGTCTCGCTCGCGGGAAACCCGGGTCAACTGCCGGCGCTCATGCGGCTCGCGGTCGATACTGGGCGCGCCAGGGCAACGCTACTCCGCTGCCACAACCTTCTCGGCCCTGGACTCGGCTTCGGCGATTTCGGTTAGCTTCTGCTGGACGTGACGCGAAAACACGTATTCGGCCGGCCGCTGGCCCGCGAGCGGGATGTCGGGGGCCATGGGTCCCTCGGTCGTCACTCCTAAGAGAGCGACTTTTGCCGCCTTCCACGGGCGCGTCACCGCATCCATGACGGCGGAAGCCTCGAAGCCGCTATGCACCATGCAGTCGGCGCACTTCTCGTAATTGCCGGTGCCGTAGGCGTCCCAGTCGGTGTCCTCCATCAGCTCCCTGAAGGTTTTGACGTAGCCCTCACCGAGTAGATAGCAAGGACGTTGCCAGCCGAACACGGTCCTGGTCGGATTCCCCCAGGGGGTGCAGTGATAGGTCTGATTGCCGGCAAGGAAATCGAGAAACAGGCCCGATTGGAAGAGCGGCCATTTACGCCGTCCGGAAGCTCTCCGAAAAATGTCGCGGAACAGCTGCTTGGTCTTGGAGCGATTGAGGAAATGCTGCTGGTCGGGCGCGCGCTCATAGGCGTAACCCGGCGACACCGTGATACCGTCGACATCGAGCTCCGCGACACTATCGAAGAAGTTCGCCACGCGCTCGGCATCGGCATCGCTGAACAGCGTGCAATTGATGTTCACCCGAAAGCCTTTCGCCTTGGCAGTGCGAATGGCTTTGACCGCGCGGTCGTAGACTCCCGCCCGGCACACCGACTTGTCGTGCATCGCCTTGTCGCCATCGAGATGCACCGACCAATTGAACCGGCTGTCGGGTCGATACTCGTCGAGCTTCTTATCCATCAACAGGGCGTTGGTGCAGACGGTGACATATTTGCCCTTGGCGAGAGCCCCCGTCACGATCTCTGGAAGCTCCCGGTGCAGAAGCGGCTCGCCGCCGGCAAGCACCACCACAGGGGCGCTGCACTCGTCGATCGCATGCAGGCTGTCGGCAACCGATAGGCGCTGATCCAGGATCTTGTCAGGATAGTCGATCTTGCCGCAGCCGGCGCAGGCAAGATTGCACCGGAATAAAGGCTCAAGCATCAGCACGAGAGGGTAGCGCTTGCGGCCGCGCAAATGCTGGCCGACCACGTAGGCCCCGATCGTTATAGCCTGCCGAAGTGGAATACCCATCAAGAGGCTCCGTGGGCGTGGTCCCGGTCAGACCACGAAAGTTGGTTCAGGCGTCGACGAGCGCTCGCGGCAGCCGGAAATAAACCCGCTCCTCCATACCAGAGAGCGCCGAAACCTCAAGTGACGCTAGCCGCCTCAGTGTGGAAATGACGTCGTCGACCAGAACTTCCGGCGCCGAGGCGCCTGCCGTCAGGCCGACGGTGGTCTTGCCGTCGAACCATTCCTCTTTTACGTCTCGGCCGTCGGCGACGAGGTAGCTCGGGATGCCGGACTCCTCGCCGATCTCCCGCAGCCGGTTCGAGTTCGAGCTGTTCCTGGCGCCAACGACCAGAATTACGTCGACCAGCGTAGCCAGCTCTCGCACGGCGGTTTGGCGGTTCTGCGTGGCGTAGCAAATGTCGCGGGTCTCGGGACCAATGACGTCCTTGAACCGCTTCTTGACGGCTTCGATGGTGGCGCAGGTATCGTCCACGCTCAGCGTGGTTTGGGTGATGTAGGCCACCGGAGCATCGTCGGGAATATCGAGGCGCTCCACGTCCTTGGCGCTCTCGATCAGATGGACCTCGCCCTTCAGCTGGCCCATAGTGCCCTCGATCTCGGGATGCCCGGCGTGGCCGATGAGGATCACGACGCGGCCCTGGTCGAGATATCGCTGACCCTCATGGTGGACCTTGGCGACGAGCGGGCAGACGGCATCTAGCACAGACAAGCTTCGCGCCTCTGCATCCATCTCGACGGCGCGTGAGACGCCGTGCGCGCTAAATATCGTCACCGCACCGGTCGGGACCTCGGAAAGATCCTCGACAAAAAGCGCGCCCTTGGCCTTTAGGCTCTCGACGACATGCCGGTTGTGCACGATCTCGTGGCGCACATAGACCGGCGCGCCATACCGCTCGAGCGCCCTTTCAACGATCTCGATTGCGCGCACAACACCGGCACAAAACCCGCGTGGCTGTGCCAAGATGACTTTCATGACCAAGCCCCCGACCCAGTTGCCAACCTGGCATGCATTAGCCCGCCAACGCGGCGAACGGTCAAGATGGTTCCCTGTCACTGTTCCGGCACAAATGTGCGGAAAACCCATCGGCCATTATCCGGTTGGTGGGGTGGGCTCAATCTAAACCAGACAGGGAGGAGCACCGCGCGCGTCGAGGACAGACCTAACTTGGCCGATACCCCAATAGAGTCCTTGCGCAAGCTTTCCTTGGGCGTGGCTGCGGGGACTGAACCGGGGATATAACCCGGCGCAAATCGGCAAAAAAATCGGAATCGTCGCCAACCTGCTGCATTCCTGCGATTGAATAATGATTGAGACCGCTGTCCTGAAGATCTTCACGATTTGCTGCGCGCGTCCGGCGTTGACGCTGGTCCTATACTTGTTGCTCGCTTTCGGCGCTGTCCTCTACACCTACGAAAATTTTGCGATCGACACGGATACCAGCCAGCTCATCTCCTCGCGCTTGCCCTGGCGCCAGCGCGAATTGCAGCTCGATGCGGCATTTCCGCAACAGGCCGATACGCTTTTGGTGGTGGTGGATGGGGCAAGTCCTGAACTCGCCGGCTCGGGCGCCAAGAAATTGGCTGCAGCGCTTGCCAACGACCACGAACACATAAAGACGGTGCGCGAGATCGGGGGAGGGGCTTTCTTCGAGCACAACGGCCTCTTGTTCCTCTCCACCAGCGAGGTCCGGCACACCACCGAGCAGCTTATTCGCTCTCAGCCGTTTCTCGGCACGCTCGCCGCCGATCCCACGCTGCGCGGTCTCGCTCAAGCGCTCGCTTATATTCCGAAGGGCGCGGAGGAGGGTAAAATCGACGCCGCCGATTTCGCGACGCCGCTTGACCGCCTCTCATCGACCATCGATGCGCTGCTCGCCGGGCGTCCCGCCACATTCTCGTGGGACGAGCTGATGGCGGGCGAAGCGCCCCGCCCGAGCGAGCTGCGCCGCTTCATCAACGTCAAGCCGATCCTCGATTTCGGTTCGCTTCAGCCAGGCGCGGCAGCTTCCGCGACGATTCGCAAGACGGCCGAGGAGCTTGGCCTCAACCAAAACAAAGGCGTGAGGGTGCGAATCACCGGTCCCGTTGCCATGGCCGACGACGAGTTCGGAACGGTTGCCGACGGCGCCTTGCTCAATGTCATCCTGACAGCGGCGGCGGTTCTGCTCATCCTGTGGTTCGCGCTTCGCTCAGGCCGGCTCATGTTCGCCGTTATGCTCAGTCTCCTCGTCGGACTGTCGATCACGGCTGCCGTGGGTCTCGCCATGGTCGGCACGCTCAATCTCATCTCGGTGGCTTTCGCCGTCCTGTTTGTCGGCATCGGGGTCGATTTCGGCATTCAGGTCGCGGTGCGGTATCGCCAGGAGCGGCACTTCAAGGGCGACTTGCAGAGCGCTCTCGCCGCGACCGCGGCGAGGATCGCGAAGCCCCTTACTCTTGCCGCAACCGCGACGGCCGCGGGCTTCTACGCCTTCCTGCCAACCGACTACCGCGGCGTATCGGAGCTCGGCTTGATTTCGGGCACTGGGATGATCGTTGCCTTCCTCATCAGCATCACGCTCTTGCCTGGGCTGCTGGTATCGCTCAAGCCTCCGCCCGAACCTGAGGCGGTCGGTTATCGCCGGCTTGCTCCCGTCGATCGCTTCATGGCCCGTTACCGGGTGCCCATCCTGGTTGTCGCCGGGCTCGCGATTGCCGCGGGGCTGCCGCTGTTCAGAGATCTCAGCTTCGATTTCAACCCGTTGAACCTGCGCAGCGCTCAGGTCGAATCGGTCGCAACGCTTCGCGACTTAGTGAAGGACCCCGAGACAACGCCAAACGTGATCAACGTGCTGACGCCCAATATCGACGATGCCGCGTCGCTGGCGCAGCGTCTCGGCCAGCTTCTCGAGGTGTCGGGCACCGTAATGATCCAGAGTTTCGTGCCGAAGGATCAGGAGGAGAAGCTAGCGATCATCCAGGATGCCGGAGCTCTGCTCGAGCCAACCCTCGATCCGCTTGAGATCATGACGCCTCCCAGCGACGCCGAGACGCGCGCGGCGCTCGATCGGGCGGCCGATACTTTTCTCGCGGCCGACAAGAACGGGGTGGGGACTTCGGGCGTCGCCATCGAAAAATCGCTGAGGGCATTGGCGGGGACCGATGGCGGACGTCGCGCCGACATCGAGAGCACGCTGCTCAACGGCCTGAAGCTGCGGCTCGACCAGATCAGGGCGAGCCTCAAGCCGGAACGAGTGTCTCTCGCCGAGCTTCCCGACGACCTCACGCGCGACTGGGTCGCCGGGGACGGACGGGCGCGAGTCGAGGTCAGGCCGAAGGGCGACCAGAACGACAACGAGGCGATGCAGCGGTTCGCCGCGGCGGTGCTCCAAGTCGCACCAGATGCAACGGGCACGCCGATCCTCATTCAGGAATCCGCCAAGACCATCGTGCGCGCCTTTTTTCAGGCCGGCGCGTTGGCGTTGCTGCTCATCACCATCACGCTGTTTCTGGCGTTGCGCCGGATCGGCGACGTTCTGGTGACGCTCGTGCCCCTGCTGCTCGCTGGCGTCGTGACCTTGGAGCTGACGGTGCTGGTCGGCCTGCCGCTCAATTTCGCCAACATCATTGCCTTGCCGCTGCTCCTCGGCGTCGGCGTTGCCTTCAAGATCTATTACGTGCTGGCATGGCGGGAAGGGGAAACCAGCCTGCTTTCTTCATCGCTCACTCGCGCCGTGCTGTTCAGCGCGCTGACCACTGCCTCGGCTTTTGCCAGTCTTTGGCTGTCCAATCATCCCGGGACGTCGAGCATGGGCAAGCTGCTCAGCCTGTCGCTGATCACAACTCTGATCGCTGCCGTGCTTTTCCAGCCGATCCTCATGGGTCCGCCGCGCCAGGCTGTGCAAGCCGGAGATGACCACCTAAACCGATGATTTCGATCAGACGGCGAGGTCCCGGCGCTCGCGTAGGAAGCGGAAGAATTCGACGCCCTCGCGCAGCCTCCGCTTCATCATGTCGGGACTGCGCACCATCTCGCCGACGATGGCGGCGATCTTCGGCGCTCGGAAATAGAATTGCTTGTAGAACGTCTCGACCGAATCGAAGATCTCGGTATGGCTGAGATGGGGGTAGGAGAGAGGTGCGATCTGGGTTCCGAGATCGGTGACCAGCTCCTCGTCCTCATGCAGCCAGTTGTTCTCGCGCGCTTGGTTATAAAGGAAGGTGCCCGGATAGGGCGCCGCAAGCGACACCTGGATGGTGTGCGGGTTGATCTCCTTGGCGAAGCGTATCGTCTCCTCGATCGTCTCCTTAGTCTCGCCCGGCAGGCCGAGAATGAACGTGCCGTGGATGACGATGCCGAGATCGTGGCAATCCTTGGTGAAGCGGCGAGCGACGTCGACCAGCATGCCCTTCTTGACGTTGTGAAGAATCTGCTGATTGCCGGATTCGTACCCGACCAGCAGCAGCCTGAGCCCGTTGTCGCGCAAGACCTTCAGGGTCTCATATGGGACATTGGCCTTGGCGTTGCAGGACCAGGTCAGTCCAAGCTTGCCGATTTCGCGCGCCAGCGCCTCGACGCGCGGCAGATTGTCGGTCAGCGTGTCGTCGTCGAAGAAAAATTCCTTCACTTGGGGGAAGGCAGCCTTCGCCCATCGCAATTCGTCGATCACGTGTCCGACGCTGCGCACGCGATAGCGATGGCCTCCCACGGTTTGCGGCCAGAGGCAGAAGGTGCAGCGCGATTTGCAGCCCCGGCCTGAATAGAACGACACGTATGGGTGCTGGAGATAACCGATGAAATAATTCTCGATGGTGAGATCACGCTGATAGACCTGCGTCACGAATGGAAGCGAGTCCATGTCTTCGAGCATCTGGCGATCGGGGTTATGCACCACGACCCCGTCGCGATTGCGATAAGAGAGACCTGCGATCTTGCCGAGGTCCCATCCGTCGGTGACCTCCTTGATGGTGAAGTCGAACTCATTGCGGGCGACGAAGTCGATAGCGCGCGACGCCTTGAAACAATCGTCCGGCTGGACCGCGACCTTGGCGCCGATGAAGCCGATCTTGAGATCGGGATTGAGCGCCTTCATCGCCTCGGCCGTCTTCACGTCGCTGGGGAAGGACGGCGATGACGTGTGCAGCACGAGCAGCTCATATTGCCGGGCATAGGGCGCGATATCGGCGAAGCTCAGCCGGTGCGGCGGTGCATCGATCAGCTTTGAGTCGGGAACGAGCGCAGCCGGCTGGGCGAGCCATGTCGGATACCAGAACGAGCGGATCTCGCGTTTCGCCTGATAGCGCGCACCGGCGCCGCCGTCGAAGCCGTCATAAGACGGAGCTTGCAGGAAGAGCGTTCGCATCGGCTTCTATCCCTCAGCTTGGCCTCAGTGTTCCGTCCGAGCGCAGCTCGAACCGACGGCCTCGCCAGACCAACGACCCCGGCAAGAAGCTCGCCAGGAAGATGGCAAAGCTTAGCAGATCACGAAACGGGCCAAGCCAAAATGCGCCGCGCCCTACTGCCAACCTTCCTGCTTGTATCGAGACAGCCATCCTTGAGGCAAGCGCAAGCAGGAGGAGCGACAGGCTGGCGAGGTTGTCTCCAAGCGCCACGGCGGCGAGGGCGAAAGGCGTGGGATTAGTCGCCAGGAGCCCGACATAGCCCAAGGGATCGATGCTGCGGATCGTGCGGGCAGCCCGCAGTTCGTGCCGGACCAGATCGGCGAAAGTCTGGTCGTAACAGATGTGGCTGACCAACATCGGCGGAATGGCCACGCGAAGGCCGAGCCGGCGAACCGCCGCCCCGATCGCGTAGTCGTCCGCAAGCTGGTCGGCAAACGCTTCAAATCCGCCGATTTTAGCCAGAGTGTCCCTGCGAAGGGCGATGGTCGAGCCGAAGCAAGGTTTGGCGAGGCCGAGCTTCAATCCGACAAGCACATTCGGCAGAAAATGGCTGTTCATCGCGTCGGCTGCGAGGCGGGACCAAATCCCATCTGCCGGCAACCCACGATAGAGGCAGGTGACAAGCCCGACACCAGGCTCGGCGAGGGCCGCGGTCACGCCATCCAGATAAAGCGGATGGACCCTTATATCACTGTCGGCAAGCACGATGAGGTCGTGGCTCGCGTGAGAAAACATATTGATTATATTAGATATTTTTGGGTTGGTGCCGTGCCGTGCCGGGTCGGTGCAGAGTGTGACGTCGCGCTCGGGAAATCGCCGTCGAAGTCGTTCGACGATTTCTGCAGCGGCATCCGCCTGATCCTGAACGCCGAAAATGAACTGAGCCTGTCCGCCATAGTTTTGCTGGCAGAAGGATGTGAGATTGGCCTCGAGCTCGGGCTCCATGCCGTAAAGTGGCTTAAAGACCGAGACGGCCGAAGAGCCGGATCGGGCGACGGCGCTTTTTTGGGCAAATTGTCGCAGAAGGGTTGCCGCAATCAGCGCGTAGAGGCTGCCTAAAATCACAAAGAAAGTGCAAATTGGCCACAACCACATCAGCGATTTCGGTGTAAACTCAACCATTAGCGAACCTGGTTTCGGCGCAGGGGAGCCTGCCGGCCGGGTAGGGACATGAGGGCAACAAACCTTAGCATCTTGAGCCGTTTGGCGGCCCTGTTGCTGGTGTGCGGGCTTTCGGCCTGTGCGTCAGGCGGCGGTGTTGCGCCGTCTCCCGAGTTCCTCGCCTCCCAGCCTCCGGCCAAATCGCTGAACAACGCCGCCGCTCCCGTCGAGGCGCCGAGCGACGTCGCCGATCTGCCCGAGGGCACGAGCGAGACCGCGGACCCCTACGAGAAAATGAATCGCGCGATGTTCGAGCGCAATCAGGGGATCAATCACGCCGTCATCTATCCGGTCGCCAAGGCCTATCACGAAACACTGCCCGATCCCGTGCGCAAATCTGTGGCGAATTTCGCCGGCAATCTCGCCGAGCCCATGGTTTTTGCCAATGACGTCCTCCAACTCCGCCTCGGCGCCGCGGCGACGACCGCGGGCCGCTTTGCGATGAACTCGACAATCGGCGTCGGCGGCCTGTTCGACGTCGCCAGCAACAAAAAGCTCGAAAAGCAGACGGGCGATTTCGGTCAGACGCTCTACGTTTGGGGCATGCGTCAAAGCAACTATCTGGTGGTGCCGATCATCGGTCCGACCAATGTCCGCGACCTGATCGGAACGACCGTCGATTTCGTGGCAACGATTCCGGCGGGAGGTTTGTTGCAATCAGGGCTCGCCACCAGTCAGTTCGCCACGCAAGCTGCCAACACGGTCAACACCGTTACCGCTGCGGGATCGATCGCCTCGCCGGTCACCAAGCTCGACGATGTTCAGCAGATGCAGGTGCTTGAGGATAGCTCGCTCGACTTCTATACGATGTTGCGCAGCGTCGTTGAGCAGAAGCGACAGGCCGAGTTGCAAGAAGCGCTGGCGGCGAGCCTATGGACGGCGCCCGCCAAAGCTGGAACGGCGGCTTCCGCTCCGCCGAGCGTGCTGCTCCAGCGAGAGCGTCCGCGAGCGGCCAAAGAGGAGGAACTGCTAAGCAACGTCCTCATCAGCGTACAATGACGCGATTGCCGAGAGACTGATTTTGCGACAACCGCCAGGGGAGTTGCGTGAGTAAAGGCCTCATGTCGTCGACGACCATCACAAGGTTCATCATTGCGGTCGGTCTTGCGGTGCTTATCCAAGCGCCGGCTTTCAGTGCAAGCCCCGATCCCGCGGCATCCAGCATCACCAGTCTCTATGGCAGCTTGCTGGATACGATGAAGCAGGCAAAGCAGCTTGGCTTGAAGGGACGCTTCCAGAAGCTCTCTCCCGTGCTGGCCAAAACCTACGATCTCGCCTCGATGTCGCGGATTGCCGTCGGATCAAGCTGGAGCACGCTGACGCCGCAGCAACAGGCCGGCATCACTAACGCGTTCACGAGAATGACGATCGCCACTTATGCCAGTCGTTTCGACGGCTTTTCGGGCGAGCAATTCCAGATTCTGGAGACGATCGATCGTCCCAACGGCGACAAGATCGTCAAGACGCAGATCGTCAAGTCCGATGGTGGCACTGTCCCGCTCAACTACCTCATGCGCAAGTCCGGCTCCGATTGGAAGGTCGTCGATGTCTATCTCGACGGCACGATCAGCGAGTTGGCAAATCGCCGAGCTGAGTTTGGAGCGATCCTGAAATCGGGGGGGCCGGACGCTCTGGTTAGCTCGCTTACGAAACAGGGCGACAAATTGCTGACGGGGAGCTGATCCGGGCGTCAAAAAACAAAGCTGCATCGCTCGCCACAAGGCGAACAGGGCGGCAAGAGCGGGGGCTGGAATGGAGCGAGGGGCAGCACGGGCTTCGAAGACGCCTATTCTCGACAAAGTCGTGACGCCTACAGATTTGCGCGCGCTGCCGGAGACCGAGCTGCCGCGACTTGCCGACGAACTCCGCCAGGAAATGATCGACGCCGTCTCGGTGACCGGCGGCCACCTGGGCGCCGGATTGGGCGTGGTCGAACTCACGGTCGCCATCCATTACCTGTTCAACACGCCGCGCGACCGGCTGATCTGGGATGTCAGCCATCAAGCCTATCCACATAAAATCCTGACGGGCAGAAGGAACCGCATTCGGACGCTCCGTCAGCCGGGCGGACTGTCGGGCTTCACCAGGCGCGTCGAAAGCGAACACGACGCGTTCGGAGCTGCGCACTCCTCGACCTCGATCTCCGCCGGGCTCGGTATGGCAGTGGCGCGCGATCTTGGCGGAGAAGGCAACAACGTCATCTGCGTCATCGGGGACGGGGCCATGAGCGCCGGCATGGCCTACGAGGCGATGAACAACGCCGGCGCCCTCGGATCGCGCCTGATCGTCATACTTAACGACAATAATATGTCGATCGCCCCGCCCACAGGCGCACTTTCCACCTATCTCGCGCGCATCACCTCGAGCCGCTCTTATCTGTTTTGGCGGAACCTCGCCAAGCGCGTTGCCAAAGGCCTGCCGAAAAGTTGGGAGCGCAGGGTCGAGCGGATGGAGCAATTCGTCCGCCATTTCTGGCAAGGCGGCGTGTGGTTTGAGGAGCTCGGCTTTTACTATGTCGGGCCGATCGATGGGCACGATCTGCAGCAGTTGCTGCCGGTCCTGCGCAACGTCCGCAATGCCGCCGAGGGACCAATCCTGGTCCACGTCGTCACCAAGAAAGGAAAGGGTTACGGCCCCGCCGAAGCGTCAGAGGACAAATATCACGGCGTGAGCAAGTTTAATGTGCTCACGGGCGCGCAGGCGAAATCGGAGGCTAAGGCCCCGACGTTCACACGGGTGTTCGCCGACAGTCTGATCGCCGAGGCTAAGAAGGACGCGAAGATCGTCGCCATCACGGCGGCGATGCCCGACGGCACGGGCCTCGATCGCTTCGCCAAGGAATTTCCTGACAGAACGTTCGATGTCGGCATTGCCGAGCAGCACGCGGTGACGTTCGCGGCGGGTCTAGCATGTGAAGGCATGAAGCCCTTCGCTGTGATTTATTCCACCTTCCTGCAGCGCGCCTATGACCAAGTGGTGCACGACGTTGCCATACAGAGACTTCCCGTCCGATTCGCCATGGACCGCGCCGGTCTCGTCGGCGCCGATGGACCGACCCACGCCGGATCGTTCGATCTTGCCTATCTCGGTTGCTTGCCCAATTTCGTCATCATGGCGGCAAGCGATGAGGCCGAACTGTCCCATATGGTGGCGACACAAGTGACGATCGACGATCGTCCGTCAGCCTTGCGCTATCCGCGCGGAGAGGGAACGGGGGTCGAACTGCCGAGGGAGGGGCTGGTCTTGCCGATCGGCAAAGGACGCATTCTCCGCGAAGGCACGTCGGTCGCCATTCTTTCGCTCGGCGCGCGTCTCGGCGAGGCTCTCAAGGCGGCGGATCAGCTTGCGTCGTTCGGTCTGTCCGCAACCGTCGCCGACGCCCGCTTCATGAAGCCGCTCGACCGGGTGCTTGTCCTTGATCTCGCTCGCAATCACGAGGTGCTGCTCACGGTCGAGGAGGGGGCGATTGGGGGTTTTGGCAGCCATGTGCTGCACTGTCTCGCCGAGGCTGGCGTTCTGGATCGGGGCCTCAAGGTTCGCAGTATGGTGCTGCCGGACGTATTCATCGACCACGGCCAGCCACATCAGATGTATGAACTGGCAGGGCTGAATGCCTCGGCCATTGTTCAGACGGCGCTGGCGGCGTTCGGCGATGCGACCGAAAAGCCTTATCGCGCCGCATCGGCAAAGCCGATGATTCATCGTCTCTAGCAGCCGTTCGCCCGGCCAATATCGCGCGGCGCAACGGCGAGCCCCGGCTAAGCGCCGGTGATCACGAAAGCGCCGCGCGATAGGATGACGTTCGCAGCCCTTGCGCCGCCATTTTCTTTTTGACTTCCGGACTCAGGAGAGCCGCAAGCTCGTTCTCGGATTGGTAGGACGAGGGAGCATTGTCAGGGCCTTCACAGCGCCGCGTCGCGGGATGGCAATAGATCTCGGAGACGCCTACCGGCAACTGATCGAGGAGCCGTAAAACTCGATCTTCAGTCATCGCGCCGCTGTCGTAGATACCGAATACGTGGTCGTTCGAGGGAATTGACGAGGCCGTCAACTCTCGCCGGATCCGTCGTGTCTGCACATAATAAAAGAGCCAGCCGGCCAAGCGCCCGAAAGCGCGATTCCGGTTCGCCCTAAAAGATGGTCCGAATGGTTCGAGCGGGACGCGCACCGGCGGTCGATCGAAACGAGGAGCCATGCGCGCAATCGCCCGCGACACCACCGGATGCAAGTGGAAATGCTTGTGTCCGTTGATGTGGTCCATGGTCAAGCCGGTAGCCGAGAAGCGCTCGAACTGAGCCTCGATCTCTGCGTTCGCTTGCCGCTGCATCGCTTGTGACGAATAGAGAGCAACGCCGAAGCGAAAAGGGTCGCTCGGGAATCTGCCGTCGACCCCAACCAGGTCAGGGATCGCCTCGGGGGGCAGCACCGGGCGTCCATCGAGCAGCGTCAAATGCAAACCGACGCCTAGCAAGGGAAGTCCGCGCGCCCGCTCTACGGCGTCTCCTGCGGCTTTGGCGCCGACCATCAGGCTGGCTGCAGAGAGGAAGCCCTGACGATGCGCATTCTCGACGGCTTCGTTCACGCTAACCGAAAGACCGAAATCGTCGGCCGTGACAATCAGTGTTCGGTCGTCACGCATGATGAACCTGCCTCGCTGCACCCAGCGGTCTGGTCCCGGTCTTACTTCGGCTTCGGCTTGGTCTCATCATCTCGCCAGCCGCATGGTGACCGACTTTTCGCCAAGACACACAAGAATGGAGTGCGAACGACGCCGTTGGCATCGTACCGAATGAGCAATTTGATGATTTTAGGATGGTGGACCGACGCTCATTGGGCACGGCTGAGGTGGCCATGGGGGTTGCGGCAGCGGCCACATGGGTGATGGCGGGGGCGGCGCGATGGCTCATGCCGGATCAAGTTCTACGTAAACGCGACATATCGGACGAACACGGGTGAAGTGTCGGGCAAGATACCCATGTCTGGAAAATCCGCCCGCTAGGTCCAAGCTCGTCAAGCAGCCGATGACTGGTGCGGAGATCGTCAGGACCCTGGCCTTAACCCCGCGCTGTACCGGATTTTCCAGATGCACTCGTGGCACTCAAGTTCCTTGCAGGCGCGCCGACGGACCAGACGCGCGACATGAGAGCGGCGACGATAATTGTCCGCTTCGTGCCATAGTGGACATAAGTGTCCGGCAAGTTATTGCTTGTAGTAGCCGACTGCGCAAATCTGATCGCCGGCCTTCGTGTAGAAGGTGGTCTTCTCTAGCGGCTCGTCTGAGCCAGGGCGCGACCACCAGTAAGTGGTCTCTTTTATTGTTCCCTCGGTGGCATTCTCCATAATCGTTTCACCTAACGGAGCGCCGTGCTTGCCCTTAATCTCCCTCAGCTGTTTGCCCTTAAGCGTCGGATGCGCCGTGAAGATGCCGTCTGAGGCGTTGGCGCAGTAGACATAGAGATCGCGGTCCTTAAACCCGCCTTCGCCCTTGTTGAACATATCGAGTGCCTTCGTCTTGTCTTCCTTAACCGCGGCAATTGCCCTCTCAAGCATGGCCTTGGCTTCCTCTAGAGTGCCGTACCGGGCTGCCATGACTACCTCCATAGAGCTAAGCTCTGCTCTGCGATGTAGTTTCTTCCGAAATACCCACCGTGGCAACGCCCTTCGTCCCGGTGGCAGCTCATCGTGCAGCTATCAGTGGAGGTGTCCGCTTTGAGTCATTCTGCGACATGCGTGCGGCGCTTGAGGATGTCTGCTCTTGAGGCAATTTCAGACGCCTTGGCTGCATAGGGCTGGCTGTGCTCGCGAGCCTCGTTTTGGCTTTCAGGGCGCGCCCCCGAGGGTAGCGCAGCGGTCCCCGTCTTCCTTCACCACTTCGAGGTGATCGTCTCGGGCGCGAACACGGACAGCTCGATTTCGTTGCCCGACATCGTGTCCCGTTTTGAACCACAATCGCGCATATCTCAACGCGCTCCATTTTAACCAAATTTTAAGCAAAAGCTTTTCGATGTCGGATCCATCGAATAACAAGCGTTTCCTGGTGTAGCGCTCACCCACTCGCGTAAGGGGGTTCAACAATGCGAGTTATCGTCTCATCTCCGTGACCTTGGCGGCTTTCCTGCCTTTCGGAGGTTGTTTCCACCATACACAAGCAGTCTCACCCCTTTCAATTCCCTCTATCAAGTAGCCGGCCATGCGTTTGACAGCAGCTCAGAATTCTCAGATTGCAGCCGCCTACGAGCAAGTGGCAGGCGATCATACGTTACCGCCGCAATCCCGAAATCGTTTTGCAAACAAGGCGCAATGGTTCCGAATGCTTGCCCAAATAGCAGCAGCGAAAGAAGCGGCTGGCGCAAGAGCTGACAAAGAAAGCAGGACCAACGCACAACAAGAGCGGCCAGTTTGTGTCGGCTTCCTCGCTGAGGTATTCAGCGTCCGAAGGGGGGCTTCCCCGATCTCAAATTCCTAACGGACGGTGGAGCAACACTAGCTCATTCTGTTCAGTCGGAAAGACTGTTGAAGCATCTTGCGATAGCCGGGTACGCACTAACCCGAAATGCCAGTCGGGAGTGGCTTTGGGTGGTTGTTGCTCGGGAGGCTTACACAGCGCATTATCGGATAGCATGGGGCAGCACCAGAGCGCAGCCGAAACCACTCTCGATCAGCGGTTAACAGCCTGCCACGCCCAATGTTTGATCAGCGGGTCGCCTTGGTGCGGCGTTCGGTGGTCAAGGTGAAATCATAAAAGATGAGAGATGGGTTGCTCCGCTGACCTAAAGCGGCCATGAGCGCGTCGAGCATAACTGAGATGCTCGTCCATGTCTCGCGCGGAAGCCAATGGGTTCAGAATAGTCCCATCGCGTTTTTGTGCTCAACTTGCCCAATGCGCCCGTCACCGGTCCTTGGGGGGCGTAAGCATGAAAGGAGCTACCATCGTCAGTCCCGCTTCCCGCGCTGAGGTGCCGAAGTAGAAGGTGTGGTTGCCGATAGGTAGTCCCTCTCCGCGTGCCCATGACGGTAGTGCACCATCGCGCCTCTCCCGAACTATTGTAGGATTGAGAAAGTGCGTTGCGCCTGCGGTAGGATCAGGCGTCTGGCCACTAAGAACGGCATCCGCAATTATTGCTGCACTTTGATAGCTGGGATCATCGCGTGAAAGTTTCTCTATCTCAGTCCGCCTCGTCGTCCATGGCTCGAACTGGCCGGGATGAGTTACCACAGCCTTGATAGTGTCACCCCATCTGCCGCTCTTTTTCCGATTGAGGACCACATACGCTACCGCAATCTTCGCCATCCTAGGCTCGCCGGAAGCCTCGAAGGCAATCGTTCTGATCAGGTAGTCTCGATCGTCAACCGTTAGGCGCCAAGCGTCAGAATATCTCGGAATTGCTGCTGCGGGCTGCTTGGCCACACCTTTCGTGGGAAGCAATGCCGCGCTCGTCGCTGCGTTGCACCCTTGTCGTCCCATGTTGCAACGTGGGGAAGTCGCGAGCTGTTCGAGGGCGGATGCCAGGTAATCGGCACTTTGCCGATCCAGCACTAGAGGAAGCTTACTTGCGGCCCAGGCAAACCTCATACCAAATTGGCTGTGATCGTGAACCGTCGAGAGGAAGAGGAAGCCGAAGACCAGTGCCATCGACATCGACATCGAACAGAGCACAAGCCAAGTACCGCGTCGGCTGTAGGACGCGACAAAAAGAACGAAAACAAAAACCCCGGCAGCGACGAGACTTAACGTGGCCCCCCACCTCAGTTGTTATTGCTTTGCGCATTCGGTGGCGCACCCAAGGCGGAGGAGACAATCATCCCCCCGCGGCTTGGCGAACCCCATCAAGCTTTACGCCATCCAAACAGGCCGCGTTGACGCGGGCGAGCATCCACGAGAAGGCGTTGATTTGACTCGGCTTGAGTTCCTCCAAGCGTCCCGATCTTTGCGGGTATCCTCAAGCTGCTCCTTTAGAAGTCCGCTCACCTCCTTCAAGGCACTGATTTGAGCTTCCAGTGCTGGCACTACACGTGTTTCCACGGCAAGTGCGGGTTGTTTCATTTCGACGTTTTTTGGCATTGCAGGGAACACTCGGAACAGCTCTGCGGGGTCAACTTGATATGTGCCCGTCACGGTACGGGCGGCCGAAATCCTGCCTGACTTGACGGCTCGCCATATGGTGGACTTGGCAATCCCCGCCGCAATGGCAGCTTCCGACAGGCTCAGCATGACCTTCTCTCCCCGTTTGGTCGCTCGCCACGGCAACGCAGCAATACGCGCGTTTAGACTCAGTTTCTGAGGCTCAGGTGAGCTGTCCAAGACAGGGCAAGGTGCAAATCTCTGCCCGATCAGCCTTACCGGTGCTTCCGGTGCGTTCAGCATGGCGTTCCCTCCGCATTGCGTGGCGTGCCAACGCAACGTTCCCAGAACAGGGTTAAGGGTTTCTTACCGAGGGGCCGCATCTGATGTTTCCAGCAGATCCAACTGACTTAACTTCGGCTTGCAACAAGGGACGACGCCCTGAGGGGCTGTGCCTACAAGGGGTCATGAGTGAAAGTCCGGGTGTACAAATTGATGAGACACGTTGCGATCAACGGTCTCGCTGCTTATTTTTCGTTTGCAGCGGACATCACATCCGCCCGCAGGTGGCATAGATTACAAAGTTGCCCCTCATTTGAGTCCTTGGTGTGGAAGGACCTCTTCTACGATTTTGGTTCAGACGACACTCATCTGGTTGCCGGTGACGAGCCATTTGTGCTGAAGGAGGACGAAGATTTCGCCGTGGTTTGCGCACGCCTGAATTACCACTTCAACAGCGGTTATTGAGGATGCAACTTCAATAGCCATCCTGCGGATAAACTCAATCACCTAGCCGTACGTACTGTTCCCCGCATAGCGGCAATGGCTGCGGCGGCGATGGCGGATGGTCCTCTCTGAATTTCATGAGGGCTGGCTCCAGCGTCTCGCTCGGCCAGAAGTTTGGAAAGCCGATTTCCTTCAGGCAGGACGCGTTCCAATACAACCCCGCGCGCGCCGGTGACTGGCCCGCCTTCACGGCGCGTGCGACGGCGACGATGTCGGTCGATTCAGGGTAGATGTAGAGCGTCGTCGGCCTGTCCTTCACCAAAGCCAAAATCCACTCCGAAACCGCCGGAGGCCAGCTAGTGCAGCCATTGCTGCGGCCGGCGCCGTAATCGATCAGCTTGCCCAACGGCACATAACCCTCGTCGTCCGCGTAAGGATTGCCCGGAGCTTTCATCCGACAAACTGGCGACACGATCACCCCCGGATGGCCACCGATGGCGCGCGATCTGGCGTTCGCCGTGTCGCCCTCGCCGTCAAACTGCACGAAAGAGCGCATCAGGGGCACGAGCTCTCCCCCCGAGGCACGATAATAGCCCTTGAACGACGTTCTGATCTCTGCCGTCACATAGGACCCGCCGGTCGTCAGCTTGGAATCGCTAGCATTGCTGAAGTTCTTCGCGCAGCGGATGCCGTTCGAGAAATCCTGGATGCTTGTCAGGTTGGCTCCGCTGCCGTGCCCAGAGGGAAGTGCACGAAACGTCCGATTGGCTTCGCAGATAACGTAAAACCGGCGTCCCAATGCACCGGGGCGCGTGGCGTCCATGGCGAAGTAGCAAGGATTGTTGACTGCGCCTTCGTTCACCTTCTTCAGATAAAGCGCGCGCGCCCTTTGCAGCACAACTTTGGCGATCTGATCTTCGCCTTCGCCGACATGGTTCTGCAGCCAAACCGGAACCAACCACGGCAGCTCCGCCGCAAAAGATCGGGGCCAGCCCGACAAGGCGACGACAATGACAAGGCTGACGATATTCAGAAGAAGCAATCTCAATCGCACTGGATCAATTCTTTCTATCGATGCGTCTTCATCGCATGAACCGCGGAGCCAGCAACGTAATCGCCCACGGAGTTAAAAAAGCATCAAGGCGATCTTAGGACCAAAGTGATGGCGCAAGTAGATTCACATATCAGCGCTTCAGCGCTTTTTTGTGCGGGCTTCGCCGTAAAAAGCTGGCACCATCCGCTGGCCGCGACAGGATCCTCGAGAGATCACGTCGGCGCGACGAACTTGACGCAGCCTGAGCATTGTTGCCCGTTATTTGGATGATCCTGATATTTTGGCGGCTTCGTGTGTGAGTTGGCCCTTAGCGTTACCGTGTCGGCCCAATGTCCGTTAGAACCATTCAACAGAAAAGCGGCAGCCGAGGCAGAAGGGAGAATCAGGTTGTGCGGCATGAGCGAGGACGCGTCGTGTCCTTGTTCTCCCGAGTGGCGCCAAGCAGTGGGCCTAATCTTCCACTGGATAATGAGCTGCTGTCCGCGCTTGCCTGACCCGCGCTGCGAACGCAGCGCGATATTCGATTGGCGTTACACGAGGTTTCCTCGGTGTTGTCTTATCATCTTGTAGCTTACCCGGGATAACCCCACTCAAATCTGGCGCTCTGGTTCAGACTTTATTAAAAATTTTGCATTGTGATTCGGGGGCTCATCAACGGGCTGCCCACCTAGGCAAGAGGTGAGCGAGGCACGGGCCATAACCGTTCCAGTCGGGTAGGGCTCGTGCCTTCTCTTAAATGCATTCACGACGGGGTGAGGGTGCGCTCGGGCGAGGTTGCCTTCTATGTCTTGGCGGGGACGATGGCGCTGATCGTCGCCATGCAACCCTGGAGCCTCCTTGCGGCGACTGTTTTTGTCGCAATCACCGCAGTTGCACTGGCGGTTGCGCTTGAGGGGTGAGCCTGATTGCTGTGAGAGAGTATTCGGGGGCCCCGGTATTTCCCCCGCTTGCTGAACGTCCTCATCCTCTAATGCGAAGCTAAACGCCTCACAAAGGGTTTGACTGCTTCTCTTGGTTCTTCGACCGTCTTCGCTCGCTTCAGGAACAGTCCTACGGTCTAGAACTAGTTGAGAAGTTCATAAGCGATGTTGAGAAGTTCATAAGCGATGTTGAGAACGCTCGAGCAACGCCTGTGCCTGCTCTTCCGTCCAATCGGTGTCGAGAAGGGTATTTCACTTCCTCCGTTCTCAGCCTTGATGAGGTCGCCACTTTGCGGTGCTGCCTCGTTGCAGCCTTTTCGTAGAATGCCGGGGAGGGATTTCCTTTTGGCAAAACGGGGAAGCACGCGCGGACTAAGAAGGAGCGGCGATATGGCCAGCCGAGACAACGAGTGCGCCATGAAGATTTTCTGGAGCTCGATCTAAACAACCTCCATACAAAAAAATGGCCGGAGCAATTTGCTCCGGCCTCAAAATTGAGCGGCCACGATGTGCGGGGGCACGGGGGCATAGCCGCTGCTGCAGGGCAAATCGCAAACTGGATCGGGCCCCGCAGTTCCTAAAATTTAGCACAAATCAGCAGCAAAGATTGCGCGTGCTTAACTTATGGTTAACCACCTTAGCGAAAACGGCCTCAGCGCGTCCCGCTTGAGGCCGTCTTCGCAATTTGCCGTCCTGGTGTGCTGGCGACAGCGCACTCACGCACGACAGGCACATAGCGTCCCAACTCTAAGCTTACGCCCCTAGCAAGCGGACAACGATAGTTGCCACGATAGCGCCAAGAATAATGAGCTCGGCCTGAAGGGTCATTTGAAAGCCTCCCGTATTTCGTTTGAGAGGCGGTTCCAGGACGAGGCAAGAAACCGCTTCCGGCAGTCCCCGTCTATGGGTCGACGGTGTCCGAACGCTAAGCCTCGAACTCTTGTGGCTCGATTAAAGAGACACGCGCCCGCGTGAGGACCTCGCCCCAAGAGGGGCGTCTGCTACCGTGAGGGCGCCGCTCCTGCCAAGCACTCCGAGGACGTCGAAGAGCAGAAGCTCCGCGAACATCTAGTCCTGCTATCGGAACAGAAGCAAATGCTATGGTTAAGTCTGGCACCTTATCTCAATGGACGAGAAGCCCCGCGCGGTCGCCTGAGTGTGTACCCACTTTGCGGCCTGCAGCTCAGTAGCAAAAACCTCAGTGTCGCCCTGCTGCGTAAAAACCTCGCTTGGCACGCGCAGGCGGAAAGAGGCCCGCCACCCATCCACCGAACGTTCGATACTGCCAATGAAGCGAGCCCCGTTCTCTGGGTCTAAAAGACCTTCCATGGTACCCATCCTCACGCCATCAAAACCTATCAGTTACTAGTCATCGCAAACTGTTGCTGGGCGGTTAATTTGAGACCACGAACATCATAGCCCTCGATCATGTGGCGGTGATGAATGTTCGGCGAGGCGACGAATATGGGGGAGCTTTATCCTCAGCATCCGTGTCTTAGCGTTAGGGTCCTGTGGATCAGAACCTATGGCCGGCGCGGATGGTCCGAGGCCCGCTTCGTGGTGAAGGTCTCGATGGCGACGACAATCTCAATCGCGCTGTGTTGGTTCAGATTGCCGGTGGCCATTCCCAGCTTGGCCCTGCACCATGCCTCAGAGATTGCTGGTGCAGCCCATTGCGGGTCCATGTCGGACTTCGCACCTAGCTCGACTGCACGTTGCTGCTCTTCCCTCGCGACTTGGGCAAATCGTTCCAATAGTTCATCGTTCACGGATCTCGCCAGCTCTACGAAGTTGTTGACCCGCATCGCTATCTCAATTTGGACCTCAACGGGGAGCTTCCGAACTCTCTCTAGGTGCATCAGCACGGTTCTTTCGTAGAAGAGTGAGCGGAGGAACATTGGAGGGCAGGCCTCTCAGAGGATGTTCAACCTGTCTGCGGCGGCTGAGAGCCGCGCCTAATCCAGAGTAGCACGGGCGGCGAGCGCAAGAAAAAGCCCCGCCGGAGAACAGCGGGGCTAGGTTTCTTAACCCTTAGATAATGACCCAGTATCTCGGGCATAACGACGGCAGGACTACCGAGCGCGTCTACGCGCGGTGGTGAAAGAGTACCCTTCACCGAGGCAGAGCTCACCGCGATGCGCGGCGGGCTCACGGCGGAGGAATATCGCCAGCCATTTATCCGCAAGTCACGGTGGCAAAGCTGGTAGGCGGTGCTAGAGTGTATGCGCTTCGAGCGTTATGATTTGCAGCGCGAGCCTAGCGTAAAGACGCAAACCGCGCCCCGGCCCACTCCACGGGCTGCGGTAACGGTGCCACCCACAATGCCTTGACCTGCTTTGCCTGCGCCCTGCACCACGCTATTGCCTGCTGTGGCTGCGCCGTGCGCCGCGCTCTGGACCGGATGGCTCGCTGCTCCGGCAGGAAGCGCGAACGCAGTGACGAGAAGCGCCATAAGAATTGGTGTTCGCATGTTCGTTGCCTTTTTCAGGTTACTACCTCGAAAACAGCGAAAGCTGGAAAAAGTTCCCACGGGAGCTGATGACTCCGATCTCGGCGCATGCCGCCGAGGTCGTGGGCCGATTGCACACGAGTTTGCTTTATAGCCGTTCTAGATATTAGGCTGGGGCCAGCACTCTCAATCGAGCGCACAGTTCTAACCGAACGTTCAGTTAGGAGATGTCATGCCCCAGGATCAGAAATTTGAAGTCCCCCAAGAGTTGCGTCATCTTGCCGACGAAAATGTCGAGCGAGCGCGTCAGCTCTACGTTCAATTCATGGATTGGGTCGGGCAAGCTATGGCCACATGGTCATCGGCTTCATCCGGGATAATTGCCCCCGGATTACACGAAGTCCAGGAGCGCGCTGTCAAACTTGCAAATGAGAACGCCGATGCCGCCTTCAAGTTGGCGAAGGACGTGGCTCAGGCCAAGGACCTTCACGAATTGATCGACCTGCAGACGCGATACGCGCAATCCCAGATGAAGTGGTATGCCTATCAGACACAAGAGTTCGGGCGGCTGATGGCAAAGGCATTAAGCGAGACCACATCGCGGAAAGCGCCAGGGGCTTGATTACGATCTTGGATTGAGGCGGTGATCAAAAAAAGAGGCCGAAGCGCTTGCAATGAATTGGTCAAGTGATGGTCGCTTGTCGGCGTGCGCCATGAAATAAATTCCAGACGTGGCGAATCGACTCAGCTTCATCGCCGGCTCCATACAAATCACTCATGCCCATGCAGCCGAGCAACTTGCCCAGTTCACGCGTTTTCACGTCACTTCCACCTAGTAGCCCGTGGCGCGGATCACCACCAGACGATCCGTGCCGGATTCAGCACCCCAGACCTCGCCCGCACGCCCATTGAGCTGACGCACAGCGGCGTCGGGCTTGTCGCTCGGAAAACTCTCGAACGCCTCGGTCTCGGGATCGAAGCTGAGAATGGCGTTGGCGCCGAAATCAGTGACCCACACTTTGCCCTTGTCATCCACATAGACAGCGTAAGCATGCGGGCCATCGCCGGGAAGCTTGTGGACGGTCCAGCCTTTCGACACCGGATCGTAGACGCTGAGATTTCCGACGTTCCACTCGCTAACCCAAAGGCGTCCCTTGGAATCTGACCAGACGCGTCGCGTGCCGGCGTCCTTCATCTTCGGCTCAATCACCGTGGTCTCGCCCGTTTCCAAGTCCGGCTTACCGAGAAAGCTGCCAGCAAGCGACACGTAATAAATGTCGCCCGAGGGCGTGGCAGTGATCCCGTAAGGACCGACGCCCTTAGGGGCATCCCAGACCTCCATCTTTCCGGTTGCCGGATCAAGCCGCCCATAAATGCCGGTTTGCCCGGTGAACCAGATTCGTCCCTTGCTGTCGAAGGCAGCGGTGTTGAGATTGGCGCCGGCGCGTGAGGCGGGCAGTGGCCAAATCTTCTCCTCTTTGCTTACGGGATCGACGCGGACGATAGCATTCTGCCCACCATCGGTGACCCAGGCCGCTCCGTCCGGACCGACGATTACGCCGTGCGGCGCCGAGCCTTTCCCCAGCCGGATACGTTCGACGCCGCCCGTTTTGGGATCGAGGCGACCAAGCACGCCGGTGCGCTGACCAGTGTACCAGACCGTGCCGTCCGGCGCGGGCGCCACGTCATGTGGATGGTCTCCTGCCTGAACAGGAAAATACTTCGCCTCAACAGCACCGGCCGGAAGGCACTGTATAACCAGCGGTAAAACGAGAATAGCAATGGCAAAAGGCTTGGCCCGCATACTGCTAACCTTAGGGTCCCAGTGTGAAGAGATGAAGGCCGCAGCGCTACAGACCCGTGCCAAGAGCTCAAGGAAGTTCCGGGTGATAGTGTTTTCGGGCCTAGCTCAGTCCGCTTTGGCTAATAGCCGGCGCTGCAGTTATCCGCCCCAACCAAATGGCAGTCAGCGGCTATGACCCCAAGTTAGAAGAGCACCGACGCGCCAGTCAGGGGGACTACTATAACGACGGCGGGTTGATGAAATATCAAGGATGTCATCGGCACGTCTGCTTCGTGCCAAAAGCGGACGGAGATCGGCTTGGTACCTTCGGAGCTTGTCATTTTATCTGAAGACGTATGGGCCATGTTATCAGCTTGGTTCTGGGCCTTCTTCCTTATCGGGGCGACCCTGCTCCTCACGGTCGCGGGTAGCTTACTTGTGCGCCGGCTGATAACCGTTGAGGTTCTGCAGCGCCACAACGACGTGGCCGGCTTTATCTATGCCGTCATTGGCGTCGTCTATGCGGTACTCCTTGGCTTCGCCGCGGTTACCGTTTGGGAACGATACGATAGGGCGCAAGCTTCGGTCGAGCAGGAAGCAAACGATCTCGCAGACCTGTACCGGGACGCGCAAACGTTCCCGAGTGACATTCGTGCGGAACTCGAAAGTCGAATCCGCGACTACGTCCAGCTGGCGGTTGAAAAAGAGTGGCCAGCTATGGCTGAACGCAAGTTCAGTCCCGAAGTTTGGGATGCATATATCCAGCTGTGGAGAACCTACTATCAATTCGCACCTGGAAATGATCAGGAAAAAATTTGGTACTCGCAGTCCCTTACGAAGCTAAACGATCTGGGTGATCAGCGTCGAATGCGACTGCTTACGAGTCGAGCAGGAGGCGTTCCCGTCATGATGTGGGTCGCACTATTGGGCACTGGCGCTGTGACGATTGCGTTCAGTTTTCTCTTCGGCATCCACAATGCCACGGCCCAAATTATAATGAGTTCGGGTCTCGCATTCACGATTGCGTTGGTGATGTTGGCAATTGTCGCCTTGGAGCATCCGTTCGCGGGAATTAACCGTGTGAGCCCTCAGGCCTTCGTGCAGCTTGAGAGTGTCTTTAAATCCCTGGAAGCTAAGCGCTTCCGCTGAGGGAGCAAACACGGCCTTGCTCAAGGCACCATTTGTTCGCGACGAACAAACTTTCCAGTTTGATAGCAGGAGCGGACCACGCCAAGGTCGGATTTTCGGGGCAGCTTTGCCAAACGCATACCCCACAACGGGCATTGGGCGGCGCATTCAAGCCAGCATTTGGCTGTCGGGTTATGAGTACATGCCCTAGCAGCGCTCCACGAGCTCTTCCGCATTCCGATGAGTGCGGTAAAGACGAGCCTCCGGCGTCTACCCGGCGGCCAGCGCAGAAGTTAGGCGGGAACGCCCAACCGATCGATAAATACAAGCCGACTGGACTGGGAGGGGGCATTGGTCGGTGATGCCGCGACGCGTGGCTCTGATCGAGCAGCGATAGCGCGGGCGAGGGCGAGGCAGTCGGTCATGGCTTCAGTGAAGTGTGCGCGGCGGCAGCCTGTCTAAGAGCCACGGCCAGTATTTCTCGACTAGGGCGCGCATCTCCTCGGAGATGTCGTCAATTTGGTTATGCTCAAGAAGCCATTCCAGATGGTCAAGTTCCTCGAAGGAAAGTTTCTCACGCGCCATACTCGAACCCTTTTGGATAAGTGTTTTCCTAGGCAGCCCAAATCTGCAGGATGTTGCCCCCGGGGTTGCCCCGGACCGCAAAAGCCACTCCTTTGGTAAACGATTGGCTGTTTTCTGCGGAAAACAATGGTGGGCGGTACTGGACTCGAACCAGTGACCCCTACGATGTGAACACACATCCATACACCTTACTCTCGATGACACAACACAGCATCGTTCTTACCTTTGCCTTGTGAGCCAAGGGTTATCTCCTTACTCTTTAGCACAGTGGTCGACCTCCGGCTTACGCCGACTTTCCGTCAGTTGGTGACATGGTGGTGACACGGACGGGGGGAAATGCCGAAGATCACCAAACGTGTTGTGGATGCGGCGGCGCCCAAACTCGATCGCTACATTGTGTGGGATTCTGAGCTGATGGGTTCCGGCCTGCTGGTGATGCCCAGTGGCACTAAGAGCTATCTTTACAAGTACCGGACAGCGGAAGGTAGGCAGCGCCGCGCGACCATCGGAAAGCACGGCGAATGGACGCCGACGCAAGCGCGACGCAAGGCCGAAGATTTCCGAGAGATCATTCGTGGCGGCCGAGACCCTGTTGCCGATAAGCGAGCATTGAGAGAGGCGCTTACCGTGGGCGAGGTCCTCGACGCCTATCTCACAAGCGAGGAGCGCACCGGAGACCCCTTCGAGGTTTGGGCTCCCCTGGACCATCGGAGCGCATAGAGGCGCAAGAGCGCGGGCGCGGTATAGGGAGCCAGAAGGAGGAAGCTATGACCATCACGGGCGGGTGTCGCTGCGGAGCAGTACGCTACAAGATCGATGCGGACCGAATCACAGCACGCCACTGTTGGTGTCGCGACTGCCAATATATCGGCGCGGGTTCAGGCACAGTGAACGTGTTCTTTCCGAGCGAGGCCGTGAAGGTAGAGGGGGCGTTATCGGACTACACGAGCCGCGCGGCGAGCGGTAATCTGATGCATCGGCAATTTTGCCCGACATGCGGGACACCCGTATTCACGCAAAGCGAGGCGCGGCTGCACATGATCGGCGTACGCGCTGGCACACTGGACGACCCCGAACATTGGCAGGCCAGCGATGACAATCTGGACTTCAAGCGCACCGAGTTGGGCGGTGTTCGACCCGAACATCCAGCGGGATGAGAAACAGTCGCCGCCGCCACAGCAAAGCTAAGGACGCTGTATTCGAGCGTGTACTCACAAACCGACAGCCAAGCCCAAACGTCCGTTGTTGGGCGTAAAGCGGACATGGCTCGGACTTGTCAGTATGTCCGCTTATGACCTTAGCAGACAAACTCAGCCGTCAAGCCGATGTCCGTTACTGACCAGGGGCTGGCCCTCGGCGATCATGTTGACCACAGATCGGAGATGGCCCTGAACCCTATTCAGGCGCTTAACGATGTCGGGATGGCTCTGATGTATCTTGGGTGGAGCTGCCATTAGGGGAATTATCCTATCCTATAGGAGGGGGATACCCCCCCGCGAAATACCAGCGAGACGATCTAGTGGTCAATATCAATCCAAGAAGCGCTTGTCAGTGAGACGACGCACGGCCTTATGTGTCTCTTGACATGCGGCGCGCGGGGGGCCTCTAATTTGAGGATGGGGACTGCGATCTCCCCACGAGGCGCAAGCTGAAGCATCGCGTTCCGCTCGTTGCTAGAGGAGGGACGCATTATGCATGCGCCGAACACTATTTCAGTCGAGAAGCTGGTCCGCCTCGTCGGCACACCGAAATGCCCGGCATTGATTGATGTCCGGGCCGAGGATGAGCTCGATGCGGACCCGCATGTCATTCCCTCTTCCCGGCACTACACTTTCGAGAAGCAAGAAATTTCGAGCGAGATCCCCGCCGGCCACCCTACCGTCGTGATCTGCCAAGAAGGCGCGAGCCTAAGCCACGGGGTTGCGGCTTGGCTTCGAGACAGGGGTATTCCTGCGGAGGTGCTGGAAGGAGGGTTTCAAGGATGGAAGCATGCGGAGCTTCCACTGGTTCCCTTGTCCAAGCTCCCTCCGGTAAAGCGTGAAGGCCCCACCGTGTGGGTGACCCGCGCTCGTCCCAAGATCGACCGGATCGCGTGTCCTTGGCTCATTCGCCGCTTCGTCGATCCACGCGCCGTGTTTCTGTTCGTCCCCCCAGCGGATGTGGTGCAGGTGGCCGAGCGCTTTGGAGGCGCGCCATTCGACATCGAGGATGTCTTTTGGAGCCATCGAGGCGACACCTGCACGTTTGACACGATGGTCGACGAGTTCGGATTAAGAACTCCGCCTCTACTTCACCTAGCAACTATGGTTCGAGGTGCCGACACTGCTCGGCCGGAGTTGTCGCCGGAGGCTCCCGGGTTGCTCGCTGCCTCCTTGGGCCTCTCTCGCATGTACACGGACGATCTTGAACAGCTAGACGCCGGCATGCTGCTCTACGACGCCCTCTATCGTTGGTGCCGCGATGCCACCGAAGAAGCGCATAACTGGCCTACAAACAAGCCGAGGCCCTGATGAATGAGGCTGTGACGGCAATCCCTCGGAACAACCCAGCCGAGCGCGTGCCGTATCCGACATTGAAAGACGCGACGCGCACCTGGGTTAGAGTTGCGCTCCTGAGCTTTGGCGGACCTGCGGGACAGATTGCCATCATGCATCGCATCCTCGTCGAGGAGAAGCGGTGGATTTCCGAGCAGCGGTTTCTCCATGCACTGAACTACTGCATGCTGCTGCCCGGCCCCGAGGCGCAGCAACTTGCCACTTACATTGGCTGGCTCATGCATGGGACCGTAGGCGGTCTTATTGCCGGGGGGTTGTTCATACTTCCCGGCATCATCTGCATTATGGCGTTGAGCTACGTTTACGCGCTTTGGGGGCAGGTGCCAGTTGTCACGGCCTTACTGTTCGGGCTCAAGGCAGCCGTACTGGCAATCGTCATTGAAGCTGTTATTCGCATCGGCAAGCGAGCACTCAAGAGCCGCGCATTGATTGCACTCGCCGCGGCTGCATTTATTGGCATTTTCTTTTTCGCAGTCCCGTTTCCGGTGATCATTCTCGCCGCCGGCCTTTTGGGTTTGACAGGGCTCGTACGAGCTTCTCCACCTTCGCACGGGGCAAAGGCCAAAACTTCGGTCTCCGATGAGCAGAGCCTCTTCGGCGATGAACCAGTCCAGTCAGCTCGACCTACCACTGCTCGCACGGTTCGAGTCGCAGCGGTTTGGTTGTTGCTTTGGCTCGTCCCCGTTGTCGCCCTCCTGATCCTTCTTGGTCCGCACGACGTGTTCAGCCAAATCGCCGTGTTCTTCTCCAAGATGGCGATGGTGACGTTTGGCGGGGCCTACGCCGTGTTGGCTTATGTCGCTCAACAGGCGGTTCAACATTATGGGTGGCTGAAACCGACAGAAATGCTCGACGGCCTTGGAATGGCGGAGACCACACCCGGGCCCCTGATCATGGTGCTTCAGTTCGTGGGCTTCTTAGCGGCTTATCGTGACCCCGGTGTCTTATCACCTTTGGTGGCTGGAACGCTTGGTGGCCTGTTAGCCACTTGGGTCACATTTATTCCCTGTTTCCTCTGGATTTTTGCTGGCGCTCCTTTCATCGAGTATTTGCGCGGCGTTTCCTCATTGAACTCGGCTTTGGCGGCAATCACTGCTGCTGTTGTTGGCGTGATCCTGAACCTCGGCCTCTGGTTCGCGATCCATACGATCTTCGCGGATACCATCCCCGTCAGAGTTGGGCCGTTGACCTTTGACGCTCCGGTTCTGTCCAGCCTCAATCTTTGGGCCTTAGTCCTGACTGTCGCGGCGGCCGTAACAATTTTCCGTCTGAAGTGGGGCATGATCCCAACTCTCGCTTCCTCATGCGCGGCTGGGGTGGTTCTGCACCTCGTTGGTGTCATCTAACTCCAAGAAGGAGAAACGTCATGCGTATTGCTCTTCCTCTTGCAGCCATCGGTCTCGCTCTCGTGCTCTCAACGTCATCACGCGCGGCGGACATCGATTGGACGAAAGTTGATGCCGCGCTCGGTAAGACGGCTGTCGTTCAAGGCGAAGTTCATCGCTACGGTATTCCGCGCTCCGATCTGAAGGTGATCCTAGACGGCGTGGCGGTCAAACCAGCATTGGCGCTTGGCGGTTGGGTTGCCTTCGAGCCATCAACTGATGGTGCAATGCTAATGGGCGATCTCGTTCTAACCGAAGATGAGGTAAGCCCCGTCATGGTCAAGCTGATGCAAAGCGGCATCGAGATCACTGCCTTGCACAACCATCTTATTCGCGCGACTCCAGCTACTCTGTACCTGCACGTCCGGGGTCACGGCGATCCGGTCAAACTCGCGGCAGCCCTCCGAGCAGCCTTGGCGGAGAGCAAGACGCCGTTCGACGCTGCTGCACCCCCCACCCAAGCAGCTCAGATCGATCTGGACACAGCTAAGCTGGACCAGATCCTTGGAGCTAAGGGCAAGGTGAACGGTGGCGTGTACCAGTTCTCGCTACCTAGACGAGACGCAGTCACCGAGAACGGAATGTCAGTTTCGCCAGCGATGGGAACTGGAACCGGCATCAATTTCCAACCCACCGGTGATGGTAAGGCTGCGATCGCGGGCGATTTCGTTGTTACCGCCGAAGAGCTAAATCCGATGATCACTGCCTTAAGGCAGAACGGGATCGAGGTGGTTGCTATTCATAGCCACATGCTTCAGGAGCAACCGCGGCTCTTCTTCGTGCATTTCTGGGCTAACGACAACGCTGTTAAATTGGCAAATGGGCTCGAAGCTGCCTTGAGCAAGATGGCGATAGCTCACAACTGAGGCCCCGCTCTAGCGCAGTTCCTGTTGCTCGACTGAGCATTGCTGAAACTTGTTTGCAAGCGCCGCAGTGCTTCGGCCTTACCGAGCTGATGGGGCAGGGTGACGACGATTGGTTGGGACATGGGACTGCCTCAATCGAACTAAGCCTTCAAAACGGGTTTGATATAGGGAGGCTGAGCGGAGCTTAAAGAGGCCGAAGGAGGATACCGCCTGTGGGCGCGGGAGAAGCGGCTGTCCCAGTTCGTAGCTCGACGGCGTTCATCGTACTTGCAGTTCGACGATTTGCTGCTCGATCTCCTCGCGCTCGGCAATAAGTCGATTTAGTGCCGTTTCCGGATTAGACAGGGAAGAACGAACGTTCGCCTCCTGCCAATTGTAGATCAGCTCCTCCACGTAGGTTCGCAGCCGAGCATAGTCAGTAGTCTCCAAGGCATCTAAGTCGCCTAGGTGCTGCTGCTTTGCCACAAGCGCTTCTATCTCGCGGGTCTTCGCAGCCAACTCGCGCTGGAGCACCTCCATCTCGTTTTCGACATCACTCATTTGACGCCCCTTTCGCTGTAGGACGCGCACAAAGGCTTCTGGTGCCGCTCAGGCAACGGACATGGCTACCACCAGACTGTGCAGGGCTCACCGGGCGCCTTGGATGAAATGTTCGAGCTGTTCGATAATGAACTTCTGATCGCTGATAACGCTTTTCACCATGTCGCCAATCGAAACTATGCCAACTAGTCGTCCATGTTCGAGCACAGGAAGATGGCGCACGCCTTTTGCGGTCATCACAGCCATACATTCCTCGACGGGTTGGTCTGATCGCGCGCAGATCACCTCCTTCGACATAATGTCGCGGACCAACGTTCCTCGTGATGTCCTACCCCTTAAAACAATCTCGCGCGCGTAATGCCGTTCGGCTATGAGGCCGACAAGTCTACCGTTTTCCAGAACCACCAATGATCCTATGTTGTTTTCCGCCATTATTTTGATGGCGTCGAACACAGAGGCGTCGGGATGAATGGAGCGAACGTCATGGCCTTTCTGGTCGAGCACATGTTTAATTGTCGTCATCAAGCATCACCGTACTGAGGGCCGAGCGACGCCGAGCTTATCGCCAGGACGTGTCGACCCGCATCATCTTTGATGCCCGCCTCGCACGCGAGAGACATTGCCCATGTTTAGTGGTGATGGGCCGAAACGCTCTTGACGATCTCGGACAGCAGGTCATTGGGCGCCGAACGGCTGAGGTCGCCCAGACTGAGAATTCCCACCATCCGCTTACTCTTGTTGATCACCGGCAACCTGCGCACTTTCAGCTCTTCCATGTGCCGCACCGCCTTGGCGAGATCGTCGTCCTCTCGGCAGCAATGGATGCCTGGGGTCATTACCTCCCGCGCCGTAGTGCGGCGGGCATCGAAGCTGTCCTCCGCCAAGCCTTTGCAGACGATGTCGCGGTCAGTCACCATGCCAATAAGCTCGTCGTTCTCCCCGATCGGAATGGCGCCTATATCATGCTGACGCATCAATTTCGCGAGGTCGGTGAGAAGAGTATTCGGCCCGACCCAGTCAACGCCTTTGTGCATCACTTCTCTGACTTTCATGGTGGACCTCCGTTGCTTGAGTTGAATGCGCTCTGTTGAAAATGCGGCGTCCGGTCCCCATCCGACGCCTATTATACCAACGGATGGCGGTGACATTAGGTTGCCTGGCGCGGTGGACAGCAGGGACAAGCCGCGACACGCGAGAACTGCACAGGGCAATGTCCTCCGGGAGTTAAAGGATGGCCGACGCAAATAAGTCTCGACTACGGGCCCAAATCCTATTTCGGCCCCCGTGTCACCACCGGGGCGCTTGAACTAGAACGCCTGCATGCAGCCGGAAGCGGTCAATCTGTAGGGTGGCACTTTCGAGCGGCGATGCCATATTGGGCGCTATGAGCGCGTCTTGCTGTGACCATCACCACGATCCCCAACGCGGTAACGCTGCTTTCCGCCGCGTCCTTTGGATTGTCCTCGCGCTCAACGCCATCATGTTTTTGGTGGAGGTGGGGGCTGGCATTGCGGCGGGTTCTGCCTCCCTACAAGCCGATGCTCTCGACTTCCTAGGCGACACGGCCAACTACGCCATCAGTCTTGCCGTGGTGGGCTTGGCACTGCGCTACCGGGCCGCGGCTGCGCTTGCCAAGGGCACTACCATGGGAGTGTTCGGCCTGTGGGTGATCGGCACTGTTGTTTGGCACGCGCTGCACGGAACGTTGCCGAGTGCCATTACCATGAGCGCCGTCGGGTTGATGGCGTTGGTCGCCAACGCAGCATCTTTCGCTCTCTTGTGGGCTCACCGTGCGGGCGATGCCAACATGCGGTCGGCCTGGGTTTGCACCCGTAACGACGTCCTAGGCAACCTAGCCGTACTTGTGGCCGCGCTCGGCGTGTTCGGAACCCACACTGGCTGGCCTGACATTATCGTCGCGGCAATCATGGCTGGCCTCGCGCTACAGGGGGCGGTTGTGGTGATCCGCCAAGCCTACACTGAGCTAAATCAGCCCGTTCCCGTGGCCGCTTAGTCCCAAGGAGATATTGATGGCCGGAGACCCGAAGCGTGAGAGCCGCATGAAGTACGTCTGGCCGTGGCTGGGGTTTGCTGCCCTTATCGGCGCGATGTGGTTGGCGTTCGCAGAGTAGCGCGTCAAGGAAGCATGACGACAAGAAAGCGTTGTGGGATAAGCGTTTTCACCGCCGAAGCCATTGGCTTTCAAGGCGTAGCACCGGAGATCCTCTCCGCCAATACTCCTTGGTTTCCAACGGGTACAGGGCGGAAAGCTCAACCTATATACAGTCTTATAACAATGCTGGACTTCGACGCCGGCCGCTTAGTCGGTAACTAGGTATGACGTGGCGGGAGGTCTTCTTTCGTCTTTGGGTCGTGCTGACTTTTTTTTTGAACAGCGGCAGGCCGATGAAGGTACGAGAGTTCCTTCTGGTCCTGGCCTTGACCCTCCTGATCGTGATCCTTCTGGCCGTGGTTGTGTTGCACGGGTGTGATCTGATCGGCAACGCGCCGCTATCGCCGGCTTTCGGATAGGAGAGGCACTTTCTTTGCGGAAGCAGATGGTGGACTTGACCTTGGTTCCTCGATGAGAGCGGAAGGAAATAGGTTCTGCTCTTAGCTTTGATGCCGCGTGTCTTCAGCGACCGCAATGCCACTTGAGAAGACCGTCAGTAGGCTGCTCCCACCCAGTTAGAGTTGACCATCTCAAAACGTGTACAACGCGAGACTATTTCCCGCGATTGCGGCCTCCTACTTGGCGGCTTGATCTCCCTTTTCACCGGCGCCATGATTTGCCTCATCGTCCTGCTCGATAATCCATTTCGCGGTGAGGTGGGGGTATCGCCCCAGGCCTTTGAACTGATCTACAGCCAGATGATGAGTGAATGAGATCTGTCCGGTTTGGGTCGGATGTGAGATCGCGATACGAGGTGTCCGCTTGCGACTAAGAGCGGACATACTCAGCGCAGGCACCGATGGCTGCAAAGTGCCAGAAACAGAAGCTGGGCCGCTGAAGAATTACTTGAGAGGCTGGCCATGATAATCACGCAATTCACACCACTTGCTGCGACGATTGGCGGCGCTTTGATCGGCGTCGCCTCCGTGATGCTGATGGCCTTCAACGGTCGCATCGCCGGGATCAGCGGCATCCTCGGCCGGCTGTTCCCGCCTTATGCCGGCACCGATCCGCTCGGCGCGGCGTGCTTCCTGCTCGGGCTGATCGCCGCTCCGCTCCTCTATTCCGCGGTGACCGGAACTCCATTCGCGCAGACCGTCTCGAGCGATGCGAGCCTGATGGCGATCGCGGGCCTGCTCGTTGGTTACGGCACGGCCTTGGGCGGAGGCTGCACCAGCGGACATGGCGTGTGCGGCATCGCGCGGCTTTCGCCACGCTCAATCGCCGCGACCTGCATCTTCATGGCGACAGCTTTCGTAACCGTCTTAATCATGCGCCATGTGATCGGGGGTTGATGGTGCGGAACCTCGTCAACGTGGCAGCCGGACTCATCTTCGGCGTCGGGCTTCTGATCTCTGGCATGGCAAACCCCGCCAAGGTGCAGAACTTCCTGGATCTCGCCGGAAGCTTCGATCCGAGCCTCATCTTCGTGATGGGAGGAGCGCTGGTCGTGACGTTCGCCGGCTATAGGCTCGTACTCAGGAGGCAAAGACCGTTCCTGACCGACGGGTTCTTATTGCCGACGCTGAAAGACGTGGACCTGCGCCTCGTGGTGGGCGCCTCTCTGTTCGGCATCGGGTGGGGGCTTTCTGGATTTTGCCCGGGCCCGGCCATCGTATCGCTCCCGCTGCTGGCCAAAGGCACGCTGATCTTCATCCCGTGCATGCTTGCCGGCAGTGCGCTCGCTCGCCTCATCACCCAAGCGAATAGAGCTAGGCTTGGCGAGTCAACGCCGATCTCGACCGATTCCTAGGCTCGTCAATCCCCAATGTGGCGGCCTTGACAGCGGTAACGGCTGGCTTCATTATATCAAATCTAGATAGGATAAGTAGTGTATTTGGGGAGGCTAAGATGGAAACGACCGACCCCGTGACAGCGATCGTGGCCACGCTGTCGTTCGCTTTTATCGCCGCAGTGATCTTCGGCATCATCTAGTGCCGCGTTCATAGGCAAGCGCAGCCCAATTACAAGTCGGTTGCCCGATATCCCTGCAAGTATTTACAACAATTCCTACCGTCCAGATCATCATTGAAACCAAGTCTATATGATAACGTGCATCTTGTGGCGGGATGACGCAGAGAATTTCATTCTGCAGAACAATCGAAAGCGGGGAATGATATTCTTTGCCGCAGCGCAACATAGCATATCCGCGCGTTGTTTTTGCAAAGATTCGTGGAATAGCTGCAAGAGCTTGCGCGAACCCTGAGAATATTCTACCGCGGACCCATCCTGACAAAGCGATAGGGGAATCGATCGCATGGCCAATGGTCGCGCAACGGTCGCCGAAAGCGCCGCGAGACAACTAGCGAATGCCACCAAGACCCGGGCGCAATGGGCCGGGATCACGCCGCGCTGGCTCATCCCGTTCCTGCCGTGGACGCCGGTAGAGGCCGGCATCTTCCGCCTAAACCGTGTGAAAGAGACGCGCGGCGCGACCGCGGTATCGGCCGACGATGTCGAGTCGAGCCCGGCCCGCGACACCGATCCCGATCTGCCGGAGACCTTCGTCGATTACGAGGAGCATCCCCGCGAGTATTTCCTGAGCGCGATCACCACCGTGCTCGACGTGCAGACCCGCGTGTCGGATCTCTACAGCCGGCCCTTCGACCAGATCCAGGAGCAGCTTCGCATCCTGATCGAGAAGGTCAAGGAGACACATGAGAGCGAGCTGATCAACAATCCTGAATATGGCCTGATCGCCAACGTCGCGCCGTCGATGATCCTTCCCACCCGCACCGGCGCGCCGACCCCCGACGATCTCGACGAGTTGATCGCGCGTGTGTGGAAGGAGCCAGCGTTCTTCCTCGCACACCCCGAGGCCATCGCGTCGTTCGGGCGCGAATGCACCAGGCGCGGCGTCCCGCCACCGACCGTCAATCTGTTCGGCTCGCCTTTCCTCACTTGGCGCGGCCTGCCGCTCGTTCCTTCAGACAAGATCCCGCTGGTCGACGGCGTCAGCAAGATCCTTCTGCTCCGCACCGGCGAGAAGAAGCAGGGCGTGGTCGGGCTGTTCCAGCCGGGGGTTCCGGGCGAGGTCAGTCCAAGCCTCTCGGTCCGCTTCATGGGCATCAACCGCAAGGCGATCGCGTCGTATCTCGTGTCGCTCTACAGCTCGGTCGCGGTGTTGACCGAAGATGCGCTCGGGGTGCTGGACAATGTCGAGGTGGGCAAGTTCCACCAATACGACCACACCTACGCGGCAACCGCGGTGAAACGCTCGGCGCCGGCTCGCAGGTCTCGCGCCAAGGCGTAGCGACCACGTGCTGCCTGCGTCGAGCTTGCTGGCCGTTAGGAGAAGACCGTGCCGCTGATGCCTGAGCTACCTGGATCATTGCCCCGGGCAGATACGCTCGAACGAGCGGCGGCTCTCGAGGGCCGGGCGCCGGATCCGGCGTGGGTCGCAGCGATCGCGAACTCGCTGTTCAAGACCGCGCCGGGTGAGCCTCCGAGTGGGCCGGGGGCGAACCTCCCCTCGGCGCCTGTCTATGCGGTCGAGCCTCTGATCGCCCAGATCCCCGGCGTTCCGGTATCGGTGCCACCGGTTTCGCCCAATCTTACGCCCGGCGCCACCGGCGTCCCTGGACCTGGTGCGAGCACGGCTTCAGTCCCGGTGCATGGCTATGAGCCGCTGAACAAGACCGGTACGCCGACACCCGCCGAAACCGTGCCGCCCTCTGGCGAGCAGGGAAGCTCGAGCCCTGTGGTCGTGCCGCCGCTTTCCTTCGCGAGCGCTCCCGATGTTCCGACCGTCGCCGCGCCAACCGGTTTTCTCAGCGAAGCCGACCTCGCGGCCCTACCCGGCACGCTCGGCGGCGTGATGGCGATCATTCCGCCGCTTAACGGCAGCACCCCTTACGGCGCACCCTCAGCAGGACTTCCGTCGGCGCCTGCGGCAGCGCCAAGACCCTCGCCCAGTGCGAGCGCACCTGCCGCGCCTGTCTATGCGTTCGAGCCGCTCAACTATGCGGGCTCGCCCGTGGCGGTTTCGTTCGCGCAGCCCTCGAGCGAGCCGCAAGGCAGCTATGCGAGCGATAACCGCCTCGAGCAGCTTGCGGCACCCGGCCTTGGCGGCGCCAACCCTCGCGAGAGTTATTACTTCCTCGATGAGGGCTTGAGCGCGTCGACCCGCGCCTCTCCACTTCCCTACGGCTGGAACGGCCAGTCGCTCGATCTCGGCGTGCTTCCCTCGCAGCACCGGCCCGAACTTGCGCTGCCGCCAATCTCCGGCGCACGCCAGTTCGATGCGCATGTCTTCCGTCGCGACTTCCCGATCCTGAACGAATATGTCAACGGCAAGCCGCTCATCTGGCTCGACAATGCTGCGACCACGCAGAAGCCGCAAGCCGTGATCGACCGGCTGTCGCATTTCTACGCGCGCGAGAACTCGAACGTGCATCGCGCCGCGCACGCGCTCGCCGCCCGCTCGACCGACGCCTTCGAGGCGGCGCGCGAGAAGGTGCGCCGCTTTATCAATGCGCCGTCCGACGACACCGTCGTGTGGGTGCGCGGCACGACCGAAGCGATCAACCTCGTGGCGAAGGCCTGGGGCGGGCGCAACGTGCAGGACGGCGACGAGGTGGTCGTCACTCATCTCGAGCATCACTCCAACATTGTGCCGTGGCAGATGCTGTGCGCCGAGAAGGGCGCCAAGCTCCGCGTCGCGCCGGTCGACGATCGCGGCGACGTGTTGCTCGACGAATATGAGAAGCTGCTCAACCCGAAGACGCGCATCGTTTCCTTCACTCAGGTCTCAAATGCGCTTGGCACGGTCACGCCAGCGCGCGAGATGATCGAGATGGCGCATCGCCACGGCGCGCGAGTGCTGGTCGACGGCGCTCAGGCCGTGTCGCATATGCCGGTCGACGTGCAAGCGCTCGACGCCGATTTCTACGTCTTCTCCGGCCACAAAGTGTTCGCGCCGACCGGCGTCGGCGTGCTCTACGGCAAGCCGGGCGAACTCGAGGCAATGCCGCCCTGGCAGGGCGGCGGCAGCATGATCAAGGACGTGACCTTCGAGGAGAGCGTCTACCAGGAGCCGCCGGAGAAGTTCGAGGCCGGCACCGGCACCATCGCCGACGCGGTCGGGCTCGGCGCCGCGATCGATTATCTCGAGACGATCGGCATGGCCAATATAGCGGCCTACGAACACGGTCTGCTCGCTTACGCGCTTGACGGTTTGCGCACCGTGCCGGGCCTTACCCTGGTCGGCTCGCCGAAGGAGCGCGCAGGGGCGATCTCCTTGGTGCTTGATGATTGCCGCGTGGAAGATGTCGGCGCGGCGCTTAACCGCGAAGGCATCGCCGTGCGCGCCGGACACCATTGCGCGCAGCCGATCCTGCGCCGCTTCGGCTACGAGACCACCGTGCGTCCGTCGATCGCGCTCTACAACACCAAGGAAGACATCGACGCGCTCGTTGCCGCGCTACAGCGCATCGCGGCCGAGAAGGGCAGGCGCGGACTATAGCGCCGCGAGGACATTCCCTTGGCGGAAGGGACCGGAAAGCATTTCATCATCGTCGGAGGCGGAGCGAGCGGGGTGCTGCTCGCCTGCCATTTGCTGCGCAACGACGATGACGAGATACGCGTGACCCTGGTGGAGAAGCGCGAGGCGGTCGGCCGCGGCATGGCGTACTCGACGGCACAGCCCGGCCATCTGCTCAATGTGCGCGCATCGAATATGAGCGCATTCGCCGACGATCCCTCGCACTTCCAGCGCTGGCTCGCGACGCACAATGCGGACTCGCAAGGGGGCGAGCCTGGTCGCCTCAACTTCGCGCAGCGACGGGTTTATGGCCGCTACATTGCCGAGCTGATCAACCCGCATCTCGGAGCGCCCGGCGAGCCGGGGCGGCTCCAGGTCATCTACGGCGAGGGGCGGAGCATCTCGATCGCGCCGTCCGGCGTGCGCCTTTCGATCGACGACGGGCGCTGCTTCGCCGGCGACGTCGGCGTGCTCGCAACCGGTCATGACGAGGCGCCGCGCGGCGGTTCAAGCTGCTACGTCAATCCGTGGGAAAGTCCCGCAGCTTCCGACATCAACCGCGATGCCGCTGTGCTGATCCGCGGCACCGGCCTGACCATGGTTGATTTCGTCGTGTCGCTCAGGGCAGCAGGCCATCGCGGGCCGATCTATGCCATGTCACGGCGCGGTCTCCTGCCGCAGGCACATCGTGCCGTCACCGCGCTTAACCTCAACCCCGCCGATATTTGCTTCGGCGCAAGCCTTGTCACGCTGTGGCGCTTCGTCAGGCGGCTAGCCAAGGAGACGATGGCCGCCGGTGGCGACTGGCGGAGCGTGGTCGACGGTATCAGACCCTATACCTGGGAGCTTTGGCGGCGGCTGCCGTTCGAACTCGAAGCAACGCTTCCTGCGCCACGCGCGCGCCTATTGGGAGGTGCATCGCCACCGCATGGCGCCTGAGATTGCCGACGAGATTAAGCAGGCGCTTGCTTCCGGCCAGCTCCGCATCATCGTCGCCAAGACCAACAGCATCTTTCCCACGGCAGGCGGCGCGCGCATCGCATATCGCCGGCGCGGCAAGACGGAGACCGAGAACCTTAACGTGGCCAAGGTCGCCGAATGCACCGGCGTCTATACCGATCCGCTGGTGACCACTAACCCGGTGCTCCAGCAGCTCTTCGCGCAGGGCCTCGCGCGCCCCGATCCGCTCGGGATCGGCATCGACGTCGACGCCGATTGCGCTATCGTCGACGCCAGCGGCCATGCGTCGCGCGTTTTGTACGGCGTGGGGCCGCTGACACGGGCGGCATTCTGGGAGATCATGGCAGTGCCGGATATCCGCGTGCAATGCGCCGAGCTGGCAAGTCACCTTCTTTCGCGTGCGCCGGGAGAGAGCGCAGGCGCTGCGCGGGTCAGGCTGGCTGGAGGAACGGCATGATCTTCCGCCAATTGTTCGACAGCGTCTCCGGCACTTACACGTATGTGCTCGCCAGCCGCAAAGGGGGCGAAGCGCTGATCATCGATCCAGTGCTCGACAAGGTCGAACGCTATATCCAACTCATGAACGAGCTAGACCTCAAGCTGGTTAAGGCGATCGACACGCACCTCCATGCCGACCACATCACCGGGCTCGGCGCGCTGCGCGACCGTACGCAATGCGTGACGGTGATGGGCGAGCAGACCAAGGCCGACGTCGTCTCGATGCGCGTGCGCGACGGCGAGAAGGTCGGCATCGAGGGCCTCGACCTCGACGTGATCTATACGCCGGGCCATACCGACGATTCATATTCGTTCACGCTGCCCGACCGCGTGTTCACTGGCGATACGCTGCTGATCCGCGGCACCGGCCGGACGGATTTCCAGAACGGGGATGCGCGCGCGCAATACGAGTCGATCTTCAATCGGCTGCTCAAGCTGCCCGACGAGACGTTCGTGTATCCGGCGCACGACTATAAGGGCGAGACGGTCAGCACCATCGGCGAGGAGCGGGCATTCAATCCGCGGCTCCGCGTGAAATCGGTCGCCGAATACGAGCAGTTGATGGCCAATCTGCATCTGCCCAATCCGAAGATGATGGACGTCGCGGTTCCCGCCAACATGCGCGTCGGGCTGCCGCAGGAGGAGATCGCCAAGCGCGGCTGGGCGGTGAGCGGTGAAGAGCTGGCTAAGCTGATCGCCTCGCCCGACGTTGCCCTGGTCGACCTCCGCGAGGTGCGCGAGATCGACAAGAACGGCGCGGTCGAGAACGCCATCCGCGTGCCGTTCCGGGCGGTGGCCGAGGCGGTCAAGCCCGGCGGGGCGCTTTACGCCATCGGCGGGACGAAGCAGCTCGTGTTCCTGTGCGCCTATGGCGAGCGTTCGGCGATGGCGGTCCAGGCGGCCCAGGAGGCTGGCTTCAAGGCCGCGCGCCACCTCAATGGCGGCCTGTCGAATTGGCGCAAATAGGCGATTTTCGCTGCCAGGCCATTGCATTCTCTACCAAATCGGTAGAGAATATAGAATAACTCCCCAAGTGAGGATGCGCCTTTCATGCAAAGACCTTGGCTGACCGATCCGGAGGTCAAGCGCCTCGACCCCATTTGGGACCAGGTTCGCCGCGAAGCGCAGCAGACGAGCGATCGCGAGCCGGTGCTCGCGAGCTTAATTTTCGCCACCATTCTGAGCGAGCCGAGCTTCGAGGATGCCGTCTGCCATCGCTTGGCGCAGCGGCTAGAGCATTCAGTCGATGCCGGGCTGCTGCACAAGACCTTCCATCAGGTGCTGAAGGCGGAGCGGCAGATCGGCGACATGTTCCGCGCCGATCTGCTCGCCGTCGCCAAGCGCGACCCCGCCTGCCGCCGGCTAATAGACCCGCTGCTCTATTTCAAGGGCTATCACGCGCTCGAGACGCATCGCTTCTCGCACGCGCTGTGGAACACCGGGCGCTACGACTTTGCGCTCTATCTCCAGAGCCTCTCCTCACGCATCCTTCAGGTCGATATTCACCCGGCGGCGCGGATCGGCAGGGGCGTGATGCTCGACCACGCCACTGGCATCGTCATCGGCGAGACGGCAGTGATCGGCGACAATTGCTCATTGCTGCATGGCGTCACGCTCGGCGGCACCGGCAACGAGCGCGGCGATCGACATCCCAAGATCGGTTCCGGCGTGATGATGGGGTCCGGAGCCAAGATCCTCGGCAATATAAAGATTGGCGATTGCGTGCGGGTGGCAGCGGGCAGTGTCGTGCTGCATGACGTGCCGCCGCGCCGCACCGTGGCCGGCGTGCCAGCCCACGACGTCGGACCGGCGGGCTGCGAGGAGCCGGCCATCGTCATGGACCAGCTGGTCGAACCGCTGCCGTTCGTCCCGGAACAGGAGCAGCGCGCCGAACCGTTACCGAGTTGCTAGCTGAGCAGCGTACCGAGGACGGCGCGCGGACCGCTCGAAGCAACCTCACCGTCGACCGAGACCTTCTTGATGGCGTCGGCGATGGTGGTGCGATCGAGCACGTCGCGCACTTTCTCCGCCACTTTGCCGAACACGCGCTTGATCTCGCAACTCTCTTCGCTCAGACAATCGGCGCAGCGCCGGTATGCGATCCGGCTTAAGCACGGGAGCGGCGCGATCGGGCCGTCGAGGATGCGCAAGACCTGCCCGAAGGTGATGCGGTCGGCGGGGATGAGCAGGTCATAACCGCCGAACCTGCCGCGCCGGCTCTGCACGATGCCGTGGCGCTTGAGTTCGAGCAGGATCTGCTCGAGGAATTTGCGCGGGATCTTCTCGTTGGCGGCGATCTCGCCGACCATCAGCGACTCCTCGCTCCGCGCCAGCGCCACCAGCGCATGGAAGGCGTATTTGGCTCTCTGTGAGATCATGGCCGCATCTCCCTCGAACTATGCCAAGGACGAATAGACACGGAAGCGGCGCGGGCGGATGGCAACCTCGCCGGAAACTTGCGCGAAATTGGCGGGCACCTCGATCTCGATGCGGTCGCCATGGCCGTTGACCTCGAGGTCGAGCCGCCGCGAGCCGCCTTGGCGCCTCAGGAACGAGATGACGCCAGGGATTGCGCCGCGAATATCGTCGGCAAGCTCGACGTCATGGGGACGCAGGAACAGCCGGGCCGGACCGTTCGGTACATTGCCGGGAGGAAGGTCGAGCGGATGCTGGTCGAGCCACAGCCTGCCGGCATCGACCCGCACGGGAAGCGTGCTTGATTCGCCGATGAACGAGAACATGAAGGGCGAGTTCGGCTCGTCGTAGATCTCGTCGGGCGTGCCCACCTGCTCGATCTGGCCGTCGCGCATCACCACGACACGGTCGGCGAGCTCGAGTGCCTCTTCCTGGTCGTGGGTGACGAACACCGTGGTGTGCCCGGTCTCCTTGTGTATCTCGATCAGCCAGCGCCGCAGCTCTCTCCGCACTTGTGCATCGAGCGCGCCGAACGGCTCGTCGAGGAGCAGAAGGCGCGGCTCAATAGCGAGCGCGCGGGCGAAGGCGACGCGCTGGCGCTGTCCGCCGGAGAGTTGGGCGGGAAAGCGCCGTTCAAGACCTTTGAGCTGCACGAGCTCGAGCAGATCGAGCGCGCGCTTCTTTGTCTCGGCGGCGCTCGGACGCGCGCCGCGCGGTTTGACCTTGAGCCCAAAGGCGACGTTTCCGAGAACGGTCATGTTGCGAAACAGGGCGTAGCTTTGAAAGACAAGACCGACATTGCGCTCCTGCACCGAGAGGCCGAGCGCGTCCTCGCCGTCGAAAGTCACCCGGCCACCTGTCGGTTGGTCTAGACCAGCCAAGATGCGCAGTAATGTGGTCTTTCCCGAGCCTGAAGGCCCGAGCAGCGCCAACAGTTCTCCCGGACGGATTTCGAGTGTCACGTCCTTGAGTGCAAGCGTTTCCCTAAAGCGCTGCTCGACATGTTCAACCTTCACCTCGATCGGCTTTTCCCATTTGCCGGAAGCGCTAACAAACTGCCGTGGCTGCACGTGAGGGGCCGGTGCCGGCGAGATGGAGTTGGTCATGAGTCTCTCCGCGCTAATGCTAATCAAATAACCCCTATAGGTTTAGTCGTGATATGGCAAGCGAGCGCGTTTGCCGCGAAAGATTTGGTGTTGCTGCGGGAATCTGTTCCGCTTAGCGCCCCATTTTTAGAAATCGAAAGCTAGATATTCTATATAGGAATAGTCTAGTATGTCGGCTTCGTGACGGGCATCAGGGGGATGGGATGTCAATCAGCAGCTTAGCCATTTGGCCCGGCCTCTCACCTGGGTGGCCAATGGAAAAGGAACGCGCACACACGGCGACGTGCGAGGATGCGCTTCAGCATATTTTCGTCATTGCGGGTCCCTCGGGCTCCGGCAAAAGCACCTTCATGCGCGAGTTCGTGGAGGACCGGCTCCCACGGAATATCGCCGACGATCTTCCAGTCGAGGCCAAGATCTGGAGCCGCACCAGCGGCAACGAGCTTACCCGGACGGGACTGTCAGGGGTTCTGCGCGCCAAGGGCGGATGCCCGGGGCTTGTGCTCCACTACGACATCATGCGCGCTTACACGCGGGGGTTTGAGACCCACGCCAACGACCCAGCCATGCAGGCCGTCACGGAGGCCAGGACAAGGCTCACGGTGATGACGATCTTGCCCAACCGCGAAGCGCTCTTCGAGCAATTCCTGGGTCGCGCCCGCACCGGGGAATATGAAGAGTGGTGGGACAAGCCCGAGACGCTGCGGCGTATGAAGCGAAAGCTGCGCGCGGGGCTGCTCAGGCTGTTGCGCAGGCGTCCCAAATTTCTAAGGGAGGGCCACCTGACTCTGCTCAGCGTCTATGCGTCCGACGAGCGGTTCAACACGTGGATCAGCCGCTGGGAGAATTTTCTTGAGAGCGTGCGCCGGGGCCGCGACGACGTTCGTCTCATCTATGTGACGCCCGATCCCGCGGAAGGAGACCAAAAGCGCTTTCGTTTGTTGCGGAGTGTGTGAGGCCCGTGGGGACGAGAAATGACAGTTGAAAGAACGGAAATCGCCCAAGCTTATCCCGATCGCCACCGCCGGCGCTCGCTCGGTAACCGGATCAGACGGATTCTGCGTGGACTGCGCTGGCGGTTCGCTCTCGGCCTAATCAGGAGCGCCTTCCGCGTGGCCAAAGCCGGAGGCAGAACTTACGAGCCCGTCGAGATCGGCGGGCGACGCTTCGCCAACGTTCGGGACACCGACGAGCGGTGGCGGGCGGTGTCGCAGGTGCTCCGCGACTATGACGTGAAGAACCTCCTCGACATCGGCTGCGCCGAAGGTTGGTTCGTCCGCCGCGCCGCAACCGAGCACAATTGCTTCGCCATCGGCATTGAGGCGACCGACACGGTGATCGTGGGCGAGCTGGCGCGGCTTCACGACCGCGTGCAGCGGGCGGCGACAGTTAGAGCCTTCATGACGCCAGAGGCGATCCGCTCATTGCCGCAATTCGACGTCGTGCTCTGCCTTTCGGTGTTGCATCACGTGATCCGCGCCTTCGGTATCGTCGCTGCTGAGCAGTTTCTGCGCGCGCTCGCCACGCGGGTGAACAAGGTTCTGGTGTTCGAGATCGGTACCGCCGATGAAACCTCGTGGATGTCGTTTCTGCCTGAAGAGAGCCAGGGACAACAGGGCCAGGAGATTTTCGTTAGGGATCTGTTGCAACGCTGTGGCTTTCGCAACGTGCAAGTGATTGCCGAAAGCGCGGCCTATCATCGTGAAGTGCAGCGATTCTTGTTTACCGCCGAGCCGGCGAGGCGCGTAACCGAAGATAAACTGGATAACTTACACATCGCCTACGCCTAGTCGGTTCTGCGATCCAGATGTGAGGGGCAAGCATGGCCTTCGAGCCTAACAGAATTGGCAACACTCTCATCGACATCGGCATCAGAATGCGCCTCGCTGCCCTTGGCGTTGAGGCTCTCGCTCGCGAAAAGGATAGAAGTGAGGATGGGCAGGCGATATGCGCGCTGCTTTGCCAGTTGAGCGAAGAAATAGCGGAAGTTAGCGCTCAGTGACCACCGACGACGCGCCGTCAGTGCGGAACTCGCTTCGGCCTTGCCGAAGCAGTCGACGTCGGCGGGGCGATCGGAGGGTGGCTTCACCAGGCCGTTGGCATTCACGGTAACCCGAAGATCTCCGGCCAGCACAACCTAGATGGCAGAACCATCCTTGCTGACTTGCTGGAGATACCCGATCCGCCACGTCTGTGTCTGTTCACTAAAGCAGATGACTGCGAGCGGGAGGTCGGGGAACCGTTTGCGCGACAGATCCAGTCGCCACGGTGACAAGGACTGAAGCGACGGCGGTGGCCGCCAACGGAAGTTTGGGCATGACCAATCCTCTCACAAGAGCCGATGGTCCCCTCGCTGCGATGCGCTCATGAAAATTTCCGCCGGAGCAGCGGCGCAATGTAGTCCTCCCACACCACCGCGAGGCCGACGAAGACCAGCACACCACCGGCGAACACGCCCTTGCCGTAGATGATAGTCGCGACGGTGAACTCCTCGTAGAGCAGCCATACACCGCTCGCGATCATCAAGGTCGCGAGCGAAAGCAGCATCGTCCTTCTTATTGGTGACATCGGTTGCCCCTCCAGCGTCGCTGCTACCGACAATACCAGTTTCACAGGCAAATGCGGGCGGAGAGGGTGAGCGCTGCGAGGACTGTCTGTATCCCGGCTGTAACCCGGCTCGTTCTGAGATCGGTGCGAGGTCACGAAATCGTTGGATTTATTGGCTCGCGGGCCGGACTCGAACCAGGGACCCCGCGGTTAACAGCCGCTCCACCTCGGTGTCCCCTGGCTCCGGCTTTAGTGATTTTCTCTTCGCTGGTGACATGGCGGTGACACGGGGGATCTGTGATTGCTATGGCGGGCAACCTCAATCAACTTTCTCCATAAATTTCAGATATTTGATTGGTGGGCGGTACTGGACTCGAACCAGTGACCCCTGCGATGTGAACACAGTGCTCTACCAGCTGAGCTAACCGCCCCGTCGCTAGTCTCTTTATCAGCATCGTCTTATCAGCATCGTCCTGTTGGAAAACCGTAAGCCGGCGATGCTCGAACGGGATTTAGCGATTGGCCCCTGGATAAGTCAAGGAAGCGGCACAACGAATACCGGCGGAAGCGCCGGTGCAACGCCGAATGGCGAGTGGATGCGACCGTCGGAAACCGAAGAGGACGGCACGGCCGATGCCGTCCCTTCGGAAGCGCAGCTATTTCTTGCCGACCATCCCGTTGACTTGGGCCAGCGCCGCGCTTGCGTCCTTGAAGTTCCCCTCGGTGCACAGCGCATCGGCCTGATCGAGAAGCTCGTTCACCTTCTCGGCGTCAGCCTCGTTCAAGGCATTGGCGTCGATCTTGTTCTGCACGGCTTCCTCGGCGGCGGTCAGCTGCTCGGTGCATTCGTTATCGACATCCTCGTCCACGGCATAGGCGGTCCCACCCATGAGGCACGCCAGTGCGGCGCCGATCGCGACACGTCTCAGCATTCCCATCTCTCCCTCTAAGATGAACTCGAACTGTTATGGGGGGCAGTCAGGTGTGCGCTTTCACTATGGCTCTTCGTTGAGAGCGATTGGGTCGGATTAAGACTGATATTTGGCGGGATTTAGGCGCGTTGCGCGCCTAAGCGGTATGCCGCACCGTTTCGCACCAGCGAGATGAGGCTCGCATGCAATTCATCGAAATGGTCGATCACGGCCTCGGGCGTCGCTCCGGGGACGGCCTCTGATGCATAGCCGAAGCTTACCATCACCATCGGCACCGAGGCGGCCTTGGCGGCCATGAGGTCGATGCCGCTATCGCCGATCATGACGGCGCGGGTGGGGTCGCCGCCGGCGAGGCCGATGGTCCCGGTCAGATGGCCCGGGTCGGGCTTTGCCACCGGGAACGTGTTGCGCCCAGCGATCGCGCCGAAATAGCGTTCGAGCTCAAGCTCTTGCAGGAGCCTGCGGGACAGGGATTCGCGCTTGTTGGTGCAGACCGCGAGCCGCGCTCCCTCGGCCGCGAGGCGATCTAGCGCCGCAACCGCGCCGGGGAAAGGCCGGCTCTCGGCGGCGATATTTGCCTCGTAGTGGATCAGGAAATCGCCGAGCAGCGCGTCGAGGTCGCCCACGACGCCGGCCTGCCGCAGGCCTTCCTCGATCATGACGCGGGCGCCTTGCCCAACCAAGCTGCGGACGGTTGCCGCCGAGACCGGCGCCTGGTCTGCGCGCGCAAGTGCATGGTTCAAGGCGTTGGTCAGGTCGGGCGCGGTGTCGATCAGGGTCCCGTCCAGATCGAACACGATGGTGGTGTCCTCGAGCATCCACCTCTGTCACACGGCGGCTTGCAGGCTGGCAAGCGGCGGCGTAGTTGAAATACGAGGGACGAAAAGGGGGGAACGCTTGGTCAGGGCCGACGAGCTTAAGGAGGAGGCCGCCCGTGCCGCGCTCGATCTCGTCGAGGACGGCATGCGGCTTGGGCTCGGCAGCGGATCGACGGCGGCGCGCTTCGTCGCGGCGCTTGGCGAGCGGGTCGCGCGCGGGCTTCGCGTGCTCTGCGTGCCGACCTCGGAGGCGACGCGCCTTCAGGCCGAGCAGCTCGGTATTCCGCTCTCAACTCTTGACCAGACGCCCGAGCTCAATCTTACCGTCGACGGCGCCGATGAGATCGACGATCAGCTTCGGCTGATCAAAGGCGGCGGCGGCGCGCTGCTGCGGGAGAAGATCGTGGCCACCACCTCCGACCAGATGGTGGTCATCGCCGAGGAGACCAAAGTTGTTAAGACGCTCGGCGCGTTCCCGCTACCGATCGAAGTGGTGCGCTTCGGTTTGCTCGCCACCATGCGCCTGGTCGAGGCGATTGCAATCGAGGCGGGCTGCCGCGGCGAGATCAGGCTCAGGCCCGGCGAGGGCGACGCGCCGTTCGTCACCGACCAGGGCAATCTCATCCTCGATTGCGCGTTCGGCGCGATTCTCGAGCCCGAGGTGTTAGCCTTCGCGCTGAAACGGGTTCCAGGCGTGGTCGAGCATGGATTGTTTCTCGGGCTCGCCGATTTGGCTATCGTGGCGGGAAGCGGCGGGGTCAGACTGTTGCGCCGCCCTGGAGCCTGACGCCAAGTGGCCGAGTACGATTACGATCTGTTCGTCATTGGAGCGGGCTCGGGCGGGGTCCGCGCCGCGCGGCTTGCCGCCGAGCTCGGCGCCAAGGTCGGCATCGCCGAGGAATACCGCATCGGCGGCACCTGCGTGATCCGCGGCTGCGTGCCGAAGAAGCTGCTCGTCTATGGCAGCCGCTACGGCACCGAGTTTCCCGATGCGCGCGGCTTCGGCTGGACTTGCGATGGCCTCGAATTCGACTGGCCGACGTTGATCGGCAACGTCAGGCGCGAGGTCGACCGGCTTAACGGCGTCTATACCCGCACGTTGGAGAGGACTGGGGTCGACCGCTTCATGACGCGTGCTGCGCTCGAAGATGCGCACACCGTGAAGCTCGGCGGGGGCACCGCCGCGATGACCGCCAAGACCATCCTGATCGCCACCGGCTCGCATCCGATGATCCCCGATTTGCCGGGGCGCGAACACCTGATCAGCTCGAACGAATGCTTCCTGCTCGAGAATTTGCCCGAGCGCATCGTCATTATCGGCGCCGGTTATATCGGCATGGAGTTCGCCTCGATCTTCAAGGGATTAGGCGTCGCCGTGACCGTGCTTTATCGCGGCAACCAGATCTTGCGCGACTTCGACAGCGATCTCCGCGACGGCTTGGCCGAGGCGATGCGCAATCGCGGCATCGATCTCCGCATGGATACTGACGTGGCCTCGGTCGAGAAAGAGGGGGAGGGCTATCGCGTCAAGCTCAAGCGCGGCGATTCCATCGCCGCCGGCCTCATCATGGCAGCCACCGGGCGCGTGCCAAACACTTCGGGACTCGGGCTGGAGCGGCTCGGCGTCGAGCTTGGCGCGAACGGGCGGATCGTCGTCGACGAATACTCCAGAAGCTCGGTGGACACTATCCATGCCGTGGGCGATGTGACCGACCGCAAAAATCTCACCCCGGTCGCGATCCATGATGCAAACGCTTTCGCCGAGACGCTGTACAACGGCAAGCCCACCAAGGTCGACTACGGCTTCATCCCGACGGCGGTGTTCTCGGAGCCAGAGATCGGCACGGTCGGTCTCTCCGAGCAACAGGCGCGCGAGAGGCACGGGTCGGGGGCCATCGATATCTACAAGATCAGCTTCAGACCCTTGCGCTCGATGGTCAGCGGGCGCGACGAGAGGACGGTGATAAAGCTCGTGGTCGACATGAAGACCGGCAAGGTGCTCGGCGTGCACATCCTAGGCCCCGATGCGGCCGAGATCGTGCAGATGGCTGCGGTCGCGCTCAGGCTTGGCGCCACCAAGGCAGACCTCGACGCGACCATGGCGCTGCATCCTTCGGCCGCCGAGGAGCTGGTGACGATGCGCCATAAATGGGAGATGCCGGCACCTGTGGCGGGGTCAGATGCGGCGGCTTGAGGACAAGGTCGCTCTGGTGACGGGCGGCGGTGCAGGAATCGGCCGTGCCATCGCCGAGACCTTCGCGCGCGAGGGTGCCAAGATGCTTGTCGCCGACCGCGACGGCGAGGCCGCCAAGGAGGTGGCTGATGCCATCGTGAAGTCTAACGGCGCGGCCTCGGCGCATCAGGTCGATGTCACCGATACGCCCCAAGTGAAAGCTCTGATGGAGGAGATCGGTACGAGCCATGGCCGGCTCGACGTGCTGGTCAACAATGCCGGGGTCGGCGAGCGCTCGGACTTCCGGCATCTGTCGGATGAGGCGTGGGACCGGGTGTGGGCCGTCAATCTCGACGGCACGGTGCGCTGCGCGCGCGAGGCGTTCGATCTTTTGCGTGCGTCCGGCAAGGCGTCGATCGTCAATCTCTCTTCGATCATGGCGACCAAGCACACGCGCCAGATGGCGGTCTATTCGGCGACCAAGGGCGCGGTGTCTGCCCTATCGCGGAGCCTAGCCGTCGAATATGCGCCTTACGGTATCCGCGTGAACACGCTGCTGCCTGGCTATGTCGAGACGGCTTTGATCGGCCGCTACATCTCAAATCCGATGATCGCCAAGGCGCTGCTCACGCAGACACCGCTTCGGCGCTTCGGTACGCCGCAGGACATCGCCAACGCGGCTTTGTTCCTTGCATCCGACGAGGCCGCCTATATCACCGGTGCCGCACTCAATGTCGATGGCGGCATGGCCAGCACGCTTTAGCCTGACTAGGAGACAGGTGAGGCAACTCGCGCTGTCAAATTCGAAGCGCCGGGTACCATCATGGTCTCCTCGATGATGCCGTCGACCACGGCGATCAGCGCCGCCTGATCGCTGCCGCCCAGCTTCTGCACCCCTGCGTAGCACGCAAGCTGACGGTCGGCGCTCGTCCCGCGTTGCACGATTGTGCGCGCATGCGCCACCTCGGCAACACAGCCGAAATAGGCGGCGTCCTCGGCGATAAGATCGAACAGCTCCTCGAGCAGAACGGGGAATGGCACCACTGCGCCCTTGCCGAAATCGACCAAGCCTTGCTCGACGCCGTATCGTTGCGCGCGCCAGCGATTTTCGCGCACGAGGAAGGGCGGGTAATGGCGCCAGCGCTGGTTCTGGCGGCGCAGGCGATAGAGCAGCCGCAGGATGCAGCGATAAAGCGAAGCAATGGCGATGCCGTCCTCGATCAGAGGGCAAACGTCGGTGATGCGCATCTCGAGCGTCTTGAAGCGCGCCGAGGGACGCATGTCCCACCAGATCTTGGTCGCGTCCTCGATTAGGCCCGCGCTCACCAGCAGCTCGATGGCGCGCTCATATTCGCTGTAGCTCGCGAATTGGTGCGGCACGCCGGTGCGCGGGAGTTCGTCGAACACCGACAGACGATAGGATTTGAGGCCGGTCTGCGCGCCCTGCCAGAACGGCGATGAGGTGGAAAGTGCGAGCAGATGCGGCAGGAAATAGGCCGCCTGGCCGAGCAAATCGATGCGGAGATCGTCGTCCTCGACGCCGACATGCACGTGCATGCCGGAGATGACGAGCCGACGCCCTACCTGCTGGAGGTCGGCGGCGATCGCGCGGTAGCGCGCTTTGTCGGTGTGTTGCTGGTCGGACCATTGGGCAAAGGGATGGGTCGAGGCGGCGATTGGTGCCAAGCCGAACTCGCCGGCGATGCGGCCGACCGTGCCACGGAGATGGATGATCTGGTCGCGCGCCTTTTGCATCGACTTGCACACGCAGGTGCCGACCTCGATCTGCGAGCGCAGGAATTCGGGGCTGACCTGGCCGCGCAGCGCTTCTTCGCATTTGGCGAGCAGCTCAGCCGGCGGTTCTTGGGCGAGATCGCGCGTATCCTTGTCGACGAGGAGATATTCCTCCTCGATGCCGACCGTGAAGCTTGGTTCCTTGGTGGCCATGGCGGACATGGTGGCACAATCGGCGAAGCGCGTGTAGCCGCGCCGCGTCGGGCGTTAGGCGAGGCTGGCTAGCAGAACGCCGACGAAAATGGGCGATTGCCGCAGCGGTAATGCCAATCAAGAAAGTCTCCATCCCGGCCCGCCACCAAGGCCCCGGCGACCATTAGCTTCTGAGCGATCCGATGGCGAGGAAGGTGAAGCCGGGCACCCCGGCGGGTTGTGGCCGTGCTCAAGATGCTGGGGATCCAAGCCGCCGCCGCCCTTCCCCTGCTCTTAACGGTTATGTGGAATGCTCCCGAACGACAGGCAATGAAGCCGGGCGCCTAGCCAGCGTTGGGCCGATCGCCTATATAGCGTTCACTTTCGTGGAGGAGAGTCTTTCCAATGTCGTCTCGATGGAGCCCGGACAGCTGGCGCGCCAAGCCGATCGAGCAGGTCCCGTCTTATCCTGACGAGGCCGCGCTTGCAGAGGTGGAGAAGCAGCTTGCCACCTTCCCGCCGCTCGTGTTCGCCGGCGAGGCGCGCGAGCTGAAGGCGAAGCTTGCCCGCGTCGCTCAAGGCGAGGCCTTCCTGCTTCAGGGCGGGGACTGCACGGAAAGCTTCGCCGAGCATAGCGCCGACGCGATCCGCGACTTCTTTCGCGTGTTCCTACAGATGGCGGTGGTTCTCACCTATGCCGGCGGCTCGCCAGTGGTGAAGCTTGGCCGTATCGCCGGCCAGTTCGCCAAGCCGCGCTCGAGCGAGACCGAGGTCCAGAACGGCAAGGAGCTGCCGAGCTATCGCGGCGACATCGTCAACGGTATCGAGTTCGACGAGACGGCGCGCGTGCCCGATCCCAACCGCATGCTGATGGCGTATCGCCAGTCTGCCGCCACGCTCAATCTCATTCGTGCCTTCGCGCAAGGCGGCTACGCCAATCTCGAGCATGTGCACCGGTGGAATCTCGGCTTCGTCAAGGACAGCCCGGCCGGTCACCGCTACCAGGAGCTCGCCGGGCATATTGCCGAGACCTTGCGCTTCATGCGCGCCTGTGGGCTTAATGCCGACAACACGCCGCAGCTCCGTACCACGAGCTTCTACACCAGTCATGAGGCGCTGCTGCTCGGCTATGAACAGGCCTTCACTCGCGTCGATTTCGACCTCGGGCGAGTGGTACGCCACCTCGGGGCATATGCTCTGGGTCGGCGACCGCACGCGCCAGCTCGACCACGCGCATCTCGAGTATCTCCGCGGCATCAAGAATCCGGTCGGGGCAAAGGTCGGTCCGAGCCTCGGCGCTGACGAGCTGCTCAAGCTGATAGACGCGCTCAATCCGCAGAACGAGGCGGGGCGACTCACGCTCATCACACGCTTCGGCGCCGAGAAGGTCGGCAAGCATCTTCCCGCGCTCATTCGCGCCGTCGAGCGCGAGGGCAAGATCGTGGTGTGGGCGTGCGATCCGATGCACGGCAATACGATCAAGGCCGGCAGCAGCGGCTACAAGACGCGGGCTTTCGATCTCATCCTCAAGGAGGCCGGGGGCTTCTTCGACATCCACCGCAGCGAAGGCACGCATGCCGGCGGCATCCATGTCGAGATGACCGGGCAGAACGTAACCGAATGCGTCGGCGGCGCCAAGGCGGTCACCGAGACTGACCTGTCGGACCGCTACCACACCCATTGCGACCCGCGGCTCAACGCCGACCAATCACTCGAGCTTGCCTTCATCATGGCCGCGCGGCTGAAGCGCGAGCGGGAGGGGCGGCCGGAGCCCGAGTACTCGATCGCCGCCGGCGAGTAACTTCACGGCTTCTGCGGTTAAGCCCGCGCAAGCGCCACCACGGCCGGTGTCATTGCCCGGCTTGACCGGGCAATCCAGTAGACCCGGTCCTTGTCAGACAACTGAGATCAAGGGCTACTGGATTCCCGGCGACCATCGCTAAGTTTCCTCTCATGGCGCATCAGATCAAGAACAGCTTCAAGCTCGCACTCGCGCAGCTGAACCCCGTCGTGGGCGATCTTGCGGGCAACACAAAGAAGGCCCGCGAGGTGCGCGCCCGCGTGGCAGCGGCCCGTGCAGACCTTGTCGTCTTCACCGAGCTTTATCTTACCGGCTACCCGCTTGAGGACATGGTGCTGAAGCCAGCATTGCAGAAGGCGGCGCGCGAGGCGGCCGAGGGCCTTGCCCGCGACACCGCAGATGGTGGACCCGCGATTCTGGCTGGGCTGCCCTGGGGCGACGCGCCGTTCGTCTATAACGCGGTCGCGCTGCTCGATCGCGGCCGGATCGAGGCTGTGCGCTATAAGAACAACCTCCCGAATTATGGCGTGTTCGACGAGAAGCGCGTGTTCGCGACGGGGCCCATGCCCGCGCCCATCGACTGGCGAGGCGCGAAGCTGGGCGTGCCCGTCTGCGAGGACATCTGGAGCGCGGAGGTGTGCAAGGCTCTCGCCGAGAGAGGCGCGGGTCTGCTCATCGTGCCGAACGGCTCGCCCTATTGGATGGACAAACAGGAGGCGCGCTACAGCGTCGCCGAAACGCGCGTCGCCGAGACCGGGCTGCCGCTTGTTTACGCCAACCAGGTCGGCGGGCAGGACGAACTCGTGTTCGACGGCGCGTCCTTCGTGCTCAACGGCGACTGCACGCTCGCCTTGCAGCTGCCGGCGTGGGAGGAGGTGCTCGCGATTACGGAATGGCGTCGCGAGAAGGGACGCTGGCATTGCGTTCCGGGTGAGATCGCCGCGGTCGAGGAGGGTGAAGCCGCCAACTATCTCGCCTGTGTCACGGGCTTGCGTGACTATGTCATCAAGAATGGCTTCCCCGGCGTCGTGCTCGGGCTATCGGGTGGCGTCGACTCGGCGCTGTGTGCGGCGATCGCCGTCGATGCGATCGGCGCGGCGCGCGTGCATGGCGTCATGCTGCCCTACACCTTCACCAGCAATGAGAGCCTGAGCGACGCGGCGGCGACCGCTGAGGCGCTGCATTTGCGCTACGACCGCATGCCGATCGGCCCCGCCGTCGAGGGATTGACCACCTCGCTCGCCAAAGCCTTCGCCGGCACGAGCCCTGACGCGACGGAAGAGAATCTCCAGTCGCGTGCGCGCGGCACCCTTTTGATGGCGCTCTCCAACAAATTCGGGCCCATGGTCATCACCACCGGCAACAAGTCGGAAGTGTCGGTCGGCTATGCCACGCTCTATGGCGACATGAATGGCGGCTTCAACCCAATCAAGGATCTGTACAAGACGCAGGTCTACGCGCTCGCGCGCTACCGGAATCAAGTGCGGCCGAAAGGCTGTCTCGGACCTGACGGCATCGTCATTCCGGAGAACGTGCTGACCAAGGCGCCGACCGCGGAGCTCAAGCCTGGCCAGCGCGATCAGGACACGCTGCCGCCATACGAGGCGCTCGACGACATCTTGAACTGCCTGGTCGAGCTCGAAATGCCGCTCTCCGAGATCGTCGCGCGCGGTCATGCGACGGAGACGGTGAAGAAGGTCGAGCGCATGCTCTATCTCGCCGAGTACAAGCGGCGGCAGGCGGCGCCGGGGGTGAAGATCACCGCCAAGAATTTCGGCCGCGACCGTCGCTATCCCATCACCAACAAATTCCGCGAGACATTGTGATGGGCGTCACTAGCGGTCATCCTGGCGAAAGCCGGGATCCGGGGGCGCCCGGAACAAGAGTTGTTGCGCTGGATTCCGACTTGCTCCGGAACGACGTGGGATCATGAGAGTCACCGTTAGATTCGCGCCGAGCCCGACCGGCCGCATTCACGCCGGCAATATCCGCACGGCGCTGCTCAATTTCCTGTTCGCGCGCAAGATGGGCGGGCAACTCATCTTTCGTCTCGACGACACCGACCGCGAGCGCTCGACCGAGGAATTCGCCGAAGGCATCCGCGGGGACCTTGCCTGGCTCGGCATCGACTATGCGAAGGAGGTGCGCCAGTCGGACCGCTTCGCTTGCTATGAGGAGGCGTTGGAGAAACTTAAGGCGACGGGGCGGCTCTACCCAGCCTATGAGACGACGGAGGAACTCGAGCTGAAGCGCAAACGCCAGCTCGCGCGCGGGCGTCCGCCGGTTTATGACCGCGCCGCCGTGAATCTCACGTCCGAGGACCGCGCCAAGCTGGAGGCCGAGGGCCACAAGCCGCATTGGCGCTTCAAGCTGGAGAGCCGTGACGTCGCCTGGGACGATCTCGTACGCGGGCGTCAGCATGTCGATGCCGCGTCGCTGTCAGATCCCGTGCTGGTGCGCGAGGACGGCAGCTATCTCTACACGCTGCCGAGCGTTGTCGACGACATCGACCTCGGCATTACCCATGTCATTCGCGGCGAGGACCACGTCGTCAATACCGCGCCGCAGATCCAGCTGTTCGAAGCGCTGGCAGCAGCAACGCCCGCCTTCGGCCATCATAGCCTCCTGGTCGGCGCCGAGGGCCAGGCGCTGTCCAAGCGCATCCGGTCGCTTGCCATCGAGGGTCTGCGCGAGGAGGGAATAGAGCCCCTCGCGCTCGCGAGCTACGTCGCGACCATCGGCACGTCCGGCCCCATCGCGCCGCATGCAAATCTCGACGAGCTCGTGGATGCCTTCGACTTTGCCAAGCTATCGCGCGCGCCGGCGCGCTTCGATCCGGCGGAGCTCCGTGCGCTCAATGCTAAGCTACTGCACATGCTGCCGTTCGATGCGGTGGCGGCGCGGCTGCGAGCGATAGGGGTCGGCGGCGGCGAAGCATTCTGGGCAGCGGTGCGCGGCAATCTCGACGTGCTTGGCGATTCGAAAATCTGGTGGGGGGTGGTGCAGGCTCCGTTGCAGCCGGTCATCTCTGACGCCGCTTTATGCGCCGAAGCTTCTATTCTCCTGCCGCCCGAGCCTTGGGACGGCTCGACCTGGGAGCGGTGGTCGGCTGAGGTGAAGCGGGCGACCGGCACCAAGGGCAAGGCGCTGTTTCAGCCGTTGCGGCTTGCGCTGACGGGGCGCGAGCACGGGCCCGAGCTCAAGCAGCTGCTGCCGTTGATCGGCAGGGCGCGCGCCATGGCGCGGCTCGACGGCAAGATTGCTTGAAGGCGTTACTGCGGGGGAGACGAGGCCGGCTTGCCGACCTTCTTGACGACGCTCGAGCCCGCGGCATCGGCCTGTGACGGTGCGGGCGGAGGTGCTGCCGCAGTCGCGGCGGCGGGCGCCGGCTGCTTCTGTGCCTGGGGCACGGGGGGGGGGCTTGCGGCGGAGGTGCTGCGGCGGCCGCAGGCTGATTGCTGCCGGTAACGTCGAGATTACTCTGCGCGCCGGTCTGGGCCGGCGTAGCGGCGGCAGTGGCCGGCGCAGGCGCAGGTTTCGCTGCGACCTTGGCCTTGCCTTTGCCCTTGGCCGGCTGCGTGGCGGCTTCGGCCTCGGCGCGCTTGTTGGCGGCCTCGATCTCGGTCGGATTGTATTCGGCCTGTTTGCAGGAGCAGCCGTTCACGTAGGACTTGCGATATTTGAGCGCGACCGGAAGGTCCATATAGGCCGAGCCGTTCAGCGAGATGGCCTGCTCGATCTCCTGTCCGGGATTGCGATAGACGTAGAGCTCAGCCGGCGCCGCGCAGCTCGACTGGCATTGCTCCTGTTCCTGCGCCAGGCGGCTGGAATAAGTGGCGAAACTGATCGGGTAGAAGAATCCGTCGCAGAGCCGCACGCAGACCGAACGATAGCGCCCATTCGGGTCGATGCTGCGATAGATCGGGGTCTCGGGCTGCTGCTCTTCTTCCTGCTCCTGCCCGCCGCCGAAGAAGTCGAGCAAGCCACCGCCGCGCTTCGGCGCGCGCACCTGGCCGCCGCAGCCGCTTCGCGCCATTGCATCCTGAAGCTCGGCCTGCCTACGCTTGTTGCCGCCGCCGCCCGAGAGCGCCGCGCGCTGCTGCTGGAGCGCGGCAAGCTGACGGCGCGCATCCTCGACGCGGTCGTTCATCTTGAGGCATTTCGGACTGCGCACCAGCGCCTTGCCGAAGATGAAGAAGCTCTCGAAGCAGCCGGCGTCCTGCATGGCCGCCTGGGTGCCCTGGAACACGCGGTCGTTCTGGGCGATCTGCTGGTCGAGGCGGGCGACGTCGTCGCTGCTGCCACCGCCGCCTTGCGAAGCCGAAACCAATTCCTGCTGGAGCTGCATGCAGCGGATCTGCTGCTCGTTAGCACCTTGCGCGATGGCAAGCCCTGCGCCGGCGGCGGCGACCATGCTGCCGAGCGCGAACGCGGCGATACGGCGTCCACCCAGCGAATGTATGGACGACGCGATCACGCGCCGAAAACCGCGATTGACCCTCACAACTGGTTCCAATCCCCGGGAAGCCACCAACGCATTATGCAGGGCTAAACTCGGGGGTCAATGCGGCATCAATAAGATGGCAGGCAAGATGGTGTTGAAGAAAAGCCTCGGAAAACGGCCAGCTTGACGGTTTCGCCAATTCCCGCCATAAGCGACCCCAAGATGATGCAAGAGCAACCCATCCTTACCATTTCGTGCGCCGTCATTCCTGGCTAGCAAACATAGCTCGCCCGGGTCGTTCCTCCTTTATCCAAACTCGATTTTCTCAAGAACGCTAGGCGGGCCTAAGCCGAAGGGGCTTCGACCGTGGCGCTTAAGCTTTACAATACGCTCACCCGCAAGAAGGACGAGTTCCGACCGCTCGACCCTTCAAATGTGCGGATGTATGTGTGCGGGCCGACGGTCTACGACTTCGCCCATATCGGCAACGCGCGCCCGGTCGTCGTATTCGACGTTCTGTTCCGGCTGCTGCGGCACATCTATGGGCCGGAGCACGTCACCTATGTCCGCAACATCACCGACGTCGACGACAAGATCAACGCGCGCGCGGCACAAGACTTTCCCGGGCTGCCGCTGAACGAGGCGATCCGTCTGGTAACGACCAAGACCACGGATCAGTTCCACGCCGACATGAAGGCGCTCGGCGCGCTCGATCCAACAGTCGAGCCGCGAGCCACCGAGCATATCGAGCAGATGAGGGCGATGATCGAGCGGCTGATCGAGCGCGGCTCCGCCTATGTCGCCGAGGATCATGTCCTGTTCGATGTGGCGTCCATGCCGGACTACGGCAAGCTGTCGGGCCGCTCGCTCGATGAGATGATCGCCGGCGCGCGGGTCGAGGTCGCGCCCTACAAGTGCGATCCGATGGACTTCGTGCTGTGGAAGCCGTCAAAGCCAGGCGAGCCGTCGTGGGCTTCGCCGGCCGGCGTCGCCACGCCGGGCCGCCCCGGCTGGCACATCGAATGTTCGGCGATGGCCGATCGCTGGCTGTGGGAGGAGGCGAAGCCGACCCTGTCGCGTGCGGCGCTGGCGGAGCCGCATATGTTCGACATCCACGGCGGCGGCATCGACCTCGTCTTTCCCCATCACGAGAACGAGCTCGCGCAATCGCGCTGCGCCAACGCCACGCCGATCATGGCGCAGGTCTGGATGCATAACGGCTTCCTCCAGGTCGAGGGAGAAAAAATGGCGAAGTCGGCCGGCAATTTCGTCACAGTGCATGAATTGCTACGCGGCTGGCAGGGCTACGGCTGGCCGGGCGAGGCGCTTCGTTTCAACATGCTCCGCACGCATTATCGCCAGCCGCTCGACTGGACGCTGGTTGGGCTCGATGAGGCGCATAAGATTCTTTGGGAATGGTACGGCGATCTCGAGGGTAAGGACTCCGAAGGTGGCGTGCCGGGTCAGGTGCTGGATGCGCTTATGGACGATTTGAACACTCCCAAGGCAATCGCGGAGATGCACAGGCTGCACAGCGCCGGCCATTGGGGCGGGCTCCGCGCCACGCTCAGTTTCTTCGGTTTTTCCGCAGAGCGAAGCAAGGTCGAGCGCGTGAAAGTCCAAGAGAAGAAAGCGGCCGGTGTCGCGGGAGCCTCGGAGGTAAATGCCCTGATCGAGGCCAGAAGCGCCGCGCGCGCGGCGAGGGACTTCAAGGAGGCCGACCGTATCCGCGGCGAGCTCGAAGCGATGGGCATCATGCTGAAGGACGCCAAGGACCCCAAGACCGGCGAGCTCGTCACCACCTGGAAGGTCGCCCGATGATCAGGTTCCTGAAGGATGCGCCGTTCAAGGGCAGCCACGGCGTCTATCTGGTCATCAAGCTCGCAGTGCTCGCGCTCGCGGTGCTGCTGGCGCTGCATTTCCTCTTCGGCGTGGTGTAGGACAAGACCATGACCCGCGAACGGCTCTCGCTTTATGACACGACGCTCCGCGACGGCGCGCAGACCCACGGCGTCGATTTCTCGCTCGAGGACAAGTGGCTGATCGTGCAGCACCTCGACGCGCTCGGGCTCGACTATATCGAGGCGGGCTATCCCGGCGCGAACCCGACCGACACGCGGCTGTTCGCCGAGACGCGCAAGCTGGGGCGCGCGCGGCTCGCGGCGTTCGGCATGACTAAGCGGCCGGGCCGCTCGCTCGCGAATGATCCTGGCTTCCAGGCGCTGCTCGCTGCCAAGACCCCCGCCATCTGCCTCGTCGGCAAGACGTGGGACTTCCACGTCGATGTCGCGCTCGGCATCACCCTCGATGAGAATGTCGAGGGCATCAAGGACTCGGTCGCGACGGTCGTCGCCAGCGGGCGCGAGGCGCTGCTCGACTGCGAGCATTTCTTCGATGGCTACAAGGCCAATCCCAATTACGCGCTTCGCTGCGCCAAAATTGCATATGACGCCGGCGCTCGCTGGGTCGTGCTATGCGACACCAATGGCGGTACGTTGCCCGAGGAGATCGAGAAAATAGTCACAGAGGTGGTCAAAACCATTCCCGGCGACCATCTCGGCATCCATGTGCATAACGACACCGACAATGGCGTCGCCAACTCGCTCGCTGCGGTACGCGCCGGCGCGCGCCAGATTCAGGGCACTCTGAACGGGCTTGGCGAGCGCTGCGGCAATGCCAATCTCACCTCAATCATCCCCACGCTGATGCTGAAGTCGGACTATGCCGACCGCTTCGAGACGGGCGTCATGCCGGAGAAGCTCAGGACGCTGACGCACGCTTCGCGTATCCTCGATGAGATCCTGAACCGCGCGCCGAACCGGCACGCGCCTTACGTCGGCGAGTCGGCCTTCGCGCATAAAGGCGGCATCCATGTCTCGGCTGTGCAGAAGGACCCGCGCACCTATGAGCATGTGCCGCCGGAGTCGGTCGGCAACCGACGCAAGTTGCTCGTCTCTGACCAGGCCGGGCGCTCCAACATCGTGGCCGAGCTCGAGCGCATCGGCATTGCCGTGCCCAAGGACGATCCGCGCATCTTGCGCCTGCTCGATGAGGTGAAGGAGCGCGAGGCCGTGGGCTATGCCTATGAGGCCGCCGATGCCTCCTTCGAGCTTTTGGCGCGGCGCATGCTCGGCAACGTGCCGCAATTCTTCGACGTCGATTCATTCCGCGTCACGGTGGAACGCCGCCACAATGCGTTTGGCAATCTCGTCACCGTGTCGGAGGCAACGGTCAAGGTGCGCATCGACGGCGAGACGATGCTGTCGGCCGGCGAGGGGAACGGCCCGGTCAACGCGCTCGACAACGCGCTCCGCAAGGATCTCGGGCGCTATCAGAGCTATATCGATGATCTCGAGCTTGTCGACTACAAGGTGCGCATCCTGACCGGCGGCACCGACGCGGTGACGCGCGTGCTCATCGAGAGCCGCGACGGCGAGGGAAACCGCTGGTACACGGTCGGCGTGTCGCCCAACATCGTCGATGCCTCGTTCGAAGCGCTGCTCGATTCCATCAACTACAAGTTGATCAGAGCCGGCGCCGTCGCGCGCTAGGGAGGACGGCATGGGTTCTGACCGCGAGCGTATCGCGACGTGCTGTTGTGGAGGGCTCAGCGCGACCGCACGCGAAGAGCCAGCTCATATCTATGCGTGCAGCTGCCTTGCGTGCCAGCGCGGCAGCGGCAGCGCCTTCTCCTACGCGGCGATATATCCCGAAGACGCTGTGACGGTCGCGGGCCGGGCGAGCTATTACCTCCAACGCGGCGATTCCGGACGGCTCACCGAGAGCTCGTTCTGTCCTGTGTGCGGCGTGACGGTTTGTTTCCGCGCCAAGGCGATGCCAGGAATGATCGGCTTGCCGCCGGTTGTTTCGCCGATCCGGACTTGCCCAAGCCCGAGCGGCTCTATTGGGCATCGCAGCGCCACCATTGGCTCGATCTCGGCGAGGATGTTCCGCTCGAGAAGACCCAGCCGGGCTGATCGAGGCTGCGCGATCAGAACTTGGCGGTGACCTCGGCGTCGAGTTGTTCGGTGAACTCCGCCGGGTAGGGCTTGATCGCCGCCTCGATCGCCGGGACGATCTTCTCGACCTTGTCGACAACGATGATCTTGAGTTCGAGCCCCGGGCGGATGAACGCCTCGCCGCTCATGCGGTCGAACAAAGCGAGCAGCGGGTTCCAGAAGCCCTCGATATTGACCAGCACGATCGGCTTCGTGTGCCGGCCGAGCTGCGTCCAGGTGAGCTGTTCGACGAATTCTTCCAGCGTGCCGAGGCCGCCCGGCAGCGCGACGAAGGCGCCCGACTTGGCGAACATCAGCTGCTTCCGCTGATGCATGTCGTCGACCACGATCAGCTCCTGTGCCTCGATCAGCATATGCTCCCGCTCGCTCAAGAAGCCGGGAATGATACCGGTGACGTGGCCGCCGTGGAGCAGGGTCGAGCGCGCGGTCTCCCCCATCAGCCCGAGACTGCCGCCGCCATAGACGAGGCCGATGCGCGAAGTGGCGAGGATGCGCCCGAGCGCGCGCGCGGCATCGGCGAAAGCCGGGTTGAGGCCGGGGCCGGAGCCGCAATAGACGCAGATATTCTGAATGAGGGTCGGCGGGGTTTTCTTCATGGGCCTCATGTGGCAGGCGCGTCCATATGCGTCAAGGAAGCTTGCCGTCACAATGGGACTCCGGGAAATCGGTGGGTTTATTGTCTAGCGTCCCCGCCGGGCGGCACGTCACGGACGTTTTTTCGCCTTCCGCGCCGCGTAGAAAGTCTTAAAGGGAAGAATGGAAGGAACGTACAAGGAAAAATGGAAATGACCGTAACAAGAACTATCACTTTGATCGCGGCTATCGTGGCCGTCGCCTTAGCCGGCGCGTCGGCGATCTTGCTTGGCGCCCCTCGAGCCTCTGCCGCGACGTTCGGGATGCAAGTCGCCGAGGATGACGTGCCCGGCGATAAGAGCCTGCTCGCCCCGGCCGCCGAGGCCGCCACGCCGGCGAACGGCGACCCAACGCTCGGCGCGCATGCTCCCAAATATCCGATCAGGTTCAAGACCGTCGACTATCAGGATTCCGGCGACACCGGCCACTTGAAGCTCGCCGGGTCGGGGCCGCCCGATTCGCCGGTCTATGTCTATTTCGACGATGCGCCGTTCGTGAAGGTACAGACCGACAAAGACGGCGTGTGGTCCGTCGACAAGGACGTGAAGATCGACGAGGCCCGTCACATGCTCCGCGCCGAGCAATATGACGCGACCACGCGGATGGTGAGCGGACGGGCGATGGTGACGCTCGAGCGCGCGCCAGCGAACGCCGCGCAGGCGCCAGGCGCTGCTCCGGCAGCTCCGGCACAGTAAGGCCGTTCCGGACGCGGCGTTTTGGCGGTGGCGCGCTTGGCGCGGCGGTGCGTGAGGACTATATGCATCAGGGGCGGCGTTCGGCCGCCCCTTTTGCCACCCGGCGACGCGCCGTTGGAAGCAACCCCTTAATGCAAGATCGGCTGCCGCAATCGCGAAGCGATGCCGTGCTTCAGGCGCGGACCGGCCACATCACCGTGCTTCGCGAGCTGCTCCCCTATATCTGGCCGGCGAACCGGCCGGATTTGCGCTGGCGCGTGGTGTTCGCGCTCGGCGCGCTCGTCGTCGCCAAAGCGATCACGCTCGCCGTGCCAATCGCCTACAAGCAGATCATTGATCTGCTCACCGGGCAGGCGAGCTCCGGCACTCCGGCGGGCGGCGTCTCGATGCTCGGCCTTGCCATGTTGCCGGCGATGCTGATCGTCGCCTATGGCGTCGGCCGCATATTGATGGTGGTGTTCGCGCAGTTTCGCGACATATGGTTCACAGTGGTCGCCCAGCACGCGGTGCGCGAGCTCGCCAACCGCACCTTCCGCCATCTGCACGAACTTTCCCTCCGCTTCCATCTGGAGCGCCGCACCGGCGGGCTGAGCCGCGTCATCGAGCGCGGCGTCAACGGCGTCGATACCATCGTGCGCATGGCAGTTCTCAACTCGATCCCGACCGCGGTCGAGTTGCTGATGATTTCGGGCCTTGTTGCCTGGTATTTCGGCTGGATCTACGTGGTGGTCGTGCTGGTCACCGTTGGACTCTACGTATGGTTCACGTTCTGGGCGAGCGAACGGCGCATCTCGATTCGCCGCGACATGAACGAGTCCGACACCGAGGCGCACTCGAAGGCGGTGGACAGTCTGCTCAACTACGAGACGGTCAAATATTTCAGCAATGAGGAGCATGAGGCGCGCCGTTTCGATTCCTCGATGGGGCGCTACGTCAACGCCGCCGTCCGCACCTATACTTCGCTTGGCTGGCTCAACAGCGGCCAGGCGGTGATCTTCACCGCGGGCACCGTGGTCTGCATGCTGCTCGCGGCGCGCGACGTGACGCAAGGGACGCTCACCATCGGCGGCTTTGTCATGATCAACGCCATCCTCATGCAGCTTTACGTGCCGCTCAATTTCATGGGCATGGTCTATCGCGAGATCAAGCAAGGACTGATCGACATCGAGACCATGTTCGCGCTGTTGCACGAGCCGGCCGAGGTCGTCGATCGCCCGGGCGCCAAACCGTTGGTCGTCAACAAGGGCGAGGTCAAGTTCGAGAATGTCTCTTTCGACTACGATCCCGACCGCCAGATTCTGAAGCATGTGAGCTTCGAGGTGCCGGCCGGGAAGATGGTCGCCATCGTCGGGCCATCGGGCGCAGGCAAGTCGACTATCTCGCGCATCCTGTTTCGCTTCTACGACATCGCGGCGGGGCGGGTGCTGATCGACGGTCAGAACATCAAGAACGTCACGCAAGCCTCGCTCCGCGCGGCGATCGGCATGGTGCCGCAGGACACCGTGCTGTTCAACGACACGATCGAGTACAACATTCGCTACGGCAAGCCTGACGCGACCGCGTCCGAGGTGCGCGAGGCGGCGCGGCTTGCCCAGATCCATGATTTCATCGTGACGCTGCCGCAAGGCTACGATTCGCTGGTCGGCGAGCGAGGATTGAAACTATCGGGCGGCGAGAAACAGCGCGTGGCGATCGCCCGCACCATCCTGAAATCGCCGCCGATCCTCATGCTCGACGAGGCGACCTCGGCGCTCGACAGTCACACCGAGAAGGATATTCAGGACGCGCTAGAGCGCGTGGCGCGCGACCGTACCAGCCTGGTCATCGCCCACCGGCTCTCGACCGTGGTCCACGCCGACAACATCATCGTGCTCGATCACGGCGAGATCGTCGAGCAGGGCACGCATCCGCAGCTGCTCGCCAAAGGCGGTCTCTATGCCAGTCTCTGGTTGCGCCAGCGCGAGGCCGACGAAGCGCGCGAGCGGCTGGCGAAAGCCCTCGACGAGGACGGATTGCCGGAATCGCGTGCCGCCGAGCGCCTCGAGGACGAGGCTCTTGCCTCAACCTGAGCGAAACGCTCTAAAGGGGCATGAGCGACACCCATAGCCTGCTCGACAGCGTGACAGGCGCGTTCGTGCCCGTAAATCACGACGGGCATAAATTCATCGGCATTGCCGCGGTGGTCACCGTAATCCTGTTCTTGCTGGCTCCGCCGCTCGGTTGGCTCGGTGTGATGGCCACGGCCTATTGCGCCTATTTCTTCCGCGATCCCGAGCGGGTCGTGCCGTCGCGGCCGGGCGCGGTGGTAAGCGCCGCCGACGGCAAGATCTCCTCGATTGCCGAAGTGGTGCCGCCGCGCGAGCTTGCGCTCGGCGATGCGAAGCTGACACGCATCTCGGTGTTCCTGTCGGTGCTGGATGTGCATATCGTCCGCTCGCCGATCGCCGGGCGCATCACCCGCAGCGTCTATGTGCCGGGCAAGTTCCTCAATGCCGAGCTCGACAAGGCAAGCGAGAAGAACGAGCGCCGCGCCTTCGTGGTCGAAACGGCCGGCGGCGAGAGGTTCGGCGTGATGCTGATCGCCGGGCTAATCGCGCGGCGGATCGTGACTTTCTTGAGCGAGGGGGCTAGCGTTGCGGGCGGCGAGCGCATCGGGTTGATCCGCTTCGGTAGCCGTGTCGATGTCTATCTGCCGGAGTGCGCCAAGATCATGGTCGCCGTCGGCCAGACCGCGATCGGCGGCGAGACGGTCCTCGCCGAGCTCGCCGCGCGCGAGGGAGTGCGCGAACCGTCGGTGCTTGTGCAGTCCGAGCTGATCTAGGGATAGTCGCCAATGTTCCCGCCCTTCGATCCTGAACGAGACGAACGCAAGCGCCGCCAGCTCGTATTCACCCGCGGTCAGGTGCCGATCAGGGTGCTGATTCCCAACATCTTCACGCTGGTCGGACTCTGCGCCGGACTCACAGCGATCAGAATGGGCATCGAGAACCGCTTCGACCTCGCCGTGGCGGCGCTGGTGTTTGCCGCCTTCCTCGACGGCATCGACGGCCGCATCGCGCGCGTGCTCAAGGCCTCCTCGCGATTCGGCGCCGAGCTCGACAGTCTTGCCGACTTTGTTAATTTCGGCGTCGCGCCAGCCATCATCATGTTCAACTGGGCGCTCGAGGATTTGCACAGTCTCGGCTGGATCGCCGTTCTGGTGTTCGCGGTCTGCTCGGCGCTCCGCCTCGCGCGCTTCAATGCGGCGCTCGACCGGACCGACCTGCCCGCCTGGAAAAGCAATTATTTCGTCGGCGTGCCGGCGCCGGCCGGCGCCATCATCTTGTTGCTGCCGATCTACGCCCAGGATCTCGGGATGCATCTGCCGAGCCTGACGCCGCTCGTTCTGCTCTATACGCTCGGCATCGCGCTGCTTATGGTCAGCAACGTGCCGACTTTCTCCGGCAAGATGATTGGCCCGGGGATCCCACGCGAATACGTGCCGCCGCTGTTCGTGCTGGCCGCGCTTTTCATCGCCTTGCTTTTGACCTATCCCTCGGCCACCCTTGCGACCGGATCGTTGATCTATCTCGCCATGATCCCGGTCAGCGCCTATCGCTACCTCACTCAGGAGCGCAAGGCAGCGGAGATCGCGCGGGCGCAGAACGGGAAGGGGACCCACGATGGCGATGCCGCCGAAAAAGAAAGCCAAATTGCCGACACGATCCTGAATTCCAGGTCAGACCCGCGTGCCGAAGCCTGAACGCAAAATGATGAAACAGCGCCTGTCGACCTATCTCCGCCAGCTTGAGGCCGAGAGCATCCGCATCATGCGCGAGGTTGCGGCGGAGTTCCGCAATCCGGTGATGCTCTATTCGATCGGCAAGGACTCGTCGGTCATGCTGCATCTCGCGCTCAAGGCTTTCTATCCGGCCAAGCCGCCGTTCCCGCTGCTCCACGTCGACACCACCTGGAAGTTTCGCGAGATGATCGCCTTCCGCGATCAGGAAATGAAGCGGCTCGGGCTCGAGTTGATCGTGCATACCAACGAGCAGGGCGTGAACGACGGCATCTCGCCGATCACGCATGGCAGCGCGCTCTATACCGACATCATGAAGACCGAGGCGCTGAAGCAGACGCTGGCGAGCCACGGCTTCGACGCGGCGTTCGGCGGGGCGCGGCGCGACGAGGAGAAATCGCGCGCCAAGGAGCGTGTGTTCTCGTTCCGCAACGCCGCGCAGAATTGGGATCCCAAGCGCCAGCGTCCCGAGCTATGGCATCTCGCCAACACCAAGATCAGGCCGGGCGAGAGCATGCGGGTATTCCCACTCTCGAATTGGACCGAGCTGGATGTGTGGACTTACATTCATCTCGAGAACATTCCGGTGGTGCCGCTCTATTTCGCCGCCGACCGGCCAGTGGTCGAGCGTGGCGGCATGCTGATCATGGTCGACGACGAACGCCTGCCGCTCGATGCGGGCGAGAAGCCGAAGACGGAGCGCGTGCGTTTCCGCACGCTCGGCTGCTACCCCTTGACCGGGGCCATCCACTCGAACGCCGCAAGCGTGCCTGAGATCGTCGAGGAGCTGATCGCGACGCGCTTTTCCGAGCGCCAGGGCCGCGTCATCGACCACGATCAGTCGGGCTCGATGGAGAAGAAGAAGCAGGAGGGCTACTTCTGATGCCGCGCCTCAGCATTGTCGGCAACGAGCGGGAGAGCGCCGCAGAGCGCATCGCGGCGCGGATTGCGGCAGAGGAGAATCGCGGGCTGCTGCGCTTCCTCACCTGCGGCAGCGTCGACGACGGCAAGAGCACGCTGATTGGCCGGCTGCTGTATGATTCATCGCTGGTCTACGAGGACCAGCTCAAGGCTGCCGAGCAGGACCAGAAGCGCCCGGGCACGGTCGCGAGCGGTGCGCTCGATCTCTCGCTCCTGGTCGACGGCCTCCAGGCCGAGCGCGAGCAGAAGATCACCATCGACGTCGCCTATCGATATTTCTCGACGCCGCGGCGGAAGTTCATCGTCGCCGATACGCCGGGCCATGTGCAGTACACGCGCAACATGGTGACCGGCGCCTCGAATTGCGACTTCGCCGTGCTGCTGGTCGATGCGCGGAGCGGCGTACTGACCCAGACCCGCCGCCACGCCTGCATCCTGTCACTGCTTGGCATCCGCAAGGTCGCGCTCGCCATCAATAAGATGGACCTTGTCGATTTCGATCAGGCGCGCTTCGAGGCCATCGCCTCCGACTTCTCGAGCTTCGTCGAGCCACTGCAATTCGAGCGAGTGACCTATATCCCGGTCTCGGCGCTCAAGGGCGACAACGTTATCCATCCGGGCACGCATCTTCGCTGGTATCACGGCCCAACTCTGCTCGGACACCTAGAGACGGTCGATGTCGATCACACGGCCGGTGAGCGGCCGTTCCGCTTCCCGGTGCAATGGGTGAACCGGCCGCATCTCGACTTCCGCGGCTATGCCGGGACGGTGGCGAGTGGGGCGATACGCCCTGGCGAGGAAGTGGTGATCCACCCGTCCGGCAAGCGCGCGCACGTCGCCCGCATCGTCACTGCCGACGGCGATCTCGACCAGGCGCGCGAGGGCAACGCCGTCACGCTAACCTTCGCCGAGGAGGTCGATGTCAGCCGGGGCGATTTGATCGCGCTTCCCGATGCGACGCCGTCGGTCGCCGACCAGATCGCTGCGCGGCTCATCTGGTTCGACGAGGAGCCGATGCTGCCTGGGCGGACCTACACCTTGAAGTGCGGCTGCCAGACCACGACCGCGACGGTCTCTAGCCTCAAATACAAGCTCAATGTCGACAATCTCGACCATGTCGCCGGCAAGACGCTCGAACTGAACGAGGTGGGCTCGTGCAATATCACCACGGCCAAGGCGGTGGTGTTCGACCCTTATGCCGACAACGGCGATACCGGCTCGTTCATTTTGATCGATCGCTTCACCAATGCGACGGTCGCCGCAGGCATGATCGAGTTCGGCTTGCGCCGCGCCACCAACATCCAGTGGCAGGAGCTGTTCGTCGATAAGGTCGCGCGGGCGACGCTGAAAGGGCAGAGGCCTTGCGTGCTCTGGTTCACCGGGTTGTCAGGTGCCGGCAAATCGACCATCGCCAATACGCTTGAGAAGCGGCTGCACGCGCTCGGCCGGCACACTTACCTGCTCGATGGGGACAATATCCGCCACGGCCTCAACAAGGATCTCGGCTTCACCGACGCCGACCGCGTGGAGAACATCCGCCGCGTCGCCGAGACGGCGAAGCTGTTCGTCGAGGCCGGGCTGATCGTCATGGTGTCGTTCATCTCGCCGTTCCGCTCGGAGCGGCGGATGGCGCGCGACCTGCTCCAGGACGGCGAGTTCATCGAGGTGTTCGTCGATACGCCGATCGAGGTGTGCGAGGCGCGCGATCCGAAGGGCCTCTACCGCAAGGCACGCGCCGGGTTGATCAGCAATTTCACCGGCATCGACTCGCTCTACGAGGCGCCGGAGAAGCCTGAGCTCAAGCTCGACACTGGCAGCAGCAACCCGGAGTCGCTCGCCGAGGCGGTTCTCGTCGAACTCAGGCGCCGTCACGTCGTCTAATCATATCGTGGTCTGAAATCTGGGCCGCAGCCCTCAAGTCCGATGGCTTCCCTCGGTTGAGCGGCTGCGGCCCTCCTTCTGCTAGTCGGACGGGTCTGAAACCGAAAGACTAGCAAGGATCTTTAGACGTCTTGCGGCATCCGCGTTGCCGCTTCGCGAGGCTTGCTCGTACCAACCGAGCGCGGTGGCTTTGTCGCTGTCGACGCCGCTCGCGCCGAGCTTGGCCAGCATCTCGGCATCGAAGGTGCGGGCGAGCTCGTAGGCCGCATCACCCTCTCCCAGCTCGGCGAGATGGAACAGGAGCAGCCTCGCCCCGGCGATGTCGCCTTCGCCGAGCAGGCGCCGTGCCCGATCGAGCAGCAAATGAGGTTCGGGCGGTGCCACGTTTTCCGTCGTGACCGGGGCCTTGTCGGCCGCGCCGAGCCGGGCACTTGCCCAGCTCAGGCTTAGCCCCGCGGTGTAGACGCGCGGCCGGGCCGGTTCGATGCGCAACACGAGGCTTCGGCGTGACTGCGGTGAATCGGCGGAGTCGAGCAGATAGACATCAACCGGGTAATCGCCGCTCGCGGCCTCGCCAACGGTCAGAGTGAGATTGGGCGTGTCCTCGTCCTTGATCATCCATGACCCGCTGACCGTGCGGTGGCCCGCGGAGAGCTCGGCCTCGGGCGGCAGACCGCGCAGCAAGACGTAGCGTGAGTGACGCTGGCCAAGCAGAGGCGCCAGCGCGAGCGGGCGGGCACTGGTAGCCAGGATCACTTGACCCGACGGCGCATCTTCGCTGACGCGCGGGCCGGTGGGTTCGGCCTTGCCCACGCGGCTCGCGGTCGTCATCGCGTCCCGCTCCGGCCGCTGCCACACGATTGACGTCGAGCGGAGCGGCGTCTGCTTGTCGCTCTTGGCGGGCTCCGAGCTTACGAGGTTCGCGATCAGCACGAAGCCGCCGAGCGTAAGCAGGAAGGCTGCGGCCAGCGACCCGGCGACCAGCAGGCTCGCCTGACGTTGCCGCCGGCGGAATTCCTTCAGCACCGCAAGCATATGCGCCTTTTGAGGCAAAGTGAGTGACGGGACGGTATCTCCTGGGCCGTCGGCGAGCTCGTCCCACTCCGTTTCGACGTTGTCAGCGGCAGGACTATCGCTCGTGAGCTCGGCCGGCGGGGAAACAACGCCAGCGTCTTCTCCTCCAGGCTGAGTCGCGAAGCCGAGCGGTATCCTGATGCCGGCCGCCGCAGCGGTGCCGATGTCGAGCGCGTTCAAGCGCGCCACGAGCGAGGTGGGGTAGGCGATGCCGACTGGCCCGTCTGCGGGTCCGGCAATCGCATCGAAGTCTTGCAGGAAATCTGCCCTGGCGAATGGCGCCGTCTCATTCAGCAGCGCCGAGCGCAGCAACGCGTTGGCCCGATGCACCGGATGCAAGTCAGGCCGCTCCGCCAGGGGTGTGGTGGAACCGAACATAATGACGCTCCCTTACTCGCCGACACGAGTGCCCGTCGTGCCGGTACACTCCCCCATTCCCCCGTATGGCGCGCTCGTGCCCCCGAACGCGCCTAGCTCACATGAACTGACTGATCCCTCCTTCTGTTCCCTCGTTGCGAAAAGATGCGCGTTAGTTCTCCGAGCTGCGCTGCCATTCGATGAATTTCTTGAACAGCGCCTCCTTCTGATCGAGGCTCATGACCAAGTTCTGTGGCACGGCGGCCTTGGCGACAACGCCGGCGCTTGCGGCGATCGGCTTGGCGGTCATGGCCGAACGCTGCGCGAGCCAGGATCCTGCTTCCGGCGTCCGGCTGAGGCCGGGGAGCGTGGCGGTGAGATTGACCTCGCGCCATTTCGGGTGCCGGTCAGAGGCTTGCAGCTCGGCAAAGCGCGGAAACAGCGTATCGACGAAACGGGCGATGCGCGCGGCGGCTCCAGGATCGTCCTTGTCCTTGGCTGCTGAAAGCACCATGCCGGTGGCGACGGTTTGCATCTCACCGCTGCCTTCGATCAGATTGGGATAGTCGGCAGTTTGGAGCCGGGTCGGCAGATAGGCCGCTTCCGCTTCCGCTCGCGAGACCGCCAAGCAATGCAGCGCCGAATACGATGTGTTTGATACGCAAGTGACACCCACCCCAAAACGCAGCACCCTTCAGCACGACCCCCGTCGATGCGAGGCGCGCGACCGCACCGTCTCTGGAGGAGGGCGATCCGCACACGGCTAAGCGCGCGAACCTCTCGCTCAGAGAGCAAGCCTTTCGGCGTTCGTGTGATCCTGCGTGGCCCGAGCGGGGCGAGATGGTCTTTTTGTCGTTGAGGGAAAGGTTAACGCACGACTGGGGCGCCATGTGGTCCCGATTGCGGCGAACACGGGGCTTCGCGCCTCCACCGCCGATTGCCACGAGGCCGGCCCAGTGTAATGAGGCTCACAATGGGGCTCGCGGCCCCCGCCATGTCTCGCTCAGCCGAAGGCGATCCTGCCACGGCCAAACATTCTTAGGAGACGAGACATGAAACGCAAATTCCTGACGATTACCGCGGGCCTTGCAGCCTTGGCGTTGGCCTCGCTTGGGCTGGTGCCGGCCAACGCCGATAGCGAGCCGGCCGACCACGGGGCGGCGATCAAGGCCTGCTCGACGCTCAACCCTTCCCAGCCGGTCAAGGTGTGGTGAATGCGGTGGCGGACGGCAGCGGTATAGGCTTCAGCCTGGTCTGGCTGAACGACAAGGACGGCAATCTTTGGATGTGCGATGCCGACTCGGAGGTCCATCTATTCATACACCATCGTGAAAAGCGACCTGCTCGAAGGCGACGGCACCGAGCTGGTCGGTCTTCAGCTCGCCTCAGGAGATCGCCGAGAAGGTGTGCGTCGCCTATCTGAGCGAGGGCGGCAGCCTGGTCGGCAGCACCTCCGACGGGCTCGACAGCGATCTGGGTTTCGTTGTGTTCGTCAAGGACGGCTCGGGCCAGCTCTATCTCTGCAACGCGACGGGCGACGCCGCGGTGTGGGCCTTCGAGGCGGTCAGCGAACCGATCACCTTCGACGGCAAGCCGGAAGTCACCTAGGGCGCTGCCCCCCGATGGCCCGATCTGTCATCGGAGTCGAAACAGCGGGCGCGGAGAGATCCTCCGCGCCGGTTCGTCGTCGGTCGCGGCAATCGGGGGCGAAGTCGCGCGCGAGCTCATCGAGCATGCTTCGATACAGACGATAAGCGAGCGAATCGAGGCCGACATGCGCGGCAAGCGCGGCCGGTAGGACAAAGCGCGCATAGAGCAGGATGAGCCGTGCCTCACGCATCTCCTCGGGCAGTCGGGCCAGGATCAGCGGAGCGAGCGCGTAGTAGCGCGCGATTTCGGTGTCTCCGCCTGGAAGCGCCGCCAGCACTTGGTCGCGATAGCGGCGCAGCGCACGAAGCTCGAAGCAATCGTCATCAAGACCGAGCATCTCGCAGCAGGCGGTGGTGATGAAGCAGCCGCCTTCGGGCGGGGTGCATTTGCCGTCGGCGAATTGTTGGGCAAGCTCGGTCTGCCGCTGCGATGCCCACTCGAGCGCCTTACGCAGGCTGTCGCAGTCGAGCTTGACGTGGCATTCCTCCATGTCGCCGAGCTTGACGGTAATCTCGAGCGAAGCGCCGTCGCGGAACAATGGCGAGACCGCAAGGGGGAGCACGATGCTCACCTTGTTGTCGAAGATGTCGGTGCAGTTGCCGCAGAGCGGCTCGTTCACCGCCTCCTTGCCGTCGGCGCCTTTGACGATCAGCCGGTTGGCCGGGTCGATGAGAAAGCTCTTGGGCAGCTTGATCTGGTCACGGTCGCCATAGACGACGAGCTTGGAGTCGAAGCTCGCGGCAACCTGGATGTCGGCGCGGAGGTCGCATTCGCCGGCGCTCTCGAACTCAATCTGATTGATGCGGGCGCCCGCCTGGCTGTCGGTGGCCTGGCCTTTCCACGGTCCGATCTGTTTCGAATCGAAGCAGTCCGTCTTGGCGGCGAGCGCGCGCGGAATTGCGGGGAAGCGGGAGGCCACGCCTGCGGCAACGAGGAGGCCGAGAGCGCGGCGACGCGTATTCATGGGCATGGGCCAGTCTTATTGGGGTTGGAAAGGCGCATTTGCGGTTGGAGACTAGCAAAGCCATCGACCCAGCATAAGGCGCTTCGCAGTCCGGATTCGCGGGCCGCCGGCGAGGATAGGAGTATGCTGCGGGGCCTTGAGCAGAGCCGTACGCTAGGGTGAAGAATGGTTGCAAGGCTCGACCGCGACGTGCTCAATCTCCGTCTCGATTACGAACCGCAAGGCGGCGCGATGGAAGGTCTCAGGGCGCAGATCTACTATTCCGACGAGAAGCTGATCGACACGTCCGCGCCGCGAGACCACCAGACGCAGCTTCGCGCCGAGGTCAATTATGTCGTGCCGCTGATGTAGATGTCCTGGCGCGCCGTCAGAGACCGAGGTCGCTCAGCGACGGGTGATCGTCGGGGCGCCGTCCCAGCGGCCAATGATATTTGCGATCGGCAGCGGTGATCGGCAGGTCGTTGATGCTGGCGATCCGCCGCCGCATAAGCCCGTCCGCATCGAACTCCCAATTCTCGTTGCCGTAGCTGCGGAACCAATTTCCGCTGTCGTCGTGCCACTCATAGGCGAAGCGCACGGCGATGCGGTTGTCGCGAAACGCCCAGAGCTCCTTGATCAGGCGATAGTCGAGCTCCTTGGCCCATTTCCGCGTGAGGAACACGACGATCGTCTCGCGCCCTTGAAGAAACTCCGCGCGATTGCGCCAGAGACTCTCGATCGTGTAGGCGAGAGCGACGCGCTGCGGATCGCGCGTGTTCCATGCGTCCTCGGCCTTGCGCACCTTCTCGATGGCGGTCTCGAGGGTGAAGGGCGGCAGTGGCAGCCGCTGTTCTGACATGTCGGAACGCTCCGTGCGGGGCGACGTGCAGTGACCCCCCTTCGCTTGTGGGATGATACGCCGGGCTCCGGTGAGAGCCCGGCGCAATCGCAAGTCTAGCGGACGGTGTTTATCACTAGTCCCTTCGAGCACGCTTTCTTTAATTCGTGATGCTTGGAGATTTTTCCGTTGACGATGAAGCGGTGAGCATTTTGTTTGTCGAGATAACCGTGCTGGAATGTGCTCCCCGAGAGCCGCGCCCCTAGCGGAAAGCGGAGCTATGCCTTGTGATCAGCAGTCAGCGGGAACTAGAGGAGTTTAATAGGTAATGATGAGACGGAGGTGGTGCGCTCCAGTCACATAGGGTCAAGCCTCGAACGATGAGGCGATCGATATCAGCATGAGGATAAGCGGCGCTGTTCCAAATCTGCTGGACTGGTGGATAGCGCGAACTTGCGGCTGCATTGACCGCGTAGTCCTTGTTCGCGATCCGGATCACCACGGCGCCAGCGCGTTCGCATCGAAGCTCACCTTGCGTTAAATCCGCGAAAGGCCAGCGAATTCCGACATACGCTACCAAGCCGAGTATCAGTCCAACCATGAGAAGTGATAAGGCGTCGATGACCACTCTCATGGCTGTCCCATGGCATGGCTTAGAGCGCGCAGCCGCGTTTCCAAGTTGATCAACCCGGCTCAACAGCGCTGATTTACTACCCTCATAACGGCCCAGGGAACGGGCTCGCTGCTCCCAGCAGGGTCATCTTTGAGTACCTGGAGCACTTCGCCTACCGTGGCTTCGACGCTTTGGGAGCGCAGGCAGGCATTCCACCTCTCAGAGCCGGCCTTATCATAATTGGCCATTACGTAGGACATGCCTTGAAGAATGCCGTCCACGTAGGCTGCCTGGCGCTCCAGGGAAAGCTGCAAAAACTCTGAGGTACCCAGGGCCACTGCCGGCTTGGCCATGCCGACTGCGACGAGGGAAATCACTGTTAGGGTGTGTTTCATTGAGAGAGTCCCCGCGGAACGCAGCAACCGGAAAAATCTCCGTCAAAATCGTTGATGAGAAGTTGAAGGTAGGGCGCCAGCCGTCGACCCGTTTCGCACTGCCGAGAAACTCGACATCGTCCCCGGACGGCATTCAAGGCGGCAGAAACGGCAGAAATGGCGTTTCCGCCCAGGGTGAGATTCGCTTACCTGTAGTCTAACGATTGGGTCTGCGCATGCACGAAGCCTATGAGCCGATCATCGACGATGGTCCTGGACGCTTTCCTGAAGATCTGAGGGTCAAGTCACCCAGAGGAACGCGCAGCAATCGCTGCGCCCAACCGGGCGCCCAACTGTGCCTGAGTGTACTGTGTAGAACCGAGGAAAGCGCAACAAGATCAAGTGGCTGGGGGACTTGGATTCGAACCAAGACTGGCGGAGTCAGAGTTCGCTGTCCTACCGTTAGACGATCCCCCACCAATCCGACATGTGGAATTGGCGTAGCTGCGCCGCAAGTGGCGCAAAGCCTGGACTGCATGCCCTTCTAGCCGCAGCTGCTCTTGCTTGGCAAGGCATCGCGGGATGGATCTGGAGCCGAACGCCTCTAATGCTTCCTTTACCTTGCCGGGCCGAGGGCGCGGTCAGAGGCCATGCTCGGTAAGAACCAAGTCAACCGTTTATAACCATCATGGCGCCATGCAAACGCTGCCACCATCGGTGGATCGCCTCGGCACGGCTCTGAGGTCGCCTCGCCAGGCCTTCGCCCACGGGCCCGAGAGCGATGACAAGACCTTGCTCGGGCGAAATGCTTGCACGTGGTGATCGCCCAGCACGCGCGGGAAGGCGTGCCGCAGGAGGAACTCCAGCCCCTCAACCACCTCGAAGCCGGCATCGATGCGCTCAAGGCCCAGGCGTAAGGCGACAACGTTGCCAATCAGCGCAAGCGCAAGCCCAGCCCCAGCCCATGTATCTCGCCCGCAATGGCGGCGGTGATCGATCTCCTGATCAAGGGCGGTTGCGACCAGGAAGAGGCGACGCAGGTCGTCATGCGGCGGATGCTTGCCGCCGGCGTTCCACCGCCGCGGCAAGCGGCGACGCGCGGGCTGGAAGCGGCTGCTCGCCTGGCGCGCCGATCTTAGTCACGCCATCGGCTCGCCCGAGGCAAAGCACGAATATCGCAAGTTCAGTCGCGATATCGACGCCATTCCGGCCGGTGACCGGCTGAACCACGTGCTCAACGATCTGGGATCGCAGGCGAAGGCCACGCTGATCTCGGAGCCCGGCGGCGCGTTACGGCTGGGTGACCGGACGTTTCGGCTTCGCTGCGGCCGCAGGCTTTGGCGTCGTCGGCTGGACGACGGGCTTGGGCTGCGGCGGCTGCGCCATTCGCGCATCGAGCTTGGCGTTGATCATGGCGATGTCATCGTGCAGGCCGGACTTCATGTCGGTGATGGCCTGGGTGAGGGCGGCCTTGACGTCGGCCATCTGCTTGCCGACCTCGGCGCGCACGTCAGCCGCGCTCTGATCGGGAGCGGCCTTATCTTGCTTCACCTCGGTAAGGCTCGACTTGATGCCGCCGAAGAACAGGATCATCACCAGCAGGTTCAACGCGAGCAGGGCGACGACCGTCCATTTGAAGAAATCCCATGAGGTCAATTGTCCGAGGGCAACGCTTCCCGCGTCCTTCGCGCGCATTGCCACGTCCTTGGCGCGATCGGCCGCACTCGGACGCGGCTCCACAAAGGTCTCTTCTGTCATGGCTGACCCCCCGCCAAATGCCTTGAGCCTCGCTGGCTGCCATCATATCACGTAAAATGCGAAGCCAGCCTCCTGATCGTCATGATCGTAGAAAAAGGCCGAAACGCGGCCTTCCGCCGCCTAGGACACGGTCGGCCAACCGGATAAAAAGAGGATGCGTCGAGGCGGCCGAATGGCGCTTGAGGGGAGATGCGAGATGAAGAGCTCTTTGATTGGCGGCGTGTTGATGAGTGGAGTGGCGGCGATCGCAATGTTCGCTTTCACGAGTGTCCAACCGGCTCATGCGCTGAGCTGTCAGTTGATCACGGCGACCCACAGCGCGCGCACGCATATGAAGGCTGCGCAAACGTCCCAAGCGCTCGCCGTGCAGACCGCGCAAAACCTACAGCGCACGAGAGGATGGAGCGAACTCACGCTTTCGTCCTACCAAGTGCCCGGAGATCCGTTCTGGAAAGCGGTTCGGCCAAACGGCGTGCCGGCCAAGGCGAAGCTCGAGCCCGATATCGTGACACGGCAGTTCTACACAACCTGCTTCACCGGCGTGGTCGTGCCTTACGTCTGCACCACGGGAACTAGCGCTTGCGGGCAATAGCGCCGCGCGTCATCCGATCCAGCCGAGCTGCTTCGCACGCGCCATCGCGAGCCGCCACGATCGCGCCACGAATTCCGAGCGCGGCATGTTAGCGTGCCGGTCATCCTGGATGAAGCGCGCGACGAGAGCCGCCATGTCTTCCCGCTTGCGGTAGGCCGCGAGAAAAAGCGTGCCCGTCATGGTCACGACAATTTGGTCGTCGATCATCTCGACGATGAAGCCGTCACTTTCGGCCATGGTCGTCCCCCGTTTGGCACGACCAATGCGCCGAGTCGCGGCGATGTTCCAATCCCCCGCGAAAAATTCGGAGGATAAGAATTGGTGCGCCCGGCACGGCTCGAACGTGCAACCCCCAGATTCGAAGTCTGGTGCTCTATCCGTTGAGCTACGGGCGCTTGCCGTTTTGTAGCATGCCGGTCGGCGTTTGGCGTCTAAGGCTGTTTTCAGTCAAAAGAAAAGCCCGACGGCCGGGTGGCGGCTATCGGGCTCGGATTGATGCGAAGATGTCCGCTCCCAAAGGAGAAGCGAACATTTCCTAATTCACTCTTGGATGTCCGCTTCTGGCTCCTAGCAAGACCTTTGTCCAGCCTCGCTATTCGTATACGGCCATCGCGCGATTAGCCGTCGAGACCCGGGTAACCGGGTAACGGGCGCAGTACAGGTTCGAGCCCCGGGTCTGATTTGAAAGCGAGCAAGAACCCAATGGTCGGATACTGCGGGGCTAAGAATCGCTGCTCTTACTTGATGGGTTCTGGCGGCGGAGCAGCGCGTCGTCCTACATTCCGGGACGGCGGCGCTTCCTTGACGGGCTTCGCCGCCCTGAACCGTTAGCCGCATCTCGAAGCGGGAGCTGAGACACGATATAGTACGTCGGGTTCGATATATTCTTCAACGGGCACAGGTTGCGACGTAGAGGCGCTATGAACCCACTTCACGCCACCATCGAGGATAAAACTCAGCCTTCGACAGGCTCAGAGCTGGCTCTGCGCACCATCGCTATGCCGGTGTTTGCCAATGCGCACGGAGATATTTTTGGTGGCTGGCTTTTGTCGCAAATGGATCTAGCCGGTAGCGCCGTCGCCATTCGACGTGCAAACGGTCGGGTCGTGACTGTCGCAGTCACGGCAATGAGCTTTCAGCGCCCCGTCTTTGTCGGAGACGAGGTGAGCTGCTACGCCAAAGTCGTTAAGGTGGGGCGCACCTCCATAACAGTTGAGGTCGAGGCATTCGCGCGCCGAGAGCGCAGTGGTGAGGCAATAAAGGTGACTGAAGGCGTATTCACATATGTAGCCGTGGATGCAGAGTCGAAGCCGCGACCGGTGTGATCTGGCGATGAGTTCATAGCCTCCTCACTCATCGGGCCCTAAGGCATGCGACTGCCCTGAGTGTCAATCGGGGGCGTTGGCCCCTGAAATTTCCAAACAATTGGATTAGAATAAAGCAGCTTGTGGCTTACCCTTTTCGGAGGGATCCGCGATGATAATGACGCGCTTCCCAACTTTGCTAGTTCTCCCGGCGACTTTGTGGCTTGCTGCCGGTGTGGTCCGCGCAGACAAGGATTGCACTATCACGCGTCCCGGCGGAGCGACGGAGCCTGGCGTCACAAACGACAAAGGAGAATGTTGCAGCTCCTTTTATGCCGATGACTGCGTGCAGCCAACACATGATAGATCGGACGGCGCTCGATTTTATACTTCAGTGTCAAGACACTGATCGTTCCCGGTGAACACTTCGCTCGCTCTATTCACGACGAACGCTCAATCCGTGAGCTAGGGCCCGTCGAACAGCCAAGTAGGTCTCAACCAGCTCGTAGAACAGTTCCCGATGTCGGGGTCATTCAGCATCGTCTCGAAATTCTTGTCGCCCTTGCCGTCGTCGACGGCCATCTCAGCCCCGACCTTCCAACGGATGCTCACGTCGTCATGCGAGACGAGGAAATCCGGATAGCCCACTCGAGGGACGTGCAGCCGTCGTCCCCACAACATCTATCTCCAACCCTGGCTCGAGCTTGGCGGCATCGGCGCGGGGGTTCTGCTCGCGGTCGGACTCGCCGGACTCTGGCAGATGCGCCTCCTGCCGCGCGCACTGCAGGGAGCGAGCTACGGGCTGTTTGCCGTCTCTGGCGCGATCGGCCTCTCGGGTTTCGACCTCTGGCAGACCTGGCTGCTCGCGGCGGTCGCTCTCGCCTGGGTCGTCATGCAGCTCGCGGGAAGGCTTCCCGCCTTGTTTGTAGCCGCGGATCCTCATGCTTGTACCGGCGAGAGTCGAAAAGCCGCTTTACCTGCAACAAGAGCTTGATACATTAGACAAATAGGACCAATGCCGCGGCCGCTGACTAAGCACATGGTGTCGGCGGTTCCGGGGTTACGAGGTTAAGCACTATGAATGGGCCGAGCGGCGACGCCCGCCCGGCTGCCATAGGTTCGCGTGACCGCAAGGGGCCGCGCAGCAAGCCAGGCGACCGCGCGGAAGATGTCGTCGCGCGGGGTGTAGCCCAGGCGCGGTCGAACGCGCCGACCGACGGTCCCTCTGGGGCCAATGGCCGCTTGGGGGCAGCCGAGGGCAGACATGGCACGGGGGCGGAGGCGCGGCCCCTGGCATATTCCATTTACGGCGCGCTTGACCTCGGCACCAATAATTGCCGCCTACTCATAGCCAAGCCGTCACGGCGCGGCTTTGTCGTCATCGACGCGTTCTCGCGGATCATCAGGCTCGGCGAGGGCGTGGTAGGCTCTGGCAGGCTGTCCGAAGCCGCCATGAGCCGCACGATTGAGGCGCTGAAAGTCTGCGCCGACAAGATGCATCGCCGCCGGGTGACGCGGTCTCGGTTGATCGCCACCGAAGCCTGCCGCATTGCCGGCAATAGCGGCGAGTTCATTCAGCGCGTGAAACGCGAGACCGGCGTCGCCATCGAGATCGTGACGCAGGAGACCGAGGCCAAGCTCGCCGTTTCAGGCTGCGCCTCGCTGATCGACCGCAATTGCGATTGGGCTCTGGTGTTCGATATCGGCGGCGGCAGTTCGGAGCTGATCTGGCTCGATCTGGCCGAACTGGGGCGCTCGTATCGCCCCAGTCTGCACGACCGGATCGACGTGCAGAACTTGATCGCCGCCTGGACCTCGCTGCCGATCGGCGTGGTCAATCTCGCCGAGCGCCATGGCGGCCGCGAGGTGAACCGGCAGAGCTACGAGGCGATGGTTGCCGACGTGATGGCCTCGATCAAAAGCTTCGAGGCCAAGCACCGCTTCAGCGACAGGATCGCACGCTCGCGCGCGCACTTCCTCGGTACGTCAGGCACCGTGACCACCATTTCTGGTATTCATCTCAAGCTTCCGGTCTATGAGCGCTCGCGCGTCGACGGCTGCTGGCTTAACGCCAGCGACGTGCGCACCGTGTCTAACGATCTGATCGCGATGACTTACGCCGAACGCGTGGCCCAGCCCTGCATCGGACACGAGCGCGCCGACCTCGTGCTTGCGGGCTGCGCAATCCTCGAGGCACTGCTCAGGGTCTGGCCGTGTCAGCGGCTGCGGGTGGCAGACCGCGGCTTGCGCGAGGGCATCCTAGCCACGCTGATGGCCGAGGACGGTCATGACCGGAAGGGCGCGCCGCGCCACCCGAGGGGTCGCTTGCGCTAGCACGCTCACGCCATTCTAGGCTTGCGGGGCCGGGGCGGTCTCGGGCTCGACGGCAACCTGGTGCGAGCGGGCCGAGAGGCTGGCGCCGGCTTCTTTCGGCAATCTGGCGAAGACGAAGGCCGAGCTCGCGGCGATCACGGCGACGATGAAGAAGGCGAGCGGGAAATCGCCGGCCACGACGGTAGGGTCGGCACGTCCCAAGCGCTCGAACTCGAGCACCAGAGCGCCGACCGCGACGCCGGCCGACAGCGACAATTGCTGCGCCACGCTGGCGAAACTCGTGGCACGGCTCATTGCCTTGGTGTCGATGTCGGCATAGGCGATCGAGTTGATGCTGGTGAACTCGAGCGACTTGAAGAAGCCGCCGACCAGCAGTACCGCAAGTACGACCACATGCGACGTCCCCACAGTGAACAGACCGACGGCGGCGATGAAGCAACTGCTGACCACGGCGTTCGTCACCAGCACGCGCTTGAAGCCGAGCTGGCGGATGATCGGCGCGGCTGTCGCCTTCATGGCGATGGCGCCCACTGCGGTGGCGAACGTGAGCATGCCCGATTGCAGCGGGTTCATGCCGAAGCCGAGCTGCAAGAACAACGGCAGCAGAAAGGGTATGGCGCCGACGCCGACGCGGTAGAGGAAGCCCCCGACGACGCTCGCGAAGAACGTATCGACCTTGAGCAGGTCGAGGTCCAGCAGGGGGGCTTTGGCCGTCTTGGCGTGGCGGATATAGAGCACGCAGCCGATCACGCCGGCGCCGAGCAGGGACGCCACGACCGCGGGCGGCAACAGTCCCTGGCCGATAGTCGTGATGCCGAAGGCAAGGCCAGCGAGGCCGATGCCCGACAGGATGAAGCCTTTCACGTCGAGCGGCGGCAGTCCTTCCTCGCGAATGTCGGCCACATAGCGGGTGGCGAGATAGACGCCGAGCGCGCCGACTGGGATGTTGATCCAGAAGATCCAGCGCCAGGAGACGAAGGTGGTGATGAAGCCGCCGAGCGGCGGTCCGATCACCGGGCCCATTAGTGCCGGGATTGTGAGCCATGCCAGCGCCGAGATCAGCTCGGATTTCGGCACTGTGCGCAGAATCACCAGTCGGCCGACCGGCACCATCATGGCCCCGCCCATGCCCTGGATGATCCGGAACAGGATGAAGTCGGGCAGCCCTTGCGCGAAACCGCAGGCCGCCGAGCCGAGCGTGAATACGACGATCGCCGCGCGGAACACAGTGCGCGCGCCGAAGCGGTCGGCGATCCAGCCGCTTAGCGGGATGAACACGGCGAGCGACAGGAGGTAAGACGTGAGCGCCAGCTTGAGCGCGATCGGGTCCTGGTGGAGATCGGCGGCGATGGCAGGCAGCGACGTCGCGATCACCGTCGAGTCCATCGTCTCCATGAACAGGGCGACGGCGACGATGAGGGTGACGAAATAGCGTGGCATATGGCGTGTTAGAGCATGATCCGGAAAAGTTGCAGACTTTTCGGACAAGATTATGCGTCGGGGACCACCTATAAGGCGCACATGGGGCGAGCGGGCCCCCCAGGTCAAGGTTCGACCGGCGATGGGTTGCATTAACATATGGTAAGGCCGCCAAAAGGGCGCTCCGGGGAGACCTCAGGCGGCACGCGGCGGCTCGCGGTCAGGGTCAAGACCGCCAAGGGTCGGAAGATCGCCTCGACGCGCTGGCTCCAGCGCCAGCTCAACGATCCTTATGTCGAGGAGGCCAAGCGGAAGGGCTATCTCAGTCGCGCCGCGTTCAAGCTGGCCGAGATCGACGACAAATATCATCTGCTCAAGCCAGGCATGAGCGTGGTGGATTTGGGCGCTGCGCCCGGCGGCTGGAGCCAGGTCGCCGCGCAGCGCGTGCAGGTGATGGCGGGGAAGGGGCTGGTGGTCGCCGTCGACGTCGTCGTGGTAGAGGCGATCTCGGGGGTGACGCAGCTCACGCTCGACATGACCGAGGCTGAAGCGCCCGACCGCATCAAGGAGGCGCTGGGTGGCAAGAAGGCCGATCTAGTGCTCTCCGACATGCACGCACCGGCGACCGGCCACAGGCAGACCGACCACATCCGCATCATGGGCCTGGTCGAGGCGGCGCTCGATCTTGCCGAGGATGTTCTCACGCCGGGCGGCGCCTTTCTCAGCAAGGTGCTGCAAGGAGGGGCCGGCAAGGATCTGGTGGCGCGGCTCAGCCGGTCGTTCGCCAAGGTCCGGCATGTGAAGCCGAAGGCCTCGCGGGCCAGCTCCGCCGAAATGTATGTGCTCGCCACCGGCTTCCGCGGCGAGACGCAATAGAGGCGCTCACGCAAGCGTGCGTGTTCGTGTGCTGCTTTTAGGCGCGCGGGCAGCTAGAACCGGCCCATGGCGGGGGACCAGACGCTGAAGGAGCGGCCATGAATCTCGAAGTGTTGAAAGACTATTACGGCAAGGTCCTGAAGAGCTCAGAGGATCTCAAGACGTCGGCCTGTTGCGACGGCGGCGGCATGCCGGTCGAGCTCGAGCCTCTGCTCGCCAATGTGCATGAAGAGGTCAGGTCGAAATATTACGGCTGCGGTATTGTCGTGCCGGCGGCGCTGCAAGGCGCGCGCGTGCTCGATCTCGGCTCAGGCTCGGGGCGCGACGTATACATGATGGCGCAGCTGGTGGACTCGAACGGCGAGGTCGTCGGTATCGACATGACCGACGAGCAGCTCGCCACCGCCAACGCGCAAAGGTCCTGGTCTTCGCTGGTATGACGAGCAGTCGAGAGGGGAAACATGAAATTCGATATGACCCGCCGCCTCGTGGCCGAGGCGCTCGGCACGCTGATCCTGGTCATGGCGGTGGTCGGCTCGGGCATCATGGCCGAGAAGCTCGGCGGCGGTAATCAGGCGCTCGCGCTTCTCTGCAACACGATCGCGACCGGCGCTGTGCTGTACGTCATCATCACCATCTTCGCGCCGGTCTCGGGCGCGCATTTCAACCCGGTGGTGAGCCTGGCGGCGGCGCTTCGCGGCGAGCTCGATTGGCGCAGCACCTTCGCCTATGTTGTGGTGCAGATTGCTGGCGGCTGCGTCGGCGCCGTGCTCGCGCATTTGATGTTCGGGCTCGATCTGATCCAGCTCGGCTCGACCGCGCGCACCGGGCTCGGCCAATGGACCGGAGAATTCATCGCCACGTTCGGGCTGATCGCGACCATTCTCGGCTGCGTGCGGTTCAAGCCCGAGGCAGTCGCGACCGCGGTCGCGCTCTTCATCACCTCAGCCTATTGGTTCACTGCCTCGACCTCGTTCGCCAACCCTGCGGTGACCATTGCGCGGAGTTTGAGCGATACGTTCGCCGGGATCGCGCCGCACGATGCGCCGGGCTTTATCGCGGCCGAGCTGTTCGGCGCGCTCGCCGGCGCGTATCTGTTCGGCTGGCTGTTCGCTAAGCGCTAGTGGGCGTAGCAGCGCGGAGCCGCGCGTTCTCGGCCTCGAGCTCGGCGATGCGCTGCTGCAGCGGACCCACGGCGGCGGCGACGTCCTCGGCGAAGAGCATCTGGGGGATGTGCTGCGGGCAGTTCAGGTCGTAGGCCTCCACGCTGAACATGACGACCTGCTCGCCGCGCGCTCGGTAACCCTCGGGCATGAGCGGCGCGATGCGTTCGTGATCCTCGATCGCGCGCGCCGTGCCCCAGATCTTCACCCGCCGCCGATTGGCATAATCCATCAGAAAGATCATCGCCTTCGGATTGTCGGCGAGATTGCCGGTGGTGATGTATTGCCGGTTGCCGCTGAAATCGGCGAAGGCGAGCGTCTTGTCGTCAATCACGCGCAGGAAACCCTTTGGGCCGCCGCGGTGCTGGATGTAGGGCTGGCCCTGTCCGCTGGCGGTAGCGAGATAGAACGACCTTTGCTCGGCGATGAACTCGGCGAGCGCCGCGTCGATGGTCGTGGCGAAGCCACCCTTCTGCTCCAACTTGGCATAGCCCGCACGTGAGCCGCGTCGTTCCTGCACGGCCTTGACCGATGGCGAGAAGGCGATGTCGGAGGAGGGGGTCATGACGATCTGTCCTTGAGGAGGGGCCGGCTAGGCGCCGTTCGGTCCCGAGCCGGGATTTTAGAGTCTGTCGACCGGGATGAAGATGGCCATCGGGCCGGCCGCCAGCAGCAGCAGGATCAATGATTTCCACATCGTGAGTGCTCCTGGGGTTCGAGGGATGGCGACCCGTCCTGACCGCATCCGGTTAAATGCGCCATTCCTCCAATTGGCAGTAGTGAGTAATATTGGGATTTATTATTCCGAATTGCGGAAGGGTAAGAAGAGATGGACCAGCTAGCCGCGATCAAGGTCTTCGTAGCCATTGCCGACGCCGGCAGCCTCTCGGCCGCGGGCCGGCGACTCTCAATGCCGCTTACGACAGTCAGCAGGCATCTCGCGGCGCTCGAGGACGAGGTCGGCACGCGGCTGATCATCCGCACCACGCGTGACCTCGCGCTCACCGAGACCGGCCGCAACTATCTTGAGTCCTGCCGCCGCATCCTTGCCGAGCTCGATGCGGCGCGCTTGCGTGTGATGGGCGAACAAGACGAGCCGCAGGGGGAGCTGGCCATCACCGCGCCGGTCGCCTTCGGGCGGCTGCACGTCCTGCCGATCGTTACAGCGTTCCTGAAAACCTCTCCGCGTGTCGCGGTGCGTCTGTTGCTCATCGATCGTGTGGTCGATCTCCTCGAGGAGGGCATCGACATCTCGCTCCGGGTGGGCAGCCTACCCGACTCGTCGTTGCGGGCGGCACGGGTCGGCGCCGTCAGGTCGGTGACGTGCGCCAGCGCAGGCTACCTCGCGGCGCGGGGCGTGCCGTCGATGCCGCGCGAGCTTGCCAAGCACGATTGCATCAGCGTCACGGCGCTGACGCCGGCGGATCGCTGGGTCTATTCGGGCCCGAAGGCCTCGCAGCGAATTGCGGTGCGGCCGCGCCTCATCGTCAACACCGCCGAAGCGGCGATCGACGCCGCGCGCGAGGGGCTCGGCGTCACGCGTGTGCTCTCCTATCAAGCCGCTGCGCTGGTCGCCGAAGGGTCGCTCCGCCTGATTCTCCGCGATTTCGAGCCGGAGCCGATCCCGGTCAACTTGCTCCACCGCGAGGACCGGCTTCCCCAGGCCAAGGTCCGGAGCTTCATCGCCTTTGCCGCGCCCCGGCTCCGTCAGGTCCTGAAATCCGCCCAGAATTGAGCGGAACCCACAGAAGCGTCCCGGCCATTGCCTTCCCAAACCCGCCGCAAGCTGCTAAAGGAGGCCGCCAACCGTAAGACCCGCATGTTGTGCCGTGCAAAGATGCCTTGGTCTTCCGACGAATGAGGTTGGCCGATGCCCGACGGGCTGACTCAAGCGACAAGACGGCATTTCCCCGACAGCGAGCTCGCGCTCACCTTCGATGACGTGCTGATCAGGCCGGCAGCCTCCAACGTGCTGCCGAACGAGGTCGATGTCGCATCGCGCGTCACACGGTCGATCTTGCTGCATATCCCGGTGCTGTCATCGGCGATGGACACGGTCACTGAAGCGCGTCTCGCCATCGCCATGGCGCAAGCGGGCGGCATCGGCGTCATCCACCGCAATCTCGACCCGGCCACCCAAGCCGCCCAGGTCGCCCAGGTGAAGAAATTCGAGTCGGGCATGGTGGTGAACCCGGTGACCATTCACCCTGAGGCTACCCTCGCCGACGCGCTTAAGTTGATGGCCGATTACCAGATCTCCGGCATCCCTGTGGTCGAGCCGGCCACCAATGGCGGGAGCGAGGGGAGGCTGGTCGGCATCGTCACCAATCGCGACGTGCGCTTTGCCACCAACCCAAAGCAGCGCGTGGCCGAGCTGATGACCAAGGAGAACCTAGTCACGGTGACCGAAAGCGTCGGCATGGAGGAGGCTAAGCGGCTCCTGCACAGCCACCGCATCGAGAAGCTGCTGGTAGTCGACGACGACTATCGGTGCATCGGACTGATCACGGTGAAGGACATCGAGAAGGCGCGGCTGCATCCCAATGCCTGCAAGGACGAGCAGGGGCGGCTGCGGGTGGCGGCGGCGACCAGCGTCGGCGACGACGGTCTCGCCCGCGCCGAGCGGCTGATCGATGCCGGGGCTGACCTGATCGTGGTCGACACCGCGCACGGCCATTCCCAGCTCGTGCTTGACGCGGTCGGCCGCATCAAGCGGCGGTCTAACGCGGTGCAGGTTCTCGCTGGCAACGTGGCGACGGCCGACGGCACCAAGGCGCTGATCGACGCCGGTGCCGATGCGGTCAAGGTCGGCATTGGCCCTGGCTCGATCTGCACCACGCGCATCGTGGCGGGGGTCGGCGTGCCGCAATTCACCGCGCTTCTCGAGGCGGTCGATGTGGCTAAAAAAAGCGACATCCCGGTCATCTCCGACGGCGGCATCCGCTATTCCGGCGACCTTGCCAAGGCTTTGGCGGCCGGCGCCGATTGCGTGATGCTAGGCTCGCTGCTGGCCGGCACGGACGAGAGCCCTGGGGAGGTCTATCTGTACCAGGGCCGCTCGTATAAGGCCTATCGCGGCATGGGCTCGATCGGCGCCATGGCGCGTGGCTCCGCCGACCGCTACTTCCAACAGGAGATCAAGGACGCGCTCAAGCTGGTGCCCGAGGGCATCGAGGGCCAAGTGCCCTACAAGGGCCCGGCCGCGAGCGTGCTGCACCAACTGATCGGCGGCTTGCGCGCCTCGATGGGCTATACCGGCGCCAAGGACCTCGCAGCCTTCCACGAGCGCGCCGAGTTCATCCGCATCTCGACGGCAAGTTTTCGTGAGAGCCACGTCCACGACGTGACCATCACGCGCGAATCTCCCAACTACCCCCGCGAGAGTTAGCGAGCCGACTCCGCCGTTCTATGTGTGCCGATTACTTCTCCCTCTCGAGACTGGGACGTAAGGCAGATGATCTCGTCGGGACTGTCGGACGGACCGCTGCGACATAGTACACGCGCCAGCAAGGCTCCGCCGCCATGGCGGTTCCTTGGGCTAACACCGCCCAGCACCAGGCGGACGAACCAGGAAGCGAGTGTGTTCACGCTGCCCTCCCTCCGCAACCAGGCGGATATTACCGCGAGGACCAGTTGCAATGAAGGCGCGCCTAGCGACCGCGCGGGTGAGCGACGTTCTAAGCGACCTCAACTACTGGACGCCGAGGGTCCTGATCTGATCGAAGATCCCGGGTTCGATCTGCTTGGCGAGCGCGAGATCGGCGGCTCCGTCAGTCGGCTTGCCCTTGCGGCTCTTGACCAGGCCGCGTCCGACCAGCGCCGAGGGCTCGTTCTGCTTGATCTTCAGCGCCGTGTCGAAATCCGCGCCGGCGTTGTCGAGGTCGCCCTTCAGCACGTAAACCCAGCCGCGGTCGATATAGCCCTTGGGACCGTCAGGCTCGCGCTTGATCACTTCGCCAAAGTCGGCGATCGACAGGTCGTATTCCTTGCGCAGGCGGTAGAGATCGCCGCGCTTGGTGTAGCCGTTGGTGAGCTCAGGATCTAGCTTCACCTTCTGGTTCATGTCGACAAGGGCCTTATCGAGGTCGTTCTTGTCACGATAGACGATGCCGCGGAGCAGGAAGAAATCGCCCTGGGTGGCGTCGAGGCTGATCGCCTTGTCGAGATCGGCGACGGCCTTGTCGTAGTCCTTCTTGGTCTGGTAGGCGGCGGCGCGCATGAAATAGGAATTGGCCCGCCCCGGGTCGGTATCGACGGCGGCGTTCATCTCGGCAAGTGCGCCGTCGAAATCGCCGGTGGCGGACATGCCCATGGCCCTGACGCTGTGGGCGATGACCATGTGCTGCTTGTCGCCGGTCGCGGTCGCGATATAGGCAGCGCAGGCTTCAAGCACCTCCTTGATCGAGCCTTGGCCGGTAAAGCAGATATTGGTCTCTTTGGCAGGCTCGCTCGCATTTCCGGCAGCCGGTGGCGCCGCTTCGGGGGTGGCGGGCGGAGTGACTTCTTCGGCGACGGGCGGAGTTGCAGCGTCGGCGGCAGGAGGGTTCGCATCCTCGGCGAGCGCAGAGCCGGGGAGCGCGAGAAGCATTGCGGCGGCAAGGGCCACGCCGGGATCGAGGGTGGGGGCGCGGAAGCGCATTGGGGGTAAACCTCCTTGGATTCTCAAGACTTTTGCTGTTGGGGGCTAGCTTTAAAGGGGGCTTGGGGTGGGCGTCAATTGAACTTCCGTCCATGTGTACCGGGCGAATACGGCAATCAATCTGGCAGTTCGCCGCGGTTTACCAACATCACCGCACCCCATCCTTAAGTGGTTTGGCGTGGTCTTTGGCCATCCTCTTTGATCGCCACATCTCCCCGGAGCCAGAGTATAACGGCGCCCGGAGTGAGCGCGTTGCTCGCCGCGAAGTCGAGGGGAAGGAGGGGGCGCTATGTCGCTCGTGGCAATCTTGTTGCCGATGTTCACGCAGGTCGTCCTGACCTTCGTGCTGCTGGGGTGGATGTCGCTGCTCAGGCTGCGCGTGGTCCGGCGCGGCGATGTCAGCCCGCAGCAGGTGGCGCTGCGCGAGCCGGTCTGGCCGCCGCATGTCATGCAGGTCGGCAACGCCTTCCAGAATCAGCTCGAGCTGCCGATGCTGTTCTACGTCGTCATCCTGCTCGCGCTCGCGACCGATGCGCTCGACGTCACTCTTTATGTGCTGTCCTGGATGTTCGTGCTGTCGCGCTACGTGCACAGCTATATCCATGTCACCTCGAACCGGCTCGACCGGCGCACCGCCGTGTTCGTGGTCGGCGCCATCGCGCTGTTTCTCATGTGGGTGATCGTCATCGCCCGCATCACGCTGTTCGCCTCTGAGTAATGACACCAGGGGCGCGGGCAAGCGCGGCCATCGAGGTCCTCGCCGATATCGAGAAGGGCAAGCGTCCGGCCTCAGAGGCGCTGAAGGATTGGGGGCTGTCGCACCGCTTCGCGGGCTCGGGCGACCGCGCGGCGATCGGCAATCTCGTATTCGATGCTCTGCGCAAGCGTGCTTCGAGCGCCTATACCATGGGCGACACGAGCCCGCGAGCGCTGGTCCTCAGGACGCTCGTCACGGGCTGGGGCAAAACGCCCAATGAGGTCGCGGCCCTCGCCGATGGGGGAAACCATGCACCCGAGCCGTTGAGCGAGTCCGAGCGCGCGGGGCTGGAGCGCGATATGCCCGGCGATGCCCCGCCGGCAATTCGCGGCGATTATCCGGAGTGGCTTCAGGCGCAATTCGAGCGAGCCTTTGGCGCTCGGGCCGGCGAGGAGGGGGCGGCACTCGCGGAGCGGGCGTCGGTCGATCTCAGGGTAAACGCGCTGAAAGCGACGCGCGAGAAGGTGCTGAAGGCGCTTCAGCGTTTCGATGCGGCGCCGACTAAGCACTCGCCCGCAGGGGTGCGCATCCTGCAAGCCGAAGGTCCGGGACGCAGCCCTCATGTCGAGGCCGAGCCCGGTCACGGCAAGGGCTGGTTCGAGGTACAGGACGAAGGCTCGCAGCTCGCCGCGCTGCTCTCCGGCGCCAAGCCGAAAACACAGATTATCGATCTTTGCGCCGGGGCCGGCGGCAAGACCTTGGCGCTCGCGGCGCTGATGCAAAATACCGGGCAGCTTTACGCCTATGACAGCGACCGCATGCGGCTTCGCCCGATCTTCGAGCGACTGAAGAGGGCGGGAGTGCGGAACGCGCAGGTGCTGGCGGCACGCGACAAGACCGCCTTGGGCGAGCTCGCCGGCAAGATGGACCTCGTGCTAATCGATGCGCCCTGCACCGGCTCGGGGGTGTGGCGGCGGCGGCCCGACGCGAAATGGCGGCTCAGCCCGCAAATGCTCGAGGCGAGGATCGAGGAGCAGCGCGCCGTGCTGGAGGAGGGGGCGCCTTTGGTGAAGCTAGCCGGCCGGCTCGCCTATATCACCTGTTCGGTGCTGCCGTCCGAGAACCGTGACCAGATCGACGCGTTTCTCGCGCGCCATCCCGAGTTCAAGCTGATCGCTTGGCGCCAGCTTTGGGACAAGGCGTTGCCCGAGAGCCCGGCGCTCGTTTCGGCCGATGGCGCGGACGACACCCTGCTTATGACGCCCCGAAGCCACGGCACCGACGGTTTCTTCGTCGCCGTGCTGGAGCGGCAGCCCTAGTCGGCGACCGACGTTCAATGAATCGTTAAAGTCACTTCTCGGCGTCGGCTTGCATGGATTGGCAAAGCGTCGCCGAGATTTGGGTCAGCTTGAACAGCTTGTCGTCGGCGCCGGCTTCGAGGTCGATCTCGGGGCCTTCGCTGCAGCCAAGCGTCATGCGGATGCGTGCCAGCCGGACCAGGATGGTGCCGTTCTTGCCGGCGACAGGCTCGATCTCGATCCCGCCGCCGTCGCAATCGACTCCGCAGCCGATCCCTTCGGCCGAGGCGCAGTCTCCGCTCGCATAGAGCGTCTGGCTGTGATCCCTGACCTTGGCGGCAAGCGTGAAGTCGTAGCGAAAGTACTGTTTCGAAGTATCGCCGTTGTCGGTCGAGATCAGGATGGCGTCGTCCTCGCCGAGCGTGACGTAGCGGAGGAACAGCATCATTTCGGTGACCTTCTGCTTCGGATGCTGCTTCAGGTGCTCGGCGGAGTATCTGCGCGCGTAGCAGGAAGCGGCGTCTTGCCCGGGCGAAAGGAGAGCCTTCAGCTTCGCATAGTCGGGACCCTGATACTCAGAAGCCGCCGGGCCTCCCGCGAGCAAGGCGACCAGCGAACAGCAGGTCAGGGTCGAGGCTGCAGCGAGCTTCTCATGCCAATCCTTTCGCTACTGCGAAGAGAATTAGGATAGCGCGTTCCCGCGCGGCAAAAAAGTTTCGACCGCGACGCCATTGGCACTTGAAATTAAGAAAGAGGTCGATGAAATGACTCGCGCTTTTGATGGACGCAGAATCGGCGGTTGGCGCACGGCGGTCCGGAAAGGCACGGAGGGGACGCTTACCCATGAACTTGCTCAAGCTCGAGGCCGAAGAGCCTCCCAGTCGCCCGCAGGCGACATCTCAACTTCTCCCCAAACGACATCTTCCCATCAAAGCTCTTACGCCCGCGGGCACGCCCGCTCAGGGGCCGCATCTGGTCGCGTTCGCTTCGCGCCCCGAGCGCTTCCCCGTCGGGCCAGTGACCCGCGCGTTCCGCAAGCGCTTCTACCCCGAGGTCGAGCTCGGCCAGTGGAATGACTGGCGCTGGCAGGCACGCTCGCGCATCCGGACGCTTGCCGAGCTCGAGCGCATCTTCGAGCTGTCGGAGGATGAGCGCGACGCGGTGGTCCGCCACCAAGGATCGCTGCCGCTCGGCATTACCCCCTATTACGCGAGCTTGATGTCGCGCGAAGACGCGCTCGAGCCGCTCCGCCGCACCCACGTGCCGGTGGGCGCCGAATATCTGAAGACTCCTGGCGAGGCCGACGATCCGCTCGGCGAGGACGGCCATAGCGTGGTTCCCGGCCTGGTGCACCGCTATCCCGACCGCGTGCTGTTCCTAGCCACCGGCTTCTGCTCGACCTATTGCCGCTACTGCACCCGCTCGCGCATGGTGGGCGAGGCCGGCGGCGACTACACCTTCAGCCGGCCGCAATGGGAGGATGCCCTCGCTTACATCGCCGATCATCCCGAGATCCGCGACGTGCTCATCTCAGGCGGCGACCCGCTGACGCTGTCCGATGAGCGGCTCGACTATCTGCTGACGCGGCTCCGCGCCATCAAGCATGTGGAGTTCGTGCGGCTCGGCACCAAAGTGCCGGTCGTTCTGCCCATGCGCGTGACGCGCTCGTTGATCAAGGTGCTGAGAAAGCACCATCCGCTGTGGATGAGCCTCCATTTCACCCACCCGACCGAGCTCACGCCAGAGGTCACCGAGGCGACGGCGCGGCTCGCCGACGCCGGCATCCCGCTCGGCAGCCAGACAGTGCTGCTCAAGGGCATCAACGATTCGGTGGACACGCTGAAGCCGCTGTTCCATGGGCTCCTGATGCGCCGGGTGCGTCCCTACTACCTCTATCAGTGCGACCCGATCTCGGGCTCGTCGCATTTCCGCACGAGCGTCGATAAGGGTCTTACGATCATGCAGGGACTGCGCGGCCATACCACTGGCTACGCCGTGCCGACCTACGTGATCGATGCGCCCGGCGGCGGAGGCAAGATCCCGCTGCTGCCGGATTACGTCGTCGGCCGCGAGGGCAACGATCTGATCCTCAAGAACTTCGAGGGCATCACCTACCGCTACACCGATCCTAACGGCGTGGTTGGTGGGGACCGCACGTTCGACGCCGGGCCTCGATGATGCGCATTGCTCTCGTTTACGATCTCCGCGACGAGTATCGCGCGCTCGGCTACTCCGAGGAGGAGATTGCCGAGTTCGATAGCGTTGGCACGATTGAGGCGCTCGCTTCGGCGCTCGAAACGCTTGGCTGCGAGCCGGTCCGTGTCGGCCGCGGCCAGGCGCTTGCCGCGCGCCTCGTCGCGGGCGAGCGCTTCGACCTCGTGTTCTCGATTGCCGAAGGGCTGAAGGGCCGCTCGCGCGAGGCGCAGGTTCCGGCGCTGTGCGAGCTCTTCGATCAGCCTTATTTGTTCTCCGACCCGCTCACCGCCGCCGCCGCCCTCGACAAGGGTGTAGCGAAGCGGCTAGTGGGCGATGCCGGGGTGAAGACTCCTGCCTTCGCGATCGCGCAAGGAAGTGCGAGCGAGGTCGCCGGCTGGGTCGACTTCCCGGCCTTCGTCAAACCCCTGGCCGAAGGCACCGGCAAGGGCTGCGAGGCTGCCTCTCTGGTCAATACGCCGGAAGAGCTTGCGGCGGCGGCGACGCGCGTGATCGAGCGTTACAAGCAGCCGGCGTTGGTCGAGCACTATCTGCCGGGTCGCGAGTTCACCGTCGGCATCGTCGGCAATGGCGACGACGCGCGCGTGCTCGGCGTGTGCGAGATCCTGCTCCGCGAGGATGCCGAGGCCAATGTCTACTCGCTGCACAACAAGGAGCTGTGCGAGGACCTCGTCATTTATGCGCCGGCCTCCGACCCCGAGGCTCTGCTGGCCTGCGCGCGGGCGCTTCAGGCCTATAAGGCGCTCGAATGCCGCGACACGGCGCGCATCGACTTCCGCTCTGACGCCAATGGCGAGCCCTGTTTCCTCGAGGCTAATTCGCTTGCCGGGCTCAATCCCTGGCACTCGGACCTGCCGATCCTCGCCGCTCAGAACGGCATCGAGTTCACCGTGTTGATCGGCATGATTCTCGACGCCGGCCTCGCCCGCTACGGATTGGCGCGCAGCGATACGGAGCGCCTGCGGAGAACGGCCTGATGGCCGGCCGCCAAGGCTTCATCCCGGTCGTGCACGCGGCGACGGAAAGCCGTCCCGACGAGATCGACACTCTGGTGGCGGCGAACGCCGTAGCCGGTGCGCTCGGATCGCTCGGTTACGCCGCCGAGATCGTGGCACTCGCCCCCAACCTCGGTCAACTTGATGCTCTGCCCGCCCGCCGGCCGCTGACCGTATTCAATCTGGTCGATGCGGTGAACGGCGACGGCAGACTTGCACCGTTCGTGCCGGCAAGGCTCGATGCGCTCTCGCTGCCTTATACAGGGTGCAGCGCGAGCGCTTGGCTCGATACGCTGTCCAAGATCTCCACCAAGCTCAAGCTCGCTCATGCCGGCCTGCCGACGCCGGCCTGGTCCGAGGACGGCGGCGAATTCGATCCAGACGCCCGCGTCATCGTCAAGCCGATCTGGGAGCATGGCTCGCTCGGGCTCGACGATGCCTCGGTGCTGCGCGGCGGCGATGCTGCCAGAGCGATCGACGAGCGAAATCTGCGCTGGAAGACCGAGCATTTCGCGGAAAGCTACCTCGACGGTCGCGAGTTCAATCTTTCGCTGCTCGAAGGACCGTCTGGACCGCGCGTGCTGCCCATCGCCGAAATCGTGTTCGAGGGCTTCTCGGGCCGCGCGCCCAAGATCGTCGGCTACGACGCCAAATGGACGCCCGACAGCGACGCCTATATCGGCACGCCGCGCCGCTTCGGTGTTGAAGCCGAGAACCCCGCGCTTGCCGCCAAGCTCAAAGACCTCGCGCTTGCCTGCTGGCACCTGTTCGCGCTGTCGGGCTATGCGCGCGTCGATTTCCGCCTCTATGGCGAAGGCGAGCCGGCAATTCTCGAAGTTAACATGAATCCCTGCCTGAGCCCCGACGCGGGCTTCGCCGCGGCGGCGGCGCAGGCGGAACTGTCCTACCAGGCCATGATCGGGGGAATCGTCGAAGCTTCGCTTGGAGCCTTGCAAGCCACGGCCTGACGTGCTTCGCATTTCGTCATGCTCCGCATCCGGAAAGTCGCCGACGCCACGACCGCGGTGAACCGCTCGGCCATCGAGGCAGCGCAGAAGATCATGCGCGAGCAGTTCCCGGGGATGCCCGACTACGACATCGTCAAGCTGCCCGAGCAGCTCGCCAATCCGCTCAAGCATAAATTCGTCTCGCGCCTGTTCGTCGCGGAGACTACGCGCGACCAAACGCTGGGCTTAGCGCTCCTGCTGCATGCGCCCGACATCGGCTTCTCCTATCTCGAGCTCGTCTCGACCGCGGCCGGGCGCATGGGCGAGGGCATCGGCGCCACGCTCTATGAGCGGGTGAGGGAGGAGGCGCGCGCGCTCGGCACGCAGCTTTATTTCGAGAGCCTGCCCGACGACCCGCTGCTTAGCCCCAACCCCGAGATCAGGGCCAACAACGCCAAGCGTCTCAAGTTCTACGAGCGCTACGGCGCGCGGCCGATCATCAACACCGCCTACGAGACGCCGGTGACGCCAGGAACAGCCGATCCGCCTTATCTCATGCTCGATCCGCTCGGCGCCAACGATCTGCCGAGCGCCGAGAAGGTGAAGAAGGTCGTGCGAGCGATCCTCGAGCGGAAATACGGATTGCTCGGGGCGTACGTCCAGATGGTGGTAGATTCCATTACCGACGATCCCATTCGTCTGCGCGAGCCGCGCTACGTCAAATCGAGGAGAGCGCTGAAGGGCGAAGTGCGCGCGTCATCCGAGCCGCGCATTGCGCTGGTGCTCAACGACGACCATACCATCCATCATGTGCAGGACCGCGGCTATGTCGAAGCGCCGGTGCGCATCCGCTCGATCATGGCCGAGCTCGACCCGTCAGGTCTGTTCGAGAAGATACCTGCCAAGCGCTACTCCGACCGGCACATCCGCGCGGTGCACGACGGCCGCCTGGTCGACTACATCCGCAAGGCCTGTCTGATGGCCGGGCCCAAGAAATCGATCTACCCTTACGTGTTTCCGACGCGCAATCCGGCGCGGGCGCCGCGCGACGAGACGGTACTCGCCGGCTATTACTGCATCGACACGTTCACCCCGCTGAACCAGAACGCCTATCTCGCCACGCGCTCGGCTGTCGACTGCGCCTTGACCGCGGCTGAGCGGGTGCTGGAAGGCGCCGAACTTGCCTATGCTCTGGTGCGGCCGCCCGGCCACCACGCCGAGACGCGCACCTTCGGCGGCTTCTGCTACTTCAACAATGCGGCGATCGCCGCCAACATGCTGTCGCGCTACGGCAGGGTCGCCATCCTCGACGTCGACTATCACCATGGCAACGGCCAACAGGAGATCTTCTACGCGCGCTCCGACGTGCTGACCGTCTCGGTGCACGGTCATCCGAGCTTCGCGTACCCGTACTTCACTGGCTTCCGCGATGAGACGGGCATCGGGCCTGGCGCCGGGTTCAATCTCAACATCCCGCTGCCGGAGCATCTGACCCCCGAGCAGCATCGCAACGCGGTGGACGAGGGTTTGCGGCGCATCAGGCGGTTTCGCCCCACCTTTCTCGTGGTCTCTCTCGGGTTCGATACCGCGCGCGGCGATCCCACTGGGAGCTGGTCCAACCGGGCGCGCGATTTCGAGCGTCTTGGCCAAATGATCGGCGAGCAGGGCTATCCCACGCTCGTGGTGCAGGAGGGCGGATACCGCGTGCGCACGCTCGGTGCCAACGCCCGCAACTTCTTCGTCGGCCTCGTCACCGGACACTCGGCGGCGCGGCAGATGGCGCCGACCCTTAACCGAAGCGCTGAAGGAAAACCCCACCATCGCAACGGGCTCGATTGGCGGAACGGCGTCATGGCCGACGACGTGGGCCGCGTGCGCTCGCTGGTCGCGAGCACCGGCATGTTCAGCGCGGCCGAGGTGGACATCGCCGGCGAGCTCGTCACCGAGCGCCTGACTAAGGGCATCCGCTCCGGCTATCACTTCATTCTCGCCGAGCGCGGGCCGGGGCTCGCGGCTTACGCCTGCTACGGACAGATCGAGGGGACGCAAGGATCGTTCGATCTCTATTGGATCGCCGTCTCGCCGGAAGAGCAGCGGAAGGGTCTCGGCGCTCACGTCTATGACCGCGCGGAATCTGCCATGCGCAAGGCCGGGGCCAAGCATATCTATGTCGATACCTCATCCTCTGACCGCTACGCGCCGACGCGCGGCTTCTATCAGCAGATGGGATTCGTCGAGGAGGCGCGGCTGCCTGACTTCTACGGCGATGGCGACGGCAAGATCATCTATGTCAAGTCGCTGGTCGGCGCGCGCGGGCCGCACCGTCATCTCGGCGAAAGCCGGACTTCAGAGTCGGACTCTCCCAACTGAGAAGAAACGTCATGGCCGGGCTTGTCCCGGCCATGACCACGAAGGGGTCGAGCTGGGAAGGGACGGGCTTCCACGCCGATGAGACCGGCGCGACCGCGCCCAATTCAGCGGTGCTCGAGCGCATCGAGGGTTCGCCCGACGTGATGGAGACGATCGGTAAGCGCATCAAACCGGGGAAGGTGCTGGTCACGACCGATGCTGCGGCCACCGCCGACACGCGGAGCGGCGAGGACTTCGTGGTGATGGACGGCCCCGCCAAATAACGTCAGGCGCGCACGGCCTCGACGATGGCGAGGCCGAGGCGCGTGGGTGTGACTTTCGTCAGCTTGAGACCGGCTTGAGCGAGCAGCGCCTCGAATGCGGCGAGGCTGCGCGCCCGCCCGCCGGTGATGGTCATCATGTGGAGATCGACCATGACGGCGCTCGGGTCGTCTGAGGCGCGCTCCGGCATGAGCCGCTCGATGATGGCGAGCCTCGCGCCGCCGGACATCGCGTTCCGGCAATTCGTCAGGATCGCGAGCGCTGCCTGATCGGGCCATTGCTGGAGCACATCCTTCAACAGATAGAGGTCGGCTTCAATCGGGATGACGGCAAACAAATCGCCCGGCACGAATTCAATCCGCTCGGTCAAGCGAAACGCGTCGAAGGCGTGCAGGAACAACTTGGCCATCTCGATGACGTGCGGCCGGTCGAACAATGCGCCGTCGAGGCACGGATAGGCGATCAGCAGAGCGGCGAGCATTCCGCCGCCGCCGCCGCCGATTTCGGCCACGCTCGCCGCGCTTGAGGCGGACGCGAAAACCTCGACGATCGGGCCGGCCTGATCGAACGTCTCCCCGGTCAGGTAGGATTCGAACAGGGCGCCTTGCTCCTTGTGCCGGCTCCGCCATTCGCAAACGCTCATGCCGAATACATGGTCGAACGCAGGCTGCCCAGTCTTGAGGCAGGAGAGGAGATCGGACCAGGGCTGCCAATGTTGCTCGACGACGATCTGCACCTTCTTGTCGAGGCGGGATTGCGAGCCGGAGCGGAGCGACCATCCGCCCGGCGCGAGCGCGAAGCTGCCGTCGGGCAGCTCCTGGCAGATGCCGAGAGTGACCAGCCCGCGCAGGAAGCGGAAGAGATGCGGCGGCGAGAGATTGAGTTCGCCGGCAAGCTGCTCGGCCGTCCAGGCATGCTCGCCCATCCGGTCGGGCAGGCCGAGCTTGACCGCGGTATAGGCGAGCGCGGCTGCATGATAAGCTTCGATCTGAAGGCGCAGGCGCGCTTCGAAAGCTTCTTGATCGGCGTTTCCGGTCATTGCGCGCCCCACGCGTTTGGATCGCGCACGGCATTTACCACGAGGCGTACGGCGTCGATGACGAGATCGGGCTGCTCGATCTGAATGTAATGGTCGCTTTCCGTCCCGATGACGTGGCGCGCGTCCGGGAGCAACGATGCCAGCTGGTCCTGCCCCTTGCGCCATGCCGCCTCGAATGCGCCTTGCGAAAAATTGGCGGGGACGTTCGGCGGCAGCGTTGCCGGCTTGCCGCGCGACAGCACGAAAAGGGGAATGCCGTAGAGCGGCTGATGGGCGGCTGCTTCCTCCATGCGCTGGGAGGCCGCCCCGAAATCGATCGCCTCGAGATCGCGATAAGATTCAAGACCGGGCGGGGGCAGGGCGGCGATCGTCTGATAGGCCTGCCACTGCTCTGGCCCGAGCAGTTCCGGCATGGCTTCCGGCCAGGCATCGACCAGAACGAGGCCCGCGACGTCGTTCGGATAGTTGCTGGCATAGAGCCGCGCGAACAGTCCGCCCAGCGAATGGGCGACAAGCACATAGGGGCTGCTGATCCCCGCCGCATCTAGCAGGTCGTGCAGCTCGAACACGATGTCCTCGGCGGTGCGCGGCATCGGCACGGGGTCGCTACGGCTGACATGGGTCGCATCGAGGATGGTGCTCGGCCGGTCATAGGCGCAGACGCGGGTGAATCCGGCGACCGCCGCGAACACCGGCGTTAGGCCTTGACCCGGCGGGGTGGTCCAAATCTCGGCGTCGTTGCGGTAGCCGGAGATGAGGATCACGGTTGGCGCGCCCGTGCCCTTGCATTCAAGATGGATATTGCGGCCGTCCACCGCGACGGCGCCGGCGAAGTCGCCGTCAGCGGGACCGGAGACTGCCCACGCCACCCCAGGGATGACAAGCAGGATCAGGGCGAGGAGGCGCTTAGTTTGAACCATCCGCATCGGGGAAAGGAGAGGGGTAGGGTCATCGGCGGGAGCCACTCTACCAGGATTTCCATAGCCGGGTCCGGGGCCCGTGTGGCTTTGCCGCGCCAATTGCCTACATGGGATGAATGCGGAGAGTCATTGCCCACTCAAACACGCTGTTATAACCACCTGCCATGCCGGATAAATCCCAAGATCGCGTCCTGATCGTCGATTTCGGCAGCCAGGTGACGCAGCTGATCGCGCGGCGCGTGCGCGAGGCCGGCGTCTATTCCGAGATCGTGCCGTTCGACAAGGCGGAAAGCCTGCTCGCCGAGGAGCGGCCGGCCGCCATCATCCTCTCGGGCGGACCCGCCAGCGTTCATGAGAGCGGCACGCCGCAGGCGGCGCCGGCGATCTTCAGCGCGGGCGTTCCCGTGCTCGGCATCTGCTACGGCGAGCAGGCCATGGTTGCGGCGCTCGGCGGCCAGGTCGAGGGCGGGCATTCACGCGAGTTCGGCCGCGCCGAGCTTCAGGTGATCGACGAAACGCCGCTGTTCGACAGCGTGTTCGAGGAGGGCGAGCGGGCGCAAGTGTGGATGAGCCACGGCGACCGCGTGACAAGGCTGCCGCCCGGCTTCCGCGCCGTCGGCATCTCGACCGGAGCGCCGTTCGCGGCGATCGCCGACGATTCACGTAGGCTGTACGGCGTGCAGTTCCATCCCGAGGTGGTGCACACGCCGAAGGGAGCGGCGCTGCTCAGGAATTTCGTGCGCACCATCGCCGGCTGCGCGGGCGACTGGAGCATGGCGCAGTTCCGCGAGGCCGAGGTCGCGCGCATCCGCGAGACGGTGGGCGACGCGCATGTCGTGTGCGGCCTCTCCGGCGGCGTCGATTCTTCGGTCGCCGCGCTCCTCATCCATGAGGCGATCGGCGAACAGCTCACTTGCATCTTCGTCGACCACGGCCTGTTGCGCGAGGGCGAGGCGAAGGAGGTCGCCGAACTTTTTCGTGGCCACTACAACATCCCGCTGATCGCTGTCGATGCCGCCGCGCGCTTTCTCGATGCGCTGAAAGGCGTCAGCGATCCCGAGGCGAAGCGCAAGACGATCGGCAGGCTGTTCGTCGACGTGTTCGAGGCCGAGTCCGAGAAGATCGGCCATGTGGATTTCCTGGCGCAGGGCACGCTCTATCCCGACGTGATCGAGAGTGTGTCGCCGACCGGCGGACCGTCGGCAACCATCAAGTCGCACCATAATGTTGGCGGATTGCCGGAGCGCATGCGGCTCAAGCTGATCGAGCCGCTGCGCGAACTGTTCAAGGACGAGGTCAGGGCGCTCGGCCGCGAGCTCGGCCTTCCGGCCGCCTTCGTCAACCGTCACCCGTTCCCCGGTCCCGGGCTCGCCATCCGCATCCCCGGCGAGGTGACCGAGGAGAAGCTCGCCATCCTGCGCAAGGCCGACGCCATCTATCTCGACGAGATCAGGAAGCAGGGGCTGTACGACAAGATCTGGCAGGCCTTCGCGGTGCTGCTTCCGGTACGCACCGTCGGCGTGATGGGCGATGCGCGCACCTACGATTTCGTCTGCGCGCTCCGCGCCGTCACCTCGACCGACGGCATGACCGCCGATTATTACGACTTCAGCCACGACTTCCTCGGCCATGCCGCACGGCGCATCATAAACGAGGTGCGCGGCATCAACCGGGTGGTCTACGACATCACCTCAAAGCCGCCCGGTACGATCGAGTGGGAGTAGGCCCGCTCGATGCCGTTCTAGGATGGCCGACCGTCTCAGAGGAAGAAGGGATAACGCACCATGTCCGGCAGACTGGCAGGCAAGATCGCACTGATCTCGGGCGGCGCAACCGGCATGGGAGGCGCCTCGTCGAAGCTTTTCGCGGCCGAGGGCGCCAAGATCGGCGTTGTCGACCGCAACGAGGAGGCGGGGCGTGCCGTCGTAACCGAGATTAAGGCAGCGGGCGGCACGGCAGTGTTTGCCTCCGCAGACGTCGCGAGCGAGGCTCAGGTCAATGCTGCGGTTGCGGCCATCACCACGGCGCTCGGCGCGCCCAATGTGCTGTTCAATCACGCCGGCTCCATCATCATCAAGCCCTTCCTCGAGACCACGCTCGCCGAGTGGGAATGGCTGATGGCAGTCAACGTCACGAGCATGTTCCTCGTGACCAAGGCCGTGCTGCCGGGGATGATCTCGGCCGGGGGCGGGTCGATCGTCTGCACGTCGTCGATCTCGGCCGTCGCCGCGACACCAAATGAGGTCGTCTACAATGCGTCTAAGGGCGCCTGCCACATGTTCGCTCGGGCGATCGCCGTCGAGTATCGCGACCGCAACATCCGCTGCAATGCCGTTTGTCCGGGGTTCGTGCGTACCCCGCACGGCTTGCGCGAGGTTGCCGATCTCAACAGGCTTGGCGTCGACATGTCGGATGCGGCCCTTGCCGTTCAGCAGGGCCGCATTTGCGAGCCGGAGGAGGTGGCGCGCGCTGCCCTGTTTCTCGCCAGCGACGAGGCGAGCTTCATTAACGGCGCGCATCTCTTCGTCGACAATTGCTTTACTGCTGTGTAAGGCCGCACACGCAAGAGCAAATGCCGGAACTCTAGAACCGCCGCAGATCTAAAGCGGAGATATCGTGTCTAGGCTGACGATCGGCCACGAGATCGGAAATCAGCTCCCCAGTCACCGGCGCCAGCGTCAAGCCAATGTGCTGGTGCCCTACCGCATAGAAGACAGAGGTGCGGTCGAGACGACCGATGCCCGGAAGATAGTCGGGAAGCACCGGTCGTGGTCCAACCCAGCCCGGGCCATCGACAGGGCAATCGTAGCCCAGGTCCCCAAGGCGCGTTCGCAATCGCGCCAATTTTCGCGGGTCGGGTGCGGCGCTGTATCCGGCAAACTCCATGAAGCTGGTAGCGCGCAGTCGTCCTTCCATCGGACTGACATAGATGCGCTTGTCGACATAAAGGATCGGCGTGTCGGTGAGCGCTGGATGACCTGGCATCTCCACGTGATAGCCACGTGCGCTTTCCATCGGAACGCGCAAGCCGAGCGGTTCCAGCAGGCTCGCGGTCCAGGCCCCCGTGCACACGACGACCGCGTCGACGGTCAGGATCTTTGAAGTCGTATGGAGGACGGCCCCTCCCTCGAGCGGCTCGATGGCGCGGACTTCGGTGCATTCGAAAGATGCGCCTCGCTGACGTGCGGCCCCGGCGAAGCTTTGAACGATCTTGAGAGGATCGAGCACATGCGCGGTGCCGGGAAACCACAGACCTGCGGCGCGCGCAGTCTTTTGGCGCAGATTATCCCCAGGCTCTCGGCCGCCTGGCGATCGGCGGGCAATGACTTGCAGGATCTCGCTCGGCGGGCCTTGCGTCGGAATTCCCAGGCGCTCCATGGCGAGCCCCTCCTCGGCCGCCCGCTGGCCGGAGCGCGGTCCGAACCAGACTTGAAGATGCCCATTCGTCCGCAGCAATTCCGGTCGGCCGATTTCGGCAAGCCAGCGCGCCATCTGCCCCACGGCCGGCTTAACGAGCGGCGCCAGGTGACGCGTGCTGTCCGTGCGATGGCGGGCTGCCGCCGCGAAGCGCAGCGCCCAGGGCACGAACTCAGGCGCACGGCGCAGAGGAATGTCGAGTGAGCCGCCGAAAGCGAACAGCTCACGCCAGAATCCGAACAAGAGACCCCAGGAGGGTAGAGGCTCTACCAGTTCCGACGCGATGTGCCCGGCGTTTCCGAAACTCGCTCCCGCTATCCCGGGCTCGGCCCGGTCGATGAGCAATACGGCCCTGCCTTCGCGGGCGAGCGCATAGGCGACGGCTGCGCCGATTACGCCTGCACCCACCACTGCCACAGTGTTATCGCGTATCATCTGGAGATCGTAATACCGGTCTACGTCCCCGGAATACACTCCTGCCTTCGCTTGAGGTCGACTTGGCGGCCTCTCAACTCATCCTCTACGTTTATCCCCGGGCACCAAACCTCGCTTACACTCGATCTCACCTCGTCCATTTAAAGGGGCGCATCATGAGGCGTCTCGATCGCGGGAGGAGGCGCGGTGCCCGCGGGGATCGGTTCGCAAGCCGAGCCACTCGGGTCCCTCGAAAATATTGGGGACGATGCTTCGCCGCAGCAGGCGTCTTGATCGCGTGGCGGGATACGCCGGTGCAGGGCTAAATGTCCGCTTTTTGCGCCTCGAGTATATCGTCTAAACTGAAGACAATAGGGCTTCTGATTGTCTGAATCCGCAGCCGGGAGAATTGATCCGTTGCAGCCAAGATCGCTTTTAGCAGCCATCGCCGGTGTCATCGTCGCCGCCTCCTTGGCGGCTGCGTCCCGATCTCTTGCCGTGGAGCAACCGCTCGACGTTCCTACCTGGCTGCGCGCGCATGTCGGCGAAGGCGAGGGGCAGATCGCGCCGGTGGTGTTGGCGAGGGCGCGTGCGCTTTACCTGCAAAAGGTGAGCGAAGGCGCGGTCAAGAATCCCTGCTATTTCGCCATGGATGCGACGCGACCAGGCGGGGCCGGCCGGCGATTCTATATTATTTGCGAAGACGACCGCACGTTTCGCGCGATCCCATCGGGGCATGGCGGCGGTCGCAACCTGCAAGGCGTCGCGAATTTCGCCAACGGCATAAATTGCGCGAAGAATTTCGGCAATGCGATGGATTCCAAGCTGACGGCCGGCGGGCCCTATGTGACGGAAGAAACGGTCACGTCTTTCAAAGGCTATTATCGCAACGCGACAGGAAAATACGTGGCCTTCAGCCGCTCGTTCGTTCAGTTCGACGGTGAGGGCGAAGCGGCAAATGCGAGACCGCGGGCGATCGGCGGCCATCCGGCTGTGGTGATGCGGGGACTATGCCTGCGAAAAGACGCCGACAGCCCTTACTCGAACAAGGACGGCTACGTTCCGTCCGGCACGCTAGTCGATTACGCCGGCGGCCGCAGCAACGGTTGCACCAGCTGGTCGCGGGCGGATGCCGGGCAGGTCATTCCGATGATGAAAGAGCCGGCGGCGCTCTACATCTATCCTGAATCGGACGACATCGCCGCCGTTGCGCGGGCGGTGAAGGCCGGCCGGTCGCCGTCGCGCGCGGGACTTTATTGGAACGCCGCCTGCTTGAAAGAAATCGGCGTACCGAAATTTTGGCCGAAAGAAACGCTCGAGCCGATCCTCATACAATACAAGAAGGATCATCCGCCGCCGCCGCCGCAGCCGATGCCGATTTGCAAGGGGCAGTAACCCAGGCATGGCGAGCCGAGTCTTCGCGTTTCCGCCGACGTGGCGCTACGACGTGCTGCGAGGGCTCGACTATCTGCGCAGCGCCGGCGTTTCGACGCACGCATCGCCGAGGCGGTCGAGCTGGTGAAGAAGCGACGGCACCAGAACGGGCGCTGGCCGCTCGGCGCGGTTCACCCCGATCGGGTAACCCTCGACATGGAAGCCGGAGTCGGCAAGGCAAGCCGCTGGAACACGCTGCGCGCACTTCGCGTGCTGGATCGGTTTGGCGGATGAAGGCGCATTAAATGCCGATGCACCGTTCGTAGGCGTTCCAATAGCGCGGGTCGGGCGTATCGATCTCGATGGCTTTGCGCAGAAGGGGTCCGCAGGGGCCGCTGAAGTCGCCGAAGAACCTGAAGCTGAACCAGCCGTCTTCGGCATAGGGACGCGCATTGCGGCCCTGATAGCAGGAGCCCTGCCGGCAATGGGCACGGCTTCCGGCTTCCGCCGCGGGACTGCTCGCCGTCAAAACGATAAGCATGGCGATTGCGGCGAGTGCGCCACAAGCGATCTTCATCGAGTCATCTCCGTTGTGGATCCGAAAGGGAGCAAGTGCCCGCGTGCTATGATGCGCGAAGCGTAAAGATCAGGACAAGCCCAACATGACCAGGTATGTCGCGTTGCTCCGCGCGGTGAATGTCGGGGGCACCGGCAAACTGCCGATGGGCGAGCTGAAGGCCATGTGTCTCGACGCGGGATTTATCAGCGTCGAGACTTATATTGCGAGTGGCAACGTCGTGCTCGACAGCAAGGCGAAACCGCAGGCGGTGAAGGCCGAGCTCGAAGCCCGCTTGCTCGCCTATTTCGGCAAGCCGGCCCGCGTGGTGGTACGGACGGCAGAGGAGATGGCGGCGGTGCTTAAGGCCAACCCCTTTCCTGGCACTGAGCCGAAGCACACTTATGCGATCTTCCTGGACGGGCCGCCGCCGCGCGATGCGCTGGAGCGCGCAATAGGGCAAACGGTCGAGCGGATGGCGCTCGGCCACCGCGAAATCTTCGTCCATTACGGCGACGGCATGGGCCGATCCAAGCTAAGGATTCCGGCAGCCAAAGCGGGTACTGCCCGTAACATGAATACCGTCGCCAAATTGGCCGAGATCGCTTCCAGGCCCTGAAGTCGGTTGACGCGAGGCGGCCGGAGGGCTTTGCTCGGCGGGCTTGGCAATAAGGGGGCATCACGTGGACTTCGACTGGAAGCAGTTCCTACTTTCGCCACAGGGGCGCGTGAACCGGACTCAGTTCTGGCTCAGACTCGTGCTGCCTGCCTTGGTCATCAGCATCGTTCTGTCGCTCATCGACATGGCCCTCGGGACTTACAGCGCGAAGGATGGCCTCGGCCTGTTGAGCGGCATTTTCTCGCTGATCATCATCATCCCGGCCATCTTCGTCTACATCAAGCGCTGGCACGACCGAGATAAATCCGGCTGGTGGATGCTGATCCTGTTGATCCCCATCGTCGGCGCTATCTGGTTCCTGATCGAGTGCGGCTTCCTCGCCGGCACGCCTGGGCCTAACCGCTTCGGTCCGCCGGTCACGAGCTGACGCCAGCTCTGCGGAGCGGCAGGAGGAGGCCATGACACTTCTCATCGTGGCAATCGTCATCTTCCTCGGCACCCATCTCGTGCCGACCTTGCCGCTCCGCGGGCGGCTCGTCGAACGTCTCGGCGAAACCGGCTACAAGGTCGCCTTCTCGCTGCTCTCGATCGCGAGCTTCGTTTTTCTGGTCTGGGCGTTCGCGAAAGCGCCGATTGTCCAGGTCTGGTCGCCGCCAAGCTGGACGCGGTGGGTGGCGATCGTGCTGATGCTGCCGGCCTTCATCTTCATGGTCGCGGCCTATGTGCCGGGCAAGATCAAGGAGAAGCTCAAACATCCGTTCCTGGTGGCCATCAAGACCTGGGCGCTTGCGCACCTGATCGCCAATGGCGACCTCGCCTCGATCATCCTATTCGGCTCGTTCCTGGCCTATGCCGTCTATGACCGCATCAGCTTGAAGCATCGGACAGCAACCCGACTGATTCCGGTGCCGGCCACGGGGCCGCCGTTCAACGACATCGTCGCCGTGATGCTCGGCACGGTGCTTTATCTCGTATTCCTGTTCTGGCTGCACCCGCTTCTGATCGGCAGGTCGCCGATCCCGCAATAAAGGCCGCAATCTGCCCGGCCCATTTTTTTGCGCTGCAAGACTTCCTACATTTCTGCGATAAGAGCCTAGGGGCTTATCGCCTTTGGACTATTGGGTAGGAGCCTGAGACGTGTCTCAAGCCTTTGATGTGAAGCGCATGACTGCGCCCGAGATCGCCAAACGCAAGGGTGGGGCGCCGATCGTGGCGCTGACTGCCTATCATGCGCATACCGCGCGCATCATCGATCCTTATGTCGACTTCCTGTTAGTCGGCAACTCGCTCGGCATGGTGATGCACGGCTACGAGACCACCGTGCCGGTGCCGCTCGATCTCATGATCATGCATGCGCAGGCCGTGGTGCGCGGATCAACTCGGGCACTGGTCGTGGTCGATATGCCGTTCGGCTCCTACGAGGAGAGTCCGTCGATCGCCTTCCGCAACGCCGCGCGGGTGATGAAGGAGACGGGCGCCGGCGCCATCAAGCTCGAGGGCGGGGTGCATATGGCTGAGACCATCCGCTACCTCACCGACCGCGGCATCCCGGTGATGAGCCATATCGGCCTGACGCCGCAGGCGATCAACACGATCGGCAGCTTCAAGCCGCGTGGTCGCTACCGCTCAGAGTGGGCGGCCTACGAGGCCGATGCTAAGGCCATCGCCGAGGCAGGCGCCTTCGCCGTGGTGATCGAGGCTCTGGCAGAACTGCTCGCCGCGCGCATCACCAAGGAAATCCCGATCCCGACCATCGGCATCGGCGCATCTGCCGAGTGCGACGGTCAGATCCTGGTGCTCGAGGACATGCTCGGCCTGTCGCAGCGCGTACCGAAATTCGTCAAGGAATACGCTCATATCGGCGCGGGTATCGAGGGCGCCGTGAAGGCGTTCGCAAACGAGGTCCGCACGCGCGCGTTCCCGTCGGCCGACTACACCTATCCCATGTGCGACGAGCCCGACAGAGTCACGAAAAAGACCAAAATGACAGGCAGTTAGCCGACTTTAGGGTCGCCTCGCCGAAAGGCTGGTGCAACCTCCGGGCTCTTTACCTTGCGCGACCGGGAGGCCTTCACTATACGGCGGGCAGGAAGGAGGGGACGGCCGGTCCGAAATCACGCCGTCGTCTCGTCATAACGGTATCCGTTACACCAAAAGAGTCCGCGACCCATGACCGACCGCGACCGGGATTTCATTCGCGAGGTGGACGAGGCCGTCCGCCAAGACCAATACAAGAGACTGTGGGACCAATACGGCGTCTACGCGCTCGTCGCGCTGGTGCTCGTGGTCGCTGGCGTGGCCGGCTACAAAGGCTGGGCCTATTGGCGGGAGCGTGAGGCCGGCCAGGCCGGGGCGAAGTTCTCGCAGGCGCTCGCCGTGTCCGACGCGGCGAAGGCGAACGAGATATTCACGGCATTGGCCACTGACGGGCCCAAAGGCTACCGCATCCTGTCGCGCTTCCAGCTCGCTGCGGCGGCGGCGAATGCGGGGGACGGCGACAAGGCCGTGGCCGACTACGACGCGCTCGCTGGCGATCAGAGCATCGACGACATCCTGCGCGGCCATGCCACGCTGCAAGCCGCTGCGCTCCGTCTCGACAAGGCCGACTATGCCGAGATAGAGAAGCGATTGAAGCCCTTGATCGACAGCAACAGCGCATGGAGTTTCTCGGCGCGCGAGCTGCTCGGGCTCTCGGCCTATCGCACCAACGACATGCGCGAGGCGGAGAAGCAGTTCAGCACGCTGCTCGCCGATCAGGGCACGCCGCCGAATTTGCGGGAACGCGCCGATATGATGCTCGCGCTTATTGTGGGAACTCCGCAGGCGCTGAGCACCACGGCGAAATAGCGCCCGTCAGGCACGAAGGGTGGCTCGAGAATTGGGTCGGGCTCATACACGGGGAATTGGCAGCCGCCTCTTGGGCGTCGGGCTTGCCGCGGCGGTCGCCGCGAGCCTATGCGCATGCAGCGGGCCGCTTGCCGGTCTCCCACATATTCGCAATCCGTTCGCCAAGAAGGAAGAAATCCTGCCCGGCGAGCGCATCGCCGTCATCACCGACCCGGGCGTCAACGATCTCAATCAGGGTGGCCCGCCGAAGCCGGTGTCGCTGCCGCCGCCCCAGACCAACACGTCGTGGACCGAACCCGGCGGCACGGCGTCCAACAATCTCGGCCATCTCGCGCTGGCCGACCAGGTGCAGAAGGTCTGGTCGGCAGACGCCGGTACCGGCTCATCGTCGAGTGGACGGTTGAGCGCCATGCCGCTCGTCGCCGGCGGCAAAGTCTACACGCTCGATGCCGGCGGCACGGTCTCGGCGTTCTCCTCGGCGAGCGGCGGGCGCGAGTGGAGCGTCAGCGTCACGCCGGAGAACGAGAAGCGGAAAGAGGGGTTCGGCGGCGGCTTGGCGCTCGACGGCGGCCGTCTTTATGCTACGACCGGCTACGGCACTGTCCTCGGCATCGATCCGAGCAACGGCGCTATCGTCTGGACCAAGACCGTCGGCGAGCCGGTGCGAAGCTCGCCCACCGCATCGGGCGGCAAGGTGTTCTTCGTTTCGGCCGACAACACGCTGCATGCACTGAATGGCGGCGACGGCACCGAGCTGTGGACCGCGCGCGGGCTGCCGCAGGTGGCGACGCTGCTCAGCAATGTCAGCCCGGCGGTCAGCGCCGGCGTCGTGGTGGCGCCGTTCCCGGCTGGTGACGTCGCCGCCTATGACGTGACCACGGGCAAGGCGAGCTGGACGGATTCGCTGTCGCGCTCGACCGAGACCACCGCTGCCGGCATCCTCGGCGATCCGGCCCGCCCGGTGATCGACAAGGGGGTGGTGTTCGCGGTCAGTCATGGCGGCAAGATGATCGCCACCTCGGAGTCGAACGGCGAGCGGCTGTGGACGCGCAATATCGGCAGCACGCAAATGCCGTGGGTCGCGGGCGACACGGTCTATGTGGTCGATCTCGGTGGCAAGCTCTGGGCGCTGTCGCGCTCCGACGGCGCGGTCCGCTGGGCCACCGACTTGCCGCCCGGCGGCCGCTGGAGCGGGCCCGTGCTCGCCGGCGGCAGGCTCTGGCTCGTTTCGGGCGACGGGCTCTTGATCGGGGCTGACGCGCGGAGCGGTCAGGTTCTCTCCAATCTAGATCTCGGCACCGCCGTCTATGTCTCTCCCGTTGTGGCCGGCGGGCGCATGTATATCCTGGCCGACAACGCGACGCTGATCGCCCTCAATTAGCGTTGGCCGCTTGGTTCACTGATTTTTTTCACGAACGGAAAGATGTCCTTCACCGTCGCCATCGTCGGACGCCCGAATGTCGGCAAGTCCACTGTGTTCAACCGACTGGCCGGCAAGCGCCTGGCGCTGGTCGACGATCAGCCCGGCTTGACCCGCGACCGGCGCGAGGCCGAGACGACGCTCGGTGCTTACGACGTCACGCTGATCGACACCGCGGGGCTCGAAACCGGCGATGCCGGGCTTGCCGCACGCATGCGGGAGCAGACCAAGGCGGCCATAGAGCAGGCCGATGTCGTAGTGTTTCTCATCGACGCGCGGGCAGGATTGGTCAGCGCCGACGAGATGTTCGCCGATCTCGTGCGCGGCTCGGGCAAGCCGATCATTCTCGCAGCCAACAAATGCGAGGGCCGCGCCGCCGAGCCCGGCATCTACGAGGCCTACGCGCTCGGCTTTGGCGAGCCGCTGCCGATCTCCGCCGAGCACGGCACGGGCATCGGCGAGCTTAGCGAGGCGATCCAGATCGCCTACCAGAAGACGTCGGGCGAGGTGGGGCCGCGAGGCGATGACCTCGATGTGCAGGGGGAAGGAAAGGCAGAAGCGGAAGACCCGCACCCTCTGCGCATCGCCATCGTCGGCAGGCCGAATGTCGGCAAGTCCACCCTGGTCAATGCGATCCTCGGCGAGGACCGCATGATCACCGGGCCCGAAGCCGGCATCACGCGCGACTCGATCGCCTCAGAGTTCACCTTCGGTGGCCGTCCGTTGCTGCTGTTCGACACTGCCGGGCTTCGCCGCAAGATGCGCGTCGAGGGGCGCGCCGAGGAGCTTTCCGTCGGCGATGCCTTGAAGGCAATCCGCTTCGCCGAGGTGGTCGTGCTCCTGCTCGATGTTGAGCAGCCATTCGAGAAGCAGGACCTTCAGATCGCCGATTTGATCGCCGAGGAGGGCCGTGCGCTGGTCATCGCCATCAACAAATGGGACTTGGTGCGCGACCGCGAGAGGCGCTTGAAGGAGCTCCGCGAGAAGTGCCAGAGGCTGCTGCCGCAGGTGAAGGGAGTCTCGCTGGTGACGGTCTCGGCGCTTGGCGGCGAGGGCCTTTCCAAGTTGATGAAAGGAGTGCTCGACGTCGATCGGCTGTGGAACATGCGGCTGCCGACGCACTCGCTGAACCAATGGCTGCATGACGCGCTCGAGGCGCACGCGCCGCCCGCGGTGTCGGGGCGTCGCGTCAAGCTCAGATACATCACCCAGGCCAATGCGCGGCCGCCGACCTTCATCGTGTTCTGCTCGCGGCCCAAGGCGCTGCCCGACTCCTATTCGCGCTATCTCGTCAACTCGCTGCGCGACAATTTCGATATGCCGGGCGTGCCGATCAGGCTGCATCTGCGCAAAGGCGACAATCCTTATACGTAAGGAGCGGGTGTGAGCGAGAGCGGCACGGAGATCTATTTCTATCACCTGGAGCGGCGCTCGCTCGAAGATGTGCTGCCGACCCTGCTCGAGCGGTCGCTTGAGCGCGGCTGGCGTGCCGCGGTGCAAGCGGCAAGCGAGGAGCGCGTCGAGGCGTTGAACACGCTGCTATGGACCTATCGCGAGGAGAGCTTCCTACCGCACGGCACTGCGCGCGACGGCTCGCCGGAGGCGCATCCAATCTACCTCACCGCGACGGCGGACAATCCGAACGGCGCCCGCGTCCGTTTTCTGGTCGACGGCGCCGCTCTTAGCGATGCATTGCCCTATGCTCGCGTCGTGTTCATCTTCGACGGTCGCGACGCCGACGCCGTGGCGCGGGCGCGCGAAGACTACAAGGCGGCCAAGGGTGCTGGCCATGCAGTCAGCTATTGGCAACAGGACGAAGGCGGCCGCTGGCAGCAGAAGGCGTGAGAAGCGGCTCGAAATGGCAAACCGACAGGGATCGGGCTCATTGGGATTGCCTTGCCGCTGTAGTGCGTCGCCGCTATAAGCGCCGCTTAAATCCAAAATCCTCTGGGGACTGAATGGCTATGGCCAGTGAACGCACGCTTTCCATCGTCAAACCCGACGCCACCGAGCGGAACTTGACCGGGCTGATCACCGCCCGGCTCGAAGGGGCGGGGCTCAGGGTCATCGCCCAGAAGCGTGTGTGGTGGAAGAAGAAAGACGCGCGGAAATTCTACGACGTCCACAAGGACCAGCCGTTCTTCAAGGACCTGGTCAATTTCATGACCTCAGGTCCGATCGTGCTCCAGGTTCTCGAGGGCGAGGATGCCATCGCCAAGAACCGGGCGGTGATGGGTTCGACCAATCCGGTCGACGCGGACGCCGGAACCATCCGCAAGGACTTCGCCGTCAATCTCCAGCGGAACTCGGTGCATGGCTCGGACAGCCCCGAGACCGCCAAGCGCGAGATCGGCCTTTGCTTCAAGAAGAGCGAGATCGTCGGTTAGCGCACATCGCCGCTGCCCGCTAGCGCCTGATAATCCCAGAGCGCTTCAACAGCCAAAGCACCACGACCGACGAGGCGACCAGGATTCCCATCGCCCATAGGAATCCGTCGGCGCTCTGCACGAATGGCAGGCCGCCGACATTCATGCCCAAGATGCCGGCGATCAGGCTGGCCGGCATGAACAATGTGGTGACGACGGCGAGCACATGCAGGTTGCGGTTGGTCTGCTCGGCGGTCTTGACGGTGACCTCCTCTTGCAGGAGATGCGCCCGATCGCGCAGCGAGACGATCTCGGTATCGAGCCAATCGAGCCGCTGGCGCAACGTCGCCGTGGCGATGCGCAGCGAGAGCTTCTGGCAGAGATCGAGCTCGAGCCGCTGAATCAGCGAGCGCAGGATCACGAGCTGCCGGTGTAGGCGCACGGTCGTGCGTCGGATGCGCCCGAGCATCTGCCTTCCCTCGCTCATGTCGTCGGCAAGAATTCGCTCCTCGATGCGATCGAGCTTGCCTGCGATGTCGTCGCTGAACCGATCCATCGAGTCGATCATGGAGCTGATAATGGTTTCCAGCAGTGCCGTCGGCGTCGCCACCTTGAGGCCGTTGCGGAGGGCGCTGCGCATCACTTGAACAGCACTAAGCGCGCGCCTGCGCCCGCTGACGATCAGCCGCTCGGTCATGGCGAAATGGAGAAAACCGATTTCCTCGGTGATGCTGTCGAGCTCGCAGACGAGGTCGGGCAGGACGCCATAGAGACAGTCACTGCTGGCATTGAGCTGCTGGTGCTCGTCGCTGGCGATGAGCAGGTCTCGCGCCGCGGTGGGAAAGGTGGGGTCGGCGCGCAGAAAGCGGCAGGCGCGCGCATCGGTCAGGTTGAAGTGAAGCCAAAGCCAGCCGTCGGCCTCCTTCTCGATCGGCTTGTCGACGGTAAGCTCCTGCGCCGAACCGTCGGCGGCGAAGCGAAAGGCGGCGACCAGTCCCGGCAAAGTCTCGGCGCGCGCATCGGTTGCGGCGCCCTCGGTCAAAGCCTCTTGCATGCGTGTCCTATAGAACTCCCGCCTGTGCCGTTAGAAGCAGCTGGGCCCGTCACAATCGGGCGCAGGCCAAGCCGGCTGAGTAAACGTCAGATTTATGACATTTGATATACGCGATCCCCAGTCGAGCTCGCAGGCGGTTCGCCACCGGCCTTGCACGAGGGCGCGGAACCAAGCAATTTGCGCCTGCGGAGGCAAGTTATGAGTGTCATCGATACCCGCCGACAGCAGATGTTCCCCGTGCTCGATGCGGGCCAGATCGAGACGGTAAGCCGTTTTGCCAGTGGCCCGGCACGAGATTTCGCGCCGAACGAGATCGTGTTCGCGGTCGGCGAGCGTCGGGCCCCGTCCTGGCTCGTGCTCAAGGGCTCGATCAATACGCTCAGGCGCGACGGACTTGATCGCGAGGCGGCGATTACCACGCATCGGCCGGGGCAATTCTCCGGCGAGCTCAGTCAGCTCTCGGGGCGCGAGTCGCTAGCCGAAGGTCGCGCCGGCGCGGACGGCTGCACCGCGCTCCCCTTCGACCCACCGCATGTGCGCGCTCTGATGATCGGCTCGGCGGAGGTCGGCGAGATCATGATGCGCGCCTTCATCCTACGCCGGGTCGGACTGCTGGAGGCGCAAGGTGGCGGTGTAGGCTCGGTGCTGGTCGGCCACCCTGGAACCGCTAAGCTCGCGCGGATCGAGGATTTCCTCCGGCGCAACGGCTATCCCTACACCGTGCTCGATGCCGCCAAGGACGCGGACGGCCGCGCCATGGTCGAGCGTCTCGGTGTGCTGCCGGCCGAGTTGCCGCTGATGGTATGCCCGAACGGCACGGTGCTGAAATGCCCGACCGAGGCTGAAGCCGGAATTTGCCTCGGCATCACGCCGGAGCTCGATCCCGGCAAGGTTTACGACGTGGCCGTGGTCGGCGCTGGGCCCGCCGGCCTCGCTGCCGCCGTCTATGCGGCGTCGGAAGGCCTGTCGGTGCTCGTGCTCGATTCCAAAGCGTTCGGCGGCCAGGCGGGGGCCTCGGCGCGAATCGAGAACTATCTCGGCTTTCCGACGGGCATCTCCGGGCTCGCCCTGACCGCGCGCGCCTTCAACCAGGCGCTCAAATTCGGCGTCGAGGTCGCGATTCCGCTCCAGGTCGAGCGACTCGATTGCGGCGACGCGGACCGGTTTAACGGCGCGCCGCATGGCTTGGTGCTCAACAACGGTATCACGGTCAGCGCGCGGACGGTGGTCGTGGCGTCAGGCGCGCGATACCGCCGTCCGCCGATCGACAATCTGACAAGCTTCGAAGGCGCGGGCGTCTCGTATTGGGCTTCGCCCGTCGAGGCGCGGCTCTGCGAGGGCGAGGAGGTGGCTTTGATCGGCGGTGGCAATTCAGCGGGTCAGGCCGTGGTATTTCTCGCGCCGAAAGTGAAGAAGCTTCACCTCGTGGTGCGCGGCGAGGGCCTCGAGGCATCGATGTCGCGCTATCTCACCGAGCGGATCTCGGCGCTGCCCAATGTCGAGCTGCATACCAAGACCGAGATCGTCGGGCTGGAGGGCAGCGCGACAGAAGGGCTTACTGGTGCGGTGTTCCGCGACAAGACTACCGGCGAGACCCATACCTGCCTCATGCGGCATCTGTTCCTGTTCATCGGCGCCGAGCCGAATGCCGCGTGGCTCGAACATTGCGTCGAGGTTGACGGCAAGGGCTTCGTCACCACGGGACTGGGCTTCGCCAATGGCGGCATCGAGCGCGAGGTGCTGCCGTTCGAGACGAGCAGGCCAGGCGTGTTCGCCATCGGTGACGTGCGCGCCGGCTCGACCAAGCGCGTGGCGGCCGCCGTCGGCGAAGGCGCCGCGGTCGTGCCGCAAATTCACGAAGTGCTGGCCGAAAGTTTAACCGGCGCCTAGCTGAGCGCGCGGATGCGGAAGGGCAATCCGCCCTTAGGGCACAGCGTCACCGTGGCGTGGATCTTGGCCGGCATCGGCCCGGCATATTCCGGCGTGAAACGCCGCAGCAGCTGTACCAGCGCGAGCGTGTTCTCGATCTGCGACAGCGCACCGCCGATGCAGGCGCGCTTGCCCGCGGCAAACGGCAAATAAGTATATTTCATCCGCTTCTTCGAACGCTCGGGCGCGAAACGCTCGGGATCGAACTTCTCGGGCTCTTCCCAATATTTCGGGCTGTGATGCATCACGTAGGCGAGGATCACCACCTTGTCGCCGGCCTTGATTTGGTGGCCGCCGATCTCGTCGGCGCCGGCGGCGATCCTGATCAGAGCCCAGATCGGCGGGAACAGCCGCATGGTCTCCTGGATGACCATGCGCGTGTAGGTGAGGTTCTGTACCTCGTTCCATTCGGGATCGCGCTCGCCGCAAACCGACCTCGCCTCGGCCCTGATGCGCTCGAGCGCCTCGGGATGCATCGACAAGAGGTAGAGCGACCAGGCGAGCGTCAGCGCCGTGGTCTCGGTGCCGGCCCACAGATATTGCTTCATCTCGTCGATCACCTGGCGGTGGTCGAATTCCGGGAAATTGGGATCGGCCTCTGCGGCCTCCAGCATCTTGAGCAGGGTTTTCTCGCGCTGCTCGAGCACGTTGGCGCCGATCACGGTGTCGGGGATCGAGCCCCACACCTCCATGGCCTTGGCGGCTTCCTCTTGCGTCATCTCCTCAAGCTCGCCGCGCACGTTCTTGAGCCGGATCGACTTGTGGTTCATCACGTCGGTATAGGTCTTGACCTGGCCGAACACGAAATGCGGGTTGAACGGCATCTCGCGATCGAATAGCGCCTTGCACACCATCTCGGCGGCGAGCGTCCAGGTCTCCTCGACCATCTCGATGGTCTCGCCGGTCTGGGCGAATTGCGCCCAGCGTGCCATCTTCGAATCGATGGCCGACATCAGATAGGGGAAATAGGCCTCGAACATATTGGGGTGGAACGCGGCCTGCTGCGGCGATCTGATCTTCTGCCACAGCGCGCCGTCGATGGTGATCATGCTTCGGCCGAACACCGGCCGCAGCCCGTCGAAATATTTGGTGTAATTGTCGGCGTTGGACACCAGCACGCGCTCGGCATGCGCCGGCTCGGACAGCAGCACGATGCGTTGGTTCTTGAGGCTGATGGGGATCACGCCGCCATATTTGTCGCTGAGCGCCATGAGAACCTGCATGGGGTTCTCCTGGTTCAGCAGCGGCGTGAGCTTGTACCAGATGCTCTGCTCTTCGCCGAGCCCGTGCGATGGAGAATAGGCGACTGTCATATCCGCCACTTTATATGTCTGTTCCCTTGCTCCCTGCTCTTGGAGGCCAGGGGGCTTTGCCTTGAGGGCGGCCCCGCTGGTCATGGGAGCGGCCCTCCGCGCCGATTGCAGGGCTTTGCCAAGGTATCGGCAGGCCAGCGCGGAATTTGCCACGAATTAGGCCAGTCTCTAGCATCCGGCCGTCGGCATTGTCCATCTTTGGCACGCGCGCATCTAGTGGTGCGACATGCCGCTCCGTCCAGCGGCCGATCTTACGGCCGTTGACAATTCCAATCAAAGCGCTTCGTCGAATGGCGGGGAAAAGATTGGGGGTTGGTCGCTGATCTGTGTCATTCCGACAACAGAATTGCCGCCAACAGAATTGCCAACGACAGGTTTGCCCACAACGCGCTCTCCCTCGACATGCACCGCGCCGGAGGCGACGAGCTTGAGCGCGAGGGGGTAGAGGCGATGCTCGGCCTCTAGCACCCGCGCGGCAAGGCTGTCAGGCGTATCGCCAGCAAGCACCGGGAGTGCTGCCTGAGCCACGATCGGGCCGGTGTCCATCTCCGTCCTGACGAAATGCACGGTGCAGCCACTGATCTTGACGCCCTCGGCCAGGACGCGGGCGTGAGTGTTCAGCCCCTTGAACGCCGGCAGCAAAGAGGGGTGAATGTTGAGATGGCGGTTCCACCAGCTTCGGACGAAGGCTTCGGTATGCAGCCGCATGAAGCCGGCGTTGCAGAGAAGCTCGATGCCTGCCTGTTTCAGCGTCGCGTCGAGCACGGAGTCGAAATCGTCGCGCGAGACGAAGTCCTTATGATTGACGACGAGCGTGGGAATGCTCGCAGCCTCAGCGCGCGCCAAGCCCTGCACCCCTGGGACGTTCGACAGAACGAGCAGGATCTTGGCGGGAAAATCGGGGGCAGCGGCTGCGTCGATCAAGGCTTGGATATTGGAGCCCCGACCGGAGATGAGCACACCGACGCGCTTCCGCTCGCTCACGGCGCGGCTTCCCCGAAAGTGCCCCTGTATCGCACGCGCTCGCCCCGCCCGCGCTTGACGATGGCGCCGATCACGAACGCCTCGTCGCCGAGATGGCGCCGCACGCGCTTCACGTCTCGCGGGGCAGTGACCAAGATCATGCCGATGCCGCAATTGAAAGTGCGCAGCATCTCGGCTTGATCGAGCCGCGCCTCGCGTTGCAGCCAAGTGAACACCTCCGGAGGCGCGAAGCTGCCGAGATCGATCTCCGCTGCGAGCGACTTGGGCAGCACGCGCGGAATATTGTCGGTGAGACCGCCCCCGGTAATATGGGCTAGGGCCTTCACCGCCGAGGTTTTGCGAATCGCATCGAGCACCTGCCGGACATAGATGCGGGTCGGGGCGAGCAACGCTTCACCGAGCGTCTTGCCATTCGCGAAGGGCGCGCGTGCCTTGAGCCGGAAGCCCGACCGCTCAACCACGCGGCGCACCAGGGAGAAGCCGTTCGCGTGCACGCCCGAGGAAGGCAGCGCAAGGATGACGTCGCCGGCCGCGGTGTCCTGGCGCGGGAGCAGGCTCGCGCGCTCGACCGCGCCGACGGCGAATCCTGCGAGGTCGTAATCGCCTTTGGCGTAAACTCCAGGCATTTCGGCGGTCTCGCCGCCGATCAGCGCGCAGCCTGCCTCCTTGCAGCCTTTAGCGATGCTGCCGATCACCGTCTCGGCCACTTTCAGGTCAAGCTTGCCGGACGCGAAATAGTCGAGAAAGAACAGCGGCTCCGCGCCCTGCACCACCAGGTCGTTGACGTTCATGGCGACGAGGTCGATGCCGATGCCCGCGTGCAGGCCGGTCTCGATGGCAAGCTTAAGCTTGGTGCCGACGCCGTCGGTGGCGGCGACCAGAACGGGGTCCTTGAAGCCGCATGGCTTCAGGTCGAACAGGCCGCCGAAGCCGCCGATCGACCCGAGCGCGCCTTTTCGCTTGGTTTTTGCCGCGAGCGGGCCGATGGCGTCGACCAGCGTGTTACCAGCATCGATATCGACACCGGCGTCGCGATAGGTCAGCCGGCTTTTCTTCCTGGGAGTTATGGGCACGCTTCGCCGCTCTATATGGAGGTTCAGGCGATGTGGCATAACAATCGTGCCTTGGGAGGCCCGTCAAGGCGGAAAGGCCGTGGGTCCGCCACATTCCCCCGGTTTACCGGAGGGCAGTCACGTAGAGGCGAGCGGCGTTCTTTAGAGTTCGGTATGGCGTATTGGCAGCTAGGGTGCGGTGCTTGGGGAGCGGTTCGGCGCGCCCTTGTGCGCTTGCTTGCGCTGATCGCATTCTCGGGCGGGGCAGCGCATGCCGCCGATAGTCTCTACATCGTCGCTAAGGTCACCGTCGATGCCACGGCCCAGGATGCCGTCGCCGCCAAGGCCAAGGGCATGGAGGACGCCGAGCGGAATGCACTCAATGTCGTCTTGAAGCGGCTGATGCCGCTCAGCGCCTATGCGCAGCTTCCCGATCTCAGCAGCCAAGACGTCGAGGACCTGATCGAAGGGGTCTCGATCCGGAGCGAGCAGAACTCCAATACCCGTTATCTCGCGAGCCTCGATGTCAGCTTCAACAGCCAAGCGGTGAAGCAGCTGCTCGACAGCCAGAACATCGCCTATAGCGAGGCGCGCGCCGAGGCGATTTCGATCCTGCCTTTAGTGCTCGATGGCGCAAGTGTGAAGAGAGAGGGGGCGGAAGGCTGGCAGCAGGCGTGGGAGTCTGTGGATCTCGCCAACAGCGTGACGCCGGCGACGACTCTCCGGCCCCGAGCAGATCTCGCCGCCGCGACGATCAAATCGGTGCTCGGCGGCGATGCTCAGGCCTTCGCCCTGATGCAGTCAGCCTACAGCTACGGTCCGTTGGTGATCGCCGTGGCCGAAATTGACGGCGGTAAATTCGTGACGCGGCTGGTCGGCGCCGATAGCGTCGGCCCGATCAATTACGGGCACAGCGACGCGATCGCCGGTGGCAATGCCAAGGATGCGGCGAAAGGCGCCGCCGCGGTCGCCTTCGGCATCATCGAGAATCGCTGGAAGTTGACACAGGACCAGACCCCGGCGCCGACCGAGGTCCATACCCAGGGCCAGGGCGCAGCCGGCCAGACGCCGCAAACCGGCAACGCCGAGGTGCCGCGCAACGTCGAAGCCATGGTCGAGTTCACCGGGCTCAAGAATTGGCAGGAGATCAGGGCGCGGCTGATGCAGGTCGCCGGAATCCAGGCGCTCGAGGTCAACGCGCTGTCGGCTCGCGCTGCCTCGATCACCTTCGATTATGCCGGCTCGCTCGGCAAATTGCAGACGGAGCTTGGCCAAAGCGGATTCGCGCTGGACGAGAAAGATGGAACCTTCGTACTCCGCGCGAAATAGGGAGACGGGGTGCTTCGGCTCCAGGTCACTCATCTATCTCGAATCTGCTAAAATCCCCGGTTGGAAGGCTGGCGATGCATCCGCGTCTCGTCGGCCTCCGGGAGGAGCGTTTAGTGAATATCCCCAATAGTCTCACGCTCGGGCGAATTGTGCTCGTCCCGCTAGTCGTGTGGCTGATTATTACCCACGAGATGCTGCCAGCGTTCCTGCTGTTCCTGCTCGCTGGGCTATCCGATGCGGCGGACGGCTTCCTCGCCAAGCGTTACGGCTGGAACACCGAGCTCGGCGCCTATCTCGATCCGATCGCCGACAAAGCGCTCCTGGTCAGCATCTATGTCACGCTCGGGCTCGCCGGCCAACTGCCGGCTTGGCTCGTGATCGCGGTGGTGAGTCGCGACATCCTCATCGTCGGCGCGGTGGTGTTGTCCTGGATGCTGTCGCGGCCGCTCATGATGAAGCCGCTCCTCATCAGCAAGGCCAACACGTTCTCGCAAATCGTGCTCGCCGGGCTTGTTCTGGCGGAGCTTGGGCTCGGGCTCGGGCTCGAGGGGCTGGTGGCGCTACTCATCTGGGTGACCGGCACGCTTACCATCGTTTCCGCCGCCGCCTATTTCCTGTCGTGGCTCAGGCAGATGGCGAGCTATGAGCCGCAATCTAAGCAGGTTCCGTGGCGTAAGCGCGACGGTGTCGAGCACGCTCCTTCAGAGCGCGTCCCAGCTGACCGTTCGGGGGCCAGGGCTTCGTGAGTCTCGTCCAACTCACCCTCGATCTCCCGCATCGCGCGGCTCTCGGCGCCGAGGACTTTCTCGTCAGCAACTGCAATCTCGCCGCCGTCAAGCTGATCAATTCTTGGCCAGCCTGGCAGGACCGCGTCCAGCTCCTGATCGGCCCACCGGCGAGCGGCAAGACCCATCTCGCCCGCGTGTTCCAGGCGCTGTCTGGTGCCAAGGCGATCGATCCCGACACGCTCGACCTGCGACTGATCGAGATCATGGGGGAGGGGACGCCACTCGTGGTCGAGAACGCCGACCGCTCTGCCTATGATGAGAAGGCGCTGTTCCACCTGCTCAACCTGGCGCGCGAGAATAGGCTCTATCTGCTGCTTACGGCGCGGAGCGCGCCAAGAAGCTGGGGGCGCTCGCTGCCCGATCTCGCCTCGCGGCTGAACGGCCTCCCGCTCGTGGAGATCGGCGCGCCCGACGAGGGGCTGCTCAAGACTGTGCTGCTAAAGCAGTTCGCCGACCGCCAGCTCAATGTCGATCCGAAGGTGCTTGAGTTCCTCGCGCTCAATATCGACCGTTCGCTGGCCGCTGCCGCGGCTGCCGTCGAGGCGGTCGACCGGGTGGCCCTCGCCACCGGGCGCAAGATCAGCCGCCAGCTCGTGATCGAAGCCTTGGCGCGGCAAATTCCGACCGATTAGCGGGGGCCCTGATTGGCTTCGGCCGTAACGCTAGTGATACAATTCCTGGGGTAGATTTGAGAGCGCCTGTAACAGCCAGAGGTCAATTGCAGGAAATGAAGCATTTTCAAGAAGTTGTGCGATGAGTTTGCCAGCGCAGGTTGAGCGGGTTCCGCCGAGCCCGGCCATTGCCGCGTTCGGGCCGAGCCGTTTTTTCAACCGCGAGCTCTCGTGGCTCAACTTCAACCGGCGCGTTCTCGAAGAGTCCGAGAACGAGCGCCATCCGCTGCTCGAGCGTCTGCGCTTCCTGTCGATCTCGGCCACCAATCTCGACGAGTTCTACATGGTCCGCGTGGCGGGCTTGCGCGGCCAAGTGGTGAGCGGCATCGAGACGCCAAGCGAGGATGGGCTGACCCCTGCCGAGCAGCTCGACCGCATCGGCCGAGCCGTGGCGGAACTGACTGCCGAGCAACAGGAATGCTGGGTGACGCTGGTCGCGTTGCTCGCCGATGCCGGGATCCACGTGCTGCACGCCGATCAGCTCTCGGAGCATGAGCGCGAGTGGCTAGAGGACCACTTCTTGAGCCACATCTTCCCGGTTCTGACGCCGATCGCCGTCGATCCCGCTCATCCTTTTCCGTTCATCCCCAATTTCGGCTTCACCCTCGGGCTTGAGCTGGTGCGCGAAGGCTCGCTGCGCGCCATGCACGCTCTGATGCCGATCCCGCCGCAGCTTAGCCGCTTCATTCGCCTGCCGGGCAAAGGCGAAGGCGGCGACGCCAAGGAGCCGATCCGCTTCATCAGGCTGGAGACGGTGGTCGGCATCTTCGTGTCGCGACTGTTCCCGGGCTACCGGGTGCGGAGCCAAGGGGCGTTCCGGGTACTGCGCGACAGTGACATCGAGGTTCAGGAGGAGGCTGAGGATCTGGTGCGGCTGTTCGAGTCGGCGCTGAAGCGCCGCCGCCGCGGCTCGGTGATCAGGCTCGAGATCGAGGCCACCATGCCGTCGCGGCTACAGCGCTTCGTGATGCAGGAGCTCAAGGTCTCCGAGCGCGAGAGCTTCGTGCAGAAAGGTCTGATCGGGCTCGAGGCGATCAATCAGCTCATCGTCTCGGATCGTCCGGAGCTCAAATTCGAGCCCTTCGTCAGCCGCTTCCCCGAGCGCATTCGCGAGCACCACGGCGATTGCTTCGCCGCGATCCGCAAGAAGGACATCGTCGTCCATCACCCTTACGAGTCGTTCGACGTCGTGCTGCAATTCCTGAAGCAGGCCGCCGCCGATCCTGACGTGGTGGCAATCAAGTGGACGCTCTACCGCACCAGCAAGACCTCGCCGATTATCGAGGTGCTGAAGGAGGCAGCCGAAGCCGGCAAGTCGGTCACCGCCGTGGTCGAGCTCAAGGCCCGCTTCGACGAGGAGGCCAACATCAAATGGGCGCGCGATCTCGAAAGCGCGGGCGTCCAGGTGGTGTACGGCTTCATCGAGCTCAAGACCCACGCCAAGCTCAGCCTGATCGTGCGCCGCGAGCGCGGCGAGCTGATTACCTACTGCCACGCCGGAACCGGCAACTACCATCCCGTCACCGCCAAGATCTACACCGACCTGTCGTTCTTCACCGCCGACCGCACCATCGGCCAAGACGTGTCGCGCGTATTCAACTACGTGACCGGCTATGCTGAGCCGGCCGAACTCGAGGCCATGGCGGTGTCGCCGCACGGCATCAAGGCGCGCATCCTCGACCATATTCGCGAGGAGATGTACCACGCCAAGGCCGGACGCCCGGCGGCGATCTGGATGAAGATGAACTCGCTGGTCGATGCCGAGATCATCGACGCGCTCTACGAGGCGAGCCAGACAGGGGTCGAGATCGACCTGGTGGTGCGCGGCATTTGCTGCTTGCGCCCAGGCGTTCCGGGCCTGTCTGAGACCATTCAAGTCAAGAGCATTGTCGGCCGATTCCTTGAGCATTCCCGCATCTATTGCTTCGGCGTTGGGCACGGGCTTCCGAATCGGAAGGCGGTGGTCTATATCAGCTCAGCCGACATGATGCCGCGTAACCTCGACCGTCGCGTCGAGGCCATGGTGCCGATCAAAAACCCGACGGTGCACGAGCAGATCCTGGACCAGATCATGGTGGCAAACCTCAAAGACAACCTCCAGAGCTGGCGGGTCGGGCCGGACGGAAGCTCCGAGCGCATCTACCCGGCCAACGACGAGGAGCCTTTCAGCGCGCAGGACTATTTCATGACCAACCCCAGCCTCTCGGGCCGCGGCGCGTCCCTGCCGGAGAACATGCCGACGCGCTTCACGCGCTTGGTCGAGACCGGCTGAGCACAGCAAGTCAAAGCCCATGCTGGCAAAGAACGATGCGAATCCGGTGGCCGTGGTCGACATCGGCTCGAACTCGGTTCGGCTCATCGTCTACGAGAACATGGGCCGGGCGCCGGCGCCGCTGTTCAACGAGAAGGTGCTGTGCGGTCTCGGGCGGAACCTCGCCACCACCGGCAAGCTCGCGCCTGATGCGATCAAGCGGGCCCTGCGGGCGCTTCGCCGCTTTCGCGCCCTGATCGACCAGCTCGCCGTCACCAAGGTCGAGGTCATCGCCACGGCGGCGGCGCGCGAGGCCGAAAACGGCCCCGACTTCATCGCCCAGGCCGAGCGCATCCTCGATCGCAATATCAGCGTGCTGTCGGGCACCAAGGAAGCCGAGCTTGCCGCGCTCGGCGTCGTGTCGGGAATTCACGCGGCCGACGGTTTCGCCGGCGATCTCGGCGGCGGCAGCCTGGAGCTGATCGACATCAGGGGCGGCCGTCTGTCGGACGCCGTCACGCTCCCGCTAGGCGGCTTGCGCCTGATCGATGCGTCGGGCGGCAGCCTCAAAAAGGCGCGCGACATCGTCGATATCGAGATCGCCAAGGTCGATTGGCTGGAGAAGGGCAGGGGCCGCGATTTCTACGCGATCGGCGGGACGTGGCGGGCGCTCGCCAGGCTGCATATGACGCAGACCAACTATCCGCTCAGCGTCATGCACAATTATCGCATCAACGCCGACGATGCTCTGAAATTCGCGGCGCTGCTCGATCACCAGTCGCAAAGCTCGCTCGCCGGCATCCGCGACATATCGAGCGCTCGCCGCGAGACGATTCCCTATGGCGCTCTCGTGCTCGAGCGGCTGATCAAGCAGATGAAGCCGCGCACCGTGGTGGTGTCGGTGTTCGGCATCCGCGAGGGCCTGCTCTACAGCCTGCTCGGCGAGCAGGAGAAGCGCAGGGACCCGCTGATCGCCGCCTGTGAGGACCTCGCCCGCAGCCGCTCGCGCTCGCTCGACAGCGCCTACGAGCTCTGCTTCTGGACCGATGCCCTGTTCCGCGCGCCGGGTCCGACCGAGACGCCCGAGCAGCGGCGGCTCCGTCACGCGGCCTGCCTGCTGTCCGATATCGGCTGGAGGGCGCATCCCGACTATCGCGGCGCGCAGAGCCTGAACCTCGTCGCGCATGGCGATTTCGTCGGCGTCGACCATTCCGGCCGCGCGTTCCTCGCGCTCACCGTCTATTACCGCAACGAGGGGCTGGTGAAGGACGAACTCAGCCAGAAACTGATAGAGCTGGTCGACAAGGACATGGTGAAGCGGGCGCGCATCCTGGGCGCAGCCTTCCGCGCCGCCCATATGGTCTCCGCCGCCATGCCCGGCGTGCTGACCAACACGCCCATCACTTATGAGGGCAACCGGCTGGTGTGGGCGCTGCCAGAGCCCTTTTCCAACCTCGAGGGCGAGCGGGTCGAGCGGCGATTCAAGGAGCTTGCCGGCCTGCTTGACCGGGAGGCCGAAATCAGGGTCGGCTCGGCTTTCCAGCTCGCCGCGAGCTGAGCCGTGGCTTGCCTGACGAAGACCCACCTCCCAAATGATTGCCGTTAGTTTGTCATTCCCGCGAAAGCGGGAATCCAGTAACCACTGACCGTCATTATTCCCCCGGCCGGGGTTACTGGATTGCCCGGTCAAGCCGGGCAATGACTCCGGTCCTCGCTTCACTCCAGCGCGATTGCTAGATGGCACAAGATCCTTACTCCGTCCTCGGCGTGTCAAAGACCGCGTCGCAAGCCGACATCACCAAGGCCTATCGCAAGCTTGCCAAGAAGCTGCACCCGGACCTCAACCCCGGCGATAAGGCGGTCGAGGAGAAGTTCAAGACGATCACCGCCGCCTACGACATCGTCGGCGACGAGGAGAAGCGCGGCCGCTTCGACCGCGGCGAGATCGATGCGTCCGGCCAGGAGAAGCCGCAGCAGCGCTATTACCGCGAATATGCCGGCGGTGAGGACGGCGCGCGCTATCGTTCGGCTGCGGGCTTCGAGGACATTGGCGGCTTCAGCGACCTGTTCGGCGATTTGTTCGGGCGGGGCGGTGGACCAGGGGGACGCGGCGGTGGCGGTGGCGCACGGTTTTCGATGCGCGGACAGGACGCGCAATACCGACTCGAGGTCGGTTTCCTCGATGCCGTAAACGGCACCAAGACGCGCATCACGCTCCCCGATGGCGCGACGCTGGACGTGACAATTCCGCCCGGCGTCAGTGACGGCCAGGTGCTTCGCCTCAAGGGCAAGGGTCATCCCGGCATGGGAGAAGGCGAGAGCGGCGATGCGCTGGTCGAGATCGCGGTCAGGCCGCATTCTCTGTTCAAGCGCGAGGGCGACGACATCGTCGTCGAGGTGCCGATCACCTTCGATGAGGCGGTTCTCGGCGGCAAGGTCGAGGTGCCGACCATCGGCGGTCGCGTATTCGCGACCGTGCCTCCTGGTTCGAACACTGGCCAGACGCTGCGACTGAAAGGCCGCGGAATCAAGTCGAAGAGCGGGGCGGGCGATCAGCTTGTCAAGCTCAACGTCTTCATGCCGGAGCGGATCGACGACGAGCTCAAGAGCTTCGCCGAGAAAAGGCGCGCGAGCCATGCCTACGATCCAAGACGCAAGCTGAAGGAGCAGGCCTGATGCTGAGCGAGAGGGACATCGTCGCCAAGGTCCAGCATCTGAGCGTGACTAGGCTCAGGGTGTGGGTGCAGCAGGGCTTGATCAAGCCGGCCGACCGAGCGGCGGAAGCCTTCTCGGAAGCGGACGCGGCCCGTGCGACGCTGATCTGCAATCTCGAGGACGAGCTCGGCTTCGCAGAGGAGGACGTGCCGGTGCTGCTCAACCTGATCGACCAGATCCACGGGCTGCGTTCGGAGCTGATGGTCGTGCTCGCCGCACTCGAAGACTTGCCGGCAGACGTCCGCGACACGGTCCGCCTCAGCATCGAGAGCCGCAGAGGCGGAGGGCGCTAGCGTGAAGCTGATCGGGTTCCTGATCGTCGTCGCGGCGCTGACCTTTGTCAGCGTGCATTTCCTGGTTGGCCGGTTGCCGGGCGACCTCGTGATAGACCGAGGCGGCGTTGTGCTCTACGCGCCGGTCACCACGGTGATGATCGTCAGCCTGTTGCTAGGCCTTGCCCTTTGGCTGTTCGGCCGCATTCGTCGCGACTAGCTCCGGTCCGATAACGGTCACCTCGCCGTCCTTGATGGCAAGCGCAAGCTCGCCACGCTTCAGCGCCAGCGCGTCGTCGCCGAATAGCTTCTTGCGCCAGCCGCGCAGCACCGGGACATCAATGTCGTCCGAACGGGCGACTTCCTCGAGTTCGTCACTGGTCGCGATCAGCTTCGGCGCCACGCCATGGCGTCCGGCGGTCGCCTTCAGCAGCACGCGCAACAGATCGACGACGGCTTGCGCCTCTGGCGGCATCGGCTCGCCGCGCTCGATCGGCGGGATGGTCTTTGGGTCGCGCTCTAGTCCGCGCGAGACGGCCTCAAGCACGGCGCGGCCGCGGCTGGAGCGGGCAAAGCCGTTATGCAGCGTGCGCAGCGAGCCGAGATCCTCTTGGCTGCGCGGCGTTTGGCTGGCGATGTCATAGAGCGCCTCGTCCTTGAGGATGCGGGCGCGCGGCACGTCTTGGGTTTGCGCCTCGCGCTCGCGCCAGGCAGCTAGCTCCATCAGCACGGCAAGCGCCTTCGGCGTCTTGATGCGCATCTTGAGCCGCTTCCAGGCCTGCTCGGGATGAAGCTCATAGGTGGCCGGGTCGGTTAGCACCGCCATCTCCTCGTTGAGCCAGCTCGCGCGCTCGGACTGATCGAGCTGGGCCTTGAGCTTGGGGTAGAGGTCGCGGAGATAAATCACGTCGCCGAGCGCATAAGTGAGCTGGCGCTCGGACAGGGGGCGGCGGCTCCAATCGGTGAAGCGCGAGGTCTTGTCGAGATTGCGGTTGAGCAGCCGCTTGACCAGCATCGAATAGCTCACCGCTTCGCCGAAACCGCACACCATTGCGGCGACTTGCGTGTCGAAGATCGGATGCGGGATCACGCCTGCCAAATGATGGACAATTTCAATGTCTTGGCGCGCCGAGTGAAACACCTTCACGACCTTCTCGTTGACCATGAGGTCGAACAAGGGAGTAAGGTCCAGGTCCGGCGCCTGGCTGTCGATCAACACCTCCATGCCATCGGCGGCGATCTGCACGAGGCAGAGCTTCGGCCAAAAGGTTTGCTCGCGCATGAACTCGGTGTCGACCGCGATGAAAGGAGCGCGCCCGAGCTTTTCGCACGCCTCTTTGAGTTCGTCGGTACGCGAAATCAGGGTCATGGTGGGCGGATATAGCCCAAGCCGCGTCGCAAGGCCAAGGGCCGCAGGCCGAATTCGGTTGGAAACAGCGTGCTATATCGCCCTGGCGTTCTTGGAGGTCTCGGCTCACGGCCGGTCTGAAGGCGATGAGACGAGGCTCATCCGGCGGCCAGCATACCGGTCTTGGTCTCTTTGCCGTGAATGGCTTGCTCGATGGTCTGCACGCCGTGCACGACCGGCGACAGATGCAGCAGCGATGAGGCGATCGAGAAGAGAGTCACGAGCGCCGCCACGGCCCAAGCCGCAAGTGGTAAACGAGTCCTTACAGGTAGGGAGTGCGCGATCTTGGTCATGTGTTCTTCCCTCGTCGTGCCCCTTGTCGAAGAAAACGCGACTATGGTCAGCTTGTTCCCGATTGATTGACTCTGTTTCTAGCGGGGCTCTCCCTTAGCTGACGATGGTGGGATTACCTCTTCCGGTGTTCCGGCATTCGGATCAGGCACTTGCGTGTGGATTCCCAGATCCCCCGTCGGGGGTGGCACGATAACGCCCTGGTGCTCGACGGTCGGAGGCGCGGACTGATCGCCGCTATCGGCGCCCGGCGGGTCTTCGCCCTGCGGCGCCGTTGTTTTGGATGAGGCGGGCGCCGCGGGCGAGGCCGCGAAGGCCGGAGTTGCTGCGCCAAGCGTCAGGGCCGTCAGCAGCGCTAATATTCGTGGCAAGGTGTTCATGGGTCGCATCCACTTCTATTTTACTCACAGAAGAAACGGGCCGGGCGCGGCCTTCGTTCCTTGAGCGTCGAAGCGTCTCATCGGCCATGTACCTGCGATGCATGGCCAAACTTCTGAGGAGGGGCCGCATGGTTCGGTGTTTCATGAGACGACATTCGTGAGTGAGTGTTTCGCATGCTTGCTGCTCAGTCTGCCGATCGCCACGCCGGCCGGCGCTGAGCCCAAAAGTCGACGACCGTTGAGTGCAGGAGACCTGCCAGAAGCATTGGGCGCTGCCGGGGCCAAGGTCAACGCTCCGAATGCCAAGGCCAAGAGCGACTAGCCACGCCGTCACTTCCTCCGCCTGCTGCTTCGCATGGGTCGGCTTGACACCTCAGGCCGGCCATGTGCTTTACCGGCTCGCTCAGCCTTAACGGATTCCCATGCACGACTATCGCACTCACACTTGCGGCGAGCTTCGCCGTTCAGACGTCGGCAAGTTCGTTCGCTTGTCGGGCTGGGTGCATCGCCTGCGCGACCATGGCGGGCTCCTGTTCATCGATCTGCGCGACCATTACGGCATCACCCAGGTGGTGGCGGACCCGAAATCGCCGGCCTTCGCTCTGGCGGAGACGCTTAAGCCGGAATGGGTGGTGCGCATCGACGGCGAGGTGGTAGCGCGTCCGGCCGAGACGCTGAACGCGAACCTTCCGACCGGCGAGGTCGAGGTCAAGGCCGAGGCCGTCGAGGTGCTATCGGAGGCCAAGGAGCTGCCGCTGCCGGTATTCGGCGAGCCGGACTACCCGGAGGAGACGCGGCTCAAATATCGCTTCCTCGATCTCAGGCGCGAAAGCCTGCACGCTAATATCATGAAGCGGCAGGACATCATCTGGTCGCTTCGCAAGCGCATGCGCGACGCGGGCTTCTTCGAATTCCAGACGCCGATCCTGACCGCATCGAGCCCAGAGGGAGCGCGCGACTATCTCGTGCCTTCGCGCGTCCATCCCGGCAAGTTCTACGCCCTGCCGCAGGCGCCGCAACAATTCAAGCAGCTGATCATGATCGCGGGCTTCGACCGCTATTTCCAGATCGCGCCCTGCTTCCGCGACGAGGACGCGCGCGCCGACCGCTCGCCCGGCGAGTTCTATCAGCTTGATCTCGAGATGAGCTTCGTTACCCAGCAGGATGTGTTCAGCACGGTCGAGCCGATTCTGCGCGGGCTGTTCGAGGAGTTCGGCGGCGGCAAGCCCGTGACGCAGAAATTCCCGCGCATTCCCTATGCCGAGTCGATGCGGAAATACGGCACCGACAAGCCCGACCTGCGCAACCCGATCGAGATGAAAGACGTGACCGAGCATTTCCGGGGTTCGGGCTTCAAAGTGTTCGCCGGTATGCTGGAGATGGACCAGAACTGCCGCGTTTGGGCGGTCCCGGCGAAGAGTGGCGGCAGCCGCGCCTTCTGCGATCGCATGAATTCGTGGGCGCAGGCTGAAGGGCAGAAGGGCCTCGGCTATATCATTTGGCGCAGGGAGACAGTAGACGCGCAATCCCGATTTGACCGCAACGCCGGGATCAATAAGCTCGCCAGGGTTCAAGCAATCCACGAACGAGAGGGGCGCGTCGGACTGGATGCCGATTTAATCAATCGGGTCTTCGGCAAGGAGTGGAAAGTCGAGGGCGAGCCTACTAAGGACGCCTTGGCTCTCGAAACCCCAGAGACTTATATCGAGGCTGCCGGACCGGTAGCGAAAAACATTGGCCCCGAGCGAACGGAATCCATCCGTCAACAACTCGGACTGAAGGACGGCGATGCGGTGTTCTTCGTCGCCGGGCTCCCTGGCGAGATGGCGGCGTTCGCCGGCCAAGCGAGGGTCAAGATCGGCAACGATCTCGAGCTTACTAAGAAGGACCAGTTCGCCTTTTGCTGGATCGTCGATTTCCCGATGTATGAGTGGAACGAGGAGGAGGAGAGGATCGACTTTTCGCACAATCCCTTCTCCATGCCGCAAGGCGGGCTTGAAGCCCTCGAGGGCAAGGATCCGCTCGACATCCTCGCCTATCAATATGACGTGGTGTGCAACGGAATCGAACTCTCCTCCGGCGCGATCAGGAACCACAAGCCTGAGATCATGGAGAAGGCGTTCGCGATCGCCGGCTACCCCAAGGAAGAGCTGGAGAAACGCTTCGGAGGCATGCTGCGCGCGCTGCAGTATGGTGCGCCGCCCCACGGCGGCATCGCGCCCGGCATTGACCGCATTGTCATGCTGCTATGCGGCGAGGACAATCTGCGCCAGGTGGTGATGTTCCCGATGAACCAGCAGGCCGAGGACTTGCTGATGGGTGCGCCGTCAGAGGTGCCGCAGAAGCAATTGAAAGAGCTGCATATCAAGCTCGCGCCGCCGCTCGCCACCAAGTCCTGAGCCGCCTACTGATAAGTCTTTGAAAATTAAACTTGTTTAACTCAAAGGGAGGCGTTGCGTCACGTCGCATTGCCTTCCTGGCGCGGCTATGGCTCCCTAGCGTCGGAACGGTGAAATGAGCCGCTCCAACTGTCGCCCAAATGTTAGAGTCATTTCTTAGCTTGGCGCAAACCGCTGATGCCAAGTCGCAGCATCTAAGTTGCAACAGCAAGACGCGGTGGGAGGGACGTTCATGCATAATCGGCTCACATACACCGCGGCGCTAGGCGTCTCCGCCCTTCTGTTGGCGGGCGCAAGCGAGTTTCAGGCAAGGCCTGCAGTGGCCGCAGCGGGCAAGCTCAACACTACTGCCTTCGTCGCCGCCTGCTCGACCGATCAGAACGTCACCGACGAGCCGGGCTTCGAGGACGGCAAGGTCACACCCAAGGCGTTTTGCGAATGCGTCGCCGGCAAGCTCGAAGAGAACAAGGCGTCGCAAAAAGACCTCGAGATGCTGACCAAGATGCACAAGGACGAGATCAGCGACGCCGATGCTGAAGGCTACCCGACGCTCGACGATCTGATGAACGCCAATGAAGGCTACGAGGATGCCTGCCGCACGAGCCTCGGCCTTCCTGCCGCCGACGACGAGGAGGAGCCGCCAATGGAGGAGGACACCGTCCCCGACGACGGCGCTGCGCCCGACGAGGGAGCGCCTCCTGCTCAAGACGAAGGCTCTCCGCCCCAATAATCGGCCCTGGCCGTCGGCAAACGCTCGCTCCGGTTTCATCGCGGGGCTGCTGCCTTGCCGTGCAGGGCTTGTGCGGCCACGATTATATTGCCGCGCGCCCAACTCACGGCCTTGTTTCGCGTTAAGCATTGGCCCTGCCTAGAGGGGGACAGGCGCGGGAAGGACGTCCATGCGGGCGAGCGATCGCCGGCGCGGGGAGGCCTCTTTCCTTAGAGTAATTCGAAAGGGGAGAGGACATGGCACTGGGCGAGCACGTCTTCCTCTATTGCGAGCGCGGCACGAGCGAGGCGTTCCTCGCCGAGCCAATCAACGCCGCGAGCAACGGCGCCTTTCTGGTTGCAGCGCTCGCCGGGCTTGGCCTCTTGCTGCTTCGTCCCAGCGAGCAGCGAAGCGCCGACCATTATTTGCTGATCTCGCTCGTGTTCCTCATCGGCCTCGGCAGCCTCGCTTTCCATCTCTATGCGACCGGCGCGACCGAGCTTGCCGACGTGCTGCCGATCTTCCTGTTCATGCTGGTCTATCTCGGTTTCGCGATGAACCGCTTCCTCGGTGTTCCGGTAGGTTGGACGGTGCTGCTGGTGATCGGCTTCACGTCTTTGATGGCGGCCACCGCGCAGGTCAAATGCTGGGACGGCGGCATCGGCATCCCCGGCGCCGATATGCAAGGCGTAAAGCCCTGCCTGAACGGCAGCCTGTTCTATCTGCCGGCGCTCGCCGCGCTGATCGTGGTCGGGCTGCTGCTTGAGGAGAGGCGCCATCGCGCCGCGCCCTATCTGTTATGGGCGGCGGCTATCCTCGCCGTCTCGGTCACGCTCAGGACGCTCGACATGGCGCTCTGCGAGAAGATCGTGATCGAGGGCCGCAAGTTCGGCACGCATTTCGCCTGGCATATGCTGAACGCTCTTGCGCTGTTCCTGCTGCTCAGGGCGAGCCTCGAAGGCGGGCTGGACGCGGTGAGGGTGGTCGAGATTAAGTCGGCGCCAGAGGAATTTGCCGAGGCCGAAGCAGCGCGGACCGTCTTGACCGAGGCTCCAATTGTCGAGCCGCAGGCGCGGGTCGAGGCGACGCCACCACAAACTATGCTGGAGACACGCAAACTACTTACCGAAAGGGTTGCATCGGCGACCCCCGAGGCGGCAAAAGAAGGGACCGAAGAGGAAATGGCCGCCAAAGAGGACGAAAAGACGCTGCTGCCGGCTTAAGAGGATTCCACACGTCCTCGGCTAGGCTCGGCGCCCAAGCGGACGTGGTGGAACTGGTAGACACACAGGACTTAAAATCCTGAGGGGGAAACCCCGTCCGGGTTCGACTCCCGGCGTCCGCACCATAGAAAACTTTGTTTGTTCCGGTGGTTATAGGGCTCAGTTGTGTGGATTTTCATAGCAAAAGCGGAGCCGATGTTGCTCGTTGACCAAGGGTTGACCACAGGAGCGGTATGCCCGTCCCCCATTGGGTCCCTCGGTCCGGGGTCACAGAGCTAGGGTGGTCCATTCCATTTTCTGTGGGTCTCGGCACTGTGAACAGCTTCGTCCGCGCCTAGACCTTCTCGTGGTCGAAGTACCCACCCCTATTCCGGGGGAAAGTCCTTCGGCAGCTTCTCGACCTCTGGCGGCAGAGAGCGATCGAGCAGGAGACGTTCGAGCCTCTCGAAACGCTGATAGCTTTCGGCGACCTGTTGCCACTTCTGTTCCAGGTCTAGCAGTTGTTGGCGGACGCGCTCGTCAGCTTCGGAGGCTGCAGCGTCCCTGCACTGATCGGCCCTTTCCAGACAGGCGCTGATCTGCTCGCCAAATTCCTGGACCATTGACGCCTCCACATACCTCCTTTCGGTGTTCTCCGTCAGCGTCACACTGAGTTCTAGGCAGGGGTCAATCGGACGACGCGAAAAAGCTGTGCAGGACCGGGTGAGCGTCGCAGGTTCGGAACGGTTCCCCCTTTACCCTTGTTATCTGACAACTCAAAGCAACTTGGAGGATGGTCATGGCACAGGCAACATCACACCCAGACAGACGGCTCATATCGAGTGAGGACGTTCAAGGCACGGATGTCTATGGCGCTGGCGATGAGGCAATCGGTGAGATTGACCACCTGTTGATCGACAAGGTCTCCGGTCGCGTGGTTTACGCGGTGATGAGCTTCGGCGGCTTCCTTGGACTTGGCCACAGTCATTATCCAATCCCTTGGGCAGCACTGAAATACGACACTAATCTGGGCGGGTATCGGACGGGCATTGTTGAGAAACAGTTGCGCGATGCGCCTCAGTTCAGTGATGACTTATTGGAGGATCGGGATTGGGAGGCGAGGACGCATGAGCACTACGGCGTCCCTGGCTATTGGGGTATCTAGGTGCCGTCGAGAGGCTGGAAGCGTCTGCGCAAGAGCAGAGTACGAGCAGGAGGAGTAGGAATGAACCAGCGATCAGGTGGTCGATGCTCGGACGAGGAACCGAAGCCGACCACAGACAAGGTGCAAGCAAGCTGAAGCACCCCGGCGATCTCGGCCAAAGGGAGGCTGAACGTAGGCGTAAGGCCCGTGTAGCCATAAGGTCCGCCGTAATAGGCGTAAGGACGGTAGTAGCCGTAGGGCCGATAATAGCCATAAGAGGGATAGCCATAGCCATAGCCGTAGCCGTAGCCGTATGGATGGACCCGCCTCCAATAGCGAACTTGCTGAACCATACCGGCGTCTCTTTCAACGCGGTGGGCTGCGGTGCTCCCGACTGTAGCCGTAGCAGGGTTTGGCGCGGCGAGGACGAGAGTGGCGACGGCTGCGCATCCCGCAATAGTAGGAGCTAAAGTTCTAGGCATAGCGGTACCTCTCGAGGAAGCTCTGATTATCGAGCTAACATCACGAGGTGGCATAAGTTCCGATCGTCGGTTCGGGCGACTGCCTCGCCGTACCCCCGTGACTTTGCGGCCTAACGTCTACTTGCAGCGATGTATTCGTTGGTCCAACGTGCTGTATGCAGGAGAAGGGGGGACATCATGTCGGCTGCAACTTTACTCATCATCTTGTTGGTCGGTCTCATTGCGGGATGGCTCGCTGGTCAAATCGTGAAGGGGACAGGCTTTGGTCTGATAGCCGACATTGCTATTGGCATTGTCGGGGCTTTGATCGGGAGTTGGTTGCTACCCCATTTGGGCATCCACCTCGGCTCAGGACTTGTTCCCGCTATCATCGGCGCTACCATCGGCGCGATTATTCTGCTGCTCATCCTCAGACTGGTTTACCGGCAAGGGAGGTGGTGACGGCACAGTCACCCCGGGGACCTTTCTCGCGTTGTACTTCCCCCATTCGGTTCCTCGGTCGGAGTTTTAAAGCTGGGGGTTCACTCCATCCTTTGAGAAGTCTCGGCACAGTAGCTCGGTACGTCATCGCTGTAGAGCTTTGTCCGTGCCTAGGCTTTCTCCCGGCCAAGGAGGAGTTCTCACGATGACTATCACCATTACCGCCTTTGAACGGTCACCCGATGGCGGCAAGGGACTGGCGCGTGATACGCGCGTTCGCTGGGCGCTGGAAGAAGTGGGCCAACCTTACGAGGTTCGTCTTGTTTCGTTCAGGGCGATGAAGGAACCCGCACATCTGGCGCTTCATCCTTTCGGGCAGATTCCGACCTACGAAGAAGGCGATCTCGGCTTGTTCGAGACGGGGGCGATCGTGTTCCATATCGCGGAGCGCCATGCGGGCCTGTTGCCAGACGATGCGAATGCCCGGGCGCGCGCGATCACATGGATGTTCGCCGGCCTCAGCACGGTGGAGCCGCCGATCCTTGAACTCGCAACCGCCAGGCTCCTTGAGGGCGACAAGTCCTGGGCCGCGCAACGCATGCCTCTCGTCGAGGATCGCGTCCGTAACCGGCTGGGCCAACTTTCCCGTCGCCTTGGCGATGCCGACTGGCTCGATGGCGCGTTCAGCGCGGGCGACCTGATGATGGTGTCGGTGCTGCTCAGGTTGAAAGCGTCAGGTATGCTGGACGAATATCCGAACCTCTCCGCCTATGTGGCCCGCGGCGAAGCGCGGCCCGCCTACAAGCGCGCCTTTGACGCTCAATTGGTGGTTAACACTGGCAGCCACCGACCGGCTGATTGAGGTCGGCTCGAAGTCGTCATCGGAGTTTTTCGTTCAGTTTATGGCTTCTCGGGGCAAAGCGGACAGGGACCAACCGCCGCTTACCAATCTCGATTTATGAGTACACGGCCTAGGCGGCTTAAGGGCCTTGTCCGTGCCCAGACCATAAGCGTTGCGGTGTTGCGTTGTTGCCGTCGGAGAGGCTCCCCGCCGCGGGCCATCTGCATGGGCACTAGTCGGGTGCTGCTCCTCACCACATGCGGAACTTCATAACGGCGTCCACGGCGTCGGCAAGACGGTCGTTCCAAATTGGCTTTGGGAGAACTGGTGCCCCGGGCACTTCCGAGCGAAGCAGTTGGATGGTCTCGCTGTCAGTGCATCCGGTGACAAAGACGATTGGCACGTCGCATGTCTCTCGGAGTTTCCGGGCCACCTCAATCCCCTCGCGATTTCCTTCGAGATTTACATCCATAAGGACGACATTCGGTGGATTGCTTACCGCATGTGAGAGAGCCTGATGCCCATCTGCCGCTAAGTCGCATGCTTGGAACCCCAACTCGCGCAAGTGCGCTTCTAGGCCCAAGGCGATCATGGTCTCGTCTTCGACAATTAGGGCACGCGGATAGGGGGACGGTGAGTTTTGCTCCATTGTCCTGATCTCCGTCGGCAGTGCCCAAAGTGTAACGCCTATAACAATGATTTGTGCCCTAGAAGGCGGGGGATAACTGAACGCCTCCGCGCCTAGATGAAGCCGCTCGCTTGGGCAATGAACAGGATGGGAGCGATAGGTTCCTGGATTGGTTTCCTCTCCACGACCGTAGAGGCAAGGGCACTAAGCCCCAAAACTAGAGTACGCATGTGAAATACCCCCTTGATGAGGTCGGAACGCGTCCAGCCAACCCGCTTCAGTTTCTTATTGAGGGATATTGAAGTGGGTGAAGAGACCGGCCAATGACCGTCTTGTTCGCGTTGTGCTTCCCCCATTGGGTCCTCGGCTGAGGGCTGTTAAAGCTTGGGGCCAAAAAGTCCGCTGCCCCATGTGCGGCCCCATCTGGCGCCGAGCCGCCGCGCCGGCCGTTACCCCACCCCGTCGGCTGTCCCCCGCGACCGGGCTGCGGACCTTGGCGTCACCAGCATTTGCAAGAGAGCTTCGTCAAGCATCCGACTTTCCCTATCGCCGAATTGGAAATCCCAATCGACAAGCCGTGTCCCGCTTCGTAGGCTGATCCAGGTCAGCCCCATCAGAGGGCGAGGAAGCGCGAGCGAAGGAATTGAAATCGATGAACGAGCAGCCAAAGCGCACGACGTTTTTTGGCGGGTGTCCGCATGACTGTCCGGACACTTGCGCCATGATCTACGAGGTCGAGGACGGCAAGCTCGTCGAGGTCAGGGGCAACAAGGAACACCCGATGACGCGGGGCGGCCTCTGCGTGAAGCTCAAAGACTATCACGACCACCACTACAACCCCGACCGCGTGCTTTATCCCTTACGCCGCGTGGGACCGAAAGGCTCGCGTCAGTACGCGCGCATCTCTTGGGACGAGGCGATCGGCGAGATCGTGACGCGCTGGAGCGAGATCATCGCGCGCTACGGCAGCCAGGCGATCATGCCCTACTCCTATCTCGGCAATGAAGGCCTGGTGCAAGGGCTGACGGCGGGCGATGCTTTCTTCAACAAGCTCGGCACTACGGTGAACGAGAAGACGTTCTGCGCGTCGGGTTCATCGACCGCATGGCTCTTGACCGTCGGCCCGACCGGCGGCGTCGACCCTGAGAGCTTCGTCCATTCGCGCTATATCGTGATCTGGGCGTGCAACTCCATCTCGACCAACCTGCATCACTGGCCTTTCGTTCTTGAAGCGCAGAAGCGCGGCGCTAAGGTCGTGGTGATCGACAGCTACCGCTCGCGCACCGCGAAGCAGGCCGATTGGCACATCATGCCGAAGCCCGGCACCGACGGTGCGCTGGCTATGGGCATCATTGCCGCGCTCATCGAGGGCGGCCATGTCGACCAGGAATGGGTGGACAAGCACACGGTAGGCTTCCCCGAGCTCGCCCAACGCGCCGCCGATTTCAGGCCGGGCTATGTGGAACGCATCACCGGGGTGCCCGCAGAAGATATCGCCAAGTTCGCGCGCGAATTCGCCAGCATCCAGCCCTCGGTCATCAGGATGGGTGTCGCGCTGGAGCGTCACGCCGGCGGCGGGCAGACAATCCGCGCGGTGTGCGCGGTCCCGGCGCTGACCGGCTCATGGCGCCATGTGGGCGGCGGGCTGTTGCAGATGCCGCTCTGGGAATTCCCGGTCGATTGGCCGCGCGTGTCGCGGCCCGATTTCATCCGGCCGGGCACGCGCGTCGTCAACAATCTCCAGCTCGGCCGCGCCCTGGTCGGCGACATGAAGCTCGATCCGCCGATCATGGGACTCTACATCTACAACACCAATCCGGTCAGCCAGGCGCCCGAGACAAACAAGATCGTGCAAGGCTTGAGCCGCGAGGACCTGTTCTTCGTCACGGCGGAGCATTTCGTCACGGACACGGCGGCCTATGCCGACATCGTCCTCCCCGCGACGATGGCGGGCGAGCACGACGACATGATGTTTTCGTGGGGGCATTTCTATCTCACGCTCAACGAAAAGGCGATCGAGCCGCGTGGCGAGGCCAAGTCCAACGCCGCGATCTTCCGGCTGCTGGCGAGCGCATTCGGCTTCGACGATCCGCAATTCAAGATGGGCGACATGGAGCTCGCCGAGCATTATCTCCAATGGGACGCGCCGCAGATGGCCGGCGTCGATATGGAATATTTCCGACGTCACGGCTATTTCCATCTCGCCGTCGGTACGCCTGACGATCGGCTGCCGCATGCGGAAGGCAAGTTCCCGACCCCCTCAGGCAAAGTCGAGTTCCTGCTGAACGGCGCCAAGAACTTCGTCGCGCCGCCGTTCCGCATGATGTATGGCGAGATGCAATCGGGCGAGGACGTCGATCCGCTGCCGGGCTATGTCGCGCCGCGCGAGAGCCCCGCCAGCAATCCGGGCCTCGCCAAGCGCTTTCCGCTCAACGTCATCTCGCCGAAGAGCCACGGATTCCTCAATTCATGCTACGCCAACGAGCCGCACAAGATCAAAGGTCAGGGCGAGCAATTTGTCTTGATCAGCCCCAAGGACGCGGCCGAGCGCAGCATTCGCGAGGGCGATCCGGTGCGGGTCTACAATGACCGCGGCGATTTCGAGGGGCTCGCGCGAGTCACTGACGATGTCGGCGATGGCGTGATCGTGGCAACGCTCGGCTATTGGCGAAGCTTGAACCGCTCGGACGGCTCGGTGAACTCGATCTCCTCGGCCGAGTTCTGCGGGCTCGGCCACGCTCCGACCTTCTCCGACAATCTCGTCCAGGTCGTCAGGGTGAACTGACCGCAGGCGCGGAGCGCGCTGCCTTCTCGTCGAACTGGGTCATGATGATCCGGACCAGGTCCGATCGCGGGGCGTTCAAGGCGACTGCAACCCTATTCGGCGGCGATGGTCTCGGCGCCTTTGGCCTTCACCTTTTGCAGCGAGGTGAAGCCTTCGAATTCGGGATGGCCGAGATAGAGCTGCTTGTTGCCGCCGGCACTGGCATGGGCTTTGCGGAACGCTTCCGACTGCGTCCAGGCGAGGAAATCGGCCTCAGAGCGCCATTTCGTATGCGAGGCGTAGAGCACGTACCCGTCCTGCTCGGGGCCCTTCAGCAGGTGAAACTCGATGAAGCCCGGGACTCGATCGAGATGGCTGTCGCGCTTGAGCCAGACCTGCTCGAAATCGTGCTCCGATCCCGTTTTCACCTTGAACCGGTTCATGGCAATGAACATTACGCACTCCTCAAACTCTTGCTGGTGCCTTTCACCAAGAAGATATCCAAAGTGGGCTGCGTCACGTAGCGCTTTCTGCCGAAGTGCCGGCGATCCTAGTCTGATCTGAACCAGAAACGGGCGCACATTGCCGCAGGGAATAAAGCAGAAATTTTGCGCCTTCACTAAGTAGTCTCGCAATGCGGCGCCCATATAAGGGCTGTAATCCCACCCATCCCCGCAAGGAGCCTCCAATGAGCAAGGATACGAGCGTCAAGAAGCGCCGCAAGGCGCCGCTGACCACGCCGACCGATCTCGGTGACAATGCGGGCCGCGATATCACCGGTGCTCTGAACGCGCTGCTCGCCGATGTGTTCGCGCTCTATCTCAAGACCAAGAATTTCCACTGGCATGTCAGCGGGCCGCATTTCCGTGACTATCATCTCCTGCTCGACGAGCAGGCCGACCAGATCTTCGCCATAACCGACGACATCGCCGAGCGGGTGCGTAAGGTGGGCGGCACCACGATACACTCCATCGGCAATATCGCGAGGCTGCAGCGCATCCCCGACAACGACGCCGACTATGTCGATCCGCTCGACATGCTGGCAGAGCTCCGATCCGACAACCAGGCGCTGATCGCTAGCATGCGCGAGGTGCATGATCTGTGCGACGAGGAGAACGACGTCGCCACCACGAGCCTCATCGAAGTTTGGATCGATCAGGCCGAGCGGCGCGTGTGGTTCCTTTACGAGGCGAGCCGCAGAGGGTATCCGACCGGGCATTAGCTCGAACTCGGAGGCGAGGAATGGTCAGTTCGGAAACTTTGATGCGGTCTCCGGGCTTTTCCTTGCAGTAGGCCGACCGGGCCGCCGCCAGCCGCCAATTCGGAGTACGCATCATGAGACGTTTCCCATTGCCGTTTTGGCGATGCTGCTGCCGCTCGCCCTTGCCGCCTGCGGAGCGCCGAGCACGCCGGAATTCGTGCAGAAGGCGGCAATGAGCGACGTGTAATGAGGTCGAGGCCGGCAAGATCGCCGCAACCAAGGGCAAGTCAGACGCCGTCAAGCAGTTTGGCCAGCACATGGTCGAGGCGCACTCGCAGACCACCGCCGAACTCAAGGGTATCGTCTAGAGCGACAAGATCGACGTTCAGCTGCCTGCCGCGCTCGACGAGAAGCATCAGCGCATGATCGACGATCTGAACGCGGCGCATGAGAACGATTTCGACAAGACCTATGCCAAGCAGCAGGTCGGCGCGCATGAGAGGGCCGAGGAGCTGTTCGAGAAATATACGCAAAAGGGCGACAACGCGACGTTGAAGGCATTGGCTGCTAAGACGCTCCCCGTCATCAAGCAGCATCTCGAAACGGCGCAGTACTCTGGCTCAGTAGCGCCGTCGCCGCTGTAATCTTTGCCGTGCTGCCGCCTCGTGACCCAGAGGCGGCGGCATTTTCGTCGGCGGCGATTTCTGAGTCTAGTCAGAGCCTTGCGTGGCCCGACTGATGCGAAATGCAATCGCATTGGCGGCTCAATTCTTGCCGAAGCGCTTGCTGCCGGGCTCGCCATAGAGCCAATCGAGCCCACCGAGCAATTGGCCGCTCGACTGAGAGTGCAGCACGAGGTTACGGGCGACCCGCATCGCGCCCGAGAGATGGTAGCGCTTGCCGTAGCGCTCCGACTTTTGCGCCACTGTCTTCGCGCGGGCCTCGCGTCTGGCGGCGTAAAGCGGGAAAGCGGTCAAGGCGTCGCCGCCGCATTCGGCAAGCGTTTCGGCGATCACGACGGCGTCCTCGATGGCGAGGGCGGCGCCTTGCGCGAGATAGGGAAGAACAGGATGAGCTGCATCGCCGAGGAGAGCGATCCTGCCGCCCGACCAGCCGTTCAAGCCGGCGAGGCGATAGAGCGACCAGCAGCGCCAGCTCGCGTCCGCTTCCAGCAGCGATTTCGAATCCTTGCACCAATGCGTGAAGGCTGAACGCAAAGCTGCTGCATCGCCCGTCTCGTTCCAGCCACGCGCGTCGGCGCCGCCTTCAATGATGGCGACGACGTTGAGGTCGCTGCCGGCGCGCACCGGGTAATGGACGAGATGAGCGTTGGGCGCGAGCCATACGCCGACGACCGGCGCGGCGAACGGATGACCGAGGCCGACGCGCGGGACGAGCGTGCGCCATGCGGTAGCGCCGGCGAAGATGAGGCGCGCATTCGGCGCGACGGTCTTACGGACTTCGGACCAGACGCCATCGGCGGCGATCAGCGCGGGGCCTTCGGCCACGCCTCCGTCCGTGGACGTCGCGCGCACCGATGCTCCGGTCTGCGTGATCCCCCCCACCTCGAAGCGCGGCTTGAGTGTCACTTTCTTCGCTTCGCTGCACGCCGCGTGCAGAGCAGCTTGGAGGTCGGCGCGGTGGAGGGTGAGATAGGGCGCGCGATAGCGATTCTCGGAATGAGCGCCGAGGGGGATCGCTGCGAGGCGCTTGCCGGAGAGGCCGTCGAACAGCCAGATCGCCGACGGTTTGAACGCGACGCATTCGATCGCCTCGAGCACGCCGAGATGAGCCAGCAGCCTGGTCGCGTTTGGTCCGAGCTGGATGCCGGCGCCGCTCTCCTCAGTGAAAGTCGAGCGCTCAAGCACCGTGGCGGCGAGGCCTTGCCTTGCCAGCGCAAGCCCAGTGGAAAGCCCGCCAATGCCTCCCCCGGCGATCAGGACCTGGCTCTTTGAGTCGCCGCTTTTCGCCATCGGGGGTGCTCAGGCAGCAGGCGCGCCCGGCGGGGAGGTCGCAACATAGACGCAGGACGGCGGGTCGCTCTCGCCGGCGTCGAGCGCGCCGTCATGGACGAACAGGGTGGAGCAATAGGGGCAGACGATCTGGGCTTCATGCCCCATGTCGAGATAGACGTGGGGGTGATCGTAAGGCGGCGCCGCGCCCATGCATTGGAACTCCTTGACGCCGATCTTGATCCGGTCGACGCCCTTATCGTTCACGAGATGTGGCACCTTGGTTTGCGCCATGACCTTGCCGTTGTGAGCCCTTTTCGATTGGCGCGCAGCATAGTGAGCCTTGAGGCAAAGCGGTAGAGCGGAATGAACAGCTTCACCTCAGACGGCATCGAGATCGCCTATCTCGACGAGGGGGAGGGCGAGCCCATCCTGTTGATCCACGGCTTTGCCTCGAACCTGGTCGCCAACTGGATCGACCCGGGTTGGATGCGAACACTCGTCGCCGCGGGGCGCCGGGTGATCGCTTATGACAATCGGGGGCATGGACGGAGCGGCAAACTCTACGATCCCAACGCGTACGGTGCGCCGTCGATGGCAGAGGACGGGCGGCGGCTGCTCGATCATCTCGGCATCGCGCGGGCCGATGTGATGGGCTATTCGATGGGCGCGCGGATCGCCACCTTCTTCGCGCTCGCCCACCCTAAGCGTGTGCGCAGCCTTATTATCGGCGGTCTCGGAATCAACATGGTGCGGGGCATGGTTGGCAGCGGCCCGATCGCCAGGGCGCTCGAAGCTCCGCGCATGGAGGACGTGACCAACAACACGGCGCGGACCTTCAGGGCCTTCGCGGAATCCACCCGAAGCGATTTGAAGGCGCTCGCCGCCTGCATGAGGGGTCCGCGCGAAAAGATCACCCCGGAACAGCTCGCCACCATAGAGGTGCCGACGCTCATCGCCGTCGGCAGCAACGACGTGATCGCCGGCTCCGGCGCCGCGCTGGCATCCCTGATCGCCCATGCCCAATTTCTGGACATCAAGGGTCGCGAGCATATGCGGGCGGTCGGAGATGCCGCCTTCAGGCAGGGCGTGCTCGACTTTTTAACCCAGCGGCCTTAAACGCCGTGCTAGTGATCCTGAAAATTCCCCGTGAGCGGGAAGTCAGTGGAGGATGCGATGCAAAAGCCATTCGCTACCGCAGAGCGCGAAATCAAGAGCTACGACCCGGTCTGGAGCCAAGTCAGGCGCGAGGCCGATGAGATCAGCGCGGCAGAGCCTGCGCTTGGCGGTTTCATCTATGCGACGGTATTGGACCACAAGCGTCTCGAGGACGCGGTCTGCCACCGCCTCGCGCGGCGTCTTCAGCATGCCGCGCTCGACTCTGGTCTGCTGCACAAGATGTTCCACGAGGTGCTCGAAAGCGAGCCTCAGCTCGGCGATGCATTCCGTGCCGACCTGATGGCGGTCGCGAAGCGTGATCCCGCTTGCAGCCGCCTGATCGAGCCGTTGCTCTATTACAAGGGCTTCCATTCACTCGAGACCTACCGCATCGCGCACGCACTTTGGAAGGCCGGACGCAAGGACTTCGCCCTTTATCTCCAGAGCCTTACCTCGCGCTTCCTGCAGGTCGATATCCACCCTGCCGCAGTGATCGGCAAGGGGATCATGTTCGACCACGCGACCGGCATCGTCATCGGCGAGACCGCCGTGATCGGCGACAATTGCTCGATGCTGCACGGCGTGACGCTCGGCGGCACCGGAAACGAGCGGGGCAACCGCCACCCGAAGATCGGGCGCGGGGTAATGATGGGGGCGGGGGCAAAGATCCTCGGCAATATCACCATCGGCGATTGCGCGCGCGTGGCGGCGGGAAGCGTGGTGCTAACCGACGTGCCGCCGCGACGTACCGTCGCCGGCGTGCCGGCCCGGGAGATCGGCTCTTCAGGCTGCGAGGAGCCGGCGCTCGCCATGGACCAGATGATTGATGACGAGGACTGCGGCTGCAAATAGGCCGCGCGAGCGTAGTCCGATTGGAGGAACGGTGACACGGGACGAGATCATAAAGCTCGAGCGCTACCTCAAGAAGATTTTCCGCCTCCCTGTGATCGAGGTGAAGCAGAGGCCGCGCAAGGAGGACTCAGCCGAGGTGTTTGTCGGCGATGAGTTCATCGGCGTCATCTTTCGCGACGACGATGAGGGCGAGACTGCCTACCAGTTCCAAATGGCGATCCTCGACTACGACCTCAAAGAGTAGGGATTGGCGGGCCTTGCTAACGCGGCACGGACGTTAACTACTCCTTTTGGGCCGAAGCGGCACAAAGCCTTATTCATAGCCGTTTTGCAGACTGAGATACCCTCCGTAGGTAACCCTAGAGGTAACACCAGACGGAGGACGCAATGTCCGAAATCTATCAATCGTCGCCGAGCTCTTAGCGTAGCTGCCGCTGTTCCTGCGGGAATCGCGCTCGCCTCGATAGGAGGCGCGGCTTCCATGACTGCCACCGAGGTTAGCGTCAAAATAGCCTGCCTCTCGCGGCACCAATCTTGGGGTGGGTTGCCGCGGACATGCCGCAGAAGCGAACCGGCTTAGAGGTGGGCTTCGTCAGCTATGTAGGGAAGATGGCGATGTGCGGTCATTATTTGGCGACATTTGGCGACCGGTCGAGCACCAGTGCCGCAATCAGCGGACGATGCTTACAACGTCAAGCGAGAGCGGCATAGGCAGCCCCGGTCACTCGCCGGTGCTTTTTCGTGGGCTTGGAGTGAGGTGACTAATGCCCTGGATTTCAAGGGATCACCGCACAGAAATTTAGGAAGAATAGTCGCACGGAGATGTCTGGAAAATAAATGCCGAGGCGCCTATGTCTTGGGGGCGGGCGATGCTCCCCTCGTCGCCCTAGCCCGGTCCCCCAACCGGAACTTCCCGAAAGCCCCGGCGCCCCCCGTCCGGGGTTTTCTTTTTGGACGGTCCACAAAAAAGCCCGGCCTCACATGGCCGGGCTTTCCTTCACTTTTCTAGGCACCCGATTTAGGTACCAGTTCCCCCGTAACCACCGCGCGCGAATCGATCTTAGAAGAAGAGTTGCCAAGGATGGCACCAATGGGGCGCCGATCGGCCGATTGTAAATTATGGTCGAGCGATGATCGTTGAACGACGCCCTTCGCCGCCGCGCGGGACTTTAAAAGGAAACTCAGGTGAGGGTTGTGAGACCGTCTAGAAAGGACCTCCGCTTCACGCCGCCTCGCGATATCTCCTGGCGCCTTTTCTCTTTCCGTCAGCGTCGGTTTGCCCATTCTATGGCGCGAACCACGCAATAGGACGCGATGCTGAAAATGCCGAGAACTACTAATGCGCCGCCCAAGGCGAGCGCAAGTTCGCGATCGGCAAGTGTCTCCATGAGGTCTAGCCTAAATATCGCGGCGCCAGCGATAAGTGTGAGCCCAATTGCCATCACGATTGAGGCAACGAGGATACCGAATTGGTGAAAGCTTCGGTCCATGTCTTTGCTGTCAGAGCAACCTCGTTCAAAGGTGAGCGGAACACTCGCCGCGGCCGTTCCGGGTCTCTTAGCCAACTCAGGTGAGGTCACTCAGGCCGGGGTTTTTCTTGAGAGGTCTCGCGCAGACCGAGGCGGTTTGCTCTACAGCTCCCAGGCTCGACTTAGGTCATGGATAAAGGTGACTGCTAAGACGATGACAGCCGCAACATTCAAGCCCAACAGTACCGCAAGCCCGACGAAAACTGAGTGAAGCATCGAAGTTCCCGGCACCGGAATCATGTGGTTCCCGAAGATGCTGCCTAGCTGTTGAAACAATCGTTAACGGCATTGAAATGAGGGGCGTCGGCTTCGGCCGGGACCCTTTTCGCGTTTCGTGACCGGTCTCGCGCTGGATCGTTTTTTCTGCGATGATGGGAAGTCGCGTTCAAGGAGAACCACCCATGAAAATCTCTCTTGTTGTGGCCGGTTTTATGGCCCTCCTCGTTTGTCCCGCTCTCGCGGCCGAGGAGTTTTTCGTCGTGCAAAACGAGAAGGGAAACTGCAAGATCTCAAACAAAAAGGACGATGGAGAAAACAAGCTGATCGGGACGGCAGGCTACGCTACGGCCGAGGAGGCGAAGGCAGCTAAAGCAGCGGCGCCAGAATGCAAAGAGGGAAAGAACAAGAAGAAGTAGGGTTGCGTGGACCCCCTTCACGCCACCCTCGAGGAGTTCGCAGCCGAGGGCTACACGCACGTCGAGGCCAATTGCCCGCGCTGCCGCGTGATCTGTCTCCGGCCAGTCGACCAGCTTCCGAAAATCTCGATGGGGCTCACGCTCGATGCACTGGCGCGCCGGCTCCGCCGCGCTGAGTGTGGAGGCACGCTGTTGTCGGTCAAGCCGTGGCGACAGACAGATGCGAGCGGCCGGGCTTGGCGTAGATAGGATTTCCGCGCGGGGATTCATGATGTTCTATCCAGTCTTCAAGGCGCTGTTGTCCGGCGTCATTGTGGCGGCGGCTTCCGAGGCGGCGAAACGAAGTCCGACCTACGGCTCGCTGATCCTGTCCCTGCCGCTGCTCTCGATCCTCGCGATGATTTGGCTTTGGCGAGACACGGGCGACAGCCAGAGAATAGCCGCGCTATCCGAAGGGACATTCTGGCTGGTCTTGCCGACCCTACCGTTGTTCCTGATGCTGCCGGTGCTGCTCAGGCATGGCTTGTCGTTTTGGCTCGCGCTCGGCGCCTCTTGCGCAATGACGTTCGTCCTCTACCTCGTGACTCTGTGGCTCCTGCCGAAGCTCGGGGTGAACATCTAAAGCCGGGCTAGGTGAGGAAGCAGCCTCCGTAGATGGGACCCATTGGCTGGATGGGACCCAGCATCGTTATTTGAATATGGGACCCAATGAGAGATGGGGCTGAGTTGAGGTTCCTGGTTGGCTTTCTCCCCTCCGCCGCCAACTGCGACTGGCCCGTATAGGTTCGGGTTTCCCGGTACCTTTTCCGGGTTTTCGCCTGGCCAAGAAAAGAATGCTTATGCGGCCTTCGCCAACGGAGACCACGGCCGGCGATCGAGACAGGCCGGCAGCTCTGATAACCATCGGCGTCATAGGTAAGCGGATAGTCGTCACCTTGCAGTGGTGTGGGGCCGTGCGCATCAGTGATAGTAGGCTGCTCCGCCCTGCTAACCGTTTCTAATGGCGTCTCAGACCACCCCGCGCAGTTCACTCCCCACCAGAATGCGTCATCAACTATCTTCGTCCCATCCTTGTCGCCAACCACACGCGGGTCTGCGTCCCGTCCGGCTCAAGACCAGCCCGCGTCCGGCAGAAGGCGCGGTCACGCCAGCGTGGCGCGCGCCAATGCCGCAATATCTGGTGGAGCTCGTCGTAAGCCACCTGCCATGAAGGACAGATAGCCACTGGGAAGCTATTACTGGCGAGCTTCGTCAAGCTCGTGTCCGGCGAGCTGATGCGCTCCTCGATCGAGCCGAAGTCGATTCTGGATTCGCTGACCGGCGTGCTGCTGCGCGTGATAGCGGGTCTGCCATCTGATGCGGAACGCTTGGCGGGGTCTGAAGATCCAGGGCGGCCAAAGATCTGGTTCGGCTTCTCGGCCGTGATCGCTGCGGTGTGGGCCTGTTCTACGGCGCGCTGATGCTCTATCTGCTCGGCTCCCTTAGGCGAACGTCCTTCGAAAAAAAGGAGCCGGCCTCTTGCGAGACCGGCTCAAGTAAAGGCCCGGTTGGGTCGGGGATGGGTGGGGGATGTTCACCGGGCCTTATGTCGTGTCCCCGAACGAGGGACGTGAGGTCGAAAACTCCCTAATGGCTGTTGGAAGCTGACACCGTGGTCTGGGGCGCGCTGTCGGGCGGCAGGAGCGAGATCCACACGAGCGGATTACGCTCGGACTGCCGCTTAATGTAGGTGTAGGGCGTGTCGGCGAAGCGCACGATGTCGCGGCGCTTGTTGTCGAGAACGAAGTCGCCCTTGTCAGTGCGCACGGTTAAGACCGCGTGACCTTCGTTGTCCTCGTCGCGCACGACGGTGATCAGAAGGGTGCTCTCGGGCCAACCGCGCTCCATCAGAATGCGGCGCTTGAGTAGGACGTAATCCTCGCAATCGCCCTTCTTGTTGGTCGGATAGGTCCACACCTCGACCTTGCCGTACAACTCGAGATCGGTCACCGGCTGGATCGAGGTATTGACCGCCGTATTCACCTGATCGAGCTCGCGGAATTTCGCGTCCGTCATCTGAACGCGATCTGCAAATTTGCGCTCTGGCTGGCATTCGGCCCGATGCTCCCGGCAAAAGGTCACGTAGCCGATAGGAGGCAGGGTGTCGCCGAATGACTGCATGTAGGCGATTTTCTGTGGTTCGATCTTCGGCGCAGCAACGCTGATGGCATGATCGTTCGTTACGTAGGCTGGCAAAGACCAGATGAACATCAAAAAGGCCGACCCTAGGATAAACTGTTTCATTGTGCCCCCCTTTTATTGGGGAGGACTATGGCAGAGAGCTTTTGACATCCCGATAAAACCAACCTGCGTTTTAGAGCAGTATTGGTAGTGGTTTTTTAGTGAGAACTACTGAAACCTGAAGATCATAGAGTTAGCGCGATGTTCTCCCGATCCTTAAAATTTTAGAGAACTTGAGAACAAATCGTGTTTTTGGCGGAAATTCAGGCTTATCGCACAGACATGCTCGGCGAGGAGGTAATCGTCGGCGCAGGGGGAGTGCGGCTAGGCGCCGCTAGCCGAACTATCTGGCGATGCTGTCAGGATCCTGAAGATCGATGAAACTCACGGCGACGCCCTGGTCGTGATGGCGCGCGACGCGGCCACGGGCATGCGCCCGAGAATGACCTTAGCCGGTAGGCTAGGGGCGGTTCGGTTAAAGACGTCTAAACCTGAGCACCAAAACGATATTTATCAGTATACGTCGTTTCAGGCAATCAGTCGCGGCCCTCGTTGAGGCCGCCCTCAAGCACGCGGAAGCGCCGCCGACAGAGCACGATCTCGGCGCTCTCGCGCGGGGCCTCTGCCGGTGGCCCGTCGGGCAGCAGGGTCGGGATGCGGGCTGGCTCGATCTCGAAGCGGCGCGGCGCAGCACGGCCATTGCGTATGCGATCCCAATACGCGTAAAGCTGCTTACATGCTGGCTGCCGCATAACCCACCTGTCCGAAAACGCTACACGTACTCCAGGTCCACGCCCATCCTTCCGGCAAGCCAAGGTAAACATCCCGCTTTGGCATAAAGGTTGAGCTTTCCATGCTCGCGGACCAACTAAGCAGGGAGTGCGCCAGCGGCGCGCTTCACGGGTGCGAGCCCCCGCTTTGCACCTCATTATGGTTGCTGCGTGCGGCCCGCGAGGTCGTCAGTCAGGAGCGCGCGTCGCATGGCTGCGACTGAGCCTATTCTTAATGTGCCAAGAGGCGTCATCTTGGCCGCCGCGCTGATGGCGGCGATCCAGCTCGTGAGGGGCCTCCTGCCCGACGATGTCGATCTGACCCTTCTGCTCACGCTTGCCTTCATCCCGGCACGGTACAGCGGGGCGGCGCTCCAGCTGCCGGGCGGCTATCTCACCTGCATCACCTCGTTCGTCACCTACGTGGTGGTGCACGCGGGATGGGTGCATCTTTTGGTGAACGTGCTGTGGATGCTCGCGTTCGGCAGCGCGGTGGCGCGCCGCGTGGGCAATGGCAAATTCGTCGTGTTCTCAATGCTGTGCGGCGTGGCCGGCGCGTTCACCCATCTCGCCTTCCATTTCGGCGACATGGCGCCAGTGGTAGGCGCCTCGGCGGCGATCTCAGGGCAGATGGCCGGAGCACTCAGATTTATCTTCAAGGTTAAGCCGACCACGGGGCGACGGCAACCGGACTTCATCGGCGCGCCACTGATGAGCCTCAAGGACACGTGGCGGGATCACCGCATCCTGGTGTTCCTCGTGGTGTGGGTGGCGATCAACGCTTATTTCGGCCTGAGCGCGGTCAGAATCGCGGGCCAGGAGGGCGGGATCGCGTGGGAAGCGCATATCGGCGGCTTCCTGTGCGGTTTGCTGACCTTCGGCCTGTTCGACAAAGGCGGCCCTGAGCCGGCTGAAGAACCTGGGATCGCCTAGACCGAAACATCGGCGCTGTATTACGACGTGGCGCTAGCGGTTTGTTTACGCATAGCCTTTTCCGACGCGACGCCTGATGCTCTCGACGCGTGGAACTCTGCCCGTCCGTGGTGTCCCTTGCGCCCGTCGCAACTCCAGGACAGAATGTCGCAGTCACGGGACGGAAGCTCCCGGACTGGAGGAAACGCGTATGAACGTCGCTGCAATTCTGAAACAGAAGGGCAGGGAGGTGTTCACCACCACGCCCGACACGACGCTGCTCGACATCACTAAGCTGCTTGGCCTGCACGGCATCGGCTGCATCGTCATCACCGGCATCGAAGGGAAGGTCGTCGGCATCGTCACCGAGCGGGACATCGTCCGCGAGATTGCGAGGGCCGGGTCAAAGGTCCTCAAGGAGCCGGTCGAGACCTGCATGACCAAGACCGTGGTGACCTGCCGCGACGCCGACACTATCGAGAGGCTGATGGCCGAGATGACGGCACACCGCTTCCGTCACATGCCGGTGGTTGAGCGGGGAAGGCTGACCGGGCTCGTCTCGATCGGGGATGTGGTCAGGGCGAGGATTGCCGAGGCTGAGATGGAAGCCGCGGCGATGCGGGATTATATCGCCACCGGGTGATCGCAGTTTTCTGGTGCATCATCTGCCCGAAGAGTCCGCAACTTTTCGGGATGATGCTTTAGGCAGCGAGCATCCTGAGCGCGTGCTTGATCTCCTCGATCTGCCGCTCGGCAGCCTTGGCGCCCAGTTCGATCGCCTCGCAGGCACGGTGAAAATCGAAGAGCCCGATGCCACCGAGCTTCGGCCCGATACTGATGTCGGGTGGATCGCCGGCAAGCCGCGAGCGGGCGATGCGGTCTTGGGTGATATTGACCGCGTCCATCATCACCGCCGACATGCCCGGTGCGCCGTTGGTCCTGCCGAAAATCTGCCGGTGTAAGAGATGCACAGCGGCGCGGCCGTTGGAACCCGGCAAATCCTCGCCCTCTTGCACCGATAGCGGTTCGGCGAGGGCCTCGTGGTCATGGATCACGCTTCCCTTACCGAATATATCGTTGCTGAGATTGACGGCGATGACGATGCGGGCGCCGAGCGCGCGGCAGACCGACACCGGGATTGGATTGACTAGTGCGCCGTCGATCAACCAGCGGCCGTTGATCTGCACCGGACGGAAGATGCCCGGCAGCGCGAACGACGCCTTGAGCGCATTCACCAAGCTGCCTTTGTTAAGCCAGACCTCATGCCCGGTGCCGAGCTCGGTCGCGACCGCGACGAACCTTCGGTCCAATTTCTCGATCTGGAATCCTTCGAGGTGATGCTCCAGCCGTGCGCTCAAGCGTTGCCCGGTAATGAGGCCCGAGCCCGCGAAATTGACGTCGAGAAAGCCGAAGATGCGGCGCCGAGTCAGGGAGCAGGCGAAATCCTCGAGCGCGTCAAGCCGTTGTGTGACGAAGCAGGCGCCGGCCACGGCACCGATCGACGTGCCGGCGACGATGTCGGGCTCGAGACCCGCTTCGACCAAAGTCTTGAGCACGCCGATGTGGGCCCAGCCGCGCGCCGCGCCGCCGCCGAGCGCGATCCCAAGTTTCGGTCTTTCCACGCTGCTCATAACGGAAGCCTCATGCCGGGTAAGATCCGGCAGCTTGGCCGCAAGCGGCCAGGCGCACGCTAGCGCGCGGGCTCGATTGGCTTGGCCGAATGCGACTCATCTAGCCGTCCAGAACCTTACTCCGAACTCTTTAAGGTTCCCTTTGCGGCACCAGCGTGACGGTAAACCGTCTCTGGGTCGAAGTGCCGCTCGGTATCGACGATGTGCAATGCAACCCCGTTCTTGCCGATCGGTTCGCCCACGGGCACGGCGCGATAGAAGCAGGATTTGCGCCCGGTGTGGCAGCACGCCTCGACGCCGGTCATCTCGATTCTGAGCAGCAGCGTGTCCTGGTCGCAGTCAGTGCGCATCTCGATGACGCGCTGGCAATTGCCGCTGGTCTCGCCCTTGCGCCAGAGCCGGCCGCGGGAGCGCGACCAATAATGCGCTTCGCCGGTCTCGATGGTGCGGGCGAGCGCGTCTGCGTTCATGTAGGCGAGCATCAACACCTCGCCGGTGACGGCGGAGACGGCGATCACGGGAACAAGGCCGTTAGCGTCGAATTTCGGCGCGAAGACGGTCCCTTCCTCGGTCTCGGATTTGCTGCTCGAAGGAGCGGGAAAGGCGGCAGACTTGTTCACCGCGATATGTCCTTCGCGGCCGATACGGTCAGCCGCGTCCGCGTTCCGCCGCAAGCATCATGAAGCGCGCTTGCTGCGCTGGATCTTCCTTGAAGATGCCGGTGAACTGGGTGGTGATGGTGGCGACGTCCGGCTTCTTCACACCGCGGATTGACATGCATTGATGCACCGCCTCGATCATCACCGCGACGCCCTTGGGCTTCAGCGCCTTGTCGATGGTTTCGGCGATCTGTGCGGTCATGGTTTCCTGCGTCTGAAGCCGGTGCGCGAACACATCGACCACGCGGGCGAGCTTGGAGATGCCCACTACCCGGTCGGTCGGGAAATAGGCGACATGCGCCTTGCCGATGAACGGAATCATGTGGTGCTCGCAATGCGAGTTGAGCTCGATGTCCCGCAACATCACGATATCGTCATAGCCGGCAACCTCGTCGAAGGTGCGCGATAGCACCTCAAGCGGGTCTTCGCGATAGCCCGAGAAGAACTCGTCATAGGCCGATGTGACGCGGCGCGGAGTCTCGCGCAGGCCCTCGCGGTCCGGGTCGTCGCCGGCATAGGCGATCAGCGTGCGCACGGCCTCCTCGGCCTCCTCGCGCGTGGGACGGATCACGGCCGGCGTCCGAACGATCTCAACGTGAGGTCTTGCCTTGGGTCTTTTCACCTGGGCGTCCATATACGAAAACTTTCCTTTAGGGCTTCAACGCGGAAGGAATAAGTGGGTTGCCGTGATGAGCACGGCGGGCCATTTATAGATGCCACGTTGCCCCATTTGGTTACAGGCTCTCTCAAATATCGCGCCCGGCTGCATATATAATGAGTGATTTGGGCGTGCAAGACGAGCCTGACACGACAACATGACATTACCCGAGGACATCTACAGCCAGCGCATCCTCGAGCTTGCCGCTGCTGTCCCGCGCACGGCAAGGCTCGCGGCGCCGCACGCCTCGGCCACGGCACATTCTAAGCTCTGCGGCAGCACGGTAACCATCGACCTTGCCATGGAGGGCGACGTGGTCATCGACTACGGTCAGAGCGTAAAGGCCTGCCTGCTCGGCCAGTCGGCAGCCTCGGTGATGGGGCGCGAGGTCATCGGCTCAAGCGCCGAGGAGCTGCGGGCGGTCGGCGCGGCCATGCGCAAGATGCTGAAGCAGGACGGGCCGCCGCCTGCCGGCAAATGGGCCGACCTCGCCATGCTCGAGCCGGTGCGTGACTATCGCGCGCGGCACGCTTCGACGCTGCTCGTGTTCGACGCGGTCGAGGATGCGCTTGCGCAGATCGAGGCCAATCGCGCGGCGGTGGCTGGAGCGGGTCTCCATTCGGAAGAGCATGTCTGAGTTCGCCGAGCGGAGGGGAGAACGCGGCGGGACGTTTGTCGCCCGGCTGGCCAAGGCTGCCCTGCTCGCGCTGATCGCGATCTATCGCTGGACGATATCGCCGCTCGCCGGCGTCAATTGCCGCCATCTTCCCACCTGCGCCGATTATGCGAGCGAGGCGATCGACAGGAACGGAGCATGGAAGGGGAGTTGGCTCGCGCTCGCGCGGCTCTGCCGTTGCCATCCGTGGGGCAGCCACGGCTACGACCCGGTGCCGGATCTTGGCGACGAACATCACAAGCTTGCGCCCTGGCGCTATGGCATGTGGCGCTTGCCTCGTGACACCGAGACGAAATCCAGTTAGAACGCTCGCCTTCGAATACCCCTTACCTGTGCTGGTACGCAGGAGTGAGAGGAACAAACGCCATGCCTGACATCTCCCTGACATTTCCCGACGGCGCGAAGCGCGCAGTGCCGCGAGGCTCTACTGGTCTCGACGTCGCCAAGTCGGTCTCGCCGTCGCTCGCCAAGCGCACGGTGGCGATGAGCCTCGACGGCAAGCTCGCCGACCTCGCCGCGCCGATCAAATCCGACGCTTCCATTAAATTCCTCACGCGCGACGACGCTGACGCGCTCGCGTTGATCCGCCACGACGCGGCGCATGTGATGGCCGAGGCGGTGCAGGAGCTCTATCCCGGCACGCAGGTTACGATCGGCCCCGTCATCGACAACGGCTTCTATTACGACTTCGCCCGCGACGAGCCGTTCACGCCCGACGATCTCCCCAAGATCGAGGCCAAGATGGCCGAGATCATCGCCCGCGACCGCCCGTTCGCCTGCGAGGTGGTCGATCGCAGCGCCGCCAAGGCTATCTTCAAGAAGAAGGGCGAGGCCTTCAAGCTCGAGCTGATCGACGCGATCCCGGAACGCGACGAGGTCAAGCTATACTCTCAAGGCGACTGGCTCGATCTCTGCCGTGGCCCGCATATGACGTCGACGGGCAAGGTCGGCAAAGGCTTCAAACTGCTCAAGATCGCCGGCGCCTATTGGCGCGGGGATTCGACCAAGCCCATGCTTCAGCGCATCTACGGCACGGCGTGGGCGAGCGAGGACGACCTCAAGGCCTATCTGTATCAGCTCGAGGAGGCCGAGCGGCGCGACCATCGTCGCCTCGGGCGCGAGATGGATCTTTTCCATTTCCAGGAGGAGGCGCCGGGCGCTGTGTTCTGGCATGCCAAGGGCTGGGCTTTGTTCACAGCCCTGATCGGCTACATGCGCCGCCGGCAGGACGCGTGGGACTATGTCGAGGTCAACTCTCCCGACATGATGGAGCGCAAGCTCTGGGAGCAATCGGGCCATTGGGAGAAATTCGGCGAGAACATGTATGTCACCGAGACGCCCGACGAGCGCATCTATTGCTGCAAGCCGATGAACTGCCCGGGCCACGTACAGATCTTCAAGCATGGCTTGAAGAGCTATCGCGACCTTCCCTTGCGCATCGCCGAGTTCGGCAAGGTGCATCGTTACGAGCCCTCCGGCGCGCTGCACGGGCTGCTGCGCGTCCGCCACTTCACGCAGGACGACGCTCATATCTTCGCCACCGAGGAGCAGATCACCGAGGAATGCGTGAATCTCAACGAGCAGCTCTTGTCGATCTACCGCGATTTCGGCTTCACTGATGTGCGCATCAAGTTCTCCGACCGGCCCGAGAAGCGGGTCGGCTCCGACGAGGTGTGGGACAAGGCGGAAGCCGCGCTGAAGCGCGCAGTCGAGACGGCGGGACTGAGCTACGAGCTCAATCCGGGTGAGGGCGCCTTCTATGGTCCGAAGCTCGAATATGTGTTGCGCGATGCAATCGGGCGCGACTGGCAATGCGGCACGATCCAGGTCGACCTCAACCTACCTGGCCGGCTCGGCGCGTTCTATATCGCGCCCGACGGCGAGAAGCATGCGCCGGTGATGATCCACCGCGCCATGTTCGGCTCGCTCGAACGCTTCACCGGCATTCTCATCGAGCATTATGCCGGGCATCTGCCGCTCTGGCTCGCGCCGGTGCAGGCGGTGGTTGCCACCATCGTGTCAGACGCCGACGACTATGCCGGCGAGGTGCTGGCGGCGTTGAAGAAAGCCGGCTTGCGCGCCGAGGCTGATCTTCGCAACGAGAAGATCAACTACAAAGTGCGCGAGCACTCGCTCGCCAAGGTGCCGGTGATGCTGGTTGTCGGCAAGCGCGAGCCCGAGGAGAAGACGGTGTCGGTGCGGCGGCTCGGCAGCCAGAAGCAGGAGGTGATGAGTCTCGATGCGGCCGTCGGCGTGCTGGTGGGCGAGGCCGTGCCGCCTGATCTCGCCGAGGCCGCGCCGGCCAAGGCGGCTTAGGCTGCGGGCAATGGCAGAGCGCAACCCGATCCTGACCATCGGGCATTCGAAGCACACGCTTCAGCGGTTCGTCGCGCTGCTGCAACGGGCGCGCGTCACCACGGTCGCTGATGTGCGCTCCGCGCCGGTCTCGCGCTTCTTGCCACACTTCAACAAGGACCGCTTGGCAGCCTCGCTTGCAGAATGCGGCGTCGCGTATGTGTTTCTCGGCAAGGATCTGGGCGGGCGCCCGGAACGGCCTGATCTGTTCACCGGCGGCGTGGCCGACTACGAAAAGATGGCCCAGATCCCGTCGTTCCGCTCGGGCCTGGAGCGGCTCGTTGCCGGCGCTAAGCATCATCGGATCGCCGCGATGTGCGCCGAAGCCGATCCGCTCGATTGCCATCGCTGCCTGCTGGTTGGTCGCGCCCTTGCCGCCGAAAGCATGGACGTCGGTCACATCCTCGCCTCAGGCGAGATCGTCGGCCATGCCGAGATCGAGGGCCGCCTGCTCGGTCTCGCCGGCCTTGCCGATGGCGATTTGCTCGCCACGCCGCGCGATGAGCGGCTGGCACAGGCCTATCGCGCCCGCGCCGCCAAAGCCGCCTATACGCTCAGGAAATCGCCTGTCAGCGCGAGGGCCGGAACAGCGCGCCGGGATTGATGAGCGGAGCGTTCGGGTCAGCGGGTCCGCTCGGGGCGAAGCCGTCGAAGCCGAGGCTCGGGCCGCCGCCCGACGGCGGGCCGTCTCCCGCGATCGTGCCAGACGGGGGTGATGGAGGCGGTGGCGGTGGCGGGTCGAGCAGCTGTTTGAGCGCCTCGGGCGTGGTCGGGCCATCCTCGACGACCACCTCGATCTGCTTTGGTTCGCCGGAATCGATCGAAAATTTGCGCGTGTAGTCGAGCCCGGCATGGTCGGCGACGACGGCGTAGCTCCCGGTTGCAAGGATATGGGTCGGCAGCGCGCCGGCATTCTCCTTCACGACGTCGCCTGCCGAGGTGAGGATCTTCCATTTAGTGTCGGCCAGCGCCTCGCCGCCCAAGGTCTGCACCAGCTTTAAGGTGACCTTGGCGCCGGTCTGCTTGACGGTCGCCTCGGTGATCTTGTCGGGCTCGACCGTCACGTCGCACTTCACGCTGGCATTGGCGTCGCCATAGAGGCTGACGATGTGATAGGCGCCGGCATTGAGCCTGATGGTCACACCGGGCTTGGCGTTCGTCAAAATCCTGCGGCGATTGCCGAACTGGTCTTCCTCATCGGTGAAGATGTCGAAGCGGACGCTCCCATCGGGGAGCGGCTCGCCGCTCGGCAACGCAGCGGTGAGCTTCAGCGCTCCGCTATTGAGCACGAAAGTTTCCTCGATCGACCGGCCGGTCTCGACCTTGATTTTCTTGGTGAGGTTGGAGAGACCGTAAGCGGCATTGACAAGATAGTCGCCCGGCAGGAGCGCGGCCGTTGGCGCTGCCTCGCGATGGGTGGCGATGAGCTTGCGCGTTCCGTCGGGCGACAGCGATGCAGCATAGACTCGCCAGACAAGCCCGGAGTCGAGCTTGGGTCCCTGCTCGGTGACGAGCGCCTTGAAGGTGACCGGCACCGGAAGCTGGGCTTCCGGCGCGGCGGGCTTGGGCAGCGCGGCGTGTTGCGAGAGCAGCGGTTGGCTTTGGGCCGGCGCCGATTTGTTCACTGCGGTCTCGGCGGCGGGCCCCGGCGCGGGTGCCAGCACGATCGCGGGCCCCGATTTCGATGCCTCAGACTGACCGGGCTCAGCGGTCTCCGCGCCGCCGCCGGGGTCCGGCTCGATCACCGGCGGGGGAATGGCGATGGTACGCACGCGCGCCGGGGTGGGCGCGCCGGTACCGGACGAAGCGGCGGGTTGCGGCGCGGCATCGTCGCCTCCGCCGCTCTCGGCCTCCTCCTCGGCAGCCTCGCCAGCCGCTGCCGGTTGTGCTCCGCCCGCGCCGGAAGCCGCATCGAGCACCGTGGCGAGGCCCTGCTTGAGCTCACTCTGACTGGTTGCGGCAACGAAGGTGCCGCCGGTCGCAGCCGCCACGCAAGCGAGCGGCTTGAGGCTCGCCGCCTTGTCGTCGATGCCGATCACGTCGATCCGCAGGCCCTTGGCCTTTTGCTTGAGCGAAGCCGCGGTCGCGCAGATATCGGCGTCGCAACTGTCGCCGCCGTCGGCGATCAGCACGATGTCGAGTTTGCCACTTGCCGGCGTGCCTTTGGCGGCGTCGCTCAGCGCCGCGGCGACCGGGGCAGCGCCCTTGGGCTTGATCGTGCCGAGCGTCTTGGCTTGCGTCGCGGCGGTGAGCGCGCCGGGCTTCGCCAGAACTTCGCTATCGGCACAGTTCGCCGCCTTGCGATGGCCGAAAGCGACGAGACCGAACGAAAGGCGGCCGTCATAGCTGCCGATGGCCGTGCCGAGCTCCGTCCGAACGGCGGTGATCTTGCTCGCTCCGCCGATCTTTTCGTTCATGCTGCTCGAAGCATCGAGCACGATGATGGTGGCTGGCAGGCCGGGATCGGGCGCCTTGGTTGGCGCGTCCTTGGCGAGAGCAGCGGCCCCCGCTCCCCAAAGAGCGACGGTCAGGAGCGCGACCCTAAGCCCCGCGCAGCGTTTCCCCCGCATAGCGTTTGCTCCGATAGTCCGGCCGCGGTCTGATATACCTGCTTCTGCCGCGCATGACGTAGCGAAATTCCGTTGCGAATGAGGCCGATTTGGGGTGTCAAGGCCGGGCTTTGCGCCGCCGCCAATGGCCGGAATCCACCATTGTTTGAGCCGTGTTTTCGCGATAGGGAACGCGACCCTTCCACCCTCCCGCGTCGGTTCATGTCAAACCCCGTCCTCGACCTCCTCCTGACCCGCCGCTCGGTCTCCGTCAACAGCCTTACCGAGCCGGGGCCCGATGCTGCCGAGATCGAGCTCATGCTGCGCGCCGCCTCGCGCGTGCCGGACCACAAGAAGCTTGCGCCGTGGCGCTTTGTGCTGTTTGAGGGCGAGGCGCGGGCAGAGTTCGGCAAGGTGCTGGCCAAAGTCTGCGGTGAGGAGGAAAGCAATCCCGGAGCGTTCCGGCTCGAGAACGAGGGCAAGCGCTTCCTGCGGGCGCCGCTCGTCATCGCCGTGATCTCGCGCGTCACGCCGAACCCGGCGGCACCGGAATGGGAGCAGGTGCTATCGGCCGGCGCCGCCTGTCAGAACCTGATCCTCGCGGTGACCGCGCTCGGCTATGGGGCGCTATGGATCACCGAATGGTACGCTTACAGCAAAGGCGTGCGCCAGGCGCTTCGCCTTGCCGACAACGAGCGCGTCGCCGGCTTCGTTTACGTTGGCACGGCGAGAGAGAAGCCAGACGAGCGCGAGCGACCCAAGCTCGCCGACGTTGTCGCATCGTGGCGGCCATAGCCCGAGAACCACATGTTCTACGACGCGGTCGCAAACACGCACGGCCTTGCCGCCGACCCTACAAAGCTCTGGTGGTACCGCGCCCGATCGGCTGGATCTCGACGCCCGGCAAGAACGGCGTGTCAATCTCGCGCCCTACAGCTTCTTCAACGCGGTATCCGAGGATCTGCATTTCGTGATATTCGCCTGCAGAAGAACTCTCGGGTCTCCTCGGCGCGCGATCGTGAACGGCAGGATCGATGTCACCAGGCTGAAGCCGATCGCGCGGCTCGGCTATGGCGACCACGAGGTAGTCGACAACGTATTCACCCTGAAGCGCCCCGTCGCGTCGCCGGAGATCTGAGTGTCAGAACCCGAATTGCTCGGCGAGGATGCGCTCGGCGAGCGTATGGCCAGGATCGAACATCATGAAGATGTCGATGCCGCTCTCCTCCATCACCTCAACCTTGACCACGTCGCGGTACTCGGTGTGGTCAGCGGTGGCGCTCACCGGGCGTTTGTCGGGCTCGAGCACCTCGATGGTCACTTTGGCGTCGTTGGGAAGGAGCGCGCCGCGCCAACGCCGTGGGCGGAATGGGCTGATCGGGGTGAGCGCGAGCAGCCCGGCACTGATCGGCAGGATCGGACCGTGCGCCGAGAGATTGTAGGCGGTTGACCCGGCAGGCGTCGACACCAGCACCCCGTCGCAGATGAGCTCGGTGAGACGGACTGTGCCGTCGACCGAGATCTTGAGCTTGGCGGCCTGATAGATCTGGCGGAACAGCGAAACCTCGTTGATGGCGAGCGCCTGCTGCTTCACGCGGTTCGCGTCATGCGTCGTCATGCGGAGAGGGTGGATGACGGTGACCTCGGCATGGGCCAGCCTCTCGATCAGACCATCCTCGCTGTAGTCGTTGAGCAGGAAGCCGACGGAGCCGCGATTCATGCCGTAAATCGGGATGCGGCTGCCGAGATGGTTATGCATGGTTTGCAGCATCAGCCCGTCGCCACCGAGCGCGACGATGGCATCGGCGTCGTCGGGCGAGGCGCCGCCGTAGCGTTTGGCGAGCGTGGCGTGCGCCTCCCTCGCCTCTTGGGTGTCGCTGGCGACGAAGGCGATCTTATCGAACCGGGGCATGACCATATCGATGCGCTTGGAGCCTGCTCAAGAAGCGGGCACTATAAATGCGACGGCGCCCCACCAATGCAAGTCTCTCATTTGGCGCTCCGAATGGTGAATCCATGGCGAACGAGGATCGGGTTGTGCTGATCTATACGACCTTTCCGGGGTTGGACGACGCCAAACGAGTGGGCGAGGCGTTGGTGGCGGGCCGCCTCGCGGCTTGCGTCAACATGTTCCCGAGCATGATCTCGATCTTCGAATGGCAAGGGGCACGCGAGGAGGCAAGCGAGGTCGCCATGATCATCAAGACCCGCGCGGTGCTCATCGAGGCCGTGCTCGCCGAGACCAAGCGGCTGCATCCCTACGAGCTGCCGGCGCTGCTCGTCCTGCCGACCGAGGGCGGCAGCGCCGAATATTGCAGCTGGATCGTCAACGAAACGGGAGGCGAGGGCGGGCGATGAGCGCCCGCTACGTGCTCGCCATCGATCAGGGCACGACCAGCACGCGCGCCATGCTGTTCGACGACCGCACGCGACCATGCGCCACCGCGCAGGTGCCGATCACGCAGATCTACCCGGCAGCGGGCGAGGTCGAGCACGACCCGGAGGAGATCTGGCGCTCGGTGCTCCAAGCCGGACGTGCCGTGCTCGCCGAGGTCAGGTCCGACGCGGTTGTCGCCATCGGCATCACCAATCAGCGCGAGACCACGGTCGTGTGGGAGAGGGCGACCGGCAAGCTCCTCGCCAATGCCATTGTCTGGCAGGACCGCCGCACCGCACCGCTTTGCGCAGATCTCACGCGAGAGGGATGGGGCGCACATGTCACCGAAGTCACAGGGCTCATCATCGATCCCTATTTCTCGGCTACCAAGCTCGCCTGGCTGCTGCGGCATGTTCCCGGGCTCGAAGCGCGGGCTCTCGCCGGCGAGGTCTGCTTCGGCACCGTCGACAGCTTCCTGCTGTTCAAGCTCACCGGCGGCAGGCTACATGCAACCGACGCCACCAACGCCGCGCGCACCATGCTGTACGACATCAGGTCCGGCCGGTGGGATGAGCGGCTGCTCGACCGGCTTCGCGTGCCGCGCGCCGTGCTGCCGGAAGTGCGCGACTGCCAGACCGATTACGGCCTGATCGAGCCCGAGCATTTCGGCGCGGCGTTACCGATCATGGGCGTGGCCGGCGACCAGCAGGCTGCCGCCTACGGTCAGGCCTGCTTCACGCCCGGCATGATCAAAGCGACCTACGGCACCGGCTGCTTCGTGCTCGCCAATACCGGCGAGGAGAAGGTGGCATCGGCCACGCGCATGCTCGCGACCATCTTCTACCAGCTCAAGGGGAGGCGCACTTATGCGCTCGAAGGGGCGATCTTCATGGCCGGCGCGACGGTGCAGTGGCTCCGCGACAGTCTCGGCCTGTTCGCCTCCGCCGCGGAGAGCGAGGCCCTGGCGCGAGAGGCCGACCTGAACTCAGGCGTCTATCTCGTTCCGGCGTTCCAGGGGCTCGGCGCGCCATTCTGGGATGCGGGCGCGCGGGGCGCGGTCCTGGGCCTCTCGCGCGCGTCATCCAGGGCCGACATCGTGGCCGCGGGGCTGGAGGCGGTCGCATTCCAGACCCGCGATCTGCTCAGCGCCATGGGGCGCGACATGGCGGTCAACGCCATTCCCGCGCCGTCTGTTCTAAGAGTTGATGGCGGCATGACGGCCAATGCCTGGTTCATGCAACGCCTCGCCGACATCCTCGGCCAGCAGGTCGAGGTCGCCACCCATCCCCAGACGACGGCGCTCGGCGCCGCCTATCACGCAGGTCAGGCTGCCGGCCTTTACGGCGACCGCGCCGAGCTCGACGCGCTGTGGAAGCCGGGGGCGGCATTCGAGCCGGCGATGAGCGAAGGCGAGCGCGAGGCGCGCTATGGCGGCTGGCTTCAGGCGGTGGCACGGGTCAGGAGCGAGACCTGACCGCGTTAATCGGTTGCGCATCCTTTTTGCGCACCCTCAGGGCGGAGGAACGAGCCGGAGCTTTCACGCGCCGTCATATACGCCCCTGTCAGGGGAATGTGAGCCCGGTAGAAGTGGCCGCCGGCAAAGCAGCCCTATCGCCTAAGGATGCGCCTGAAGCGCGCCGCGCGATCCTGTTCCGCGAGACTTTCGCCGAGAGATGCCGAAGGTCGCGCTCGGCACGGCCTGGTCGCTGACGCCGAAGCGCCTCGCGAGCGTGGTGCCGATGGCAGGGCTCTGCGCCCTGCAGCTCTATCGAGCCCGACTAGACACTGCCCGATCTTAGGACCATGCCGGCGAGCACGTCGGAATCGCCACCGATCTCTCTGCCGCCACGCTGCTCGGCGCCTACGCGACGGGACTGTTCCCGCACAGCCATTTCGGTCCTGGATCACGCGGCGCATGATGAAAGCCTACGCCGCGTTCTGAGATGCGGGCCACGCGGATTCCTTCGAGGTGTTGCACGAAGAAGGCGACCTGGTCGGCGGCGGCTTTGGGGTGGCGATCGGCAGCGTGTTCTTCACGAGTCGCGATTCTCGCTCGAGCCGAACACCTCTAAGCTCGGCTTCTCGGTGCTGAACTGGCATTTGGCGCGCTGGGGCTACCGGCTGAACGACGACGCCTACCATTCTCGACATGGGCATCCGCCTGATCCCGCGCCAGGCGTTGCCAGGCCTGCTCGCCGATGATGCCGGGCAGGGGGAAAAGGCGGACGGGGCGGTCGAGGCAACGCCCGACATCGTCGCCGAGTGGAATGGATCCGGCGCCCGCGCGGTAGAGGGCCGTAGCCAAGCTGAGCGGCGCGGAGATTTCGGCGATGATGAGCCGAGCGGGCCTCCTGTGCAGCGTCATAGAACCGTCTTGGGGCTGTCATAAACTTCGCTCAGGGCTGTTGGGAAAGGCTATGGGGTCGCGCGCATGACGATGGCAGCAATCGATTTCCAGCTTCTGGCCAATGCCGGGTTCCCGCCCGCGCAGTTCAAGGCGGGCGAGGTCGTGTTCGCCGAGGGCGATGAGGGCGACAAGATGTACGTGATCCGCTCGGGCGAGGTCGAGATCCTGCGCGACGGCCATGTGGTCGAGACACTGGCGCCAGGCGGCATTTTCGGCGAGATGGCGCTGATCGACGGGTCGCCCAGGGCCGCCACGGCGCGTGCCAAGACGGCCTGTGATGTCGCCCCCATCACCGAGAAGAGCTTCCTGTTCCTCGTGCACGAGACGCCGTTCTTCGCCATCGCCGTGATGCGTACGCTCGCCGAGCGGCTCAGGCGCCAGCACTAGCTACCGACCTTTGGCGAAAGGGTTTAAGTCCCTGTTCCTCCTCCGGCTTGCTATTGCCGCTTGCGGAAGCCATGATCGGGCACGTTAACTCCCCCGCTTCCGCGTAACGCCATTGTTGTCGTTCGAAAATTTGGCGCTTCGGCGCCCCCGCAACGTCGATATGCCGACACTGGGGCGCGATGCCGTGGCGGGCGCGATCTCGGCCGTCGTGCAAATCGCCTATTGCATCTCCTTTGCCGCCCTCATCTTCACCGGTGATCTCGCCGGCGGCTTCTCGCTGGGTCTTGCCGGGCTCATCATGGGAGCCGTAGTCACTTGCCTCGTGATCGCGGTCACGTCGACCTTCTCGCCGGTCGTTGGCGGCCCGGACTCGCCGGCCGTGGCGGTGATGAGCGTGCTCGCCTCGTCGATCGCCGCCGCGCTTCAGGCCAAGGGCGCGAGCACCGATGCCATCATCCTCAATGTGCTCGTCGCCTTGACGGTGAGCACGCTGCTCACAGGCATCCTGCTCTACGGAACGGGCGCACTGAAGCTCGGACAGTGGCTCCGCTTCATCCCTTATCCGGTCATTGGCGGCTTTCTTGCTGCGTCCGGCATCCTCCTCCTCACCGGCGGCATGGAGGTCATTACCCAGACCAACCTGACGTTAAAGCCGTCGAGCTGGGAGGTCCTTTATTCGTCTACCTACGGGCCTCAGATCATCATCGGCGCGCTGTTTGCCATCTCGATTCCGATTCTCGGCCGTTTTGTCCCCGCCTACCTCGCCCTTCCGCTCGCTTTTTTCGGCTTCCTCATGGCTTTGGATGGCAGCTTATTCGGGTTGGTGAAAGACGAGGCAGAGCGCAGGACCTGGTTCTTGCCGAGCCTCGGGGAGCTCAGTCTGTGGCTCCCCATCAACGCCGTCATGCATGAACAAGTCGATTGGGGCGTCATCGCCCAGAGTGGCGCGGAGATCGGCTCGTTTTGCGGCGTGATGGCGATCGCACTTTTGCTCGACGTCACGAGCCTCGAGGTGGCACGGCAAAAGACCGCTGATCTTGACCAGGAGTTCCGCTCGAACGGGCTCGCCAATCTGCTTGCCGCGGTGTTCGGCGGCTTCGGCGGCTCGTTGTCGATGAACGCCTGCATTCTGCTCGACGAGTCAGGTGCCACCACGCGCTGGGCCGGCGCGATCGTCGGCATCGTCTGCGCCATCATCCTTTTCTCGGGCGTCGATGTCGGAAGCGTGGTCCCCAAGGCCATTCTCGGCGGGATGCTCGCTTATATCGGCGTGATGATCATCGTCGAGTTGTGGGAGGCGCCGGCCAAGAGCTCATGGATGGAGTGGGCGCTCACCGGGGTGATGACGCTCGTCATCATCAATTTCAGCTACTTTATGGGCGTAGTACTCGGCGTCATCGGCGCCTGCCTTATGTTCGCCTTGAGTTATAGCCGCATCGGCGTGATCCGCCGCCACCTCACGCGCTACGACTTCTCCAGCAACGTCGAGCGCTCCCCCGAGCAGACCCATCTGCTCCGGGAGGAGGGCAAGCGCGTGCATGTGTTCTGGCTGTCGGGCTTCATCTTCTTTGGCTCCTCCAACGGACTGTTCGAGCGCATCAAGCGGGTGATCGAGGGGCAGCAGGACAAGCCGGTCGGCTATGTCGTGCTCGATTTCGGCCAAGTGCCGGGGCTCGACACCTCGGCGGTGCTGAGCCTGGTCAAGCTCCGCAACTTTTGCGAGGAGCAGGGCGTGACGCTCGCCTTCTCAGGCGTGAGCGAGGTCATGCAGCAGGGCTTCAACAAGGCCGGGTTCTTTGGCAGCGAAAGGCCGCACCAGCTATTCGGCAGTCGCAACGAGGCTGTCGAGTGGTGCGAGGACATGCTGCTGCTCTACCACGAGGTGGGCGACGCCTCGGTGCACAGCTTCGAATCCTGGCTCGGCAAGGAGTTCGGCGGCCAGCTTGATTTCGAGCGAATCGCTTCTTTCATGGAACGCGAGGAGCTGGACAAGGGCGCTTTCCTGTTCCGCCAGGGCGAGCCGTCTGATTCGGTCGTGCTTCAGGCCTCGGGCTGCGTCGCCATCACCATCATCGACGAGCACGGGCGCCCGATCAGGCTCCGGCGCATGGTCGGCCATACGGTGGTCGGCGAGATGGGCTTCTACCGGCACGTGCCGCGAACCGCGAGCGTGATCGCCGAGGAGCCGACCGTGGTCTATCGGCTCCGTCGGGAGGCGTTTGACAGGATGCAGGGAGCAGACCCCGAGGCCGCGGCGGCGCTGCACAAGCTGATCATCCGGCTGCTTTCGGATCGTTTGGAATTCGCCAACCGCGAGATCTCGGCGCTGCTGTAGCGGCTAGGCGACGGCCGAGGCCATCACCAGCAGGGCCACCAGCGCAAGATAAGTCAGCCCGTGAACGAACTGGTCGGCGCCGAGCGCGCCCCAGAAGCCGCGGTCGTGCGCCGTCAGCCCGTTGCGGTGCACGACCTGCTCCTTCAGCCAGTCGATATGGTAGTGGACCGCGAACTCGCCGAGCGCGATTGCGGCGGCAAGCACAAGCGAGCTCGGCAGCAGGACGAGATAGACCAGCGGTGTGAGCGCCACGTGGATACCGGCATGCACGAAGCCGCCGGGATGGCCGTAGGTGCCCTTGTTCAAGAACTGATATGGCGTCTGAAGATAGAAGTCCGCCACCATGTGCTTGAACAGGAGCACGGCGATCGCGGCGAGGATGATGATGGCGACGTGGGGCATGGGCGCTACTTCGACATTGCCTCGGCCGTGCCGTCCCAATTGGGCGGGGGAGGGTTGTCCCGAAAAAAGGCGATGCGCTCGCGGTAGAGCGTGTAGAGATGGTCGAGCCGGGCGGTGTTCAGCTTCTCGCATTCGCCGGCCAGCGCTTCGGCGCCGTTCCAGTCCCGGGCCCGAAATCGGCCGAGGAACTCGGCATGTTTCTCGGCAAGAGCGATGAAGCCCTGCGATTGCTTCAGAGCGTTGTCGCCGAGCAGCGCGAAGATGCGCGTCGCCTCGGTCTTGCCCTTCACCTTGAGGAGATCGAGTTCAATGAACGCGAAGTTGGGCGCTCGCGCGGTCGTGCTCTCGCCCACCACGGTGCCGACGTCGTAGGTCTTGGACTGGCCCTCGAGCCTTGAGGCCACGTTGACGTTGTCACCGATCACCGAATAGTCGAAGCGCGTCTCCGAGCCGAGATTGCCGACGCAGCACAGCCCGGTGTTGAGGCCGATGCCGAGCTTGACCGGCTTGAACGTTCGCCCCTTGGCTTCAGCCTCTTGCTGCCAGCGCGCGTTCAAGGCCTCCATCTCGCCCATCATGCGGAGCGCTGCGCTGCAGGCGTGGCTCGGATGGAAGCGGTCGTCGAGTGGCGCGTTCCAGAACGCCATCACCGCGTCTCCCATGAATTTGTCGATGGTGCCTTGCTCATCGAGGATGATGTTGCTCAAGGGCGTGAACAGGCTGTTGAGGAAATGGGTCAGCTCCTCGGCGTCAAGCCCTTCGGAGATGGTGGTGAAGCCGCGCACGTCGCTGAAGAGCAGCGTCATGTCGCGCGTCTCGCCGCCGAGCTTGAGCCGCGACGGGTCGTCGGCAAGGCGCTCGACCAGCGCCGGCGCCATGTAATGAGAGAAGGCGTTGCGAACGCGGTTGCGCTCTTTCTCGGTGCGCAGAAACACGAACAGCGTGCCGGCGAGATAGATCGCGGTCAAAGCGACGGCCGGATAGATCGGATCGACGAGCCAGCCGAACGCGTCGAAGGCGTACCAAGAGATCAGGAGCACGGCGCCGATGGCGATGGCGCCGACCACCGCGCTGCCCAAGGCTCCGGCGCGATAGATGAGGATGGCGATGAGGGTGCCTAGCACGAGGATGTAGATGAGCTCTGCGGGCGTGGCGAAGTCGGGCCTGAGCAGGAAGGCGTTTTGCAGGATCTGCTCGACTGCCTGAGCGTGCAGCTCGACCCCCGGCACCGAAGCTTCGAGCGGCGTCGCCCTGAGATCGAGCAGGCCCGCCGCGCTCGTGCCGATGATGAGGATGCGGCCTTCGAGATCGTCCTTGCCGATCTCGCCATTCAGCACTTTGTAGGCGGGCAAATAGCGCTGCTTGGAGGTGCGGGTGAACTTCATCCACATCTGTCCATTGGCCTCGGTCGGCACCTCGTAGTCGCCGACCTTGACGCCGACGATGCCGGTCTTCTCGCCGAACGCCTTCTCGCCGCTCGCGCCCGACGACTTGATGATATAGGTCGAAGCGCCTTGGGCTTGCCTGAGCAGATCGGCGGCGAGCGAGGGATAGAGCTTATCGCCGATCCTGACGAGCATCGGCATGTGGCGGATGATCTGGTCGTGCTCGGGAATCCAGTTGAGCGACCCGGTGCCTTGCTCCTTGTCCTGAAGCTCTTTCAGGCTCGCGGCGGCGGCCAGATAATACGGCGCGAACAGCGCGGGGTCGTCGCCGCCATAGGCGAAGCTGGCTTTGGTCTCGGGCTGCGAGGTCCCTTGCGGGGTCGAGATGAAGCCGAGCACCACCGGGGCCTTGCCGATCGCCTCGGCGAAGACCTGGTCGTTGGTGGGAAGCTTCTCGACCTCAGCCTCAAGAGTGGCCAGTAACTCCGATTTCGGCCAGAAATGAAGCGCGTTGGCCGGCGACATGCGGTCGGGCTCGGGGAACACCATGTCGAAGCCGATCGCCGCAGCCCCGCCGGCGGCAAGCTTGTCCACCAGGTCGGCCAGCACCGTACGCGGCCAGGGCCATTGACCGACCCGCTTCAGTGATTCCTCGTCGATGTCGACGATGCGCACCGGCAGGCTTGGATCGTAGGCGCGCGGGCTCACCCGTTGATAGGAGTCGAACACCAGGGAGCGGAGCCGGGCCACCGCGTTCGGGTCCCAGACGCGCAGCGCGAGCGCGGCGACGATGACCGCGCCGGTGATGAGAACATAGAGAAGACGAGGACCCATCCCGCTGCTTGGCTTCGTGTTTCCACTCTGGAGGCGCGCCCGGAAGGGGCGCTGAGACCGCCAGAACCTAGCCAAAGCGGCCTGCCCACTCCAGTGTCATGTTCCGGGAGCTTCAGTCAGTCCTGGCATTGAACCCATTGGCGGAATGAACTAGGAAGCGGGGAGCCCGGGGACCCCACCCACCCACCTACCTCGCACTCAAGGGTACGTTTCGTGAACATTTGCATGATTGGGGCGGGCTATGTCGGCCTGGTCTCGGCAGCCTGCTTCTCGGAATTCGGTTGGAAGGTCGCTTGCATCGACAAAGATTCCGGTCGGATCGAGCAACTCCGCCAGGGCCACGTGCCGATCTACGAGCCGCGGCTCGAAGAACTGCTCGAGCGCAATCTGCGCATGGGGCGGATCAGCTTCTCGACCGAACTTGCGCCATCGGTCGGCGAAGCCGACCTCGTGTTCCTCTCCGTCGGGACGCCGATGCGGCGCGGCGACGGTCACGCCGACCTCTCCTTCGTGTTTCAGGCGGTCGAGGAGCTCGCACCGCACCTAAGCGGCTACACCGTGATCGCGACCAAATCGACGGTGCCGGTCGGCACCAGCCGCGAGATCGAGCGGCGCCTCAAGCTGCTCCGTCCCGACGCCGATTTCGCCGTCTGCTCGAACCCTGAGTTCCTGCGCGAAGGCTCGGCGATCTACGATTTCACCCATCCCGACCGCGTGCTGGTCGGCTGCGACGAAGAGCGCGCCAAGGCTCTGATGGATCGCCTCTACAAGCCGCTCACCCTGCGCAATGCGCTTGTCATGTTCGTAAGCCGCGAATTGGCCGAGCTCGCCAAGTACACGGCGAACGCCTTCCTCGCCATGAAGATCAGCTTCATCAACGAGGTAGCCGATCTCTGCGAGGCGGTCGGCGCCGACGTGCAGGAAGTGGCGACGGCGATCGGTGCGGACGGTCGCATCGGCAACAAGTTCCTGCATCCGGGGCCCGGCTACGGCGGCTCTTGCTTTCCCAAGGACGTGGCGGCGCTGATCCGCACCGCGCGCGAGGAACGCTCGCCGCTGTCGCTGATCGAGCAGGTTCAGACGGTGAATTCCGAGCGGAAGATCGCCATGGCCCGCCGCATCGAGCGCGCGGCGGGTGGCTCGCTCGCCGGCAAGACGGTGGCAGTGCTCGGCGTCGCCTTCAAGCCGGACACCGACGACGTGCGCGAGGCACCGAGCCTCATTCTCATTCCGATGCTCCAGGAGAAGGGCGCGAAGGTGAGGGCCTACGATCCGCATGCGCGGGAGAACGCCGAGCCGCTGCTGCCTGGTATCGCCTGGTGCGCGAGCGCCCTCGAGGCAGCCGAGGCGGCCGACGTGATCGTGGTGGTGACGGAGTGGAACGAGCTTCGCGCGCTCGATCTCGACGCGCTCAAGGCCCGCATGAAGGGCGACGTTCTCGTCGATCTCCGCAATGTCTACCTGCCGGCGCAGGCGCGCGCCGCGGGCTTCACTTATGCCGGCATCGGGCGCTAGCCCGCGATTTCCGTCTCAAGATGTGTGGGTGGACAGGCTCTTCGCATCATCCTGGGCAAAACGCTCAGGCGTCTGCATCAATCGGCCCGATCCCAGCGACGCCTTATCCATCGCTCCAAAACGGCGTCGATGCCGCTTCAGCGCGCGCCGGTAGGCGTAATAGTTCGCCTCGAGTTTGTGGCGGTCGCTCTTCACGTAAGAGCCTTGGACCATGCTGTTGTGGCCCTGTCTCTTCAGCGCCTTGAACCAATCGGCGCGCTCATGACGCTCGGCCTGCGCGATAAGATAGTTTGCGACGAGCTGCGATTGGTCGTCGGCGAGCCGCCAGATGCTGCCATTGGCCTGGATCAGCCCGACCGCGAACAGATCGTTGAGTTCGGGGTGAAAGACATTGAGATAGAGCAGCGGCTGCCCGTCAGATCCGAACAGCAGATCGTTATCGATGAACGGTATCGAGATCTCGTAGCCGGTGGCGAACACCACGAGATCGGCCTCGACCTCGCTGCCATCGCTGAAGCGCACTTTGTCGCCGGCGAACTCGGTGATGTCCGGCTTGACGCCGATGCGGCCGTGGCCGGCGAGCTGGGGCAGCACGGTGTTCATGGTCGGGTGGGTATCCATGATGCGATGCTCGGGCTCGGGCAAACCGTAACGCTCGTTCTTGCCCACCATCAGCCGGTGCCAGTGCGTGTAGAGTTGATTGCGCAACCAGCGCGGCATCGGAATTTTCTCGCAGAAATTGATGATGCCATCCATCGGCCGGCCGAACACGTATTTCGGCACGAAATAGGTGCCCCGCCGCATGCTGAGATAGAACTCTCTGCGCCACACTGGTGCCGTCGACGACGATATCGCAGCCCGAATTGCCGGCGCCTACCACCACGACGCGCTTGTCGGCGAGCTGCTTGACGCTGCGGTAGTCGCGCGAGTGCAGGATCTCCCCGGTGAACGTGCCGGGGATTTTCGGCGTGCGCGGCAGGTGGTGATGGCCGTTGGCGATGACCAGGGCGCGATAGAAGCGCGGCCGCTCCTCGCCTTCAACCTGCACGCGCCAGCCGCCGTCGACGGCACGCTCGGCGTGGGCGACCTTTGCGTTCAGCTCAATTCTGTCGAGGATGTCGAAATTGATCGCGTAGGCGCGCAAATAAGCGAGCGTCTCGCGGTGCGACGGGTAGGCCGGATATTCATCGGGAACAGGATAGTCCTCGAAGCCGGTATATTTGCGCGAAGAGACGAGATAGGTGGTGTCGTAGACGACGCCGGTTCCGGTCGCCTCGTTCCACAGCCCGCCAATATCCCCTTCGCGCTCGAGGCAGTCGAACGGGATGCCGCGCTCGGCGAAGGTCTTGGCCGCGGCCAGCCCCGACGATCCAGCGCCGATGATGCAGACTTTATCCGTGCCGCTCTTCACATCCATGCGTCGGTCGCATCCTTATTGCCGGCTAAACCGTAGCTGGTGGGCAGAAACAAGGGCTGTGATTGCAGCAAAGTTAATCCCCGCTCTGCCCGCTCCGCCATAATATGGCGATCATGAACGCGATTGACAAAAGGCTTTGGGGCGGCCCGCTGCGGATTATGGCCTCACAAATGCAAACCTCACTTAATTGCGGCACCACGCAAGCGGGCAGGGGAATTGCCGCCATCGACAATCCCTATTGCGCCAGCACCACCTACACGATGCGCGATGCGCCCGAGCAGGCGATGTCTGTGCTCGACTCGAACGGGCGTCCGGTGATCGTGGTGAGCTCCTTGTTGCTCGATCAGACGCCCAGCTATGGCCGCTTCCTGCTGGCCCATGAATGTTGTCATCACACGCTCGGACATGTGCAACGCGATCGGGAGGAGTTCGGTCATGTCGGCCCGCAGCTGTTCTGCTATATCGCGCCGCAGCTGAAGCAGATGAAGCTCGACGCAGATTGCTGCGCGGTTAGGATGCTGAACTTGGTGCATGAGGCCGACAGCATCGACGCGGGCCGGCAGATGATGCTTGGGTTCGGCACGGCGCCGACGGGCGCTTATTATCCGACCGGGATCGAGCGGGCCGACAATATCGACAGATGCGCCGCTCAGGATTGATTTGCCGGCTTGCAACACTGGCGCGGCTTTACCGCGATCGCCATATCTGAGGCTTACTCACCTACTGCTTGTTTTTGACTGTCGAACCGTTTTCTCAGAATCGAGCGCCCGCGGCCTGCCCGGCCATTCGCGACGATGTGCTATGATTGAGGCTTCCGAGATGACGCTGAAGGAACGGCCGTGCGCTTCACTGCGATCATAGCCTGTCTTGCGGCGAGGCTTGCTTTGCATGGCCTGTTGCTTGCGGCTTGCCTGAGCGGGCAGGCGTCGGCGGCGGGCGGCTTCCTCCGCGTCTGTGCCGATCCCGACAACATGCCGTTCTCGAACGACAAGGGCGAGGGCTTCGAGAACAAGCTCGCCGAGCTGATCGCGGTGAAGCTTGGCCAGCAGCTGCAATACACCTGGTTCTCTGAATTGAGCGGCTATGTTCCGAACGCGGTCGGCAGCGAGGCGTGCGACCTGATCATGGGCTATGCGCAGGGGACCGGGCTAATCGAGGACTTAAACCCCTATTACCGCACGTCCTATCTGCTGATCTACCGGAAGGGCGACAAGAGCCTCGCGGGTGTCGACCGCCTCTCCGATCCGCGCCTGAAGGGCAAGCGTATCGGCCTGTTCGCGCGGACGCCGCCGGCAAGCATCCTCGCGATGTATGGGCTGGTGGCGGACGCGAAACCGTTCGAGGTCAATGCCGGCGACAGTGCGAGCAAGACTGCCGAGGCCATGATCGCCGAGATTGCATCGGGCAAGCTCGACGCGGGTCTGTTGTGGGGTCCGGTCGGCGGCTATTACGCGCAACGCGTGGCGGTACCGCTCACGCTCGTGCCGCTGGTGAAGGAAATGGCAGGGCCGAGCACGATCTACGGCATTACCTTGGGCTTGCGCCCGAATGACCCGCGATGGAAGCACCAGATCAACAAGCTGATCGCCGAGAACGAGAACGACATCGACGAGGTCTTGCAGGGCTATAACGTTCCCGTGCTCGATCAGGACGGCAATCCGATCGCGCCTGTTGCCCCCGAGCGTTAGGGAAGCGGGCAGGCCGCCCGAACTACATCTTGCATTTGCTCTCGGGCTCGTCGATGCCGAGCGTGTCGACCTCGACCTCGGCGTGCGCGGCATGCGGGAAGCCGCGCTGCGGCGACAGCGATACCGGGACCTTGTCGGTGGCAATCAGGATCGGCTGGCGGAACTGGCCGTCCCATGGGCGGTATTGCTGCTTGATGCCCTTGAACGGGGCGAGCTGGAGTTCAGGCCCGTGGATGAACTCGGCGACCGTGACGAAATCGGCGCCGTGGTTGCGAGTGACCGCCTCGCCGACGGTGCGGGCCGCCACGTAGGCCTGATAGTCGATCGGCAGCATCAAGCGCTTGAAATCCTTCTCGAAATGGTTGTTGGCCTGGGTCGCGCCCCATTTCTCATGACCGGGGCTCCAGGTCGTCGCGGTAAGCCCTGTGGTGCCCGCCACGGGTCGCGCGTCTGCCCCGCCGCGATAGGGCATATAGGGGCCGAACAGCTGGTCCTCGTCGGCGACGATGATGACCTGATAATCCGGGTTGGCGACGAAGTCCTTATCGGTGCTGGCCTGCTTGCCCGGCGGGATGGTGCCGACGTCGTCGCGCCTCCCGCCTGAATTGTCCTTGTACTCGCGGGCATCGACGATGGTCGCGCCGAAGCGCGAAGCCGCGCGTTTGACGGCGTCGGCATAAGCGAGATCGCCGGGCGTCGAGCCGTAGACCAGCAGCCAATTGGTCCACTTCTTGGTCACGAGATATTGGCCGAGAGCGTCCGCCAGCATGTAGCGATCGGGCACGACATGCATCACGTTCTTGCGGCAGGCCTCCTGCCTGAGCGCCACGTCGGTCGCACGCACGTTGAACAGGAGCGCGTCCTTGTCCTTGGCGAAGTCCGACAGCTTCAGCAGCGTCTCGGCGGAGGCATCGACGATGAAATAATGATGGCCGCTCTCGATCATTTTGGCCAAGGCTTCGACCGCCTTGTCCGGCGAAGCGACGGTGCTGACATCGAGTGAGTAAAGGTCGCCGACGAACTTGCCGCCGGCATTGTTCTCGTCGATCGCCATCTTGGCGCCGGAAATGCCGGCGTCGGCGGGCTCGACATCGACGCGCGAAGCCGGCCGCGAGTGTTCGCCGACCTCGTGGATATAGCCAATGGGCAGCGGGATCAGCGCCGGCGATTGCGGTAGCTCGACGGAAACCCCGCCGGGCTTGTCGGCACTCGGGGCGTCCTCAGCCCTGAGTTCCAAGCCCGTCAAGCCGGCAGCCAGCAGGGACGAGACGAGAAGGACAGGCGCGCGGCTGAAAATATGGCTTCTGACGGTGCGTGGCAGCTGCATTGGCGATGGGCCCAAGGGCGCGAAGCGCCGCGCCGGTTATCGAGGTGCCGGGTGGTGTCATGGTAGCGACAAAAAAATGGGCATTGCAAGGTGGAAATCCGAGCAGGAAAAATTGGTACCAAGCGTTTGCCGCGTGCCGACGGAACGGCGCTCATCCCGCGTTAATTTTAGGCCGCGGCAGCTCGGTTTTCTGGGGGTATCGGCCGGACAAGGCTAACTTCGTGCCCTATAGTCCGGCACATGGAATTGTCGACACGCGCTTTCCTCAGTTTCGGCTGGGAAACCTTCAAGCGGCGCCCGTGGTTCTTTGTCGGCACCGGAGTCGTCGTTCTGATCGCCTATCTCATCGCCGGCGGTATCGTATCGGGCATCGACGCCGCGCTCACTGGCGATGCCAAAGATCCGTCTCTTGTCGGTTCGGTGCTCAATCTCGCCCTGAGCACTCTGCTCAACATGGGGGTAACGGCATTCTATCTCAACGCGCACGACAATCCCGACACGGTCGAGCTGTTGTCGCTGTGGCATCCCCAGCCGTTCTGGAAATTTCTCGGCGCGACGCTTCTCACCGGGCTTGCCATCATCGTCGGCCTGCTCCTGCTCATCGTGCCGGGCATCATCTTCATGCTGATGTTCATGTTCGTGATGTTCATCGTCATCGACCGCGGGCTCGGGCCGGTCGAAGCGATGAAAGAGAGCGCGCGCATCACACGCGGCTACAAATGGCAGCTGCTCGGCTTCGTACTGGTGCTGGCGCTGATCAACGTACTCGGCATGCTCGCTCTTCTGGTGGGATTGTTCGTCACGATCCCGGTCACCTCGCTCGCGTTTGCGCATGCTTATCGCGCGCTGACCGCGAATGCGGGTCCGCCACCGGCGATCATGGCGCCGACGGCGACGCCGGCCACCTGATCTCAGAGCGACGCTATTTCACACTCGGAACGTCGGGCACGACGAAATCGCGTATGTGCTGTGCATAACCGGGGTTGGCTTCCGGTCCGACGATGGCGTGCGTGCCTTTGTATCCTAGGCGACTGATGCCTTTGTTGCCGATGGTGAAGATATGCCCGGCTGGGACACCGCTGGCGAGATAGGCGTCGGCGACCACATCTGAGTCGACATAGCCATAGCTCGGCACGATCGAATATTGCTCCTTTACGCCCTCGACCATCGACTGAAAGAAGTCGGTGCCGTGGTCGCCCATCCATTCCGCCATCGCCGTCCCTCGGTCCATGGCGTCGACAACGTCCTTTGAACCGTCCCTCAGCAGGAGAAGCGTGTCGCCGGGGTCGGTCGGAAATCCGTTCGTCTCGAGCCAGTCAAGCGTCGCCTCGCACATGCTCTTGCCCAGCACCTCCATTTGGCGGGGACGTCCGGCCATGTAGACGATCAAATATCCGCGACGTTGATAGATGCTCATCATCAACGCGGCATCCTCGCGGGGATAGGCGACGCCCATGTCGAGAAATGCGGCGTTGGTCGGTCCGTAGTCGAGCAGGACATACTGGCTGAGCGTGCCATCGATGTCGGCGAGAACGGCGGGCCGATTCTTGAGTTTTGCCGCGTCCGTCTCGGGGACCTCTCGGCAGGTGTCGACGAGCTGGTCAGCGGCTAGCGACGGCGCTGTCGCCGTCAGCGTCAAGGCAAGACCGGCTGCTGCGGTGATGAGCATGCGTCGCATAATGGGTGCCTCCTCGAGGTTTAACCGTGAGGGCGAATGTCCGCGCTTGCCACGTCCTGCGTCTCTCACCACCCGGGAAGGGGAGCGTACGCTTATTCGGCGGGGACCAGCGGGCGCTGCTCGGACTTCGCGGCTTCGGCCGCATTGCGGGGATTGCGGTAGATGAACGGCGTCGGCGGATTGGCAGCTTCCGCACGGGCGAGGGCCACCATCTCGCCGTGATACGGCGAGAGCGCGCAGGCCGGATCGGTGTTGCGGGCATCGCCGCTAATGGCCATGGCTTGGCAGCGGCAACCGCCGAAATCGATCTCCTTGAAGGCGCAGGAGCGGCAAGGCTCCTTCATCCAGTCAGTGCCGCGGAAGGCATTGAAGGCGCCCGAGTTCAACCAGCTGTCGAGCAGCGGACGATCCTGGACGTTGTCGAATTGAAGGGTCTTGATGGTCTCGGCGGCGTGGCAAGGGAGCACCTTGCCGGCAGGGGTTATGTTCATGAAGCCTTTGCCCCAGCCGCCCATGCAGGGCTTGGGACGCTTCGCATAATAGTCGGGCACGACCATGTCGATGGTGAGCACGCCCTTCAGCCGCTCGCGCTCACGCTCGACAAGCTCGATCGAGGCAAGCGTCTGGTCGTAGGTCGGGATCAGGGCGGCGCGGTTGAGATAGGCCCAACCGTAATACTGAACGTGGGCGACTTCGAGCCGCTGCGCGCCGAGCTTGATTGCAAGCTCGATATAGCGGCCGACATTGTGGATGTTCTGGCGGTGGATGGGCGCGTTCACGGTCAAGGGCAGTCCGAGCTCGGTCACCCAGCGGGCGACGTCGAGCTTCTTCTGCGTGGCGCCCGGATAGGCGCCGATCCGCTCGGCATTCGTGGCATCGACGTCCTGGAACGAGATCTGCACGTGGTCGAGGCCGCGCTTGGCGAGGTCCTCGAGACGGCCGCGATTGAGCGTGACCGCAGCGGTGATCAGGTTCGAATAGAGACCCGCTCCCGACGCTGCCGAGACGATGTCCTCGAGATCCTTGCGCGCGGTCGGCTCGCCGCCCGACAGATGCACCTGAAGGATGCCCATCTCGCCGGCCTGCTGCATCACCGAGACCCACATCTCGGTCGAAAGCTCCTTGTTGACGCGCTCGAGCTCGATCGGATTTGAGCAATAGGAGCATTGCAGCGGGCACCGATGGGTCAGCTCGGCAAGCAGGCCGACAGGCGCGCGCGCGCATAGCGCCGCGGTGGCGTTCTTGCTGCCGACCACGCCCTCTGTAGGCTCGTCATCGACGGTGACCGACTGGCAATGCCCGTTGCCCTCAAGCTCTTCGCTCATCTCTCTAGAGATCCTTTGCCTTGATATATCCCTTGTCGGCGAGGCCCTGGAGCAGGTCGAGCACGTCGGCGCGGATCACGTCGGCCGGTGCTGAATACTCCTTGGCGAGAGCCTCGACGATCTCCTCCACGGTTCTTTTGCCGTCGCAGAGCTTGAGCACCGCGACGGCGGTCTGGTCCGGCGTCAGGACGCGTTCCGGCGCCAGCAGCACCCACCGGTCGCGCCCCGCATCGAAGCGGAGCTTGAGATAGGCGGGCAGATGAGGCCGCGTCTCCTGCCCGACAACCAGACGTTCAGGGGACGCGGCGTCGTTCATTATGCGTTGGCCGGCACGAACGCGCCGGGCGGGATCATGCCCGGTTCGACATAGGCGACATGCAGCGCATCGAGCTGCGCCCAAAGCACGTTACATTTGAACCTGAGCGCATCGAGCACGCCGTTTTGCGCCTCGGGCGTGCGCGCGTTGCGCTTCACGTAGTCGAGGGCGAAGTCGGCGTCGCGCGGCGCTTGGATCAGGCGGCGCTTGAAATAGGCCATCACGTCGTCGCTGATGAAGTCATAGCTCTCGAGCATGCCCGAGATGCGCTCCTTGTGGATCTTTGGCGCGAACAGCTCGGTCAGTGAGGAGGCGACCGCCTCGACCAGGGTCTTCTCGCGCACGAAATTGATATAGGCCTCCACCGCGAAGCGCGTCTCGGGGAGCGCCCCCTTCATGGAGACGACATAGTCGCGGTCGAGGCCGAGGCCGTCGGTCAGCACGAGCCAACGCTCGATGCCGCCTTGCTCCTCGCCGAAGCCGTCATGGTCCATGATGCGATGGATCCAGTCGCGCCGGAGCTCGCGGTCGTGGCAGCGGCTCATCAAGGCCGCATCCTTGCGCGGCACGGCCGACTGATAGCAATAACGGTTCAGCGCCCAGGCCTGTACCTGGCCCTTGTTCAGCTTGCCGCCGTGCAGCAAATTATGAAACGGATGCTTGTCGTGATAGCGCTCGGCGCCTATGGCGCGAAGCTCTTGCTCCAGTTCCTCGGGACTCATGATCTTGGTCACGGCATTACCTCTTGTCCTACCCTAGTGCTGATGAGGAACAGCGTAACGGTTCTTCGAAGCGACGGTCTCGATACGCGTCAACTGCTCTGGCAAGCCTCACAATAACTGAAGATCCCAGCGCAAGAAACTTCGGACGCAGTCCGACATGTCCAATATAGGGTGGCTCGATGAGGGTACCATGAGCGGCCGATGAACACTGCCTCTCTGCCGCATTAAGAAATTCTGAAGGGACGATCGGGCAGCAGGCTCGTTCACAGAGTAATCGAGCCGCCGGGGATGCGCCATCGCGCAGGGGCAAAACGCGAAACGGCGGCCAGGCTCGCGCCGGTCCGCCGCTTGCTTATTTTATGAGAACGGCGGATTAAGCGCCAACCGGCTCAGCCGGCAGGTAGCTCGTGACTTCCATGCCGGACCCCGTCTCCTCAATAGTCGGCTTGTGCCACTCACGCTTAGTTAAAGTCTCCTTCCTCAAGTTTACGCCAAGCAGGGCCGGTACAGCCGATTTTGCGTTCACGAATCCGGATCTCGGCTGCCCGGCTCTACCCTTCCAACGTGGTTGCCGGCTATGATAATTTCAAATCGTATTTCCCTTTAGGAAGTATAAGGTTCGCTTATCGTCATGGTCTCGCTCAGGCAGCTCCGCTATCTCGAATCCCTGGCCGAGACGCGTCATTTCGGCCACGCGGCCGAGGCGTGCGCGGTCAGCCAGCCAGCGCTCAGTATGCAGATCAAGGAGCTCGAGGACGAGCTCAGGCTGAGCCTGGTCGAGCGGCGCAAGTCCGGCGTAGAGCTCACCGGCCAGGGCGAGGAGATCGTGAGACGGGCGCGGACCATCCTCGCTTCCGTGCGCGACCTGGTCGACTACGCCAAGCATCAGGAGGGCGTGCTGTCGGGCGTGCTCAAGCTCGGCGCCATTCCCTCGATCGCGCCATATCTCTTGCCGGCGGCGCTGCCCGAGCTGCATCGACGCTTTCCTGCCCTCAACCTCCAGCTTCGCGAGACGCTGACTGCCAATCTGGTGCGCGAGCTGGTGACCGGCGATCTCGACGTCATCCTCGTCGCGTTGCCGATCGACGATGCGGAGGTCGAGACGCTCTATTTGTTCGACGACCGCTTCGTCCTCGCGACCAAGGCGGCGGCGCGCAACAAACGGCTCCGTCACGCCGATGCAGACATGCTCGGCGAGGAGCGGCTGCTGCTGCTCGAGGAGGGGCATTGCCTGCGCGACCAGGCGCTCTCCTATTGCCACATGCTGACGCCCGAGGCGCGCGACTCGTTCGGCGCGTCGAGCCTTGCCACCATCGTGCAGATGGTCGCCAACGGTTACGGCATCACGCTGTTGCCGGAGATGGCGATCGCGAGCGAGGTGCATGATCGCAGCGACATCCGCTTGTTGCGATTTCGGGCGCCTGAGCCTAAACGCGAGATCGGGCTCGCCTGGCGCAAAACGTCACCGCGCAAGTCTGATTTCGCGCAACTCGCCCAATTGTTGCGCGATGTCGCGCCGCGGCCGGGAAAACAATCGCCGAAGTAGTGCGTTAAGAGGCGAAGCGCGGTGGCGCGAAGATTCAAGCGCTCAAGCAGCGCAAAGGGCGGTAGCGAGACGATACGGGCGCGCTCAAGCAGCGCGAAGCGCGGTAGCGCGAAGAATGAGGAGGGCGTGCGACGCTGACCATCCAACTCATGGTGCTGGCAGGGCTCCTGATCTACGCCTGGGCAGGCGCGGTCAGGCTGACGCGGCCGATCACGGATTTCTACGCGGCCGGAGCGAAAGTGCCGGCGGTCTACAACGGCATGGCGATCGCCGCCGGCTTGGTCGCCGCGCTCGCGTATCCTGCGCTCGCAGGCGCGTTGGAGCCAGGGTGGCGCGGCGCGCTCCTCATCCTCGGCGGCGGGGCAGGAGGGCTGGTCTTGAGTGGGCTGCTGCTTGCGCCTTATCTTCGCAAGTTCGGTGGCTATACCGTTCCCGATTTCCTCGGCGAGAGGTTCGGTTCGGCGACCTTGAGGCCGCTTGCTGTGGTGGCGGTGTTCCTCTGCTCGTTCCCCGGGCTTGCCGCGGTGCTGGTCGGTCTGGCTGTCATCCTTGCGCGCATCTTTGCCATCGATCTCGCAACCGGCATCGGCGCCTCCGCCGCCACGCTTCTGCTCTGCACATTCCTGGGCGGCATGCGCTCAGGCTCGCTCACGGGGATCGCGCAATACGCCGTATTGCTTGCCGGCTCGATTGCGGCGCTCGGCGTCCTGGTTTGGCAGCACGGCGCCGCCTCGTCCGTCCTAGAGGCCACCGCGCTGTTCGATGCTCTGGCGAGACTGAAGCTCGACACGCTCGCCGCGCCGGATCGGATAAACCGCGTCGCGCTCGTTTTTTCTCTCGTGGCCGGGACGGCGGCGCTGCCGCATCTCGTGATGCGCGGCTTCACCGCCCGCTCGGTCGAGGAGGCGCGCAACTCGTTTCTGTTCGCCGTGCCGCTCGCCGGAGTGGTGTTTATCGCGGCTCCAGCCTATTCGGCATTGCTGGGCGGGGAGGACATCGTGACCGGCGATGCCCTGTCGGCGGTGCTGACGGGCCTGACCGCGACCGCTGCGATCGCGGCGTGCTTAGCGCTCGGCAGCGGGCTTCTGCTCGCCATGGCGAACGGTCTTTCCTACGATCTTTATTTCAAGTCCTGGGATGTCACCGCCCCGACCGAGCGCCGGCTGTTCATCGCCCGGGCGTGTCTTCTCGTCGTGGCGGCTCTCGCCGCCAGCGCCGCGTTCACGCGGCCGGTCACCATGCTCGTTCTCGCCGGCACGGCCTTCTCGCTTGCGGCAAGCGGGCTGTTGCCGGCGCTGCTGCTCGGCGTGTGGTGGAAGCGCGCCAATGGCCAGGGCGCGCTCGCCGGAATGATCGCGGGGCTCGTCGTCTGCATCTATTACATGGTGGCGCCGCGCTATTTCCCTTACGCCTTCTACGAGACCTCGAGCGCATTCTCCAATGCGACCGAACTGCAAGCGGCGGCCTACAGGTCGCTACGGCAGACCTATTATCTCGCCGATGCCCAGACGCGGGGCGCCGTCTTGACGCTGTGGGAAATCAAGGTGCGGGCGATCGCCAATTGGTGGGGCGTGAGCGGCATGCTCGCCGGCGTGTTCGGCGTGCCGGTCGGTCTCGTGGTGATGACTGCCGTCAGCCTATTCACCACAGCGCCGTCAAAGGACGTTCAGAGCTTCGTCGAGGATCTGCGCAAGGCGCAACCGGCCTAGCGGCGCGACAACTATTGCGCCGGAGCGGTCGCAGCCGCCTGAGACGGATCGGGCTGATCGGCGAGCACGCGGAAAGAGTCGCGGAACTTCTCGGCTTCGTCTCCCGTGGCGAAGCCCTTGGGACCCGCCGCCACCAGCATGAAGATGCGGTCGCCGGCCGGCACGACATCGACCAGGTGATTGAGCTTGCCCTTGCCGCTGTCGCCGTCAGCGATGGCCTCGAAGCCGGAGCGACCGCCGACCGTCGCCGCGCCCCGCTTGCGCAACCGCGACTCGCTGCCCTTGGCGTAAGCGTTGACCAGCTTCACGTAGAAATCGTCGGTGACCGGGCTCGGTCCTTTGCCGGAGGAGTACTCGAACACCACGACGGTGTAGACGGTATCGTCGCCGACATTGACTTGGTAATCGTATTGCACGAGCGGGTTCTGACCCTCGACCGGCGTGCTCGTCAGTTTCGGCGTACCGGGGAAGGACACGGCGAAGCCGCGCTCGGGCGCCTGAAATTCGGCCCACTGCGGCTCAGGCGCCGGCGTCGTGGTAGCAGGCTGGTCTTCAGTCCATCCGAGAGAGGTGGCCGCTACCAGTAAGAGCGACGCCAAGGTCAAGCTTCTGATCGACATGCCCGCATTCCTTCGTCGATTTGCGCCCGATTCGCCTATCTTAGCCGAACGCGGCGAGAGGTCCATCCCGCGCGATGTCAAGAGCGATGCTTACCCTTGCGGCTGTGTCTTCAGCACCTTCTCATACATCGCCTCGACGTCGGCCTTGAGCGCGCGGCGCGAGTCGGGGCGGAGATAGAGCATATGGCCGCCGGCATAGTCTTCGACCCGCATCAGGGTCGCGCCTTCAAGCGGCGTGAGCTGGCTCAACAGGTAAGACGGGAGGAGATAGGGCGTGATCAGGTCGGTATAGCCCGTGGCGATCAGCACGCCAAGCGAACGATTGGCGGCGCGCGCGTCTTGGATGTCGTCGATCACCCCGGCATAGCCCTGGCGCGTCGGGCTCGTGCCGAAATCCCATTTCGAGCGCACCTCGCGATTGAGCAGCCGATAGGTGGCGTCGGTCTTATAACCGAGCTCGTCCTGCGCATATTGGATGAACGCCGCAGTCCATAGCGGCACCGTCGCATCGAGCACGGGGTCCGGCCCGCGCGGCCAGGTGCTCGCAGGGTTCGGGTCGGGGCCGCCGACGCTCCCATCATAGCGGCTTAGAACCTGGCCATGGCTGCGGTCGAACTCCTTGATGAACACATTGGGCTCGATGCGGGCGAGATAGCGCTGAACCACATCGGCAGGGAGCCCGGTCAGCTCGGCGACCTTGGTGCTTGATGCTTTGCCGCCTTGCTCAGCGCCGGAAGCGAGAGCGACGAGGTAGTCCGACAGCGCATAGTGCTCGGCATCCTTGAGCGCGGCGCCAAGCGCTGCGCGCCCGGTGACGCCTTTGCTCTCCAGATTCACCGCCGCGTAAGAGGGCAGCGAGAGCGCCCATGATAGCGGGTCATAATCCTCACCGTTCAAGAGCGCGAATTCGAGCGCGGGCGAGATCAGCACGAGTCCACTCGGCGAAACGCCGCCCTTCTTCTGCAACTCGCGCGTGATGGTCGCGACGCGGAAGCCGCCGTAGCTTTCGCCCGTGAGGAACACCGGCGAGACCATGCGGCCGTTGTCGATGAGAAATGTGCGGATGAAGTCGGTGAGATATTCGGTATCGTGCTCGACACTGAAGAAATCGCGCTCGTCCTTGCCGGCGCTGGCACGACTATAGCCGGTGCCGACTGGATCGACGAATACGAGGTCGGTGAAATCGAGCCAACTCGAATCGTTGTCGACCAGCCGGGGAGGAGGTCCCTGCACCTCGCCCTTGGCGGAGACCGCGATGGTCTTGGGGCCGAGCGCGCCGAGATGCAGATAGGCCGATGCAGCACCTGGACCGCCGTTGAACACGAAGGTGATCGGCCGCTTGGCGTCGGCGGGCGCGCGCGCATAGGCGACGTAGAAGATCGATCCGAGGGTCTTCCCGTCAGGGTCGCGCGCGGGCAACGTCCCGGCCGTGGCGGCGTAGTGCAGGCTCTCGCCGGAGAGGGTGATGGTGTGCTCGGTATGCGAGGTCGCGGGAAGGAGATCGGGCGCCACCGCCTCATTGTCCGGCTTCGCCGGCTGGTCGTGGCCGGGCTCGCTTCCGCTGCTCGCTTGGGAATGAGCCTGCGGTGCGGCCTCCTCGGCGGGCGCGGTAGCCAAAGGGCCGAGCAGAACGAGGCAGGCGCCGATGGCCAAGACGCGAGCGGTATTGCGGTAAGCCTCTGTCACTTTGCTCTGCTCCATGTTCGGGAGGGTGTGCGGCGGGACGCTTGTCGAACCAAGACTTAAGCAGCAGAGTAGGCGGTCTCAAGGCGAGCGAACATTACGTTCAACATCTGACGGCCATGATTATGAACGACTTAGCGGCATGAAGCCTGCTGTCCTGATCGCCTTCTTGCTGCTGCCGATGGTCGCGGCCACTGCCGGCTGCGCGGACCGTGAGCAGATCCGCGCAAAGCAGGTGGCTAACGAGACGGCTGCCGCCAGCGAGGACGACGCCACATGCCGCCCGAAGGGAGCGCCAGGAACGCCGGGCTATGACAATTGCCGGAAAGACCTAGCGCAAGCGCGCGCCGATCAGAGCGCCGTGCAATATCAGAAGCACCGGGATTTCGACCGCGTGCTCGGCGCGGGCACCTCTGACGCCGGCGGCAGCTATTGAGATGCGGCGCCAACACTGCGTCTAGATGTCGGTGTCACCGGGGAAGGTGCCGTCAGGATGCGGGCATTTCACCCGCTTCACGTACCAGCCCGGATGTTCTGACTCCCAGCGCGGCGTCTCCGACAGGCTGGCGCGCGAGCACACATAGGGGTCGGCGAAATTCGGTGTCGGCGCGCCGGTGCCCATATTGTCGGGATCGTACATCTGCACGATCTCGTTCCGGCAGGTCCCCTCATTGAGCTTGATGCCGTCAACCGGAAAGCCGTTGACGTCCAACGGTCCTTGGTCGGCGAGGCCTTGGCAGACGACGAACAGGAGAGCGGTCGGTGTCATCGGCAGTCACTTCCGAATAGATGATTTGCAATCGCAGTTGCCAGCCGCGCAGTCAAAACTGCCGGTGAGGCTTGCCGCGGGTCGAACGCCCAGCATCGGCCCGTGGTTACCTAAGCGCAACATGATTGCAGATTTTTGGCCCAGGGCAGGCGTTAGACAATCATTCGGCCGAAGACGGTCTTCCGCGACGCCTTAGACCATATAAAATGATAGGCCGACGCCGGTTTGGCCGTTAATGTAGCTCTGAGCGGGAGAGTTGGCGGTCGCGCGTCCTGCTTGGTTTTCCGGGCATTGTCCTGTTCCCACTGCCTGAACAAGGCGGCCTTTAAGGCACGTGCCTCGCTTGCAACGAGGACACTCGGCAGCCTTCTCGCTGACTGGGACCTCGACAGCCCGGGACCGGGGCGTTCAGTGTCCTTGGAGTCGGCATCTTCATGCTGCGTGTGACAGATGGGGCTCGCCTGAATCCGGGCTTTAGCGGAGCGCCTTCGCATGGTTAGCCCGAAACGCGCCTGGCCGCCGCGAGAGAAGGACGCCGAATCGGCGGAATCCGCTGCGTTCGAGGCGACCGTCGCCGTCGTCAAGGAGACCGTGGTCAGGTCGGGCGAGGTCCTCGTCTCGGCCAAAGAGGATTTGAGCGACCACAAGCGTTGGCTCGAAATACAGCGCGCCGCCGGACAGGCCGATCGGCTGAGGCACGAACGGTGGCTCGAGCGCCAGCGCGAGGAGCAGGAAGCGCTGGCAAGGCGCGAGGAGGCGAAGCGCCGCCGAAAGCTGATGCGCCAGCGCGCTGCCCGCGCGGTCGAGAACGCGATCTTCACCGCGGTCGATATCGTGCTGTCGGCCTTCTGGCTCGCGGTCGCCAAGGTCGCAGCCTTCTTCAGCTTTATCGGCTCGTCGATTGCCGGCGGCTTCTTCTGGGTGATCGGGCGGCTCAACGCGCTCGATGCCTATGTCGCGAGGCTGATACGATCCGGTGCTTCTTTCCTCGCGGCGAAGGCGCGCGCGTTGTTGGGCTCGACCGGCGCTGCCCTGTCGGCTGCCGGCTCGTCGGTCGCGGCGAAATCGGGTGCGCTGGCGCGCTCGGCCACCAGCACGGTGACCGCCGCGGGATCTTCACTTGCAGCCAAATCCGGCGAGTTGGTGCGGACGGCCGGAAGCACGGTCTCAGCCGCAAGCGCTTCGCTCGTGGCAAAGTCGAGCGTGCTTGCACGCTCAGGCGCATCCGTCACGTCCGGCGCGTCCGGCTCCGTGGCGACGGTCGAGGAGGGCTTTCCGGCCGAACTCGCCGCAGAGGAAGAGCGGGTCGTCGCGGAACCTGCCCGCGTGGTGACGGAAGCTCTGGGGGCTCCGAACTTGCGTGCGGTGTTCGGCCTTGAGGCTCCGCTCGAGGCTAAGCCTACTCAAAGTGCAGAGTCCTTGGTCAAGAGCAGCGCCGAGTTTGCCGCGGCGCGGGCGACTGAGACGATCGCGCCGGCCGAAACTGCGCCGGCGGAGACCGTCCGAACTGCACTGGTCCAACTTGAGGCTGGCCCGGTCGAAACGACGGCCGCCGCCGCAGCGGTGTCGGAACAAGAGACACCAGCCGACCGCGCCCGATCGACCGCCGCTGGTTTCACCGCCCGCTTCGCCTTGGCGTCGGCCGGGATCGTGCGGCTTGCGCGGCCGGGGGTCGAAGCAATCGTTGCGGGTTTTGCCGCTCTTTCCACCAAAGCCGGACCGCTGGCGACGGGCCTCGGCGAAAAGATGACGGCAGGTGCCGCTTCCGTCTCGGCCAAGGCAGGACCTCTGGCTAGGAGCGTCGGCGACAAGATGTCGGCCGGGCTCGCGGCTGTCTCGGTCAAGGCGGCACCACTCGCCAAGAGCATCGGTACGAAGGCGTTGGCTGGGTTGGTGGCGGTCTCATCCAAGAGACACACGCTCGCGCCTTCGCTACAGCGGGCGGCCGCGAGAACGGGGCAGGTCGCAAGCGCCTATGCGAGCGGGGCTTCCGTGCGTGCGGGCGACTTTGCACGCGAGACGGCAAGGCGCGCGAACGGAATGTTTGCGCGGTTCGAGCCAAAGCCGGCCAGCCGGTTTCAGACCGGGAGCGAAAACGAATTATCTTCGCCTACCGACGCGCTATCTTCGCCGGCCGAGGGAATGCCATCGCCGGCCGGTTCGGTTGCTTGCCGGCGCGCATAGGGAGCTTTGACCTAAGCCAGATGCTGATCATCTCGGGAGTTGTGTTGCTCGTGTTCGGCGCCATCCTGGTTGGGAGCGGCCTCGTGCTGCGGGCCCGCCCTGCTAGGGATGGGGTGGTGGAAGCGGCAGCAGTAGCAGACAAGGCGCTCTCGCCGCATGCGGTGGTGTGGTTCTACGAGGAGCCGGAGCTGCCGATCGTCGAACGCTCGGTATTCAGCGCCGAGCTGACGCCGAAGGGCGTGCGCCTCACCGGCCTCGCCATCAAGGCCGAGAACAACTCGGACGAGGCGTTGACGGACCTTCAGGGTGTGGTGAAACCCGATGCCAAGCGGCTCGACCTCAAGCTCGAGGTCAAGCTCGATACGGCGCCCGCGGGCGGCAACGGCGCGCAAGGGGTGGAAGTGGCCGTGACGCCTGACGGCGCCATCCCGCCCCATGCTTTCTTCAAGCTTGTGTTTCCGTTTCCGCCTGAGGCGCATGGCGAGGAGCCCGGGATCGCCCTCGACGACTTCATCGGCTCTTATGGCGGGCTGCTGCTCAAGCTCCGCTACCACGTCGACGGCACGCGAAAATCGCTGATCCAATATTTGACGCCGGAGATGCTGAAGGCGCAGCTGGTCGAGATCCAGCGCGAGGCCGACGGCTCCTAGCCACACGGCTCGGTGGAAATAAGTACGGAACAAGGCTAAGAGTGCTGGCGGAGTTGTAGCGCAAGCATGCGCGATCCATCTCTTGCGGATGCCACAAGGCGCCGGCTTAGCTCAGGTGGTAGAGCGGCTGATTTGTAATCAGTAGGTCGGGGGTTCGAGTCCTCCAGCCGGCACCAACAAAACCAATCACTTAGCACCTTAAGCGCCTCGCCACTGCCCTCCGTAGGTAACCCTAGAGGTAACACCAGGCGAACCAACCAAGATGGCCCTTACGGATGAGTGTCCCTAGCGCGTCCCCGAGCAATCCGCCTTCGGCCAATCGACCAGCTTCCGAAAATCTCGATGGGGCTTACGCTCGACTAGCCAAACGCGGTGGGTATGCCCACCGAAAGCTTTAGCTCGTGTGCATGCCGATCGACGATGCGGATGGGAGCTCGAAGCCGAGTTAAGAGCATCCAACCCGAAGGAAGCGGCTTGGCCCGATGCTCTACTCGAAGGCCGGGTGCCTCCAGGGTAACCCACCAATGCGCGACCTCGAAACCATCATTGGGTCGCCCCTCTTAGGGCGCGAGTAGAAGGGTTGAAATCGCTAAAGCAATTAAGTGAAGTGAGGTCGCTGCACCCTCTAATGCTGAGACAAGCGCTAAAGGTGGTGCAGCATCCTTGCGTGCATCCTGTTATATCGGCACTAGGATTAGATACGATCGCCGCGGAGCACGCCGAGTTGCAAGACTGGAAATCGTTATTGCAGACCCGTACGCTCTGGCTCCCGGCACTACAAGGCGACCTCGCCGGGCTGGTCGATTGAACGGGCGGTCTTCCGATTAGGCCCTGGTTGCCCGGCACACCCGGGTTGCCCTGAATTAGGCCCGGGTTGCCCTGGTTGACGGTTTGGGCCCCGGCGACTCCAAGTGGAACAGCAAAAAAGAGCCCAATCAACAACAACCTGGATTTGGTCATGAAGATACGCCCCCCGACGGTTGCATCCTGACGTCACGTAGCCTTCTCCAGCGGAGGGAGGCCGTCAAGGCCCACTGAGAAAGGGACCCAAAACGGGTCCCTTTCTTTGCAATCTCGATGTTATTCTGATGATTATGCTCCCGGCGGCTTCAAGGTGATCGACGAGCAAGGGCAGTCGCTCCCCTATTGCTATGGCCGGGAGACGCAGGTCGTCGAGATCGCCGCCGGTCAGCCCGCCACCGCCGACGAGGCCCTTGAAGAAGGTGTTGTACTGGTTGCGCACGTTCCAGAAGAATTCGCCGGAATAGGCGTCGATGTCGTAGGGGAGGATCGAGGTTGGGTTGCCGAGCGAGGGGTTCGATCTGCTCGAAGGTGATTTCGCCGATTGTCAGCGCGAAGGATGCAAGGGGGCGTGGAGACCGGGATTAAGAAGCGTGCCGCATTGGCACGCCTAGCGGCGCCGGCTCGCCAGGATCCCGGCGACGAAGGCAACGGCGAGCAGGGTAATGGGCCCGACCTGCTGCATCGCCTTGCTGACGCCTTGGTCGATCAGGCCAACGCCTTCGCCGGCTGCCATGGACATGCTCGGCACGCGGCGTCTTGGCCGCGGCGCGAACAGGGGGAGGGTGGCGAGTACCAGCATGGCAAGCAGGAACAGAAAGGCTGCCATGATCCCTGCTGCATGGGCCGGCGAGAAGCCGTAGTGACTCATGAGCACCTGATAGCCCGCGACTAGGCCGAAGGCGATCGCGCCAAGCAGAATCACGACCGCGACAGCGATGACGGCTGCCTGCCGGATCGAGCGCTCAATCGATTCCTTGAGGCGCAGTCCGACTTGGAGCGATGAGAGCAGCGCGAGCGCCGAGCGGAGCATGGTCTAGCGACGGGTGAACACGCCGAACAGGAAGCCGAGGCCGACCGCGATGGCGACGGCCGAGAGCGGATTGCGCTTGATGGCCGCTTCGGCTTCGGCGGCGGCATCGACTGCCTTGTCCTGGGCGCGGTTGATCTGTTTGTTGGCGATGCGGCCGACGGTCGAGCTCAGGTTCTGAATGTCGGCGCGGATGGCGTCGATCTGATCGGCGAGTTCTTGCGTTTCGGGACTGGGCGTGGGCATTGGGAGACTTCCTTGCTTGAGGATAGATCTTGGCGGGTTGGCGAGGCAACTCCTGCACGTCGAGCTTCGTTCCACCTCTCTTGTTCGGGAACGGCTCGGTTCGCTTCAATCTCTTGAACTGCGCGCCGTCACTGTCAAGGGGCGCCTAACCGCGGTTGGTGTTAGGCGTGGGCGAGGGTTGCCGGAGCCTTGCGCCTCTCGCACCAGCCTTCTAGACTTTCGTCTTGCCGAGGGATTTGCTCAGAGGGGGCGAGCATGGGCGGTCGCGGGTTCAAGCCAGCATTGTTTGTCGCGCTATGCCTCCTGATGGGCTTCGGCTCCGGGACGGTGCAGGCGGGAAGCGCCGAGGCAATCGCCTCAGGACGCCAGGCACTGGAATCGGGCGCGGGGCAGGGGGTTGAACTGACGGCGCATTTCCGCAAGCAGCAGAGCTTCTACTGCTACCCCAAAAACTATTGGTGGTTTTATCGCCCATACACGACGGCAGGGCAGGGCTACGCGCGGTGCATGCCGTATTTCCATTATCTCGAGGACCCCGGCTATTTCCGGCGCGGGGGTCCCGACCGGGCGATGAAATAGGCCGCTAGCGGGCCGATTGTTCGGAGTGGCTTCGGCTCCGAACACAGCTCTTATCTTACCGATACCACGGCTTCTTGGCGGAAGCCTCACGCCGTGGCGTTGAGGCTCGCCCAATGCAGCGCGATCGCCGCGGCATTGGAGACATTGAGGCTCGCAAGCGCTCTTTTCGTCGAGATGCGGCACAGAGTGTCGCAATGCTGCTTGCTCAGCTGACGCAAACCTGTGCCCTCGGCGCCGAGCACGAGTGCAAGCGGCCGTGTCAGCGCAGCCGTCTCCAGCGCCACATCACCTTCCTCGGCGAGTCCGACGCGCGAATAGCCAAGCTCGCCGAGTTCGGCGAGAGCTTGGGCAAGATTCTTGACGAGCATGATGGGCACGATGTCGAGCGCGCCGCTCGCGACCTTGGCGAGCGCGCCGGAAAGTGGCGGGCTGTGCCGCTCGGTCAGAACGAGACCCGATGCGCCGAAGGCGGCGGCAGAGCGGAGTACGGCGCCGACATTATGCGGATCGGTGACCTGATCGAGCACGATGAGGATGCCATCGGGATCGGCCTCGTCGAGCCAGACGGGAGGCAATTGCTCGACCTCGAGCGCGATTCCTTGATGCACCTGGTCGGCGCCGAGCAGTCGGTCGAGATCGCGCGGCGAGGCGTGCTCGACGCGCACGTCGCGCTTTGCGGTGAGGGGAGCAAGCCGCTGCGCGGCGTGTTCGGTGGCGATCAGCCTGACGAGCGCGCGTTTGGGATTGGCGAGCGCGGCTTCGACGGCGTGCAGCCCGAACAGAATTATTGCGTCGCTATCGCCGCCGCGCCGTGAATCGCGGCCGACAGGCGATTGCCGGTGCTTGCCGCGCCAGCCTTGACTCGCTTGCTTGTCGGATCGTGGTCTTTGTCGGCTCATGGCGGATCGATCGGTTGAGGGGGCAGGCAAGGCGGGGACGGAATGACACGGGCAAGCACCATGATTCTGGTGCTACGATTTACAGTTGACACAAAGGAAAGCGCTACCCATAAACTTCTTATTGGCGGACCCTGCCGGCCGACGGCGGGGCGTTTTTGCTTGGTTACAATCACCAGTCAATCCATCTGGCTCAAGGAGGGGTGCCCGAGTGGCTAAAGGGGACGGGCTGTAAACCCGTTGGCTATGCCTACGTAGGTTCGAATCCTACCCCCTCCACCACCACTCCTGAGTGCAGATGGATGCGGGTGTAGCTCAATGGTAGAGCAGCAGCCTTCCAAGCTGAGGACGAGGGTTCGATTCCCTTCACCCGCTCCAGCAAGAGTAGCCGCCGAGGCGATTGATATTGAATGAGAAAATGGCGGCACGGTTGACCTGGAGCAGGCGATAGGAGTGTAGCTCAACTGGCTAGAGCACCGGTCTCCAAAACCGGGGGTTGGGGGTTCGAGTCCCTCCACTCCTGCCAAGGTTGGCTAGAACGGCCGGAGAGTTGAAGCGGCAAGGATTTGATTTGAGATGGCGAGGACGAACCCCTTCGAGTTTCTGCAGCAAGTGCGTACCGAGGTGTCCAAGGTCACCTGGCCGACGCGCCGGGAAACCGTGATCACCACGGTCATGGTCGTCGCCATGTCGATCGCCGCCGCGCTGTTCTTTCTCGCCGCCGACTACGTGTTGAGCACGCTCGTTACGCTCGTTCTCGGGTTGGGCCGGTAGGAGGCCAGACGAAAACCAATGACCATGCGCTGGTACATCGTCCACGCTTATTCGAACTTCGAACGGAAGGTGGCGGAGTCCATCAAGGAACGCGCGGTCGCTGCCAATCTGGCCGACCAGTTCGCCGAGGTGCTCGTCCCCATGGAAGAGGTCGTGGAGATGCGCCGCGGTCGCAAAGTGAGTTCGGAGCGGAAGTTCTTTCCGGGCTACGTGCTGGTGAAGATGGAGCTGAACGACCAGACCTATCATCTGATCAAGGCGACGCCCAAGGTCACCGGCTTCCTCGGCACCGAGAACAAGCCGATTCCGATCACCGAGGAGGAGGCGGGACGCATCCTTCAACAGGTGCAGGAAGGCGTCGAGCGGCCGAAGCCGTCGGTCACGTTCGAGATCGGCGAGCAGGTGCGCGTCGCCGACGGGCCGTTCGCCTCGTTCAACGGTCTCGTCGAGGAAGTCGATGAGGAGCGCGCGCGGCTCAAGGTGGCGGTGTCGATCTTCGGGCGCGCGACGCCGGTCGAGCTCGAATACGCGCAGGTCGAGAAGCTGTAGGCGAAGCGTTTGATAAGCGGGAATAGGGATGGCCAAGAAGATCGAAGGTTACATCAAGCTCCAGGTGCCGGCAGGCCAGGCCAATCCCTCGCCGCCCATCGGGCCCGCGCTCGGTCAGCGCGGCGTGAACATTCCCGAGTTCTGCAAGCAGTTCAACGCGGCGACGCAGAAGCTCGAGCCGGGATCGCCAATCCCGACCGTGATCACGGTCTATGCCGACCGCTCCTTCACCTTCGAGATGCGTACGCCGCCGGCGTCGTATCTGTTGAAGAAGGCGGCGAAGATCGGCAAGGGCTCGACCGCACCCGGCAGGACCGGCGCGGGGAGCGTGACCCAGGCGCAGCTCCGCGAGATCGCCGAGGTCAAGATGAAGGATTTGAACGCCAATTCCATCGAGCAGGCGATGAAGATCATCGCCGGCTCTGCCCGCTCGATGGGACTTGAGGTGCAGGAGTAAGTTATGAGCAAACCCGGCAAGAGATTTCGCAGCGCAGCCGAGAAGATCGAACGCGAGCATCTGTACTCGCTCGAGGAGGCGGTGAAGCTGGTCAAGGACGGCGCCAAGGCGAAGTTTGACGAGACCATCGAGATCGCGATGAATCTCGGCGTCGATCCGCGTCATGCCGATCAGATGGTGCGCGGCGTGTGCGCGCTGCCGCACGGCTCTGGGCGCAAGCTCAGAGTCGGCGTGTTCGCCAAGGGCGCCAAGGCCGAGGAAGCCAAGAAGGCGGGCGCCGATGTGGTCGGCGCAGAGGATCTGGTCGAGCAGGTGCAGAAGGGCGTGATCGAGTTCGACCGCTGCATCGCCACGCCCGACATGATGCCGCTGGTCGGACGGCTCGGTAAGGTGCTCGGCCCGCGCGGGCTGATGCCAAACCCGAAGGTTGGTACGGTCACTATGGATGTCGTCGCCGCGGTGCGCGCGGCCAAAGGCGGCGCGGTCGAGTTCCGCGTCGAGAAGGCCGGCCTGATCCACGCGGGCGTCGGCAAAGCGAGTTTCACCGACGAAGCGCTGGTCGCGAATATTCGCGCCTTCGCCGATGCGGTCATGAAGGCTAAGCCGGCCGGCGCCAAGGGCACGTTCTTGAAGCGGGTCGCGGTCACGTCAACCATGGGACCCGGCGTCAAGATCGAGCCGGCGAGCCTGACCGGCGGCGCCGCAACTTAGAGAAGAGTTTCGGGGCTGAAAAGTTCAGCCCCGAAGGACCGCTTCGCAAGAGGCGGTCCAACCTGTCCGAGATTGCAGGTGCGGATTTTCCGCTTAAGCCCTTCGGCCTGCATGAGACGGGAGAAGAACGGTTCGATGGTAGCGGGAATACCGCCGCAACCTGGAGATCGGTTTGACCCTCGTAGTTGGCTCTCGCGCAACTGGCGGACAGGCACCGGAGCGTCGCTCGATGGAGCGGGGCGGCCTATTGCCTGGTCCCCGCCTCGTCTTGCGACATTGACGTGGCTTGCGGCCTGAAGGTTTCGCTTCAGGCCCAAACAGACGGAGTGAGCATTGGAAAGAGCACAGAAGCGCGACGTCGTGACGGCGCTTCATGACGTCCTCGCCAAGACCGGCGTGATCGTCGTCGCTCACTATGCGGGCCTGACCGTCGGCGCCATGACCAAACTGCGCAGCGAGATGAGAGGCGCTGGCGGACAGGTCAAGGTGGCGAAGAACAGGCTCGTCAAGCTTGCGCTCGAAGGCACCGACGCCAAGGGCATCGCGGAATTGCTGAAGGGGCCGACCTGCCTCGCCTATTCCGTGGACCCGGTGGCGGCACCGAAGATCGCCGTCAAATTCGCCAAGGCGAACGAGAAGTTCGTCATCCTTGGCGGCGCGATGGGGACCACGGCGCTCGATGCCAAGGGCGTGAACTCGCTTGCCGATCTGCCTTCGCTCGACGAGCTCAGAGGCACGCTGATCGGTCTCCTTCAGGCGCCGGCGAGCAAGATCGCCCGCACGCTGAATGAGCCCGGCGCCCAGCTTGCCCGTGTGTTCGCAGCCTACGGCAACAAGGAAGCGGCGTGAGCCCCTCAACAGCTATCATCAGAATCGAACCTACGAGGATAAGTAAATGGCAGATTTGCAGAAAATAGTGGATACGCTCTCGGATCTCACGGTCCTTGAAGCGGCCGAGCTCGCGAAGATGCTCGAGGAGAAGTGGGGTGTGTCGGCGGCAGCTCCGGTGGCCATGATGGCCGCAGCGGGCGCCGCGGCGGCGCCGGTCGAGGAGAAGACCGAATTCAACGTCATCCTGACCTCGGCTGGAGCCCAGAAGATCAACGTTATCAAAGAGGTACGTGCGGTCACCAGCCTCGGCCTCAAGGAAGCCAAGGATCTTGTCGAGGCCGCTCCCAAGGCCGTCAAGGAAGGCGTGAACAAGGAAGAGGCCGAGAAGATCAAGAAGCTGCTCGAGGCGGCCGGCGCCACCGTGGAGCTGAAGTAGCGTTTGTTGAGGTTGAAAGGCGCCCGGGCGAACCCCATATTGCGTGGTTCTCCCGGGCCCCCAAACCCAACACAATTTGCGCATGTGACGCTTCTCCTGAACTCCGCTTGCCCCTGAGACGGCGGAGTGTCAGGCGAGCCGTTGCGACGAGCCCCGAGGCGGGCACGAGCTTAAGAGGACCATAAATGACGCAGCAGACGCAGCAGACGACGAACGGTCATAAGCGCTTGCGGAAGATGTTCGGCAAGATTCATGAAGTTGCCGAGATGCCGAACCTCATCGAGGTTCAAAAACAGTCCTACGATCAATTCCTGATGGTCAATGAGCCCGAGGGCGGACGCCTGGACGAGGGCCTCCAGGCTGTGTTCCGCTCGGTGTTCCCGATCCGCGACTTCGGTGAGCGCGCCCAGCTCGAGTTTGTCCGCTACGCGTTCGAGCCGCCGAAATACGACGTCGACGAGTGTCAGCAGCGCGGCATGACCTTCGCCGCGCCGCTCAAGGTCACGCTCCGTCTCATCGTGTTCGATGTGAACGAGGAGACCGGCGCGCGCTCGGTTAAGGACATCAAGGAGCAGGACGTCTATATGGGCGACATGCCGCTTATGACGTCGAACGGCACGTTCGTCATCAACGGCACCGAGCGCGTCATCGTCTCGCAGATGCACCGCTCGCCCGGCGTGTTCTTCGACCACGACCGCGGCAAGACCCATTCCTCGGGCAAGCTGCTGTTCGCCGCCCGCATCATTCCCTATCGCGGCTCCTGGCTCGACTTCGAGTTCGACGCCAAGGACATCGTCTATGTGCGCATCGACCGTCGCCGCAAATTGCCGGTGACGACGCTGCTCTATGCGCTTGGGCTGGACGACGAGGAGATCCTCGCGACCTTCTACGACCGCATTCCGCTCAAGGCGACTAAGGAGGGATGGCGCATGCCGTTCCGCCCCGACCGCATGCGCGGCATCAAGCCAACGAGCGACCTGATCGACGCCAAGACCGGCAAGGTCGCGATCGAGGCCGGCCGCAAAGTGACCGCGCGTCTCGCCAAGAAGCTCGCCGACGAAGGCCTGAAAGAACTTCTGGTCAGCGACGAGGATCTGCACGGCCGCTACCTCGCCCAGGACGTCGTCAACATGGAGACGGGCGAGATCTACGGCGAGGCCGGCGAGGAGCTCGACGCCAAGCTGCTGGCGACGCTGAAGGACTTGGGTCTCAAGGAAATCCCGATTCTCGACATCGACCACGTCAATGTCGGCGCCTTCATCCGCAACACGCTGAATATCGACAAGAACTCCAATACCGAGGAGGCGCTGCTCGACATTTATCGGGTGATGCGTCCCGGCGAGCCGCCGACGCCCGAGGCGTCGCAGACGCTGTTCAACGGCATCTTCTTCGATTCCGAGCGCTATGATCTGTCGGCCGTTGGACGCGTCAAAATGAACATGCGCCTCGACCTCGATGCGCCGGACACCATGCGCACGCTCCGCAAGGAGGACATCCTCGCGGTGATCAAGACGCTGGTCGGGCTTCGCGACGGCAAGGGCGAGATCGACGACATCGACCATCTCGGCAATCGCCGGGTGCGGTCGGTCGGCGAGCTGATGGAGAATCAGTATCGCGTCGGGCTGCTCCGCATGGAGCGCGCCATCAAGGAACGCATGAGCTCGGTCGATATAGACACCGTGATGCCGCAGGACCTGATCAACGCCAAGCCGGCGGCCGCCGCGGTGCGCGAGTTCTTCGGTTCCTCGCAGCTCAGCCAGTTCATGGACCAGACCAACCCGCTGTCGGAGATCACCCACAAGCGGCGCCTGTCGGCGCTTGGGCCGGGCGGTCTGACGCGCGAGCGCGCCGGCTTCGAGGTGCGCGACGTGCACCCGACGCATTACGGCCGCATATGCCCGATCGAGACGCCCGAGGGGCCGAATATCGGCCTCATCAACTCGCTCGCGACCTATGCGCGCGTGAACAAATACGGCTTCATCGAGAGCCCGTACCGGCGTGTGGTGAAGGCCAAGGTGACCGACGAGGTGGTCTATCTCTCGGCCATGGAGGAAGCGCGCTACATCATCGCGCAGGCCAACGCCAAGCTCAACCCGAACGGCACCTTCGCCGAGGACATGGTGGTCTGCCGCCATGCCGGCGACGTCGAGAATGAGCCGCCGGAGAAAGTCGATCTGATCGACGTGTCGCCGAAGCAGCTCGTGTCGGTCGCCGCCGCGCTGATCCCGTTCCTCGAGAACGACGACGCCAACCGCGCCTTGATGGGCTCGAACATGCAGCGCCAGGCCGTGCCGCTGATCACGGCAGAGGCGCCGCTGGTCGGCACCGGCATGGAAGAGGTGGTGGCGCGCGATTCGGGCGCCGCCATCGGCGCGCGCCGCACCGGCGTGGTCGATCAGGTCGATGCCACCCGCATCGTCATCCGCGCCACCGAGGAGACTGATCCGTCGAAGTCGGGCGTCGACATCTACAACCTGCGCAAGTTCCAGCGCTCGAACCAGAACACCTGCATCAACCAGCGGCCTCTGGTCCGCGTGGGCGATCAGGTGAAGGCCGGCGAGATCATCGCCGACGGTCCGTCGACCGATCTCGGCGAGCTGGCGCTCGGGCGCAATGTGCTCGTCGCGTTCATGCCGTGGATGGGTTACAACTTCGAGGACTCGATCCTCATCTCGGAGCGCGTCGTGCGCGACGACGTTTTCACCTCGATCCATATCGAGGAGTTCGAGGTGATGGCCCGCGACACCAAGCTCGGGCCTGAGGAGATCACCCGCGACATTCCCAACGTCTCCGAGGAGGCCCTCAAGAATCTCGACGAGGCGGGCATCGTCTATATCGGCGCCGAGGTGAACCCGGGCGACATCCTGGTGGGCAAGATCACGCCCAAGGGTGAGAGCCCGATGACGCCCGAAGAGAAGCTGCTGCGTGCCATCTTCGGCGAGAAGGCGTCCGACGTGCGCGACACCTCACTCAAGCTGCCGCCGGGCGTGTCCGGCACGGTGGTCGAGGTGCGCGTGTTCAACCGCCACGGCGTCGAGAAGGACGAGCGCGCCATGGCCATCGAGCGCGAGGAAATCGAGCGTCTCGCCAAGGACCGCGACGACGAACTCGCGATCCTCGACCGCAACGTGTACGGCCGCCTCAGGGACGTGCTGATGCACAAGGTCGTGGCCAAGGGACCGAAGAACATCAAGAAGGACGCTAAGATCACCGAGGCTGTGCTCGACGAGGTCGCGCGCAGCCATTGGTGGGAGATCGCGCTCAAGAACGAGAAAGCGATGTCAGAGGTTGAGGCGATCCGCCGCCAATACGAAGAGGCCAAGAAGCGGCTCGAGCAGCGCTTTGTCGACAAGGTCGACAAGCTGCAGCGCGGCGACGAGCTGCCGCCCGGCGTGATGAAGATGGTCAAGGTGTTCGTCGCGGTGAAGCGCAAGATCCAGCCCGGCGACAAGATGGCCGGACGCCACGGCAACAAAGGCGTGATCAGCATGATCGTGCCGATTGAGGACATGCCTTACCTTGAGGACGGTGCGCCGATCGACATCGTGCTCAATCCGCTCGGCGTGCCGAGCCGGATGAATGTGGGCCAGATTCTCGAGACCCATCTCGGCTGGGCTTGCCGCGGCTTGGGCAACAAGATCGGCGAGGCGCTCGAGGCCTATTACAGCTCGCATAAAGTGAAGCCGCTCAAGGACTTGCTCAAGACCATCTATGGCGACGACAAGGCCGTTGCGGCGCTCCGCGACGATCACCTGATCGAGGTGAGCGAGGACCTGAAGTCCGGCGTGCCTGTCGCGACGCCGGTGTTCGACGGCGCGCATGAGGGCGACGTGACGGCGTTGCTCGAGGCTGCGGGTCTCGACTCGTCCGGTCAGGTCACGCTCTACGACGGACGCACCGGCGAAGAGTTCGAGCGCAAGGTGACGGTTGGCTACATCTATATGCTGAAGCTCCACCACCTCGTGGACGACAAGATCCACGCGCGATCGATTGGGCCGTACAGCCTAGTCACCCAGCAGCCCCTCGGCGGCAAGGCCCAGTTCGGCGGCCAGCGCTTTGGCGAGATGGAGGTGTGGGCGCTCGAGGCTTACGGGGCGGCCTACACGCTTCAGGAGATGCTGACCGTCAAATCCGACGACGTGGCGGGACGCACCAAGGTCTACGAGGCGATCGTCCGCGGCGACGACACGTTCGAGGCGGGCATCCCCGAATCCTTCAACGTGCTGGTCAAGGAGATGCGGGCGCTCGGCCTCAATGTCGAGCTGTTGCAGCCGAAACCCGAGGAGCCGCAGCCGGCTCGGCCGCGACTGCCGCGACCGGCCGCAGAGTGAGCCGAGGCTCGCCCGAACGACGTAACGATTGAACGCGACCAACTGAAGGGCGGCAGGTCTGCCCGTTGGGAGACAATGAATGAACCAAGAAATCGGCAACATCTTCAATCCGCAGGTGCAGCAGCAGAATTTCGACCAGATTCGCATCGGCATCGCGAGCCCGGAGAAAATCCTGTCGTGGTCCTACGGGGAGATCAAGAAGCCCGAGACCATCAACTACCGCACCTTCAAGCCGGAGCGTGACGGTCTGTTCTGCGCGCGCATCTTCGGCCCGGTGAAGGACTACGAGTGCTTGTGCGGCAAGTACAAGCGCATGAAGTACAAGGGAGTCATTTGCGAGAAGTGCGGCGTCGAAGTGACGCTCGCCAAGGTCCGGCGCGAGCGCATGGGCCATATCGAGCTCGCCGCGCCCGTCGCCCATATCTGGTTCTTGAAGTCGCTGCCGTCGCGCATCGGCCTTCTGCTCGACATGACGCTGAAGGACCTGGAGCGCGTGCTCTATTTCGAGAACTACATCGTGCTCGAGCCGGGGCTCACCTCGCTCAAGCCGCTTCAGCTCCTGTCCGAGGAAGACTACCTCAAGGCGCAGGAAGATTTCGGCGAGGATTCGTTCACGGCCGCAATCGGGGCCGAGGCGATCCGCGAGCTGCTCAAGGGTCTCGACCTCGAGAAGCTGGCGGCGGATCTCCGCGTCGAGATCGCCGAGTTCGACCTCCGAGCTCAAGCCCAAGAAGCTCGCCAAACGCCTGAAAGTGGTCGAGGCGTTCATCCAGTCCGGCAACAAGCCTGAGTGGATGATCCTGACCGTGGTTCCGGTGATCCCGCCGGAGCTCCGCCCGCTGGTGCCGCTCGACGGCGGCCGCTTCGCGACCTCCGACCTGAACGATCTCTATCGCCGCGTCATTAACCGCAACAATCGTCTGAAGCGGCTGATGGAGCTCCGCGCGCCTGACATCATCATCCGCAACGAGAAGCGCATGCTTCAGGAGGCGGTCGATGCGCTGTTCGACAACGGCCGGCGCGGGCGCGTCATCACCGGCGCCAACAAGCGGCCGCTGAAGTCGCTCGCCGACATGCTCAAGGGCAAGCAGGGCCGCTTCCGGCAGAACCTGCTCGGCAAGCGCGTCGACTATTCGGGCCGCTCGGTGATCGTGGTCGGGCCTGAGCTCAAGCTGCATCAGTGCGGATTGCCAAAAAAGATGGCGCTCGAGCTGTTCAAGCCGTTCATCTATGCGCGGCTCGACGCCAAGGGCCACGCCGCCACGGTGAAGCAGGCCAAGAAGCTGGTCGAGAAGGAGAAGCCGGAGGTTTGGGACATCCTCGACGAGGTGATCCGCGAGCACCCGATCCTGCTCAACCGCGCGCCGACGCTGCATCGTCTCGGCATCCAGGCGTTCGAGCCGGTGCTGATCGAGGGCAAGGCGATCCAGCTGCATCCGCTGGTGTGCGCGGCGTTCAACGCCGACTTCGACGGCGACCAGATGGCCGTGCACGTGCCGCTGTCGCTCGAGGCTCAGCTCGAGGCGCGCGTCTTGATGATGTCGACCAACAACATCCTGCACCCCGCCAACGGCTCGCCGATCATCGTCCCGTCGCAGGACATCGTGCTCGGCCTCTATTACCTGTCGATCGCCATGGACAACGAGCCGGGCGAGGGGATGATCTTCGGCAACACGGCCGAAATCCACCACGCGCTCGACGCCAAGGTGGTCACGCTGCACGCCAAGATCAAAGGCCGCTTCCGCTCGGTCGACGAGAAGGGCAAGCCCACCTCGCATATCTACGAGACCACGCCCGGCCGCATGCTGCTCGGCGAGCTTCTGCCGCGGAGCCCGATGGTGCCGTTCGATCTCGTCAACCGTCTGCTGACCAAGAAGGACATCTCCAACATGATCGACGTGGTCTATCGCCACTGCGGTCAGAAGGAGACGGTCATCTTCTGCGACCGGATCATGGGTCTCGGCTTCCGCTATGCCTGCCGGGCCGGGATCTCGTTCGGCAAGGATGATATGGTGATCCCCGAGACCAAGGACGCCATCGTGCAGAAGACGTCGGACCTCGTGCGCGAGTACGAGCAGCAATATAATGACGGCCTGATCACCCGCGGTGAGAAGTACAACAAGGTGGTCGACACCTGGACCGAGTGCACCGAGCTGGTCGCCAAGGAGATGATGAAGCGCATCTCCTCGGTGCAGCGCGACGCCAAGACCGGCCGCGAGAAGCCGATCAACTCGATCTACATGATGTCGCACTCGGGAGCGCGCGGCTCGCCGGCGCAGATGAAGCAGCTTGCCGGCATGCGCGGCCTGATGACCAAGCCGTCTGGCGAGATCATCGAGACGCCGATCATCTCCAACTTCAAGGAGGGGCTGTCGGTGCTCGAGTACTTCAACTCGACCCACGGCGCCCGCAAGGGTCTGGCCGACACCGCGCTGAAGACCGCCAACTCCGGCTATCTGACGCGGCGTCTCGTCGACGTGGCCCAGGACTGCATCGTCACCGAGGACGATTGCGGCACCGAGGAAGGCATCACCGCGCGCGCCATTCTCGAGGCGGGCGAGGTGACCGTGTCGCTCGGCCAGCGCGTGCTCGGCCGCACCACCGTCGACAACATCAAGAATCCGTCGACCGGCAAGGTGATCGTGAAAGCCGGCGAACTGATCGAGGAGGAGCAGGTCGAGGCGATCGAGGCGGCGCGGGTGCAAGAGATCCGCATCCGCTCGGCGCTGACCTGCGAGACCCGGAATGGCATCTGCGCCAAGTGCTACGGGCGCGATCTCGCCCGCGGCACGCCGGTCAACATGGGTGAGGCGGTCGGCGTCATCGCCGCGCAGTCGATCGGCGAGCCGGGCACCCAGCTCACCATGCGCACGTTCCATTTGGGCGGCGTCGCATCGGCTAAGGTGGTCGATCAGTCCTCGCTCGAGTCGAATTTCGACGGCACGGTGAAGATCAAGCAGCGCAACGTCGTCAAGGATTCGCAAGGGCGGCTCATGGTCATGGGACGCAACACGGCGATCGTGCTACTCGATGAGGATGGCACCGAGCGTACGGTGCACCGTATTCCCTACGGCACGCATCTGCGCGTCGATGACGGGGTCAAGGTCAAGCGCGGCGACCGTCTCGCCGAGTGGGACCCCTATACCCGTCCGGTGCTCACCGAGATCGAAGGCATCGTCGACTTCGAGGACCTAGTCGAAGGCGTTTCGGTCAGCGAGCGGCGCGACGAGTCCACCGGCATCACCAATAGCGTGATCATCGATTGGCGTGCCTCGCCGCGCGGAGCCGATCTTCGGCCGGCAATGGTGATCAAGGACAAGAAGGGCAAGATCGGCAAGTTGAGCCGCGGTGGCGAAGCGCGCTATCTGTTGCCAGTGGACGCGATCCTGTCGGTCGAACCCGGTCATCAGGTGATGGCCGGCGACGTGCTGGCTCGTATCCCGACCGAGAGCGCCAAGACGCGCGACATCACCGGCGGCTTGCCGCGGGTGGCAGAGCTGTTCGAGGCGCGCAGGCCGAAGGACCACGCCATCATCGCCGAGGTGTCGGGAACGGTGCAGCTTGGCCGTGATTACAAAAACAAGCGGCGCATCACCATCGTCCCCGAGGAGGACGGCGCCGAGCCGGTCGAGTATCTGATCCCCAAAGGCCGCCATCTCGCGGTGCAGGAAGGCGATCGTATCGAGAAGGGCGAGTTCCTGCTCGACGGCCATCCCGCGCCGCACGACATTTTGGCGATCAAGGGCGTCGAGGAGCTTGCCAACTATCTCGTCAACGAGATCCAGGAGGTGTACCGGCTCCAAGGCGTCACCATCAACGACAAGCACATCGAGGTGATCGTCCGGCAGATGCTGCAAAAGACCGAGGTCGACGAGTCGGGCGATACGGAGTTCCTCAAGGGCGAGCAAGTGGACCGCATCGACTTCGAAGACGCCAACATCGCCGCGGTGGAGAAGGGCGGCAAGCCCGCGACCGGTCAGCCTGTGCTGCTCGGCATCACCAAGGCGAGCTTGCAGACCCGCTCGTTCATCTCTGCGGCCTCCTTCCAGGAGACCACCCGCGTGCTGACCGATGCCGCCGTGAACGGCAAGGCCGATGCACTGGAGGGCCTGAAGGAGAACGTGATCGTCGGCCGGCTGATCCCAGCCGGCACCGGCGGCATGCTGACCCGCTTGGCCAAGATCGCCGCCCATCGCGACGATCTGATCCTCGAGGAGCGTCAGCGCATGGCGGCCGAACGGCTCGATCACGAAGAAGAGGAGACGGCGGAGGAGGGCGCTGCCACCTAGTCTTCCGCCTGACGTCGGAATTGGGAGGTCGGCAGCCGGAAGGAGGGCGCGAGTTTATTGCTTCCGGCTTCCGATTTCTGGCTTCCGGCACGCGTTTTTTGGCGTCAACCCTTGACGATGCGAGAATCCGCCTGATACAACGCGGCCACTTTCGCGGCAGGCGGTAGCCCCATCTGGTTGCCCTTAGGGCGAGGGTTAAACGCTGCCGGACTAACCGGGATCACATCGGGGTCATGATCTTGGGGGCATTGCCCTCCAAGGTCCTCTGTTTTGAGGCGCCGAAGCGCGCGGGGCAATCCCGCAACGTTCGGCGCCAGACGATATGGGCGCTATGTCCTTCTGACATTGGCGCTTTGCGCTTGAAGCACGGGCTTCGGCCCCAAGGACGATTGGGATTAGGGCGGACGATGCCGACGATACAGCAGCTCATCCGCAAGCCTCGGCGTCAGCCGGGCAAGCGGAACAAGGTTCCGGCCATGCAGTCGTGCCCGCAGAAACGCGGGGTCTGCACGCGGGTTTACACCACGACGCCGAAGAAGCCGAACTCGGCGCTCCGCAAGGTCGCGCGCGTCCGCCTCACCAATCAGCTCGAAGTGACGAGCTACATCCCCGGCGAGGGGCATAATCTGCAAGAGCATTCGGTGGTGTTGATCAGGGGCGGCCGCGTAAAGGACCTTCCCGGCGTGCGCTATCACATCATTCGTGGCGTGCTCGACACCCAAGGCGTTAGCGATCGCCGGCAGCGGCGCTCCAAATACGGAGCCAAACGACCCAAATAGCGGGTCGTTTTCTCGTTCTAGGAAACGGATCAGACGACATGTCGAGGCGGCGTAAAGCAGATAAGCGCGAGGTCACTCCCGACCCGAAATTCGGGGATGCGACACTCAGCAAGTTCATGAACTCCATCATGAAAGAGGGCAAGAAGTCGGCCGCTGAGCGGATCGTCTACGGCGCCCTCGATCAGATGGAGAAGAAGGCGAAGTCGAATCCGATCGAGCTGTTCCACGAGGCGCTGCGTAACGTCATGCCGGCGCTCGAGGTCAGGTCGCGCCGCGTCGGCGGCGCCACCTATCAGGTTCCGGTCGAGGTCAGGCTTGATCGCCGCCAGGCGCTTGCCATCCGCTGGATCATCTCGGCGGCGCGAGGGCGCAACGAGAACACCATGGTCGAGCGCCTATCGGGGGAGCTGCTCGATGCCGCCAACAATCGCGGCACCGCGGTGAAGAAGCGTGAGGATACCCACCGGATGGCAGAGGCCAATCGCGCGTTCTCCCATTACCGCTGGTAACGAGTGCAAGGATCCTAACGATGCCCCGGGCCACACCCCTCGAGGACTACCGCAATATCGGGATCATGGCGCATATCGACGCCGGCAAGACCACGACCACCGAGCGTGTGCTCTATTACACCGGCAAGAGCCACAAGATCGGCGAAGTGCACGACGGCGCTGCCACCATGGACTGGATGGAGCAGGAGCAGGAGCGCGGCATCACGATCACCTCTGCCGCGACGACCGCTTACTGGAACGACAAGCGCATCAACATCATCGACACGCCGGGCCACGTCGATTTCACCATCGAGGTAGAGCGCTCGCTTCGCGTGCTCGACGGCGCGGTAGCCCTGCTCGACGCCAACCAGGGCGTCGAGCCGCAGACCGAGACGGTATGGCGCCAGGCCGACAAATACGGTGTGCCGCGCATGATCTTCGTCAACAAGATGGACAAGATCGGCGCCGATTTCTTTCTCTCGGTGCAGATGGTCAAGGATCGCCTCGGCGCCAAGCCGCTCGTGCTCCAGCTCCCGCTCGGGGTCGAGTCGAGCTTCGCCGGCATCGTCGACCTCGTGCGCATGAAGGCTGTGGTATGGGATGACGAGGCGCTCGGCGCCAATTTCCATGACGAGGAGATCCCCGCCGATCTCATCGACCAGGCGCAGGAGTATCGCGATCGCCTCGTCGAACTCGCCTCCGAGGTCGATGAGGCCGCGACCGAGGCCTATCTCGAAGGCAAGATGCCGAGCGAGGCAGAGCTCAAGGCGCTGATCCGCAAGGGCACCATTCACAACATGTTCGTGCCGATCCTGTGCGGCTCGGCGTTCAAGAACAAGGGCGTGCAGCCGATGCTGGACGCGGTGGTCGACTATCTGCCGTCGCCGCTCGACGTGCCGCCGGTCAAGGGCATCGACGTCAAGACCGGCGAGGAGGACACGCGCGCTCCGTCTGACGACGCGCCGCTGTCGCTGCTCGCATTCAAGATCATGAACGATCCGTTCGTCGGCTCGCTGACCTTCTGCCGCATCTATTCCGGCAAGGTCGAATCCGGCACGACGCTGATCAATACGGTGAAGGACAAGAAGGAGCGCATCGGCCGTATGCTGCTGATGCACGCCAATCACCGCGAGGACATCAAGGAAGCCTATACCGGCGACATCGTCGCCCTGGCCGGCCTTAAGGACGTGACCACCGGCGATACGCTGTCCGATCCGACCAAGCCCGTGATCCTCGAGCGCATGGAGTTTCCCGATCCGGTCATCGAGGTTGCGGTCGAGCCCAAGACCAAGGGCGACCAGGAGAAGCTCGGCGTGGCGCTCAATCGGCTGGCGCAAGAGGACCCGTCGTTCCGCGTCTCGGTCGATCACGAGTTGGGCCAGACCATCATCAAGGGCATGGGCGAACTGCATCTCGACATCATCGTCGATCGCATGCGCCGCGAGTTCAAGGTCGAGGCTAATGTCGGTGCGCCGCAGGTGGCGTTCCGCGAGACGGTCTCCAAGCGCGCAGACGTCGACTACACCCACAAGAAGCAGACCGGCGGCTCGGGCCAGTTTGCTCGCGTCAAGATGACCATCGAACCGAACGAGGCCGGCAAGGGCTACGAGTTCGTCAACAAGGTGATCGGCGGCAACGTGCCTAAGGAGTACATCCCGGGCGTCGCCAAGGGCGTGCTGAGCGTTGTCGAGAACGGCGTGCTCGCCGGCTTCCCGATGCTCGACATCAAGGTGACACTGACCGACGGCGCCTATCACGACGTCGACTCGTCGGTGATGGCGTTCGAGATCGCCTCGCGGGCTGCGTTCCGCGAAGGCGCGCTCAAGGCGGGTCCGAAGTTGCTCGAGCCGATCATGAAGGTTGAAGTGGTAACGCCGGAAGATTATGTGGGCGGAATCATCGGCGACCTGACCAGCCGCCGGGGTCAAGTGCGCGGTCAGGAGTCGCGCGGCAACGCGTCGGTGATCAGCGCCATGGTGCCGCTCGCCAATATGTTCGGTTACGTGAACAACCTGCGCTCAATGAGCCAGGGCAGGGCGCAGTTCACCATGCAGTTCGACCACTACGCGCAGGCGCCGCAAGGCGTCGCCGAGGAGGTCAAGGCGAAGTTCGCCTAAAGGCTGCCGGCGCCCCGCAAGGGCGGCGGTCGTGACTTTGTTTTTATGTTGAAGGATGGAGAGCCAACATGGCTAAGGAAAAATTCCAGCGGACGAAGCCGCATTGCAACATCGGGACCATCGGTCATGTCGATCACGGCAAGACGACGTTGACGGCTGCGATCACCAAGGTGTTGGCCGAGAAGGGCGGGGCGAAGTTCACCGCCTATGACGAGATCGACAAGGCGCCGGAAGAGAAGGCGCGCGGCATCACCATCTCGACCGCGCATGTGGAATACGAGACCGCCAAGCGCCACTACGCCCATGTGGACTGTCCTGGCCACGCCGACTACGTGAAGAACATGATCACGGGCGCGGCGCAGATGGACGGCGCCATCCTCGTGGTGTCGGCCGCCGACGGCCCCATGCCACAGACGCGCGAGCACATCCTACTCGCTCGCCAGGTTGGCGTGCCGGCGCTGGTGGTGTTCCTCAACAAGGTCGACATGGTCGACGACCCCGAGCTGCTCGACCTGGTCGAGCTCGAGGTGCGCGAGCTGCTGTCCAAATATGAGTTCCCGGGCGACGAGATTCCGATCGTCAAGGGCTCGGGCCTCGCCGCGCTGGAAGGCAAGGACGACGAGATCGGCAAGAACGCCATCAACGCGTTGATGGATGCGGTCGATGCCTACATTCCGCAGCCCGACCGTCCCAAGGACAAGCCGTTCCTGATGCCGATCGAGGACGTGTTCTCGATCTCCGGCCGCGGCACCGTGGTCACCGGCCGTATCGAGCGCGGCATCGTCAAGGTCGGCGAGGAAGTCGAGATCGTCGGCATCAAGCCGACGACCAAGACCGTCGTTACCGGCGTCGAGATGTTCCGCAAGCTGCTCGATCAGGGCGAGGCCGGCGACAACGTCGGCTGCCTGCTGCGTGGTGTTGACCGCGAGGGCGTCGAGCGCGGCCAGGTTCTGGCCAAGCCCGGCTCGATCACGCCGCACACCAAGTTCAAGGCTGAGGCCTATATCCTCACCAAGGAAGAGGGCGGGCGTCATACCCCGTTCTTCGGCAACTACCGTCCCCAGTTCTACTTCCGGACCACCGACGTGACCGGCGTGGTGCATCTCCCGGAAGGGACCGAGATGGTGATGCCGGGCGACAATATCGCCATGACGGTCGAGCTGATTGTGCCGATCGCCATGGAGGAGAAGCTTCGTTTCGCCATTCGCGAAGGCGGCCGCACGGTCGGCGCCGGCGTGGTGGCGTCGATCATCGAGTAGAAAGAGATCAGGAGCGCGCAGCAGCAAGCGGCGCGCTCCTTAACTTGAGGCCATCGGGATGCAAAGTCAGAACATAAGAATTAGGCTCAAAGCCTTCGACCATCGCATCCTCGATGCGTCGACCAAGGAGATCGTCAACACCGCGAAGCGCACGGGCGCCGAGGTGCGTGGACCGATTCCGCTGCCGACGCGCATCGAGAAGTTCACGGTCAACCGGTCGCCCCATATCGACAAGAAAAGCCGCGAGCAGTTCGAGATGCGCACGCATAAGCGCCTGCTCGACATCGTCGATCCGACGCCGCAGACGGTGGACGCGCTGATGAAGCTCGACCTCGCGGCGGGCGTCGACGTCGAGATCAAGCTGTAGAGCGCGGGACGAGGCAAGGACCAACACCAATGCGATCAGGTGTCATCGCGCAGAAGGTCGGCATGACCAGGATCTTCACCGATGCCGGCGAGCACATCCCGGTGACGGTGCTGAAGCTCGAGCATTGTCAGGTGGTAGGCCACCGCACGCCGGAGAAGAACGGCTATACCGCGCTTCAGCTCGGCAGCGGCACGCCCAAGGTAAAGCGCATGAGCCGCGCCGCGCGCGGGCATTTCGCCGTGGCCAATGTCGAGCCGAAGCGGAAGCTCGCCGAGTTTCGCGTCAGCCCCGACAATGTGATCGAGGTCGGCGCCGAGATCACCGCAGACCATTTCGTCGAGGGGCAGTTCGTCGACGTCTCGGGCACGACGATCGGCAAGGGCTTTGCCGGCGCCATGAAGCGGCACGGATTCCACGGCTTGCGCGCCAGCCACGGCGTCTCGGTCAGCCATAGAAGCCACGGCTCGACCGGTCAACGCCAGGACCCCGGCAAGGTGTTCAAGGGCAAGAAGATGGCCGGCCATATGGGCGACGTGAACGTCACCACGCAGAATTTGCGCGTGGTGCGGACCGATCCCGAGCGCGGGCTGATCATGATCCGCGGCGCCGTGCCGGGCGCCAAGGGCGGCTGGGTGACGATCCACGATGCGGTGAAGCGGGCGCTGCCCGAGACCGTGCCGAAGCCGGGTGCCTTCCGCAAGCGCGAAGGCGATGCGCCGGCGGAAGCGAAACAAGAGACGCCGAGCGCCGAAAGCGCGCCGGCAGAGGGTGGGAGCGAAGCGTAATGCAAGCCGACGTCACCACGCTCGACGCCAAGAAGGCGGGAACGGTCGACCTCAGAGACGATCTGTTCGGGCTGGAGCCCCGCGCCGACATCCTGCAACGCATGGTGCGCTACCAGCTCGCCAAGCGCAGGGCCGGCACGCAATACGTCAAGGATCGCGGCGAGATCAATTATACCGGCGCCAAGCTCTACCGGCAGAAGGGTACCGGCCGCGCCCGTCACGGCAGCCGGAGGGCGCCTCTGTTCAGGGGCGGCGGCAAGGCGCTCGCGCCTAAGCCGAGGAACCACGCTATCGACCTGCCGAAGAAGGTGAGGGCGCTCGCGCTGAAGCACGCGCTCTCGTCGAAGGCCAAGTCCGAAATGCTGGTCGTGATCGACAAATGCGAGCTGAAGGACGCCAAGACCAAGGAGCTCAAGTCGCGCTTCGCCAAGCTCGGCTTCGGTTCGGTGCTGATCATCGACGGCGCCACGGTGCCGGAGGCGTTCGCCCGCGCCGCGCGCAACCTGCCCGAGGTCAATGTGCTGCCGGTCGCCGGCATCAACGTCTACGACATTCTCCGGCATGAGAGGCTCGTGCTGACTAAAGCGGCGCTCGAGGCGCTGGAGGCACGGTTCAAATGAGCGCGCTCGACGCCTATGACGTGATCATTGCGCCGGTCATCACCGAGAAGGCGAGTGCCGTCTCGGAGGCGAACCAGGTGGTGTTCAGGGTGCGTCGCGATGCGACCAAGCCCGAGATCAAGGCCGCCATCGAGCAGCTGTTCGGCGTGACGGTGGTCGCGGTGAACACTCTCGTCCGCAAGGGCAAGATCAAGCACTTCCGCGGCATCAAGGGCAAGCAGCAGGACGCCAAGAAAGCGATCGTCAGGCTCGCCGAAGGCGACAAGATCGACGTGACGACAAGGATCTGACGGCAATGGCGCTCAAAACATATAAACCCACCACGCCTTCGCAGCGATCGCTCGTCCTGGTCGACAAAAGCCATCTGTACAAGGGCAAGCCGGTGAAGGCGCTGACCGAAGGTCTGACCAAGACCGGCGGGCGCAACAATAATGGCCGGGTGTCGATGTGGCATCGCGGCGGCGGCCACAAGCGCGGCTACCGCATGGTCGATTTCAAGCGTGGCAAGCACGGCATGCCGGCGACCGTCGAGCGTCTCGAATACGATCCGAACCGCACCGCGTTCATCGCGCTTATCAAATATGAGGACGGCGAGCTATCCTACATTCTGGCGCCGCAGCGGCTCGCTCCGGGCGACACGGTGATTGCCGACGAGAAGGTCGACGTGAAGCCCGGCAACGCCATGCCACTCGCCAACATGCCGATCGGCACGATCGTCCACAATGTCGAGATGAAGCTCGGCAAAGGCGGCCAGATCGCGCGCGCCGCTGGCACTTACGTGCAGCTGGTCGGCCGCGACGCGGGCTATGCCATTCTGCGATTGAATTCCGGCGAGACGCGCATGGTGCCGGCAGAGTGCATGGCGACGGTTGGCGCGGTCTCCAATCCCGACAACTCCAACATTTCGATCGGCAAAGCTGGCCGGATGCGCTGGAAGGGCCGCAGACCCGTGGTGCGCGGTGTAGCGATGAACCCGATCGACCATCCGCATGGCGGCGGCGAAGGCCGTACCTCGGGCGGCCGTCATCCGGTCACGCCGTGGGGCAAGTCGGCCAAGGGCAAGAAGACGCGCCACAACCGGTCGACCGACAAATACATCCTGCGTAGCCGCCATCAGAAGAAGAAGGGGTAGCTCAAGTGGGTCGCTCGATCTGGAAAGGTCCGTTCGTAGACGGATATCTGTTGAAGAAGTCCGAGAAGGCGCGCGGGTCAGGCTCGAACGCGGTGATCAAGATCTGGTCGCGCCGCTCGACCATCCTCCCGCAATTCGTCGGGCTGACTTTCGGCGTGCATAACGGTCAGAAGCATATCCCGGTGATCGTCACCGAGGACATGATCGGACACAAATTCGGAGAGTTTGCGCCGACGCGGACCTTCTACGGCCACGCCGCGGACCGCAAGGCTAAGAGGGCGAAGGCTTAGGTCATGGGTAAGGCGCAGCGGGAACGGACCCTGAAGGACAACGAGGCGCGTGCCGTCACGCGGAACCTCCGCGTCAGTCCGCAGAAGCTCAACCTACTTGCCGGATTGATCCGCGGCAAGAAGGTCGACCGCGCGCTGGCCGATCTCGCCTTTTCGCGCAAGCGTATCGCCAAGGACGTTAAGAAAACGCTCGAATCGGCCATCGCCAATGCTGAGAACAACCACGACCTCGACGTCGATGCCCTGGTCGTGTCGGAGGCTTATGTCGGCAAGAATTTGGTGCTGAAGCGGATGAGGGCGCGCGCCAGAGGCCGCGCCGGGCGCATCGAGAAACCGTTCGCGCAGATCACCGTCATCGTGCGCCAAGTCGAGGAGTCCGCTTAATGGGACAGAAGGTCAATCCGATCGGGCTCAGGCTCGGCATCAACCGCACCTGGGATTCGCGCTGGTATGCGACGCGCGGCGAATATGCGCGGCTGCTGCACGAAGACCTGAAGATGCGCAAGCATATCCTCGAGTCGCGCAAGCAGGCCGGCATCTCCAAGGTGGTGATCGAGCGCCCGCACAAGAAGTGCCGCGTCACGGTGCACACCGCCCGCCCCGGCATTCTGATCGGCAAGAAGGGCTCGGATATCGAGAAGCTCCGCCGCGAGCTTGCCGCGCTTACCGATTCCGAGGTGCATCTCAACATTCTCGAAGTGCGCAAGCCCGAGATCGACGCGAACTCTTGTCGCCGAGGGCATCGCGCAGCAGCTCGAGCGCCGCGTCGCTTTCCGCCGCGCCATGAAGCGCGCCGTGCAGTCGGCAATGCGCATGGGCGCGCTCGGCATCCGCATCAATTGCGGCGGCCGGCTCGGTGGGGCAGAGATCGCGCGCATGGAGTGGTATCGCGAGGGCCGCGTGCCGTTGCATACGCTGCGCGCCAATATCGATTACGGCACGGCGCTCGGCCGCACGGCCTATGGCATCATCGGCATCAAGGTGTGGATCTTCAAGGGCGAGATCATGGAGCACGATCCCATGGCCCAGGAGAACCGCGCGCTCGAGGCCCAAGAAGGCGGCCGTTCGCAAGGGCGCCGCGAACCCGCCCCGGCATCGGCTTGAGGCGAGAGAGACAAGGCTTAGGTCATGCTGCAACCGAAACGCACCAAATTCCGCAAGGCGCATAAGGGCCGTATCAAGGGCGCCGCGTCGAGCGCGGTCACGCTCAATTTCGGCACCTTCGGACTGAAGGCGCAGGAGCCTGCGCGCATCACCGCGCGGCAGATTGAGGCGGCGCGGCGGGCGATGACGCGGCAGATGAAGCGCTCGGGCCGGGTGTGGATCCGCCTGTTCCCCGACGTGCCGGTGTCGAAGAAGCCGACCGAGGTGCGCATGGGCAAAGGCAAGGGCGCGCCCGAGTTCTGGGTGGCCCGCGTCAAGCCGGGGCGCATCATGTTCGAGATTGACGGCGTGGGCGAGGTAGTCGCGCGCGAGGCGCTGCGTCTTGCCGCCGCCAAGCTACCCATCAAGACGCGCGTGGTGGCACGCATCACCGAGGTGCAGACATGAAGGCCGGTCAAGTCCGCGGGCTGACGGAAGATCAGCGCACCGACGAGCTGATCAAGCTCAAGAAGGAGCAGTTCAACCTGCGCTTCCAGGCTGCCTCGGGCCAGCTCGAGAACACCTCGCGGGTGAGACAGATCCGGCGCGATATCGCGCGCATCAAGACGATTGCGCGGCAGGAACCCGCGTCGGCGGCCAAGCCGAAGGCGCAAGCGAAGCCTGCGGCGAAAGCCGAGACCAAAGCGAAGACAGCGAAGACCAAGACTGCGAAGACCAAGACTGCGAAGCCCAAGGCTAAGGCCAAGGCTAAGAGCTAGGACAGGGCGATGCCGAAAAGAGTTCTGCAAGGGGTCGTGGTGAGCGACAAGAACGACAAGACCGTGGTGGTCCGCGTCGAGCGGCGATTCACTCATCCCTTGCTGCAAAAGACAGTCAGGCGGAGCAAGAACTATCACGCCCACGACGCCAAGAGCGAGTTCAAGGTGGGCGAGATGGTGTGGATCGAGGAATGTCCGCCGATCTCGAAACAGAAGCGATGGGTGGTGCTGCCGCGCGAGCAGGCAGCCGGCTAACACAGGATTTTCGGGCCCGTGACCGGGCCTGAGCAAGGGCAAGTGCCATGATTCAGATGCAGACCAATCTCGACGTCGCCGACAATTCCGGCGCCAGGCGCGTCCAGTGCATCAAAGTGCTTGGCGGGTCGAAGCGGAAATATGCCTCGATCGGCGACACTATCGTGGTCTCCGTCAAGGAGGCGATCCCGCGCGGCCGCGTGAAGAAGGGTCAAGTGATGAAGGCCGTGGTGGTGCGCACCGCGAAGGGCGTGCGCCGGCCCGACGGTTCGATCATCCGTTTCGACCGCAACGCCGCCGTGCTGGTCAACCCGCAAGGCGAGCCGATCGGCACGCGCATCTTCGGTCCGGTGACCCGCGAGCTCAGAGCCAAGAAGCACATGAAGATCGTGTCGCTTGCTCCGGAGGTGCTGTAGATGGCCAAGCTGAAGATCCGGAAGGGCGACCACGTGGTGGTCATTACCGGCAAGGACAAAGGCAAGAAGGGCGAGGTGCTCAAGGTGATGCCGGCGGAGAACCGCGTCATCGTCAAGGGCATCGCCATGGTCAAGCGCCATCAGCGCCAGACCGCCGCGCAAGACGGCGGGATCATCTCCAAGGAAGGAGCGATCCATGTGTCCAATCTCGCGCTCGAGGACCCCAAGGACGGGAGCCCGACGCGAGTCGGCTACAAATTTCTGAAGGACGGGCGCAAGGTCCGCTTCGCCAAGCGCTCTGGTGAGATCATCGATGTCTGACAAAACCTATACCCCAAGACTGAAGCAGCACTATCAGACCGTGCTGAAGTCCGAACTGGCCAAGACGTTCGGCTATGGGAACACTATGCAGGTGCCCCGCCTCGACAAGGTGGTGCTGAACATGGGCGTCGGCGAGGGTATCAATGATTCGAAGAAGGTCACCGCCGCTGCGGCCGATCTCAGCCTGATCGCCGGGCAGAAGCCGGTGATCACGCGGGCGCGGAAGTCGATCGCCACCTTCAAGCTGCGTGAGGGCATGCCGATCGGCGCCAAGGTGACGCTCAGGCAGAACCGCATGTACGAGTTCGTCGACAGACTGGTGAATATCGCGCTGCCGCGCGTGCGCGACTTCCGCGGTCTCAATCCCAAGAGCTTCGACGGGCGCGGTAATTACGCGATCGGGCTCAAGGAGCACATCATTTTTCCGGAGATCGACTACGACAAGGTCGAGGATGTGCTCGGCATGGACATCATCGTCTGCACGACGGCGCACACCGACGACGAGGCGCGCGCGTTGTTGCAGGGTTTGAATTTTCCGTTTCGCAGCTAGGCGACTGGCCGCGACAGGAGGACGTGAATGGCAAAGACGAGCATGATCGAGCGCAACAACAAACGCCGCCGCTTGGCGAAGAAATACAAGACCAAACGTACGCGGTTGAAGGAGATCGCCGCGGACCGCAAGCTTCCGGCCGAGGAGCGCTTCGCCGCCCGGCTGAAGCTCGCCGAGCTGCCGCGCAACTCCTCGCTGACGCGCATCCGCAACCGGTGCGACCTCACCGGGCGCCCGCGCGGTTACTATCGCAAACTCCGCATGTCGCGCATCGCGCTGCGTGATCTAGGAAGCCAGGGTCTGATCCCCGGCATGATCAAGTCGAGCTGGTAAGGACGATCGATGAGCATTAACGATCCACTAGGCGACATGCTTGCCCGCATTCGTAACGCGCAGATGCGTTACAAGGCGAAAGTCACGACGCCGGCCTCCAAGCTGCGCGAGCATGTTCTCGACGTGCTGGCGGAGGAAGGCTATATCCGCGGCTACGCGCGCGTCGATTACACCACCGGCAAGTCGGAGTTCGAGATCGAGCTCAAATATTTCGACGGCGAGCCCGTGATCAAGGACATCAAGCGGGTGTCGACCCCAGGCCGGCGGGTGTATTCCTCGGTCAAGGACCTGCCGACCGTGGCTAACGGCCTTGGCGTCGCCATACTCTCGACGCCGAAAGGCGTCATGTCGGATTCGCGCGCCCGCACCGAGAATGTCGGCGGCGAGATCCTCTGCAACGTATTCTAGGCTGGCTTGGTAGCGAAGGTTGACTCATGTCGCGCATCGGCAAAAAAGCGGTGACTGTTCCGGGCGGTGTGACCGCCACGGTGAACGGCCAGGAGATCACGGTTAGGGGCCCCAAGGGCGAGCTCAAGCACGTGCTGGCCGATGCCATCGTGGCCAAGCTCGACAAGGGCTACATCGAGGTCGCCATGCGCGGGGACACCAAGGACGCGCGCGCTATGTGGGGCATGTCGCGGACGATGGTCGCCAACCTCGTCGCCGGCGTGACCGATGGCTTCACCAGGAAGCTCGACATCACCGGCGTCGGCTACCGCGCGGCAGTGCAGGGCTCGAACCTCCAGCTGCAGCTCGGCTATAGCCACGACGTGAGCTATCCGATCCCGAAAGGCATCCAGGTGGTGTGCCCGAAGCCGACCGAAATCGTCGTGACCGGCATCGACAAGCAGAAAGTCGGCCAGGTCGCGGCCGAGATTAGGCGGTTCAGGCCCCCCGAGCCCTATAAGGGCAAGGGCGTGCGATATTCCGGTGAATTCATCCTCCGCAAGGAAGGCAAGAAGAAGTAGGACGAGAGCGATGGGCGCGTTGAATGAGAACTTCATCCGGCGTTCGCGCCGGGTTCGCGGAACGCTGAAGCGTGCGGCCAACGGCCGCGTGCGGCTGTCGGTGTTCCGCTCGTCTAAACATATCTATGCGCAGGTGATCGACGACCGCGCCGGCAAGACGGTGGCGGCAGCTTCGACGCTCGACAAGGACTTGAAGGGAGCTCTGCCCAAGGGCTGCGACCTCAAGGCTGCGACCGCGGTCGGCAAGCTGATAGCCGAGCGGGCGCTCCAGGCGGGTGTCAAAGACGTGATCTTCGATCGCGGCGGTTATCTCTATCATGGGCGCGTCAAGGCGCTCGCGGAGGCCGCGCGCGAAGCCGGCCTGAATTTCTAGGACGAAAGGACACTCAAGGTGGCTCGAGGCCCGCAAGGAAGAGATCGCGACGATCGCGAGCGCGACAGCGAGTTTGTCGACAAGCTCGTGCACATCAATCGCGTGGCCAAGGTGGTCAAGGGCGGTAGGCGGTTCGGCTTCGCCGCGCTGGTCGTGGTCGGCGACCAGAAGGGCCGCGTCGGCTTCGGCCACGGCAAGGCGCGCGAGGTGCCCGAGGCGATCCGTAAGGCGACGGAAGCCGCCAAGCGCAACCTGGTCAAGGTGCCGCTGCGCGAAGGTCGCACGCTGCACCACGACGTCACCGGCCAGCACGGCGCTGGCAAGGTCGTGCTGCGCGCGGCGCCTCCCGGCACCGGCATCATCGCCGGCGGCCCGATGCGCGCGGTGTTCGAGACACTCGGCATCCAGGACGTGGTCGCCAAGTCGCTCGGCAGCTCCAATCCATACAACATGGTGCGCGCCACGTTCGATGCACTGCGCCACGAGGACAGCCCAAGAGGGGTCGCGGCACGGCGCGGCAAGAAGGTGAGCGAGATCGTTTCGCGCCGCAGAGACGGCGCTGGCGATGCCGCCGCCCAGCCCGACGCCTAGGCCCTAGCACGCAAGGTTCATGACAATGGCCGACACATCCAAGCGGAAGACGATCGTCGTCGAGCAGATCGGGAGCCCGATCAGGCGCCCCTATGTCCAGCGCGCGACGCTGATCGGGCTCGGCCTCAACAAGATGCACAAGCGGCGCACGCTGATCGACAGCCCGCAGGTGCGCGGCATGGTCGCCAAGATCGCCCATCTCGTGCGCATCGTCGAAGACGACAAGAAAGCGTAAGGAACGAATTTCATGCGGCTGAACGACCTCAGGGACAGGCCGGGTGCGACGAGCGCGAAGAAGCGGCTCGGGCGCGGTATCGGCTCAGGGCTGGGCAAGACCTCGGGCAAGGGCACCAAGGGCCAGAAGGCTCGGGCCGGCGTTGCCATCAAGGGCTTCGAAGGCGGCCAGATGCCGCTCCATCGGCGTTTGCCGAAGCGCGGCTTCAACAATATCTTCGCCAAGAAGTACAACGAGCTCAATCTCGGCAAGATCCAGGTCGCCATCGATGCCGGCACGCTGGACGGCAAGAAGCCGATCACCATCGAGGCGCTGAAGGAAGCCGGCCTGATCCGCCGCGCCAAGGATGGTGTCAGGCTGCTCGGCCATGGCGAGATCAAAGGCAAGCTCGCCTTCGAGGTGACCGGCGCGTCGGCGAGCGCCGTCAAGGCGGTCGAGGCAAAGGGCGGCACGGTGACGCTGAAATCGATCACCGGGCGTGAGAAGCCGGCGGCTGATTTCATCAAGGCGGACAAGCGCGCCAAGAAGCGCGCGGCGCTGGCCGCTTTGGCCGATGCCAAGGGGGGCAAGCCCAAGGCCAAGGCCGAGGCGCAAGAGGATGGCGTCGAGGCTCCGGCGCCCAAGAAGGCCAAGGGAGAGGCCGGCGGGGAGGCGCAAGCCAAGAAGGCCAAGCCCGAAGGCAAGGCCGATTCCGGCGAGGCCAAGGCCGAGAAGGCCAAGCCCGCCAAGAAGGACAAGTCCGAGTGAGGTGTGGCGGCAGAGCTGCCGCCTAGACGCCATCCTCGCATTGGGAAGAGAGAGCTCGAATGGTCTCCGCCGCGGAACAGCTCGTCTCCAATCTGAATTTCGCCGCCTTCGCTAAGGCCGATGAGCTCAAGAAGCGTATCTGGTTCACGCTCGGCGCGCTGCTGATCTATCGGCTCGGCACCTATATCCCCATTCCCGGCGTCAACCCGCAGGCGCTCGCCGAAGTGTTCCGCCAGAACCAGACCGGCATCCTCGGCATGTTCAACATGTTCTCGGGTGGCGCGGTCGGGCGCATGGCCATCTTCGCGCTCAATATCATGCCGTACATCTCGGCATCGATCATCATCCAGTTGCTCACCACCGTCTCGCCGCATCTTGAGAACCTGAAGAAGGAAGGCGAGCAGGGCAGGCGGCAGATCAACCAGTACACCCGCTACGGCACGGTGCTGCTGGCGGCGCTGCAGGGCTACGGCATCGCTGTGGGTCTCGAAGGCGCCGGCAACGTTGTGCTCGATCCCGGCTGGTTCTTCCGCATCACCACCGCCATCACGCTGGTCGGCGGCACCGTGTTCCTGATGTGGCTCGGCGAGCAGATCACCGCGCGCGGCGTCGGCAACGGCATCTCGCTCATCATCTTCGCCGGCATCGTCGCGCAACTGCCGCATGCCGTGGCCGGCACGCTTGAGCTCGGCCGGCAGGGCGCGCTTTCCACCACTCTGATCATTCTGCTGCTGATCATGGCCGTGGTGGTCATCGCCGTCATTGTGTTCATGGAGCGGGCGCAGCGGCGTCTGCTGGTGCAATACCCCAAACGCCAGGTCGGCAATCGCATGTTCCAGGGCGATGCCTCGCACCTGCCGCTCAAGCTGAACAGCGCCGGCGTGATCCCGCCGATCTTCGCTTCATCGCTGCTTCTGCTGCCGATCACGGTCGCGAATTTCTCGGCAGGGCAGGGCCCTGAGTGGCTGACGACCGTGACCGCCATGCTTGGGCGCGGCCAGCCGCTGCACGTCATCATCTATATCTCGCTGATCATCTTCTTCGCCTTCTTCTATACGGCAGTCGTGTTCAACCCGAAGGATACCGCCGACAATCTGAAGAAGTATGGCGGCTTCCTGCCCGGCATCAGGCCCGGCGAGCGCACCGCCGAATATATCGACTACGTGCTGACTAGGATCACTGTGGTGGGCGCCATCTATCTCGCCGCCGTATGCGTCCTGCCCGAGATCCTGATCTCCTATGCCGGCGTGCCGTTCTATTTCGGGGGCACCTCGCTGCTCATCGTGGTGAGCGTCACCATGGACACCGTCGCCCAGATCCAGAGCCATCTGCTCGCCCATCAATATGAGGGCCTAATCAAACGGTCGCGGCTCAGAGGAGCCAGGCGGCGATGAACCTGGTCCTGCTCGGCCCTCCCGGCGCGGGCAAAGGCACGCAGGCCAAGCTGCTCGAGGACGCGCACTCTCTCATCAAGCTGTCCACGGGCGATATGCTGAGGGCCGCGGTCGCCGCGGACACCGAGCTCGGCCGCAAGGCCGGCGACATCATGGAGCGTGGCCAACTCGTGCCCGACGAGCTGGTCATCAATCTGATCGCCGAGCGGCTGGACGAGGCCGGCGCCGAGCAGGGCTTCATCCTCGACGGCTTTCCCCGCACCATAGCCCAGGCCAAGGCCCTCGACGGCCTGTTCAAGGCGCGCCACAAGTCGCTCGACACCGTGATAGTGATGGAGGTCGACGATGACGCGCTGGTGGAGCGCATCACCGGGCGGTTTGCCTGCGCCAATTGCCGCGAGGGCTATCACGATGTCTACAAGCCGACCAAGGTGCCGGGCGTGTGCGACCGCTGCAAGGGCACCGAATTCGTGCGCCGGAAGGACGATAACGAGGAGGTGGTGCGGGCGCGGCTCAAGGCCTATCACGCGCAGACCGAGCCGCTGATCCACTATTATCAGCTTCAGGGGAAGGTAAAATCGGTGGACGGCATGGCCGACATCGCGACGGTCCAGCAGGAAATCGACCGGGCTCTGGCCGGCGAAGCGGCTTAAGGGGGAAATCTGGCAAATACGGGCGGTTGACCTTGTCAAGCGGAATCGCTACATAAGCCCGGCTACATGGAAAAGCGGACTGACCGGTCCTCGGGGGTATAGCCTTTCCGCGGTCGGTCTTGTCGTGTTCAGATTGGCAAATCCGGCTTTAGTTTCAGCACGCTAGCCCGTGCGCGAGGAGGCGATTTCGTGGCCCGAATTGCAGGCGTGAATATCCCGACCAACAAACGGGTCGAGGTGGCGCTCACTTATATCCATGGCATCGGCGACACTTTCGCCAGTCAGATTTGCGAAAAGGTGCAAATCCCGGCGGAGCGGCGGGTGAGCCAGCTGACCGAATCTGAGATCAGCCAGATTCGCGAGGTCATCGACCATGACTATGTCGTTGAAGGCGATCTCCGGCGCGAGGTTGCCATGAATATCAAGCGGTTGATGGACCTTGGCTGTTATCGCGGATTACGCCATCGCCGTGGTTTGCCGGTGCGTGGTCAGCGGACCCACACCAATGCGCGCACGCGCAAAGGTCCGGCCAAGCCGATCGCCGGCAAGAAAAAGTAGGCAAGCTTCAGGAGTTGCGGCCGAAGCTTCAGCTTTGTAGCCAGCGCCGTTTCATAAATTCGCAAATGCGGGAATAGAGTATGGCCAAGGACAAAGCGCGGGTTCGTCGGCGCGAGAAGAAAAACATCACGTCGGGCGTCGCCCATGTGCATGCAAGCTTCAACAATACGATGATCACCATCACCGACGCTCAAGGCAACGCCATCTCCTGGTCGTCGTCGGGCGCGATGGGCTTCAAGGGCTCGCGCAAATCGACGCCCTATGCCGCTCAGGTCGCCGCCGAGGATGCCGGCAAGAAGGCGATGGAGCACGGCATGAAGAATCTCGAGATCGAGGTGAGGGGACCAGGCTCGGGACGGGAGTCGGCGCTGCGCGCGCTTCAGGCTGCCGGCTTCAACATCATCTCGATTCGCGACGTAACGCCGATACCGCATAACGGCTGCCGGCCTCGCAAGCGTCGGCGCGTCTAACAAGAAAGGCAAGGCGACCCTCAATGTTGCACGAGGATTCTCGGAAGCTGGGGCAGGCTGCCCCGCTCATGGACCAAGAAAGGGCTCACCAGGTGCTGCAGAAGAACTGGCAAGATCTCATCAAGCCCACCAAGCTCAATGTCAATTCGGGCCGCGACCCGCAGCGCTTCGCCACGGTCGTAGCCGAGCCGCTCGAGCGCGGTTTCGGGCTCACTCTCGGCAACGCGCTTCGCCGCGTGCTACTGTCGTCGCTCCAGGGTGCCGCCATCACCTCGGTGCATATCGATGGCGTGCTGCACGAGTTCTCCTCGATCCCTGGCGTGCGTGAGGACGTGACCGACATCGTCCTCAACATCAAGGAGATCGCGCTCAGGCAGCATGCCGACGGCGTCAAGCGCATGGTGCTGAAGAAAGAAGGCCCCGGCGTGGCCAAGGCCGGCGATATCGAGGGCGGCGCCGACATCGAAATTCTCAATCCCGACCATGTGATCTGCACGCTCGACCAGGGCGCAACGATCCGCATGGAGTTCACCACCACGACCGGCAAAGGCTACGTGCCGGCAGAGCGCAACCGTCCCGACGATGCGCCGATCGGCTACATCCCAGTCGATTCGCTGTACAGCCCGGTGCGCAAGGTGTCGTACCGCGTCGAGAATACCCGCGAGGGCCAGATCCTCGACTATGACAAGCTGACCATGGATATCGAAACTGACGGCTCGGTGCGCCCCGAGGACACTGTCGCGCTCGCCGCACGCATCGTCCAGGACCAGCTCTCGGTGTTCGTCAATTTCGAGGAGCCGAAGAAGGAAACCACCTTCGAGCGCCAGCCCGAGCTCGTGTTCAACGCCGCGCTGCTCAAGAAGGTCGACGAGCTCGAGCTCTCGGTGCGCTCGGCCAATTGTCTCAAGAACGACAACATCGTCTATATCGGTGACCTCATTCAGAAGACCGAGGCCGAGATGTTGCGTACGCCGAATTTCGGCCGGAAGTCGCTGAACGAGATCAAGGAAGTGCTAGCCTCGATGGGGTTGCATCTCGGCATGGAAGTACCTGACTGGCCGCCGGAAAATATCGAGGAACTCGCCAAGCGCTTCGAGGACCATTACTGAGCCGAAGCCGGAAGCAAGATTTGAGGGTTATGTCACATGCGCCATCGTAATGCCGGCCGTAAGCTCAACCGCACTGCGACGCATCGCAGCGCGCTGTTCGCGAGCCTCGCCGTCGCGCTGTTCAAGCACGAGCAGATCGCAACCACACTGCCCAAGGCCAAGGAGCTCCGCCGCGTCGCCGACCGGCTGATCACGCTCGCCAAGCGTGGCGATCTGCATTCCCGGCGCCTGGCTTATTCGCGCATCAGGGACGAGGCGATCGTGGCGAAACTGTTCGGCGCGCTTGGGCCGCGCTATGCCGACCGTCCGGGCGGTTATACGCGGGTGATGAAGGCGGGCTACCGCTACGGCGATTCAGCGCCGATGGCGGTGATCGAGCTGGTCGACCGCGATATCGATGCCAAGGGGCTCGATTCAGGTCCGGTCCAGGAGCGTGGGCAGGACGCCGGACAGGCCGCCGTTTAGTTCACGCGAACGCGCGGCTACGGCATCCACGACATTCGAAAGTCAGATTGAGGGTGGGTAGTTGCGCGCCGCGCTGACGCGGCGCGCTTCACGTTTGACGGCTATTTCTTGTCGTCGTCGTCATCGTCCTTCTGGGCGTCATCGGGATGATTCTTGTCCCAAACCTCAATCGAGGCCTTCTTGATGCCCTTGACGCCGTCGGCGAGAATGCCGGTGACGACCTTCTTGGCCTCTTCCTCGGTCTTGCCGTCGGCGGGATCGAAGTCGGATTGCCAGAAGATGACGGTACGGTTCGGCTCGTCATCGGCCTCGAGCCAGAGCTTCGACTTGTAGTTCTTCACCGGCAGCGGGCTTTCTACGATCTCGTAGGTGTAGGCCGTGGCCTCGGTTCCGGTGAGCTTTTCCTTGATCTTGCCGCCATTTTTCAGCGTGAGCGTGCGGAAGGTCACGTCACCCTCTTTGGTCTCCTCGCATTTGGCAACTGCGGGATGCCATTTTTCGATAGCACAGAAGGCGCCGACGACCTGCCAAACCTCGGGCGGCAGGCCAGGGCCCTCAGTTCTCTTCTTGACCGTGGTCGCAGAGGCCGAACCCGTGCCGACGAGCACGGCGATGCCGGTGACCAAGGCCAGTTTCATCATACGCATGCGTTTCTCTCCACAGGGTGTATTGTTGACTTTTCTCGCAAAAACGCGCCGGCGGCATCTTAGTAGAATGACGAGGGTCGGCAAGCCCGCAGGGCTTGAAACAGTGTCAAACGGCCCCAGTTTCCTTCACGATTCGCCTTGGGTTGTACGAGAACCCAGACCCCTCAAGGCTTAACCCGGCCAAGCAGAGCGAGCGATGGGTATATTGGCAAAGTCACTAGGTAGATCTGGCATAGCGGCCTTCGTGGTCTGGCAAATTATAGTGGGGTTGCTGCATTGCCGGCCGTGGCGCAGCAGCGCGCCGTCCCCGAGAGCCAGATCGCGGTCAAGCAATCTTTTGCCCCGGTGGTGAAGCGCGCCGCTCCCTCCGTGGTCAACGTCTATGTGCAGCACAGGGTCGAGCAGACCGTGTCGCCGTTCTTCGACGATCCGTTCTTCGGGCAATTGTTCGGCGAGCGCTTTGGCATTCCGCGCGAGCGCATCCAGAACTCGCTCGGCTCGGGCGTCGTGGTCGATCAAAGCGGCCTCGTCGTCACCAACAACCACGTCATCCAGGGCAGCGGCGAGGCCGAGATTACCGTCGCCCTGTCAGACGGGCGCGAGTTCCCGGCCAAGGTCGTGCTCAAGGACGAGCAGACCGATCTTGCCGTGCTCCGCCTGGACGCCAAGGGCATTCAGTTCCCTTCCATCCAGTTCAGCGACTCCGACAGCCTCGAAGTGGGCGATCTCGTGCTCGCCATCGGCGATCCGTTCGGCGTCGGCCAGACGGTGACGAGCGGCATCGTCTCGGCGCTGGCCCGCACTCAGGTCGGCATTTCCGACTATCAGTTCTTCATCCAGACCGACGCGGCGATTAATCCCGGCAATTCGGGCGGCGCCCTGGTCGACATGGACGGCAGGCTCGCCGGCATCAACACTGCGATCTTCTCGCGGAGCGGCGGCTCGCACGGCATTGGATTTGCGATTCCTTCCAACATGGTGCGGCTTGTCGTTCAGTCGGCGATCAAAGGCGGCACGGTGCAGAGGCCCTGGCTTGGCGCCGCCCTCCAGCCGGTCACCCCCGACATCGCCGAGTCGCTCGGGCTCGCCACGCCGAACGGCGCGCTGGTGTCCAAGGTGCGCGCCAAAGGGCCGGCCGCTTCCGCTGGACTCGTCGCCGGCGATGTCGTGGTCGGCGTCGACGACAAGGAGGTCAAGGATCCGCAAGCCTTCGAATACCGCTTCGTCACCAAGGGCATCGGCGGCACGACCGAGCTCAGCCTGTTGCGCAAGGGCCAGAAGATGAAGACGACCATCGCGCTCATCCCAGCGGTCGAGGATCCGCCGCGGGATGCCCGCGAGCTCGAAGGCCATCATCCGCTGTCGGGCGCCAAGGTCGCCAATTTGTCGCCGGCCGTAGCGCAGGAGCTCGGCATCGACGATGACAGCCGCCAAGGCGTGGTCGTGCTTGAGGTCAAGGATAAGACGCCGGCAGCGCGGCTCGGCGTCAAGCGCGGCGACATCATCGTCGGCCTCAACAACCACCAGGTCGGCTCGGTGGCGCAGCTCGCTGCCGCGCTCGATCTGTCGGGCGACGGCTGGCGACTGTCGGTCGAACGGGGCGGCAAGCTGTTCAATCTCTCGATTTCCGGCTGAGACATGAAGAAAGCGTCGGCTAATTTGTTCGAGGCTGCCGGACTCGCCGAGGCGGCGCCGCGGCCGCTTGCCGATCGGCTCAGGCCGGCGACGCTCGATGAGGTGATTGGCCAGGATCATCTCCTTGGCGAGCAAGGCATCCTCCGCCGGATGGTCAAGGCGGGACGGCTCTCCTCGGTTGTGTTCTGGGGACCGCCCGGCACCGGCAAAACCACCGTGGCGCGGCTGCTCGCAGAATTCACCGATCTGCATTTCGAGCAGCTCTCGGCCATCCAAACCGGTGTCGCCGATCTCCGCAAGGTGTTCGATGCGGCGAAGGCGCGGCGCGAGGAGGGACGCGGTACGTTGCTGTTCGTCGACGAGATCCACCGCTTCAACCGCTCGCAGCAGGATGCGTTTCTCCCGCATATGGAGGACGGCACGATCATTTTGGTGGGCGCCACCACCGAGAACCCGTCCTTCGAGCTGAACTCGGCGCTGCTGTCGCGGGCGAGCGTGCTCACATTCCGGCGGCTCGACGATGCGGGACTCGAAGTTCTGCTCGAGCGCGCCGAGGCCCATGAGAAGAGCAAGGTGCCGCTGACCGACGATGCGCGCGTGGCGCTGATCGGCATGGCCGACGGCGACGGGCGTGGGTTGATCAACCTCGCCGAGGACGTGTTCTTGGCGACCGCCTCCGGCGCCAAGGCGCCGCTCGACCGCGAGGCGCTGGTGAAGCTCGTGCAGCGCCGCGCGCCACTCTACGACAAGAGCCAGGACGGCCATTACAATCTGATCAGCGCGCTGCATAAATCGGTACGCGGCTCGGATCCCAACGCCTCGCTCTATTGGCTCGCGCGCATGCTGGCAGGCGGCGAGGATCCGCTTTATATCGCGCGGCGTCTGGTCCGCATGGCGATCGAGGATATCGGCCTTGCCGATCCGAACGCGCTTGTGCAGGCGATCGCCGCCAAGGACACGTATGATTTTCTCGGCTCGCCAGAAGGCGAGCTTGCCCTTGCCCAGGCCACCATCTACCTCGCCGCCGCGCCGAAATCGAACGCCGGGTATGTCGCCTTCGGCATCGCCTCGCGCGCCGCGACCGAAAGCGGCTCGCTTTTGCCCCCGAAGCACATCCTGAATGCGCCGACCAAGCTGATGAAGCAGGAAGGCTACGGCAGCGGCTACACCTACGACCATAACGAGGACGAGGCGTTCTCCGGCCAGAACTACTTTCCCGACGGCATGGAGCGGCAGACCTTCTACGCGCCGACTACCTTCGGCTACGAGGCCGAGGTCAAGCAGCGGCTCGACCGCTGGGCCAAGCTTCGCCGCGAGCGGGAAAGCCGCACGACGCGAGATTGACAGGGACGGCAGGCCGTGAGCGCACGCCGGTTGCAGCGAAGATCGCGTTGGTGGCGGCGGGCGCGAGCGCCGAAGTTCCCGGTTCGCCCATGCCGCCGGCGCCTCGCTGCTCGTGACATGATGAACCTCGATGACGGGCATCTCGTTGATGCGCAGAGCCCGATAGGTGTCGAAATTGCTCTTCTCGACGCGCCCATCCTTGAGGGTGATCTCGCTGTAAAGCGCGGCGGTGAGACCGTAGACGATGGCGCTTTGCACCTGCGCCTCGATGGTGTTGGGATTGATGACGACGCCGCAGTCGACCGCGCAAGTGACGCGCTTGACGGCGACATTGCCGTCCATGGAGACCCGCCGCCAAGATCTCGCCAGTACGCCCGAGACCTGCAGAAAGCCGCGCGCCTTGCTGATGCAGCTTGCGACGGTGTCGCCCTCAGACAGGGCATGACGATCGACAATTCAACGCCCACCCTCGGCCTCCGTCGGGTCAGCGGCTGGCGACGCGCTGCTTAAACGGCATGGTCTCCCGGGCGTCATCACGACCTGTTTGCAAGCCCCTCGCCGCGTGTGCGCATCCTAGCTCCATAGCACGCGCTGCGCCGTGCGACGGCGTTAACAGGCCTCGGGCTTGCCGTTCCCATAGCGGATCACCTTGACCTTCTCGGTGGTGATCAGCGCGCTGCCCATCATGCTCTCGATGGCCGACACGAACCGGTTGATCGTGTCCTCGTTTTCGACGATCTCGATCACCAGCGGCAGATCCTGCGAGAGGCGCAGCACCTTGGTCGTGTGCAGACGGCTCGAATGGCCGAAGCCCATCGGTCCGCGCAGAACGGTCGCGCCGGCGAGGCCCATTTCGCGCGCCTTGAGCACGATCGCCTCGTAAAGCGGCTGACGGCCCGCCTTGTCGTCCTCGCCGATGAAGATGCGGAGCAGCACGGCGTCCCGGGTGAGCGGCATGGTCAGACCCATTTCATGGCGTTGATGGAGAGCGCGAGCATGTGGCCGAGCCAGACCGCCACCAGGCAGAGCACGACCGAGCCCACCACGTTGCCACCGACCTGGAGCCATTCGCCGTCATTGGCGAGGTTGAGCGTCTGGAGGCTGAACGAGGAGAAGGTGGTGAAGCCGCCGAGAATCCCGGTCATGACGAATTGGCGCGTCGTGGTGCCGGCGAACATGCGGCCGTCGGGGCCCGTCAGCGTGGCGAAGAAGCCGATGATGAACGAGCCGAGCACGTTCACTAACAGCGTGCCCCAGGGAAAAGTTTCGCCGAACAGCTTGGCGGCGATGCCGGTACAGAAGAAGCGCGCGGCCCCGCCGAGCGCGCTGCCGAGCGCGACCCACAGATAAAGCGCGAGGGTAAGCGGCATCAGGCACCACCCATGAGTTTATTTAGACCGAGTAGGCTGGGTCGCGGCCGGCGGGAGACGCTCATGTTCCGTCCTTCCTTCGGTCCGCAAGGAGAGGGTTCGAAGGCGGGCAAAACAAAACCCGCCTCGCGGCGGGTCGCGGACGAAGCTCCCACCGCGTAGCAAAACTGCGGTAGGAGTCATCAGCCGATCGGTTTGGCGACGGCGATTCCGGGGGGACTCCATCCCCTTCGAATTGTATAGCCATGCTAGCCGAGTCTTCTCGCGGATCAAGTCCCCCGCAATGCACATGGTTCCCAAAGGCTAGCAGCATGGCAGCGCGACCGTCAGAGACGGCAGTGAGCGAGCGGTCGGCGGTCGAAACCCGCACAGTCAGCGTTGGCGAGGACGGCATGCGGCTCGACCGCTGGTTCAAGACCCATTACGCGACTCTGCCGCACAGCCGGCTCGAGAAGCTGCTTCGCACCGGGCAGGTCAGGGTGGACGGCGGGCGTGCCAAAGCTAGCACGCGGCTTGCCGCCGGCCAGAGCGTGCGCGTGCCGCCGCTTCCCGACGTGGCACCGCCGCCAGGCCCGAGGCGGGCGCTGTCTAAAGGCGATCGCGCCTTCCTCGCCGCGATCGCGCTCTACGAGGACGACGACCTTTTGGTGTTGAACAAGCCTTCGGGCATTGCCGTGCAAGGCGGCACCAAGACCACGCAGCACATCGACCGGCTGCTCGAAGGCATGGGCGATGGACCAGAGACGCGGCCCCGTCTCGTGCATCGGCTCGACCGCGACACTTCTGGCGTGCTGGTCATCGCCAAGCGGCGCTCGGTCGCCGCCAAGCTCGGTCGGGCGTTCCAGACGCGCTCGGTGCGCAAGATCTATTGGGCGATCGTCAAGGGCGTGCCAAAGCCGCTACAAGGCAAGGTCGAGGCGGCGCTGGTGAAGGCGGCAGGGCCCGACGGCGACCGTGTGCGCAAAGCACGGCCCGGCGAGCAGGACATCGCCCAGTCGGCGGTTACCCATTACGCGGTGGTCGACAGGGCAGGGCAGGCGGCGTCGTTCGTGTCGCTGAAGCCGGTCACCGGGCGGCAGCATCAGCTCCGCGCGCATATGGCGATCATCGGCAATCCGATCCTGGGCGATGAGAAATATGACGGCGACCGCGACCTGCCGCCCGGGGTGCCGCGCAAGCTGCAACTTCACGCCCGGCGCATCAGCTTCCCGCACCCGTCGGGCGAAGGCGTGGTCGATGTCACCGCCCCGCTACCCGATCACATGCGGGAGGCCGTCGCCGCCTTCGGCTTCGATGCGCGCGACGACACGAGCCACGAGCATGACGATGTCTGATAACGGCAAGAGCGCCGAGACGGCCCGAATTGGAGCGGCGCGAAAAGCGAGTCTCCCCAAGCGCTTCTACAAAAAAGTTGCGCTCAAGGATGAGGATGGCGGCGGGGCCTCGCTCCTGCTCGACGGCAAGGCGGTGCGCACTCCGGGCAAGGCGCTGCTTCTGCTTCGCACTCGCGCGCTGGCCGAGGCGATAGCCGCCGAGTGGCGCGGGCAGGGCGAGCGCATCGACCCCTCGACCATGCCGCTCACCAGGCTCGCCAACAGCGCCATAGACGGGGTCGAGGGACGCGAGGCGGCCGTCGTTGGCGATATCATCAATAATGCCGGCTCGGACCTCATCTGCTACCGGGCCGAGGCGCCCAAGGCGCTGGCGAAGGCGCAGAGCGCAAAGTGGGATAAGGTGCTCGCCTTCGCGCGCGAACAGCTCGATGCGCCGCTCGTCCTAGCCGAAGGCGTGGTGCATGTCGCCCAGCCGGAAGCTTCGCTCGCCAAGATCAGGCGCGCGATCGAGGGCCTCGATGCATTCCAGCTCACGGCGCTGCATGTGCTGACTGCGCTCACCGGCTCGGCGCTGCTCGCGATTGCCGTGCTGCGCGGCGAGGTCTCAGCGGAAGACGCGTGGGCCGCGGCCCATGTCGATGAGGACTATCAGATCGGCCGATGGGGCGAGGACAGGGAGGCGGCGGAGCGCCGCGCGCATCGCTGGCGCGACTTCGCCGCGGCGGCCGAGATGCTCGCAATCTTGCGAAGCTGACCGGCACGAACGGGGCGCGCTCAACGATTGTTGGGTGAGACGGTGACGATCTCGGTCCACGGTCCTTCTGGGACGGCCGACGCATCTACGAAGCGCCAGACCGTCGGCGCGTTCTCGCTCATGCCGAGATGGTGCCAAACGGCGGGCGACACATCCAAGCCCGCCTCGGCGTCGAAGGTGTTCTTGGGAAACTCAGCGGCGCCGAACACGAACGGAAAGTCGTCCTCGCCGCACGGACCGACATCCTGCCACTGCGCGTAGCAGGAGCGCCCGCCATAGCGGATCTCCACCCAGCGGTTCTTCAGGAGCGGCACGAGGTCCGGGCGATACCAGGGAATGCCGCGCGCCTCGACCTTGAGCCGGCCCCGCTCGGTGAACTCGCCGTAGGGTAGCGCCACGTAGAACGGGTTCTCCTTGGGGGTGAAGCCGGCCGGCCAATGGCCGTTCCGGTGAATCGGATCGTCGACGCCGCCGAAGCTTATGAGCCAATCCTTGTCCCAATAGCTTTCGTGGTTCGAGATGTAGTCGTTCTCGGCATCGGCAGCCTCGCCGACCCAGAACATGGTGGTCATGGTCTCTTTGAAATCCTGATCGAAGCCGTCAGGTGTCGCCGCCATGAGGGGTCCAATCTCTTGCTTGAGCGCGCCCACGGCGGCAATCGCGCCAGCCGCTGTGAGCACGCCCCGCCGCGTCAGTTTGGGGTTCGCCATGAATCGCTCCTTGTCCCAGCGGTTCGCGATTATTTCCACAATTTTGTCGGGAGTTAGCCGCCGATAGACAGCGTTGACGCATGCGGCGTTCGGAGCCGCTAGGCTCGAAAAAGCGAGCGTGGCGGCCATTTGCGCCCTTTGCCGCCCATGCTATTGACCATTCACCGCCGCGTCACATCGGGAGCCTGCATGAAAGAAGTCCTGGAAGAGCTTGAAATCCGCCGCAACAGGGCCCGCGCCGGCGGCGGCACGGCCCGCACCGAGGCGCAGCACAAGCGTGGCAAGCTCACGGCGCGCGAGCGGCTCGAGCTCCTGCTCGACGAGAACTCGTTCGAGGAGTTCGACATGTATGTCGAGCACCGCTGCATCGATTTCGGCATGGAGAAGACCCGCGTGCCGGGCGACGGCGTGGTCACCGGCTGGGGCACGATCAACGGCCGCATCACTTACGTGTTCGCCAAAGACTTCACCGTGTTCGGCGGCTCGCTGTCTGAAGCGCATGCCAACAAAATGATCAAGGTCCAGGACATGGCGCTCAGGAACCGCGCGCCGATCATCGGCCTGTTCGACGCCGGCGGCGCGCGCATCCAGGAAGGCGTGGCGGCGCTCGGCGGCTATGGCGAGGTGTTTTTGCGCAATGTGCTCGCCTCCGGCGTCATCCCGCAGATCAGCGTGATCATGGGGCCGTGCGCCGGCGGTGACGTCTACTCGCCGGCCATGACCGACTTCATCTTCATGGTGAAGGACACGTCCTATATGTTTGTCACCGGGCCGGACGTGGTGAAGACGGTGACCAAGGAGGAGGTGACCGCCGAGCAGCTCGGCGGCGCGGTGGTGCACACAACCAAATCCTCGATCGCCGACGGCGCATACGACAACGACGTCGAGACGCTGTTGCAAATGCGCCGGCTAATGGACTTCCTGCCGTCGAGCAATTTCTCTGGCGTGCCCGAGTTGCCGACCCGCGACCCGTGGGACCGCGACGAGATTTCGCTCGATACGCTGATTCCCAACAACCCGAACAAGCCCTACGACATGAAGGAGCTGATCCATAAAATCGTCGACGAGGGCGATTTCTTCGAGATCCAGGAGGCGTTCGCGCGCAACATGGTGACCGGCTTCGCCCGCATGGAGGGGCGCACCATCGGCATCGTCGCCAATCAGCCGATGTTCCTGGCCGGCGTTCTCGACAGCGACGCCTCGCGCAAGGCCGCGCGCTTCGTCCGCTTCTGCGACTGCTTCAACATCCCGATCGTCACCTTCGTCGACGTGCCGGGCTTCCTGCCGGGCACCGACCAGGAATATGGCGGGCTGATCAAGCACGGAGCCAAGCTCTTGTTCGCCTTCACCGAGGCGACCGTGCCGAAAGTCACCGTCATCACCCGCAAGGCCTATGGCGGCGCCTATGACGTCATGAGCTCGAAGCACATTCGCGGCGACGTGAACTATGCGTGGCCTTCCGCCGAGATCGCGGTGATGGGCGCCAAGGGCGCGGTCGAGATCCTCTATCGCGCCGAGCTATCCGACCCGGCCAAGATCAAGAAGCGTATCGACGACTATCAGGCGCGCTTCGCCAATCCGTTCGTCGCCGCAGAGCGCGGCTATATCGACGAGGTGATCATGCCGCACGGCACGCGCAAGCGCGTCGCCCGCGCGCTGCAGATGCTGCGCAACAAGCACGCCGAGAACCCCTGGAAGAAGCACGACAACATCCCGTTGTGACGCTTCGGCACGCAAGCTATCCGCTTTCGCGCGCGCCGCGACCGAGGCGTTCTGTCGCCAGAGTTTCGCTCGCTCAGAGCGCTAGCAACGCCGCATGGTCACGCTTTGGGTCGATCGCATGCCGATGGCCTCCGCTGCTCCGGAAGAAAGGTCGAGCATGACGCCCTTCGTGAACGGTCCGCGGTCATTCACTCGCACGGTGACTTGCCGCCCCGTCTTTGGATTGCCGATCAGAAGGCAGGTGCCGAACGGCAATGAACGGTGCGCGACGGTTCTTCCACGCGGGTTGAAGGGTTCGCCGGACGCCGTGCGATGTCCCCGTAGTTCATTGCCGTACCATGTGGCGCGGACCGTTTGATCGGCAAGCGAGGGCGTAGCGAGGCAGATCGCAAACAAAGCAACTGCAAAATGCTTCATCTCGTGTTTTCTCCGTTTGGGGGGTGGAGACCGACCACCACTCAAGCCGGTCTCGGCGCTTCCGCGCGGGTTCTGAACCTAGCGAGAAACGCGACGGAAAATCGGCCGGCGTGGGGCCATAGGCGGGTCATTTGGAGACGAGCGGATCGAGGGTCACGGAGAGAGGAAAATGAGCGGTTCCGTTGCGGCCTTGTTTCAGCGCCTGACGCAAGGCGTGTACCTGGTTGGTGTGGCCCACGCCGAGAGACGCAATGTTTTCACCGCCGCCTGGGTGATGCAGGTTTCATTCGGTCCCATGCTGCTCGCGTTAAGCATCAATCCGCGCAATTCGTCCTATGCGCTTCTGCAAGAGGGTCGCGCCTTCGCCGTGAACGTGTTGAAGACGAGTTCAGCTCGATCTGGCCGAGCAGTACGGGCGGCCGGGCCATGCCGACACATTGCGTTCGGCCGAGTGGGCAACCAGCGGTCTCGGCCTGCCCTTGCTGCGCGAGGCGCTGGCCTGGTTCGAATGCGAAATCGTGGGCGAGTACCCTGCCGGCGATCACGCGCTGGTGGTGGGCAAGGTGATCGATGGCAAGCTGCTGGACTCCGAAGCCGAGCCCTTGTCCTATCGCCAAACCGGAGCGATGGACGGCGCATCTGCGCTGTTTCCCGATGCCTTCCCCGCTTCATGAGGTGGCTCACAAGCGTAGTGAGGCGATAAGTCCCGCTCCTGTTGGACACTGCCGGCAGGCCCGCGCTGCACCGTTTACGCTCAACAATAATTACCACGCATTTCAGTGCCTTAATTGATCGCAGGATCGCTGTTTTCTCGTCATGAAATGAGCGCCTTCCTGCGGCGAATCCGTTTCCTTCAGCCCGACATCGCGCAACAATCTGAAGGAGAAGAGAGTGCGGATTCGCTATTTGACATTCACCCTTGTCCTCCTCACGGCGACGACGCCGGCTCACGCCTCGCTCGGCGCTGCGTCCCAATGCGTTGCTCCGTCTCAGGAGTTGTCGATCAAGACCGTCGATATTAAGTCACCGCTTCCCGAGCTTCCGCGGATCACGTCGACCTACGATCCTGAGGATCGCGATTACCTGATAAGAACGATCGTCTTCGAAGCGTCAGAGGAGTCGGAGGAGGGCAAGGCCGCCGTTGCCCATGTCATTCTCAACCGCGAGAGGAGCGGCAGGTGGGGCGAAAGCATCAAGCAGGTGGTGACGCGTCCTTGGCAATTCGAACCCTGGATGACGCGGCGGTCACAGATGGTGGCGCTGTCGCAGAGCGATCCCCGTTATCAGGGTGCAGCGCGCATCGCCGACGCGGTTCTCTCGGGTCAGATTCCCGATCGGACCGCGGGCGCTACGCACTTCCTCAACCCGACCATCGTACGCAAACGGCGCGGTGGCTCTCTGCCGGCATGGGCGCAAGGCGCGGGCCAACCGATCGGCCAGCACACTTTCTATGCGCCAAACGGCGGTGTCCCCGTGGTAGAACTTACCGCGCTTCCCATGGACGGTTTGGACACATCCCTTCCTCCATGCTCTGGGCATGAAGCGGAAAAAGCTCCTGGGGCCGGGTTGATAACTCTCGCGGATCGAGGCCGAGCGCGATGATCGCGACGCGGCGAATCGTGGCAAACTATTGCCGCCGATCGCAGTTCAAGCTCGCGCGCTTCCGCGCTTGGCCGGCCGATATCCAAGGAGACGACACGTGAAATCGCTGACTGTGCTGTTCCTGATCCTCGTCACCCTCTTTACCACGCAGGCGTTCGCCGAGGACGCCACGCCGCAACCCTTGACGCGGGCTGATTGCGAAACAGCACCGGGCTGGTCGTGGAGCGAGACTGCAAACATCTGCGAAGGCGGTGCGAAGGATGTCGCCGCGCTCAAGCCCCAGCCTCTTACGCGAAGCGATTGCGAGCAGGCCGGCATGTCTTGGAACGACACGGCGCTCGTTTGCGATGGCGCATCGGCAAGGAAGGCAACCGCCGACATAAACGCGAACCCGGTCGGCTCCTCGATCCTCATCACCATCGATAAGTCGACCCAGAAGATGACGGTGCTTGTCGATGGCGTGCAGAAATATGACTGGCCGGTTTCGACCGGGAAAGCGCGGCTACTCCACGCCGTCGGGCACGTACACCGCCATGTCGATGAACGAGATCTGGTACAGCAAGGAATGGGACAACGCTCCCATGCCGCATGCGGTTTTCTTCATGAGGGACGGCCACGCGATCCATGGCAGTTATGATGTGAAGCATCTCGGCAAGCCTGCATCGCATGGCTGCGTGCGCCTCGCACCGCAAAATGCCGCCATCCTCTATGACCTGGTGAAGAAAACCGGTTTGGAAAGCACCCAAGTTGAGTTGATCGGCGAGACGCCCGGCGGCGAAGGCAAGGTCGCGAGTGCCGGCAAATCCCGCACGACGCCCGGCGGCGAAGGCAACGTCGCGAGTGCCGGCAAATCCCGCACGTCTCGGTCTTGGCCGGACAACTCTTTTGCCGAAGCCGACAACCGCAGGCGCGGTGGGTTCTTCAGGCGGCTGTTCGGTGCTCGATAGGCGTTGGTTGCCCGCGAATCCAAAGAGGGTCATGCTTGGGCGAACTAGCCGCGGTTGGCGAGCTGTCCGACCATCGATGGGGTGAGGTACAGGATCGAGGTCTTGCGTTGTCCGGCCTGAACGTAGCGGAACGCAAGGATCGCGCCGCCACCTTGCTTTGCGCCGTCTCCGTTCGGAGACTCGGTCACAAGGCTGAACCGCGCGCCAGCCGGGATCACGCCATTGGCTGTCTTATGTCCTTCGACGTTGAGGACGAGATCCAATTCCTGCTTGCTCGAATCAGGCTTGAGAACCGCGTGGATCTGCTCTAACGCCTGATCGGCGACATTGGTCCCGCTGATCAAGAATCCCTCGGAGCCACTCGACGAGATTTGCACGTGCGGCTCGCCGATAACCCAAGCCACCGGATATTGCGATACCTCCCTGGCGGCTTGCTTGGCTGGGGCAGGTTCTGGTTTCGCAAGCTCGGGAGCGGGTCTCTCCGTCGCCGCCTCCAACTGGGGTGCAGGAGCGAGCGTCGCCGGCTCCAACTCGGGTGAAGAGGTCGGTGTCGCCGGCTGGGCATCCTGATTCGCGCCGAACCAACTCGTCGTCGCGGCGGCCTGCATTGCTGGAGGCTCGGTAGGGAGGGGCGCGGCGCTCGCGGTCGTCTCGCATCCAGTACGCTGTTCGCGCTCGCAAGAGGGCGCCCATACATAGGCAGCGACCGTCTCGAGTCCGTCAACGGTCTGTTGGTCGAGCGCCGGCTGAATTTTGCTGCCGAGCCAGGCAAGCCTGGTGCGGAGTTGGTTCTGATCGTGGCTGGTGATGACGAACAGGCAGCCGACGAAGGCGACCATCGAAATGGCCGTAGAGCCGAGCGCAAGCCAAGTCCTGCGCTGGCTGTAGGATGCAAAGAGAAGCGCCAGAAGAGCGGCGCCGGCAACGAAGAGACTCAAGGCCTCTAACCCCCACGTCAGTCGTTAACGCGCCGTATCGTCGGCCCAAACCGTGGCACGAGCACGGCGAATAACGCTGCAACCTCTGAGAAGGTCGATTTATGCAATATAGCACGCAAACTGGTGAAAATTTGCCTACTTCCCTGGATTTGCGGGGATAAAGCAAATTGGCCGTCATGGATGCCGACACGTCCCCGACGGCCTCCAGCGCTACCGTTGCCCCAAACTCCCGGGCTTTGGCTGAGGCTATAATCGCCAAGACCATCGAACGCTTTGGAGACTTGCGATGCAAGAACGCAATGTCAGAACCACGCCGGACCTGTTTACCCCCGTTGAAGTTGGAGCCTTGACGCTCCGCAACCGCATCGTCATGGCGCCCCTAACGCGCAGCCGCGCCGGCCCCGGAAACGTGCCGCACCAGCTGAATGCTCTCTACTATGCGCAGCGCGCGAGCGCCGGGCTGATCATCTCGGAGGCGACGCAAATCGCGCCTGAGGGGCAGGGATACATCGCCACGCCTGGAATCCACAGCGCCGAGCAGATCGAAGGCTGGAAATGCGTGACCAAGGCGGTGCATATCGCCGGCGGCCCGATCGTGCTGCAACTTTGGCACGTCGGCCGCATCTCGCATCCGTCGTTCCAGCCGGGTGGCGCTGCGCCGATCGGCCCCTCGGCCATCAAGCCCAATACTCAGGCCTTCACGGCAGAAGGCTTCGAGCCGATCCCGACGCCTCGCGCGCTCGAAACTGGCGAGGTAGCCGCGATCGTCCCGCAATATGCGCAGGGCGCGCGCAATGCGCTGGCCGCCGGGTTCGACGGCGTCGAGGTGCACGGCGCCAACGGCTATCTGATCGATCAGTTCCTGCAAGATCGCACCAACAAGCGGACCGACCGCTACGGCGGCAGCATCGAGAACCGAGCGCGCTTCTTGCTCGAAGTCGTCGACGCCGTCACCTCCGCGGTCGGCGCCGACCGCACCGGAGTTCGCATCTCGCCGCAAAACACAATGAACGACATTGGCGACAGCGATCCGCAGGCTCTGTTCGACTACGTCTCGGAGCAGCTGTCGGGAAGGGGTCTCGCCTATCTCCATGTGATCGAGGGCGACACGGGGGGCGCGGCCGTTCCATCATTCGACTACCAGCGCCTCAAGGATCTGTTCGGCGGGGTCGTCATCGCCAACAATGCGTTCGACAAAAAACGCGCGAGCAAGGCCCTGGCCGACGGACGCGCCGATCTCATAGCCTTCGGCAAGCCGTTCATCGGCAATCCGGATCTGGTGGTGCGGCTGTTTCTCGACGCGGCGCTGATGCCGCTCAATCCTGAAACTCTCTATGGCGGATTGGAGCAGGGCTACACGGATTATCCGATGCTGCGCGCGGTTGCGCCCAATACCTGCTTCAGCGATGTGGACAGGGCGTGGGGCTGATCGCCAAATTGGGGACGTCGAGCGGACGGGTGCCGGGAACCCGTCAGTCCGGCTTCTCAGGCTCGAATTTGGTGCCGGGGATCTTCTCGCACTCGGCTTTGGTCAGCTCGAGGTAGCCCTGACCCTTGCAGGCATTGGTGCCGGAGCAACCATTCGTCGAGCACGCGCTCTGGCCTTTGCAGGCGTTGGCGCCGATGCAGCGCCCCTTGGCATCATCGGCGTGTGAGGGCGCGGCTGGAGCGCCGATCGTGAGGACTAGCGTGGCGATAGCAACGGCGATACTTGCGCCGGATTTCTTGACGGGTTTCATGTTCACCCTCCCTTGGACTGCGCTATTGTAACCTTCTAGGCTCATCTGATGAAGGAGAGGTCGCCATGTCGCAACATCTGAAGCTGCCGCTTTGCATGGTAATCGTCGCCGCGGCTTATGGCCTGCTTGCTGGCGGGCCGGCTTCCGCCGCGCAGGAACTCAAGATGGTCGAGCACGCCACGACTGACGCCACCACGGATACGGGCACTACCGGTGACAGCGCCGGTGACATCCTCACCTTCGCCAATGAGGTGTTCAACGCCGAGGACAAGGTCAAGATCGGCACCGATCAGGGTGTCTGCTTCCGCACCGTGCCGGGGAAGGCGTATGAGTGCTTCTGGACGGTCAATCTCGAGAAGGGGCAGATCACCGTCGAGGGACCGTTCCTGGATAGCGGCGATTCGGTGCTGGCGATCACCGGGGGCACGGGCGAATATGCCGGCGCTCAGGGCGAGATGGCGCTAAGCGCAATCGGTTCCGAGGGCAAGGCGTACAACTTCACCTACAAGATCAAGTAGCGGCCGACGGCCCGAGGAGGATGATTCGGGCGAAAGCAAGACTCCGGCAATTCGATCAATGATCCCGGCGTCCCGATCATTTCTGTCCGCTCGCGCAACGCCTAAGTCCCCGCCATGTCGCGAGGGCATCTTGCCCCGCGTCAATGGATGGAGAGACGCCGATGCCCATGATCAACGTGAAGCTCATCGAAGGTGTGTTCAACGAGACGCAGAAGAAGAAGATGGTCACCGCGCTGACCGACGCAATGGTCGCCATCGAAGGCGAGTCCATGCGCCAAGTGACCTGGGTGGTGATCGAGGAGGTCAAGAGCGGCAACTGGGCAATCGGCGGCAGGCCGCTTTCGGCGGCTGACGTGCATGCCCTACAAGCCGGAAGAAACGCTGCCTAGAGCGAGGCAAATCGCCTCAAAGAGATGATGCGCGGCTGGCGAGGGACATCGCCGGCCCGCAATGCGCCATTCCCGCGCTTCATGGGCGAGGGCATGGGATAAAATTGTCGCAGCACTTGTGACGCGCCGGTCTTTTTTTCATCTGCCGCGATTATTCGTCGATCTGCCGTGACTTTTGGTCCTTAAGGCGCTATGCGGCTCTCTTCCGAAGGAAACAATATGTCCCGAACGTCTGCTCGAGCCCTCGTGGCCTGCTTTGCCGGCCTGTTGTCGCTGGCCGCACATGCCGGACCCGGCATGGCCGTCTATCTGCGAAGCTATTACACGGAATATGAGGTGATCCTCGACTGCTCCGACCAGGACCATCTGACGGCCGCCGACGCGGCGACGGCCAAGGACGCCATGGCGAAGATCGAGGCGTACTACCTGCAACGCAATTCCTCGATCAACAAAGACAAGGTGATGAAACAAGCCGTCACCAATAAGAACCAGGCCTTCAAGATGATGAGGGAGACCACGAAGGTCGATGCCCGCCAGTTCTGCCGGGCGTCCCTGAACGATTTGGTCAGCAAGGTCAACGAGATCGCCGATGCTTCCGCCAAGAAGAGCGGTTCCTGACACGACTTCGAGTGCCGGTATTTCTGCCACGGCGGGCCGCGAGATCGTGGTGGCCGAGCAAGCCGTTCTCAGGCTATTTTTGCCTCTCGTTGTGAGGGAGAGAGGGGATGCGCCGGGGCTGCCTGATCGCGGTCCTTCTGTGTACCGCGCAAGCCATAGGCTTGGCGGCCGGTACGTCGGCGCGCGCCGAGGACCCCGCGGCATCGAACCTTTCACCGCCGTCTCTGACGCCGAACCTTCAGCCGACGCCGGCGCCCACGCCACAGACCACGCAGAATTCGGCGCCCGCTGAGGCCCTATCACCGCCACCCGAGCCTGCGCAGCCTTTGCCCGAGCCTTCGGGGGCATCCGATCAGCCGCCGCTCGCTGCAGCGCCGCCAGCCGCCAATGCCGATCCCGTGGTGCAGATCGTTCGCTCCAAGCTCGCCGATCCTGCCATTCGCGAGGGTGCCAACCCCGACGATCTCGCGGCGCTAGAGGCGTTCTATGCGGCGCGAGCCGGCGGACCCTTATGGATGACGGACATGGGTTTCTCGGCGCGGGCGCAGTCGGCCCTCTTCGAGATTGCCAAGGCTGACGATTGGGGCCTGTCTGCCGCATCCTTCGAGCTGCCCAAAGCCGACGCGCTGCCGGCAAGCGCCGAGGCGCAAGCCGCCGCCGAGCTCAAGCTGGATCTCGCTATTCTGAAATACGCCCGCTACGCGCGCGGCGGCCGGTTCGATCCCTTGGCGCTCAGCAAGCTGCTCGATCAGGCGCCGCCGGTGCGGAATCCCCGCCTCGTCCTGACCGAGCTCGAGGCCGCGTCTTCGCCAGGTGTTTATCTCCAGTCGCTGCATCCGAAGCATGAGCAGTTCGTGCGCCTCCGCCAGGCGCTGCTCAAGGCAAGGACGGGCATCGGGGACGACGCCAAGCCCGCCAGCGATCGCGACATCAAGAAGATCGTCATCAACATGGAGCGCTGGCGATGGATGCCCGAGGATCTGGGCAAGCTCTATGTGTGGAACAATTCGCCGGAGTACATGCTGTACGTGGTCAAGGATGGAAAGCCGATCTTTGCCGACCGGACTCTGGTCGGCACGCTTGCCTACGCGACGCCGGTTTTCACCAACGACATGAAGACGATCGTGTTCAACCCGGACTGGAACGCGCCGCAGACGGTGGTGACTGAGAATCTCCTGCCGCCGTTGCGTGACGGGAATCTGTCGATCCTCAAGGTTCACAAGCTGTCGGTCAGCCTGAACGGCACGCCGGTCGACCCGGCGCGCGTCGATTGGAACCGCGTCAATATCCTGAATTACACCTTCAGCCAGAAGGCGGGGCCAGAGAACGTGCTCGGCAAGATCAAGTTCCTTTATCCCAACCGCCACACGGTCTACATGCACGACACGCTCGCCTACCGAAAGAAATTCTTCCAGAGACCCGAGCGTGCGATCGGACATGAATGCGTGCGCATGGAGAAGCCGCTGGCATTCGCTGAAGCGCTGCTCGCTGCCGACAAGGGATGGTCTGCCGATCAAGTCAAGGAGCTTTGGGACAACGCCGTCAACAAGTCGGTCTCGATCGAGCACCAGATCCCGGTGTACATGGTCTATTTCACCGCGGTGATCGACGATGCCGGCAAGGTATCGAGCTTTGCCGACCTCTACGGGCTCGACAACAAGATGGCCTCGGCGATGTTCGGCAGCGCGGCCGGTTTCCCCACGCCGCCGCCCGAAAGCAGGTTGTCTGAGGAGGAAGCCGAGGCGCAAGGGTCGGCACCGTCGCGCCCGAGCCAGAGCGCGCCGTCGCATAACGACATCGCCGGCTCGCTCGGGTTCATCAGCGACTAGCTCGGCCGACCCCGCGAGCGAGGCGGGTGCCGGTCACCGGAGCCGGACAAAATCCAGTATTGTCGCTGCCGATCAGGCTCGCATGGAGGCAATATGCGTTCGTCTATGCTTCTCGTCTCGATGGGTTTCGCCGGTACGCCATTCGGTGTGCTTCCAGCCACGACGCCTGCGCGCGCCAATATTTGCGACGACCTTTGGGTCCAGCGGAATTCGATCTACAAAGCATACGGCTATTGTTTCAAGACGCCCAAGGCTATTTCGGAAATGCCCGCTGCCAATACGCAATGAGGGCGACATTCCATCAACTTCGACACATTTCCGCGATCAGACGAGGTTAAGCAAGGCCCGCGGCCCAAACGTGGCGCCGAGGCGGTTTGCAAACAGCCAAGAGACTGCTATCCCGTAGGTTTCATGCGCCGGTGGGGCGCAATTTTGCCCTCTCCCAAGGTTAAAGAAGCAAACCTCGCGAGGCATGTGAGTCGCGGGCTTCGGGGCAACAACAACGCAGAACGCCATGATCAAGCGCTTCGTCATTGCCGCCATCATCATCGCCGTATTCCTCGGCGGGGTCGGCTATTTCAACCTCGTGTTCAAACCGAAGATGATTGCCGAGTTCATCGGCAAGATGGTTCCCCCGCCGGCGACCGTGACGGCGGAAACGGCGAAGACCGAGCGCTGGACCGACCGGGTGCATTCGATCGGCACGCTGCTTGCCATCGAGGGCGTGGACGTGTCCTCGCAGCTGGGCGGCCAGGTGATCGCATATTTCTTCGAGAGCGGCGACGACGTGCAGAAGGGCGCTAAGCTCGTTCAGCTCGACACCTCGGTCGAGGAAGCGGACCTCGCCAACAACAAGGCGACGCTGCTGCAGGCCAATTTGGATTTCGAGCGCCAATCCAAGCTGGTGAAGACCGGCGCGGTCTCCCAGGCGGTGCTAGACGCGACGATTGCCAAGCGCGATACCGCGGCCGCGTCGGTGGCGAAGATGGATGCCATCATCGCCGAGAAAAACATCATCGCACCATTTGCAGGCAGGCTCGGTCTCCGCCGGGTCGAGAAGGGGCAATATGTGACCACGGGGCAGGCGCTGGTCTGGCTCCAGTCGCTCGATCCGATCTGGGTGGACTTCCCGGTGCCGGAGGGCGACATGGGCAAGTTCAAGGAGGGCTCGCCGATCGAGATCGCCGTCGACGCCTTCCCCGGCAAGATATTCAAGGGCGAAGTCGAGGCGTTCGACGCACGACTCTCCTCGGACTCGCGCACGTTGATGGTGCGGGGCAGGGTGCCTAACCCCGACCGCACGCTGTTGCCTGGCATGTTCGCCAACGCCGCCGTGCTCGCCGGCGAGCCGAAGGACGTGGTGACGGTGCCGCGCACCGCGCTCACCTATACACTCTACGGCGACAGCGTGTGGGTTGTGAAGGAGGGTCTGGCAGAGCCGGCCGCGACCCCGCCGACCGCATCGAGCGAGCCCGTCGCCTCGGCCGCCGCGGCGGATGCGACGGGGGCGGTGCCGACGGAGCCCAAGCTCACCGCCGAGCGGCGCTTCGTGCGCGTCGGATCGACTCAGGGCGACCGGATCGCCATCCTCGAAGGCGTGAGCGCCGGCGACGAGGTGGTGACCAGCGGCCAGCTCAAATTGCAGCCGGGCGCCGCAATCAAAATCGACAACACCGAGGCGCTCAAGCCGTCGGCGGTCCTGCCCAAGCAATAATCCGCCCATGCACTTCACCGATCTCTTTATCAAACGGCCGGTGCTTGCGACCGTCGTCAGCCTAATGATCCTGCTGATTGGCGCGTGGGCAGGGTTCAAGCTGCCGATCCGGCAATACCCCGAGCTGTCGAACACGACGATTACCGTCACCACGTCTTATCCCGGCGCCAATGCCGATTTGATTCAGGGCTTCATCACCGTACCGATCCAGCAGGCGGTTGCGAGCGCGGAGGGGATCGACACGCTGGTCGCGACGTCGACCCAGAATCTGAGCACGGTCACCCTCAATCTGAAGCTCGACGCCGACCCCGACCGGGCGATGACCGACGTGCTGTCGAAGATCGCGCAGGTTAAGAGCATCCTGCCGCGCGAGGCGAACGATTCAGTTGTCACCAAGCAGACCGGCGAGGGCTATGCGCTGATGTATCTCTCCTTCAACTCGAAGGTGATGAATTCATCGCAAATCAGCGACTATCTCAATCGCGTGGTGCAGCCGAAGCTGCAAACCATCAACGGGGTCGCCAACGCGCAAATCCTCGGCGGCCAGACCTTTGCCATGCGAATTTGGCTCGATCCCGACCGCATGGCCTCGCTTGGGGTGACGCCACTCGACGTTCGGCTCGCGCTCGCCAGCAACAATTTCACTTCGGCGCCGGGCCAGGTGAAGGGCGATTTCGTGCAGACCAATATCGACGCCAAGACCTCGCTCGACGACCCCTCGGCATTCGGGCGGCTGGTGGTGATGGGCCGCGGCGACTCGCTGGTGCGGTTGAGCGACATCGCCGAGATCGAGCTCGGGCCGCAAAGCTCGGATTCATCCTCGGTGTTCGACGGGCTGAAGGCCGTGTTCATCGGCGTTTATGCGACGCCGACGGCGAATCCGCTGACGGTGATCACCGACGTGCGCAAGGCGTTCCCCGAGATCCAGCGCGAGCTGCCGCCGGGGCTGGACGCGGCGATCGCTTACGACGCCACCAATTTCATCCGCGCCTCGCTGTGGGAGGTGATGAAGACGCTCGGCGAGGCGGCGATCATCGTCATCGTGGTGATCTTTCTGTTCCTCGGCAATCTTCGCTCGACCATCATCCCGATCATCACCATCCCGCTGTCGCTGGTCGGCGTACTCGCGGTCCTGGCGGCGCTCGGCTACTCGATCAACCTAATGACGTTGCTCGCACTGGTGCTCGCGATAGGGCTCGTGGTCGACGACGCCATCGTCGTGGTCGAGAACATCTACCGGCATATCGAGGAGGGGAAGCGTCCCCTCGAAGCGGCACTGCTCGGCGCGCGCGAGATCGTCTACCCGGTCATCGCCATGACCATTACCTTGGCGGCGGTGTTCGCGCCGATCGGCTTCGTCTCGGGGCTGACCGGCACTTTGTTCCGCGAGTTCGCCTTCACGCTGGCCGGCGCGGTGATCGTGTCGGGAGTGATAGCTCTGACACTGTCGCCGATGATGTGCTCTAAGTTGCTTCGGCCGCATGCCGGCAAAAGCGGCGGCCTCACTGGCTGGCTCGACCGCAGGTTTGATAGCCTCAAGAACCGCTATCAGCGGCGCCTGCACGGCACGCTCAACTATCGCCCCGTCACCATCATGGTGCTGCTCGGGCTGATGGCCGGCAGCGTGCTTATGTACATGACGACGCAACGGGAGCTCGCACCGGAGGAGGACCAGGGCATCCTGTTCACCTTGGTCAAGACGCCGCAATACGCCAATCTCGATTATCTCGAGGACGCGACGTTGAGACTCTATCGCGCCTACTCGACCGTGCCGGAAAAGGAGCACGTGTTCACCATCAACGGCATGGGGAATGTGCATCAGGGCTTCGCCGGCATCCTGCTCAAGCCATGGAGCGAGCGAACGCGCAATCAGAAGCAAATTCTCCAGGAGCTGTCCCCGCGCATCTCGAGCCTGCCGACGGCGCTCGCGCTGTCGTTCTCGCCGCCGGCGCTGCCGGGATCGACCGGTGGCCCGCCGGTGCAGTTCGTCATCACCACCACACGCGACTTTCGCCAACTGGCGGACGTGCTGGCCGATGTCGAGAAGTCGGCGCGCGAGAGTGGGCTGTTCATCTTCTCCGACTCCGATCTCCGCTTCGAGACGCCGCAGATCGAGTTCCATATCGACCATGACAAGGCGAACCGGCTCGGCATCACCATGGCCGATATCGGCAACTCGCTCGCCACGCTGCTCGGCGGCAACTACATCAACTTGTTCGACCTGTACGGGCGGAGCTATCAGGTCATCCCTCAGGTGCCGCGCGAATACCGCCTGAACGAGGACTGGCTGACCCGGTACCAGATCCGTACGGCTTCTGGCGGTCTCGTGCCGCTCTCCAACGTCGCCACAGTGACCAAGACGGTGCAGCCGAACGCACTCACCAATTTTCAGCAGCTCAACTCGGCGACGCTGTCGGCGGTGCCGTTCCCGGGGCGCACGGTCGGCGAGGCCATCGACTTCTTGAAGCAGAAGGCGAAAGACAGCTTCCCGGAAGGCTTCTCCTACGACTTCCAGGGGGAGAGCCGACAGTTCGTCCAGGAAGGCAACACGCTCGTCTACACCTTCATCTTCGCGCTGATCATCATCTTCCTGGTGCTCGCCGCGCAATATGAGAGCTTCCGCGACCCGCTCATCATCCTGATCGCATTGCCGTGCTCGATCTTCGGCGCGCTCATCCCGCTCAATGCCGGGCTCGCCACCATCAACATCTACACCCAGATCGGGCTCGTCACCTTGATCGGTCTGATCTCCAAGCACGGCATCCTGATGGTCGACTTCGCCAACAAGCTCCAGGAGCAGCAGGGTTATGGACGGCGCGAGGCGATTGAGCATGCCGCGGCCATCAGGCTTCGGCCGATCCTGATGACCACCGCCGCCATGGTGGTGGCGATGGTGCCGCTCTTGATTGCGCGGGGCGCCGGCGCCGCCAGCCGGTTCGACATTGGCGTGGTAATCGCTGCCGGCATGACCATCGGCACCCTGTTCACTCTGTTCGTGACGCCGGCGGTCTATACTTACCTCGCTCGCGACCATCAGACGGCGAAGGCGCGCGAGCGCGAGGGGGAGGCGATGGTTGCCGCGGTTCACCCCGGCACAGCCGATACCATGCGAGAGACGCTCGCAGAGGAAGACGCCGAGGCTGAGGCCGGCCTACTGTTCTCAGGCGCGCCCGAGCCTGAGGTTGCGCGCCCTGCCGCCGCTGCCCCAGGGGGAGGCCGCCGGTTAATGCGGCGGGAGCGGCGGCGGAAACCGCTCGCGCCCGCGGCGGAATAGGGAACTCCGTCATGCCCGGCCAAAGTGCCGGACGTCCACGAATTTCTGCCAAAATGCTAAAGACGTCGATGGCCGGGACGAGCTCGGCCCGTACAAGTTTGTTTGCGCGCGATGCAAACAAAGCCCTAGTTTACTCGCCCAGAGTGAGCCTCTAGAAAGCTCCAGCCAGACGGGGCGGGGACCATATATATATGTTTGCCAAGATACTGATCGCCAATCGGGGCGAGATCGCCTGCCGCATCATCAGGACCGCGCGAAGGCTCGGGATCAAGACCGTGGCGGTCTATTCCGACGCCGACCGCGACGCCCTCCATGTCGACCTGGCCGATGAGGCCGTGCCGATCGGACCGGCCCCGGCGGCCCAGTCCTATCTCGACATCCACAAGATCATCAACGCCGCCAAGTCGACTGGCGCCGAGGCAATCCATCCCGGCTACGGCTTCCTATCGGAGAACCCGGCCTTCGCCCGCGCCCTCAAGGAGGCGGGCATCGTCTTCGTCGGCCCGAATATCAAGGCGATCGAGGCGATGGGCGACAAGATCGAGTCTAAGAAGCTCGCCGCCAAAGCCAAGGTCTCGACCGTGCCCGGCCATCTCGGCGTCATCAAGGATGCCAAGGAGGCGACCAAGATCGCCGATGAGATCGGCTATCCCGTGATGATCAAGGCCTCGGCCGGCGGCGGCGGCAAGGGCATGCGCATCGCCTGGAGCGCCAAGGAGGTGGCAGAGGGCTTCGCCTCGTCGAAGTCCGAGGCCAAGTCGAGCTTCGGCGACGACCGCGTGTTCGTCGAGAAATATATCGAGGAGCCGCGCCATATCGAGATCCAGGTGCTTGGCGACAAGCACGGCAACGTCATCCATCTCGGTGAGCGCGAATGCTCAATCCAGCGGCGGAACCAGAAAGTGGTCGAGGAGGCGCCAAGCCCCTTCCTCGACGCTAAGACCCGCGAGGCGATGGGGGCGGAGGCCGTCGCGTTGGCTAAGGCCGTCGGCTACGATACGGCCGGTACCGCCGAGTTCATCGTCGACAAGGACCGCAATTTCTTTTTCCTCGAAATGAATACGCGGCTTCAGGTCGAGCATCCCGTCACCGAGTTCGTCACCGGGCTCGACCTCGTCGAGGAGATGCTGAATGTAGCCGCGGGCAAGAAGCTCACGCTCAAGCAGAAGGACATTCAGCTGAAGGGCTCGGCGATCGAGGTGCGCGTCTATGCCGAGGACCCGACGCGGAACTTCTTGCCCTCTACCGGGCGGCTGGTGCGCTATCGCCCGCCCAAGCTCGGCATCGAGGGCGAGGTGATCACGCGACTCGATTCCGGTGTCGAGGAGGGCGGCGAGATCAGCGTCTATTACGACCCGATGATCGCCAAACTGATCACTTATGCGCCGAAGCGCATCCAGGCGATCGAGGCGATGGGGACGGCACTCGATGCGTTTGCCATCGACGGCTTCCGCCACAACATCCCGTTCCTCGCCGTTTTGATGCGCAACGAGCGTTGGCGCGAGGGGCGACTCTCCACCAAATTCATCGCCGAGGAGTTCCCCGAAGGATTCCAGCCGCCGCGGCCGGTCGGCCATGTGCGCGATGTTCTGGTCGCCGTCGCCGCCGCGATCGATCATTTGAGCAATCAGCGCCGCCGCGCCATCACCCAGCAGATGCATGGCGAGCCGGTCCACTTTGCCGAGAAGCGTATCGTCGAACTCGGCGAGGAGAAGGTGAGGGCGACCGTGGCTGGCGGGCTGGACGGGCCGACCATCGTGTTCATCTATGGCGGCGAAGGCGAGCCCGACCGGCGCGTGACGATCGAGTCGCGATGGTGGTTCGGCATGCCGGTATTCGAGGGTACGGTCGACGGCGTAACGGTCGCGGTGCAGGTTCGTCCAATCCTGAACGGCTACCACCTGACCTATCAGGGGGTCGAGGTCGCGGTGCGCGTGTTCACCGAGCGCGAGACCGAGCTTCAGGCGCAGATGCCCGCCAAGATCCGCCCCGATATGTCGAAATTCCTGCTCTGCCCGATGCCGGGGCTGGTCGTGTCGCTGGCCGTGAGCGAGGGCCAGGAGGTCGCGGCGGGGGATACGCTCTGCGTCGTCGAGGCGATGAAGATGGAGAACGTGCTCAAGGCCGAGCGAGACGCCAAGGTCGCCAAGGTGCTGGCCAAACCCGGCGATAGCCTGAATGTCGATGCCGTGATCCTCGAATTCGTTTGAGCATGCCGACCGAAGCTGACAGCTCGCGACGCACCGTCACGGTCAGGATCGTGGGCAGGGTGCAAGGCGTGTATTTCCGCGCCTGGACCGACGACACGGCGCGCTCGCTTGGGCTCGACGGCACGGTGCGCAACACGAGTGACGGCGCGGTGGAAGCGGTGTTCTCAGGTGCTCGCGATGTCGTGGCGAAGATGCTCAAGCTCTGCGAGCGGGGCCCTGAAGCCGCGCGCGTGCGCAAAGTCACCGTCGTCCACGAGGGAGGCACGGTCGCGCCCGGCTTCCAGGTGCTCGGCACAGACTGGCAGCGCCGCTAGCGTCTTTTTCCAAAAATCTGCGCGAAGGCATAGCGTAGCGCTTCGTCGACCTGCGCCATGTCGGTCTCGGAGCCGAGCGCGGCGAGACTGGTGATTGGCGTGTCGCAGAGCCCGCAAGGAACGATGGCAGAGAAATGTTCAAGCTCCGGGGCGACGTTGAGGCTGACGCCGTGCAGACTTACCCAGTGCCGCACGCGCACGCCGATGCTGGCGATCTTGGCGCCGCCAACAAAGATGCCGACCGAACCAGTGCGCCGCTCGCTCTCGACGCCGAGGCTCGCGAGCGTGGCGATCAGCCAATCCTCCAACGCTGTGACATAGGCACGGACATCGCGGCCGCGCCGGGTGAGATCGAGCATGGCATAGGCCACGCGCTGGCCGGGGCCGTGATAGGTGAAGCGCCCGCCACGGCCGCTGCTGAACACCGGAAATCGCGTAGCGTCGAGCAGTTCCTTCGGATCGGCGCTAGTGCCCGCCGTATAAAGGGAAGGATGCTCCAACAGCCAGACACACTCGCTTGCCTCGCCTCGCGCGATGTCATCGACGCGGGCGTCCATGACCGCCATCGCGTCCGGATAAACCACCGGCGCGTCGCTTACCCGCCATTCGACCGCGCGAGTCGCCGCGACTTGCGCTATCGCCTGTTTTAGAGAGGATTCGGCCATGAGGCTCATCGCTGTGCCGGCTCCGCCGTTTCCAAGACCATCCTTGCACCCCTCAGGCAGGTTTGCTAAGGCAGCGAACCCCGCGCTTGCCGATGGGGCAGCCTATAGCCATATCCGGGGCGGAAAGCCCCATAAATTCGCGGTCGTGGCGGAAATGGTAGACGCGCAGCGTTGAGGTCGCTGTGAGCTTGCTCGTGGAGGTTCGATTCCTCTCGACCGCACCAACTTTCCTTCTTCTAAAGACAGCCCGCGAGAGCCGGTCAATGTTCCCGCAACGTTGTGCCGCATCGCGTTTTTGAGCTGGAATTTGCCCGGCAACAAGCGTCTAGTGCCTTCCAGGCCGCGCCTGTCGTCGCAGGCCGGAAGTGGCAGTCCGCGACGCTTTCGAGGCGCCGACTCCCGCTCCCGGATCGCTGGCCCTCCCGCTTGAAGCATTAGCAACCCGGCGAAACGGAAAGCCATGCAGGACGCCGCAGGCGAGGTCGAACTGCGCGACGACGAAGGCGGCATTCGCTCCGATTTCCTGCATGCCATCGTTGTCGCGCTCGATGATGAGGATGCGGCCAAGGTGCGCGGGCTCACCATGCCGCTGCACGAGGCCGACCTCGCCGACCTGATTCAGCTGCTTCGCCCCGAGCAACGCGGTCTTTTGATCTCGACCCTTGGCGACGACTTCAAGCCCGGCGCATTGCCCGAACTCGACGAGTCGGTGCGGGACCAGGTGATCGAGGCGATGCCCACCGAGCAGGTGGCCGAGGCGATCCAGCAGCTCGACTCAGACGATGCGGTCTATCTGATCGAGGACCTCGACAAGGAAGACCAGTCGGACATTCTCGCCGCGCTCCCGTCGTTCGAGCGCGCGGCGCTTGAGCGGAGCCTTGAATATCCCGACAATTCCGCCGGCCGCATCATGCAGACGGATCTGATCGCCGTGCCGCCTTTCTGGTCGGTCGGCCAGACGATCGACTTCATGAGCGAGGCCGACGACCTTCCCGACCGGTTCTACGAAGTGTTCGTGGTCGATCCCGCCTATCATCTGATCGGCTCGGCCGCGCTCAACCGGCTGCTGCGCGCCAAACGCACGGCGACGGTCGAGACCATCACTGACCGGGACGTCCATCCGATCCTGGCAGAAGCCGACCAGGAGGAGGTGGCGCGCCAGTTCGAGCGCTACAATCTCACCTCGGCGCCGGTGATCGACGCCGACCGCAGGCTGGTCGGGGTGATCACTGCCGACGATGTGGTCGAAGTGGTGCAGGAGGAGGCGTCCGAAGACATTCTGCGCATGGGTGGCGTCGCCGGCGAGTCGGTCAGCGACTCGGTGTGGCAGACGACCCGACTTCGCTTCACCTGGCTGCTCGCCAATCTCGTCACTGCGATTCTCGCCTCGGCGGTGATCAGCCTGTTCGACGCGACCATCGAGCAGATGGTCGCGCTCGCCGTGTTGATGCCGATCGTCGCATCGATGGGCGGCAATGCCGGAACGCAGACCATGACGGTGGCGGTCAGGGCGCTGGCCACGCAGGATCTCGGCGCCGTCAACGCGCTCAGGGTCATCGGCAAGGAGACGGCGGTCGGCGTCCTCAACGGGCTGCTGTTCGCGGTGATCATGGGAGGGATCGTCTATTTCTGGTTCGGCAGCGATCAGCTCGGTCTCGTGATCGGCGTGGCCATGATCGTCAATCTCATCGCGGCGGCGGTCGCCGGCATTCTCATTCCGCTCGGGCTCGACGCGCTCGGGCTCGACCCTGCGATCGCCTCAGGCGTGTTCGTGACCACGGTTACCGACGTGGTCGGCTTCTTCGCCTTTCTCGGCCTGGCGGCTTTGTGGTTAGTATAGGCGCCAAGGGGGACAATGTTCTTTTATCTCGCCAAGGCGCTGTGGTTCGTGCTGCAGCCGTCGACGCTCATTGCGCTGCTCATCTGCTATGGCTCGATCTTGATCTGGACGGGCTGGGCGCGGTGGGGACGGCGCTTTGTCACGGCCGGCGCCATCCTGCTGTTGATCGCTGGCCTGTCGCCGCTCGGCAATGCGCTGATCCTACCGCTCGAGGACCGCTTCGCGCGCGCCGATCTCGACGCGCCACCTGCACCCACCGGCTTCATCCTGCTCGGCGGCGTAGAGGATAGGCTGGTCGGCACGGCGCGGCATGCGCCGACGCTGAACGAGGCCGGCGAGCGCATCGTCGAGACCGCGATGCTCGCGAGGCGCTTCCCGCAAGCCAAGATCGCCTTTACCGGTGGCGATGCCGGAATCCTCTACAAGTCCGACAGCGAAGCCGCGGGGGCCGCGGCGTTGCTCACCGCGCTCGGCGTTCCGCGCGAGCAGCTGATCCTCGAAGCGAATGCGCGCGACACTTACGAGAACGCGGTGTTCCTCAAGGAGGAGCTCGTCAAGGCGGGCGAGCTTGGCCCCGGCGCGCGCTGGGTGCTGATCACCTCCGCCTATCACATGCCGCGCGCCATGGGCTCGTTCCGCGCCGCCGGCTTTCAGGTCGAGCCGTGGCCGGTCGATTACCGCACGCGCGGCAGCGCCGATCTGACGCGGCCGTTCGACAAGGTCTCAGAGGGCTTACGCCGCGTCGATGTCGCCATGCGCGAATGGGTGGGGCTCGTGGCTTATTGGGTTACGGGAAGGAGCGATGCCCTGTTCCCGGCGCCGCGCGCGGCGTATCTCACAGGCTGCGATCTATCGAAGGTGGGCGAGGGCGCCCCGCCGGGCTCGCCAGCATCCCCATGTCGATCCAATCCTTGAGGTAGGACGCGGCTCTGAGCTCGGCCTCGTCCTCGCCGGCGAAGGTCGCAACCATCTCGCACAGCACGCTGAAGCGCACGCCCTTGGCCGCCTCGTCCCACATCATGGCTTCCTCGGTCGAGAGCGGCTTGAAGCGCGCCATGAAGCCGTCGCGCCAGACAAGGATCGCTTGGGGTTCCGGCAGCCTGACCGGCTTGACTGGCGGCGCCTCGTCCTTGAGCGCGGACCAGAGTTGTGCGGCATTGGTCGCGAAGGTGAGGCGGATCGCGGTCGGATGCGGCGCCAGCACCAGACCGGGCCATGATTCCGGCGGCACCTCGGCAAGCTCGGCCAAGCGCAGCGGCTCGGCGTCGGGCCCGTCGAAAGCGTCGGCGAGTGCCTTCTCGAGCGTTGCCAGTTCGGCGACTTCCGGATGCTTAGCGAAGGCCGCGCTCTTGGCGATGAAGGCGGGCATGTGCCGGCCGAACCAGCGAGCGCTACGCTGGTCGGAAGGATTGGCGGCGATATAGGCCTTCACCAGATTGGCGAAGCTGCGATCGCCGAGATAGGCATGCACCTGCTCGTAGTCCTCGCCGAGAATCTCGGCGAGCCGCGCGACATAGGCGTTGCGATAGACGCCGAACAGAACCTTGCGCTGTTCCCTGAAGCTGTCGTGCACGTCGGCAAGGATGGCGTCGTCGCCGGCGAGGATGCCGCGCTGAAACTCGTCCTGAATCTCTTTGAGGCTTTTCATTCCGCCGCAATGAGGCGGGGATTGCGGAGGGTCTTGGTGCCGAGCACCTCGCCGGCGATGCTGCGCGCATGGTCGAGCTCATCGACGAGCTCGGCGAGCGGCGGAATGTTGTCGTCGCGCTCGATCATGGTCGACACCGGACCGAAATGGGCGACCGTCTGGCGATAGAAGTCCCACACTTCATCGCACACCGGATGGTCGTGGGTGTCGATGATGTGGGTTTCCTCGTGGCTATGACCGGCGACATGGAATTGCACGACCCGGTCGCGCGGCACGCCGTTCAGGAAATCGTCGGTGGAGAAGCCGTGATTGAAGGAGCTGACATAGACGTTGTTCACGTCGAACAAGAGCCAGCAATCGGCACGCCGTGCGATCTCGCTCACGAACTCCCACTCGGTCATCTCGGATTGGGCGAAGGTGACGTAGCTCGACACGTTCTCGAGCGTCAGCCTGCGGCCGAGGAAGTCCTGTACAAAGTTGACGCGATCGACCACGTGGCCGACCGCTTCCTCGGTATAGGGGATCGGCAGGAGGTCGTGCAGGTTCACCCCGTGCACGCCGGTCCAGCACAGATGATCGGAAATCCATTTGGGGTTGACGCGCTCGGCGAGCCCCTTAAGCGCCCGGAGATAGTCCATGTCGAACGGCGCGGTCGAGGCGATCGAGAGCGACACGCCGTGCATTACGATCGGATAGCGCTCGCGGATCAGATCCAACATGTGCAAAGGCTGGCCGCCTTCGATCATGTAGTTCTCGGAGATGATTTCGAACCAATCGACCGCGGGAGTGTCCTCGAGGATCTCCTGATAATGCTGAGGCCTGAGCCCGAGCCCAAAGCCCAGATAAGGCGGTTTCTCGGTGATCATGCTGGCGCTTCCTGCGGAGTATGGGAGCCGGCGAAAGCCGGCTCCCAGCCAAATTGCCTAAGAGACGACCTGGGGTCTAGACCCTTAGATCGCTTCCCACTGGCCCTGCTTATCGGAGCAATCGGCCTGAAGCATCTCGAGCCAGCCCTGGCCCTTACAAGCGTTCTTGCCCTTGCAGTCATTCTTGGTGCTCTTGCAGTTGCCCTGGCCCTTACAGCCATTGACGCCGAAGCAGCGTCCCTTGACCGTCTCGGCGGTCGCTGCGCCGATCAGGGTGGCGCCGGTGACGACGAGCACGGCGGCAGTCATTGCAAGCTTAGCACCAGACTTCCGGTTGAGCTTCATTTTCCTCTCCTGTGCATGAGTTCTAGGCACGCGTGGCTAAATGCCAACGTCCGAGCTATAGCCCCTGTTCGAGACGGCCTTGCGTCACTCCTTTTCAAAGCTACGTGACCCCTGGCCTTAACCCTGATCACGCTGCCGTTACCGGTGAGGGATGCGTGGGACGGCGCGGAGTGCCCGGGATTTCAAGGTTTGAGGCTTCCCGCTAGGATCGCGGGCGAGGGGGCTTGGTGAGCGATGAGCCTTAACGACATCGTCGTCTATGTGGATAGCGCCGAAGCGACCAAGTCCCGCGTTGAGTTTGCCGTCGCTCTTGCCAAGGATCACGGCGCGCATTTGGTGGGCGTCGCCTTCGCACCGAGTGCGCTGCTACCGCTCTACGGCGCCGATGTCGGCTTCGCCGATATGAGTGAGGTGCTGCAAGGCGTGAAGGCGCAAGGCGAGACGGCTCTACAAGCCTTCAAGGCGTGCGCCGAAGCGGAAGGCCTGAGCGTCGAGGCCAGGCTTATGCATGGCATGAGCGAGGAATTCCCGCGCGATTTCGCCTGCTCGGCGCGCCATGTTGACCTCGCCGTCATCGGCCAGCCGCGGGACGGCGATCCGCTGATCGGCCAATATGCCTTGGTCGAGCGCTGTCTGTTCGCCTCGGGCCGTCCTGTAATCATCGTGCCGTCGATCACAGACAAAATAGCGCTTGGAGGGACTGTTGTCGCCGCCTGGGACGGGAGCGCTGAAGCTGCGCGCGCGTTCAACGACGCACTCATCTTCCTCAAGCCGGCCAAGCGCGTGGTGCTGCTGGTCGGAGTCGCCGATGACGCCGGCGAGCGGGGCGCGCCCGAGGTCGACGACATGGTCGAGCATCTGAAGCGCCGCGGCGTTGCCGTCGAGGTGATGCGCTTTCCCACCGGCGAAGGCGACATCGGCAAGCTGATCCTGGCGAAGGCCAGGGAGCTTCACGCCGATATGATCGTGATGGGAGCGTTCCATCATTCGCGGTGGCGCGAGTTCATCCTGGGTGGCGTGACCTTGACCATGCTCGAGGAAGCACACATCCCGTTGTTCATGGCTCACTGACTCTCGATGACCGTTCATCTCCTCAAGCTTTGTGTCGGCGTCGAAACCGTGCAGGAGCTTGCCGACTGGCAGTCCGAGCGGATGAAGCGCCTCAAGCGCGAACGCAAGCGGGTCGAGCTGTGCCATCGCACCTTGCAGACGCCGAAGCGTCGCGACGAGGTGCTCGACGGTGGTTCGCTCTATTGGGTGATCAAAGGCTTCGTGCTGGTGCGCCAGCGCGTGCTCGATCTCAGGCCGGATACCAAAGACGACGGCACAGCGTGTTGCGGCATCGTGCTCGAGCGCGCTCTGGTTACAACCCGCGCCCACCCGCGCCGCGCCTTCCAGGGCTGGCGCTATCTCGAGGCTGCCGACGCGCCGCGCGACATCAGGGGCTTCGAGGACGCCGCCGACGACATGCCGCGTGCCATGCGCGAGGATCTGCGCGAGCTTCGGCTGATCGATTGGTAATGGGCGGCTTCAATACTTAGAGCCCGTCATGGCCGGGCTTGTCCTGGCCATCCACGTCTTCTGCTGGGCCAAATCGTGGATGCCCGGCACAGGGCCGGGCATGACAAGCTTCTGTTTTTGGTTTGCGACTGACTTACGCCTTGGGCGGGACTGCGACGTTGTCGATCAGCCGCGTCTTGCCGAGATAGGCGGCGGCGAGCACGCGCGTGCCGGGTTTCACCGGTCCCGACAGCGGCTTCAAGGTATCGGGGTCGCGCACGGCGACATAATCGACGCGGAACCCCGCCGCCTCCAGCTTAAAGCGGCCAGCCTCGGCCGCAGCGGCGGCGCCTTCGCCCTGCGCTAGAACGGCGGCAACGTCGTGGATGGTCCTGTAGAGCAGGGGAGCGGTCTTGCGTTGTTCGGCCGAGAGATAAGCGTTCCGCGATGACAGCGCGAGCCCGTCGCTCTCGCGGACGATCGAGCCAGCCGACGATCTCGACCTGCATGTTGAGGTCACGCACCAGCCGCCTGATGACCAGCAACTGCTGGTAGTCCTTCTCGCCGAAGATGGCGATGTCCGGCATGCATTGCAGCAGGAGCTTGGCGACCACGGTGGCGACGCCCTCGAAATGATTGGGCCGCGCCGCGCCGCAGAGATCTTCGGTCAGGTCTGAAACCTTCACATGGGTGCTGAAATCTTGCGGGTACATCTCCGCGGTATCGGGGATGAACACCAGGTCGGCGCCAGCTTTGGCGAGCTTGTCGAGGTCCGACGCCTCGTCGCGGGGATAGGTCTCGAAATCCTCGCGCGGGCCGAACTGCATCGGGTTCACGAAGATCGAAGCGACGACGTGATCGCATTTCGTCTTGGCGAGCACGACCAGCGACAAATGTCCCTGGTGCAGCGCGCCCATGGTCGGCACGAGCGCCACGCTCTCGCTGGTCTTGCGCCATTTGGCGAGGTGGCTTCTCAAGTCGCTGACTGTGCGGACGGTGATGGGCTTGGTCATGGCTTCTCTCCGGAGGTCCCTTTTACGTCATTCCAGCGGAAGCCGGAATCCTGTTGAGAGGCTGGTTGTGCCGGATCGCAGCTTCAGACGGCATGACCGCAATCAACCCACCTCGAACCATTGCCGGCAAAGAGTTAAGCTCGCGTCATGGGAGCGCCAAGACGTGACGTCGGCTTTACCGCATTGCCCGGACGCGAAGCGATCGGCGCTGCGCTCCTTGCCGACGAGACCGCGACGGTCGAGGCGCTGATCGAAAAGGCGCGGTGCAGCGACGCGGAGCGCTCCCGGATCGAGCTTTTGGCGAGCGATCTCGTCAAGGCGTCGCGTGACGGAAGGCGCGAACAGGGAGGAGTCAATTCGTTGCTGCACGAATATGGCCTTTCGAGCGAGGAGGGGGTGTTGCTGCTCTGCCTCGCGGAGGCGCTGCTCCGCATCCCCGACGCCGCGACCGCCGACCGGTTGATCGCCGGCACGATCGGCACTGGCGACTGGGCGCGCCATCTCGGCCATTCGGACTCCGTCCTGGTGAATGCCTCGACCTGGGGGTTGATGCTGACTGGGCACATCGTCGATTGGGGCGAGAGCCAAGACAGCGATCTCGGCAGCTTCGTTCAGCGGCTGATCGCGCGGAGCGGCGAGCCGCTGATTCGCCAGGCACTGCGCCAAGCGATGCGCATTCTCGGCCGCCAATTCGTGCTCGGCACGACGATCGATGACGCGCTCGTCAATGGCGAGAAGGAGGCCGCGCTCGGCTATCGCTTCTCGTTCGACATGCTGGGAGAAGCGGCGCGCACCGACGACGACGCCAAGCGCCATGCCGCGCGCTATAGCGAGGCGGCCGAAGCCATTGCTTCCTGGGCGGGCGACCCCGAGGCGCTGACGGAGGACGAGCTGCATCGCCGTCCCGGGCTTTCGATCAAGCTCTCGGCGCTCCATCCGCGCTATCAACCTTCTCAACAGGCGCGCCTGAAGGAGGAGCTGGTGCCCCGGCTCTCGGCGCTGGCTCATTCGATGCGCGAAGCTTGGCTGCCGCTCACGATCGATGCCGAGGAGGCCGACAAGCTCGATCTCTCGCTCGAATTGCTCGGCCCCCTCTTCGCCGATCCTTCCCTGTCGGGGTGGAACGGGCTCGGACTCGCGGTGCAGGCCTATAGCAAGCGGTCGCTGCCGCTGATCGACTGGCTGGCTGAGGTGGCTCAAGTGACGGGCCGGCGCCTTCCCGTCCGCCTGGTCAAGGGCGCTTATTGGGATAGCGAGATCAAATGGGCGCAACAAGCCGGACTCGCCGACTATCCGGTGTTCACCCGCAAGGTTAACACCGACGTTGCCTATCTAGCCGCCTCGCGCGCACTGCTCGCGCGGTCAGATTGCTTCTATCCGCAATTCGCCACCCACAATGCGCACACCGTTGCTTGGGTGGCGACGATTGCCGGGGACCGGCCTTACGAGTTCCAGCGTCTCTATGGCATGGGCGAGGCGCTGCATCGCGAGGTCGTGCATCCCGAGACGTTGGCCAAGCCCTGCCGCATCTATGCGCCGGTAGGCGGCTATCGCGACCTGCTGGCCTATCTCGTGCGGCGCCTGTTAGAGAACGGCGCCAACACCTCCTTCGTCAATCGCCTCGCCGACGACGCTGCGCCGATCGCCATCATCGTCGCCGATCCGGTCGCAAGGGCTGCGGCGCCGGCCGAGAAGGCCAATCAACTGATCAAGCCGCCGCCTGAGCTATTCGCGCCCGAGCGGCGCAACAGTCTCGGCGTGGCCCTGTTCGAGCCGTCGGTGCGCTCACCGCTGCTGCGCGCAATGAGGATCGCTTTGGCGAGCCCCGCCGCCGCCAACCCTATCGTCTCGGGCAAGGAGGTCGATGTGGGCGGCGAGGTCTCGTGGATTAATTCGCCGCATGACCGGAGCGAGGTCGTCGGCGTCTGCCGCACCGCGTCGTCAGAAGCCATCGGAAGGGCGTTGCACGCAGCCAAGGCTGCCAGTGACGAATGGGATCGTGTCGGCGGCGCCGCGCGCGCATCGCTGCTCGACCGCGCCGCCGATCTGTTCGAGGCAGACCGGCCTCACCTCATGGCGCTGATGGTGCGCGAGGCGGGAAAGACACTTACGAATGCCCAGGGCGATTTCCGCGAGGCGGTGGATCATCTTCGCTACTCTGCCGCCGAAGCGCACCGGGAATTTGCTTCTCCGCGCGAGCTCAAGGGACCGACCGGAGAGCAGAACGAGCTCTCGCTGCACGCCCGCGGCGTGTTCGCGGCGATCTCGCCCTGGAACTTCCCACTGGCCATTTTCACTGGCCAGATCGCCGGAGCGCTCGCCGCAGGCAATGCCGTGGTGGCCAAGCCGGCCGAGCAGACGCCGCTCATCGCCGCCCGCGCAGTAAGGCTCATGCATCGGGCCGGCATTCCGCCAGACGTGTTGCACATCGTTCCGGGCAATGGCGAGATCGTCGGCGCGGCTCTGGTCGGCGATCCCCGCATTGACGGCGTCGTGTTCACCGGCGGCACCGACACCGGCATCGCCATCAATCGGGCGCTCGCTCTGCGCGATGGCAAGATCGTCAAGCTCATCGCCGAGACCGGCGGGCAGAACGCCATGATCGTCGATTCGTCCGCTTTGCCCGAACAGGTGGTTGACGATGCACTCGCTTCTGCTTTCGACAGTGCTGGGCAGCGCTGCTCGGCGCTCCGGGTGCTGTTCCTCCAGGACGACGTGGCAGACCAGGTCCTTAAGATGCTGCTTGGCGCCGCGCGCGAGCTTCGAATTGGCGATCCGTTCGATTATGCCACCGATGTCGGCCCGGTAATCGACGAGGAGGCCAAGCGCGCGCTCGAAGCCCACAAGAAGCGCATGCGCAAAGAAGCGCGCGAGCTGCTCGAACTGTCATTGGGACCCGAGCATGCGCAAGGCAGCTACGTGGCGCCTGCGATCTATGAGATCCCGTCCATCGCCGTGCTCGCCCGCGAGGTCTTCGGACCCATCCTCCATGTCGTGCGCTACGCTGGCGACCGCCTCGGCGATGTGTGCGACGCCATCAACGCCACCGGCTATGGGCTCACGCTCTCGATCCATTCCCGCGTCAAGGCGACCGCGGACCTTATCGCCCGGCGGGTACGCGTCGGGAATATCTATGTGAACCGGAACCAGATCGGCGCGGTGGTCGGCGTGCAGCCGTTCGGCGGTGAGGGCCTGTCCGGCACCGGGCCCATGGCCGGCGGACCCAATTATCTGCAAGGCTTCGCCCTGGAGCGGGCACGCTCGACGGATCTCACTGCATCTGGCGGCAACGCGAGCCTGTTCGCCGCTGGCACCGACGAGCCGTAAAGCCGATCCCGCGCCATTGCCGCAAGGGACATTAGGGTCCATCTATAGCGCCAACACAGGCTTGGCGCGGAGTTCGCGTGACCATGGCGGAGCCGAAAGCCCCGGCAAAGACTGACAGAAGCGAGGTCGCCGAGAACCGCTCGAGCCGCGCCGAGGTTGATGCCTTCCTCAAGCAAATTCGCGGTCTCCAGCCAGCCGGCTCGGGGAGCGGCCGGCTGATCTTCGGCATGGATGCGACCATGAGCCGGCAGCCGACCTGGGACCTCGCGCTTGAGATCCAGGCCGACATGTTCGAGGCGGTCAAGCAGGTCGGCGGGCTCGACGTGCAGCTGGTGTATTTCCGTGGGTTCAGAGAGTGCCAGGCCTCCAAATGGGTCGGCGACCCGGCGGCGCTTGCGAGACTGATGCGGAAGGTCCATTGCGAGGGCGGCCATACCCAGATCCGCAAGGTGCTGAGCCATGCGCGCCAGGAGAGCCAAACTGCCAAAGTCAACGCACTCATCTATGTCGGCGACAGCATGGAGGAAGACGTTGACCAGCTCAGCACGCTCGCCGGAGAGCTCGGCCTAATCGGCGTGCCGGTGTTCCTGTTCCAGGAGGGTCACGACCAGAGGGCTGAGCGTGCCTTCAAGGAGATAGCCCGGCTGTCGCGCGGCGCGCATTGCCGCTTCGATACCGGCTCGGCGCGGCAGCTCCGCGAGCTTCTGACAGCCGTCGCGGTCTATGCCATCGGCGGGAGGAAGGCGCTCCAAGACTACCGCGCGTCGACGCAGAGCGCCGCGGCGCTTCGCCTGCTCGAGCAGCTAGGTTGATGGTCTATTTCCTTGCCGGTTGCGCGGTCCTGGTCGGTTTCATCCTGCTCGCCAGGCTGTTGATTGGCGCCAATCCGCGCAAGCTTGCCGCCGCCCTCCGCAAGATGGCTGGCGTCGCCGCAATTGCAGCGGCAGGCTTCCTGTTGATGCGCGGCGCTCTGCCCCTTGCCATACCGCTCGCCGTGTTCGGGCTGGCGCTCGTCGGGCGGAGCAGCGGACTCGGGCTTGGCGGACCGTTCGGCTCGGCACAGAAATCGCCGGGCCAGGCCTCACGCGTTCGCACTGTCAAGCTCGAGATGGAGCTCGACCACGATTCGGGCCGGATGGACGGCATGGTTCTGGCCGGACGCTTTTCGAACTGTGCGCTGTCCTCTCTGAGCGACAAGGAAACTTTCGAACTGCTCGATGAACTCCAGGCAGAGGGCGCGCAGGAGGCCGCCCTGATCGAGGCCTATCTCGATTGGCGCCTGCCTGGCTGGCGCGATCGAAGCGAGGCCAACGAGGCCAAGGCCGAGCCGCCGCGCGGAAGGGCGCGCAGCAACCGCTTGAGCGTCGAGGAGGCTTACGCCGTGCTTGGGATCAACAAAGGCGCGAGCCAGGACGACATCAGGCAGGCGCATCGGCGGCTGATGATGAAGATGCACCCCGACCAGGGTGGCTCGACCTACCTCGCCGCACGCATCAACGAGGCGAAAGAGGTCCTGCTCGGGCGAAAATGAGCCGCGAGCGGTCTATTCGGCGCGCATCACTACGCAATCGACCGACATCTTCTTGAGGGATTCGCACGCGCTCTGCGCGGCTCCCTTGGAAAAGCCGGCGAAACGCGCCCGGTACCACTCTGAATTGTCCTTGGTGAAGGAGGTGGTGAAGGGCAGGTGACCGTCGAGCAGTTCGGCGGCGCGGCTCTGCACCACGCCAAGGCGGTTCTCGGCCTCGGATTCGGACGTGTAGGCGCCGACCTGGACGTGGAAGGCGCCGGTAACTTTCGGCTTGGGTCCCCTCTTCGCCTGAGGCGGGCTCGAGGGCAGGCTGGCATTGTCGGCTTCTGTCGGATCGCCGGTATCGCCTTGTGGCTCGTCGTCGGGAGTGCCGAGAGTCGACGGCTCTGGCACGGTCGAGGCCATGGCGAAGCTCGGCTTCTTCGACTTTGCAGGCGACGGTGTCACGTAAGTCTCAAGCTCGGCCTCAGCCGGCGTCAGGGCGGGCTTTGCCGCTGCGGCGGGCTCGCCCGTTTGTGGGGCGGGCGCCGGTGCCGGCATTGCGGCCCTGACCAGTTGTGGGGCACGTGGGGATACGGTAGCCGCGGCGCCCGATGCCGGAACCAAAGCGGCCACGAGCTGCTCCTTGGTCGGCTTCACCTCGGAGGCGCTGGCGAAGGTTCTGTCGAGCAGAGCGCGCATGGCGGCGTCGCGCTGGCTGCCGGTCTTGCCGCCGAGCACCACGGCGACGAGATGCTTGTTGCCGCGGTGGACCGATGCAGTGAGGTTGAACCCGCTCGCCCGCGTATAGCCGGTCTTGATGCCGTCGGTGCCCTTGTAGCCGAATAAGAGCCGGTTGTGGTTGCGGTATTTGCGACCGCTATAGGTGAAATAGCGCGTCTGGAACACGCCGTAATATTCCGGATAGTCGTGGATCAGGTGGGTGGCGAGCGTCGCCATGTCGCGCGCGGTCGTGACCTGCTCGTCGTTGGGAAGGCCCGAGGCATTGCGGAAGGTCGTATTGCTCATGCCGATGCTGCGCGCCGTCTGCGTCATATAGCGCGCGAAATTCTCCTCCGTGCCGGCGAGATTCTCGGCGATGGTCACGGCGGCGTCGTTGGCGGACTGGGTCACCAGCGCCTTGATCGCATCTTCTACCTTGATGGTTGCGCCCTGCTTCAGCCCGAGCTTGGTCGGCGCCTGAACCTCGGCGTGCGGCGTCACCACGAGGTCGGAGGTCAGGGTGATCTTGCCGTCGCGCAGGCAGCCAAACAGGACATAGAGCGTCATCATCTTGGTGAGCGAGGCTGGGTAGCGCGGCGTATCGGGCGCCTGCGAGGAGAGAATGATGCCGGTATTCATGTCGACGACGATGGCCGCCGCGATTGCTGGCGTGCCTGTGCTCGATCGCTTCTTGGCGGCCGAGGCTTCGCCGAGCGGTGCCGAGACTGACGCAATAATGAGCAGGAGCGCCAGCAGCAGCTGACCCACTCGCCCAAGAAACGCCCAACCAAAACGATTACCGATCCGCACCAGATCTGAAGGCTTTGGCCTTCCCCCTTTGACGACCTTCCCCGGGCACGATTCCGTCCGTGCGCACCCCATCCTGGCGCGAATCGCGCGACAGTTGAGGTGGGAAACAAGGCTAAAATTCGTCTATTGCCAAAGCGTTAAGTCTCGGCAAGTAAGTTTATTGTGCAGTGCAAAAAATTGGTTGACGTTTTTTGTGCAACGCATATATATCGCTCGCGTTCGCAGCAATCGCACAACCCGGTTTATGACGAGAAGAGGGCTACCCCATGCTCAAAGGTTTCGAAGAGTTTCAGAAAGTAGGTAAAGACGGTTTCGATGCGACCGTTCGTTCGTTCGGTGAAGTCAACAAGGGATTCCAGGCCATCGCCGCCGAGATCACCGACTATTCCAAGAAGGCGTTCGAGGATTCGACCCGCGCTTTCGAGCAACTGATCGGCGCCAAGTCGATCGAGCAGGCGATCGAGATTCAGTCCCAGTACGCCAAGAAGGCCTACGACACCTACGTCGCCGAGATGTCCAAGCTCGGTGAGATGTATGTCGGCCTCGCCAAGGACGCCTACAAGCCGGTCGAGGCTGCCTTCACCAAGAAGATCGTCTAACGGCGCTCCACGCTCCACACTTGCCCAAGCAAAAAGACCCGGGGTCGTGCCTCGGGTCTTTTTTTTTCCGTTTTCCTGTCCCCAACTCACACTATGTTATGCAGAGACGGCGCGCGCGGTTTGCGGTGGCCGGCGCTATGGCGCTACAATGCACGAGGACGGCCGCTTGCAAGCGCGGCCAACTCTCCCTTGGCAGATGAAGAACGAGACGCCACATACAGGCTGACGATGGCGCGGAACGGCGATCCTCGCCGGGGCGATGACACCGGCACCCATATCATCACCAAGACGCGGCCGAAGACCAAGCGGCCGAGCCTCTACAAGGTGCTGCTCCTCAACGACGACTACACGCCGATGGATTTCGTCGTGCTCGTGCTGGAGCGTTTCTTCAATAAGCCTCCCGAGGAGGCGACCCGCATCATGCTGCATGTCCACCAGAAGGGTGTCGGCATCTGTGGGGTCTACACATACGAAGTGGCTGAGACTAAGGTAGCCCAGGTGACGAGCTTCGCGCGGCAGCACGAGCATCCGCTGCAATGCACGATGGAAAAAGAGTGAGGACTAAGTGGCTTCGTTTTCCACCAGTCTAGAGCAGGCTCTCCGGCGCGCTCTGCAATATGCCAATGAGCGCAGCCATGAATACGCAACGCTGGAGCATCTGCTCCTGTCGCTCCTCGACGACCGCGACGCGGCGGCGGTTATGCGCGCTTGCGACGTCGATATCGACGTCCTGCGCGACAAACTGACCTCCTATATCGATAACGAGCTGTCGGGCTTGGTGCTCGACACGCATGGCGACGCCCAGCCGACGGCGGGCTTCCAGCGCGTGATCCATCGCGCCGTGGCGCATGTACAGTCGAGCGGCCGCGAGGAGGTGACCGGGGCCAACGTGCTGGTCGCGATCTTCGCCGAACGCGAGAGCCATGCCGCATTCTTCCTGCAAGAGCAGCACATGACCCGGTTCGACGCGGTCAACTATATCAGCCACGGCATCGCCAAGCGGGCCGGGATGTCGGAGCCGCGCGCCGTCAGGGGCGTCGATGAGGACGCAGCGACAGTGGAAGGCGGCGAGGACAAGAAGCGCGGCGCAGACGCGCTCGAGGTCTACTGCATCAACCTGAACCAAAAGGCGCGCTCTGGCCGCATCGATCCTCTGATCGGCCGCGGGCCCGAAATCCAGCGCACCATCCAGGTGCTGTGCCGCCGGCAGAAGAACAACCCGCTGTTCGTGGGCGATCCCGGTGTCGGCAAGACGGCCATCGCCGAAGGTTTGGCGCGCCGCATCGTTATGGGCGATGTGCCTGACGTTTTGGCGGATTCCACCATCTTCCAGCTCGACATGGGCGCGCTACTTGCCGGCACGCGCTACCGCGGCGATTTCGAAGAGCGGCTCAAGGCCGTGATGCGCGAGATCGAGGCCTATCCCGGCGCGATCATGTTCATCGACGAGATCCACACGGTGATCGGCGCCGGCGCCACCTCCGGCGGAGCCATGGATGCCTCGAATCTGCTGAAGCCGGCGCTCCAATCCGGTACGCTGCGATGCATCGGCTCGACTACCTACAAGGAATATCGCCAGCATTTCGAAAAGGACCGGGCGCTGGTGCGGCGCTTCCAGAAGATCGACGTGAACGAGCCGTCGGTGCCCGACGCGATCGAGATCTTGAAGGGTCTCAAGCCCTATTTCGAGGACTTCCACCGCGTGCGCTATACCAGCCAGGCGATTAAGTCGGCGGTCGAGCTGTCGGCCAAGTACATCCACGACCGCAAGCTGCCTGATAAGGCGATCGATGTGATCGACGAGACCGGCGCCTCGCAGATGCTGCTGCCCGAGCGGCAGCGGCGGAAGACGATCGGCGTCAAGGAGGTCGAGTCGACGATCGCCACCATGGCGCGTATCCCGCCAAAGACCGTGTCGAAGACCGACCAGGAAGTCCTGCGCGCCATCGACCAGGACCTGAAGCGCGTGGTGTTCGGCCAAGACAAGGCGATTGAAGCGCTGGCCGCGGCGATCAAGCTGTCGCGCGCCGGCTTGCGCGAGCCCGGCAAACCGATCGGCTCCTACATGTTCTCCGGCCCGACCGGCGTCGGCAAGACCGAGGTCGCGCGCCAGCTCGCGCTGCTGCTCGGCGTCGAGCTGCTCCGCTTCGACATGAGCGAATATATGGAGCGCCACACGGTCTCGCGGCTGATCGGCGCGCCGCCCGGCTATGTCGGCTTCGACCAGGGTGGATTGCTCACCGACGGTATCGACCAGCATCCGCACAGCGTGCTGTTGCTGGACGAGATCGAGAAGGCGCATCCCGACCTGTTCAACATCCTGTTGCAGGTGATGGATCACGGCAAGCTGACCGACCATAACGGCAAGCGCGTCGACTTTCAGAACGTGATTCTGATCATGACCACCAATGCCGGGGCGAGCGACCTCGCCAAGGCAGCGATCGGCTTCAACCGCTCGAAGCGCGAGGGCGACGACGAGGAGGCGATCAACCGCTTATTCTCGCCCGAGTTCAGGAACCGGCTCGACGCGGTCATCACGTTCGCCCATCTGTCGCCCGAGGTCATCTCGCAGGTGGTGGAGAAGTTCGTGTTCCAGCTCGAGGCGCAGCTTAGCGACCGCAACATCACCATCGAGCTGACGCCCGAAGCAAACCAATGGCTCGCCGAGCGCGGCTATGACGACAAGTTCGGCGCCCGGCCGCTGTCACGCGTCATCCAGGAGCACATCAAGAAGCCGCTCGCAGAGGAGATCCTGTTCGGCGCGCTGAAGGATGGCGGCATCGTGCGCGTGCTGGTCGAGGACAAGGCGGGCGAGAAGGTGCTCGGTTTCGAGTACATCAAGCCCGACGCGCCGATCAGGCCGCGCGATCCCGAGGATACCGATCCCAACGACGAGGGGCCGGATGGCGGTGGCGGCGGTGTTAAGGTCGCGACAAAGACGGGCGCCGCCAAGCCGCGCGCCAAGCGCGGCCCGCGCAAGCCGCGTGGCGGCCGCCAGCGGTCGAGCGGTCCGAGCCTCGTGCCGAAGGTCCCGCTCGGATCTAAATAGCGATAACGCGCTTGATGTAGCGCATGAAGCCAGTTGGCCCAGTCCCGAACTGATCCGCTCAAATGTCGCCTCGAGTTGGCCAGGCACGCGCACATCGCAAGCCAGAAGCAAGTTGCAGCGGAGAGAGTCGGTAACGGCGCGGACAAGCGCTGCGCCTTTTCGTTTAGATAGGTCGCCGCGAGACTGGCGCCTGCGGCCGAGAAGGCACGTGCGCAGCCGGCGGATGCTAGCCTCGTTGGCAATGCCGACAACGAGGCCACGCTTACCGTGCAGCCTAAGGGGCGACGGAGAATTCCTTGGGCGGCGGAAAATTCCATGATGCGGCTCTCGTTGGGCGACTGCTCGGCGGATCGTCGTGCAGCGAAAAGCTTATGGGCGATCGCCGCGATTGTTGGCAGCAATGCATGACAGTTGATTGGCATCCGTCAGCCCAAGCCTCGTGCCGAAAGTCCCGCTCGGACCCGAGTAGCGCTCATTTTCTAGGCGTGACGCCACATCCTCTACACACAGGAGAGAGGAGAGTCGGCTAGACGTCTCTCAGCGTCTTCTTGATCTTCCCGGCGGTGGCCGCGAGCTTGGCCTGATCTTCCATCTGGCCGGCGTGGGGCAACGGCGCCACGCCTTCTTTGATCGGCACGATGTGAACGTGGAGGTGGAACACGGTCTGCCCGGCGGCGGCGCCGTTGAATTGCTGGATCAAAACGCCGTCCGCGCCGACCGCTTCCTTGATCTTGGGCGCGAGCTTCTGCACCACGCCCATGAGCTTCGCCAGCGCATCCGGCTCGATGTCGAACAGGTCGCGCGCCGTCTCCTTGGTGATGACCAGCGCGTGCCCTTCGGTCCGCGGCATGATGTCGAGAAAGGCGAGCGTGCCGTCATCCTCGTAGATCTTGTGGCTGGCAATGTCGCCGCGCAGGATCTTGGCGAAGATGTTGTCCGGGTCGTAGGCCATCACATTGCTATAGCCGAACTTGTCTTACCGACCAAAGCCGGAATCCAGCATATAGAGTCTCGTCAACCGAACTGGATTCCGGCTTGCGCCGGAATGACGGAGCGAGGCCCGTGGGCCATCACTCAGCCTTGCGATAGGGCGAGTCCTCGGAGAGCACTGTGATCTCGCGGCTGACGGCTCGTCGCTCGCGTTTGAGATAATCGGCAATGGCGCGGCGGAGCGCAGGGTCGGCGATATAATGCACGCTATAGGTCTCGCTCGGCAGATAGCCGCGGGCGAGCTTGTGCGCTCCCTGGGCCCCTGCCTCGACACGGGCAAGCTTGTGCTGAATGGCGAAGTCGATCGCCTGGTAATAGCAGATCTCGAAATGCAGGAACGGGTGGTCCTCGATGCCGCCCCAATAACGGCCATAGAGCGTGTCGGCGCCGATGAAGTTGAGCGCGCCGGCGATGTAGCGCCCCGCGCGCTTAGCGAGCACGAGCAGCATCTTGTCGGCCATGCTGTCACGCAGCAGGCTGAAACATTCGCGCGTGAGATAGGGCGTGCCCCATTTGCGCGAGCCGGTGTCCATATAAAAGGCGAAGAACGCATCGAGATGGGTTTCGGTCAGCTCATGCCCGGTCACCCATTCGATCGCGATGCCGGCGGTCAGCGCCTCGCGCCGCTCCTTACGCACGGCCTTACGCTTGCGCGAGGCGAGCGCGCCGAGAAATTCGTCGAAGCTCGAATAGCCCTCGTTCTGCCAGTGGAACTGCTGATCGGTGCGTTTGAGGAAGCCGAGTTCGCCGCCGAGCTGCCATTCCTGCTCGGTGAGAAAGGTGATGTGCAGGCCGGAGACGCAGAGCCGGGCGCTGACCTGCACAGCCGCCTGGAGCAGGAGCGCCTGGCGCTCGCCTTCGCCTTGGCCGGAACGCACCAGCAGGCGCCTGCCAGGGACGGGAGTGAAAGGGACCGAGACTTGGAGCTTCGGATAATAGTCGCCGCCGGCGCGCGCATAGGCGTCGGCCCAGCCATGGTCGAACACGTATTCGCCTTGCGAGTGCGATTTGAGATAGCAGGGCATGACACCAAGCAGAGTGCCGTTGCCTTCCTCCAATAAAAGATGCCGCGGCAGCCATCCGGTCGCCTGCACGGCCGACCCGCTGTCCTCCAAGGCCTTGAGAAAAGCGTGCGAAATGAATGGGTTAGATAGTGCAAGTTGATTTCCGCGGGCGCAGTCGTCCCAGTCGGTTGCCGGAACTTCGGCAATGCTCGAGGCAGTCCGCACAGTGAGTGGTCTGCTGGCCGAGTCGTCTGCTTCGTCGTGTCGCGGGTTCCTCTCGATATCGCCCATCAAGGCGTGATCCCTTCGAAGATCATGGCGTCGGCATAGCGCAGCGCGCGGTCGCGCTCTTCCTTGGTCCGAACCGTCCAGGTGAGCAGCGGCAGCCCGAACAGGTGCTGCGCGACGAGCGGCGCGAGCGCCGGCAGCGCCCTGATATCGTAGGCGACGAAGTGGGGCCGGGCGATGGCGGAGGTCAGCAGGTTGCGCATGGCGAAGCGCTGCTTGAAGCTGAGCTCGGACCAATAATGCGCGTCGCTGAAGCGCTCGGAGATCAGTCCGCGAGGGAGGGTGGGCTCGATCTCCTTGAATGAAGCGATGCAGTAAGGGTCGAACGACATCACGGCGACCGGGCCTGGATATGAGGCGAGCAGCAGAGCGATATTCGCCTCGTATTTGCCCTCGCGCGTCCAGGTACCCTTCACCTCGAGCACGAGGGGCACGCGCCCGTTTATCAGAGCGAGTAGCGCTGGGAGTGACAGAATGCGGTCCTCGCTGTTGCGCAAGCGAAGACCGCAAAGCGCCTCGGCGTCACGGGCGATCACCGGGCCGGTCTCGTAGGTCAGGCGGTCGAGTGTCTTGTCGTGGAAGACAACCGGCATGTGTCCGGCCGCGCATTGCAGATCGACCTCTATGGCGTAGCCGGCTCCCATGGCGGCCTTCACCGCCGACGCACTGTTCTCGACTGTGCCTTTCGCGGCATCGTGTAGGCCGCGATGGGCAATCGGCCGTTTCAGCCAATAGAGCTCTGACATGCGGGCCACCGCCCCATGGGGGATCAATCCACGGCGAAGATCGCATCGACCTCGACGGCGGCGCCTAGTGGCAGGCTCGCGCAACCGACGGCGATACGGGTATGGCGCCCTTTGTTGCCGAGAACTTCCACCAGAAAGTCGGAGGCGCCATTCATGACTTTGGGATGGTCGGTGAAGTCGGGTGACGCGTTGACGAAGCCGTTGACACGGAGCAACTGGACGATGCGGTCGAGATCCCGCAAAGCGGTTTTAGCCTGCGCCAGAATGTTGATGGCGCAAAGCCGCGCCGCCTGTTGCCCGATTGCGAGGTCCGTATCGGTGCCGAGCTTGCCGGCGAAGGCAAGCTTGCCGTCCTTCATCGGCAGTTGCCCCGAGACGAACAACAGGCGGTCGAGATGGAGGAATGGGACATAGCTGCCAATCGCCGCCTTGGCCTCGGGCAGAGCGAGCTCAAGCGCCTTCAGCCGTGCTTCGATCTCTCCCGCCATGGTCGCCTCCGCGTGACTCGCCGACGGCGTCCTGCCGCCTCTCTCGACCATTGAGCAAATCGGGCTTCCCTGCAAGGTTAGGCGCCCGAAGATGAAATCAACGTGGGTGGATCACGATTATCTGGGTCCCGTCTCTGACGCATGATTTGAGCGAAAACCCTGCAACTTTTCGACACCATGCCCTGGCACTTGTCCGGCCTCCCGGTTGGTGCCAAAAGTTCCTTTCCACCAGCGTCTTGGCGTGTCCGTCTTGGCATGCCTTTGGCGGTCGCAACGCACAAGAAGCGAGGCTGTGACATGTTTGGGTCGGCTCGGCGGGCATCGCTCGCGGTTCTGGTAGTGGTCTCGCTCCTCGATCTCGGGCTGGCATCGCCGGCAGGGGCGCTTGCGGCGAAGGAGCCGACCAAGCTCGTCGCCCATCGCGCCGTCTATGAGATGACGCTCGACGACGCGCGCTCGGCCTCAGGCATCACCGGCATTGACGGCCGGATGGTGTTCGAGTTTACCGGCTCCGAGTGTGACGGCTATTCGCTCAACATGCGCATGGTCACGCAGATGACCAACTCACAAGGCCAGACCAATTTGACCGACCTCCGCTCGTCGACCTGGGAACAGGCCGACGGGCAGAAATTCCGCTTCCAGTCGTCGCAATATCTGAACGACAAGCTCGGCGACGTCACCATGGGACGGGCGGTGCGCGCGGCTCCTAGCGCCGACGTCAAGGTGAACATCAGCCAGCCCGCTCACGGTGAGCTCGACCTCCCGGGCCGCGTGTTGTTTCCGACCCAGCATAGCCTCGCTCTGATCGATGCGGCGCTGTCGGGCCAGTCGATGTTCCAGGCGCAGATCTACGACGGCTCGGAGAAGGGGCGTAAGGTCTATGACACCACCGCCTTCATCGGCAAAATGATCCAGCCCGGCGCCGAGGCCGCCAAGCTCGAAGCGCCGGCCAAGGACAAGGGGCTCGGCGATCTAGCATCATGGCCGGTATCGATCGGCTATTTCGAGGCCAAGGGTGGAGATTTGATTCCGAGCTACCAGATCGATTTTCGCCTTTATGCCAACGGCGTCAGCCGCGAGCTGCTCATCGATTACGGCGACTTTTCCATTCACGGCACGCTCACCTCGCTCGAGTATTTGAAAGCGACAGGGTGTCACTAGGGTGTCCTAGCTGCGCGCCGCTGAGCCCGATGGACGGATCAAGGTCCAGCAAATCAGGCCCGTTTCAGGCTTAATGCGCGCGGGCCGACCGCGGTGGGCTTTGCGCATTAGCCATGCCGAAAAGTTCCGGTTTCCCCAGAGCTTTGCCACCTCTCTAAAGAGTTTGGTTACGGATTTACGGTGAAAATCAGCGACGCTTAAGCGCGATCACCTCAGGGTTGCATTGAGCCGGCGCTGGCGCGTCTTGTTCGAGCATGATCGGCCGGAAGAACCGGCAGCTTCAGACATGCTCCAGGAGGATGGGAGCGATCATATGTTCTGGAGGCTCAGGCCGGTTCCGAGGGCGACGGCGTATCGTGCCGAGATCCCCCGTACGCCGATCGCCACGGTCCCTCGTGCCGAGATTCCCCATGCTGCGAGTGCCATGGCACGTCGCCCCGAGATCGCCCATCATGTGCCGACCGAATCGCCGGGACCGAGGCCTATGACCAAGACCGTTCTGATCGTGGAGGACAACGAACTCAACATGAAGCTCTTCCACGACCTGCTCGACGCGCATGGCTACAAGACCTTGCAGACGCGAAACGGCATGGAGGCGCTGGCGCTCGCCCGCGAGCATCGCCCCGACCTCATCCTCATGGACATTCAGCTGCCGGAGGTGTCGGGGCTCGAAGTCACCAAATGGCTGAAGGAGGACGATCAACTCCGCATGATCCCGGTCGTCGCCGTCACCGCCTTCGCCATGAAGGGCGACGAGGAGCGCATTCGCGAGGGCGGTTGCGAGGCGTATATCTCCAAGCCCATCTCGGTCGCCATGTTTATCGACACGGTCAGGCAATTCATCGGCGAGGCTCGTTAGCAAGTCATGACCGCCCGGGTCCTTGTCGTCAACGATGTCGATGCCAATGTGAAGCGGTGAACGACTATATCGTGCGCCCGATTGACGGCAACGAACTGCTGGCGCGGGTGCGCACGCGCAGTCAAGCGCAAGCGCCATACCGATCATCTGCGCATGCGGCTCGAGGAGACGGTCGAGATGGCTATTCTCGACCCGCTCACGGCGCTGCATAACCCGCTAAGGAGTCCTCGCAGCGAGGCAAACCGCTCTCGGTGCTCGTGCTCGACATCGATTATTTCGAGGGGGTCAACGACAACTACGGCCATGACGCCGGAGACTTGGTGTTGCGGCAGTTTGCCTCGCGCGTCCGCAGTAACATTCGCGGCACCTGGGCGGTGAGGAGTTCGTGGTGGTGATGCCCGATACCGACCTCGCCAAGGCCTACGGCGAGCGCTTGCGCCATGCATTGCAGCGGCGCCGCTCTATGCTGGCGAGAGGATCGGCACGCTGGAAGTCACGGCAAGCGTCGGCGTTGCCGCACTCGAATTCGCCGAGGACACGCCCGAACTCACCCTCAAGCGTGCGGACCAAGCGCGCTATTGCGCCAAGCGCGATGGACGCAATCGCGTCCTGGCCGACGCCGCGCAGCGGCAAGGCCGAGGGTTCGCGCGAATCACTTTAGACGGAATCCGTATGCTGAATGTCCCGGTGAAGGGGTCCACAAACTTGAGGCGACACCTGAGCGCTTAACCTTAAGGCTTTACACTGCCTAGCATTTTATCGTATTACGCGCATAAATAAGGTTGATTTCGTCCCCTTGTTGGCTGTTTTATGGTGTGACTGAAATCGACGAAGCGGCTTTTGGAGGCGATCGGGGTTAAGGGGGTATTAGCGCGGCAGTCGAAGGCCTGCGCCTCTGAACTCGGTTTCCCTCATATAGAGTAACCCTGCGGAATGCTCAGGTCCGCCGCATCTCCTGGGTCCGTAGGGTTCGGCTGGCCGGACCGCGGTTGAGTGGCCTCCTCGTTAGCGCCGCGTTCCGGCCGGCCACCCTTATAGTGTGACGATCGCCGCAGCCCAGCATTGCGGGCAGCACTCGGCGGTCCGAGCAATCACTATTTGATCTTGGCTTCCTTGAACTCGACGTGCTTGCGCGCGACTGGGTCGTATTTCTTGAACACCAGCTTCTCGGTGTGATTGCGCGGGTTCTTCTTGGTCACGTAGTAATAGCCCGTGCCGGCTGTGCTTACGAGCTTGATCTTCTGGGTGACGGGCTTTGCCATGACGTCCTCGGAAACCTATTCAGCGAATTGGCGCGAACCTACTCGATCAAGACTTGAAGTCAAGACCGGGGAAGCTGTGCGGGCCGAACCTGCTCGTCGCCAGGGGCGACGAAGCGCTCGACATCCTCAGTGGCGTTCGGATCGAAGCCGTGCATGCGCAGCGCCCACTGTAACCCGATCAGAGCGCCCTTGATCGAGGGCAGCAGCACGAGGGCGAGGATGACCGTCAGCGGCATCCAGAGCGCAGCATGCACCCAGAGCGGTGGCCGGTAGGCCATCTCCACGGCGAGCACCAGGCCGACCACTATATGGCCGACGATGACGATGGTGAAATAAGGCGGCGCGTCGTCGGCGCGGTGATGGTGTAACTCCTCGCCGCATTTCGGACAGGCATCGGCGACTTTCAGGAAACGCCAATAAAGGGCACCCGTGCCGCAGGCCGGGCATTTGTGCATGGCCCCACGCAACATCGACTGGAAGATCGGGCGGCCCGCTTCCGTGTCGTTCCGGTAGACGCCTTCAGTCACGACGCTCTGTGGCATTGCGCGATCCTTGCTCACCGCTATCTAGTCATCTAGCGGCGCTTCTTGAAGTGCCCGCGTCCTTGCGGCTTGCCCTTGTAGCCGCGCGGCAGCGGCTTGTCACTTCGCGACCTTGCGCCCTTCGGTCGCGCGCCAAGCAGCCGGCCCTCGCTCAGTAATTCGAACCGCAGCGCGCCGGCAGTTGGAATCGCCTCGACAAGGCGCACCTCAACACTATCGCCAAGCCGATAACCGTGGCCCGTATCCTCGCCGACGAGCGCCTGCTGCACCTCGTCATGATAGAAATATTCATGTCCGATCGAGGAAGCCGGCACGAAGCCGTCGGCGCCGGTCTCCATCAGCCTGACGAACAGGCCTGAGCGAACCAGGCCCGAGACGCGCGCCTGAAACTGTGCGCCGATGCGGTCGGCGAGATAGGCTGCGATCAGGCGATCGGCGGTCTCTCGCTCTGCCGCCATGGCGCGCCGCTCGGTGTCGGAGATCGATTGCGCAATCACTTCGAGTTCGCCCATCTCGGTGTCGGTGAGGCCGTCGGGGCCGAGCCCGAGCGCCCGAACCAGCGCACGATGCACAATCAGATCGGCATAGCGGCGGATCGGTGAGGTGAAATGTGCGTAGCGGCGCAGGTTCAAGCCGAAATGCCCGAAATTGCCGGGAGCGTATTCCGCCTGGGCCTGGCTCCGAAGCACGACCTCGCTGACCAGCTCGGAGGTCGGCGTGGAGCGCGTGTCGGCAAGGATGCGGTTGAAATGGGCAGGCTTCAGCACGCCCGACTTCGGCAGCTGCAGCCCGATCGTGCTCAGAAACTCCGCGAGCGAGGCGAGCTTCTCCTTCGAGGGAGCGTCGTGGACGCGATAGATCAGCGGCGAGCGCTTGGCTTCGAGCGTATCGGCCGCAGCGACGTTGGCGGCAATCATAAATTCCTCGATCAGACGGTGCGCATCGAGCCGGGGAGGGCTGACGATCGCCCGCACCCGGCCCTCGTCGTCGAGCAGAATCTTGCGCTCAGGCAGGTCGAGGTCGAGCGGCGCGCGGTCAGTGCGGGCGAGGGTCAAGCTCGCATAGGCGCCCCATAGGGGTCTCAGCACGGTGTCGAGCAGCGGCCCGGTCGCCTCGTCGATGCGTCCGTCGATTGCCGCTTGAGCCTGCTCGTAGCTGAGGCTCGCAGCCGATCGCATCAGGGCGCGGAAGAAGCGGTGCTCGCGCTTCCTGCCGTCCTTGTCGAACACCATGCGTACGGCGAGACAGGCGCGCGGCTCGTCCTCTTTCAGCGAGCAGAGGTCGTTCGAGATGCGCTCGGGCAGCATCGGCACCACACGGTCGGGGAAGTAGACGGAGTTGCCGCGCTTGCGTGCTTCCTTGTCGAGCGCCTTGCCCGGCGTGACATAAGAGGCGACGTCGGCGATGGCCACGATGACCACCCAGCCGCCTTTGTTCTTAGGGTTAGGGTCGGCTTCGGCCCACACAGCGTCGTCATGGTCGCGCGCGTCTGACGGGTCGATGGTGATCAGGGGCAGATCGCACAAATCCTCACGCCGTCCGCCGAGCTCCGGCGCCTTGGCGGAGTCGGCCTCGGCGAGCACGGCGTCGGGAAAGGTGTCAGGGATGCCGTGGGCGTGGACGGCGATCAGACTCGTCATCTGCTGGGCTTCAGGATTGCCGAGCCGCTCAGTGACGCGGGCGCTCTGCATGCCGGCGCGGCCTCCGCGGGCGAGTTCGAAGCGGACCAGCTCGCCGCTCTCGGCATCGTTGGTGCCCCCGCGCGGAACCGGCCATTCCTTGAGCTGTTTGCGGTCGACGGGATCGATGACGCCGGTGCCGCCCGGCAGCGAGCGGAAGATGCCGAGCATCCGGTTGGCGGCGCGAGCCAGCTTCTTAATGGTGCGCGCCTGATAGGGATAGTCGGCATCGACGCCCAGCCGAGTGATGCGCGCTAGCACGCGGTCGCCGATGCCGGCGGCCGGACCCGTTTCGCGCTTGCTCTCGGCCATGAGTATGCGAGGCAGGGGCCCTTGAGCTTCGTCCCAGGTGGCGGGACGCGCCACGAACTCGCCATCATGGTCGCGGGACACGATCTCGATCACCGTCACCGGCGGCAACGCTCCGGGCTTGACCAGCTTGCGCCGCGAGCCCGCGATCAGACCGTCGTCAGCCATGCTGCGCAGCAACTCCTTGAGCGCGACGCGGTCGCCGCCCTTCACGCCGAAGGCGCGTGCGATCTCCCGCTTGCCGGACTTGACGTTGCCGGTCTCGAGAAAATCGAGGATCTGTTGCTTGGATGGTAGTTTGCCCACGGTCGCCTGGCGCGGAGCCCCCTTAGTCTTTGCCACTGGCGCCGCTCAGCCCGCCGTCTCCTCGACGGTCTGTTTATCGCTTTTGCTGCCGCTTTTGCTCGCTTTGCGCGGCGACTTCTTGGCAGCCGTCTTGCTCGCTTTGGCGGGCTTCCTCGCAGAACCTTTCATGGCAGGACCTTTGGCGCTGCGCGCGGCGATCAGCTCGACCGCCCGAGCAAGCGTTGTCTCCTCAGGTGCGATGTCCTTGGGGATCGTAGCGTTGATCTTGCCGTGCCTCACGTAAGGACCGTAGCGGCCCGACAGCACCTGCACCTTGCCTCCGAGATCGGGGTGGTCGCCGAGCTCCTTGATGACGCTCGCGCCGCGCGGGCTCCGGTTGGCGGCCTTCTCCGCGAGCAGGCTCACGGCGCGGTTGATGCCTACCTCGAACACCTCCTCGGGCGCCGAAAGGCTCGCATATTTGCCGTCATGCTGCACGTAAGGCCCGTAGCGGCCGAAGCCGGCGACTATAGGTTTGCCTGTTTCGGGATGGGCGCCGATCTCGCGCGGCAAGGCAAGCAGAGCGAGCGCACGGTCGAGTTCGAGGCTGTCCGGGTCGGTGCCCTTAGGGATCGAGGCGCGCTGCGGCTTTTCCTTGCCGTTGCCCTCGCCCAACTGGACGTAAGGACCGAACCGGCCCGTGCGAAGCGTGACAACAAGCCCGCTCTCGGGATCGGTGCCGAGCAGCTTGGCCTCGGTCTGCGGAGCCTTGTCGCCGGTCTCGGCGAGCTGTCGCGTGTAACGGCACTCCGGATAGTTGGAGCAGCCGATAAACGCGCCGAACTTGCCGACCTTGAGGCTTAGGCGTCCTGCCGCGCATGAGGGGCAGGCGCGCGGGTCGCCGCCACCAGCGGGCTCAGGGAAGATATGCGGGCCGAGCAGATCGTTCAGCGCATCGAGTACCTGGGTAATCCTGAGGTCGCCGATGTCCGTGACGGCGGCGATGAAGTCGCGCCAGAAATCGCGCAGCACGTCCTTCCATTCGAGCTTGCCCGCTGAGATGAGGTCGAGCTTCTCTTCGAGATCGGCGGTGAAGTCGTACTCAACATAGCGGCTGAAGAAGCTCTCCAGGAATGCCGTCACCAGTCGCCCCTTGTCCTCGGGGTAGAGACGCTTTTTGTCGAGGCGGACATATTCGCGGTCGCGGAGCACGTTCAGCGTTGAGGCATAGGTTGAGGGTCGGCCGATGCCGAGCTCCTCCATCTTCTTGATCAGCGTCGCCTCGCTGTAGCGGGGCGGCGGCTCGGTGAAATGCTGCTTCGCCTCGATCTTGCGCGGATCGAGCTTCTCGCCTTTGGCGAGAGCGGGCAGCCTCGCACCATCTTCGCCCATCGCGTCGTCAAGCCCTTCCTCGTAGATCTTCAGGAAGCCGTCGAAGCGGACCACCGAGCCGGTCGCGCGCACGCCATGGGCCGAGCCGTCCTTGGCAGTCACGTCGATATCGACGGTGGTGCGCTCAATATCGGCGCTTGAGGCCTGGCTCGCGAGCGTCCGCTGCCAGATCAGTTTATAGAGGCGGGCCGCGGCGTCCTCGAGATACCGGGCGACCTTGTCGGGCTCCTTGGCGAAGTCGGTCGGCCTGATCGCTTCATGCGCCTCCTGAGCGTTCTTGGCCTTGGTTTCGTATTGGCGGGGCGAGGCCGGGACGTAGCGCTCGCCATAAAGCTTGGTGACGACGCGGCGCGCGGCGGCGACCGCTTCGGGCACGATCTGCACGCCATCGGTTCGCATATAGGTGATCAGTCCCTCGGCTTCGCCGCCCATATCGACGCCCTCATAGAGGCGTTGCGCAAGTTGCATGGTGTGGCGCGGCGAGAAGCCGAGCTTGCGCGAGGCCTCCTGCTGGAGCGTCGAGGTGGTGAAGGGCGCGGCCGGGTTGCGGCGCTGCGATTTGCTTTCGATGCTCGACACGGTGAAGCTGCCGCCTTCGAGCGCGGCCTTGAGCCGCGAGGCGGTCGCTTCGTCGGCGATATCGAATTTGTCGAGCTTCTTGCCGGCTACCGAGAACAGCCTGGCCTGGAAAGCCTCGTTCTTGGCCGTGCCGATCTCGGCGACGATCGACCAATATTCCTGTGCCTTGAATTTCTCGATCTCCAGCTCGCGGTCGCAGACGAGCCTAAGCGCGACCGACTGAACGCGCCCGGCGGAGCGGGCCCCCGGCAGCTTTCGCCACAGCACCGGCGAGAGTGTAAAGCCGACGAGGTAATCGAGCGCGCGACGAGCGAGATAGGCGTTGACCAGAGGCCCGTCGATCTTGCGCGGATGGCGCATCGCGTCGAGCACCGCCTCTTTGGTGACGGCGTTGAACACGACCCGCTCGACCGGAATGCCGGCGAGGGCCTTCTTGCGATCGAGTACCTGAAGCACGTGCCAGGAGATGGCCTCGCCCTCGCGGTCGGGGTCGGTGGCGAGGATCAGCTTGCTCGCCCCTTTGACAGCCTTGGCGATTTCGTCCAAGCGCTTAGCGGCCTTGGGCTCGACGTCCCAATGCATCTCGAAGTCTTTGTCGGGCACGACCGAGCCGTTCTTCGAGGGTAGATCGCGCACGTGGCCGTAAGAGGCGATCACGTGGTATCCGGGCCCCAGATACTTGTTAACGGTCTTGGCCTTGGCTGGCAATTCGACGATGACGATGTTCATTGAGACGTTCCTAGCCCCGCAAATTGCGTCAGGCTGAGGGCAGCGGGCCGAATTGGCCCCTTCGGTAGCCGCCCGAAAATGGTGCTGTCGTCGTGCCGGTGTCAAATTCGGCAGTCGGGAATTGACAACTTTTAGATGTATAGATTAGAGCAGACAACCTTGAGGTGTTTATACTATCGGTGAATTTAGCGACTGATTCGTGCCGCTTGAATGACGTGGTTTGGGGATGAGCGGCTGGGTTAAATACGGCAGGAAACCATCCAGCCGATGGAAAAAATGACCCGAAAAGAAGCCGCAGAGTATGTCCTTGCGAGAGGGTTTGAGAGTTGTCGCGCAGAATGCGCAGTTGCAGTTCCTTTCACCGGGCTCGGGCCTAGCGCGCCAACAATGCGCTCGCGTTCGCTTTCGCCGATGTCGGGCAGGTGAGGCATACCCTCATCTTCGGAGGCGAGATCGTCCCGTGGTGTAGGTGGGCGTCCCCATGATGGGCGCGAGCGCATCGACTATGTCGGCGGCTCCGGTGACGAGGCTCTCGCCTTGCTTGAGCAGATTGTTGGTGCCGGCCGAGAGTGCATCGAGAGGACTTCCCGGCACGGCGAAAACCTCGTCCCCTGCTCTCCGGCAAATCGCGCGGTGATCAACGAGCCCGACCGCTCGGCGGCCTCGATCACGACCACGGCAAGCGAGATCCCCGAGATCAGCCGGTTGCGGCGCGAAAAGTCCTTGCCGCGTGGCGCGAAGCCGGGCGAGCGCTCGCTGAGAAGGAGGCCGGCCGACATTCTCGGTCCGGATCAAGCGAAGCCACGCGAGGCGCTGGCGGCGGTCGAGCCTGACCTTTGCAGCCGGCTTGTGCGGGTCTTACGAGTGACTCTTGCCAATCCGCGCCTCCTCGCCTTTCACCAGCCGCCCGATATTCGAGGCGTGGCGGACATAGAGAAGAACGGTGAGCAACAGGAACAGTGCGGCTAGCTCCCATCGTGCGCTGAACGCGAGCAGCACAACGCTTGCCGCGCTCGCGATGAGCGCAGCGAGCGACGAATAGCGCGTGGCGAAAGCGGTGACGAGCCAGATCGCGCAAAATGCGACGCCGGCAGGCCAGTAGAGCCCGAGCAGGACGCCGATGAAGGTGGCCACTCCCTTGCCACCGCGAAAGCCGAGCCAGACCGGGAAGAGATGGCCGAGAAAGGCGCCGAGTCCGGCTAGGATCGCCGGCGTCTCACCCCAATGCGCGGCAAACAGGACGGCGGCAGTGCCCTTGGCGGCATCGAGCACGAGCGTCGCCGCGGCGAGCGGTTTGGAGCCCGCGCGCAATACATTGGTTGCCCCGATATTGCCAGAGCCGATCTCGCGCACGTCGCCGAACCCGGCCAGCTTCGTCAGGATCAGGCCGAACGGGATCGACCCGAACAGATAGCCGAAACCGCATGCCGCGAGATCAACAGCGGTGCTACCCCAATCGGCGGGAGGAGACATCGGTCACCCCTGAAAGCGCGTCACGTCACGGCTGCAGCTGATCAGCGTAGTTGTAGACGAGACGCCCGGCAACGAAGGTAAGCAGTGGACGCCCCTCGAGTCGCGCGCCGTCGAACGGGGTGTTCTTCGACTTCGAGCGCAAGGCGTCGGGCTCGACCACCCAGGGTGTGGCGAGGTCGATCAGCACGAGATCGGCGGGGGCGCCCTTGGCGATGCGGCCGCTGTTCAAGCCGAGCAGCGCCGCGGGAGACGCGGTCATTGCCTCAAGCAGACGGTTCAGCTCGACCTCGCCGTTGTGATAAAGGCGCAGAGCGGCGCCGAGCAGGGTTTCGAGCCCGACCGCGCCGTCGGCGGCCTCGGCGAACGGCCGGCGCTTACCCTCAGCGCCGCGCGGGTCGTGCGCCGAGACGATCACGTCGATATCGCCGCTCGCCACGCCTTCGACCATGGCGCGGCGGTCATCCTCAGAGCGGAGCGGGGGGTTCATCTTGAAGAAGGTCCGGTAGGGACCGATGTCGTTCTCGTTCAGCGTGAGATGATTGATGGAAACGCCGCAAGTGATAGCTGTGCCTCTCGCCTTCGCGGCGCGTATGATGTCGAGCGAGGCGCGGGCCGAGATTTGGCCCGCGTGGTAGCGCCCGCCGGTCAGCTCGACGAGACGGATGTCGCGCTCGAGCATGATGGTCTCGGCCGCCGATGGTGCGCCGCGGAGCCCGAGCCTGGTTGCGACCTCGCCTTCGTTCATCACGCCCTCCGGCGCGAGGGTGGGATCTTCCAGGTGATGCACGATCAGCGCGCCGAAATCTTTGGCGTAGGCGAGCACGTTCCGCATCACCTTGGCGTTGGCGATGCTCGTTTTGCCGTTGTTGAAGGCGATCGCGCCGGCCTCGTGCAGCAGCCCAATCTCGGTCATCTCAGCGCCGAGTAGGCCCTTGGTCATGGCCGCCATAGGGTGGACGTTGATAAGGGCCGTGTCGCGGGCTCGCCTCAGGATGAAATCGACCAGCGCCACGTCGTCGATGACGGGCTCGGTGTTGGGCATGCAGACGATGGTGGTGACGCCGCCGGCGGCAGCAGCACGGCTTGCAGTCGCCAGTGTCTCGCGATGCTCGAGCCCGGGCTCGCCGGCGAACACCATCATGTCGATGAGGCCCGGCGCCAGCACGCGGCCGCCGCAGTCGATGATCTCGGCGTCGCCGACATTGCCGGCGGCGATGTGGGCGCCGAGATCGGCGATGACGCCGTCGGCGATCAGCACGCCGCCGCGGCGCTCGTGGCGGGAGGCCGAATCGATCAGCCGCACATTGACGAGCGCGACCGGGTAAGCGTGGGGAGGGCGGTGTTGGCTCGGTGCGCGCATGGAGGTCACTGGTTGGGCAGATGACGGGCGAGCGCTTGCAGCACGGCCACGCGCACCGCGACGCCCATCTCGACTTGCTCGCGGATCACGCTCCGCGCGTCGTCGGCGACGTTGGAGTCGATCTCGACGCCGCGATTCATTGGCCCCGGATGCATGATCAGCGCGTCGGGCTTGGCGCGGGCGAGCTTGTCGTAGTCGAGGCCGAAGAAGTGGAAATATTCGCGCTGGCTAGGCACAAGGCTCGAGGTCATGCGCTCGCGCTGGAGCCGCAGCATCATGACGATGTCGGCGTCGGCAAGTCCTTCCCACATCGAGGTGTAGACCTCAACGCCGAGTCGCTCGATTGCCGCGGCGAGCAACGTGGAGGGTGCGACGACGCGCACTCGCGCGCCGAGCGCATTAAGGCAAAGGATGTTGGAGCGGGCGACGCGGGAGTGGAGGATATCGCCGCAGATGGCGACGATCAGGCCCTCGATGCGACCCTTGTGGCGGCGGATCGTGAGCGCGTCGAGCAATGCCTGGGTCGGATGTTCATGGCTGCCGTCACCGGCATTGATGACCGAGCAATCGACCTTTTGCGCCAGCAACTCGACCGCGCCCGCGGCGTGGTGGCGTACCACCAGAATGTCGGGGCGCATGGCGTTGAGCGTCACTGCCGTGTCGATCAGGGTCTCGCCCTTCTGCACCGAAGAGGTCCCGACCGACATATTCATCACATCAGCGCCCAGCCGCTTTCCCGCAAGCTCGAACGAGCTCTGGGTCCTGGTCGAGGCCTCGAAGAACAGATTGATCAGGGTGCGGCCGCGCAGATCGTCGCGCTTCTTGGCGATTTGCCGGCTGAGCTTGGCGGCTTCCTCGGAGAGATCGAGCAGAGCGACGATCTCGGCCCGCGAAAGGCCTTCAACTCCAAGAAGATGGCGGTGGGGGAAGGAGACGTCGGAGGCTGCGGCGACAATGCTCATTAACGGGCACTGTATATGCCGAGTTTCTCGAGGCGGCAAGCTCTCGCCCGGGGATAACTTGCCGAATAGTCAGGCGGGGTGAGCGGAGGAACGCAAGCGAAATTCGGTGCAACCAAGCGGTCCCCTGGGCAGCTTGCCCGCGTGTCGCGCGAAAGTGATGTTGTCTGTGCCGCGCGTGGAACTTTGCTCCGTTCTCGCTCGCAGGGTCGTGTCAGCGCCGCGAAATCGTGGGCTATCCTGAGCACGCCATCCTACCGTCACGTGCGGCCGGAAATTCAAAACCAAGGAAACCAAGATGCGCAAAACTAGCGATTGCCCTTGGTGTGACTGCAGCGATGCTGCTCGCCGGCAGCTGCGCGTGGAAGGCCGACGCTACAACTCTTTCCTCAGGCACTGTGAACCTGCCGAGCGCCGCCAAGAACTACTCGCCGGTCGAGAAAGCTGGGCTACCGGTCGGCCAGTGCGACCTTGGCTGGCACCGCGTCTGCGGTCCGGTGCGCTGCTGGTGCGCGCCTTGCTAGCCTGCCAGGACGGCGCCGCGATCGCCTCCTGACACCACCGGACGAGGCCGCCGCAGAGAGGTGGCCTCAGTCTTTTTCGGCGGTTGATCGGCGCCCATGGCGTTGAAGCGTCCGGTCGTTAAGGGCTTGTCAGCGCGGCGAATTTCAATACCTTCCGAGGTCAGTGATTCGTTTGCGAGTTGGCGATCTCAAATGACGGCAGAGGCCGGCGATCCCGGCCTTTGAGAGGCGGGGCCATGATGAGCTTACCTTTTCTGTTGTTTGCTTGCGCGCTCGGGGCGGCTTGGCTCAGGCAGCGCACCGCGGCAATGGGTTTCTGGGTTGCCGGTCTCGTGGTCCTGCTCGTGCTGTTCCGCATGACAATGAGCGACGGGTTGAACATCGCGCTTTGATCTTCACGGGGGCTTGGCGTGCCGAGTGACGTGGCGAAGCTCCTCAACGCTTTGGCGCTGATTGCCGTCGATACGGTGCTCGCGCTCGCGTTCATCGACCAGCTTTGGTTCAGCCATCTTCCCTGTCCGCTCTGCATCCTGCAACGTGCCGGGCTGACCGCCGCCGGATTCGGGCTCGCGCTCACCATCCTGTTCGGACCTAAGCCGAGCCATTGCGGGATGACGATCCTGGGGGCGGCGGTCGGCGCCGCCATCTCGATACGTCAAATCCTGGACCACATCGTCCCGGGCACAGGCTCCTACGGCAGCGCCGTATTCGGCCTGCATCTCTACACGTGGGCGTTCATCGCCTTTGCGCTGATGATCATCGGCTCCGCCATCATGCTGCTCGATGACCGGCAGTTTTCGCGCGCTGAGCCGATCTCGAGCCGGCTGAAGCCGCTCGCTCTCACCGCCTTTGTCACCTTCGCGGCGCTCGCGGTCTGCAATGTCGTCTCGACCGTGCTGATCTGCGGCGCCGGCTACTGCCCGGAAAACCCCGGCGGCTACCTCATCTTCAATGACAATCTGCGGGTCACGACTTTATTCGCCGGCGCGCTTTAGCCGATCGAGCGCGCCTTGCAGGATATAGGCCGCGGCCATGCGATCAACCACCTCGGCGCGGCGCTTGCGTGAGGCTCCCGCCTCGATGAGATGGCGCTCGACGGCCGCAGTCGACAGCCGCTCGTCCCAAAAGGCGATCGGCACCGCAACATGATTGCCGAGATTGCGGGCGAAGGCGCGGGTCGACTGCGCGCGGGGGCCTTCAAAGCCATCGAGACTGATGGGGAGGCCAATGACGAGACCGCCGACTCCCATCTGCTCGACGATGCTATTGATGGTCTTGGCGTCGCTCGTGAACTTGCCACGCCTGATCGTGTCGTAGGGCGTGGCGATGTTGCGCGTGACATCGGATAGAGCAAGCCCGATGGTCTTGGTGCCGAGGTCGAGCCCGAGTAGCCTTGCCTCGGCTGCGAGCCCCGCGGCGAGGTCCTCGACGGCCATGATCGGTGCTGAAATCAATTAGGGATACCGGTGAGCGAGACAATGAAGATTACGTGGTTCGGCCATTCCTGCTTCCGCATCGACGCGGGCGCATCGAGCATCCTGATCGATCCGTTCCTCAGCTTCAATCAGACCTTTGCGAATGCGGGCGTCCCGATGGGCCAAACTCCGGTGCTCGTGCCCAAAGTCGGTGTGCCCTTCGAGGTTTGAAACGACCTGCCTAACCGTCAGGCCGGATTGCACCGGATTGACGGTTAGGCACTCGGGTTGCTTTCGAGCATCCCAAAGTTGCCGCTTATCCGGCTCGGTGCTACAGCAGGCCGATAGAATGCATCCCGCAAAGCAAGGCCATGTCAGTCGATCGTGCCACCGTCCGCCGCATCGCCCATCTCGCCCGCATTGCCATATCGGGTGAGGAGGAGGTGCGGCTCGAGCATGAGCTGAACGGTATTCTCGACTTCGTCACCCAGCTCGATGAGATCGACACCAGCGCGGTCGAGCCGATGACCCGTGTCGCTGCCATGACCATGAAGAAGCGCAAAGACGAGGTGACCGACGGCTTCTGCGCCGACCAGATCCTGAAGAGCGCGCCCAAGGCTGACGACCATTATTTCGTCGTGCCGAAGATCATCGAGTAGGGGGGAAACATGCAGCGTACCGTATCGTGCATGATTGCCGTCTGGCTGATCGGCGCCGCTCCGGCCTTCGCCCAAGGGTTGCCCGAGGGCACCTTCGCCTCGAGCAAGGACGGCTGCGCCAAGCTCGTGAGCAAAACGCCGGCAGAGCTCGGCGCCGACCTCGATTTCTACGTACTGAGCAAGACGGGCGTGACCTCCTATTTGCAGCGCTGCGATTTCGTCAGCGTCGCCTCGCACGACGCCAAGAGTTGGGTCGCCACGGCCTTCTGCGACGAGCAGGGTTATGTTTATCCCGATATGTTCGCCATCGCCGTGAGGGCGGGCGGCGAGCTCAGCGTCACGCGAGTAACCGATCTTACGCAAGAGCCGCTCGAAGGTCCGAGCGAGGATCCATCCGCCGCGTCAGACGATCTCAACCCGTCGCAGCTCGACCGCGACCAGGATCAGGCGGGTGGCAATGACACCGCATCCTCAGGTCATGGCGACGCCGACACCGGCTCAGGCAGCGATGCCTTCAACTCCTATGTCCGCTGTGAAAACGTCAAGCCATAGTGCCGTGCCGAGAGGCTCGGGGGTCACGCGCGCCATCCCGCTCGCGGCGCTCATCATCTGCCGCCTTCCCGCCACCGTCGCCAATGCGGCGGAGCCCTCGTCGGTTCTGCCGGAGGGTGTGTTCGCGACCGGAGAAGGCTGCACCATGCTCGCCCAATCCGGCACCGATGAGATCGACGTCATGGATTTTCTCGTGCTGACCAATGGCGAGCTGACCGGCATGGACTTCGCCTGCAAATTTAGTGACGCCGAGGCCGGCACGACCGATAACCACAAATCCTATGTGGTCAAGGCCGAGTGCGAGTCGGGAGCCCCTGGCGTTCCGGCGGTGATCACCATCACGAAAATGAGCGACGGCGAGCTTCACCTCACTATGAAGTCAGAGGGTGATGTCGACGATCTCGGCGACTTCGCCCGTTGCCCGAGCGTGATCGAGTAGCGCCCGTGACCGAGCTAACCGACCTCACCTTGGCAGAGGCACGCGACCGGCTTCGCGCGAAATCCGTCTCGGCGCGCGAGCTGACCGAGGCGCATCTCGTGGCGATCGAGGCGGCAAACGCTGCGCTCAACGCCTTCGTGCTGCCGACGCCTGAGCGCGCGCTGGCGATGGCCGACGCAAGCGACGCGCGATTGAAGAAGGGCGAGGGCCTTGCGCTCGAAGGCATTCCGCTCGGCATCAAGGATCTGTTCTGCACCAAGGACGTGCGCACCACAGCCTGCTCGCACATCCTCAACGACTTCACGCCGACTTACGAATTGACCGTCACCGCCAATCTCTGGGCCGAGGGCGCGGTGATGCTGGGCAAGCTGAACAATGACGAGTTTGCCATGGGCTCGTCCAACGAGACGAGCTTTTACGGGCCCGTGGTCAGTCCCTGGCAGCGCAACGGCTCGGACGCCAAGCTCGTGCCGGGCGGCTCGTCGGGCGGCTCATCTGCCGCGGTCGCTGCGAGGCTCTGCATGGGGGCGACGGCGACCGACACCGGCGGCTCGATCCGCCAGCCCGCAGCCGTGACAGGCACGGTCGGCATCAAGCCGACTTATGGCCGCTGCTCGCGTTGGGGCATCGTCGCGTTTGCCTCATCGCTCGACCAGGCTGGTCCGATCGCCCGCACCGTGCAGGACGCTGCGATCCTGCTCAAGGTCATGGCGGGCCCCGACGCAAAGGACACGACGAGCGTCGATCTGCTGGTGCCCGACTTCGAGGCTGCGGTCGGCAAGGGCGTGAAGGGGCTCACCATCGGCATCCCCAAGGAATATCGCGTGCCCGGCATGGCGCCCGAGATCGAGGCGCTGTGGCAGAAGGGCGTCGCCTGGCTCAAGGAGGAGGGCGCCACCATCAAAGAGGTGAGCCTGCCGCATACCAAATACGCGCTGCCTTCCTATTATATTGTCGCGCCGGCAGAGGCGTCCTCGAACCTCGCTCGCTATGACGGGGTGCGCTATGGCCTCCGAGAGGCGGGCTCGGACGTGATTTCGATGTATGAGAACACGCGGGCCGCGGGTTTTGGCCAGGAAGTCAAGCGGCGCATTCTCATCGGCACTTATGTTCTTTCGGCCGGCTATTACGATGCCTATTACCTCAAGGCGCAGAAGGTGCGGACCTTGATCAAGCGCGATTTCGACCAGGCTTTCGCGACGGTCGATGCGATTCTGACGCCGACCACTCCCGGGCCGGCCTTTGCGCTCGGTGAGAAATCGGGCGATCCGGTCGAGATGTATCTGAACGACATCTTCACCGTGACGGTGAACATGGCTGGGCTGCCGGGGATTAGCGTGCCGGCCGGACTGTCGTCGGAAGGAACGCCGCTCGGCCTCCAGTTGATCGGCAAGCCGTTCGACGAGGAGACGTTGTTCCGTGCCGCGCGCGTGATCGAGGAGGCGGCTGGGCCTCTCGCCAAGCCCAATGACTGGTGGAGCAAAGCCGCATGAGCGATATGTCGACCAAGCGACTTCTGGTGTCTTCGGGGAGCCCATACGAGCCGATCATCGGCTTCTCGCGCGCGGTGCGCGTCGGCAACATCATCGCCGTCGGCGGCACCGCCGCAGGCTCGAGCAGCAAGCCGGTCGCGATCGGCGACCCCGCGGCGCAGACCCGCGTCATCCTCGAGATCATCGAGAAAGTGCTCAAGGATGCGGGCGCGAGCCTCAAGGATGTGATCCGCACTCGCGTGTTTCTTGTCGACATCGCCCATTGGGAGGCGGTCGGCAAGGTGCATGGCGATTTCTTCGGCGATATCCGCCCGGCCTCGAGCATGCTGGAGGTGTCACGCTTCATCAATCCGGACTGGCTGGTCGAGATCGAGGCCGACGCCGTGGTCTCCGGAGGCTAGAGGAGGCTGACATGGCGCCGCGCGAGCCCAAGGACTGCCGCAGCATGGATGAGGTGAGGACCGAGATCGACCGCATCGATCAATCGTTGGTCGATCTCATTGGCGAGCGCTTCGCCTATGTCGATCGCGCTTGGCAGCTCAAGCAGTCGCCGGCTGAGGCGCGCGTGCCGTGGCGCATTCAGCAGGTGATCGACAAGGTGCGGGCGCGCGCCGCCGCCAAGGACTTGCCGCCCGAACTGGCCGAGGCGTTGTGGCGGCAGATGATCGGCTGGTTCGTCCAATATGAGGAGGAAAAGCTCCGCCAGTCGATGGACGGAAAAGAGTAGAAATTCTTCCATGGACGAGCGTCATCCCCGCGAAAACGGGAATCCAGTAATCGCCGGGTCTAGGGGGTTACTGGATTACCCGGTCGAGCCGGGCAATGAGACAACGAGAGTTGGAATGGATCAGAAGGCTGACAAATCGAATTTGATCGAGGGCGAGACGGGCCCGTTTGAGGTAGTGATCGGCATGGAGGTGCATGCCCAGGTCACCTCGAATGCGAAGCTGTTCTCGGGCGCCTCGACCGAGTTCGGCGGCGAGCCAAATTCTCATGTGAGCCTGGTCGATGCCGCGATGCCCGGCATGCTGCCGGTGATCAATGAGGGCTGCATCGCCCAAGCCATCCGAACAGGGCTCGGGCTCAAGGCGAAGATCAATCTCAACTCGGTGTTCGACCGGAAGAACTACTTCTACCCAGACCTGCCGCAGGGCTACCAGATCAGCCAATACAAGAGTCCCGTCGTCGGCGAGGGCGAGGTGATCGTCGATCTGCTGGGCGGGGAGCGCGTCGTCGTTGGTATCGAACGGCTGCATCTCGAGCAGGACGCAGGAAAAAGCCTGCACGACCAGCACCCGCAATTCTCCTATGTGGATCTGAACCGCTCGGGCGTCGCGCTAATGGAGATCGTGTCGAAGCCGGACCTGCGCTCCTCCGAGCAGGCGCGCGCTTACGTCACCAAGCTCAGGTCGATCCTCCGCTATCTCGGCACCTGCGATGGCAACATGGAGCAGGGCTCGCTCCGCGCCGACGTCAATGTGTCGGTGCGACGACCTGGCGATCCGCTCGGCACGCGCTGCGAGATCAAGAACGTCAACTCGATTCGCTTCATCGGTCAGGCCATCGAATACGAGGCGCGCCGCCAGATCGAGATCATCGAGGAGGGCGGCACGATCCGCCAGGAGACGCGCCTGTTCGACGCCAAGACCGGCGAGACGCGGTCGATGCGCTCCAAGGAGGAGGCGCACGATTATCGCTATTTCCCCGATCCTGACCTCCTGCCGCTCGAACTGACGCAGGCCGATGTCGATGCGCTCGCGGCGGACCTGCCGGAGCTTCCCGATGCCAAGCGCGCGCGTTTCATCGCCGATTACGGGCTCACGCCCTACGACGCCGACGTGCTGATCGCCGAGCGTGAGTCCGCCGACTATTTCGAGACCGTGGCGACGGGGCGCGATCCCAAGCAAGCGGCGAACTGGGTGATCAACGAGCTGTTCGGGCGCCTCAACAAAGAAGGGCGAGATACGCTCGACAGCCCGGTCTCTGCCGAGCAGCTCGGCGCCGTGCTCGACCTGATCAAGGCGGGCACGATCTCCGGCAAGATAGCGAAGGACGTGTTCGACATCGTGTGGAGCGAGGGCGGCGACCCCAAAGCGATCGTCGCGGCGCGAGGGCTCACCCAAGTCACCGACATGAGCGCGATCGAGGCGGCAGTCGATCAGGTCATCGGTGCCAACCCCGAGAAGGCCGAGCAAGCTAAGCTCAAGCCCGCGCTCGCCGGCTGGTTCGTCGGTCAGGTTATGAAGTTGACCAGCGGCAAGGCGAGCCCACAAGCGGTCAATGATTTGCTGAAGAAAAAACTCGGCATCGAGTAGGCAAGTGCCTTGAAGTTGCCGTCATGGCCGGGCCTGTCTCCCGGCCATCCACGTTTTGGGGTGAGCGAGGCCCACATGAGACGCCGTCGCGAAGCTAAGGTTTGGAGCGAGTCCAATGACCCACGCCATCCGCATCCATGAATATGGGGGGCCGGATGTCCTCAAATGGGAGGACGTCACTGTCGGCGCGCCCGACCCCGGCCAGGTGAAGGTCAGGCAGACGGCAGTCGGCCTCAACTTCATCGACATCTATCACCGGACCGGCCACTACCCACAACCGTCGTTGCCGTTCATTCCGGGCTCTGAGGCGGCGGGCGTCGTCACAGCGGTCGGCGAGGGCGTGCGCGACTTGAAGGTGGGGCGCCGCGTCGCCTATGCCGGCCCGATCGGAGCCTACGCGGAAGAGCGGCTGATCGCCGCCGACCGTGTGGTCAAGATCCCCGATAATGTCGACGACCAGACGGCAGCGGCGATCATGCTCAAGGGCATGACGGCACAGTATCTGCTCCGCCGCATCGTCAAGGTCGGGCCCGAGACTACGCTGCTGTTCCACGCCGCGGCCGGCGGCGTCGGGCTGATTGCCTGTCAATGGGCTGCCGCGCTCGGCGCAACGGTGATCGGCACGGTGGGCTCCTCCGGCAAGGCGCTGATCGCGCGCGCGCATGGCTGCGGCTATGTCATCAACACGCGCGAGGAAGACTTCGTTGCCAAGGTCAAGGACTACACCAAGGGCAAGGGTGTCGACGTGGTCTACGACTCGATTGGCAAGGATACGTTCCCGGGCTCGCTCGACTGCCTGAAGCCGCTCGGGCTTTGGGTCAGCTTCGGCCAGTCGTCGGGACCGGTACCGCCGTTCGACATCACACTCTTGTCGCAGAAGGGCTCGCTGTTCGCCACGCGACCCTCGCTCAATACTTATACTGCCTCGCGCAAGGACCTGGTGGCGACTGCCAACGATCTGTTCCAGATCGTGGCGAGCGGCAAGGTCAGGATCGCCGTGAACCAGACCTATCCGCTAGAAAAGGCCGCTGAGGCGCAGGCAGACCTCGAGGCAAGACGGACCAGCGGATCGACCGTTCTGCTGCCGTAAAGGCGCAATGCTCAGCCGTTTGCTGACGCCCGTCGGCGGCAATGGGCTTCGCTAAACCGACATACTCCAAGACTAGGGGTTGGCGTTCGACAGCTGGGAGTGGATGGTGCTCGATGGCTCGACCGCGGCCGCCGGCAATTGATGCCCCTCGATGGAGCCTCCCGCCTTCACGCGGTTCCGAGCGAAAAGCGTTCGTGGTTATCGGGGGGTGAGCGGGAATGGTCAAAGAATTATTGCCAAGCCGCGAGATTAACTAATGGGCCGCCGATTAGCGTGCAATGTAAACCAATATTACCTCGTGTTATATATTTAGTTAGTTTGCATTAATCACGAAAATTCAGACGTTATTCAAGGCCGCCCCTCATGATCTCCTGCAGTTAGGGGACATCAACAACTCAAGTGAACTTGTCGTATTTCCCAAGTCTTCGACAGGTCGCAAGACGAGTAATACAAAGGGCACGTAAGATGGCACGCACCGAAACTTCGATGGATCAGGCTGAGCTCGCGGCGCAGACCGCCATGCCGGACGCGCTTTTCGAGCTTGGTATGCTGTATGCGACGGGACGCGACGTGGCAGCCAACCTCGTGGTGGCGCATAAATGGTTCAATCTCGCCGCGGCGCGGGGCAATTCCTCAGCGCTCAACTATCGGGTCGAAGTCGCCCGCGAGATGTCTTTCGAGCAGATCGCAGAAGCACAGAAGCTCGCCCGCGAATGGCTCCAGACCCATTAGCCCATCAGGCTGAAATCTTCGCCTAGGGGCAGGGGGCACCGGCAGATTACTGCACGGTGCTCCCGGATGCCGTCTCGCCACTGCAATTGCGGAACAGGGAGCGGAGGCAGCGATAGCTCTTGCGCGCCGCACTGCCCATGGCGGCACTGGCGCGCTGCATCCGGCTCGGCGAGTTGGCTTCCGGTGTGGCTGCGGCGGCGCTGTCGCCATTGCCGGTCGATGGCGGCGAAGCGGGCAAAGGCTGCGGCGCGTCGCTGGAGCCCCCACCGAGCGCGGAGCGGGCGTTGCGCAGCCCCTGGCGGGAAGCGCTATAGGCGCGGCCGGTCAGCTCGACCATGGTCTGTGGCGCCTCGCCATCCTTGGGCTTGGCGAAGGCCTTTTGGTCGTGCTCGACCTTCTTCATCAGGCTCTTGACGCGCGGGTCTTCGGCGAGATCGTCAGGGATGGTCGGCCCATCATAGGCATAGACTTTCTCCGCGCCGGAACAGGCCGGTGTCGCATTCTCGGCCGAGCAGGAGGCATGATGGCCTTCCTTGGCCGTGCGAATGACGCAATAGAGCTTGAGCGCATCGCTCGGCTTTGAGCCTTCGCCGGTGACCCGGCAGCGATAGACTTGGTCGGGGCCCGAGCAGGTGACGCAATAGCTCGCCTCGCCGGCCTGAGCGCCGGCTGGAAGCAAGCCGAGGACGCCCACGGCAATGGCCACGGTCCCAAGCATTGCTCCGCAGGCGTTCCTGTTTATCACGCGACGCCGATCCCCGTTGTCGTTGCCTAAAAGGCTAGCACATCGACAGATCGGAACATATGATTTTGCCGTCATCTTGGCCATGATCAGGCGATTGATGGACGACCCTGAAAGGCCGGCCGGTTGGTCTTGCGGCAGCCGAATCCTATCTTTGCGCTTCTACCCGCGCTTACGAGCGTAGAGCTTTACCTGCCGACTGGCGAGAGCTGAACCCGCAAGCTCGGGTTGGTTCAAGCTTCAGCTCTGCACCGGCGCTCCCGATCAAAAGGACGGTGCTGCCCAACGCTTAACGCTCAGGACATCTCCTAGGGCCGTTTCTTTGGGTCGTCCGTCTTACCAAACCCGTACGCGAGCGCGAGGAGCTACATAGACACGAGGAGCTACATAAGCCCGAGGAGCTGCGTAAACGCGGGGTGCTACATACAGCACCGCAGGCGACACATCCGCAGTTATATCCGTTAGGACCGCAAACGCCAATGAGATCCCCATGGGCATCGGCCCGCGCCGTTCGCAACCAATTTTCTCTACGGGTGAATAGTTGGGGAGCGACGGCGCTCCGACCGACGGCTGAGCGTTCATAAGGAATACCGCCGGCCGCGGTCCACGCTGAAAGGCCCAGCGTCAAACGAGCGGAATGTGTCTCCCCAGCTCAGTCCAAGCGCCGCATCGTGACCTCTCCCGCCGCGGTCATTCGAGCCGGAGTTTCTCTGGCGACTGTCTCTCACCGAGCCCATCCGTGGCCTGTAATCGTCGTGCGAGTATCGGGACCATAGTGAGGGGTTATGGCTCTTCGCTGGCATCGGTTCCGCCTTGGGTGGCCAACTTGCTGCGGATGCTTAAGCCGTCTGCGCAATGGGACGGCCAAAGTCATGGGCTAAAAGGTACCCCCATTCGGCTTCGGTCGGCGCGGTTGTATCGTTCGCCTATGACGTTGCAGCCAAAACCTCAAGCCGAGCCAAATGTCTCCTCTTGGAATGAGTTCTGCCGCTCAGTGCTAAAATTAATTGCAGACCTATCACCTTGCACGGAGTCAACGCTTTTCATTCAATCAGTCCTCCATGACCTGCAGAGGTTTGCTCCCGGAACTCTGGTATGACTTTCGTAAGCTTCTCGGGCAATGCGTGGAGAAACTACAATCGAGCGGATACGTGCGGTTTGATGGGAAGCATTTTGTCATCATAGCCGCTGGCAAAAGCGAGGAAGCAGAGATCCTTGAGTTGACGACAATTGCCGAGGATATCGTCGAGCTTACGGATGTGGTTGGAACCGCAGGGAGGAGGACATCCTTGAGCTAACGGCAGAGCTCCAACCTCCAGTGTCGGGCCCTCCGCAGGGCCCCGAGCAGACACGGGAGGAGATCATTGCCGCTATGCGTCGTTTCGTTTCGGGGAGTGAATGAGGGCCGGGGCGTCGGCTTCGGCAGGCGACCGAGCATCGGACAGAGAACTCGCCGCTCTGCCGGATAGAGCGCGGCGACGAGCTGATCACTCAAACAACGAGTGGCATCGAGCGAAAATCGCACGTCAAGCGTTTACACCAGACAGGAGGAGACTCGCCGCCATCGAGGGCAGGCCACACCTAGCGGAATGCGCCATGGTGACAATTCTGTCACCATTTTCACGGTTTGTTGCCACGACACCGCCCGCAATGTATTGAGCTTCCATTCGGAGACGTGGCCGAGAGGCTGAAGGCGGCGGTTTGCTAAGGCGGCCGCTATTGTGTTTCTGGTGTTTTTCCGCATTCCCCATCCCTGCTAATCCTTAGTTTCCGGCCACTTCGACCCGCACTGGTTGGAAAGCCTCACAGCGTTTGGGTTGTCTCGGCGAGGTCGTGATGACCGCCGCCTTCAGAGCCGGTCGCCGTAACCGTCGTAGCCCCTCATCGGGTACCTGATCTCGCCCGTGAGCAGCTCGACCAGCTTGTAAGCGGTAAGGCCGCGACGCCTTACTGCGCTAGTTCGCCGAACCATCGCGGCCTCGCCACCCTCCGGCCCGTGTACTGCGTTGCGCCGACCTCATGCCGGAGTCCACGGGCGATTCCGCATCGAGGTTGAGTTGGGCGACCAACCGGGCAAAGGCGATGCGCGAGTCACGCTCGATGGCAACAGCAGGATGCGGCCGAGCAGCGGCCTCGCGTCCAGCAATGACAATGCCGTCCTTCGCCAGAATCTCACGGGCCTGGCAGGCGCGGTCCCAGGCTTCGCAGGCCATTGTCAGCAGGCGAGAGTGATGCTCCTCGAGGTCGTAGTCCCGATGCACGGATTGCCACCACGCCTTCGTGTTGGGGCGCAAGTGGGCCGGTGCGTCGAACGTTGCGTGCTGTTTCATCCGAAGTTTCCCAGCAAGATCCCGGCCTTAGGCGTTGCGTACTGTTTCATCCGAGTTTCTCGACGAGATTCCGACCTTAGCAAAGCGACGGTAGCTCCGCTACGGTCCCCTCTTCAAGCGAGGCCCTATGGGGGGATCCCCCGGGGGTCAATCGCTAGGGCGTGTGCTCATAAACCGACAGGCAATTGCTGACTTGGATGCGCCGCCCAACGTCCGTTATTGGGGGTAAAGCGGACATGGCGCGGACTTGTCAGTATGTCCGCTAATGACCCAAAGCGGACATACAAAGGAGCATCGACGCAAACTCGGCCCTTATCAGGGGTCACGCGGAAAAATGACCTGCAACCGCCCAGGGTGAAGCTTGATCATAGCGGGCAACGTGCCCAAGATCTCTCCATCAACCTGAACAGGCACGGACGCGTCACTCTCCACGCGGACCCATTCCGCCGCCTCAATGTTCACGTCTGGATCATAACGGACGAGGCCGCAAGCGAGAGCCGAAAGTTGGCGCAGTCGAACCAGCTTTCCGAGCCCACCAAATCTCACCACGTAGAATTTCGTTCGGGTGATGTGGGCATCCCGGCTCAGAAGCAAACCGCCGGCATAGCGCTGAACTCTCGTGACAATGACCCATTGGGCTTCGCTGCTGCCACCATTCGTTGTCACACGCAGTAAGCTATCGGAATGAGAAACGAGCGCGCGGATGACTGGACCAAAGAGCCCTATCCGGCCGAATTGACGTGTGCCCGAGGCTTCAAAGTGGGCGACGGCCTCCGCATCGAAACCGATGCCCACCACAAACAGAAAGGGCCTGGCATTGATCTGACCGACGGGAATGGCCCGTGCCGTCCCATAGAGCAGCGCGCTCGCAACGTGTTCCGGTGAGAAGGGGAGACCGACCTCCCGAGCAAAAACGTTAGCAGTTCCCATGGGTATGATGCCGAGCGGCGTGGCATTCCCGAGAACACCCTCGGCGGCGTCGTGGACGGTCCCATCGCCGCCAGCGGCGACGATTGCATCGAAGCTCCCCGAACGAGCGGCTTCAGCCGTCACCTTCATGCCGTCCCCAGGACGGCTCGTTTCCACGAGTTCAGCTTGTGCTCCCGCGTCCTTCAACAGGGTCAATATCGACTGATAGTGACGGCGCGCGGCTGGCCCGGCATTAGGATTATGGAGAATAAAAAGTCTTCTCCTCATGGAAAGGCTACCCAACGTATCATGAACGGGGAGGTCTCAGCATGAGACTGTCAGGGAATTGGCGGCAACGGTTTTCCGGTTATCTTGAATTGGATGTTCTGGCGACAATTTTTGTCTTCGCGGCCGCCAGCTTCACATTCCTCAAGCTCCTAAGCGAAATGCGCGAAGGTGATACGCGCAGTGCCGACCAGGCTATCCTTTTGGCTCTTCGTGATCCAAACGACCTTTCAAATCCCATCGGTCCTGACTGGGTGGAGACGATGTGCCGTGACCTCACCAGTCTCGGCAGCCCCACGGTATTGACGCTCATCACCGTTGCCGCTGTTAGCTATCTCTGGATCGACGGCAAACGAGCGACTGCCTTGTTCGCCGCTCTCTCGATTATTGGGGGAGCTCTTTTGGTGACCCTGCTGAAATTCGGTTTCGCCCGGCCGCGTCCAGATCTTGTTTCCCATTTAGTCGATGTGAACTCGTTCAGCTTCCCTAGCGGCCATGCAACAATGGCGACGGTTACCTATCTTACGATTGGCGCCCTCCTGGCACGCGTGCAGAAACGGCGGCGCATGAAACTCTACGTGTTGGCCGTCGCGTCTATCGTTGTGCTTCTCGTCGGGTTCACGCGCGTCTACCTTGGCGTCCACTGGCCAACGGACGTCCTCGCTGGATGGTGCATTGGCACGGCCTGGGCGGCGGGGTGTTGGCTTGTTGCGACTTGGCTACAACAACGCGGCGCGATTGAGCGAGACGACTCTTCCGCCTCTAGCGCACAGATCCCTGCGCTCCGCTCTGTGGCTCCGCTTTGGGCACACACGATGAGGACGTAGAGCCGTTCGTAATGCACCTTTAGTAATGTCGGCTCCTGGCACCAAGCGGGTCTTGATGATCAAGCGGGTTCTTGATGATCCAAAAGCCGAGCGTGACGTCGGGGACTTTACTGGTAGTGCTGAGCACTAATGGCGTAATGCTCAGCACCGCGTGTTACCTGTTTCCAAATTAAAGGGCCGCTAGTCAGGATGAGGCCCCTCCTTCTTGTTTTCGAGGACCTCGCCCGTCTGTGCATCGACGCCGACTTCGGAGACGTGTCCGCCGCTCTTGATATCGAAGGAATAGCGGAGACCACTGCCGCCTCTTTCATTTTCCAACTCCTCATCGGTTATCGTGCCGGGATGAGCTTTCAAAGCAATTGAGCGGGCCTCGGCAATAGTAATTTTTGCCTTTGGCGCCAACTGCCCGCCCTTATAGGCCTCCGCCTGCGTCGCCCAAACGAGAACTACCAATGCCAAACAAGTGGCGAGGTTCCTACCTTGCATTCTCTCCTCCATCGAGCAGCCATTTGTATAATCGTAGCCCCACGATGGTTATTCGGAACGATACAAATTGGTAACCCGTGGTTCCGACCAGGCCACCATGTGTTAACGTGGGCTTGGCGATGCACAGCCGCGTGGGGGCTATTGATCTCGTATAACTACGGGATTGGGCTGAGGGACCGTTGAAACTGCGAGGGCTCGGTTTCGGCTTGGCGGGGCCACTCACTGCCGCATTTCTGGCAGCGGTAGTGGTATCTCCGGCGCGTGCCGATTGCGATATTCCCGAGACCGGCGTCGCCGAAGAGGCAGTGCCCATCGATTTCTCGGGCATCCGAAAGTCACTGGCCGAGAACGGACTTGCGATTGGCGGCTACTACGCCGCCGAGACGTTCGGTAATCCCACAGGCGGTTTCAAACAGGGTGACACTTACGACGGCGTGCTGGAGCTGCATCTGAATGCCGACATGCGAAAACTAGGGTTGTGGAAGGGCCTATGCTTCTACACCGATGCGTTTCAGATCCATGGCCGCAGCATCACCGCCGATTACGTCCACAGCCTTGTCAGCGTAAGCAATACCGAGGCCACTCCCGCAACCAAGCTGTACGAACTCTGGTTGCAGCAAAGCCTTTTCAACAAGCACCTTTCGGTCAGGGTCGGCCAGCTTGCCGCGGACGGTGACTTCTTCGTCCTGGAAGGAGTTGGCGATTGGTTCCTCGATGGCTCCTGGGGCTGGCCGACCTTGTTTGACGCCGATCTGCCCAATGGCGGCCCCTCTTATCCACTCGCAACGCCCGGGATCAGAGTGCTGTTCAGTCCTAGGGAAAATTACGGCCTCAAGATCGCTCTCTATAACGGTGCGCCGGCAGGCCCTAACTGCAAGGCCGATCCCGAAGTGTGTGACCCGGCCGGTCTTGAGTTTCGCCTAGGCGACCCGCCGCTTCTCTTTGCCGAGGCATTTTACCAGTACAATCAGAAACAGGGCCTCGCAGGGACCATCAAGACCGGCGGCTGGAATCATTTCCAGATATTTGAGGATCAACGCTTTGATGTGAATGGCTTCCCGATTGCGCTCACTGGAAATCCAGGACGCCCGATCGAAGGCGACTGGGCGCTTTATGCCTTAATCCAACAACTCGTTTGGCGTAAACCCGGGAGCGAGGAGGCAAAGGGCATCACGCTATTCGCCCGCGTGATCGGTGCACCTTCGGCGCAAAACCTCGTCGACCTCTATTTAGATGTAGGCGCGACCTTCACGGGTGTTATCCCGCATCGGCCAGATGACGGTCTTGCCATAGGTCTGATCTACAGCGGCATTTCCGACCAAGTATCAGGCTCTGATCAGGACGTCGGAAGCCAAGTGGTGCGTGATTTCGAGTTGGCGTTTGAGATCTGCTACACCGCCCAGCTACGGAGGGGTTGGACGCTACAGCCCGATTTCCAATACATCGTGCACCCCGGCGGGAATGTGTTGAATGCAAACGGCACTGAGGCGGACGATGCCGCGGTGTTCGGCGTCCGCACGACCCTAAATTTTTGATTTCGCCGCCGTGGGAAATGCAGCTGAGTTGATTACTCTGCTTCGTGCAAGATCGAATGGACTTTGCCAACATTGGGGCTTCGGCGTCGAAATGTTCGGCGAGATTGGGTTTCACCAATGCCGGAACCTTCGACAAGCAAAATCACAGTCTCGGGCCGACCCTGTTTTGGAATCCGAGCGGGGGCGAAGATGAGGATGAAGCCAAGGGTGACGGCGACGACAAAATGGCCGGTCCTTCGGCCATGGAACTCTCCTTCAACGTCGGTATGCAGTTTGGATTGACCGACGCGACTTCAGATACCGCCCTAAAGTTCCAGGGTTCTCTTGCGTTCTAAATAAGCATTGATCCCGCGGCAGCGCGGCAGAAGCACTCGATTGCATATAGCCGTCGGCGACACACTCTTCGATTATCGCTGAGGGGGATCCATCGCGAACGCGGCTCTTGTTGAAGTGCTGCGGCCTCGCCATCGCAAGCTTTGAATTTAACCGCTATGATACGCAATATTGATGCTCCGCTACAACTTTCGTGGTTAAGCCTGACCTCGCGGCCGAACAGGGATTCCTATGCGAGTCCTTTTAATTGAAGATGACTTTGAAACTGCCAATTACGTTGTCGACGGACTTCGAAAGAGTGGACATGTCGCCGACCATGCAACGGACGGTCAAGACGGCTTATTGCGCGGCTTGAGCGGGCGCTATGAGATTATCGTTGTCGATCGCATGTTACCCACATTGGACGGACTTCGCATCGTCAAGACGCTTCGGAGTGCAGGCGTCGATGCGCCCGTGCTATTTCTTACTGCCCTCGCCGAGATTGACGATCGCGTCGAGGGTTTGGAAGGCGGGGGAGATGACTATCTGACGAAGCCATTTGCCTTCTCCGAACTAATGGCTCGGGTCAACGCATTGGGGCGTCGTCCTCGGACAACCACAGTCGAGACAATCCTTAGCGTGGCTGATCTAGAGATGGATCTGATCGCGCGCCGAGTAAAGCGTGGCGCCACCGTCATCGATCTACAACCGCGTGAGTTTCAGCTGCTTGAATACCTAATGCGAAACGCGGGAAGGGTCGTGACGCGTACAATGCTGCTTGAAAAGGTATGGGAGTTTCATTTCGATCCCAACACGAAAATAGTGGAATCGCAAATCAGCCGGCTGCGGGCCAAGCTCGCAAAGGAAGGGCAGCCGGAATTGATTCATACCGTTCGTGGGTTTGGATATGTCATCAAGCCTCCTTCCTAGACTAATGCGCACGGCAGGTTTCGGTCTTGCTGTGCTCTACGCAGCACTTCTGGCGGGTTCCGTCATTATCATTGGCGCCATCGTCTATTGGACCATGGAGGTTTCTCTCGAACGACGGACGACAGCGCGCATAGACGCTGAAATTGAACTTTTCAAAGAGGAACTGCGAGCCGAAGGTGATTCCGAACTGATCGAGGAGGTTCAGAGGCGTAGTGATGTGCTCGGTCTTGAGTACTTACTCGTGGACGCCAAGGGGGCTCGGATCGTCGGCACTATGTCGGTTATGCCCACTGCTCTAGGCTGGAGCACGGTGGCGCTTCCAACAAAGCTCCCGGGAGCTGGGCGGACTTTACACATCCATTCCGTCGAATTGGACAATGGCATGCGCCTGGCAGTCGCAGACGATAATGGATCAATAGAAGACGTCCGCCACGCGTGGATTGAAGCTGCGGCCTGGTGCTTGATTGCGTTCCTACTGCTGAGTGTTGCGGGGGGCTTGTTGCTTAGCCGCGGATTCTTGCGGCGTGTCGACACGATTACAGCCACGGCCGAGTCCATCATTAGAGGTGATCTCGAATCGCGCATCCCACTGCGCGGCACAAACGATAATTTCGATCGCCTCTCCCTAACCCTCAATCAGATGCTGGACCGCATTCAAACCTTGATGGAGGGTGTGAGGCACATGTCAAACCACATCGCACATGCGCTTCGCACTCCTCTGGGCCGTCTACAGCAAAAGCTGGAAACAGCACGCAGGAATGCGGCAGGAAACCGGAGCTACGATGCGGCGCTTGAGAATATGCAGCGCGAGACCGAGGGAATTCTCCGAACTTTCTCCGCACTTCTCCGTATTTCGAAAATAGAGATGGCGGCACGTCAATCAGGCTTCCAAGAACTTGACCTAAGCACATTACTAAGAACCGTCTTTGACGCGTACTCCGCTGCAGCGGAGGAAAACGGTAAGATTATCACCGCTAATATCGCGCCGTCGCTCTGGACACGAGGCGATAAGGAACTTCTTACGGAAGCAATGGCGATCTGTTCGATAACGCCATGAAACACACGCCAGCGGGAACACATATCAACGTTTCGCTTTATCGCGACCGCTCGAGCATTGTCGCAAGCATCGCGGATAATGGGTTAGGCGTCCCGCCAGAATCAAGGGACCTAATTTTTGAAAGGTTTTATCGGCTCGACCGAAGCGCCCACACTGAGGGGACGGGGCTTGGTCTTGCTTTTGTCGCTGCTGTTGCTGGCTTACATGGCTCCAAATTGAGTGCCTCGGACAACAGTCCCGGTTTGCGCATCGAATTAACGTTCGACGTAGCTAAGCCACCAAACATGCTGCCAACCGCGACACTTCGGGCTTATAAAACTGATCGAGTCCGTTACGGCCATCCGGCCCCCACATCTTGAGAAGCGTCCGAGCTGGCCCCAGAGGAAACCGGTTAGGTTGCCGATTTGGATAGTTCCGGACAACTCCTCTCCAACTTATCAGCCAATTCTCGACACCGTCGTCACTTCAATGGAAGCCCGCTGGGGCTTCACATGCACGGCTTCTTACGGGTGAGCGATGCGGTTACAACTAATGGTTGTCGGCGCTTTGGCGGCGATAGGTCTTGTCGGGGTCGTCGCATATCACACCATAGGTTCCCGGTCGGAAACTGTGGTCCAAGCTCCGTCCTCTCCTCTCGACCGGATCGTGATCATCGTCATGGAGAATTATCGATCGGATAAAGTTAAACCCTCAGCAATTGTACATAGTCCTTTTCTTACCAAGCTCGCGGCAGAAAATCGCTTCGCAATGAATTATTTCGGCGTCTGGACTCCTAGCCTGCCGAATTATCTTGCCATGATCGGGGGCGATTTTTTTGGCGTGGGCGACGACGCAAGCAGCTGCTTCAATCCAAACCGCCAACAAAAGTGCAATGGCGTCGATGCCACTAACCTTGTCGATCAACTCGAGGCGGCGCATATCGCGTGGGAGGGCCTATTCGAATCGATGCCAGGCACTGGCTTTCTCGGCGTGATATTTCCTGATGATACGAAATTGTACGCCCAGAAGCACAACCCCTTCGTCTACTTCAAGAGCATTGCGCTTGAGCCAACTCGCCTTGCCAAGCTCAAGCCTTTCGTTCTAGCCGAGCTCACGGCCGAGTTGGCTGATACCGAATCTGCCTCGAGGTTCATCTTCCTGGTTCCCAACCAATGTGACGACCAGCATGGGGCACCTGGCTGCCAGTCCGAAGCCGTCACATTGCGCGCTGGCGACGCTTTCTTGCTGAGACGGTACCTGCGATCGTCAATAGCCCGGCGTTCACCGAGCGATCGGTGCTCTTCATCACGTGGGATAACTCAATGGGGCACGAAGCGTGCTGCGGTGCGTCGAAGGGTGGAGGTCGCATTCCTCTCATCGCCGTCACCAAGCACGCGATGGCCGTGAGGGGAAGAACTCCGAGCGACCACTATTCTTTGCTAGCGACCACCGAGGATGGCTTTGGCCTTCCGAGAATAGCCAATGCCAAGGGCGCGAGTACCCTCTTCGAACTCTTGCCCGACTTCGCCGAACGACGTGCCGCCCAAACATCGTCGGCAGAGGGCCAATCTCCGAACCGCTGATCGAAAAAGAGTTCGATCAAGAAAGCCGCTTCAAATTTTGACGAAATGGGAACGCCGATCCGAGTCTACTAATGGGACTGGCAAGATTTTCGTTCGGGCTTCTTTTGGGCCGCACTCATCGCGGCAGCAGCCATTGCGCTGCCCAACGCCGCTTTGGCGGAATTCCAAATCCAAGAAGCAAGCATTGAGAAAGGCGAGACCGAATTCGAATATCGGGGCGCCTATCATTGGGGCGTGCCGGAGGTCACCGAAAACAACGAGAATGCCAACGATATTGTGCAGAGCCATGAATTCGAGCTGCAACATAGCTTCACCGACTGGTGGCTGGCCAGGCTCACCGTAGGCTTGGAGCAGCCTCTGCATGAGGATTTTGAGGCCAGCGAGTGGAGTTCGAGACCGAGTTCGCTCTAATCAAGCGAGAGGGTGACGGCATCGCCCTGTGATTCAGGGTGGATATGAGAAGTCCACGATTGGCCAAGCCGATGTCCTCGCTTCCGGTCCCATCGTGGAGCTTGCCAGCGGGAAGCTTTTAATGACGCTCAATCCTCTCTTCACCGGCCAAGTAGGACCAAACCGCGAGACAGAGGGTCTGGGCTTCGATTATGGCTGGCGTGCCGAATATGACTTCGCAAAGCATTGGGGGATTGGCGTCGAAATGTTCGGCGACATCGAGGATCTCTCCAATGCTGGCTCGTTCAACCAACAGAACCACAGTCTCGGACCAACCCTGTTCTGAAATCCGGGCGGTGGCGAAGAGGCGGAAGGAGCCAAGGGTGACGACGACGACAAAGTCGCTGGTCCTTCAGCCATGGAACTCTCTTTCAACGTCGGTATGCAATTTGGATTGACCGACGCGACGTCAGATACCGCCCTAAAGTTCCAGGGTTCTCTTGCGTTCTAAATTGGCAGCTGACGCTCTAGGAGGAAGTCCCAACCGGATTCGTCCTGATCCGGCGAATTGTAATCGACGAGGTCGGTCGCATAGACAACATGCCCATGCCGACGCAGGACCCGCACTATGGCGCCGGGACCACAGGCAGGCTCCCAAAGGACGGTGGGTTGGCTCTCGACCTTCAGTAGGGCTTCGACCGCGACCTCGGGCGTCTCGTAAACGTCGTCGCCCCGATCGGCGAGCGGATGGGCGAGGGCGGTCATGGCCGCGCGAATCCGAAGGTCACGCTCACGGTAATGATCAGCGCGCCGACCGAGTAGAGCGCATCCGGCCAGCTACCATGCACGGCCCAACGTGCCGCGTTGGCCGCGTAGAGACCGATCAAGACGAAGTTAAGCAGCCGGGGGTCAAGCAGGAGAGCGGACATCGTCGTCACCCTCCTCGTCGTCTAGCTCTGCCATACCCCCCCGAAACAGCCGGTACATCCGGTACATCTTTGTTTTCATTATCAATGTTGTAACCCCTGTGACCCTTGTTTCGGGGGGTATGGCAAGAGGGCAGTAGCGCATCCATGCGTCCCAGAGGTCTTCGGTAGTGTAGCCCTTGAGGACCACATCACCGATCCGAACCGGCCTGCTTCTGATGCCGTACGGCTTGAGCCGAACGGCCAGCCCACGGTCGTTAGCGGCTTGCCGTAGGTGCCTCCATCCAAGGGCATCTCGTCGCGGTCGCAGAGCTTCTGAAGGAGCGTCTCGGTACGGAGCCTGTCTTCATCGCCGAAAGCTTCGCGGATATGGGTGAGCAATTCGACGCCCATCGTGAGGTCATCGACATTGGCCTTCGGGTCAGATAGACGGCAGCCTCTCTGGCCCGCTCCGGCCAGTCGTCGCCGGCCTCATCGGCGATAGCGAGCAGCGGCTCCCAACAATCCGCCGTCGCGGTCCTCGATTCCCGACGGCATCTCCGGCTCGGCGCCGATCAGATTTCCCTCATGCTCCTCGCACCACTCTTCGAGCGCCTCCCGGATCGGCTTGGCCTCAGGACCGTGATAGCGGTGGCGAAATGGCGTGACGTCCTCATCGGGTGCTCGCCGCTTCATGTGGATGAGGATCGCACGCGAGGCGAGCGTGTCGGGCAGCTCGCTGGAGGCCAGCAACGGCGACCGGCGCGAACGCGTCCAACTCCTCGATCTCGATCTTCTTGCCGTGGGTTGCGCAGCGATGCACCTTGGCGCCGCGCCGGTAGCCTCCATTCAGCACCGAGCGTAGATCGGCGTTCGCTTCCTGTGCCTTCGCATTGCCAAAGACAGCATCGATCTCGTCGTAAAGTATTGTCGGTCTTCCCTTGGCGATGAGCCGGACGACGACAGCGGGCGAGGCGCTGATCGACATGATCGGCTCCTTCACGAGCAACGCCGTCACTTCGAGCGCCCGCGTCTTGCCGGATTCCTTCTCCGCGCTCATGAAGGCGATGCGCGGGGTTGTCTCCCAACAGTCCATCAGATGCGTGTGAGCGATCCACAGTGTATGCGCCACGCGGGCGTGCTCTGAGGGGTAGGCCACGAAGCGTCCGAGACACGCTTCGACAAGATCGAGAGCGGTGTAGGACATGTTAAAAAGGAGGCTCATATCGAGCCGGAGAAGTGCCGGGATGAAGCTTGCGCCAGAACTCGAGCAGGTCCGCTTCGCGCTGCCGATCGTTAGCGCCGCCGCCGTTGAGCTCGGCCTCGAACCACGCAACGAACGTGGCGTTCTGCTCCGCCGTCGGCTCGGCTAGATGCTCGTCGAGCATGCGAACGGCGAGCTTCACCTCCTGGATGGCTTCGACAGCCGCCGCTGCCAGCTTCTGAATGTGCCTCATGTGTGCCCGTGTGCTGGCATTGTGGTCGGTTATTTCGGCGGTCGCAATTTCGCCGGCAGCTGCGCTGTCATTACCGTTGCTATCCATTTCGCTTCTCCTGTGTTTGTGCCTATGCGGCGGTTGTGAATTGTTTGCGCGGTGGCTGGCCCCCCGTTGTGCGGGTCGTGTGCGAAGCACCGCCACGTCTCCCCATCGTCAGAGGAGCGCGTGCCGTACTTGCCGCAGACGACGCACCGCTGGTCGAGCACGGTCATGGCGCGAACTCTCGGCAGGCCCGCGCCTTCGCCGGAAATTGTCGAACGGCGGAATCGCGCGGCATGAGCTCGCGATAGCGCGCGCAGTGGCCTTGGTCCTTGTGGCGCGCGCCGGGCCGGAAATGCCGGCACTCCGCGCACGTCTTGTCGGGCGCATGCCAGCCGGCCCATGCGGCTTGGCCGGCATGGGTTTCACGGATGCAACGATCGAGCTCGGGCTCGTGCGCGATGGTGAGGTGAGGGGCGCCGATCACGGGCGCCCCCGCGGTTTATGCAGGACCAAGCTCGTGCTCGCGCACTCCATGCGGACGATGCGCGCAACAAGATGCGGTGGAGCGCCGGCCAAATTGACAACAGGACGGCTATTGCCCGGTGCACGTCGTCGGTGCGGCTGAGTCCATTATCCGCGCGGTCAAGACGTTGAGGGCCCGAATGGGATCGGTGACGAGCTTGCCGTCGCGTTGCCCTTTCAGCATTTCGAGAGCGTAAGTTTTCGCCTGTGGCAACTTCATCGGAGGCGATCTCCGGTCGCCGAATTCGAACGACCCAAATCCCGCTTCCGACGCCCATGAGCCAACCGAGCGCGAGCGTCGTTTGATAGCCGGGCCACTGACCGTGTGATGCCGGAACCAACGAGCGGCGCCCGTCGGTGATCTTCACCGTGACGTCGTTGATTTGCTGGAACGTCCAATCCCGACGTTTTTGCTTTGGGGCGGTTTTTGCGGAAATCGAGCCTTGATTTCCAACGGTTTCAAAGCCTCGAAATCCGAGGGCAGTAGGTGAGACCAGGAAGCCGTTTTTCGGCGTCTCACAGCCGGTATTGCGCGGGGCGGGGCGGTGTACTAAATCAGCGGTATCCCGACCGTCTGATTTTTCTTCCGCAGCCGCCTCCAACTTGGGGGCGGTTCGCATTTTGCGATCTATTCGCCCCCCTTGATCTGCCGGTTGAGCTCGCTCGCCAGCCGGCGCTTAAGCCACCGGGAGATGCCGGGCGTCGGATGAATCGGCTTGTGATAGTCGCCTCGCTGGATGCCCCGATAAAAGTTGCTGGGGTGGATCGGCTTCTTCTTGCCGCCGACAAACTCGCACGCCTCGCCTAATGTGAGCAGTTCGTCGTCTTCGCCAGAGCTCCCACTCGTCGTCGTCGGCTGGTCGTCTCCTATCTCGTGTCGCATGGCAACTTACCTCGCTGTTCTTAGATTGTTCTCCTTGCAAGGTATCGCGTGAGCGTGCGCCAGCTTAAAGCTGAGATAGCGGGCCGAAATCAAAGATGTTGGGGAAATGGGAAGCTCAGGCGGTGTCGCGTTCGAGCTCGCGATAGTCGTCCCACAATTTATCGACCATACTCGGCGTCTCGTCGAATTCCTTCGCGACCTTCCCGATGATGGCCTTGCGTGCCTGCGGACGCTTGTCGTCAATCCGGTGGAATCCGAAGAAGTTGGTCGGGTACAACTCCTGCCAAAGCTTTTCACACCGCTGCCCGATCAGGATCACGCGTTTCGACATGAACGGTTTGTCCTTGTTGTAGCGCACGTGCTTCGGCTTGCGGCCTGCGCCGTCCCTCTCCCTCCGCGCGGCATTATCGCCTCGCGCGCAGCGGCAGCACCTCGGCGCCGGCGCCGACGATACCGGCGACTCTCTCAGCCCACATGTCGAGGGCAGCACGCGCTTCGAGCTCGTAGCCATGCTGCACATAGACGCCGAGCGTGACGCCTGCCTTGGTGACGCTCCGGTGATTGATGACGTGGCCGAGCACGATGGGCGCCACGCCGAGCTTCGCCATGCCGGTGACGGCAGTGCGCCGCAGATCGTGCATCGTCCACTGATCGAGCCCGAAGTCGCGCTTGCGCGAGTCGGACGGTATGCGCGACCGCGTGTGCGGCGAGCGCGCCTGTGACCATTGTCGGGGAATAAGGAACGTCTCGCCGCCTTCGCCTCCTCGATGACGGCGATCGCCGCATCGGAAAGCGGAACAGTGTGCGCATGCTTGTTCTTGCTGCGCGAGCTCGGGATCGTCCAAGTCCGAGCTCGGAGGTCGAGCTCGGCGCGCGTCATGCCGGCCACTTCGCCGACACGCTGCGCCGTCAGCAGGCAAAGCTTGATGATCTGCTGACACGCGACCGAGCGCGGCAGCGCCTCGGGTAACCCGCGCCACAACTTCTTGAGCTCGAGAATCGGACAAGACGCGCTCGCGCGGCGCTGCCGGCGCCGGCTTCCGCATACCTTCCATCGGCGAATGATCGAGGTCGCCCCGCGACACCGCCCATCGGAACAGCGCCCGCATGTCTTCGAAGCATCGCGCCGCCTCAACCGCAGCGCCGCGCGCGATGATCGGATCGAGCACGCAATTCACGTCGCGCTTGTGAAGCCCCTCGATCGGTCGGTCGCCGAGAATCGGCAGCACGTTCTTGGTGAGGCGCCGCTCGATCGCCTTGCCGCTGCGCAGCGTGCTCGCATGCTTCTCGATGTAGCGCGTCACAAGCTCGCGAACGGTGCTCACAGCAACGCCGCGCGGGTCGCCGCCTTCGTCAGCCGCGCCATGCCCCTCGATTGCCAAAGTGCGGGCTCGCGCCAGCGATACGCGGGGATAGACGGCCAAGGGAGCATCGCGCCCGCTTGCGGTCCGGCGCGGTGAAGTGGAAGCGTGAAGGTCTTTCGCCCGCTTGGCGCGACGCGAAGGCAGAGCCCGCGCGTCTTGGCGTCAAAGTAGTCCGTGCGCTCGGCGGCTCTTGGCGCTGTGGCAGAAGCGGTCGGTGAGGCTCACAATCGGCATGGCAGTTTTTCCCCGTTTTTTCGTCGCTGTCCGTACCCATGGGTACGTCTGCGCGCGCTACGGTGCGACGTGCTGCAAGGGGAAGATACAGAAAGCGGCAGGTTTCCGCCATTACTTTGTTGCGTGGCGTCGCATGGGAAAGCGCGGAAATGCGTTTCCGTTGTCTGTTAACCGCTGGGTCGCTGGTTCGAGTCCGGCCCGGGGAGCCAAATTTTACAAGGGGTTAGTAGGAAATCCGACTAACCATTGGTGCTTGTAAAATAGCCTGGGCAGCGTTGGGGCAGCAAACAGGCTGACCCAGAGAGGCGAAGCAGCCCATCCTCGCTACCCGTCTGAGGGCCGCTCATGGGCGCGCCATTCGCCTCTGGTGCCGCTGTTGCCGCTCGAGCACTCGGCTATCGTGGCCTGGCCGATCTCATTACGGGCGGGCATGTAAGGCTGCCTGAAAAAGATCCCGCTCTAGCTTCTGGACGAGCTGGGGCTGTTCTGTTTCCTCCCTCTCTTGTCACAAAACCGTCGAATAGTTAGAGTGGGCCGTCGGACATCCGGGGGGCTGCCCGCCTAAATGCTCTCGCCACACCAAGCCAGAACTCTGCGGAAATTTAGTCGTCTCGGCCAGGATTGGGTTGAGCCGATGATATCGGGCGTTGGCGATGAGACGTGGAATTCGCTCGTCACGCTTGGATTTCTGGAGAAGCGCACTGACAACAGCGCCTCGCGAGCCAGGCTTTTGCGCTTAACGGACAAAGGGCGTCGAGTCGTTGACGGGGGGCGATATTAGCGATTTCGGTACTAAAGCCGTTCGTTATCTATCAGCCGGTTGCTGTTCAACCAGCCGAGCGCCTTTGCTTTCTCGAATGCGGCCTTCCAGGCGCGTGGCATGAAATGCAGCTCCTCAGCGGTGGGCTTGTCGCGTATCTCATCAACAGCCATGAGGGCATTGGGGCAAAAGCCGTCCTTGCGATAGGTGATTGAAAGCCCGACGCTTGGCTTCGAGACAATGATGTCATGGTCGCGCACTTGGACTTGTAGGTCCGGCATATACGCGCCCTCCTAACTACGGCTGCACGCTTGAGCATGTGACGTGCCTTTCGATCGCCGGCTATGAACCGATCAAAGACGCATCTGGCGCAATCATCGGCCTTTACGCGGTTGGCTACAAAAAGTAATTCGCACGCTTTTTGGTAATGCGCCGGTCCTTGGCACACACGCGGACTCTTTCAATGACATCGGAGGCAAAATACCCTTCCGCAAGGCTCAACTGATGCCTGTTTGCTGAAGCCTCTTCGACCCGCTTCTGCTTACGGGTCGGGACAGCCGGCGCCCGTCTCCACCCAGGCCTGGATCAGGGCTGCGAACTGCCGCTGCGTTCCCGGAGCGGGGGTCCGTCCAGCCCCAGGCTGCCAAGCCCAACCCAACAGCAAATCTTCGGCCATGTGGTGAACGATCTGGTCCAGGCTCATCCCGCCATTCCTACCGGTGTCCTTGATCTGAACGCAGATCTCGCCGAGCGACTTGCCGGCCCACGCCATCTCAATGGGGGCCATATGCCACGCAAAATTTCCCGGCACACCGCCGGGATCGAAATTCTCACGCGGGTGGCATGTCGCGCATTGCATGCCCACCACCCCGAAGCCGTCTGCCCCTCGTACCACCAGCGGCTGGTGCGGGTGGCCGTCTTCGCCCTGCAGGGGACGATCGCCTGCGTGGCAGTTCACGCATCGAGGCTGCAGGATTACCTTACCCGCTTCGGTAAAGAGGGCGATTGATCGTTCTCTCTCATCAGAAATGGCTGAGAAGTCGCTGGGAGGCCTAAGCGACTTGACGGCATCGGGGTGCTCGGCCGACAGCCCCACACCCGCTGCAAATACCATCAGGCCCGCCCCAAGCGCCAACACCAGCGCGCGCATGTTTTGTCGCCTCTAGGTCCTCAACTGGTCTGGCGTGATCGGCGGCTTGCGTAGCCTCACGCCCGTTGCAGCGTACACCGCATTGAAGACGGCTGGGACAAGCGCCGATGTTCCGGGCTCACCCATCCCACCCGGTGGTTCGTTGCTCTTGACGATGTAAACGTCGACCGATGGCATCTCATTGATGTGCAGCGCCCGATAATTGTCGAAATTGCTTTGTTCGACCCGGCCGTCCTTGAGCGTGATCTCGTCAAAGAGCGCGGCGCTTAGGCCGTAGACGATCGCGCTTTGCACCTGCGCCTCTATGGTGTTCGGATTGATCGCAATGCCGCAATCCACAGCGCATGTGACCCGCTTGGCGCCGACTTCGCCATTTTTGGCGACTTCAACCTCGGCCACCTGCGCCATGAAAGTCCCGAACACGGTCTGTACCGCGACTCCGCGACCAGACCCTTTGCGGCAGAGGCTTTCCCCATCCGGCTTTATCTGCGGCGAGATTGAGGACGGCCAGCGCGCGGGGCGACTTGTCAAGGAGTGCGCGGCGATAGTCTACGGGGTCCTTGTTGGCTGCGGCGGCGAGCTCGTCGATCCAAGCTCTCCACGACGAAGATGTTGTGGGAGGGGCCCACGCTCCGCCACCAGGCCGTCGGGATTCCGGGCGGCTCGTGACGCACATATTCAACCAGCACGTTCGGAATTGAATAAGGCATCTCCTTCGCGCCATCGACGGTGTCGAAGTCGTAGCCATCCTTGAAGTCCGGGGGGGAGTAACGCGCCATGACGGATGATCCGCAGATGCGGTGGCTCCAGGCAACCAGGCTGCCGTTTGAGTCGAGACCCGCGTGCAGCCGGTCGTAAAAATACGGACGATACATATCGTGCTGGATGTCTTCTTCGCGGCTCCAGATGAGCTTCACCGGTCCCTCGACCTGTTTCGCGATCTCAACAGCCTTTGCGATAAAGTCGACCTCGAGGCGGCGGCCAAAGCCTCCACCGAGCATGTGGTTGTGTACTGTGACCTTTTCGGGCGGTAGGCCCGTCAATTCTGCCGCGACGGCTTGCGCTAGGCTCATTACCTGAGTGCCTACCCAGATTTCGCATGCGTCCTTGCGCACATCCACGGTGCAGTTGACTGGCTCCATGGTGGTGTGCGCTAGGAAGGGAACTTGATAGATCGCCTCCAACTTCTGCTCGGCGCTGGCTATCGCCTTGGCCACGTCGCCGTCGCGACGGACGGTTGCGCCGTCGGCCTCGGAGGCCTTTGCCATGTCGGCAATGATGTCGGCAGTCGACAGCTTGGCGTTGGGCCCTTCATCCCACTCGATCGCGAGCGCGGCCAAGCCTTTTTTGGCTGCGCCCATATGCGCCGCGATGACAGCCACGGCATCACTGACGCTTACCACTTGAAGGACATCTTTGACGGCGAGGGCTTTGCTGTCGTCTACGCTCTTTAGCTTGCCGCCGAAGACCGGACACATCGCTAGGGTGCCGACCTTCATGCCTGGCACTTTCACATCGATGCCGTATACGGTCTTTCCATTAACTTTATCCGGCGTGTCGAGTCGCTTCGCCGGCGTACCAATCAATTTGAAGTCCTTGGGCTCTTTCAGCGCGACATTTTTCGGCACGGGCATTGTCGCGGCCTTATCGGCCAATGCACCGTAATCGAGCCTTCGCCCCGTGGCGGTATGAATCACGCTCCCCTTCGCAGCTCGGCACGCATTGGCATCGACATTCCAGGTGGCGGCAGCAGCGGCGACGAGCATCTCGCGGGCTGTCGCACCGGCACGACGTAGTGGTTCATAAAAGGCACGAATCGAAGTTGAGCCACCGGTCATCTGAATGCCGATGAGCTGATTGCGATAGAGCGCCTCGCTCGGGGGTGCTTGCTCGGTTTGAACCTGAGAGAGATCGACCTCCAGTTCCTCCGCGACCAGCATGGGGCATGAGGTGAAGGTCCCCTGACCCATCTCGACCTGGCAAACAATGATGGTCACTCGACCGTCTCGATCGATGCGTAGAAATCCGTTGGGTTCGAAGCCCTCTGCCGCGGCGGCTCGACCCATTCTTGTGAGCGTCGGGAGACTGAAGGCTACGAGCAATCCGCCACCGAGAGCGGCACTTGCGCGCAAGAAGCTTCGCCGGGAGAGACCTCCTGATTGCACATCGACGGCCACTTGTTTCTCTGCCGACTGCAAAGACATGCTTAGCCTCCCTGGGGCGCGGTCGGCACGGAAGTCTGCGCTGCTTGTTTGATAGCTTCCCGGACGCGGATATAGGTGCCGCAGCGGCAGATATTGCCCGACATCGCTGTGTCGATATCGCTGTCAGTCGGGTTGGGAATTAGCGGCGAGCAACGCCGCCGCGGACATGATTTGCCCCGATTGACAGTAGCCGCATTGAACCACCTCAAGGTCGAGCCACGCCCTTTGGAGTTTCTGACCTATCGGCGTTTGGCCGATCGCCTCGATCGTGGTGACCGGAGAGTCGCCTACGCTTCCGATCGGCATGACACAGGAGCGCAACGGCGTGCCGTTCAGATGCACGGTGCAGGCCCCGCAGAGCGCCATACCGCAGCCAAACTTCGTGCCCGTCAGGCCAAGCACGTCGCGCAAGACCCACAGCAACGGTATGTCGCCGTCGACATCCGCCTCGTGCTCGATGCCATTGACCTTGATTTTGAAGGCCATGGACAGGCCTCCTTCGAGTGAGCGCGCTTGCTTTTGTGCCCAGCGGAATGCCCAACAGTATGGGATTTGTCTTGAACTTGGAAAGATCAATCTTTGAGCTGTCGAGTCAAACGATTGCGTCCAGAAGCGGAACCGTCAAGCGAAGGGATCTGGACGTGGCCAGAATGGAATTCTCGTCATGACATTTCCTCCCTGCGCTTCAACAAATGCGGCAACTACGAACGGCGTACATCAACGTCCGCTATGGGTCATTAGCAGACATTAGAGAGCGGATCTGGGATGTCCGCTTTATCCCCAGAAGCAGACATGCTCATCGTCGGCATCGATGTCCGCTAAGTGCCACTAGCGGACCGGACGCGCCTGTGGAGCCGGTCGCGCAAAACTCGACAATCTGCCCTACTTTCGGCCGGCTGGGCTGTTCTCGGCAATGGCTGGGTCGGCCTTATTCTCGACGTGGACACATTGGTCCAAATGCCCTACCACCCACCGCAGTCTACCGTCCCAGTTCCCCCCGCCATCCCATGAGCCAAAGGCCATCAGGTCGAACGCAGCCTGCCGCTGGGGAAGGACGCTTCTTGACGTTCTCCTTAGGCGACGAATCCTATGGACTGCCCGTGCTGAATGTTCGGGAGATCATTCGCCTTTGCCATATCACGCCCGTGCCCCGAATGCCGGCACATGTAAAAGGTGTCATCAACCTCCGCGGCACGGTTATCGCGGTGCTTGATCTGCGCGCGAAATTTCAGCTGACCCCCAAGGACTACGGCGAAAGAACCTGCATCATCGTCGTCCAGGTGGTGTCTCCCTCTGGCGACAGCACACTCATGGGTGCAGTCGTGGATGCCGTCGAAGAGGTGGTACAGCTCGGTGCCGCTGATATCGAGGCGACCCCGGACTTCGGAGGTGCGCCGGAGACGCAATACATTCTTGGCTTGGCCACTATCCAAGGCGAGGTCAAAATCCTGCTCAACATCGAGAAGATTTTTTTAGAGGACGGCACCTTATCGCTGCCGAGCGTGCCTAAAGCGGAATCATCCATTCAACCTGAAAAAGCGTGACCATGAAAACCTGGACCATCTCGCGCCGAGTTATCGCCGGTTTTGCTACCATGCTGCTGATCATCATCGCGCTCGGCGTGTTTTCCCTGTGGCGATTGACCGGTCTCGCTCAGAATTTAGCGTATCTGGCGGACAACGCCCTGCCGAGCATCTTGCTTCTCGAGGAGTCCGCCAGTCTTTCGCGGGACAATCTGATCAGTCTGGAACGGCTCGACCCATCCAATACAGCGGCGCGCAATGCGGAACTCGAACAAAAAATCGCGACCAATAAAGCCCGCGTCGACGAATTGCAGAAGACTTATGAAGCTTTGATCTCCGACGCCGAGGATCGTCGACTGTTTGAAGAAACCAAGCGCGCAAGAGACGCCATGGCGACCGCACGGACTCAGGCGCTCGAACTAGTACACGAGGGCAAAACCGAAGAATCACAAAAAATGACGGAAGAGGTCGTTGTCCCTGACTACGAAAAATACCTCGATGCAATCGATGCGCATGTCGAATACAACCGCAAGCTGGGCGCTAGCAATGCCGACAATGGCAAGGCATCCGCACTCCTAAGCGTCAGACTGATTGCCGCTGCCCTCGGCCTAGCCGTACTTCTGACAATCGTTCTGGCATGGCGGATCAGCCGCTCGACCAATCGGGCCCTTAACGACATAACCGTCAACCTTGACCGCGGAGCGCTCCAGACCGCCTCAGCAGCTCGGCAGGTATCGACAGCGAGCCAAACCCTTGCCTCTGGCGCCAGTGAACAAGCGGCCTCCGTCGAGGAAACGAGTACCTCGCTCGAGCAAATGTCGAGCATGATCCGCGCAACAGCGGAGAATGCCGAGAAGGCCAAAGAACTGGCAGCCGAAGCGCGCTCCGTCGCCGCTACCGGTTCCTTGACGATGGTCGATATGACTCAAGCAATGGGGGCGATTGAATCCTCGAGCGCAGAGGTTGCCAAAATCGTCAAGAACATCGATGAGATCGCGTTCCAGACCAACATTCTCGCCCTCAACGCGGCGGTTGAAGCGGCACGGGCTGGCGAGGCGGGTGCTGGGTTTGCAGTGGTCGCCGACGAAGTCCGATCGCTAGCTCAGCGTAGCGCCGCGGCGGCAAAGGAGACCGCGAACAAGATCGAGGCGGCGATTGCCAGCAGTCGAAAAGGGTCGCAATGCACAGCCAAAGTCGAGGAGTTGCTGACGCAGATTGCCGACAAGGTGAATTCTACCAACTCGCTCGTCGCAGAAATCGCTACCGCTGCCCGTGAGCAAGCTCAGGGTATAGAACAAATCAACGCGGCCATCGCCCAGATGGACAAGGTCTCCCAAAGCAATTCCGCAAGCGCGGAAGAGAGCGCGAGCGCCGCGGAAGAGCTCGATGCACAAGCCGAGACCCTGAAAGATCTCGTCGCGAAACTGCGTTTGCTCGTGGACGGGCAGGTCGCTGCCGTGAGCCCGTCTGCGGTATCCTCGCAGCGGCTCCTCCCGAAGTCGACTCCCGCAATCACGGGGCGCCGCATGATTCCCGATGCCAGAAGAGTCGGACGACAGCAATTTCCGAAACTTCTGAGGCCAGCGCGCCATGTCCGCTTTGGGTCAAAAGCGGACATCAGGCCCGTGCTTCGGCGTGTCCGCTAAGTGCTGGTAACCAGACATCGGCGAGCGGCCCGATTACATCCTGTCGAGGCACCGGCCTCGACTTCCTCCGATGTGGGAAGCCCCTGTTGCCCCGTCCAAACACGAGACAGCCATCGCCGCATCGGCGTCTGCCCCGTGGGTATGGACACATTCACTCATGCGCAATATGGATGGAGATTGGTCTGCCGCGGCGCTCACATTCGCCGCGTCGCTAAGGCGGGCAACGAAGACGTTCGTTCAATGACGCTGCGCCGGGCGGGTTGGCCTCCGATTTGATGCCGCCCTGCAAAAGTGTCGATATCGGGGAACCTGGTCATGACCGACAACAAGCCGGCCGCAGACGTTACCAAGGATTGGCAAGCAACGCAGGGCCAGAAGTCCGCCGCCACGCGCCTCCGCCTTTTCGCCGCGCTCTCGTGGATCGTTGCCATTGGCGGCCAGATCGCTGGGGTTGTTTTGCTCTACCAGCACAAGTTCGACCACGGAAACCTGCCGCTGCTGATCGGCATTCTGGTCGGGATCGCGATTTTCGCAATCGCCGGCAACTTGCTGTGGAAGGCGGCCAACAGGCACGATCCGGCCCGCGCATCCGACAAGTTCAGGTTCTTCTTCCAAAACCAGCTCGGCGCGATCATCACGCTGATTGCCTTCCTCCCGCTGGTTCTCCTGATCTTCACCGACAAAAACATGGATCCGCAGACCAAGAAGGTTGCCGGCGGCGTGGGCGCTGTACTCGCCGTGGTCGCGACGCTGATCGGGGTCAGCTACAACCCCCCATCGGTCGAGCAGTACACCCAGGACATGAACACGTGCGCGGCCCAGATTAAGGCGGGGCAGCCGACCACAGCCTGTTCGCCTGACGTCGCCGCCCAGGCGCAGGAGATCGCCACGGACTCCGCCACGGTGGCCGCGGCGACGAAGGATGCGGAACACCCCGCTGGCCAGGATGTCGTGTATTGGATCGCGCCGGAAAACGGAGCCAAGAAGTCCGAGACGCCGCATGTCTTCCACCTCTGCGCTGCCGTCAGTCCGCTGAAGGACAAGACCGTGAATAGCGGCTCCGTAACGGAGGCCTACGCACAGAACGCCACCCGCATCACGAAGCAGATCGAGATGGAACAGAAGCAGTGCGGGTTCTCGGCCTCCCAATGAATCCGTCCGCGCTCTATCGCGCCCAGCTTTTGGTCTTGTCGAATGGCGGGCCAGTGATATGGCCGGCAGCGAAAATTCCTTTTGGACCGCGCCCCTGACGCAACACCCATCATTGGTCTCACGCCGCCGCAGCTGCGACATACTCAACCTCGCTGGGCCAGATTCGATGTGCCTTAGATCCGCGATTTGTGGATAGCTCGGTTCGTTAGACTAAGTTCAACCAATTTCCCTCGTCGCTGCAAGTGTCTAAGGTTGTTAAGCGCGGAAGGCCTGTCCGCCGATATTTGGGGCTTGCGAGAAATTCAATTCGCCAAGGGCTGACAGAAACACCAAGTCAACCAAGCCCTAGGTCTCCCAGCGCCTCACTGCATCAAGCCTGCGTCCATTGGCAGAGTGGCGCGATCCCATAGGGGGTGCTCTCATCGTGTGTTCTCACACAAATGGAGGATTCCAATGAGACGCCTTGCACTCGCTTTAATGTTTGCCGCTTTAGGCCTTAGTGGCGCGCTGGCAGAGAACTCTTGCAAAGCTCAAGCGAGCGGTAAGAAGCTCGCCGGAGCAGCGCTCAACAGTTTCATGAAGAAGTGCGAGTCGGACGCCGCGTCAATGTGCGATACACAAGCTGCCGAAAAGAAGCTCTCTGGTGCCGCCAAAGATAGCTTCACCAAGAAGTGCGTGAAGGACGCGACTGGCATCTAGCGGTGCTACGGCCGATTAAAATTGAAGCGAGGAAATTGTCAGCGGACATCGGGCGTAAGCTACGCTCCAAGACCGGCTGGTAAGGTGAACTTTTTCGATCAATCCTCAAACCCAAGCGTACAGGGCAAGCATGGTTAGGTCGGAAGAACCGATTGTCACGGCCACTGTCGACTATGAGCGTTGGCTCAAAAAGCACGTCGCTGTGGTCGAAACCGACCTCCAACTGAAACACAAAGAGATGGCGGCCTCGCTCTTCGCGTTTATGCGAGCGACCTTCTATCGGTGGGCTTCGCTGTGGCCGGAGGTCTGCGCTGACCTTACAAAGACACCCCGGGTGCTGGGGGTGGGGGATCTTCATGTGGAGAATTTCGGAACTTGGCGCGATGCCGAGGGTAGACTGGTCTGGGGCGTCAATGATTTCGATGAAGTCGCCCGTATGCCGTATGCCGTTGATCTCACCCGGCTAGTTACGAGCGCCGTCCTCGCAAAACGCGAAAATGGGCTGGCCATCGATCCCGGCGAAGCAGCAACGGCCGTGCTCGAGGGGTATTCTGAATACCTCGAAGAAGGTGGCAAACCGTTCATTCTCGAAGAGAGCCATCCTAACCTCCGAGCGATGGCTTTGAGTGCAGAGCGCGATCCAACTCGATTTTGGAGCAAACTTATCAAACTGCCGCGCGTATCACCGCCGAAGGCCATTCGTCGACTGCTCAAGCAGTCGTTACCTTATGGCGTCCAAGACATCGCATTCTCACACCGTATCGCCGGAGTGGGGAGTCTTGGTCGGCCACGATACGTGGTGACCGCCTTATGCGGTGGCGGCCTCGCTGCTCGCGAAGCAAAAGCGTGGTTGCCGTCAGCCTGGGGCTGGGTCGCGAACCGACAGAAGGATCACGCCTATTCGATTCGGCTGGTAAAGCGGTCTGTCCGGCAGAAGGACCCCTACTATACCGTCGAGGATGGCTGGGTGGTGCGCCGGATCGGCCCGCACTGTGAAAGAATCGAACTTGCACAGTTCCCAAAGCGTGGGGACGAGCGGCTTATCCTGAGGGATATGGGACGCGAGACGGCAAATCTTCACTCCGCGACACCTGATCAGCGAACCAAAATTTTGCGCGACTTGAGTGAGCGCAAGGCGGACTGGCTCGTGAACGCGGCGCACGCCATGTCAAAAGCAACCGAGCAAGATTGGAAGGCGTTTCGGTCGTCACCATTGGCGCCCCAAAGCTAACCCAGTGGATCATTGCATCAGGCTTTGGCTCGGTATTTTTCCTCGCCGACGAAGCTGATCAGCGACTAATCCACCGTGTCGCGAGTTCATGTCCGCTATGGGTCATTAGCCGACATAACGACCAGCTCGAGTCACGTCCGCTTTGCCCCCAAAAGCGGACATTCGTCGGTGCGGGTTGGATGTCCGAATAGTGCCAAGATCGGACTTCGGTCTAGCGTAAACCTTCTTCTATGATCACTTCGTCGGTCACCTTGGCGGCCTTGCGGTCCTCCTCGGTCAAGCGCTTATCCTTCCAGCTGCCACGCGCGAACCAGCCCAGCGAGACCAGCGCAACGAGAATGTTGGTGACGGGAAACGACCACCACAGACCGTCCGCCTGCAGTGCGGTGTGCTTCGACAGCACATAAGCCACCGGAAACTGGATCATCCATTGCGACACGAGCGCGATGACCATGGCCATCAGCATATTGCCAGAGGCGCGAAACGCGATACTGCACCCGCCCGCGCGGTGAAGACTTTCGAGCGCCTTGACGATGATGGCCTTGTCGGTCGGCGTCAGGATTGCATTGGCGTAGAAGGTCTCGATCGTGGCCTTCGCTACGCCTATTCTGGCGAGCACCTGACGACCGTCGCGCTCAAGCTCGGCTGCGGTCTTGTCGCGCAGCGCCTCACGCAAGCTGTTACTTGTCCCCGTCGCGCCAATCGCGATTCCAGCGGGGCCCGCAATAAAAGAGAGCCCCACGTTGGCACCCGTCTCGCCAAAAGCGCTTGCAGTGGCAAGTCGTGTGAGCTGCTTCGACAACGGCGGGAAGCTCGTATTGGGATCGACCCCAAGGTCAAAAGCGAGCTTCCGCCGCGCCGCGCTACTGCCAGTAACTGAGGCGATGATGCCCTCCTTATGCGGATCGGCGGCGTTCATGGCGGCGTTAGCGCTGCCAAAAATATGGCCCACGCCACGCACCGTGTCGCCGACGGTCTGGACCGGCGTAGTGATGAGATCCTTAGCCGTCTCCACGGGCTTTAGCGCCGTGGAGACCGCCGACATCGTTGCAGTCTCAAGGACCGCTGACTTGCTCCAGCCTCGCGGTGGCCGCCATCTCCCTCGCGCGCACGCGCAAGAGATCACTGCCCCTGATGACGAGTGAACCCCAAATCGTGTGCACTCGGAATACATATTGGGAGTTCTCGAGCCCGACGCGCTCGTCCAGCCTGTAGTAGCGCCTGTGGAGGAGATTCGGCGGCAACACCTCCGCGGCGGAAAAGCTCGGCGGCTGCTCGAGTTCTGAAGCTCGCGCTCGCTGTGGCGAGCGCAACGCTAAATGCAGTGGCTGCGGCCCCCAGAGGGAACAGTTCAATCGCTGTCACTTGAGACCTTCTCGGCGGCGCCGCGACTTGCCGATAATCGCGCCAAAGCCTTGCTCGGCGGTTAACCCCTTACGTGCTGGCGCAGAAACGCCTTCCTCCAATGCTTGAGTTCGACCCACACGCTTCCCGTGTGCCACGTCTAGGTGAGAGATAAATCTCGAGCGATGGCCCGCTGACGAGAGCAGATAACTCACTCTTTGGGGGCATCTTTATCGTCCGAACTATTACTCGGGATATTTCTGCGGGCCGGCTGATCGATCTTACTGGTGTCGCTTTCCGGCGTGGCGCCGAGGTTAGTTCCAGTGTGGGTGCCTTCTTCCTTGCCCATCTTGGCCGAGTCCTCGGCGTTCTCGTCTGTCGAGGTGTTGCTCGGCGCCCCCTCGTCGCCAGCGATTAAGCTGTCGCTCTTCGAAAGTGGCAAATTCGGTGTGGCGGTGTTGCCCATGACGCCAAACGTAAGAGCTGCTGCGGCTGCGACCAGCACGAGATTTGACTTGGTCATTTCCATCTCCTGTATTTTTCGGGAACGGCGATCCGCACACCCTTCAACCGACATTTCCCAGATGACCAGGGATCTGCGTGAAGATAGCTGGGGTACATGGAAGCCAAAGGGCAGCGGCCGCATGGCTTGGAACTGTGGTCCGAACCAAGTTTACCTGATCATAACCGGACGGGACAGTCCGCCTGGCGCCAGTGACCCTAAGTCGCTGAGGGGTGGAACGGGTGACCCTGGGGTGGGACACCCCACACCAATTACGAGGCCCGGAGTCGCCTGGACCGGCATAACGGGACGCCTTACGCTCCGGCATGGACCCGCCGTACGCCACCGTACGGCTGCGCGAGATTCCGCCTCGCTCACTCCTGCACTCGAGTTTGCGAACCCGCTTTGCCGATATCGCGAGGCAGCCGATATTATCTAGGGAAGCGTCCGCGGCGCTGAACGTGAGCACCATGCAAGTTAGGCATCTCGACGGTTTCACGCGACTTTAAGTTCCAGGGCGTTGGCTTCGGCTGACGCCCTAATATTAGGTCGCGGCGCCCTTCCGCTCGGACGATCGGCGCAAGCGCGCGATATCAATAGCAAACTCAGCACAGCAGCGGGGAAACCTCAGCCCTACCTGTGCGATGGGTCGTGGACGATTTTCGCTACGAGCCATTTAAGAGAAACCATCCAATCATGGAGCCCGACAATGAAGAAAGTTCTTATCGCGCTTGCCTTGGTCGCTGCCTCAGCGGCGCCGGCCTTGGCCGACTATGGCAAAGAGCCCACCATGCGTCGCCATCAGGCTGCCGTCTCGACCTACGAGCGCCATGCCGAAATGCGGATGCGCGGAATGCCAGACCTCCAACGGGCAAACGATCCCTATTGGAGCCCGTGCGATTACAATTCTAACACCCCCATCATCAACTCCTGCTTCTAGAGTTGGCCGCGCTGGGTCGGCTGCAGATGTCTTTTGCAAGCAAGCCAAACGCGCCGTCCCGTTTGAAGTACGTGACGGTGCAATTGGTCCCCGGCAGCGTTACGAGGATTTCCTTGCCCTCTACGGCCACGCTTAGTTCGTCCTCCCACCTGGGACAGTCAGGCGATCCAAACCAGTCTCTCGCCTTAGCGATTGCAGCAAGTGTAAGCAAGGCGCGACAAGATCGGGCAAGCCGCCTCCGAGCCTTCTTCCCACTTTACCCGAGGAGCCGGCGTCTTGCTGTGTGACGCTCCGGCGGGCTGGATCAGTGTGACCCTGGGTTATGCGGGCATGATGTCCACCAATGCGAGAGACTATCGCCGTCGCGCCAAGGATTGCTGTCGCAAGGCAGTCATACTGGAGGATATTGATCAGCGCTCCCACTGGCTCGAAGCTGCGGCGCGCTGGTACTCACTTGCCCGTGAGGAAGGCACCTTGCCACCTGAAGCATCAGGCACGAACCCGCCGCTCAAATCAGGGAGAAACTAAATGAACCCGATAGTGATGAGCTTCTTCGCAGCATTCCTTGCGACTGCGCTGCTGATTCCAAGCGCTGCCAATGCTCAGGATGCAAGCGTCGCGAAATCAATGCAGGCACTGAAAGATCAAACCGCGGAACTAGGAGCGCCAAAGATTGAAGGAAAGGAAGCCGTTGGCGGAAAGGACGTCCCTGCTTTGTATTTCGGCTCGACCAAGATGAACAACAACCCCGTGGTCGATAAGGTCGCGAAGGAGGGCGGCGAAGGGATGGCGGCGACGCTGTTCGTGAAGGGCGGGGCCGACGAATATATTCGCGTTGCAACGACTTTGCCGAGAGCGCTTGGAAGCGAACTGGGCGGCCCGGCCCTCGACTCGATCAACGCAGGTAAACCATTCTACGGCGAGGCACCGGTTATGGGCGTACCGTGCATCACCGGCTATGAGCCGATCAAAGACGCATCGGGCGCAATCATTGGCGTTTACTCCGTTGGCTACAAAAAGGCGTTTACTCCGTTGGCTACAAAAAGTAATTCGCCTGTTTTGTAAGGCGCGCGCCGCAAAGGTCTACGCCGGCGTGCGGAACGTCGATGGCTTTGATATCGGCGGGATCGCACCGGTAAAGCTCGACGTCACAGATCGGAATTCGATCATTGCCGCGGCCGTAAGCTCCGCCGACACGACGGTGCTGATTAATAACGCGGGGGATAGGCGGTATCGTGCCCGCAGGTCGCGAAGGGGGCCGCCATTCTATGGAGACGAGTGGACGGAAGTAAAGTGGGTCACCGTCCAGATGGGTCAACGGCAATTCCCCTTCTAAAGAGCACAGAGCATGAACACCATTCCTGGAATGCCCTGTATCAATCACGATCAGTCTGACATCGACGGCATGCGCGTCGAACGATTTACCACAACGCAGAAAGACGCGGCGCAGCGGCCGCCGCTGTTGTGTGTGCACGGTGGTTGCCACGCATCGTGGAGTTGGCAGGAACATGCCCCTGTCTACCTTGGGAGCCCAATAGATCGAAGCTGCAAACCGGAAAACAAGGGACTTCAGTACTTCCAGGAGCGCCGGTACGCGACGCCCCTGGGCGCCCTGCGCTTTGGCAACATGTCTGCTGTGGGTCATTAACGGACACTAGAGAGCGGATCGGGGATGTCCGTTTATCCCCAGACAGCAGACATGCTGCATCTTCAACATCGATGTCCGCTAAGTGCCAGATAGCGGACTCGTCCAAGCGGTCAAGGCGCACGTATGCGATGGCCAAGGGGCGAAAGCCCTCAGCGGCGCGGGGCGCCGTAGAGCAAGCGTCGGGCTATCTACGCAAGGTCTTAGCTGATCGATGACCGCGAGCTTATCAGCGCAACGGCGAGCGCTAACAATAGCATTGGCACAAGTCGGGAGTGCGAATGTCAGCTTTGGATAAGCGGACATAGGGACACTGCCGCCCTAACGCAAAAATTGCTCGGGGGCGTCTTTAGGCACGCCGAATGGCGTGGCCGATTGTGGATCCTGATTGAATTTGGCAAAGGTGGAGGGGTTATCGCGGTAGTGCTTCTCTGAGTGTCGTTATCCGCTCGCCGTTAGCGGGATGGTCCGACAGAAGTGAGGGGAGCTGATTGGGATCGGCGTTTTGGAACTCCCTAAACAGCCAGACTAACCCCCAAGGGTTATACCCCGCCGCCGCGCAAATGTCGGCTCCGGTCACATCAGCATTTGACTCGGCCTCACGCGAGTAGCTCAGCGAGTGAAGTTGTCCGAGCAGGGCGATGGCTAGAATGTGGGCGCGCGTGGGCCCCAGTAGTATCGCCGCCTCGATCTCATGCCGTTTGATTCTTGTTCGACTTCGCCATGAGCTCGACGCTGTCCTTGTGGATTGTGTGGGAGACTTCATGACATAGCGTTCCCGCGAGCTGCTCTGTGTTCTTCACGAAGTACAGCAGGGAATCTACCACATAGACGTTGCCACCCGGCGTCGCGAAGGCGTTGGGATGTGGTTCGTGGACGATGTAGAACTTGAACGGATGGGGGTAGCGCGATTGGTCCGCCAGCGGTTTCAGTGTGTCATACAGAGGAGAAGTCTCAACCATCTCCCCTTTCGCCCTGAGCTCATTATACATCTGCTGCCCGAGCTCAGTCTCCTGATCGGTGACCGGTTCGGGAAGCGGAGCCTGGGCCGAGCAGAGGACAGAGGCCGTCAACGCGAAAGGCACGAGCCAGAACCGCAGCTTCGACACTCACGCCTCTCTCTTGCCGCCAATCGACTTATCGCAAATGAGCCTCGTTGCGTGATCAATTCACCGCGCGGCGGGCTTCACAACCACCACACCGCTCATCGTTTTGCCGTGTATCTTGCAGTGATAGTTGAACTCGCCCTCTTTATCGAACTTCACTGGGTTCGACGATTCGTTTGGCTTGATCTCCCCGGTATCGAAGGTCTGGCCATCCTCAGAAGTGGCGGTGTGGTTTGAGAACGCCTTATTGGTCCAAACGACCGAGCCGCCGACGGGAACCTCCACACTTTTCGGGTCGTAGCTGATGCTCTTCATCACGACAGAGATCGGCGCCGGAGACTTGTTCGCCGACATGGCAACCGACGCAGTCAAGATCAGCGCGCCCGCGAGTGGTAAAAGCGACAGGCGATCTACAAGGAGTGTCCTTTCCTCTGCAAGCACCCCGTCGTGCACGAGGCGTTTAATATTGGGGGCGTTCAGAAGTACTTCATGTACTCGATCAGGGCGCGTTTATCCTGGTCACCCTGAGATCTCGCCCAAAGGTATGTCCGCGATCCTCGATGAAGTCCGGGCAGAGACTGACTTCCAGCATTTTCTCTTGCACACGCTGAAGCGCCGCAGCGTGGTTTTGAGGCTGAAGTTCGGCGAACTTCTCTTTTGGCGCACCCTGCAAGACCCCGTCCACATAGGCCTGCACAACTGCCTTAAGGTCTTTCGGGTGGATGGTCATGAAGAGGTTGATTGGGGTCCCTTTAGGTACCCGCAGCAGGCTCACATCCAAGCCGGGCACGAATTCCGCGAGTTGCTGGGTCACCGTGGGCGGCAGCGCGCTGTCTTCAGTGGTCACCTTCATGGATTTTATGCCGAGGCGCTTCGCAGGCCAGAGAAGCTTTGTCATGCCATCTTCGTAGGCCGCCATGCGGCCAGCGACGGAGGGATCGCCAGTGTAAATACCGAGGGCGTTATTGTGGAGATACGGCGCTGTGGCCCACACGCTGACAAGCGTCGGCGTGCGATAGAAGGATGCGGGAGCCTCGAACTTGATGTCGTTCTTTCCGGTCAGCGGGTCATATAGCGGGATAGGCTTGCCGTTTGTGTCTTGGTCCTGCAGAAGCTCGGTCGGCACCCGCTCATCCTTGTAGGTCTGGCTCGACATCTGGCCCCAAGTGTGCCCACCCATCGCGTTCGTGCCCATGGCTCGTTGTGCGTTGGTGCGCACTATACTTGAGGATGGCGTTGATCGTCTGACAGGTAGTTGTCGACGAGGAAGGTCATCGCGCAAGACGAGCTCTCTCCATGCCTGCTTTTGCTGCGCTGAGTTGGCCGGCATCGGGTTCGGCCGCTTGCCGCTGTGGCAGGACGCGCAATTGTCGGCGAACACAATCTTCCCTTGCTTCAGCGTCTCGGCATCGGTGGTGAGGTAATTCTTGCCGTCTTTTCTGGGCGTTCCGGCGCGGTCGATCTCTATAGCGTCTTTAAGCGGGAAAAGATCCAAGGTGGCGAGGAAGAGCGCCATGTTCGGCATTCTCTTCTCGGTCTGCATCCACGGGCTGTTCGGATCCTTGCGGGCTGTGCCGATGAGGTCGAATTCGGCTGGCTTGAAGTCGCGGCGAATACTTTCTTTCAGGTCGAAGGGATTAAGAGCCCAGGTGGTCACCCACAGATCGTGCGCCATGCCTTCGTTGACGTACACGCGGGTCGAGGCCATGAGGATGCTCATGGAATTGGAACCATCAATCAGAATGTGGGGAACCTTGAGCGTTGGCTCGGCTTCGGTTCCACCCAATGCTCCTCCTGGATCGTCATCCTTAAGCCCGACATGGGCGTACATGGACTTGATGAGATCACGCTGGGCAGGGGTGATCTTCTCCGGCACGGTGAGCTTCAAACGTTCGCCGAGGCGGTAAATGGAGTTTATGACGATTGGTCCATTGATGAAGTCGCTAGGGAAGCGCGATGTTTCGCTGGTGCCCGGCTCCTGGTTGTAAAGATACTGATAGGCAAACGAATTCGTCGGCAGGGCATGGCCGAATAGCATGCCCTCGCGAAAATAGTTATTGCCGGTAG
>CAWFLU010000012.1:0-212990 GCA_963816805.1 uncultured Alphaproteobacteria bacterium
CAGCATTCAGGACGTTCAGCCATTCATCGATCGCCCGATCCTTTTCCCAATGCAACTCGAAGGTCATGCGGGCACGCGCGCCCATGTCTGCGCAGAGTTTCGGATCCCCGGCCAGTTGCAGAATGCGATCCATTAACGCCTTGCTGTCACCAACCGCCACGGTGAAGCCGCAGCGGGCCTCATCGAGGAGTCGCGCGATCTCACCGTCCGCCGCGCCTATGAAAAGCGATGGTCGGCCTACGGCGGCAATGCCGTAAAACTTGCTCGGAACGCATAAACCCTCGAGCTTGGGGTTAAGGCTGATCAGGTGGACATCGGCGACGCTCAGGGTTTCGGCCAACCGCTCTCGGGGTTGATACGGATACATGCGCACGTTCGCCAATCGTCGCTGCAGCACTTCCCGCTCGAGCTTCGCACGCTGAATGCCACCACCGATAAAGACAAATGTGATCCGCTGAGCGACATTGTTCGGAGGCGATTCGAGCGCAACTTCCTGCACCAAGGTGATCGCCTCGATGATCGTATCGATGTCATGGGGACGTCCGAGATTCCCCGCATAACCAACCACGAACCGGCCATTGAGCACCCAATTTTTGCGAAGCTCATTTGCTGGTGCAGCGATTGGCGCGATGGGAGCTCCGCCAGACCAGTTGGAGATGATCCGGATCTTTTCGCGAGCGATGCCTTCTCCCCTTAAGTGCTCGGCCATTCCTCCAGCCACCACCACATTGAGGCGTGCGAAACCGAATGACCAGTTTCGCAGGGGTCGAATGAGCCTGAAGGCGACTTCTCCGAAGGGCCCTCCGACCTTCAACGCCTCGGCCACTTCGGGAAAGATATCTTGTAGCCAGTTCACAAGCCGCGCACCTCTGAGCCAGACAATGGGCGCAGCCAGCACCGACAGTAGGGGCGGGTCGGTCTTGACGACAACGACATCATTGGGACGGGCAAGGCGCCACAAGCGCCAAGCCGCCCCCCAGAAAAAGGACACGTAATCGAGGCTACGTCCCAGAAACCCGGATCGGCCGCGATGTGTTGTCCACACGCGGTAAACATCGACGCCACGAATCGTCTCGCGCCGCGGTAGCAGGGTGTCGCTCTCCTCATAGGTCAAGCGACTGGTAATGACGACCACTGACGCCCCTCGTTTGCTCAGAGCAAAAGCAAGGTCGGAGAGCAGAATGCCGGTAGGCGCTTGGCTTGGATAGAAATAGCGATTGAGAAAGATGATGCGCATTCGATCCGGAACTCACGCTTCGATTTGGAAATGCGCGTCTCCTGCAGCGTAGTGATTCGGGTGACATCGCACTTCCGTAGCTAACTAACCGAACGTCATTTTGCGGGACCAGCCGGCTTTTGCTGTGACATTTGCGTCACAAGGTCGCAAAATCTCGCAACCGGAAATTGGATTGATTGGAATAAGGCACCGTTCCCGGATAAGAATAGCGCTACAAAGAGTCGGCCATAGGCCCCCGGGGGTCCGATATGCATCGTCTGGCAGTGCTTGCAGCTATTACTGCAGTCTTGCTCAACTCGGCTGCGTCGGCCAAGGCCATCGTGCACGTGCAACACTCACAAATTTACCTGAACCGCGATGGAACCGGTTACCGCCCAGTGGTCAGTGACGCTGAGGGCATCCCGGGCGATTTGGTCATGGCGAATGACACCGGCCATGGATTGATCATTTATCCCGATTGCGAGGTCGAGGTCCTACCTGGTAGGGTCTACACCGTCCACGACCACCCCGGGGAAGTCGCGGACACCAAGGAGTTCCGGCCAGCGTGCAGGAGGGCTATACCATACTGGCTTATCGGTGCCGCGGCGGCGGGAACGGCCGTCGGGATCTGCGCTGCCGTTGGCTGCTTTGAGGAAGAGCACCACAAAAAGAAAGTTCAAGCTGCCAGCCCTTGACCACGTCGGGCTGTCAGGGCTTACCGGCGGTCGTTGGTTCCCGCAAACCGATTTTCTGTTTTTCCTTTGCGCTGTCGTCGTTGTCGCCAGCCTCATCCTAGGGGGCGGGACCCGCGGCGGCTTTCTTTCCGATGCCATCCTGCAGTTCGTTTCGATCCCCCTACTGCTCGTTGCTCTCTGGCGGCTATTTGAGGTCCCGCTGACGAAGCAGATGCGTATCGCACTGTGCTTCTGCGCCGTCATCGTGCTCATTCCGCTCATTCAGTTGATCCCGCTGCCGCCATGGCTATGGACCGCCTTGCCCAACAGGGAAGTGTCTGCCGAGACGTTTAAGATACTGGATATCCAAATCCCCTGGATGCCACTCAGCGTCTCACCCCATGAAACATGGCTAAGCGCGCTGTCACTCATTCCGCCCGTCGGCATTTTTATCGCCACCTTACTGCTCTCCTATCGCCCGCGCCGTTGGCTGAGCTTGGTATTCCTCGCCGTCGGCGTTGTTAGTGTGTTCTTGGGGTTGCTGCAGGTCGCTCAGGGACACGAGAGCGCATTACGCTTTTTCGCCTTCACCAATGTAGACGAGGCTGTCGGATTCTTTGCCAACAGGAATCATTTTGCTGCTCTCCTCTATGCTTTACTTCTGTTTGCTGCCGCATGGGCCGTGCACGCGGTCGGCTCGAGCGCGGGGAAGCGTCGCCGGAGTGCGTACGATACCACCTCCATCGTGGCGATAATCGGGGCTTTTATGCTTTTGGTCGTCCTCGTGGCCGGTGAGACCATGGCGCGTTCTCGTTTCGGCCTTGGCCTCACGATCATCGCCCTGTTTGGCGCCTTGGCCCTTGGCATTTCAAATCGGCGCGAGGGATCTGAGAGCAACTCGAGCAGCAAACTGATCTTCGCGGCGTGCGCAGTGGTCGTACTATTTTCCGTTCAGTTCGCGCTTTACCGCATCATGGAGAGGTTCGCGGTGGACCCGCTTCAAGATGCCCGAGTGCCTTTCGCGCGCAACACGATCGAGGCCGCCATAGCCTACATGCCATTTGGCTCTGGGCTCGGAACGTTCGTGCCGGTTTACGCCATGTTCGAGAAGCCGCAAGACGCGATGCTCAATACCTATGCGAACCATGCGCATAATGACGTCCTCGAGCTTTGGCTCAACACCGGCATTGTAGGACTCGTTCTTGCAGGAATGTTCGTGGTTGTGGCTAGCCAAGCGGTCGGTGGAGATTTGGCGAAAGCGCCCCGATCTACGCGAGCGAGCTTGATTGGACCTTGGCCCGCGCGTCGACGCTGATCGTAGCCCTTCTCGTCGCTCATTCCTTTTTCGACTACCCGCTGCGCACTGGCGCGATGATGGCCGTCATGGCCTTTGCCTGCGCCCTGTTGATCGAACCGCCGATCACCGCCTCGAGGGCGAACAGGAGCTGCGGACGAGCACAAAGAGGAGTCAGCATCGCCGCACGCGCAGGCTGGAAGTTGCGTCAGTCCAAAAACCGACAGCTCTGCCGCTGCCGTCACCATTAGCCTCCTCAGAGGCACAGCCGCTTCCTGCTGAGCAACGTTGGGGAGCCGATGCTGGATGGCCTGAGGAGTGGACCAAGCCATTAGCGCCGACCTCGTCGCGCGGTAAGGATAAATCCTCGAACGTTCCCGCGCCACCGAAGAAGAAGTGAGGATTGCAGCGCACGCAGCCACGTGCCCTCGAGGAGAAGCGTGAGGATTGACCTCAAGACCAGAATGCGAGCACCGCCTGAAGCGGAGCAAGTCCTAAGCTATGATCGATCTGCATTGCCACATTCTGCCCGGCATTGACGACGGCGCCGCCGACCTTTCGGTCTCGATCGCCATGGCCAGAGCTTTCGTGCGAGATGGTGTATCAGTCGTCGCCTGCACGCCGCATATTCTTCCGGGCCTCTACCATAACTCTGGCCCCCAGATCCGCCAGGCGACCGCACAGCTTCAGCAGGTCCTCGACAGGGAAGGTATCACGCTACTGCTTGGTCCCCGGCGCCGATAACCACATCGTGCCAAATTTTGTAAGCGAGCTGCGCTCCGGCCATTTGCTTTCCCTCGATGATACGCGCTACGTGCTGGTCGAGCCCCCACATCATGTTGCGCCCCCGCGATTGGAAGACCTGTTCTTCAGCCTTTTGGTGGCGGGCTACGTTCCGGTTCTCACCCATCCAGAGCGGCTAAGCTGGATCAATTCTCACTACCAAGTGGTGCAACGCCTGGCTAACGCGGGGGTCTGGATGCAGCTCACCGCTGGCTCTCTCGCTGGTGCTTTCGGTCGAAATGCGCGATACTGGGCCGAACGGATGCTTGACGAGGGACATGCGCATATTCTGGCAACGGACGCCCATGACGTGGGACGGCGCCCTCCGAACTTGAGTGAGGGGCGGGAGCTTGCGTCAAAGCGTGTCGGCGACATTGAGGCCGAACACTTGGTGATGACGCGACCGAGGGGAATGCTGCTCAATGAGCCGCCGTCAAATCTAGTTGCGTCCGCATGTGCGACGTCCGCAGGAATCGTCTAAGCTGATGGGGCAGGGGAGAGGATGAGACAGGGGAAGAAAGGCGCTTTCAGCTTTGATGATGGTCTCGAGTTTCCGCACTGCGTACAAGCCGCCAAGCGGGGGTGTCCGTAGGACATAAGTTGCGGGAGCTAGCAGGCTAAAGTCGCGCAGTATGCGGCGGAGGGACGAAATGGCACACTGGGGTCGAGTGCTCGTTATCGTTGGTCTGCTGCTAGCTCCAGCGGCTGGTGCTGCTGAGGTTGGGAGCCCTTTTAGTGGTGGTGGAGCGGCCAGCACGAAACAACAGAAGGCGCAGGATGCGGTTTCGCCGTCGCAGCAAACTCGAGCGGTAAGTGGCGCACGGAGCGGCCCCCGCGCACCCACCCACTACGATATCGAGTTCTAAAGATTATGCGATCGGACCGCTCGACGTTCTCGATATTTCGGTGTTCGGCGTTCCCGACCTTTCGGGAACGGTAGAAGTAGGCGAGAATGGAAGCCTGCAGTTACCTCTAATCGGGGAAATCCCAGCCGCTGGGAAAACGGCGGAGGAACTAGAGACAGACCTCACTTCAAAACTAGACACCTATCTGCAAAATCCGCAAGTGAGGGTAACAATAAAAGAATATAAAAGCCGAACCGTGATCGTGACAGGGGACATCGCCTCGACCGGAGTTTATCCGCTGACGGGCGAAACTACCCTCTTACAGATAGTGGCGAAGGCCGGGGGATTCAAAGAGAGTTCCGATCAGACCGCGCTCGTGGTGAGAAAAAGAGGCGGGCAAACCATGGCGGCAAAGTTTGATGTCTCTGAAATTCAGGATGGGCGAGCCGCTGATCCGATCCTCCAGTCGGGCGATACCATCGTAGCCGGCAAGTCGGCGATCAAAGGAGCGTACCAGATGTTCCTCAAAGCCCTGCCCGTTGCCGGTGTCTTTGCCTTCTTTTGATTTTGCGTTTCGCACTCGCTGCGAGTGGTCCTCGGAACCCATGAACAACGTGCCAAAAGGAAATCCGGAAAGCGGCCGCCAACTCGTCCCGGTTGGTGAAGCCGTTCCCGCCTTACGAGATCCCTATGGCCGGTTGGCTTTGTATGGGCCGTATGGGGCGAGCTTGGGCGATGAGTCGGAGCAATCCGGTCTGAACATCCGCGAGTATTTGCGCATTCTGAATAAGCGCAAATGGCTCATCCTCGCCATCGCAGCTGCCTTCATTGTTATCAGCGCGGTGAGAACGCTGATGGAGACACCGCTTTATGTCTCGACGGTTCGCATCCAGATCGAGCACGAGGCAAAGGTGGTGGAGAATGGCGAGTATTGAACCGAGTTATTCGGACTACGAATTCATGCAAACGCAAATCGAGCTTCTCGAAGGGCGGGCGATGGCGGCGCGCGTGACATCGGCGCTCAAGCTCGGAGCTGACGATGATTTCTTAAAGCCTAGAGCATTTTCGATTGTCGAGGCTGTAAAGGGACTAATGGGACTAGCGCCTTCTTCGACGGGTGCGTCAGTCGACGAAACTGCTGCGGAGGATTGGGCGACTGGCATCGTGTTGGGCAATCGAGCCGTAAGCTCAGTCCCCAACTCGCGTCTGATTGACATTACCTTCACTGACCCCGACCCGAATCGGGCGCAGCGGATCGCCAATGCCTATGCCGATGCGTTCATTGCTGCCACCATCGACAAAAGGTTCCAGGCCAATGAATCTGCCAAAGTGTTTCTCGAGGATAAGATCAAGCAGTTGAAGCAGCGGGTGGAGAGTTCCGAGAGAGGTCTTGTCGAGTTAGCGCAGAAGCAGCAGATCATCGCCGTGGACGTAGAGGCAAAAACGTCAAGCGCTGAGAGCAACCTCGCCAGCGCCAACGACGAGCTTGCGACCCTCACCTCAGAACGCATCAAAAACGAGGAGCTTTGGCGCCAAGCCGAGAAGGCGGACGACATTAATGTGCCACAACTACTCTCTGACACGGCGATCGCTGACTTGTTGAAGCAGCGCACCGACCTCACGATTGAGTATCAGCAGAAACTGAAAACCTTCAAGCCGGCCTATCCGGCTATGGTCGATCTCAGCGCGAAAATTGAAGAAATAAATCGGCAGCTTGCCAATCAGGTTGAGACTCTCAAAAAGTCACTCAAGGCGGCATATGAAACCTCCGTGGTCAGAGAAAATGAGGCGAAGACTAGGGTCGAAAGTCTAAAAAAGGATTTGCTGCAGCTACAGAAACAAAGCGTACAATATAATATGGCAAAGCGTGAGGTGGATACCAATCGAGAGCTTTATACTAGCTTGTTGCAGCGCTACAAGGAAGTTGACGTTGCCAGCGGTGCCACCGCCAACAATGTGTTCATCATCGACAAAGCGGTGGCCGGGGTTCCATCTTCGCAATCACTAACCCAAAATCTCCTTAAGGCTCTCGCGCTTGGTCTGGGTCTTGGAATTGCCGTCGCCATGCTGCTTGAGCACCTCGACGATAAAATACGCACCGCCGAACAGGTTGAAACCATTACGGGCCTTTCAGTTTTAGGGGCAATTCCCAAGGTTCGTAAGGTCGAAAGCCAGCTTACTGATCCGCGATCCGCCTCTCTCAGAGGCCCACCGCTCTCTTTGCACCGCCCTCCAGTTCACGACGGAGACTGGTATGCCCAAAGTGTTGGCGATCACGAGCGCCGGACCGGGCGAGGGTAAGTCACTTACAGCGAATGCCATCGCCAGACATTTCGCCAGTTTGGGCCGCAAAGTCCTTTTGATTGATGCGGATCTTCGCAATCCCAGTCAGCATGTCAAACTCGGTTGTGACAATTCGGTTGGGCTTAGCAATTACCTGACCGGCGCGTGCACGCCACCTGAGGCCATGCAGAAAACGGAGATTGCTACTTTGGCTTTTATCGCCTCTGGTCCGCTACCTCCAAACGCTGCGGATCTTCTCGGAGGCTCCCGCCTCGTCTCATTATTATCGATCGGCTTGGAGGTTTTTGATCTCATTGTCATCGACGGACCACCTGTACTTGGCCTGGCCGACGCACAACTGTTATCGAGCGCCGCATCGGCGACGCTGTTCGTCGTCGGTGCCGGCACAACACGAAAGGCGCTCGTCCGTGGCTCCATCAGGCGCTTACAGCTTTCGCGGGGTTTCCTCTTAGGTGCGGTACTGACCCAATACGACGCCAAGTTCGGCGGTTATGAATATGGCTATGGCTATGGCTATGGCTATGGCTATGGCTATGGAGCAGAAGCAGATCCGCGTGGTCTCTCTGTACAGCTCATCGAGCGCGGCAAACCTCAACCCCAGCTTACCAACACTTCTGAGAGCGTGTGATGGACCGTTCGGGGGCCGTGAAGCATGCTATCGATCTCCTGCATTTCCCGTCACAGGTGCGATCTGTCAGATCAGCCCCACTCCCGGAGGACGTGCTAATCTTGCTCCGCATCGTGTCGGGAGACGATGAGGCGACGAGCCAGGCAGCTCAATCGTGCAGGGCGGGCCCGCGACGTGGTTCGCAATGCGGCCATGTTTTTCATTGAGCAGGTCATGCTCTATCCAAACGCCGACAGTTATCGCGTGCTGGGCGCAGGACCGGAGGCAACCTTTGGCGAACTCAGGCGTAATATGGCCCTCCTTCTTCGGTGGCTACATCCGGACCATGACCGCCGCGGCGAGCGGGCAGTGTTTGCCGCCAGAGTGACGCGTGCCTGGAATGACCTTAAGACCCAGGAGCGTCGCGAGATGTACGATCGGTCGCTCCGTCTATCGCCATCGCGCACTCGAGAAAAGGAGAATACTCGTGCGACAATCGAACAGACGTGGACCGAACCACCGTTGGAATCGCGGCAGGAGTTACAGTGGGGCTGGCATTTCCCACTTGTCGTCGGATTTTGATGACAGAGGACTTTTGCAGCGGATCCTTTCGTCGTTGTTCGCTAGGATCACGCTTTAACGCTAGACAATGACACTCGATCACATTGGGATGTGCACCGTAGACAGATGAATGTCTTACCCGGCAGCTTTGCGGTCAACGGAGCGAGCGGGTCGTCGCGTTTCCGACTGATCCGACTTGGCATTCTTGCCGCCCTTACTTTGTTCCTGGTTTGGGAAGTCGCAACGAGAAGTCTAGCCGCCTATTTTGCCGATGCCCGACCGGAAACGGCCATACGTCTACGATCGAGCGGAGCCGACTGCGCTGTTGAATCTAGCCGAAGCCAAGGTGGCTCCAGTCTTTGACCCTAGTAATCAGGCAAGTCAGAGTCTTCCTGAGCAGCGGATCTAATATTGCTATCGGCGCCCGAGGCGGAGAGATCACAACCTGGTATCCGTAATTCGCAAGTTTTGGCTGAAGGTCGCAATTGGAGCGAACAAGCGCTTCGTAATGATCCCCTCAATGCGCGCGCGTTTCGCATTCTTGGTCTGCTCTCTCAAGACGACAACGAAAAGCGGACCGAAGTGCTTATGCAGGCCGCTGTTCGCCGCTCACTGCACGAAAGCGCAGCAATCGTACTGGATGATGCAGAAGAGCTACCAGAAGCAGGACTATCCAGCGGCAATACGATATGCCGATACGCTGCTCAGGACCCGATCTGACGTGGCACCGTACGTGATGCCGATATTGGGAAACATTGCCGAGAATAAGGATGCAAGCAGCGACCTGAAGCAGCTTCTGGCAAGCCAATCCACCATGGCGGTCGGATTTTCTTGATCAGCTTCCGGCTAATGTCTCAGACGCACGGACGCCTCTTGAATTCTTGCTGAGCCTAAAAAATACGCCGACACCCCCGACCGCCACGGACCTTCAAGGGTACCTCAGGGTGCTCATTGACCACAAACTTTACGAACTAGCTTACTACACGTGGCTGCAATTCCTGCCGCCGGCGCAACTGAGTAAAATTGGCCGACTGTTCAACGGCGACTTTGAGGTTCCCCCCTCTGGCTCGCCGTTCGATTGGCGTCACCCAAGGATCAGGGGTTACTTTCAAAATTGCGGCGCGACCCGATAAAGAGGGAGATCACGCGCTCTTCATGAATTTTGGAGGCGAACGCGTGGATTCACTGGACGTCAGGCAGCTTATCTGGCTTGCTCCCGGCAGCTATCGATTTCAAGGAAAGGAAAAGGTGGACATTGTCAGTCAGCGGGGCCTTCGCTGGCATGTTAGCTGTGTCAATCAGGAAGCGACCGAGATTGGGGCAAGTCCGCCCATCACCGGACATGCGCCGACGTGGAGCTGATTTTGACTTCTCTTTCACTGTGCCGGAGGCTGATGGCTGTCCCGCTCAATATGTGTGGCTCAACTTCGACGCCCGCTGGGCGTCCGAACAATTCATTTCCGGGTCCGTTTGGTTTGACGACCTACAGATTGAACGTCAAACGGTTGACAACCATTAGTTGTAAACGCAAACCTCTTAGAGCTTTTTCGAACGCGTTTAGGCGACGCGTAGTTGCCTTGACTGCTAAAGAACGATTGCCTAACGTTTGGTTAACTAGAAGGGGCGGAAAAGGGGGATGCGAAAGCTTATCCGGTTCGGCGTCGACCTTACCTGGGTCGCGTTAACGCCATTCTTAGCTCTTTTTATTCGTGACAATTTCGTCGCCTCAGTCGCGAGGCTTCAAGGGGCGATCCCCTATGCATTGCTTTGCATGATTGTCGGCGCATGTGGTCATCACCACGGCGCGCCTGCACCAGACAGTGTGGCGCTATACCGATTTGAACGATGCTTTGCGCGTGATTGCCGGTGCTTCGGTCATTTTGGTTTTCGCGGTTTCGGCAAGCTTTGTCTTCACTAGACTGGAAGGCATTCCGCGTTCGGTACCGGCGATTCAGTGGTTCCTGCTTGTTGCCGCCATGGTGGGGACCAGGATCGCTTTTCGCCTCAGGCACGAGCGGCAAGGTGGAAAACGATATTGGCGAACCGGCGAGTCGCAGAAGCCGGCGGAGCATGTGCTTGTCGTGGGTGTGAATGACCTGACCGAGCTTTACCTACGGTCGGTCGACGAGTTCGCTCCGGCTAGATTTGCCATAGTGGGTATCCTCTCTCGACGAGAGCTGCGCGGTCGCGTTGCTGCGGCTGCACAAGATCCTGGGGGCTCCCGAAGAGCTGCTTCAAGTCATTGCCGATCTTGAACTTCACGGAGTGACCGTGGAACGGATCGTCGTGATGCAACCATTCGAACAGCTTTCCCGAACTGCGCGCGACACACTTCTGGCATTAGAGCGTGACTCGGCCATCAAGATCGATTGGTTGGTCGAGACGTCTTGGCTTACGCGGCGAGCGGGCATCAAGCGTAAAGACTGTTTCTGCCGCAGATGAGAACTCGACGTCTCCGATCGTAGAGGAAAGTAAGCATGTGTTGCCGGGGCGATATCACTCTATCAAGCGGGCAATCGACGCCATTGCCGCGATCTTTCTCGCGTTAGCTTTTGCACCCCTTATGGCGCTCGTGGTTCTGCTCGTTGCCATCGACGTCGGGTTCCCGCTTGTCTTCTGGCAGCAGCGGCCGGGAAGGTACGGTCATCCGTTTAGGCTATTTAAGTTCCGCACCATGCGTGCGGGCCACGACGCATCGGGAAATCGGATTCCCGATCATCTGCGTTCTTCGAAACTCGGCCGCTTCCTGCGGAGAAGCCTGGCTTGATGAGCTTCCCCAGCTGTACAACATCGCGATGGGGCAGATGTCCTTTGTCGGCCCTCGCCCGCTTCTCCCGGTCGATCAGCCTCAAGGCGAGGAAAGGGACTTGCGGCTGCGCGTGCGGCCGGGTTTGACAGGCTGGGCGCAAGTCAACGGCGGACGCGATATCTCGCCTGAAGACAAGGCGGCGCTCGACATCTGGTACATCATGCATGCATCGCCCTGGCTGGACATCAAGATCCTTCTCTGCACGCTTGTCGCCATGATCTTGGGCGAGAAGACGAGCGGCGAAATGAATGGTGCGCAAGAAGGTAAAAGAACGAGAGCTACCCCCCGCCGTCGCGAACGTTCCCGCGCTCGCTATGAACGCGAGCCTGCTGTCGACCAGCAGCACGTAAAACGCGCTGTAAACTTCCAGGGGGTAACGACTTATTCGGTCGTGCAAAATAAGAAACGGAGCGGCATTCGCCGCTTAAGGACTGCTGAGCTCCAAGGCATTTGAGCTCGCGAGTGTAATGGTGATGGCCTGTTGCTCGGAGCGTTTCACCCGGCAAGCGGTAGCTATGGAATCGCTGACCTCAGTGGCTGGCCTCGGGTAAGACACCTGCAGCAAGCACGGAGTCAGTGTCGCGTAACATGACGGCAGGATGATGCACTTGTTGCATTGGGTAAAGTGAGCATCGCAATACAAGAGCCGAGCGATAGCCCTCCGGGTGAGTCGCTCCACGAGCACTATTTCGGGCACCAGCATGTGACCGTGATTGAGCCCGTCAGCGGCTGGCGGTCGCTCGACCTCAAGGAGACTCTGGGCCTACCGCGAGCTCTTTTGGGTGCTCACCGCCCGCGACGTCAAGGTGCGCTACAAGCAGACGGTGCTTGGCGCCGGCTGGGCGATCATCCAGCCTGTCATGACTATGGTGGTGTTCTCGATCATCTTCGGGGGCTTCGCCAAGATGCCCTCAGATGGCTTTCCTTACCCCGTCTTCGTCTATGCGGGTCTGCTGCCTTGGACCTTCTTTGCCAACTCCCTCACGCGTTCAGGCTCCTCCGTGGTCGGCTCGGCCCATCTCGTAAGCAAGGTCTACTTCCCGCGCGTCATCATCCCCCTGTCCTCGGTCGGCGCGGGCATTGTCGACCTCGCCATCTCGACGGCGGTACTGCTGCTGATCATGCTTTACTTCGGTGTGGCGTGGTCATTGAACCTGTTAGCCGCTCCGCTGCTCCTCGTGCTGGTTGTCTTCATGGCCCTGGGCGTGGGGACCTTCATCTCGGCACTGAATGTGGCCTACCGCGACTTCGGTTTTCTCACGCCGTTCCTGGTGCAGTTGTGGATGTTCGCGACGCCGGTCATCTATCCGGCGAGCTTGGTGCCGGAGAAGTGGCGTTGGCTTCTCTACCTCAACCCGATGGCCGGCATCATCGAAGGCTTCCGCTCCGCCTTTCTGGGCAAGCCGTTCGATTTGTGGCCGATCGGCCTCTCACTGCTCGTGGCCATCTTCCTGTTCCTAACCGGCGTTCTCTACTTCGAAAAGGTCGAGCGCCGTTTCGCCGACATCATTTGACGGATCACTTTTGAGGAAATTACCGTGAGCGAGCCTGTCATCAAGGTTGAAGGTCTCGGCAAGGAATATGTCATCGGCGGTCGCGAGAAGGCCCACGAAACCTTCCGTGACATGCTCGGTTCCAGCCTAGCCGCCCCTTTGCGCCGTTTTCGCAGGCTGAGTGGTCAGGTCGAGGCCGAAGAACGGTTCTGGGCGCTCAAGGACGTGAGCTTCGAGGTCCACGAAGGCGAGGTCGTCGGCATCATCGGCCGCAACGGTGCCGGCAAGTCGACGCTGCTAAAGATTCTCTGCCGCATCACGGCGCCGACCGAGGGACGCGTCGAGATCCGCGGCCGCGTGGCGAGCTTGCTTGGAAGTCGGCACCGGCTTCCACCCCGAGCTCACGGGTCGCGAGAATATCTATCTCAATGGCGCCATCCTCGGCATGAGCCGCGCCGAGATCAGCGCGCAAGTTCGACGAGATCGTCGCCTTCGCCGAGATCGATAAATTTCTCGACACGCCGGTGAAGCGATATTCGAGCGGGATGTATGTGCGACTTGCGTTTGCGGTCGCAGCGCATCTTGAGCCGGAGATATTGCTTATCGATGAGGTCCTGGCCGTCGGGGATGCTGAGTTCCAGAAGAAGTGTCTTGGCAAAATGGGAGATGTCGCGCGCAGCGGCCGGACGGTCCTGTTTGTGAGTCACAACATGGGAGCAATTGGCGTACTTTGTCCCAAGGCGATCTATTTTGGTGAAGGCCGCATTAAGGGGATGGGGGCCACATCAGACATCATTCCCGACTACTTGTCACCGATGCTTGAGAGCAATGCGGAATCTGTTCAAGAGTTTCGACTTGCCGGATTGGGGAACCAGGTGATGTTCCGAAGTCTGGCGCTAAAAGCAGATAATCAGGAAATTCGATTCGGACACCCCATAACTTATTCACTTGGCGTTCGTTCGAAAATCACCGCCAGAGAGGTGAGCATTGGCCACAGCGTGTTTGACGCGGCGTCGGGATCTTGCGTCGGCACGCTGATTACCGATGAGTCGTTTTCAATGAATGCGGGGGAGGAGCTTACTCTCACACTGGTTGTGCCGGATCTACACTTGGCGCCAGGTCGCTATTATGCTGGCTTCAGTATTGGTAAAGGCGGCAAAGGCAGCAATAGGCAAGATATCGATATTGTCATTGGCCAGCCCTCTTTTCAGGTTTTGCCGCTGTCCGATGGCGATAAAATTATTTCTCATTGGCAGCGCGCCTGGGGAAACATCGTTATCAGAGGGGCGCAGCTTACGATCGATTCGAGATCGGACACTCATTAAGTGCGCTCCTCTAGCTAAAAGGGCTTAGAAATCTTGGGAAACAATCGGCCGTCGATCCCTCTCGTGCCGGAAGGAAGCCGCCGACCAACTTGGTCGGTGATGATCCCGACTTACAACCGCTCGAAATATCTCACACAGACCCTCGAAAGCGTTCTTGCCAAGGCGTCGATGCTGACGCAATGCAAATTGAGGTCGTTGACGACTGTTCGACCCAAGTGAGTGGGAGGCCATCGTAAGGGCGATTGCACCAGAACGGGTGTCCTTCTATCGACAGCCAAAACACGTTTCAATGACCGCAAACTGGAATACGTGCATTCAAAGGGCTCGCGGTTACCTCGTTCACATTCTTCACGATGATGATTACGTTCTTCCTGGTTTTTATGAGGCCTTCGGGCACGCGTTTAACACGTATCCTGAGCGTGGCTCTTGTTGCTTCCCGGTGCTTTCAAGTTGATGCTGAGGGAGAAATTGATGTCTTACGCCAGAGAATTCCTGCTTGGGAAAAAGACCGAGTAACGATCTGACGCCTATCTATGTGGACAATCCTCTCCGCACGCCGGCAGTAGTTGTTCGACGAACTTTCTATGAGGAATTTGGCGGATATCTTGATCTATGCTTTGTCCCCGATTGGGAGATGTGGGCGCGTACGTACGCTTGCGGGGCGGCCTTTTCTTGAATCGTCCGCTGGCTGCATACCGAATGTACCCCCAAAACCAAACCAGCGTGCTCGAGCAAACCGCGGACAACCTTCGCGACGAACTTCGAATGGCGGATCTATGGGAACTTCAGGGTCACACGCAGGCGGCCGCTAACCTTCGACAGGCTGTCGCGTATCGCGCGCTTGCGCAGGCGCAGAAATTTCGCGCCGCCGGTAACCGCAGCGCCGCCGGCGCAACCCTGAATTTTTTCAAGGAGATGATGAAGTGTTTGCCCCTGAAGACCAGGATCAGGCTTTCGATGATGAAAAGAATGCTCCTGGTGACGGAAGCATTGCGTGCTTTGATGGCGCGACTGAGGCCAAGAACGCGGTTCAGAGACTTACTTGCGTATTTTGCACATTAGCACCTACGACATGATCGGCGGTGCGGCGCGAGCCTCATATTGTATTCATCGGGGGCTTTTGCAGGCAAATGTCGATTCGCGCATGCTAGTCGCCAACAAGCGCAGTGAGGACCATACGGTCATTCAACCGGATTCATCTCGCCGGCTCAGCCATCGGTTGAGGCGCCACATCCGACGGCGACTCATCTCGAACGAAGAACGGCGAATCGCCCAGTTACTTCAGCCTGCATGCGGAGCTCTTCTCGACGGCTCATAGTGGCTATATCGATTGCTGGGAGGAACCATTGCGACACTCCTCCATAATACACTTGCATTGGGCAGCCCAATTTGTCGACTACCCTTCCTTCTTCGCTGCCATACCGCCTGACAAGCCGCTGGTCTGGACCTTGCACGACATGAACCCGTTCACAGGCGGGTGCCACTATACCGCTGGCTGTGATTACTTCACGCTTGTCTGCGGAGCGTGCCCAGCGCTGGGCTCAAAGAATTCCACTGATCTGGCGTGGGGTATTTTCCGCCGTAAGCGTGCGGCTTATAACCGCCTTTCTCCTGAGCTGGTGCGAATAGTGGCCCCGAGCCGGTGGCTTGCTACAGAGGCCAAAAGGAGTGCCTTGTTCCGCCGATTCGATGTAGTGACAATACCCAATGGTTTGGATACCGAACTATTTCAGCCACGTAACAAGCGCGTCGCTCGTGAACTGTTCGGTATTCCGCCCGACAGGTAAGTCATCATTTTTGTGGCGAACTCCTCGACAAGTATCGCAAGGGTAATGATCTACTGGTTGAAGCGCTTAACACTTTGGATGTTCCGTTTGAGGTAGGCGTAATATCAGTCGGCTCTGGTCGTCTAGCGTCAACCCTCCGTCAGCGATATTTGCCTCTCGGCCAGTTGTCTGGCGAACGGCTTTTGTCCTTCGCGTACTCCGCTGCGGACCTATTGGTGTGTCCGACGCGTGAAGACAATCTGCCCAATGTGGTGCTTGAGGCGATGGCTTGCGGGACACCTGTGGTGGCTTTCGATGTGGGTGGAATTCCCGATATGGTCCGCTCTGGGGTCAACGGACTTCTTGCTCCGCCGGGCCACGTTCGAGCTTTACGGGAGGCCATCGAAAACCTGCTCGCTGACGAGGAACTGCGGGCTAAGATGGCGCACGAATGCCGTCGTATTGCGATCGAGGAGTATCGGCTCGACATTCAAGCGGAACGGTACAAAGAGATTTATCGGGAGTTGCTAGCTTGTTGTCGAGGTGCACTCGGTCCGGCCACCTGAGAACATATGCCGCGAAATCCTTTGCGACAACGATTGATGCCGCTTTTCTACTTTTCCAACTCTCGTTTCTGAAACCCTAAGTCACCATCAGATGAATAAATTGATCGTCACAGGTTCCTCTGGCCTGATCGGCTCCGAAGTTGTCGCCCATTTTTGCGATCAGGGCTGGCAGGTGCAAGGGATCGATAATAACATGCGCGCGGATTTCTTTGGGTCTGGCGGCGACAAGCGCTGGAAACGCGCCGTCTGCTTGGGAAATATCCGACCCTGAAGCACCATGAGTTGGATATTCGCGATCGGTCAGGGGTCTCGGCGTGCGTTAAAGAGGTTGCTCCGCATCTTGTTGTACACGCGGCGGCGCGACCCAGTCACGATCTCGCAGCGAGGCGCCCATTTGACGATTTTGACGTGAATGCCGTCGGCACTCTGAATCTATCGGAAATCCATGCGACAACACGCCCCCGAAGGCGTGTTTGTTTATCTGAGCACAAACAAAGTCTATGGCGATGCTCCAAACTTCATCCGCCTGCGCCAACTGCCCACGCGTCGGACTCGACGATCCCGCTTACGCACAAGGAATTTCCGAAAACACGTCGGTTGATCAGAGCAAACATAGCATTTTCGGCGCTTCGAAGCTCGCTGCCGACATTATGGTGCAGGAGTACGGCCGATACTTTGACCTACGGAGTTGCTGTCTTCGCGGCGGTTGCTTGACCGGTCCCGACCGTAGCGGCGTCGAACTGCATGGTTTCTTGAGTTATCTTGTCAGGTGCAATCTCGAGGAGAGACCGTCACCGCGTGTCTGGTTATCTCGGAAAACAGGTTCGCGATAATCTTCACTCCACCGACGTAGCGCGCCTCGTTGAACTGTTCTGGGGAAGCCTCGTTTTGCCGAAGCTTTACAATCTCGTGCTTACGCACAAGGAATTTCCGAAAACACCGGCGGTAGGCAGGATCGTCGGTAGTCCCAACGCGTGGGCAGTTGGCGCTGGCGGATGAAGCTATCTCGGAAAACAGGTTCGCGTTAATCTTCACTCCCCCGACGTAGCGCGCCTCGTTGAACTGTTCTGGCGAAAGCCTCGTGTTGCAGAAGTTTACAATCTCGGTGGCGTCCGGAAAAACAGTTGATCGATAGTCGAGGCATTCGATCGGATCTCTCAGCTAAGTGGCAAACCAATGCGCTGGGAATATGTGGAGAAGCCTCGCGAAGGTGATCACATGTGCTACATAAGCGATATCCGAAAATTGCACAGGCACTGTCCCGATTGGCATGTCAGTAGATCCTCTCTGACGAAATCTTCACTGAGTTTTTTCAGGCATGGAAAATCCGCTTTGCAGCCTAAGGTCGTGGCTCGAAAAGATGGCGACGGCGTGAGTTTTGCTCAAGCGCAGGGCGGGGCGTGGACTGACACCGCGATTAACGAGCAGTAGCTGTTGGCCTCCCCTAGAACGCTGTAATGCTCACCCAGGCAAGCTAGCGCGTAGGAAGTGGGCCGAAGATTAGCATTGTGACGCCCAACTACAATTATGGCGCATTCCTTGAGCGGACGATGCAGTCCGTACTTTTGCAGGCTTATCCGAATCTCGAGTACATTATAATTGACGGCGGCAGCACTGACGACAGTGTCTCGATAATCAAGAAATATGAGGGTCGCTTGTCACACTGGGAGCACCAGGAAGACCAGGGACGATCTAGCAGTTAACCGTGGTTTCTCGGTGGCTAGCGGGGAGATTTGCGGTTGGATAAACAGCGATGACATCTCTCTGCCCTGGAGCTCCATGCGGTCGCGGAGATCTTTGTAGATTTTCCCGAAGTCCAATGGCTGATGGGACAACCTAGTCAAATCCAGGGTGGCGTGGTGCACAATGTAGCTTCACCGAGTCCTCGTCCGCGCGAGTTCATAGAAGCGGGTTTGTACATGGTGCGGAGCTCGGTTGGATTCAGCAGGAAAGTTGTTTTTGGCGACGTTCGCTATGGGACGCAGCAGGCCCGTTGGACGTTCGTTATCGCTACGCGGCAGACTACGAACTGTGGACGCGATTTGCAGCTCACGCCGAATTGCACGTTGTGACGACACTACTGGGCGGGTTTTCCGTGTGGGGACAAAATCGAAGCAGAGTTCATCATGATCGCTACATGGCCGAGGTCCAGCGAGTCGTGGAAAATCTTCCGGAGTTAGCTCGCGATAAGCGTAAAACGTTCCACAGCGAACTTGCAGCTTTCGAGCATGTGAAGCACTTCAACGGCTTTCGATGGTTGATGCGCAGGTGGATGAATCTTCAAAGCACAGCGGAACCAGTGAATTGGCGGAACGTTAGCAGGGCGAGCTATGAAATGGCCCGAGAGCCTTCTTCAATTAGCTCTGGAAAAGCGTCTTTTCAGAAAAATTGGCCTCGTTTTTGGTATTTTGTCCTCTGGCGGAGCCGTGGGCTAAGGTCGCTAAAGCTGACTTCGGCTTGCCGACCCTGTCGCCTAGCAAGCCCAACTGTGTGGGCGCTTGCGAAGCTTCCACTTTTTGTGGTCTGCCGGTCGTTCCACGAATTATGGTTCGAGACCCGCACAGAAAAAGTCCGCAGCTTTGTCGGCAACGGTCGTGACTGAAAAGGTCAAAATCAGCATTGTCATCCCCTCCTTTAACCAGGGGGAATTCATCAAGGAGACGCTGCGCTCCATTTTCAATCAGAAGGGAGTTCAGTACGAAGTCCTTATCTTCGACGGGGGAAGCACCGACGAAACCATCGACATCCTAACTCGTTATTCGAAGCGTATCGCCCATTGGGAGAGTGTTCCTGACAGTGGCCAAGCGCACGCGATCAATAAGGGGCTAGAGCGTATAAGCGGCGACGTTTGGACGTACCTCAACAGCGATGACTTGCTGGTTCCGGGAGCTTTGGCACGGGTGGCTCAGGGCTTTGATGATCCGAATGTTATGTGGATCAGTGGCGCCTGCGAGAATTTCGATTCGACCGCAACTATTGGAGGAGTAAAGCCGAGTCGGGTACAGCGAACGAAGGATTATCTGACGCCATGGGACCGGCCATCGCAATTTGTTTTTCCGTTCTCCGGAGCCTGCTACATGCGGCGCGAAGTGGTGGAACGAATCGGCCTTTTTGATGAGAGTTACCACTTTTCTATGGATATGGAATATTACTGCCGAGCGCTCTTCGAAGGCGGAGTCTCGCAAACGATTATTCCAGACATTCTGGCGCGTTGGCGATGGCAGCCGGGCAGCAAGACAATGCGCCGGGGTATTGCATATGCCTTCCGTGCCGAGGAGGTTCGCATCGCCCAGAAATTTATCCATCACCTTCCCCCTGATCAGCGCGCCGAAATCGCAGAGGAGATTCGCCTCCAGCTCAAGTCGCTGCCAGTCCGCGAAGCCCTGTGGCTGTTGGGTGAGGGACGACGGAAGGAGGCACTCGCTCTTATATTTCGCGCGGCTCAAGCCACTCCTTCGCTGTTGGTGTTCCGGCCGTGGATAGGCGCTGTTCGTCGCACGCTCCTCGGACTGAAAGCTTAATCGATGAGGCTCACTCCTGGAGCACTGTGGCTGCACTCTGCGACAGAAGTTTGGTGATGGCTTAGGCGTGGCGTGGTACCGTGATGTCGTGCGTCCGCGCATCCTTCTGACGGCGCCCATTGAAGACACGACCGACCAGCGTTGCGAGATCCACGTCCTTACCTCGAAGCAGGATTGGCTCAATCTCATTTGGACGCTCAAGTCATTCTATCAGGCGAGCGGGCGGCGTTACGCATTGTGTATCCACGAGGATGGTTCGCTTAATGATACCGAGTGCGCTGCATTGCAGAGACACTTTCCTGCCGCACGCATTATCCGGCGCGTGGAGGCGGATGCAAAGACTTGCCGAGGTGCTGCGGCGCTTTTCCGCGCAGCCTCGAATTTCGCAACACCAACCCGCTCGCACCAAAAGTATTTGACTTCATCGCCTTTCTTGAATCGGATCGTATGGCGCCTGTTCGACAGCGACCTGCTGTTCTTTGCTGAGCCAACAATTTACCTGCAGCGAGTCGAAGATCCTGGGTATACGATGGAATACCTTCAATGCCGACGTTGGTGACGCTTACACGGTCGAGCCTAGCCACGGTACGCGAGCGCATCGGACACCCACTTTTACCACGAGTGAACTCCGGCTTTGGCCTTGTTCATGCAGACTCGATACGTTGGGACTGGACAGAGGAATTCCTCTCGTTGCCGGGTATTCTCGATGGCCACTTTTGGCGAATTGAGCAGACTCTCTTTGCCCTGTGCAGTTCGCGTTACGGGGTTGAGCTATTGCCAGAAGAGTACACTCTCAGATTGGAACCGGGAATTGGTGGCCGCTGCTTTCGCCACTATAATGGCGCCATCCGCCACTTGATGTATGGCGAAGGCATCGCACGTCTGGCGAAAGAAGAATTCCTTCATTTCAATAAAGCAGGTCGGTCTGCGCGGTTTGATTGATACTGTGTGCGCACTTTCTACGCTCGCTTGAGCTGCCCTAGCTAATGGCAACGTTAGACGTCCTCTTTGCCCCGGACTGGCGAGCTGGCTGTCCGTATCAAGGTCTCCTTGCTAAAGCGCTCCGACGACCACGGCGTCACCGTGAGTTTTCTCGACGGTTACAAGCGGATCTTTCCACTTCGTCGGTTGCTCGCACAGCAACCATGCGATGTGCTTCATCTTCATTGGCCCGAGGCATATTACCCCCGCAAGCATGATGGATTTGACTGGTTTCGCGGTGCACGGTTTCCGTTCGACCTTGCCGGCGCAACTAAGAGATGTCTGGTTAGCTGTCACAGCCCACAATCTTGACGTGCACAATCGAGCTAAAGAGGCTTTCTTGGAACGCAACATTCGGCATGTGCATGTCGCAAGCAGACGTGATCTTCGCTCACTCCGAGCTTGCCAAATTCCGAATTGTGGAGTCGTTTGGCCTACCGGCCGAAAGGGTTCAAGTAATTCCTCACGGCGACTTGTCGGTGGCTACTCGGGCCAGCCCCACCCCGCGACTAAGGCGCGCTCCGAACTTGGCCTCGATCCTGGCAAGATTGCCCTCGTCTTCGGGACCGTTGAGCCTTACAAGGGCCTCGAGGAGATAATTGACTGGTGGCACCATGAACGACCTGACATAAAGCTCGCAATCATTGGCAAACCCAACGACACCGGAATACGGCTTGCAAATTTTACGGCAGATTGGCGACGCCAAAAACATTCTCCATTGTTTCGGATTGGATTTCTGACGAACTACTGCGGCTGTGGCTTAGTGCCGCTGATGTCATCATCTTCAACTACCGCGAAGTGTTTACCTCTGGCGCTGCCAATCTCGCGCGCGAGTCTTTGGTATTCCGATCGTGCTTCCCAGGCGGCTTGATACCGTCGTTCTCGACGAACCCACGCCCTACGTTCGTCGCTTTACGAGCTTTGCCACAGACTTCGGAGAGCAGCTTACGGCCGCACTTTCAGTGCAGCCCGATTTCGCCGCGGCATCTTCGTGGCGGAAGGCCTGTAGCTGGGACAAGGTTGCGCGCCTCACCGCTGATGGCTACCGCTACGCTCTTGGTTGATTGTCGCGATGTGCGGCATCGCCGGCATTATCGATCCGACAACGCCCAACCTGGATGGCGCGCTTCAACGGATGCTCGATTGCATGGTCCATCGTGGACCCGACGGTGAGGGGAAGTATGTTGCGCCAGAATTTTGCCTCGCATTGGGAATGCGACGGCTTTCGATCATCGACTTGGAAGGTGGCTGGCAGCCGATTTGGAATGAAGACCGCACCATATGCGTTATTTGCAATGGCGAGATTTATAATTATTTGGAGCTCGGCCGAGAATTACGCAGCAAGGGTCACCGCTTTCGAACGCGAAGCGATACCGAAGTTCTAGTCCATCTTTATGAAGATTTCGGAGAACAAATGACAAGCCGACTCCGCGGCATGTTCGCTTTTTGCATTTTCGACTCCCGCGCCCGTGCCCTTGTTTCTCGCACGCGATCATTTTGGACAAAAACCACTTTACTTCACCGTTGGCGCCGGTCGGTTCGCTTTCGCAAGCGAGCTGAAGGCCCTGCTTGTTCTTCCATGGGTCAATCGAGAGCTAGACAGTGACGCGTTTCTTGACTTCGCAGCTTGGCTATCTCTCCCGCCGCCGCGCACGCACTTCCGTCACATACGTAAGCTCCCTGCGGGTTGCTCCCTCCGGATCCCACTCGATGCGCCCACAGCCGAGCCACACCGCTATTGGCAGTACGATCTTAAGCGCCGAGCCTGATCTAACCGAACTTGACGTTGCCATTGTTGAGCTCGATCGTGCTCTCAATGAAAGCGTTTCTCTGCATCTTCGTGCTGATGTTCCGATTGGAATCTTGCTCAGTAGTGGACTCGATAGCGCCACGTATCCTTGCTTACGCGCAGGCACTTCAAGACAGCAAAATGCACACTTTCTCGGTTGGCTTCGGTGCTGCAGACAGCGAATTGGTCGGTGCGGCCGAAATAGCTCGGAAGCTTGGATCCGAACACCACCAACTTGAATTAACCGCGACGAATTTTGCGGAGGACATTGATCGCGTTGCCAGATTACTCGATGAACCGATCGGCGATCCGGCGTGCTTTGCTGTGTTGCGTCTTTGTGAACTCGCTCGCGATCACGTCAAAGTACTTTTGTCTGGTGAAGGTAGCGACGAATTGTTCGCGGGCTATGAAAGCCGTTATGCTGGAATGCTCGCCACAATGGAAAGGACCCGGCGTGTTCGTCGGCTTTGCTCGATTTCTTCCAAACGCGCGCGTTCATGCCAGCGCTTCACGTTGGCAGCGCCTTCTCGCTCGAGCGCACAGTTCTCCAGGCAGTGAGGCTGTGATGCTGCGGATGGAAGCATTGCCCGGAGATGTGCGGGCACCCCGCGCGCTTGCTCACTTCTCAACTCGAGGCGCTTCCGGCACGCATGCATACTCTCGCCGATGCTGTTTTTCGTCCCCAACGCGACAACCTTAGCTCCTTGCTTGCTCTCGACATTGATTGGCAACTGGCGGAATCACTACTGCAAAAGGCTGACAAAATGAGCATGGGCGCCAGCATCGAATTGCGCACGCCAATTCTGGACATCGAAGTTGCCAAGGTGGCCGCGCGCATTCCATCCTTTCTCAAACTACCGCCGCGTGGCCCGGGTAAATACGTGCTTCGCAAGACGTCTTGACGCGGAAGCTTGGTGAACCCATCAATCTTCCGCAAAAAAGGGTTCCCCGTTCCGCTTCGACGAGTGGTTTAAGGGGCCGCTTACGTGAGCATGTAGAGGGCGATTTATTTGCCACCAATTCATTCATCACTACGCACCTTGATCGCACCCTTCTTCGTGCTGCTTGGGACGACTTCATTGCCGGATGGGATGGCAGTCGCATCTTCTTCGCACTTTGGCTTTACGAAAGATGGCGCCGGGCGATCTTATGCTAAATTCAATTGCGAGTCACAGTGCTCTGGTCGCTTCTCCGCTCAATGTGGAGCGGGGCTCGCATGGGCCGATGCCGACGATTACTTGCTGCCTGAGAAGATTGAGCGGCAAGCGGGGTTAGCCCTCCAGATCCAGAACGTGCTATTCGTCCTTGTCACTCAGGAACACGTATGAGCGAACTCGTCTCAATTCTGATCCCCTGCTACAACGCGGAGCGCTGGATCGCACAGGCAATCGAGAGCGCGCTTTCGCAAACCTGGGTTGACAAAGAGGTCATCGTTGTCGATGACGGATCCACCGATCGCAGCCTGGACGTCATACGGAGCTTCGGCGATCGCATTCGCAGTGAAGCCGGCACCCATCGGGGCGGCAATGGCACGCGCAATCGTCCTGCTCGAGTTGGCGCGGGGACAGTGGGTGCAATATCTCGATGCTGATGACTACCTGCTGCCTGAGAAGGTCGAGCGGCAGATGGATTTCCTTGCGGCCCATCCGGATGCCGGACGTGGTGTTCGGCCCGGTTACGCTTGAACACTGGTCGGAGCGCGATTCCGGCGCGAACTCCTGCCGATCCCCGAGCCCCACGACCTCTGGGTATTGCTGGCAAGCTGGCGATTGCCGCAGACCGGCGCGCTACTCTGGCGCAAGCAGGCAATTGTCGACGTCGGCGGGTGGAAGCACGATCAGCCCTGCTGCCAGGAGCACGAACTTTATCTGCGACTGATAATCGGTGGAAAGCGCTTCGCCTATTGTCCCACCGGCGGGGCGGTCTACCGGCAATGGAGCGACAGCACCGTTTGTCGCAGAGATATCGCGGAGGTGCATCGCCGCAGGCTCGCGATCGAACAGGCTGCGGAAGATCACCTGCGCTCCACGAAGCAGCTTACAGTCAAGCGGCTGCGGGCGATCAGCCAGGCGCGCTTTGAGATCGCTCGCAGCGCGTGGCAGTATGATCCAGCATTTGCCCGCCGGATCTTACAGGAGGTGCGCGAGACCGACCCAGATTTCCGGCCCGTCGGTCCGGCGGCGCCCATCGCCTATCGCTTGGCGTTTCGTTGGCTGGGCTTTGAGGCCGCAGAAACCTTAGCGGCCAACAAGCGCAAGGTGGCAAGTATTTCTTCGGCCTTGCTGACGCATGAGCGTCAGATCGCCTGAAAATGGACAACGACCTTAATTTTCCATCAAGCAAGCGATCCTCGATGTCGACGGCTGGAAACACGATCAGGCCTGCTGCCAGTAATACGAGCTTTATTTGCGGATGATGATTGGCTTGGCTTCGAAACGCAGAAAGCCTTGTGGCCATAAAGCGAAAGGTGAAAGCGGCCCAGCCGTCTGGTGCGGGTTTTAATCAAGCAAATGCGTCAACGGTCTGAATTTTCTGTTGTCATTCCAACCTACAATCGGCTCTCCCTGTTGCAAAGAGCAGTGGCCTCAGTGCGGATCCAGACCTTCCGCGACTATGAGCTGATTGTCGTTGACGATGGCTCAAGAGATGGAACTTGGGACTATCTAAGCTCCCTCGTTCCATCTATCAAAGTGCTGCGCCAAGAAAACCAGGGTCCCGGGGCTGCACGCAATCTCGGAGCACAGTATGCGAGCGGGAAGTATCTAGCATTTCTTGACAGTGATGATCTCTGGTTCCCTTGGACGCTGGACGCTTACGCAACTGTGATCATGAAAACCAGCCATCCGGCTTTCATGGCCGGCAAACCGCGGCGGTTCCAGATAGATGGAGAATTATCAGACATCAGAGAAACTGTCCCTCAGTGGCAACAGTTTAAGGATTATCTTGAATCCGGAGATGAATGGCGATGGTGGGGTGTTTCTTCATTTGTAGTTCGGCATCAGACGTTCACGGACGTTGGGGGTTTTGCAGCCGGCCTTAGAAATGGTGAAGATAGCGACTTGGCCCTTCGGATCGGGACTGCCCGCGGCTTCGTGCAAATTACTGCGCCTGTTACGTTCGCCTATCGCGAACACGCGGGCAACATAGCTGGAGATCTGAGCTGCAATGTTGCTGCGCTTCGGCGCCAAATCCGTGCCGAATGCTCCGGCGAATACCCAGGGGGGCCACAGCGACGCCGGCAACGCCAGCAAATCTTAGCTCGGCAGGTTCGACCTGTCGCGCTCGCGTGCGCCAAGGCGAAAATGAGACATCACGCATGGGCACTCTATTGGTCCACCTTCGGTTGGCATGTCGCGCTAAGGAGATGGCGGTTTCTTGGTGCCTTCCCCGTCCTAGCGTTGCTGGGTTTCGCGACTAACAAGCGGAACATCTGAACGATAATCCGTAGATGCTCAGCGGGGGCCTACGCAATTATGAACACTTCCGTCCCTGACGAATGGGTGAACCGCTCAATTCGTTATCCAGGCGCCATCGTTATGCGGTTGCGGGTTGCGCGCCTGCGTCTGACTGGGATGCAGATAGGCCGAAAATGCTGGATTCGCCACATCCGCGTACCACGAAATCCGTGGGATATCGCGATCGGTGATGAGGTGGCGCTCGACGACGATGTAGTGCTTTTGACGACTGGACGACGAACAGCTCAGCCAAGGCTGGCCATTGATTCCGGAACCTATGTCAATCGCTTCACCATGTTCGACGCGTCAGGAGGAAATCAAGCTCGGGCGGAACTGTCTCGTTGGTCCGTTCTGCTACATCACGGATCATGACCATGCTCACTTTGGAGATCGCTCTGTTCAAGAACAGCCTTTGGTAGGCGTTCCGGTTTTCATAGATGATGAAGTTTGGATCGGAGCTGGGGTTATCATTCTCAAAGGCGTGCACATCGGCCGAGGAGCAGTTATTGGTGCTGGCTCTGTCGTTACTCGACGCTGTCGCGCCAAATGCGAAAGTCGCAGGGGTCCCCGCAAGAGAGATCGGTAGACGTGTACCGGTTTCGAGTTAGTAGCGGGAGCCAGCTGGTGATCTCAGCCTTCATCAAAGCGCCGCTATTAGAGCGGCTCGGCGTCGGGCTTACAGCGCTGCGAACTGGTCTCATTGACGCGGCTTGCCTAATGCGAGTCGGCTGATGACGCGTATTGTTCCGGTTGCGGTTTCCATACCGACCTATAACAGGGGCACCGCCGTTTTCGGGGTGCTCGAGAAGATCAAGCAAATGCGATCCCCATCCATCCGAACTTTGGGTTCATATCGATGGTGCAGACGGCACGCTTGAAGACGAACTGAAGAAGCGATTTCCAAGAGTCAACGTCTTGATGTCCCCGACCCGCTTAGGTCCTGGAGGAGGACGTCATCGGTGTCTGTTGGCGTGTACCTCACCGTATGCGGTGAGCTTTGATGATGACTCGTATCCGGTTGACCTTGATTTCTTTGGCCGTGTACAGCAGTTGTTTGTGGATCATCCGAATGCTGCGATTTTTGGAGCAACCATTTGGCACGGCACGACCCTGAAACGACACGCGTGCAAAGCGTAACCCTCTCGCCGAGTTACATGGCTGTGGCTTTGCTATTCGTTTGGCAGCGTATCACAAAACGCGTGGATTTCTTTCGAGGCCGACGCATATGGAATGGAGGAAACTGATCTCAGCATGCAATTGTTTGCCGCTGGCTGGGATATCTACGAGGCGGGCGAGCTTGCGAGTTTTTCACGATACCGACCTCAAGCATCACGCATCCTCCGAAATCAATGCAGGTGCGATCACCAACGCAGGCCTGTTCGTTTTTCTCCATTTCCCAGCCAGGCGGTGGGGGCGAGGGCTTCTGCAAGTCGCGAACAGAATAGTGTATTGCATGCGCATGGGGCGCTTCTCCGGAGTTTGCACAGGGATTCTACGGATACCTATCGAGTGCTATAGGCATCGGGATTATCGCAGGCCTATACCCTGGCCAACATTAAGGAGATTTCTAGAGTTTCGCAGGACTGGGAATTTGGAATACGGCTTGTCTAAAGTGGGCATTGCGCGCCGACTCCCACGACAGATTAAAGACAACTAGAGTCGCCACCGGCACTGCCTCGCTTTGATCGCTTCTAACGGATGACTGAACATTCGACAGGTGAATTATGGAAGACCGCAATACTTTAGCTGTTAATGGTTCGAGCGGCTGGATCTGCTGCCAGCTTGGCGCGCGTGATCACTATTCAGTTCCGCGGTGCCTCTATCAACGAGGTCTCCTTAAGGGACTCATAACAGAAGCCTGGGTGCCCCCGAGCAGCATTCTCACCAAACTTCCTGGTGAATTCGGGGAGCGACTTCGCCGCCGCTACGACGAAGAACTCGCCGATGCAAACGTTCTGCATTCCTCGCTTTTAACTCTTCTGCGTGAGGCCGGGATTAGTTTTATGCGATCGCGGAACACGTGGGATGTTATTATTTCGAGGAACAATTGGTTTCAGTCACACGCCATTCGCCACTTGAGGCGCCTTGTTAGGAGCAATGATGGAACTTCAAGACCAGGTCGTCTTCGCATACAGCTACGCGGCCCGAGAAATCCTCCGAGCTGCGCGTGAGCTTGGCTGTATCACACTTCTGGGGCAGATCGACCCTGGTCCAACCGAAGAGAGGATAGTGTTTGAAGTCTGTCGCCGTCGTGGCGTCCAAATAGCAAACAGGCAGCGGATACCAGAATCATATTGGGATGCATGGCGCGAAGAATGCGAGCTGTGCGACACTATCGTCGTTAATTCAGCATGGACCCGAGAAGCCTTGATTCAGGAAGGGGTGCCGAAAGGGAAGATCTTGGTCATTCCGCTGGCCTATGACCCGCCCGAAGCGGCAAGTCAGCTTAAGCGTGCCTATCCGAACTCCTTCAATGTCTCTCGCCCCCTGCGCGTTCTTTTCCTGGGTTCTCTTATTCCTCGGAAAGGTATCTACGAAATGTTGGACGCCATGGCTTTGCTGAGAACCGCTTCGGTCGAATTTCAATTTGTCGGCGCGTCAGACAATGAATTTGGCATCAATTTACGCGAAAATCCGCATGTTCACCACGTAGGGCCTGTTGCCAGAAGCAGGGTCCACGATTTCTATCGCAATGCCGACGTTTTTATCCTTCCCACTCATTCAGATGGGTTTGGACTGACACAGCTAGAGGCTCTTGCCTCGAGCCTTCCTGTCATCGCCTCCAAAAATTGTGGCGAAGTCATAACACACGAACTCAATGGCTTAATCCTTCCCACAGTCACGGGAGAAGCCATTGCTGAATCTATCGAGTGGTGTGTCAAAAATCCAAAGCGGTTAGAGGAAATGTCAGATTGCGCAGCTTGCACAAGCGAAGGGTTCCGCACCAATCGCGTGGTCGCCCAGTTGATCCATTGCGCTGAGGCCCACCATCGCTCAGTCCGTGATGGCTGAGTCTTCGGAGCTCGCTGGCGGCATGGCAGTGTCCTCAATGGACGCCCAAGTCGGCTCTGTCCAGGCGACCGAAGGAAATGCTCTTTTGTTCCAGTCCTAGGGATACAGGTAGGCAAGTGATCCCAACCATCCCATCCCGACGGATACGGGTAAACAAATGACCCATCGGACCACCGCCGCCAGCTTCATCATGATCGTTGGGCTAGCGATCACTTACCTTTTTCTACCCGAGGGAGGTGCAGTTGCTATTTACCGCACGGCGGCAATCGGAGCAGCGTTGGCGATAGGCTTAGGGATCCTATCGGAAGCCCAAAGAGTGCGGTCGTTGGTTCGCACAGATCTCCTCATGATCGTCGCCCTGTTTGGATTAACGCTGGTAGAGTTCTTCTTTCCACAGGAAGCAGTAGAGGAGATAGTTTCCGCGCAAAGCGCCACACGTGGAGTCGAGGTTCTGTTTCTGGGTTTCTGCGGTTTGATCATCGGCCGTCATTTTGCGCCTCGTCCGCGCCCAGTGATGGCAAATGCGATGCCCGTAGAATGGACTCCGGCAACGCTCTTTCGCATCTATATCGTGCTCCTCTTCATCGGATATCTTAATATGCTTTGGGCCGTACAATTTAACCCCATCGAACTCGTGAATCAGATGCTGCGACCGAGATTTTCACAGCCCTGGTCGCGGGGGAGCCTAGGGGGGTGGCCTGAGCTTTTGGGCGAAATCTGCAATATACTGCTTTACCTCGTCCCAGCAGTCGCCGGAGCCGTCCTCGCTAAACCCTTTCGTTTCACGTATTTCCAAAAAATTGTAGTGGCTCTAGGTTTAATATTTACCTTATTTTTTGCCTTCTCTAGTGGAACTCGCAACCTATTCTGTACATACTTGCTTATATTTCTAGGTTCATACACTTTGCTTAGCCCGAGTATCAGCTGGAAACGTGTTATCTTCCTGGCAAGTATAGCAACAGCGCTTCTTTATCTTGCAGCCTACTACATGCTTCAGATGCGCAACGTGGGACTAGAGGGTTATGTCGAACGCGGGGAGTCGGCGGTTTCAGGTACGAGGAAGGAGACTCTCTTTGTTGACAACAATCTCCCGGTAATTAGTCGACTGACCGAGGTTTTCCCCGATCACGCCAATTATCTTGGTAGCGAGTTCGCCTATTTTGCCATCTTTCATCCCGTACCGAGAGCGCTATGGCCCTCAAAGCCAGAGAAATTGAGTTTCGGAGCAGAAGAGGCGCTTAATGCAAGGGGCTTTACCTTATCGTCGACGTTTGTCGGTGAAGCCTACATGATGGGTGGTTACCTGGCGGTGGTAGTGGTGGCACTCTTATTTGGTTGGTTCGCCGGTTGGTGGAATTGATTGGGGCTGGATCTAAGATCGAATGCAAATGTAGTCTTATATGCATCGGATTCTTCGCGACAGCCATTTCAATGCGAAGCATGCTGTATACCACCACAGCAATGCTGTCGCCGCTCGCCATCTGGCTCTATATAAAGTACAGCCGACCAAGGATGAAGGCTCACCGGATTCAACCGGTGAATCGCCCAACTAGGACTTAAGTTCCTATCTAAACGGGTCCACGCTCGCCCTTGCACTCAACGCCGCCATCGCTCATGCGAACTCGTGTTCTCTTTCTAACGGTAATGCCGTCGCCCTATCAGCGAGAGCTATTTCAAGCTTTGCACGAGGATGGGAGGATTAGCATCCGCGTGCTGTACTATACCGATACCGCGGCCGACCGTAATTGGTCCGTTAGTCCTCTATCTTCTTACGAGAATATTTTGCCCGGGAGAACCTTGAGTTGGTTGGGTCCGTCGGCGCACCTGAACCGAATTGCCGGGTTGCTCAAGAATGACCCCTCCGAGCTCTTCGTCTTGAGCGATTACTCGGCGCCGACAACACAAATTGCGATGCGAGTGCTTTCTTGGCGGAAGAAGCGATGGGTTTTCTGGGGAGAAGCCCCGGGGTTCAATAAACGGGGATGCTTGGGAAGCGCTCTGCGTCAGCAGCTTCAGCGACCGATTGCGCGCGCGGCCGCTGTTGCCGCGATCGGCTCCGGGGCAGTCGATGCGTATAAAAGGCTTTTTCCAAGGATTCGCGTTATCGACATTCCCTATTTCTGTGATCTATCGCCCTTCCGGATCGCTGCTATGCGAAAAAGCACGAAGGACAAACACACGGTCAATGTGCTTTTCAGTGGGCAGCTCATTGAAAGGAAAGGCGCCGATCTACTAATTCGAGCGTTCGCTCAAATTTCCAATCGAGTGCCGGAGTTGCGACTCCAGCTTCTTGGCACTGGACCAAAACTCGACACTTTTACCGGTATGGTTCCGTATGAATTGCGACATCGAGTCCAGTTCCTAGGATTCCAACAGCCCGCTGCTTTGCCAGACATTTTTGCGGCGGCTGACATCTTCGCTTTGCCCAGCAGACATGATGGTTGGGGCGTCGTCGTAAACGAAGCTCTCGGTGCAGGTCTGCCGATCATTGTTAGTGATCGTGTGGGCGCCCGCGACCTCGTTGAGAACGGTGTCAACGGCTTCGTCACAGTTTCTGGTAGCGTTGATAGCCTCGCGAGCGCCCTTTACAAGCTCGCTCGGTGTCGCGCACTGCGCAAGTCCTTTGGCCGTTTGTCGGCGTACCGCGCTAATCAGTGGGACGTGACTGAAGGGGTACGTCGGTGGGTCGAATTGTCAGAGCAGGTGATGAATAAAGATCCCCAAGACCAGACAATTCTTTGTAGGTAACTAAGTCCTCGCCGGCCGGGACGCATGGTGAAGTTCATGCCTGGCTGGAAGAGGTAACGGTGACGTTTTTTGCATAGATCGCCTTCATTGGTAGATCAAAATCATCATCAGGGCGCCACCGATAGCCAGATGAAATCAGGTGCTGGGCGGGCGTACGGCGACTTCAAATGGAGTCGGAATGTGGATTAATGAAACACTATCCCAACCCGATTTTCTATGGTCTACTGTACATCGACAAAGAGCAAAAAGAAAACCCAAATATTAAAGGTAAAGGAACTCCGTTTGACATTTATCTTCGCTGCGCAAACTTGTGCGCGAAGTCGGTTGCTTATCATGGCTACAAATTTCGGTTGGTGACAAATGATAAGTCTCAAGTCGAGGCCCGGCTACGGCTACTTGGGGCAAAGCAAATAGATGTCTTGGAGCAAAAATTCACCTTGATTGTTCCTGGAAACTTAAAGTTCCGAGCGGCTCATTTCAAACTTGAGCTTTATAGACTTCTTGGTTCCGGCAGTTACGGCAATGAGGTCGGGGTAATCGACATCGACAGCGTGATGACTGGCCCCATTAATTTTCCGTCCTTTTCTCCGGAAACACTCTTGGCCTACGATATCACGAACCAAGTTTGCGAGGATTTTGGAAGAACTGTGGTGTGCTCCGACCTCGAGCGCCTCATTGGGAGAAATTTATCAGAATGCAGATGGTTCGGGGGAGAGTTTATTTTTGGGAATGCGGAAAGCTTTCGCAGTCTCGCCGCTTCTGTATTTAAACTGTGGCCAAAATATATCGAGAACGTTAGTGACCTCCACCACGTGGGTGATGAGATGATCGTTGCGGCAGCGATTGTTAGTTCGAATCTGACTGTAATCGACGGGGGCAAGCTCGGATTTGTTGCGAGGTGGTGGACTGCTCGAACAAACTTCAAGCAATTGCCCTTTCAAGATGTGGTGGGACGAAGTATTTTGCACTTACCATCCGACAAACAATTCTTAGCTAAGATCTCCGAGATGGAATTTTGCCCTGAGGATTTTACTGCGCAGTTTAAACGGGAGGCAAGAGGCAAGCTATTTCGGAGGAGGCTTTTTAACATGGCGCAAATGCTATTGCCACGTAGACGAAAATATGTCGGTGACCTTTGGTGAAGTAGAGTGGCTAAAATTGGCACCTAAAATTATGCTAGCTTTAGTTGAGGGCGTGCAGATCTTTTTGAAAACTCTGCTGCGAAAATACCCGCTATATTCCGGCGCGGGACGTATCGCGAACAGTGGGTTCTTCCGGACACTTACAAAAGATAAAACAACAATGCCCGCCAAGCTTTTGAACGGAGCAACAATCTACGTTGATCCATCGAACTTAGCTGGTCGGGTAATTTATTTTTTCGGTGACTTCGACAAGAAAATTACATGGGTCTGTCGTCGCGTATTGCGCCCCGGCGATCTCGTTCTTGATATTGGAGCTAACGTCGGTCTTGTATCCTTAATCGCCGCAGATCTAGTTGGTCTATCAGGACAGGTTCATGCGTTTGAACCGCAGCCTGGTCTCGTTGACTTGATCCAGAAGTCGCTCGCTGCCAACGCACTTCACTCTGTGACCGTCCACCCGTTCGCGCTTTCTGATTCCGATCGGCAGGCTACCCTCTACGTTCCTGGTTCCAATAGCTGTTATGCGTCTCTGCTCGACTACAATCGCCCAGACGATCGCGCCATGAAAGTTGAAGTGAAACATGCCGGAGCTTATCTAGCCTCGGTAGTTGGATTGAGAAAGGCTAGGCTGCTCAAAATCGACGTGGAAGGGCACGAGGCGGCAGTCCTGCGCGGGGCCCGCGATTATCTCGAGGCCAGCCCACCTGATTGCATTCTGTTTGAGATCCATACAAGTGATCTGTTCTGGGGCTGCGAGATGGTACAGATCATGGATGAACTCGGTTACGACTTCCTAGGCGTACCGCACGTTTTGTGGCCAATGCGATTGCAGCGACTTGAACGCGGTCAGGAACCTCACCCCGATACTCGCGATGGCCTAGCTGTGTTGCATTCCAAAAGGTCCGAACTGTTGCCGCTCCTCATCTAGCCTCGCAATGCCTTCGTTGCGTGGCTCTGGCCGCCCATTTTGCCCCGATAGCAATTTGAGAGTCCTGCATATTTCCCCTTATATGCATCCGGCGGCGGGAGGCCCACCGATCGTCGTTGAAAGACTAAGTCTGCTGGCTCCCTCGCTAGGGTGGGACGCTACCGTCATAACAACCTCCCTTTATTGCGATGACGAGGGGAAGAGCTTGCAGAATTCCCTTGGTCAGCGTCTTGACGTCAAGGTTCTCCCAATCACGGGTCTTCGCATCCTTAAAGACGCAAAGGGGGCGGTTGACATAATCGATAAAGCCGTTCACCAGGCTGATGTCGTACACTTGCACACCCTTTGGCATCCCTTAAATACCATTGCTAGGAAGGCATGCCAGCGGCATGGCCGTAAGTACGCCTTGATGCCGCACGGCATGCTTGATCCATATTCTCTGCGGCAAAATCGGTGGCGAAAAAAAATCTACCTAACATTTGTTGAGCGCAGAAATCTTGAAGCCGCCTCTCGCCTCATTTTTACGACAGCCCATGAGCAGCAGAGTGCTCGTCACGGTCTTTCTTGGCTCGCGCCTGGTGAGGTTATTTTGCTCGGTGCCGATTGTCCGCCGACGGCCTCACGCGAGGCCTGCATCACGACATTCACTAACCTATTTCCGCGAGTTTCGAGCCGTCGATGCCTCTTGTTCTTGGGCCGCCTACATAAGAAGAAGGGCCTGGAGCGGCTGTTGACGATACTACCTGCGGTGACCCACAAACATCCGGACACCCTCTTAGTGATTGCCGGGAGCGGCGAGCGCCCCTACGTTGAACAACTTGAAGAGTTGGTTTTTGCGAGAAAACTCGAGCAGCAGGTTCTGTTTACCGGCATGCTAACGGGAGACGCCAAGTTCGGGGCTTACGCGTGTGCCGAAGCCTTTCTATTGCCGTCGAAACAGGAGAACTTTGCCATCGCCGTGGCCGAAGCCATGCATATGGGAGTACCGGTAATTATTAGTGACAGGGTCAACACGTGGCCGCTTGTTACAGTCGCAAATGCGGGATTTGTCGTTGAGGAAGACCAAATAGAGCTGGGTTTCGCGCGGCGAATAGATGAGATCCTATCTGATCGCGACAAGGCTCATCAATTCGGAAGGAGCGGCCAGGACTTTGCTCGAAAGCATTTCACATGGCAGAGGGTGGCACGAGATATGGTGTCCTTGTATCAGACGATGCTGACAGAATAGCCGTTAACTCCTTGGAAGCCTCTGACGGTGAGAACATCCTGTGGACGATCGAACACGCGAGGATAACCGTAAGTGCCCGAGCGAAGATCCAACTCGCGTAGTGTGTCTTCGCGAGTATGACAATGAGTGGTTTGACCGAGGGAGATCCAAGCTCGTCGAGTCCCTTTGGTTGCTGCTAAACACCGCGCTCGTGCGATCGAGGGTTCCCGGTTATCTCCATCGCCGCCTGATTCTCCGCGCCTTTGGCGCGCGCATAGGAGCGCGCGTCCTGATAAAACCTGGCGTTCACATCAAGTTTCCATGGCGCCTTGAGATTGGTAACGACAGTTGGATCGGCGAAGAGGTGTGGATCGATAATCTCGCGCCGGTTCAAATCGGTGCTAATTGTTGCATTTCTCAGGGCGTATACATCTGCACCGGCAGCCACGACTGGCGAAAGCGGACTTTCGATCTGATTGTAAAACCGGTGAAGATCGGGGACGGCGCGTGGCTAGCATCACGGTCGGTCGTCGGACCGGGTGTTTTAGTGGGTGAGGGGGCCGTCCTTTCCTTGGGCAGCGTTACGACCTCCGATTTGGCGGCTTGGGGTATCTACCAGGGTTTTCCTGCGACCCTTGTGGCGCGTCGCATTTTACAGTAACTAGAAATTATAGAACAGATCTAATAATGTAATTATTTTTGACTAAATTAACAGACCGATGTCAAGACCATTAATATCTATCACCTTTGTTGCTTGGATGCGGAAGGAGTTATTGAGAAAAGGAATTGAAAGTGCCTTGGCGCTTGCTTATCGGCCGATTGAAATTATTGTTGCCGACAATGCTCCTTCTGACGAAATTTATGAGTGGCTGGCGCACGCCTACCCTACGGTTAAATCAATAAAGACATTTGCACCGCTGCCCTTGCCAATGGTGCGAAACTTGCTGGTGGCGACGGCTCGTGGAAAGTATGTAATCTTTCATGACGATGATAGCCGATTTGCTGAAAGCGCGGGTGTTTGCTCGGCTGTCGAATATCTCGAAAAGAATCCGAATGTTGCATGTCTGGCTTTTCGGCAGGGCAACGAGAGAGGAGATTGGAATCCTCTATTTGATGGTCCCGCCATTTGCAAAACCTACAATTATATTGCTTGTGCAGTCATGTTTCGTCGCAGTGACTATCTTCAAGCTGGTGGATACTTCGAGCGTTTTCCACTCTACGGCGAGGAACTAATTCTTAGCCTCGGCTTCTTCGGTCTTGGCAAGGAGATTCACTATTATCCTAATGTCCCGATCATCCACGAGCAGGTTATGCAAGGACGCCACAAAGACCCGGGTCGGCGCTACCACTTGGCAGATATAGTGATGACGCCTGGTGCGATACTGCTAAGAGCCCCGGTTCCCGACTTATTCCTTTGGTACCCGTTATTGCTACTTTGGTCCGTTACAAAGGTGGGTATCTTTAAGCGTCGGCCTCTAGTTGCCATGCATGGTCTGCTTGACGCAATTCTTTGGATGCCAGCATTTCTGAAGGAGCGTCGCGCGATTCCGCGTAGCCAATTTCGCCGTTGGGTAAAGATCCGCCACGAGTCGCGACGAGACAGACATGTGCGGATCGGGGGGTAGGCCCGGGTCGGGCAGTGCCATCAGGCCGTTCACAGCGTTCATGATGCGTTTTCTGTCCCGTGTGCCGGTGATGCTGCAAATGTCTCCGATGAGGAAATGCATTGATCTCGTGCTTCTTCTTGAACGCGTGGTGGCTATACACGCTGCTGCAAAATGCTCCAGAAAATGAGTGTTGATGAAGGGTGGTGGCACCGTCCAACCAAAAATAGGCGTCGAATGTAGAATCTCGAACCGGCGAATAGCGTTATCGGCCGATTTCCAAATTTCGACGAGGGAGCCATGTTGTCCCGTTTCCCAAATTTCTCCAGGAGAATTTGAAAACAAGTCAAATCATTTCGAGAGGCTCCTGCGATCATTACATTTCCGTTACTCCACGGCCCGGCCTATCGCAATGATTGAGCTCTTACTCCAAAGTGCGTCGCCACGGGCCGCCAGCCACCGTAAACGTCACCAGCTGGAATCGCCACGGCGTCTTTACCGATTGCCATCGAACTCGAGTTGCCGCCATCAAGAAGCATTCCGTCTTTGGCGCCAAGATCGGCAAGTGTTCGTAACATCAAAGACGGAGAAATATGCGTTCCGACTGCGAGAAACAGGAGCTTGCGCGGTTGATCGATGGCCACTGCAGTTCGGGAATCTGGGGCATCACCGCTCCCGGACCACACTTTGCCAGCCCGTAGCCAAACGCCTTGTCCGCCTACCCCCCACTTTGCGGCTGCGAGTTCCGACTCGGTTGGTGGTTTTGATGTTTGCATATGCGGTGTCAGTTGGTCGTCGAACCAAAGCAAATACGTGTGCTCCCAGAGATGATTAACGACGTGATCGGCCACCATCGTTTCTCCTCCCTTGGCTAAATCGCCGGACATCGCTAACCAAAGGGAACTAGAGCTGAACATGCTTGCATTGATGGCGACCGCGAGGTGTTCGTTCCGGAGGACGTCGCCGACACGCCGCAGGCGGTATTCCCATCCCTGACTGACCGCGAAGGGATCCTTGGGTGTGACGTAGAGCTCGATTCCGGGAGCTGCCAGATCGATGCGCACCCAATGGACAGTTCCACTGCTCTCCTCGGTTGGCTGAAGTTGTTTGCAGCCATACGTGACTCCATTGAATATTTCAGTCGCCGAGGGGCGGCCGAAACACGTAAAGCCGCCATCCAGGAACGCTGCCGTGGCGAAGACAAGGGCAGCGGAGAAAAGCTAACTCACCCAACCAAGTTTAGACGCGCACATGTCATTTTCTCATAGTCATGATCCTGGTCTGCACCAACATGAAGACGCGCTCTTAGATTCATCCATAGCGTCAGTTGCCCGGCCACCCGATCAAAACCGGCCAGGATATTTCGGAAGCCTTTGTGCGGAGCGGCCGATGGTGGCTCGCAGGCCTAGTGGGAGCACTGGTAGTGGAACAGGTATCTCCTCTTATTCTGACGTGGACAAAGCGTTGGTTCCCTGTGGAACTTTCCGACAAGTAGGGTCAAGGGACCATCAAGACGGATCGGATCTTCAGACATCTCTGCCCGCCCGGAACATCACATCGAAACCCACTTGGTCGCATCGATTAGGCGGTTCGGCTCGCTTCCTAGAGTCAAGATTTGATTAAATTCGTGATCGCGTCCCGCCACGACGTCTGCTACGGCCAAGATGAGAATTAGCTATGAGCCTTTTTTTAGAGAAAATACTCGCCCTGTTCGTCTACCCTCTTGGCGGTGCAATAATTATCGGCACGATTTCATTCGCATTAACTTTCACTGATCGATGGCGTATCGGCCGCGCACTTCTCGGCTTCATGCTTGCTGGTCTTTGGTTGGCAGCCACACCCGCAGTTGCAGATTGGCTTGATTGGCGACTGTCGTCCGAAGTTCGCTCAGTTCGCACAGAGGAATTGCCTAAAGCCGATGCTGTCATCCTACTCGGAGGCACGCCAATCTCTCGCATTATGAGGGCTTTTGAAGTCTATCGTGCAGGTAAGGCGCCGTTTATCGTCATCACGGGAGGGAATCTGCCTTGGCAGCGGGCCGATGTCCCCGAGGCGCAGCGTGTTGCCGATTTCTTGGTTGAGATCGGCGCACCGCGCAGCGCTCTGGTCCTGGAAACTAGGAGCCGCAACACCAGGGAAAATGCCATCAACACCACCGCCATTTTCCAACAGCATGGCTGGCGGCACGGGCTTCTCGTCACGGAGGGAATCCGCATGCCGCGCGCCCTGGCGACATTCCAAAAGGTGGGCCTCGATGTGACGCCGGCCGCGAGGCATATCTCTTCGAAGTCCCTAAAAGTCGACAGTCTTCTGGATCTTCTGCCGGATGTCGAGTCGCTCGCCTGGACCACGTCAGCTGTCAAGGAGCTGGTGGGTTTTTGTGTCTACCGTCTTCGAGGCTGGTCCTGAAATCCCGCTCGTGGTCAATCTGTTGCGGCCCTCGATTGGCACATTCGTTTCACTGGGCGCCCCATAGCCTTTTGCAGCCGATGCCTAACAGGAAGAGTGATCAACGAAGCCGCGCGTTTTCGCTCTCCAGTGCCCGTAACCGCTTGGCCTCCGACACGCTCAGCCCCGTACTTGGCCTTCCAATGATAGAAGGTCGCGCTGCTGATCCCATGCTTGCGACAAACATCGGCCGTCTTCGACCCTGCCTCGTTCTCCTTCAAGATGGCAATGATCTGCTCTTCCGTATGCCTCGATCGCTTCATCGTCCGGTCCTTCCTTCAAGGCCGGAACTCCAGTTTCAACCTGGATTAAATCGAGGGGGCAACGTCAGTTGATGTCTGATGATCAGTGGACAATTGTGGACTCTCGCGTCTCATCCCTGGCCGACCTGACGTCTGTACCGGCATCGGGTTTCTCTGGCCCATATTCGTGTAAGGCCAAAGCAAGGAAAAATTCTGCGGGGATCTCATTTCGAGAACAAAAATATCTGAGGAAGTTATGAACTTTCTCTGCACTCGACTGCGATATGTTTTGGTGATTGTGAGAGTCACTCCAGTCGATCCATTGGTCGATAATATCAGAAAAGGCAAGTTTGGTTTTTTTGCAAAGCAAAGAAATCGTCACGGAGTTACTTGCAGATCCTCGAGCGCTGCGAACGATCTTATTCCCATACTGAATATCGATTGAGTTCATTGAAGGATGAGACCTGATCAGATACGGGGGCTCCGGATCAAAATTCAAGTCTAGCTCTCTTGCCTTTCTCCACAGCTCGGTGCCAGGAAGCACCATGAGAGGAAACACTGCCAGCTTGGGCGGTTCAAGTGAGGCCGCAAAATCAAGGGATCGCTTGAACGAGGTGCGGGTTTCTCCCGGCAGTCCGTAAATGAGCTGAAGCTCGAAATAGATGTTGAACTTCTTTAAGTGGCCAATGCCCGTCGATAAATCGCTTGAGGTTCAAGTCGGCGTTCTACAGTGCTAAGTACCGCGTCATCGGTGGTTTGTAGCCCAACCTCCAAAAACGTGAAGTTTGCCTCCTGGAACAGTTGCGCCATCTCTTCGTCAATGAATTCGGCCCAGACCTCGGTGTGGAAACGGAATCTTTCGATGATTGTGCTGCGCCACAAAACGGCAAATCTCTTTTGCGCGCGCCGCGTTGAGATTGAATACCGGATCCATAAGGTAGATTTCGTCAACCTCCTGATTTAGCCAAAACGAGATTTCCTCCTTGACACGATCGAGAGAGAAACGGCGGTTCCTTATTGAAAGGTCTTTGTTGTAAAAGCAAAAATTGCAGTTGAACACGCATCCGCGCTGGGTCTCGATGCAAATTATACGTCCTTTATAATTTCCGTATCGAATGAGATGCGGCGATGGTATTTTGATTGAGATCCTTCAAAACGAGCGCTTCTGCGGTTTCACAGATTTCTCCGCCGCGGCGAAACGCAATTCCCCGTACTCGATCTAGATCCCCGCCATTTGCTCAACGCGTCGACAATCTCAGAGAAAGGAATTTCCCCTTCGCTTTTGACGACGACATCGACGTAAGGGTGCGTCATGCAGGACTTGACGTCGCGAGCGGGCCGACCTCTGGGCCGCCGAGAACGATTTTAATATCAGGCTGGACCTCCTTGATCCGGCGGGAAACGGCCATCAGTGTGACGATGTTCCACACATAACATGACAATCCGACGACGTCCGGTTCACTCTCGAGAATTTGGCGTGCTACGTCCTCGGCTTCAACCTTTCTCGGAAACTCCAGGATCTGCACGTCGTCGAGCGCAAATGCCATTCTCTCCACGAGATAGGCCTTCAAATAAAGAAGAGCGAGGGGCGTGAATTTCGGGTTGCAATGAATGGTCGCGAGGGTGATCTTCATGGTGTGCAATGGTCGCATATTAGGCGCGCTTCATGGATCGGGGCTAAGAGTAACAATTTTCTAAATCACTCGAAAGACGTTAGGCGGAACCGATCGCGTGCTCTCAAGCCTCAAAAGCTGATTGAGGATGCGGTGATTAACGATTTCCGATCGCACGCCGGATTGAATAGCAAACTCTACAAGTTTCTCGCCCACTGGCTTCACGCAAAGACATCTGCAACCCCTTTAAGAAATTGCTTCAACGCGTCGCACTGGCCGGAGGTCAGTCGCCATTCTCTCTCCATTTGAGAAAGGTGGTCTTAGGACCCCAATCTCGTGGACAATGTGCGACCACCAATGAGTGGGCGTTTGAGTGTTGTTGAGGCAATCTTCGCGTGTACGATCGCTCAGCGAGTTGCGTATGTCGAATTTGTCGCAGAAACCCGCTTGCTTCGCATACTGGTAGTTTTCGAGCCGGACCAGTGTAACGATCCCCCCATGCCTGGATACTTGAGCGGCGAGAGCTCCCCAACCCCACGGCGAGAGCTCCCCAACCCCCACTTTGCCCCAGAGGACTCCTTGAGACAACCGTTAGCGGAGAATTGCGGCTCGTCGCCCCTTGTATGGCGTTACCGTCAGGCCAGAGCTTCAAGGGACATTGTCCGTGCAGGGCCTGCCTGGCGCGTGAGGATGGATAATAGTTTGCGGATAAAGGCAGCTTTGTCGAAAGAACCGTCAGGCTGGGTTCTTATCCAGTGTGTTGGTAACGAGTATCGATAGGGTTCGCAAAGTATGATGCCATCAGAAATGAGCCCAGCGGTGAAGCTGAATGTCCCTCTCGCGGTAATAAGAATATCGGCCTCAACCAATTCTTTATGGGTCCAAATGGGGTCGGCGTCTAAGAACATTTCAACTCCCAGCGATGCTAATTGGACAAAATCGGATTCGCTTCCCTGTGAGTGCAAGGAAATTCTATATTTAGCGTCGTGAGCATCTAGAATCGACCTCACAGCGGATGTTGTTCGAAATACAGTGTTCATATCGGTAAAATATAGTTTGTGGTCTTCAGCGGTCACATCACCCCTGCGGACGTGAACAGCAACCGTTATCAATTCGTTCGAACGGGGAGCATTATTAAGATAATACTTGTGCCTAAGCTCAGGAATTAAAGCGTCCAGAAAATCGGTGATCCCTAAACTGCTCCAACCGAAACACAATTTTATGTATGGATAGTTTTGGCTGTAGTTGAGCAGCTGGTCCTTCTCCGTAGCATAGGACTCACCCGAACCAAGGTTGAAGTATGACTCCCACGCCGCGGCCCATTCGCACATTGGCCTATCTGCATGCGAGAGCTCTACAAAGGGCGTATGAGCATAATAAACGCCGGTGGCACGAGCGAAATTCAGCGCCGAAATAATAAAAAGTGCCTGGGAGCAAGGCCCCTCGCCGGGCAGTCCTAAACAGGTGAGCTTTCGAAGCGGCCGGCGTATAATCAATTGCGCGAGGTATCGCCTAAAAAAGAGAATTTCGTCGGTCACAACAGGCTTGCGCCCTGTTGTTGTTTTGATGTAGTTCTTTACCAAGCGAAGCAAATGCCTAACGCAGGCTACTATAAAGAACTTAGCCAACAACAGCCGCATAACATAATTGATCTGGTATGAATAACTCATAGCCGATTGGGCATCTTTCAATTCGCGTTCCGGGGTCGGTCCCTTTTCGCTGGTCCGCACTACGTACTTACCGTAAAACTCGCCCCGATCGGTAACCCAGCCACCTCGCGAAAGCCTCATAGCGCGATGCCCAGGCGAAAAATCGGCAGAGCAAAATCTCAGCCAGCGATTTCACCTTCGTCAAAGGAGATGCATTCCTGCTGGTGTTTACGTATGTGGGGTCGCCAAAACTCTGGGTCATAACTGGCCCAGCGGTGGCAGCCGAAAGGAAGTTGTTGTTTGTTCAGGCGATACAACAAGGCCGGATTTGCCTCTGCGCTAAACCTTCTTGCCTCCTCAAATGGAGCCACCAAGAACCAAGGAAAATTCTTAGGAACAATTAGACCCCAGAAGATGTCTTCGGGGCCTCTGAAATCATTGCAAGGCCAAAATGTGTTATTTGCGATCGTCATATTCTTCACTAATTTAACTTTTTCCCGTTTAGTTTTTGACATAAATGACCAAAAAAGAGAAGTTGTGTTTTCATTGCATTGATAACTTTCGCGAGAGTTTACAAATATTCGAAAAAGAACGAAGGACGCGCAAAGAAGTTGTGCTTTCATTGGATCGAAGCAACTCGCGAGGTTTGCGAATATACGAAAAAGAACGGAGCACGCGCAAAGCGGAGCGGATTTTTCTTAGAGAGAAACCACCGTTGCCGACACCAATGAAGGGAGATTGCTCAGTACACTTCGAAAAACCATCAAACCAAGGTGCACCTATGTAGTCATAACCGGCGTTACACCAGTAACACAGTTCGTCTCGAAAGACAAAAGCATCCAAATCATGGAACAGTATATATTCGTACGCGGAAAATATTCTATACAGTAATGGGCTAGATTTCAGCCGATTAACATTATCGAGACCAGCTTGCTAATGTGGACTCAAATAAGTAAATGCGAGTTTATTTGAGATTTTCTTGTAAGCACTTACGTCCAGCCCCTGGGGACAAACGATATGTATATCATAATTTCTGAGTACATTTGTACATTGCTTTAAAGAGCACTGCTCAGCTGATGTGATGTCGGACTTGTAGGCTAAGATAAGGACTACGGCTTGGTTTGGGCGAATCTTCATCTCACTGTTCCCCGCTTGAAATTCGCAATCGTCGCGAGGAGTTGAAACTTGCTCGAGTGTCTGGCACTGCGCTTTGCTGCAGAGAAATGCTAGCGGCTAGTTGACGAATTTTGTCTAGCTTGGTCGCCATATTTGCTAATTAACATGTTGAAGGCCTTGGCTATTAGACGAAACGGCCGAGTCAAATAATAGATGCCCCAAAGCGATTTTGGTAGAGGCATCGCCTGGTAATCGCCCACGGTTCGCGTCGTTAGAAGGGTCGACGACTGGCCAGAGCCTATGTCTCAATCGATCGTGCGTGTTGAGGCCATTCAGAAATTCCCCGAGTTCTTCTTCCGTCGGAAGGGCGTGCAGCATTCTACCTTGGCTTCTCTGCCAGCGCTCGCACAGCCGAATTTTTCCAGGCTCTATCGACAAGTGCCGCCGGAGCGGGCGCATGCAACAGTGTGGAGGCAAGAGCAATCGCTAGCAGCAACGGGCGTGAAGAATGGGATCGTTGCGCGCAATCGAGAACTGCCATCCAGTCTATGTTCTGATATTTGCGCATAATCTCTGCAAAATCGCAAACCCACACTAGGTTTCTCCATCCCTCTTTAGTCCCATGCGCTGCCAGAAACAGTGCGAGGTCATCGTGTGCCAGGGTCAGAACTGTTCGACCGGCAATTGTCACTTTCTCTAGTCTCGGCCAAATCTCGGTTGATTGGAGTGGGAAGGCTACGCCCTTGCTCGCCAGCCGCCAATGTAGATCGATCGAAATTCCCGAGATGTTATGGCGGAACGCGTACTGACCCTGATAGCTCACAAATGCAGATCGATAGTCTCTATCGGGAAAGTTAGCCTGATATCCACGTGCCGACAGAATATCTTCGGCTTTGTACAGATCCGCCTTTTGGACGATGATATCCAAATCGGAGAATTCTCGTAAGAGATATGTTACCGTACACCGAATCCGCGAGCACGGGGCCCTTAACGCCGCAATCGGAATGGAATTTTGCTCGAACAGACCGAGCAATCGCAGAAGTTCGCCAGTAAAAAGCAGGTTCTTTTGTGCGTTCGTCTTATTAAAACGCGCCAGTTCGGTGCTGAATGTTTTTAGGAACAGCAGTCCCAGCAAACCTCCTTCAGGGTTTTATGCAACATCGGTCGGACGCGATTTTGTGCGGCGAGCTTAAGAAGTGTCTGCCAATCGATACCCTGGTTGACGAGCTCTCTCACTGATCCCGGGTCAGGGCGAGATCTCGCACAGTACAGAAGGAGTTGGAATTCCTGAGGGCTCATATAATGGTGGTGTCGCGAGTCCGCAGTACTACCTATTGTCCGAATTATAGAAGCCTTGGCACTTCGCATGCAGCAAGCGCTTTTGTCGCGCTAGCCCCCTAGGCCAGCGGCGTCGGTTTAGTGATCGAGGAGACGGCTAGGCGATATCCCGCAGGTGACTTTCTAGCATCTCCATGTCTTGATCCAAAGCAGCGAAGTCCCACGGTCGGCTAAACCGGAACACCGGGACATTGCGGGCTGCCGCTGCACAGACGGTAAACACATGGAAATGGTAGCCTAGACGGTCAGCCAGACCCGGTGGGTAGATGTTCTGCATAAGCGCTTTGACAGCGTCAACTCCGCGCAAACGTGTAACTTCGGTGGTGCCACTCGGAACGCGGTCGAGCTCATAGACCCCACGCAAGGGTCGGGACTGTATTGCGTTTTGTGGCGGACTAACAGGTATGAAGGACTTGGCATATCGCTGTACTTCATCTGTAACGTTCGGGCCGTCAAAGCCTAGCGCAACCCTTGCGTCCTCCCATAGCCCGAATTCGGCTCAGGCCAGGCCAGGCCAGCATTTGTCCGTCAGCAGCCAATTGAAGAAAGCACTCGTCGTCGGCGATGATCTCATTTCCGCGCCGGGCAAGGGCCGCCACTAACGTTGATTTGCCGGCCCCGGACGCACCTACAAAGGCGACGCAGCCGTCCGACACATCAATTGCAGATGCATGAAGCGGAGTAATTCCGCGTTGATGACACAGCGCTCCGAATACGGGCCCAAGCAGGTAGGCGCGCACCTCATCATCGTCGGCGGAGGGCGCTAAGTCTATTAGGATTTCCTGGCCCGACCGGAGTAAAAATCGACCCATCTTCCGAGAAAGCAATACTTCTTTTCCGTTGTATGTTCCGCTGAAGTGTCCATCCAGGAACTTGGCGGTGCTCGAAGCGACCCCTTCAGAGATGGGGGCGCAGCGAATGACGACGTCGCAGGGACGCTCCGTCCCGCTTTGGCAAACCTGAAGGCCAAAGAGGGGGAAATCCGAGGCAATCCGCAAACCGCCAAGCCAGTAAATTGTGACGCCCATAATCCCAAACTTGTCGCGCACCGGTCACGTATGATAATGCTTTGGCGCGAACATATGCTATGATACGCGAGCATATGCTATGATAAATGAATTGTTTGACCGGGGGTCTTCAGCATGGCGAGTGAAAAACAGGACGAGCTGAAAGCGGAGGAAGATAACCGCACTCCGTGGGAGCGTCCGGCACTCCGTCGCCTTTATACGGAACGTGCCGAGCATGCCGGCTTTTGTCAGGACGAAGGAAACACTATGTGCGACAATAACAAACTCGCTTCCTTCCAGGCGCCGTGAGAATCATTTGCGGAGCTTTCCTCTCCAGGCTTCTACCACGGTCGTTGCGTGCAGGGACGGCTTAGTCGAAACCGAAATCGACGGCGAGGTTTTAGTTCTCAGCATTGAGCAGGGCACCTGCTACGGGATAAACCAGGTGGGTTCGCGCATCTGGAATCTACTGGCAGAGCCGGTGCCAATTTGTAATCTCTGTGCAGCGCTCCTCACCACCTACAGAGTTGATCCGGACGTTTGCGAACGTGAAGTCCTCGATCTGCTCGAGGAATTTCGAGCCGAGGGTCTGATCGCGATCGTTGAGGAAAAATGACGGCGCTTGCCGGATTGTGGCGGTTCGATGGTCGGCCCGATGCTGCCGATGGCTGCGCGCGGATGCTCGCGGCCCAGGCGATATACGGTCGACATCACAGCGCTCAATGGTCGGGCAATGCTGTCGCCCTCGGCCGACGATTGATGCGAAGTCTTGCCTGAAGATGCCTTCGATGGCCAACCGCTTATTGGAGGAGGAGGACGCTATATCCTCGTCGCCGATCTGCGCTTGGACAACCGCGCCGAGTTGACTGAAGCTTTGCGGATTCCGGCATCGCAGGCACGTACCCTCTGTGATGCGGCCATTCTTCTTGCCGCCATTGAACGATGGGACGAAGGCTGCCTCGAGCGTCTGGTCGGTGACTATGCTTTTGCAGCCTGGGACGGTGTGCGGCAGCTACTGCTGCTGGCACGCGACCCATTGGGCCGCCGGCCATTGCATTATCATCGCGGCAACAAATTCTTCGCATTTGCCAGTATGCCAAAGGGTCTGCATGCCCTCCCGGACGTACCCTATGCTCCTGACGAGGAAAGGATCGCAGAGTTCTTGGTGCTGATGCCAGAGACCGGAACTCGGAGTTTTTTCCTGGGGATCGAACGGGTCGAACCTGGCCATCTTGTCACGGTCACGGCAAATGGCCTTGGTACGCGGCAGCACTGGCAACCGGGCAGGCGGCCCACGCTAAATCTCCGACAGGAAGAATATGGTGAGGCGCTGCGTGATTTGTTAGACCAGGCGGTGTCGTGCAGACTGCGCGGCACCGGAGACGTGGGCGCTTTTCTCAGTGGTGGCCTCGACAGCGGCGCTGTGGTAGCGACTGCGGCGCGGCTATTGGCGCCGTCCGGTCGGCGGGTCATCGCCTTTACCGGCGTGCCGCGAGCAGGCTACGACGGTCCTGCGCCACGCAACCGCATTATCGACGAGGCGGCCCATGCTGCCGCGACTGCGGCGCGCTATCCAAACATCGAGCATGTTGTGGTTCGCAACCAAGGCCGCTCGCCGATCGCTGACCTTGATCGTTGGTTCTTTGTGCTCGAAGAGGCCCAACGCGGAATCTGCGCGAATGGGTGGGCCTACAGCCTCGAAAATGCCATCCGGCAAAGGAAGCTGAGCGTCGTTTTGAACGGTAGTTTTGGCAACTTGGGACTAAGCTATGATGGGTTGACGCTGCTGCCGGAACTGTTGCGCAGCGGACGATGGTTGCGCCTTTGGTCGGAGGCATCGGCCCTCGTTGCAGCGCGGCGATTTCGCTGGCGCGGCGTCTTGGCGAGGACGTTCGGTCCCTGGTGTCCGCCGGTTCTTTGGCGGTGGGTCAATAAAATTGGAGGAGCGGAGGCTGTCGTATTTGGCGACTATACGGCGATCCACCCCCTTCGGCTTGAGCAATTCAATCTCCTAGCCCGCGGGAAGGCGCGCAATCAGGACTTTGCCTACCGGCCATGGAAAGACGGTTTCGCGCTGAGGCGCTACCTTGTTCAAGCCGGAGACCCGGGTAATGGTCTCAAGGCCTGTCTAGGTGCTCTGCAGGTTGACTCTCGGGATCCTACCGCCGACCTGCGACTGCTAGAGTTCTGTTTTGCGGTTCCTACGGAGCAGTTCCTTCGGGATGGAACTCCAAGGGCCCTAGCGCGCCAGGCACTTGCCGATCGTCTACCGAAGCAGGTGCTGGAAGAAACCCGCGGTGGTCTGCAGGTGGCCGACTGGCACGAAGATCTGGCGGCCGCGCGCGAGGACATCGTAAGCGAGCTTGACCGTCTCGAGGGCTGCCCAGCGGCGGCCGCTGCCCTCGATCTGCCACGGCTGCGTCGGTTGACAGAAAATTGGCCATCTGACGACGGCTGGAAAGGACGCGAAGCCCTCATCCACTATCGCTATGCTTTGCTGCGCGCGATCGCGGTTGGACACTTCCTCCGGCGGGCGACCGGAAGTAATTAACAACCGGTTATGAGACACACCATCAAGCTTTTACGGAGCTTTTTACGGTGCTCCTGGCAGGACCGCGTTTTGTTGGTGGAGGCTATTCTATGCTTGGTGGTCGCTGGATTAGCTATAGCTGTGCTCCCCTTCCGCCACGTTGGATTGCTAGCAGCACGTCCAATTCGTCGATCAGAGCTGCCTCGTCAAGCTCAATTGGACGGTGTCCGGCGCATTCGGTGGGCAATTATCAGGACGGCAGAACGGATGCCATGGCGCGCTTTGTGCTTTCAACGAGCTCTGGCCGCACAACTGATGCTGCGGCAACGGGGCATACCGTCGGTGCTTTACTACGGTGTTGCGCAAGATGACAGGAGCGGCCTTCACGCGCATGTTTGGGTTCGCTGCGGCAAAATGGACGTCATCGGTTGTGAGATTGCTCATCGATTTGCCGCTCTAGCGGCCTTCCCGCCCCCGCATGGATATGTGGGATCAGCGAAAAACGTCTGGTAGGATTTCTGAGAAAAGCGGGACAAGATAAAGCAGAGTTTTTTGCACACGGAATGCTGGAAAGTTTGATGCGCGCCCGAATCATCGCAGTCGGTTGCCTAACCGCGCATGATCAAAGCTCTCGGACATCGTCGTACTGGCTGACGAGATCAATCGGACATAGAATCGCATGCGGACAGTTCGTTTCCATCGTATCCCTAGTATCCGCGATTAGATGCACGATCGAGAGCCCCGCCGCGTCTGCTGCGTCCTTCAATTCTCTGGTCGATACTTCGTGCGTGAATCCAATGTAGGCAGAAAAGCGATCCCCGACCGGTCGGAAGCCGCTTTTCAGCCGTTCCAAAAGTCCTACCTTCTCCGGACACACATCGGCAGCTGCAAAGCGCCAAAAGCTGATGAGAATCGGCCCCCGGACGTGACGGGCGAACGAAGAAAGTGTCCTGATGCGCTGCGCCTGCGTCCGTAGGTGTGAATAGCTGGTCCAACCTAGGATCGCGGCGTCGAAGTCCGCCTCCGCTTCGAGTGTGCCGCCGGGCTCTTGCGGAAATACCGAAAAGAGCCTCGGCATATCCTCGTAGCCCGCGCGATAGACCCTTACGTTCAAATCTTTTTTTAGGTTTTTAGCTAGAGCCGTTGCGAGCGTCCCCGACGGCTCGAATGCCAATACTTCGTAACCCATGCACGCCAGCGCAAGTACCTCGCGACCGCCCCCGGCCCCGCCAATCAGCAATCGAGCAGGTGGAGGAGGGAAGTATGCAGCTATGACCCTCATCTCCCAGGGGGAAAGATGGCAACGGAACGCCGGCGAGTTGGGGTGGTAGGTAGCATCAGTGCCGTAAACTAGGTCATTAAAGCGTGCCAGGACGGCATCAGATGCCAAGGCAAGGACCAGCGCCGAACGGGCTTTATCAAAGAGTCTAAACGATTTGTCGATGCAGCGGGTGGCGAGGATCACGCGTGCGCAGATCTCGGTTAACAAGCTATGCATGGAGACTTCTTTAGACGCAGAGACTTCTTTAGACGCAACTCGAGTTTGCCAGGTCACAGTCGTTCGGATCCGAGGTAAGTCATCAGGGCGTTGTCACATCGGCGGCTCCCTCAAGGCGGACAGTCAATTATACACCTCGCAACTGGACTTCAGGGCGTACAACCAACTAAAGCCGCACTCTATCTCTTTGTTTGGAATGGCGTGCTTGGTGGCTACACATTATTAGTTCGGGGTCCTGTCTCGTGCGCGCAAATTTCTGATGCTCAGGAAACCAGGGTCGAGGCCAAATGAAAAAAAATATTGCTACTTGTTTTTTACTGTCAACAGTCTCATTGGCTATAATTTTAATATTGCACATCGCCTATAATTGGCCGGTCAAGATTACATTTATGTATATCGTGATTTGCATCACGGCAACAACGCTGGTGTTTTTCCGAGAGAATGGAAAAATTGTGCTTTTAACATTGTATATAGTGCTCATAAGCCAGCCGTTCACTACGCATCTTTTGGACACCGAATACCATGCTTTGCAACCAAATCTTACTGCAACTGTGAGAATTGATAATAGTATGCTCAGGGGGTTGGACAAGGAAATCACCCTCACGACCGACGCTAAAGGATTTCGTACGAACTCCCCAGACGCTTATGAGAAAAAATTCAAGATCTTTATGGTCGGAGGATCGACCACCGAGCAAATCATCCTCGACGACAAGAAGACAACAGCAGCGTTATTAGAGCGTGAGATTGGTGATCCCGACTATTCCGTGATCAATACGGGCGTTTCTGGGTTGCGCACAATACAGCATATTGCTACCATTAATGTTATTCAAAAGTATGATCCGTACTTGATCGTTATTCTTCTTGGCGCTAACGACTGGAACTGTCCATTAACACCACATTGTCGTGCTCTACGTGCCGCAGAACATGCGTCAGACTGGTCACCGAAATTCGATGCCCGGAATTGGCTTATAACGCGTGCCGCCGTATCACTTGCAGATCTGCTACGACAGCCCCCAAAAGAGTCGGTTACGGCCCGCTTAGAGCGACTCAATTCCTTTCAGGTCAACCCCAACAAGTTCTATACAGAAGTCATGGGTCAATATGAAAGAAAAAAGAAAATAGAACTGCCGGATAAGAAGATTTATGAATATTTACAATTATTTACAATAGACTTTGTAAAGCTATTGCGGACATGTGAATCAATCAGAACGACATGTATCATTGTGACACAGCCCAACGGTTATAAACTTGAGAATTTTTCAGATCCCATATTTGTAAAATCACTCTGGATGACGCCAAGCATCGACGATTGGGCATTGGACAAGAATTCCTTGATAAGGCTCGCGCACATCTTCAATGAGTACATTAGAAATAATACGAACTGTGCAAATTGTTTACTATTCGATCTTGACAAACTCATGGATGGTGACACAAGATTTTTTTACGATGATGTGCACTTCAATAACGACGGAGCTGAATTCTTTGCCAAGGAGCTGCTAGGGTTTCTTCGAGCGAAACGGTTATTGCCGGGTCATCCACAATTCCCTATGGTTCAATCTCCTAACACGACGGTAAATTAATATAGCAATGGTATCAATTGACTAGGGACGCCAAATAGTCTGCAGCCACGGACCTTCCCCACTATTCCAATGGGTATCAAACGGATGGTAAAGAAGTTGACCCCTTGCGGCCTCTTGTTCGAAAACTGGCGTCAAGCTTATGAAACTCAACCCGGCGTCGTGAGCCGCTCTTTCTATAGCTTTCTCGAAGTTATTTTTGTTCCTTATCACCTCATCTCTTTTCTTTAGCCAGTTAATCACCGCCTTTCTGGGCATAGTCAGCGTATATATGAGTTTTAGTAGGTACAAAAACGATGTAAGCCTTATGCTGTTCTTCAGTAAGCAAATGTATATCTGCGAATGTTGACATTATTAGCTTGCCTTCTTCTGAGTTGTAGAATCTCAATTGTTGACATGTTGCGAGTATTGTAGCCTCAGAAATATCTTTATGTCTCGGACAATGATAAGGTTACTATAGCAAGGTCTGGATGAATCTGTAGTTGATCTCGAATGTCACTATGCAGTTTACGATTATTTGTTGGATCCCCTGTAGTGAATCTCGTTATTGATTTTACATGATCCAAGATATAAAGAAAGACTGCCTCACAGTATCGTAGTATCGTGTAAAGTATGACCGCCGGTCACCATCATAGTAATGGTCACCTTTCTTCCAATTCAGATATTGAGTACAGTCGACAGGTCATTTCCTTCAAAGAAAAAGACAAATACGTGGCTGGATTGGTAATTCAGCCCATAACGTTTTAATACCACCAGATATTGAGCTGGTCCATATCCAGGCATGCCTAGGTTGATTACTCTTTGACGCACTTTTGGCTCCAAAAAATCGGCCACAGTGTCATGGCTAGCACTTCCAGCCTCAACAAAAGAGTCACCAATCAGAGTGATGCTGTGTTTGTCATCATATCGCTGACTTAGCTCGCGTCGCGGAAATCCATTGTCGTCATAAGCTATCTCTCCACCACCGAACATCTCCGGTGGAGGGCCATATACGGAACTGTACTCGTCTCCCGCAAAGTCTTTGAAATTAAATGTAATGTTTGGTCGGTACGCAAACACCAATTGATCATCTGGCACCTCTCGAAGCTTCAATGCTAAGAAACGAAACCTCTCCAAACCCAGCGGTTGGATCAAATTAGGCCAAGCCTCGACGACGCCGAGTAGGATAAGCCAGGCGAGTGATGGTTGAGTATCCGAGTACCAAACAACCCAGAACAAAATTTTTGGCACGTGATTTAAACATCACAACAAACCTAGCGAATAGGAGAAGGGCTCGACGGTTTGTACGCGAACTGCTCGCACCCCGATGCTTTCTGTTCTTGGTTTTGAAACCGCGTGGCCAGAATGGGCCCCCCGGACACCGCAAAGTCCGCAGCTTGAAATCTTTTCAAGTCCCGAACTTCTGGAAGGCTGCATTTTCTACTCAAAACTGTTGCTCGAGGCAGCTACGGCAGATCCCGGAGCTTAGAAATCGTCACAGATCAAGCGCACCAATAGCATCAGCAACAACAAAGGCAAATACTGGCGGCACGGACAGCGGACAGTTCGCGTTGCGAGATCGCCTGCTGGCACCCGCGGGAGTTGTCAAAACTCCGGTCTGATGCCCGTCGCGTGCGCTTCAGCAGCCAGCCGCCCACCACGAAGCCTTCGCTACGCTTAATCCGGATCAAATCTGTTCTTATATTCCCGGCCCAGCGCGGGATCCTGGTAGTGCTTGTGAAGCAAGCAGTTGCCGATCACGAGCGTATCGATCTCCGTACCCATGAAGCAGCGAAACGCATCTTAGGATTGGCTCGCACCCATCACCTTGTATTCCCCGAATTGACTTTAAACCCAGTGTAGTATGTGAAGGCCGAATAAAGCAGTCCCAAACTAGGGGGCCAATGGATCTCACGCACCGGCTCAAGGGTGCTCCCCCGACCGAGTGAAACCGATGTCGTGGTCCACTCGAGTAGTTGCTACTCAAAATACCGTGTAGATGAACGGGGCCACCGCCGATCCCTGAGCCAGCATCAGGAGCCCACCAAAAATCAGCAATACAAGTATGATTGGCAACAACCAATATTTCTTGTGCGCGGCCAAATAGGTGAACAGTTCGCGAGTTACTGAAATCATCGTAACGATCCCTCTAACGCAAACACGGCCAACATCACAATGGAATTCACGGCCCGGTGCAAGAAAAGCCAGAATTGAAACCAGAGAATATTCACTGGCCTGAGGAGAATTGGTGCGATCACGCTAACTACTGCCAGCATCGCAGCCATACTGCTTGCCACACACAGCAGGATCGAGCTATTGCGCCACAATACTGCAAATACGGCCGCCACAGCCACGAATATCGAGGGCACTCGGCTGGATCTGTAGCGCGAGGCCGACGTGCTGTGCTTAGACTTCTATGGTAGGGCGTGATCCATGAGCAAATCGCAAAAGACGAGCTGTGGCTTTCACCGGCTTGGGCTTTTATTGGCTGCGATCCTTTTCCTGGCCGGTGCTACATGGTCCGTTTCCGCAGCGTTCGATGCGGAGGATCGCGCACGGCAATCAAAGTTTGAGCTGCTTTGTGCAAAGTCTTGGTTCCGGCCACAAGACACAAACTACCCCAACCCAGCCTTGGACGCTCTTATCCCCCAGCAGGCGGGGCATCCGAGATCACCAGAAGAGACCGAGCGCCTAGTCGGCCACAAACGAGTCGATCTGCGGGACATAGGCTGCTCCGAATCGTCAAAGTCAGTGCTGATGGGCGAGGTGTTTCTCGCTACCGCACCAGGTCGTTTCTTTCGTAGAACTGCGCTTCTGCCCCCTCTTGCCTTTGGTCTCGCCATCACGATTGCCGTCTCACTCGCGGTCTACGCCTCGGTCCGCGCGATAGGATGGATCATTGGCGGCGTTGCTGCTTAGGGAGGGGCGATCATGACTGAAGGGTTTTGTGTGGTACCTTCCACAAAAGCGACCGAGGCAACGATCGGCACCCTGCCTGCTCGACGCGTTACTCGTCCGAGATGAACTGACGCATGGCGGCGATTATCTCCTCCCTTGTCGGCTCACGAGCACGCTGCGTCTGGTTGGTCGTGGCTTCATCTCCCTTGGAAGGGCGTAGGGGAGGGTGACGCTCAAGCTCAGCTGTTAGTTCAAGAATGTCCTCGACCTCGGCTGTTAGTTCAAGAATGTCCTCGACCTCAGCTGTTAGTTCAAGAATGTCCTCGATCTCGTTGAGTTCAAACTCGGCCGTCAGCTTAAGTATGTCCTCTTCCTTCGCGCTTGTGCAGCGGCGCTTGTCCGCTCACGAGCGGGGTTTCCCGTTTGAAGTTGCTGGGTTGAGCAGGGGCGGCGGTCATCCTCTCCCTTGTCGGCTCACGAGCGGGGCTGCCTGTTCTTGAGTTTGCGTCTGATTGATCGGGACCTCAGCCGTTAGCTCAAGGATATCCTCGTACTCTGCGCTTCCAGCAGGGGCAGCACTGATCCGCTCTCTTGTCGGCTCACGAGGAGGCTTTGGGCTCCCTGTGGCTTGGGTTTGCGGTTGAAGTTGCGCCCTGGTCGGCGCCTCGGCTGTCAGCTCAAGGATGTCCTCGCCCTCGGCGCTTACAGCAGGGGTGAGGATGAGGTTTGCTCCATCGATTTGCACGAGTCCGCGCGCGTCTAGCTCATGCACGCATCGACGAAGGAGCTTTTTGAGCTCGTCTATGGATACATCACCGAAGCTTTGCAGCCCGCGGGCAATCGCCAAAACGAAGAGTGTCGACTGCGAGCATGGTGACTGCTCAGCAATGATTTCTAACACCAAGCGGCAAAAATCATTCCAAGAGGTGAGATGCGGCTCGGATTGAGGTTTCGGCTGCAACTGGAGCTCTCCTATTCCAATCAGCCCAATCACGCAGCGGCCATATTAGCACAGGAGTCGCGATAGCCGCGCCGCGAAGCGACGTAGGGCAGTGCGCGCTCGTTCCAGCTCGATCCGATGCGACACGATCCAATTCGCCGTGTGTCGTTGTGGAACATCCCGCTGTCGGAGGAGGTGCTTGAGCTTCTTGCGGACGAAAATGGACGTTTTGATGATGGAGAACACTATGCTCGTGCGGCGATAGCCGCCGTGCGGCCTATCTTGGTTCTGAACCCAACTAGCCCGTGCCATCGACCCGTGCGAAGGAGCACCGTCGGGCAACGGGGAGGAGGCTTCATGTGTGCAGACGGCGGCGTCGCCGTGCCAGCACCACATTCATTGTCGGTCGTCGAAAGGCAGAGAGGCTACTTTGGAAGGGGTAAATGCCCCAGGTATAGAGGCCGTAGAGCATGGAGAGGAAAACGATGACGATCAGCCAGAGATCGCCGTTCCTTCGGCGCTGCTCCTGCTGAGTTAGCTAACGAACGCAACAGTCAAGACGTTGGCAATAAGAGCTGGCGCCACTGGAAAAAACGATTCTGTGCGGGCGAGGGGAGTTTGGCGGCGTAATCACGATGGGGCTTGTGGCGGATTTGTTGTGTGCGCAGTGTCACGAGAGGTTGACTGCGCGTCGGCCGAAATATCTCCAGAGCTGGCAACATGAGGAGCCTCAGGGAGGCGCTTCTGGCTCTCATTCCACAAGGCACGGGCAACGATCAGCGGATCTATCTTCCGTTCGTGCCACCACTCTCGCTCCTTCGTTGTTTTATGAAGCTGCTGGTGGTGGATTGCGCAAAGCGGCACCGTGAATTCGTCGCTGACCTTGAGCCCCAATCCTCGGACTTGCGCGTATCGCACATGGTGCGCGTGAGATGGCGTCCGTCCACAGATCACGCAGGGCTGGCTAGCGACGAAACGAAGGTGCTCCTTGCATCGTATCCGTCTCGGCTCGCCGATCGCGAGTGCGCTCTTGTCGATCTTCCCCAGGTTTTCCCGAGGCTCCGGCTGATCGACGGAGTCGTTTCCGTTGCGGTTAGCGAGCGCGACGGCACATCGCTTGAGGTGAGACACCAGCTGCGGCGCGACGTCTGACTTCGGGAGATGATCCTGATGGAGAGGAGCGATTTATGGCGCGCACAGCCTCAACATTCTGCTCCCAGACGGCGAACAGCAGCTCGATGTCCTGAGCATCGCTCATGGCGCCCCGCAGGGCTGCCGCAAACTCACTCGGCTTCTCGAAGCTTGCCTGCTCGAGGCCTGAAGCTGAGCGCAGTACCCACGGCGCAGAGAGGGGTGCGGCCTTAGCATTGCGGCGTCGGCGGACGCCGAGTTGATCGCGGTCGTAGAGCGCGAGGCCAAAGGGGTTGCCGAATGTGGCAAGCGCACGCTTGGTGGCATCCGTCTCGGCGCTCTTGAGTGCAATCTCGTGCGCCCGACCCGCGGTGAAGCCTACGCCTTCTCCTGTACCTGAGCCCTCGCGCACGATAACTATATCTCCAGCTCGGACACTGATCCGAACTTTTGCAGAGTAGGCGGCAACATGATGCTGCCCATTACCTGAGCTCGATACGCATTTAGTTGCCACCGTCCTGCGGTCCCATGCGTCGTACCCGAAGATGCGGTTGGCCTCAGCGATGACGTGCCAGCCTTCGACATAGTGAAGGTCTGCGCCGTTCGCGTTGCGCGTTCGAATGTGGCGCGCGTCTGAGGCACGATTCAACTCGCCGTGTCGTGGGTGGAACTGGGGCTCGGGCCATATCCCGCTGCTGTGCTGCAGATTGGCTAATTCTCGCGACAGTAGTTAGAGCCAGCGCCTGCCTGTTGATCATTGCACAGCTCATAGCCACCGCTTCGTAATTGAAAGAGAGTCGAAAACTACGGTCATTTGGCGGCGGCCGCCGAAAGGCGACGCGATTTGGTGCTCCGTGAGATCGAGCGCCGCCGAACGGGGCGTGCGCAACAGTTCCGCGATGACGCCGAAGCGGAAGACCTCACCAATGGGGCTCGAGATTTCGAAAGTGCCTCAGCTTTCTGGCGGATCACCTAATGACAAGCGATCGTCAACGCGCGGCTAATCGGCGAAACGCCAAGCGCAGCACGGGACCACGAACCGCGGCAGGCAAACCCGCATCACGTCGGTGATCTCGAGCTCGCCGCGCGCGGATGGCTTAAGCTCTAGGGACGATGTCGAGCACGCGGTTGTCGTAGAAATAGAGCCCAGTCACGGCCCAGTCGGATTTCGGGGATTTCGGCTTCTCTTCGATGCGGATCGGCACTGCTTCCTCAGCGTTGAACTCGACGACGCCGTAGCGCTCAGGGCTCCTTCACGAGATAGGCGAAGATGGTGCAGCCCTGCGGCCGCCGCCGCCGCCTCGCGCAGCATGGGCGGTAAGACCCAGTCCCGTAGAAGATATTGTCGCCAAGGATCAGGGCGCAGCGGTCACGGCCGATGAAATCGACGGCCGATGATGAAAGCTTGAGCGATGACCCTCCGGCTGAGGCTGGACGGCGTACGAGAACGACATGCCAATGCGACTGCCGTCGCCGAGAAGCCGGACGAAGCGGTCCTGATCGTCGGGCGTAGTGATGACGAGCACCTCTCTGGATGCCGGCGAGCATCAGCACCGAAAGCGGATAGTAGATCAGCGGCTTGTTGTAGATCGCCATAAGCTGTTTGCTGGTAGCGATGGTGCGAGGGATAGAGGCGCGATCCGGTTCCGCCGGCAAGAATGATCCCTTTCACGCGTCTTAACTCCATTAGCCCCGAAGGCGTATCAGACACTCGGTCAAACTATCGAGCAATGGTCGGGGCCGAATTCCGAAGGTGCGTTCGAGTTTGACAGTTGAGAGCACAGTATAGGCGGGACGGGGTGCGGGGGTCGGATAATCGGCGGTGGCGATTGGATGAAGCTTCGGCGCGGCAAAACCAAATCGCTCTGCACCCTCGAAGATAGCCCTGGCAAACCCATACCAGGTAACAGCGTCGGCGCTCACACAATGATACGTCCCCCAAGCATCGAAGTTCGGGGCTTCTGCTGCCGTTAAAATCGTTGTGATGGCCTTCGCTACGTCGGCGGCTGAGGTGGGGCAACCGATCTGATCGTCGACGACTGAAAGCTCGGTCTGACTTGCGCCGAGGCGAAGCATGGTGCGGACGAAATTCTTGCCGAACGAACTGTACAGCCAAGCGGTACGCAGAATCACATGGCGAGGCGCCGCGGACTTGACGGCGCGTTCACCCTCTTCCTTGCTCTTGGCGTAGACGCCCAGTGGACCCACGGCATCGGTCTCGATGTACGGGATGGTGGCCGAGCCATCAAAAACATAGTCAGTCGAGAGGTGGATAAACGGTAAGTCCGCTGCTGCCGCCGCTTCAGCTAGGACACGCGCTCCATCGCGATTGGTGCGAAAGGCTTGGACCCGATCATTTTCCGCTTTGTCGACTGCGGTGTATGCCGCAGCGTTGACGATAGCGCCTGGCGCGCAGCAGCGTAGCGCCTTGGTGACTGCGGCCTTATTGCAAATATCGACTTCTGCATGGCTCGGCCCCCACGTGGTCCAACCGCGCTCATGGGCGGCTGCGGCAAGCGCGTGGCCCATCTGGCCAGAGCTGCCGAAGACAAGAATCTTCACGGAAAATATTCCGCACTCGGATCGAATTTAGGTAGCGCCCTATCCCTTTCCGAAACAACAGGCGTTTCAACCATCCTCCCCCAATTGACGCGCAAGATTGCGTCGTCGAAGCGTATCCCCGCGTCGTGCTCAGGCGAATAGTAGTTTGAGACCTTATATGAAAACAGCGTTTCGGGCGCGAGAGTAACGAAGCCGTGTGCGAAGCCGACTGGAACGAAAAGCTGATTACCCTCCAACGGGCTTAACAAAACCGAGAAATGTTCTCCGAACGTTTTGGAGCTACGCCGCAGATCGACGACAACATCAAGTGCCAGGCCTTTGAGTATACTTACCAACTTGGCCTGCGCCATCGGCTCTCTCTGAAAGTGAAGGCCGCGCAATGTGCCGACTGCCTTTGAGAGAGAGAGATTGTCCTGGACGAAGTTAGCGTAAACTCCGACCTCCTCCAGCCGCCGCTTGCTGTAGCTTTCGCAGAAGAAGCCACGGCCGTCCTCAATGCGCTGGGGCTTCAGCACTAGCAGGCCTGAAAACGGCGTTGTGACGACATCCATCGGGTGTGTATGACGGTCGCTAGTGGTCCTAGTCTAATACCAACTTGGCCTTCGCTGGGGAAGGCGACAATGGTTTGCTTCAGGACGCGAGGGGCAGAGGTCAAAGGAATTTTTTGCCATGCTGGTCATCGTAACTGGAGGCGCTGGATTTATCGGCTCAGCTGTATGCCGCTATCTGATCGGCGGCACTTCTTGCCGCGTCGTGAATTTGAACAAGCTCACCTACCCCGCCAATCTCGAATTCCTCAGAACGATAGCTGGCCACGAGCACTATCGCTTTGCCCTTACGCGGCAGCCACCCTATGCTACCTAAAGTAGCATTCTACAATTACGCTACTATGTAGTTTATAGCTCTTGGCGCAAAGTTCACCGTTGGTTGTAAATTGTGTCCGGCATGAAACTCTCTTAGTATTGGATGGTTACTGGATCGAACTCACAGATCGGTGCAGCTAATGGTGCCGTGGTGAGCGCGAGGTCATTGATGTGGCTGGTGCGCGGTCGGCTGTGGTCAAACCAGAGGTCCTTTTTTCAAAACGAACCCAATTTTCGCAGCAGCATAGGATTGGCTTCAGGCAGACCCTCGGTTCGGCGCTACCAATGCCTCCGGCAGCGCCACCCGCACCTTTCCTCCCATGAGCTCGAGCAACACCTTGACCCGCCCGCTATCGTCTAGTCGCTCGAGTTGCCCAACGACATCGGCGAAGGGTCCCGCGGTTACACGGATGGCTTCACCCTCTTTCAGGTCGAAGTGGAAACGGATGCCGCCGTCTGGATCGGACGCGCTGATGAGGCTTTCTACCACCCCAGGGGGGACCGGCTGCGGCTCTCCGTTGCAGGTGAGCAAGCGATCCACTCCGAATGTGCCGTTGATGCTGCGCCAGCGGTCTCTCGTCCGATCGAGGATCACAAAAATATATCTCGGAAACAGGGCTGCTAAGACTGTTTCCGTTTTGCGCGCGTGCCGGCGATTTCTCCAGTAGCGCGGTGCAAAGGCGCGAAACCCTTGATTGGCGAGCTGTTTGCTTGCCTGCAATTCACGCTGTGCCAGAGTGCGAGCGACATACCACCGCTCCCCTGGTTCTAAGGACAGCGCTAACGAAAGGGGATAATTAGCAACGACCGCCGCAATACTCGGCATTGACGCATCCCAACGATAGGCTACATCCGATAGCAGCTTGTGCGGAAACAGTGTTGACGTGGACTTCGGGCCAAAAAAAGTCCGAATAGTGACAGGTACTTCGCTAGACCGGTGATGGTCAAAGGAGTGCGGCGGCGATAGTCGGAAGCGACGTTCTAAGCAGCCTTGCCGGCAGAGGCGCGAGCTTTTCCGCAGGTGCGATTGATTTGATCGCGCGTGGCCGAACTGTAAAGCCACTCTCGCGCCTCCTTAAAGCCTTCCTCGAAACGAAGCTCGAAGGCGATAGGGGCCCATCCGCGGAACTTGCCTGACTGAGCCAACTCCCTAGCCATCGATTTGATGTGCTCGACCTTGTTCATTCGAGGTTGCCTTGGTTTCAAAAGCATCGGGGCCAAACGTTTAGGGCTTCTTCGGTAATTGAAGGGGTTTGGCATGGGTACGCATAACCAGGTCGAGATTTTCGATTTTCTAGCACGACGCGACGCCTATAAGCCCAATCCCCAATCGGTGGAGCGGATCGAGACCCACGCCTCGATCGTGTTTCTCGCAGGGGACTTCGCCTATAAGGTGAAGCGCGCCGTCAAATACCCCTTTCTCGACTTTTCGACTTTGGAGAAGCGGCATCGGGCCTGCGTCAACGAGCTTCGTATCAACCGCCGGACGGCACCTCAGCTCTATCTTGATCTTGTGCCCATAACCATCGACTCCGATGGCCTTTTCACCTTGGCGGTGAGGGAGAAGTGGTCGAATGGGCGCTCCGCATGCGCCGATTCGATCAGGCCAAACTTTACGAGCGCATGGCTGAGGAGGGCCGGCTCGGCATCTTTGCGATGCGGCCGCTCGCTAAGGTGATCGCCGCTTTCCATACCTCTGCCGACAGGTGGCTCACGCCGAAGCAGGCCGTTCTGCCGCTCGAAGGCGTGCTCTCCGACAACGAATCGGTGCTTGCCGCGAATGCCGATCTTTTCCCGGCTCCCGAGGCGAGCGCACTCACGCAGTCGAGCCGCGAGGCGCTTGCTGGGTTGTCTCCCTTGCTCGAAGCGCGAGCGAGGGGCGGCTATGTGCGCCACTGTCATGGCGACCTTCACTTGCGCAACATCGTCGAGATCGAGGGCAAGCCCGTCCTGTTCGATGCGATCGAGTTCGACGATTCTCTCGCCACGATCGACGTGCTCTACGACCTCGCCTTCCTGCTCATGGACCTCGGCAAGCGCGACCTCGAGGCTCACGCGAACGCGGTCCTCAACGCCTATCTCGACGCGGAGGGAAGCTCTGGCAACCTGCTCGGTCTTGCCGCGCTTCCGCTTTTCCTGTCGATGCGGGCAATGATCAGGGCGAAGGTCGAGATCTTGCGGGCGAGCAAAGCTGACAGGGGCGAGATCAGAGAGCAGGCGCGGTCGGAAGCGCGCGCTTATTTCGAGCTCGCGCGCGATTTCCTTGCGCCTGCCGACGGCCCGCGCCTCGTCGCCATCGGCGGACTGTCGGGCAGCGGCAAGTCAACTGTGGCGGCGGCGATCGCCCCTCATGTCGGTGCGTTTCCGGGAGCCGTTCATGTGCGAAGCGATGTCGAGCGGAAGCGGCTGTTCGGCGTCGCCCCGGAAACGAGACTGCCGGATCAGGCTTATGCGGCAGAGATCTCCGATGAAGTCTACGCCATCTGTCGCAAGCGCGCGCGCCTTGCGCTCCCAGCCGGGCGGACGGTTATTGTTGATGCGGTTCATGCAAAGCCGGAGGAGCGGGCGGCGATCGAGTCTCTCGCCACGGAAGTAGGCGTTCCGTTCACCGGACTTTGGCTCGAAGCTCCACGCGACGTCATGCGGACGAGGGTGGCCGATCGCAAAGGTGATGTGTCCGACGCGACGCCTTCCGTCGTCGATGAGCAGCTCCGTTACGAGGTCGGCCCGCAAAGCTTCGAAATCATCGATGCCGGCCTCCCGCTCGATCGGGTCGCCGCCTCAGCGCTCGATCTGATCGGCGGGGGCGACGCGCAGCGGTTCTAGTTTCATCTTTTGCAAACCTCTTGGGCCGACAGTAGGCGCGCGCCGGCTGCGTGAACCTCGTCTCGCGAACGAGCCCGGCGCGGTGAGTTAGCCCTTTCGGGGGGCCCGATGTTGAGCGTGGTGGTGGTGGGTAAGCCCGCAAGCGAAGCGGGCTGTGCGAGCGTATGCGCGGGCCTTTCGGCTCGCGTCCGCTTGCTCCTTTCGCTGGCGCTCATCGCAGGCCTTGGCGCAGTCATCGCTGCGTGTGGAGGCGAAGGCGAAGGGCTCGGCGAACGCGTCATTCCCCTCGGCCAGCCCGTACCTAAGGGCGGTGGCGTCTTATATGATCGGCAAGCCCTATCAGGTCGGCGGCAATTGGTACACGCCGCGCGAGGAGCCAGGCTATAACCGGGTCGGCAGGGCCTCTTGGTATGGCGAGCTGTTCCATGGCCGCCGCACCGCCAATGGCGAGATCTACGACATGGATCGGCTCTCGGCGGCAAGCCCGACGTTGCCGCTCCCGGTCTACGCGCAAGTGACCAATCTCGCCAATGGGCGGACCATCGTCGTTCGCGTCAACGATCGCGGTCCCTACGCAAACGATCGGATCATGGATCTGTCGCGCCGCTCGGCTGAGGTGCTCGGCTTCCGCGGCAACGGCACGGCGCTGGTGCGCGTCAAAGTTCTAGGCCGCGCGCCGCTGAACGGCGACGACCATTACGAGCAGAGATTCCTCGCAAGCCAAAGCTTCATGCAGGTGGCTGCCAAGGGAAAGTCGCGCAAGGCGTCAGCGCCTGCCGTGGCGAGCTTGCCTGCCGAGAATCCGGAAAACCTGCAAACGCCGTGGAAAGAGGCCGCGCCCGCGCAGGCCGCGGCCGCGCCCGCACCGACGCAGCAAGACGCAGCCGCATATAATGGCTTCACGACGCTCTCACCGCCGAAGGAGGCGGAAGCCGTGGCCTTCGATGCTCCGCTCTATTGGCAGGCTAGCCCGCGCACAGCCGAGCGGCCGCAAGTCGCCGCCACCGGCTCGCTCCCGCCAAGCAGGCCGGCGAGGGCGTCGATTTCCGATGGCCTCCTGGTGCAGGCAGGGTCGTTCAAGAGCCGGGACAACGCCGACAAGGCTCGCACGACGCTCGCCGCAATCGCGCCCGTTGAAGTGGCCGAGATCGAGGCGGGCGGAAATACTTATTTCCGCGTCAGAGTTGGCCCGTTTGCCGACCAAATGGGGGCAGATGCCGCCCTGGCCAAGGTGAATGAGGCAGGCTATCAAGGCGCCAAGATCATCACGAAAAATTAGGGCGCCGGGGCTCGCGAGTTGCTTTTTTGCCCAAGTCGCTCGATATTGGCTGAGGGATCGGCAAGCCATGGCCGCCCGCGTATCCAACTCGATTCTGCGTCGTCACACCGTGCACGCCTCGCGTCTTGATAGATGGGTCAAGCTCGCGGCCGCGGCCGCCGTCTTCCTGGTCGGCGCGTCTTGTGCCGCTGTCGCCGCGCGTGACGCCGCCGCGCCTGCCGGCTCTTTCGAGACCAAGGCGAAGCACGCCCTTCTGATGGACGCCGACGCCAATCTCGTTTTGTTCGAGAAGGATGCCGACGCGCTCGTGCCGCCGGCCAGCATGAGTAAGCTGATGACGCTCGCGGTCGTGTTCCGCGAACTGAAGGCCGGCCGGCTTAAGCTCGAGGACCAGTTCAAGGTGAGCGAGCATGCCTGGCGGACCGGTGGCGCGCCTTCGGGCAGCTCGGCCATGTTCGCGCCACTCAACTCCATGGTGAGCGTGTCCGATCTGATCCAGGGTATCTCCGTTCAGTCAGGAAACGACGCGGCGATAATCCTGGCCGAAGGCATCTCCGGCACCGAGGATGCCTTCGCCAAGGAGATGACGAAATATGCGCGCGAGATCGGCCTATCGAAATCGACCTTCGTCAACTCGACGGGTCTGCCCGCCGAAGGCCATTTGATGACCGTGCGCGAGCTTGGCATCCTCGCGCGCTACCTGATCTACACCTATCCCGAGTACTACCCCTTCTTCGGCGAGAAATCCTTCACCTTCAACAAACACACCTTCAACAACCGCAATCCGCTTATTTTCGCCCCCGAGCTTGGCGTCGACGGCCTCAAGACCGGCTTCATCGAAGAGGCCGGTTATGGGCTCGTGGCCAGCGCCAAGCGCGGCGACCAGCGCCTGATCCTTGTCGTCAACGGGCTGGACTCCAAGCAGGAGCGCGAAGGCGAGCCGCGCAAGCTGATCGAGTGGGGCTTCAAGAGCTTCAAGCCGTTCAGGCTGTTCGATCAGGGTCAGAAGGTGAGCGACGCGCTGGTCTGGGGCGGCACGCAGCATTACGTACCGCTGGTCGGTGACGGCAATATCAACATCATCCTGCCCGTCACCTCGAGCGGCAAGGTCTCGGCGTCGATCGTGTATCAGGGGCCGATCAAGGCGCCGATCAAGAAGGGCGAGCGCGTGGCTGTGCTGCGCGTCACCTCCGCCGAATCCTCGGCGACCAACGAAATCCCGCTTTATGCCGGCGACGACATCGACCAGAGCAACTTCGCCATGCGCGGGCTCGACTCGCTGCTCGTGCTCGCGTTCGGCTGGCTGCTGTAGACGCATCAGATGCGCGAAGCGGTCGAGACCGGCAGGTTCATCACATTCGAGGGCGGCGAGGGGGGCGGCAAGTCCACCCAGGCCGGCATCCTCGCCAACCGTCTGGCCCGCGCCGGCCGACAGGTATTCTCCACGCGCGAGCCGGGCGGATCGCCTGCCGCCGAGGAGATCCGCGAGGCGCTGCTGTCCGGCAAGGTCTGGCAGTTCGGACCATTCGCCGAAGCGTTGATGTTCTCGATCGCGCGCGCCGACCATGTCGAGAACGCCATCGGGCACGCGCTGCTGTCCGGCAAGTGGGTGGTGTGCGACCGCTTCCTCGATTCCACGCGCGCCTATCAGGGCGCGACGGCTGGTGTGCCGCGCGGGGTTATCAGCGCGCTCGAGCGCATCACGCTGAGCGGGCTCCTGCCCGACATCACCTTCATCCTCGACATCCCGGCCGAGGAGGGTCTCGCCCGCGCGGCCGAGCGGCGGGGCAGCCAAATCCCCGACCGTTTCGAGAGTCAGGAGCTGATGATGCACGAGCGGGTGCGCCGCGCCTTTCTCGATATCGCCGAGGAGGAGCCGGACCGCTGCGTGGTGATCGACGCGAGCCAGCCGGAGGCGATGGTCGCCGAGGACGTGTGGGAAATCGTGCTCAACCGTCTCAGCCCATGAGTGTTGCGGCCGAGCGTCAGCGCACGGCGCAAGCGGAGCCCGACCGGCTCGATGGCTTCTCCGCGCCGCGCGAGGTCGATCGCGTGTTCGGCCATGACGCCGCGATCGCCGAGTTCACCGACGCGCTCGGCTCGGGGCGTATGCATCATGCCTGGCTGCTGGTCGGACCCGAGGGCGTCGGCAAGGCGACGCTCGCTTATCGGTTCGCGAGATTCGTACTCGCTGAGGGCGATGGACCTGCTCACAGAGAGGGGGGCGAGCAAGCCGTGTTCCGCAAGGTCGCGGCGCTGTCGCATCCCAATCTGTTGGTGCTGAAGCGCGCCTACAACGACAAGACCAAGCGCTACGGCCAGTGGATCGGCGTCGACGAGGTTAGACGCTTGCGCGCCTTTCTCGGCAATACGGCGGGCGAGGGCGGCTGGCGAGTGGTCATCGTCGACCGCGCCGACGAGCTCAACCAGAATGCGGCCAACGCTCTGCTTAAGGCTCTGGAAGAGCCGCCGCCGCGCACGCTGTTTCTGTTGATCTCCGACGCCGAGGGACGACTCCCCGTCACCATCCGCTCGCGCACGCGGACGCTTCGCCTGCCGGCTCTTGGCGATGACGATCTGGCGAAGGCCGTAGGCGCGGCACTCGTTCGCGACGACCGCGAGGCTGAGGCCAAGACGCTTGCAACCGCGCTCGCGCTCAGCGAAGGCAGCGTGCGGCGCGCGCTCGAGCTGATCTCGGGCGAAGGCATCGAGCTCTACAGCGAGATCCTACAGTCCTTTGCGACCCTTCCCGAGCTTGACGGCCGACGCCTCCATGTCTTGGTCGAGAGTTTGTCAAGCACGGCTGAGACCGAGCGGCTCGAGCTCTATCTCTCGCTCCTGCTCGGGGTGATCGAGCGACTGATCCGCGTCGGCGCGACAGGGGAGGGAGCGACAGGGCAAGAGCGCGCGCTCGCCAAGCGACTGGTATCGCCGGGCAATCTCGCTCGGTGGGCCGAAGCCTGGGAGGCGATCTCGCTGGCGAGGTCCGAGGCGCTCGCGCTCAATCTCGACCGCAGCCTGCTCTTGCTTGAGACGTGGTTTCGGCTTCAGTCTCTAGCGCGCGAACATCCTGTTTAGCGAGTCGAGCGCGCGCGCTTGCCGAGCCTGCCGTGCGAGGATATTCAACCGCTCATGGCCGACAAGCACCCCTATTACATCACCACCGCCATCTCTTATCCGAACGATGCACCCCATATCGGCCACGCCTATGAGGCGGTCGCGACCGATGCGCTGGCGCGCTTCCGCCGCTTGCAGGGCCGCGACGTATTCTTTTTGACCGGCACCGATGAGCACGGCATCAAGATGCTGCAGACGGCAAGGGCGCAAGGCATCACCGCAGCCGAGCTCGCCGACCGCAACACGCCGAAATTCCTCGACATGGTGCGTGTGCTCGATTGCTCGAACGACGATTTCATCTCGACGCGCGAGCCGCGTCACGTGTACGCCTGCCAGGAGCTATGGCGGCGCATGCAGGTCGCCGGCGACATCTATCTCGGCAAATATTCCGGCTGGTACTCGGTGCGCGACGAGGCCTATTACGATGAGAGCGAGCTGAAAGAGGCGGCGGACGGCCGCAAGCTGTCGCCACAGGGCACGCCGGTCGAATGGGTCGAGGAGGAGAGCTATTTCTTCAAGCTGTCTTCCTATCAGGAAAGGCTACTTGCTTACTACGACGCGCACCCCGAGTTCATTGGACCCGACACGCGGGCGAACGAGGTGAAGAGCTTCGTGCGCGGCGGCCTCCAGGATCTGTCGATTTCGCGCACGACTTTCGATTGGGGCATCCCCGTCCCGGGCGACCCGAAGCACATCATGTATGTGTGGGTGGATGCGCTCACCAACTATCTGACCGGAGTCGGCTTTCCCGACGAGGGATCCGAAAGCTTCAGGCGCTATTGGCCGGCCGACGTGCATATCATCGGCAAGGACATCGTGCGCTTCCACGCCGTCTATTGGCCGGCCTTCTTGATGTCCGCGGGAGTAGCGCCGCCGAAACGCGTGTTCGGGCACGGTTTTCTGTATAGCCGCGGCGAGAAGATGTCGAAGTCGATCGGCAACGTGGTCGATCCCTTCGCGCTCGCCAATAATTTCGGTGTCGATCAGCTTCGTTATTTTCTATTGCGCGAGGTGCCGTTCGGCCAGGACGGCAATTACAGCCGCGAGGCTATCGTGCAGCGCATAAACGCCGATCTCGCCAACGATCTCGGCAATCTTGCCCAGCGCTCACTGTCCATGATCGCCAAGAATTGCGACGGTCGCGTGCCGGCGCCGGGCGAGTTGACGGATGCGGACCGGGCCATCCTCGCATCGGCCGACGGTGCGCTCGTCCTCGTGACCGAGGCGTTCGAGGATTTCGCCATTCACCGCGCACTCGAGATCGTCTGGGCGCTGATCGCCGACGCGAACCGCTATTTCGCCGGCGAGGAACCTTGGGCCCACAAAAAGACCAACCCTCGGCGTATGGGAACGATTCTATACGTCACGGCGGAGGTGACGCGGCAAATCGCGATTCTGGTGCAACCGGTGATGCCGAAAAGCGCTGGCCGGCTGCTGGATCAACTTGGCGTGTCGAACGACGTGCGCGATTTCGCGGCGCTACGACCCAATGGCAGGCTCAACCCCGGGACTGGATTGCCGGCGCCGCAAGCCGTCTTTCCGCGGCATGTTGAGGTAGAGGAAAATCCGGCGGCGTGACGTCGATTGGCGTGGGTTCGGCTCCGCTTGGGCGACAAAGCAACTTGATGCGTGTCTCATCGACGCCTTCGACCACAACGCCGCCGATGACGGTGCGGGGGACGGCGGTGTCGCCGAACCGCTTGCGCATGATGGCTTGGACGTCCGGGGTCGTCGCATCGAGAGTGGTATAACTGATCTGATTGCGCGCGAGGATCGTCCTGACTTGTTTGCAGTAGCCGCACCAGGATGCGTTGTACAGAATAACGCTCTTGCTACAGCCGGCCTCGGCGAGAGCCGGAGCAAGCGACACGCACAGGGCTGACGCCAATGCTCCCGCAATGAGACGGCAATAAAGAACGGAAACGGGTGTCGGCATTTGCTCTCCTCAGAGTCTGGCGTCGTAGTCTTGCCCCACCCGCCTATATGCTGCACATAGGGCGTGGCGCCATTGTGGTAACAATTTAGCAACCTGAAGACTATCGGTCTTTCGTCACTTATCGATGCTCATCGACAGTCACTGCCACCTCGATTTTGCCGAGCTCGAGGCCGATCTCGACGGCGTGCTGGCGCGCGCCCGTGACGCCGATGTCGGGCTGATGCTGAGCATCTCGACCAAGTTGCGCAATTTCACCGCGCTTCGCGCCATCGCCGAAGCCCATGACAACATCTTCTGCTCGGTCGGCACCCATCCGCATCACGCTGCCGAGGAGTCCGATATCATGGTCGAGGAACTGGTCGAACTGTCTCGCCATCCCAAGGTTGTGGCGATCGGCGAGGCGGGCCTCGACTACCACTACGACAACAGCCCGCGCGACGTGCAAAAGAAGGGCTTTTGCACGCATATCGCTGCCGCTCGGGAGACCGGTCTGCCGCTCGTAATCCATGCCCGCGAGGCCGATGCCGACATCGCCCGCTTGCTCGAGGAGGAGACCAAGAAGGGCGCGTTTCCCTTCGTGCTGCATTGTTTCACGAGCGGTCCCGAGCTTGCGCGAACCGGACTTGCGCTCGGCGGTTATGTCTCGTTCTCCGGGGTGGTCACCTTCAAGAGCGCCGAAGCCTTGCGCGACATCGCGCTGGCCATCCCCTACGACCGGTTGCTGGTCGAGACCGACGCGCCTTACCTCGCTCCCGAGCCGATGCGGGGCAGGGCCAACGAGCCGGCCTTCGTCGCCCACACCGCGGAGCGACTCGCAACCTTACGCGGCGTCAGCCAAGCCGACATGGCGCGTACCACGAGCGAGAATTTCTTCCGCCTGTTCACGAAGGTGCCGCGCCCGCGCCTGGAGGTGCCGCAAAGCGCTGCATGAGTTTGAAAGTCACCATTCTCGGCACCGGTCCGTCAGGCGGCGTTCCGCGCATCGGCGGCGGCTGGGGCGCTTGCGACTCCACCAATCCGAAGAACCGGCGGCGGCGATGCTCGCTGCTCGTGCAGCGCGACGGGGATGAGGGGACGACCAATGTTCTCGTCGACACCCCGCCGGACTGCCGCGACCAGCTGCTCGACGCGGGCGTCGGCCTGCTCGACGGCGTGCTCTACACCCACGATCATGCCGACCACACGCACGGCATCGATGATCTTCGCGTCGTCGCCTATAACGGGCACCGCCGGGTCGAGACCTATGCCGACCGCGCGACCCTGCAGATGCTCCGTCAGCGCTTCGACTACTGCTTCGAAACACCGTCCGGCAGTGAATATCCCGCAGTCCTGCTCGGGCGCAAAATATCGCCCGGCGAGACGGCGCATATTGTCGGGCCGGGCGGTGCGATCGATGCGGTTGCGTTCGGGCAGATCCACGGGCGCGGCGAGACACTCGGCTTCCGTTTCGGCGGGCTTGCCTATTCGCCCGATGTGAGCGACCTGCCGGAGGAGTCGCTAATTCACCTGCAAGGACTCGACGTGTGGATTCTCGATGCGCTCCGCTACACGCCGCATCCCAGCCATTTCTCGGTCAGCGGTGCCCTCACCTGGATCGAGAAGCTGAAGCCGAAGCGCGCCGTGCTCACCCATATGCATGTCGATCTCGACTACGCGACCCTTGCCGGGGAGCTGCCGCCGGGCGTCGAGCCGGCCTATGACGGCATGGTGCTTTCCGTCGCGGATTGATGGCGACGGGAAATCACGCCTCAACGATCTCGCCGTTCTTCATGAAGGACGGCAAAGCGAGCTCGACAAAGGCCTCCGACACCTGCGCCGCCGTGCGCAAAGTCGCTTGGTCCTCCCCGGGAAAGGCCTCGGCACGCATGCGCGTCGCCGTTGCCCCGGGGTCGATCAGGTTGACCTTGATCGCGCTGTCGGCGGTCTCGTTGGCATAGGTCTTTGCCAGCGTCTCGAGCGCCGCCTTCGATACGGAGTAGGGCGACCAATACGCGCGCGCCGTCTTCGCCACGCTCGACGTGACGAAGATCACCCGCCCTGCGTCAGAGCGGCGAAGCAGGGGATCGAGCGTTCGAATGAGCCGCCAATTCGCCGTGACATTGGTGGCGATCACGCGCTCCCAATGCTCGGACTGGATATGGGTGAGGGGCGAGAGGTGGCCGAGAATCGCGGCGTTGCCGACTAGCACGTCGAGCCTGCCGAAGCGCTCGTAGAGCGTCGGCCCGAGCGCGTCTACGCGCCTGCCGTCGGTCAAGTTGAGGGGAATGAGCGTGGCCTTGCCGCCGCTCTCCCTGATCGCGTCGTCGACCTCTTCGAGTGCCTTGCGTGCGCGGGCGACCAGCAGGACATGCGCACCTTCCCGGGCGAAGGTAAGCGCGGCGGCGCGGCCGATGCCCCGCGAGGCACCGGTGACGAGCGCGATGCGATCCTTGAGACGTTCGGTCGTCAACCGACCTCGGCGAGGAAGGAGAGCTGCTTCTGCTGCGGCGGGCCCTCGCGGTCTCGGAGCCTGGTCGGATACTCGCCGGTGAAGCAATGGTCGGTGAATTGCGGATGGGCGGCGTCGCGGCCCTCATAGCCCATGGCCTTGTAGATGCCCTCGACCGAGAGGAAGGCGAGGCTGTCGGCGCCGATGAACGCGCGCATCTCTTCCAGCGTGCGGTTGGCGGCGAGCAGCTTGTCCTGGTCCGGCGTGTCAATACCGTAGAAATCAGGATGGGTGATGGGTGGACTCGAAATGCGCATATGCACTTCCTTGGCGCCGGCCTCGCGCATCATCTGCACGATCTTCACCGAGGTCGTGCCGCGCACCACGCTATCGTCGATCAGCACGATGCGCTTGCCCTTGACCTGACCTTCATTGGCGCTGTGCTTCAGCTTGACGCCGAGCTGTCGGATGCGCTGCTCGGGCTCGATGAAGGTGCGGCCGACATAGTGATTGCGGATGATGCCGTATTCGAACGGAAGCCCGGACTCTTGCGAATAGCCGATGGCCGCCGGCACGCCCGAATCGGGGATCGGGATGACCACGTCGGCATCGGCCCGCGCCTCACGCGCCAATTGCCGGCCCATCTCCTTACGCACATCGTAGACCGAGCGGCCGCCGACGATCGAGTCCGGGCGAGAGAAGTAGATATATTCGAAGATGCAGAGCCGAGCCGGGTATTTGGGCACGAAGCGGTGGCTCTCGATCCCCTCGCGCGAGATCACCACGACCTCGCCGTTCTCTACCTCGCGCACGAATTCGGCGCCGATGATATCGAGCGCGCAGGTCTCAGACGCGAGCACCCAGGCATCGCCGAGCTTGCCCAGCACCAGAGGCCTGATGCCGTAGGGGTCGCGCGCGCCGACCAGCTTCTTGTTGGTGAGGCCGACAAAGGCGTAGGCGCCCTCGACCTGAAGCAGGGCCTCGATGAACTTCTCGACGAAGCGGCGCTTCTCGCTCCGCGCCACGAGATGCAGGATCACCTCGGTGTCGGTGGTCGACTGGCAGATGGCGCCTTTCTTGATGAGCCAGTCACGCAAAGTAAGCGCATTGGTCAGATTGCCGTTATGGGCAAGCGCGAATCCACCCGAGTCGAGATCGACGAAGAGCGGTTGCACGTTGCGCAACACCGGATCGCCGCAGGTCGAATAGCGCACATGGCCGATCGCCACGTCGCCCTTGAGCCGCTCGATCACGGGTCTCGAAGTGAAATGGTCGCCGACCAGCCCGACGCGGCGCTCGGTATGGAAATGGGCGCCGTCGAAGCTGACGATGCCGGCAGCCTCCTGGCCGCGATGCTGGAGCGCGTGCAGGCCCAGCGCGGTCAGCGCCGCAGCGTCGGGATGGTTGAAGATACCGAAGACCCCGCATTCCTCATGGAGCCGGTCCTCTTCGAGCCAGCTCAAGACGGGATCGTTAATGTCGATTTGCTCGGTCACGGGCGACCGCCTCCTCCAAGTAAATAGGCGCCCTGAGAAGCGCTTCAATGCCAAGAGACCGTTACGCTCTCCTTACTGGCACGCGTTTCCTCACGATTTTTGATCGGGCCCGACAGGCGTGCCCTCGGCCGGCGCCGGAGGTGGCTGCTGGCCTTGTGGTTGTGTTTCGGGCTGCGCTCCGCCTTGCTGCTGCTCGTCGTGGCTCGGCAGATATTGTTCGGGGTTCATCGGCAGCAGAGATTCGATGGCGACCTGGGTCTGCTGGAGAATGGGGTAGGATCGCGCGTTGCGAACCCATTCCGGTTGGTCGCGCGCGAGCGCGGTGAACAGAATGAAGACGATGGCGACCAACAGGAACCCGCGGGCCAGGCCGAAGATGAATCCGAGCGTGCGGTCGAGCGCGCCGACCCGGCTGTCCAGCACCTTGTCCGATATGCGGAAGGTGATGAGGCTCACCACGATCAGCGAGACAACGAAGACGCCGGCGGCGAACACCATCTGGGCGATGCTCGGCTTATCGATATAGGGCTGGAGCACTTCCCAATATTTGGGGGTGAGATAGAGGGCGGCGACGGCGGCAACGGCCCAGGAGAAGACCGACAGCACCTCACGCGTGAATCCGCGCACCATGGCCAGGAAGCCCGAGATGAGCATGATGGCGATAAGAATGATGTCGAGCCAGGAAATTGGCATGGCGCGAGGGCTCCTCCGACGAGCGAGCGAACACTATCACGATTCCCGGCGATGAAGCACAAATGGGTCGGCTGGCGCAATAACCCAGCCGGGCGCCATCCGCGTGATTGTCGCAGGGCTTTTTTTGGGCAGCACCGAGGCGGCTTGCCCTACTCCACGGACCCGGCGCCGAACCAGGCCACGAGCTCGTCCAATTGCGACATCGGCAGGAGCCCCAGGCCTTGTGCCTGACGTTGTCCCGCACCGGTCGCAGCAGGCACGGCGGCGCGAACGAAGCCGAGCTTAGCTGCCTCCCTAAGCCTCTGATCCATGTGGCCAACAGCTCTGATCGCGCCGGTCAGGCTGACCTCGCCAAAATAGACAGTGTCCTCCGGCGCTGGGCGTCCGGTGAAAGAAGAGAGAAGCGCTGCGGCGGTGGCGAGATCCGCGGCCGGCTCATTTAGCCTGAGGCCGCCCGCGACATTGAGATAGACATCGTGGCCGGCGAGTCTCACCCGGCAGCGCGCCTCGAGCACGGCGATCAACATGGCCAGGCGATTCGTGTCCCAGCCGACCACTGCGCGGCGCGGCGTGCCAAGCGCCGAAGGTCCGACCAGGGCCTGGATCTCGACCAGGATCGGGCGCGTGCCCTCCATGCCGGCGAACACGGCTGTGCCCGGCGCACCGCGGTCCCGATCGCTCAGGAACAGCGCCGAGGGGTTGTCGACTTCTTTCAGCCCCTCATAGCGCATCTCGAAAACCCCCATCTCGTCGGTCGGGCCGAAGCGGTTCTTTACCGCGCGCAGGATGCGGAACTGATGACCGCTCAGGCTCTCGAAATAGAGCACGGTATCGACCATGTGCTCGATGACCTTGGGCCCGGCGATCTGGCCGTCCTTGGTGACATGGCCGACCAGCACCAGCGTCAAGCCGCTGCTCTTAGCGTGACTAATCAGCGCCGATGCGCAGCCACGAAGCTGGGAGATCGTGCCGGGCGCGGCCTCGATGCTCTCGGACCAGAGTGTCTGGACCGAATCGATGACAACGAGGGCAGGTGGTGCCGAGCTTCCAAGCGTCGCTATGATATTGGCGAGATTGGTCTCAGTGCCGAGCGCGACCGGCGCCTGCTCGAGCCCCAGACGCTTGGCGCGCATGCGCACCTGCGCGGTCGCCTCTTCGCCCGAGAGATAAACGACGCGGGCGCCGGTCGTTGAGAGTTTGGCTGCGGCATCAAGCAGGAGAGTCGATTTGCCGATGCCAGGGTCGCCTCCGACCAGCACGGCCGATCCTGGCACGAGCCCGCCGCCGAGCACACGGTCGAGCTCGGCGATTCCGGTTTGCAGGCGCGGCGCGTCGAGTGTCGCCTCGGCAAGCGTTTCGAACGAAGCAAGCCTGCCTGAGCCGCCCCGGCCCTTCCCGCCCTTGATGGCGATGAGGGCCGGGGAGCCGGCAGGCGCCGTCTCCTCGACGATCGAGTTCCACTCTCCGCACGACCCGCATTTGCCAGACCAGCGGGCGGTCACCGCACCGCAGGCCTGACAGACGAATGCTCGGGAGGTTTTGGCCATCGGACACTATCCGCCAATATATCTGCGGAAGGCGCGGGTGCCGAGATTGGTCAGCACCTCGTAGTCGATGGTCCCCGCATGATGGGCGAGCGTCTGCGTGGGCACATTGGGTCCGATCAGCTCGACCCACTCGCCGCGGCGGGAAGCCGGCTCCGGCACGCCCGTCACATCGAGGGTGATCAGGTCCATCGACACGCGCCCCAAAATCGGCGCAGCACGGCCGCCGGCATAGGCGACGAAGCCAACATCGCCGTCCTTGGCTGAGAGCGAGCGGAAGAAGCCGTCGGCATAACCCACCGAGACGATGGCGACGCGCGACGCCCGAGTAAGAGTCCTAGTCGCGCCATAGCCGACCGTCTCACCGGCGGGGACGTCGCGCACCTGGAGGATGCGGCCCTTCAGGTGCACGACGGGAGCGAAGTCATGATTGCCGTGGTGCTGAGGCTTTCCGCCGTAAAGCGCAATGCCGGGACGCACAAGATCGTAAGCATAGGCAGGCCCGAGCAGGATGCCTGCTGAGTTGGCGAGGCTCGCGATTGCTTTGGGGAGAAGCGCACGCAGCCGATCGAAGGTCTTGCGCTGCACCTCGCTTTTCGGGTGCTCTGGCTCATCGGCGCAGGCGAGGTGACTCATCACCAGCGAGAGCGTCAATGTCGACCAGAGATCGCGCGCGGCCGCCACCGTTTCGACCTCTGCGGCTGACAGGCCAAGCCGGTTCATACCGCTATCGATATGCACCGCACAGGGCAGCGCCTCACCGACGCTCGCCGAGAATGCGGCCCATTCCCTGATCTCAGCGGCGCTGTTCAGCACCGGGCGGAGATCGTGCTTGCGGAATTCGTCCGTCATGCCGGGCATCAACCCGGCCAGGGCATAGATGATGGCGTCGGGCAGGAGCTTGCGCAGCGCCTTGGCCTCAGCAGGCGTCGCCACGAAGAAGGTCTTGCAACCTTCGCGCCGGAGTGCCGGAGCGGCCTCGACGACGCCGAGCCCATAAGCGTCGGCCTTGACCACCGCGGCGCATTCGGCTCCGCCGGCAAGCTCGCGCAAGCGACGATAATTGGCGATCAGCCCGTCGAGATCGATGGTGAGGATCGCGGTCTCTCCCGCGTCCTCGCTCAAATGGTGTGATTTGGCTTTAGGTGGGCGGCCGCCCGTCACTCCCGACGCTCCGGCATCCGATCCGCCGCTGCGAGATTGCCGAACCGCGTGAATTCCGGCGTGAACTGGAGCTGCACCGTCCCGGTCGGGCCGTGCCGCTGCTTGCCGATGATCACCTCCGCCTTGCCGGTGACCGCGTTCATCTCTTCCTGCCACTGTCGGTGCTCTTCGGTGTTCTCGCGGGGTTGGCTACGCTCCAGATAATATTCCTGGCGGAATACGAACAACACTACGTCGGCATCCTGCTCGATCGAGCCGGATTCGCGCAAATCCGAGAGTTGCGGGCGTTTATCCTCGCGTTGCTCGACCTGGCGGGAGAGCTGGGAGAGGGCAAGGACCGGCACGTGCAGCTCTTTGGCGAGCGCCTTCAGCCCGGTGGTGATCTCCGAGACCTCCTGAACGCGGCCCTCTGCGGCGCGCCTGGACGAGCCCGACAGAAGCTGGAGATAATCCACGACGATGAAGCCGAGGCTCCGCTGGCGCTTCAGCCGCCGCGCGCGGGCGGCAAGCTGGGCAACCGTGATGCCGCCGGTCTGGTCGATATAAAGAGGGAGGTTCTGGAGCTCTTGGGAGACTTCGACGATGCGGTCGAATTCGTCGGAATCGATGCGGCCGCGGCGGATGCGCTCGGACGGAATATGGGCCTGCTCGGCGATGATGCGGGTGGCGAGCTGCTCAGCCGACATTTCGAGCGAGAAGAAGCCAACGACCGCGCCGTCGACCGCGTGGTCGCTCTCGCCGTCGCGACGATATGTCTTGGCCACGTGATAGGCGATGTTGGTGGCGAGCGCGGTCTTACCCATCGACGGGCGTCCGGCTATGATGATCAGGTCTGACGGCTGCAATCCGCCCATGCGTTGATCCAGATCGCTGAACCCGGTGGCGAGGCCCGACAGACCGCCGTCGCGCCGATAGGCGTTGGCGGCCATGTCGATCGCATCGGTCAGGGCCGAGGAGAACGGCTCGAAGCCCGAGCCGTATTTGCCGGTCTCGGCCAGCTCGTACAGCTTCTGCTCGGCGTCCTCGATCTGTACGGCCGGCTCGGCGTCGATTGGCGAATCGAAGGCGGTGTTGACCATTGTCTCGCCGATGCCGATTAGCTGGCGGCGGATGGCGAGGTCGTAGATCGTGCGCCCGTAATCCTCGGCGTTGATGATGGTGGTGGCGTTGGCCGCGAGCCGACCGAGATATTGCGGGACAGTCAGCTCGCCGACCGGCTCCGCCGCCTGGAAGAAGGTCTTGAGCGTGATCGGCGTCGCGCGCTTGCCGCCGAGGATCAGCTTGGAGGCTGCCTCATAAAGCCGCCCGTGCAGCGCGTCGTAGAAATGCGTGGGCTTCAAGAAGCTTGAAACGCGGTCGATCGCCTCGTTATTGACGAGGATCGCCCCGAGAAGGGCTTGCTCAGCTTCGAGATTATGCGGCGGCGCGCGAAAAACCGGCGTTTCGGGTCCGACAGATCGAATCAGTGCACTCATGACTCAGAGTAACCAAAACGGTTCAGCTCACCAGCAGTGGGATCTGTGGACAGCGGGGACATCGTCCAAGCGCCCACAGGAGAGACACGCAGCTGTCATGGCCGGGACGCACCGGGGCCAATGACCAGTCAAGCTGCTTGACGTCTACTCGGTCTCGGCGCCCTCGGATTCAGCTTCGTCTTCCTCGGAAGAGGCGCCGTGTTCGAACAGAGCTGCGGCGGCGCTCTTGGCGGCCTCTGCGTCCTCCTCGGCCTCGCTCAAGGCTTTGGCGGTAACCGCCTCACCTCGCGCCTGGCGCTCGGCCTCGTCGGCCGATCGGGCGACATTGATGCTGACATGCGGCACGACCTCGGCATGGAGCGCGACGCGGACGTCATGAACGCCGAGCGTCTTGATCGGCCGGTCGAGCAGTACCTGGCGGCGCTCGACAGAGAAGCCGCCCTCGGTGATCGCCGTGGCGATATCGCGCGTCGAGACCGACCCATAGAGCTGGCCGGTATCGCCCGCTTGGCGGATGACGATGAAGCTCTTGCCGTCAAGCTTGCCCGACACACCTTGCGCCTCTGATTTCAGCTCAAGATCGCGGGCCTCGAGCTGCGACCGCTCGCGCTCGAAGCGCTTGCGATTGGCTTCGGTCGCGCGGAGCGCCTTGCCTTGCGGCAGCAGGAAGTTTCGGGCAAAGCCGTCCTTAACGTTGACGACATCGCCCATTTGGCCGAGACGCCCGATGCGCTCGAGCAGGATGACTTGCATGGTGTTAGACTCCTTCGTTTTTCGTAGGTAATTCCGTCAGATGGTTCCGCCGGTCGGAGGTGGCTGCCCACGTTCGCGCAAGCGAAACAGGGGCTCGCCGAGACCGATGATGGCGACGGCGACGGCAACCCAGCCCAGCAGTAAAATTCCGAGATAGACCGCGGTGATCAGGAGCGCCCGCAACGGGACGCCCCGGCTATAGACGTGGATCACCGCAAGTCCTTGCAGCACGTAAGCGAACAGAAGGGCTCCGGCGAGCCCGGTGGCGACCAGGCCTGGTAGTCCTGGTATGAAGGATGCGAGCAGAGCGGCGGCGAAGATCAGCACGAGGCCATTCGGCAGCTCGAGCGCATGCAGGTCGGGCCAGGGCCTCAGCGCGCGCCCCGAGGCCTCGACGATCAGTCCCGCCATCCAAAGATTGAACAGGGTGATGGTGAGCCAGACGATGGCGAAGGCCGCCGGCAGCGCGCGAGCGATCATGGCCGAGAGGTTGGTGATGGTTTCCTCGGTGAACAGCGTGCCGTCGCGGTCGAGCTCCTTGAGTGAGCTATGCTCGAACATCTGGCGGATCATCTCGCGGTACGAGTCCTGGTCGTAGCCAAGGATGAGAACCAGGATGCCCGCCAGCGCGCCGGCGATCAGAGCCGCCCAGCCGACGATCCGTCCGGCCGGATACCATTCGACCGCATTCATCGCCTGGTCTTGGGGGCTCGGCGCGGGGCGGGACAGAAGCGCGAGATGCGAGAGGAGCGCGGTCGGCGCCGCAATCGAAAGGGCGAAGATGGTGGCCGTCGCCGGGCCCAAGCTCGCCGCGATCACGACCGTTCCGGCGAGCGCCGAAAACAGCGCCGCCATGCCGCCCCAGCCGAGCCCCGCCAGGCAGAGCGGCAGCGGCGCAAGGTAGAACAGTACGCCGGCCAGAGCGGTGGCGGTGGCCGCAGAGGCGAATAAGGCCGCGGAAACGAGGCCCGAGCCTGCGCCGATAAGAAGAGGTGTCAGCATCTGTCGCTGTCCCGGCTCCTTACAAGAGCGGTTAGGGGTGGGTCACGTCCCACCCCAACTTTGTTGAGTGCCCCGAAGTTCAGAAGGTGAGGGCGAGCGTCGTCTACTGAATGAGATAAGGCAGAAGGCCGAGGAAGCGCGCGCGCTTGACGGCGCGGGCGAGCTCACGCTGCTTCTTGGCCGAGACGGCGGTGATCCGGCTCGGGACCATCTTGCCGCGTTCGGACACGTAGCGCTGCAACAGCTTCACGTCCTTGTAGTCGATCTTGGGTGCCTTATCGCCGGAGAAGGGGCAGGTCTTGCGCCGACGGTAGAAAGGGCGGCGGGCCTGGACTTGGGTCATGCTCATTAGGAATCCTCCCCGCCTTCGGATGTGCCGATCGGAGCCTCGATAGGTACACGCGCCTCGCGGGGCGCATGATCTCGGTCACGGTCGCGGAAATCGCGTCGGCCGCCACCGCCACCGCCGTAGCGTCCGCCACGATCGCCGCGGTCGCCACGATCACCCCGGTCGCCTCTATCGCCACGGCCGTCGCGATCGTCGCGGTCGGAGCGGCGCATCATCGGCGAGGGGCCGGCCTCGTGCTCGTCGACGCGGACGGTCAGGAAGCGGATGATATCGGTCGAGAGCCGCATCTGCCGCTCGAGCTCGGCGACAGCCGCGTGCGGCGCGTCGATGTTCAGGAGCTCGTAATGTGCCTTGCGGTTCTTCTTGATGCGGTAAGAGAGGGACTTGAGGCCCCAATATTCGGCCTTGCCGATCGAGCCGCCATTCTCCTCGAGGATGGTGCGGAAGCTCTGCACAAGGGCCTCGACCTGCTGGGTCGAGATATCCTGGCGTGCCAGGAATACCTGCTCATAAAGAGGCATGGATCGCCTTTCCTTCGTCGTTGTTCCGGCGCTAAGCCTCGCATGGGCGCTTTAGAAGGAAAGGCCCAAGAGACCCTTGAGAGCGGAGACACTGGAGGGCGGCTCCTTCGAGCCTGCCGCGCCGATTGCCGGCGCGGTCCTCCGTTCAGCCTCCGACCGGAACGTTGCTGGTGGGCCGTCTTATAAGACTTCGCGCGGGCTTTGCAAGGCCGGCGAGCCGCCTAACCTATTGCTGCGGGACCGATTGCGAGCTGCATTCGACGGCCTTGCCATCCTTCACCGAGAAGGCCTTGCAGTTCGATTGCGAGTAGACCTCGATGATGCCGACCTTCTCAATCGGCGCCTGGCTATACTCGGCTGTGAAATTGACCGGGGTGACGACCTGGGTGTTGAAGTCCTGCGGCGGACGGCCCTTGGCATCAAAGGCGAAGATGAGGTCGTTAGGGTCGCCAACGCGTGGGGTGAGCTGAAGCTCGGTGAAGTTCGGGGTGGGCGCCAAGGCGGCCACGGTGACCGTCACGGTCGGCGGGTCGGACTTGTTGATGGCTGCGGTCACGTTTTCGACGCTCGAGAGCTGCACAAGCGCGGGATCGGATGGCGTCTTGTCCTTCCAGGGCCACGTCAGTGGCTCGGCGAGGAGCGGCAGGCTCCCGGTCAGGATTGCGGTAGCGGCAAGGGCGCCGACAAGCTTCACGCGATTCATGGCGAATCTCCCTTATGCACGATCGTTTTCGAGCCGGTCTTTTGGCGGAGACCCTTCTAGCACGCACGATTTGGCGCAAGCGTGACTTTTCCGCGCGGCTGACATCGGTCAGTCGCAAGCTGGGGCGCGAGATTTGGCCCAGCTTGACAGAAAAGATTGAAACAGTGTCTTTGGCCGGACTTTCCAACCAGAGCGCGAGCCGTCCCGCGTATGAGCATCGCTTTCATCTTCCCGGGCCAAGGAAGCCAGGCCATCGGCATGGGGGCCGAGCTCGCCAAGGCCTACCCTGCCGCGCGCGCAGTTTTCGCCGAGATCGATGATGCGCTCGGCCAGGATTTGTCGCGGCTGATGTGGGAGGGGCCGGAAGGTGAGCTCGTTCTCACCGAGAACGCGCAGCCCGCTTTGATGGCGGTGTCGCTAGCGGCGATCAGGGTGTTCGGCGAGACCCAGGGCGTGCAGATCAAGGACCGCGTCGCTTACGTGGCGGGCCATTCGCTTGGCGAGTATTCGGCGCTAGCAGCAGCGGGCGCTTTCAGCGTTGCCGACACCGCGCGACTCCTCAAGACCCGCGGTCGCGCGATGCAGGAGGCGGTACCAGTCGGTAAGGGCGCAATGGCGGCGTTGCTCGGAGCTGATCTCGACAAGGCGCAGGAACTCGCCAAAGCAGCCGCCGACGGACAAGTCTGCGAGGCTGCTAACGACAATGCACCGGGTCAGGTGGTGATCTCGGGCGCCAAGGAAGCGATCGAGCGCGCCGTCGCTCTAGCCCCGAAATTCGGTGCAAGGCGCGCCGTGCTGCTGCCGGTGAGCGCACCATTCCATTGCGCCTTGATGAAGCCGGCCGCGGACGTGATGCGCCGCGCGCTGCAATCGGTCGAGATCAAGACGCCGGCAGTTCCGCTCGTCGCAAACGTGCTCGCCAGTCCGATCTCCGACCCAGAGGCGATCAGGGCGCGGCTTGTCGAGCAGGTGACGGGCATGGTTCGCTGGCGCGAGACGATGCTGTTTCTCAAAACGAACGGCGCGAGCACCGTCTATGAGATCGGGGCCGGGCGCGTGCTCACGGGCATTGCGCGGCGCTTTGACGGGGTCGAGGCGCGGAGCGTCGGTACGCCGGATGAACTCGAAGCGGCAGCCGAAGCGCTGAGCGCTTAGAAAAGGAGAGCTACGATGTTCGACCTCAAGAGCAAAGGCGCGCTGGTCACCGGGGCCTCAGGTGGGATCGGCGGGTCGATCGCCAAGGCGCTGCACGCACAAGGCGCGACCGTCGCGATTTCTGGCACCAACAAGGATAAGCTCGACGCTCTCGCCACCGAGCTCGGCAGCCGCGTGTTCGTGCTGCCTTGCGATCTCCGCGATCGCGCCGCAGTGGCCAAACTCGGCGAGGAAGCGGAGAAGGCTCTCGGCCAGGTCGACATCCTGGTCAACAATGCCGGCATTACCCACGACAATCTGTTCATGCGCATGAAGGACGAAGAGTGGGACGACGTCATCGCCGTCAACTTGACCTCGGTGTTCATCCTGACCCGCTGCATCCTGCGCAACATGATGCGCCGCCGTGCCGGGCGGATCGTCAATATCGCCTCGATCTCCGGTGTTCTCGGCAATCCTGGCCAGCCGAACTACGCCGCATCCAAGGCGGGGCTGGTCGGCATGACCAAATCTCTGGCGCGGGAGGTCTCATCGCGCGGCATAACCGCCAATTGCATCGCGCCGGGGTTCATTTCGACGCCCATGACCGACGCCTTGACGCCGAAGCAGACCGAGGCTATCGCCGCCGCCATCCCAGCCCAAAAGTTCGGCAAGCCCGAGGATGTTGCGGCGGCGGTGGTTTTCCTCGCCAGCGATGAGGCGGGCTATATCACCGGCGAAACAATGCATATCAACGGCGGAATGGTGATGATGTAAGCTCGACACGGCAAAGACTTGGCGCAAAGACTTGGGGCAAAGACTTCAGCAATTCTGGTAAGCCGTTTTCCCGCAATGAGGGCTTCTGGCATCCTCTTACAAAATATGCTACGGAAACGGCCGCTCCGTGGGGGCTTGACAAAAGACAGTCCCACCGCGATCAACCCCCATAAACTTACCGCTCGGGGGTGTGTTAGGCCGTGCGCCGCAAGCTCGGGGGGACGTGCCAGGCCTAGGGACAGGTAGCAAGGGACGGTGAGGCGGAAATGAGCGATATCTCGGAGCGCGTAAAGAAGATCGTAGTGGAGCATCTCGGGGTGGAGGCCGACAAGGTCACTGACAACGCGAGCTTCATCGACGACCTCGGAGCCGACAGCCTCGACACCGTCGAGCTGGTCATGGCATTCGAGGAAGAGTTTGGCTGCGAGATCCCCGACGATGCGGCTGAGACCATTCTGACCGTCGGCGACGCCATCAAGTTTCTGGAGAAGAATACTGCCGCTTGACGCGACTTCGCCGCGGGCGCCTCAGAGCCGCCCCATGTCGTGACAATCTTGGCCTTATCAGCTCGACAGCAGTTCCCGCGAGGATCACGGCAAAAGCGCGATGCGACGTGTCGTCATTACAGGCTTGGGTCTCGTTTCGCCGCTTGGCTGCGGCCATGAGCTGGTGTGGGAGCGCCTGACCTCCGGCAAAAACGCCGCCCGCCGCATCGAGAATTTCGACGTTGCCGATCTCTCCTGTCAGATCGCATGCCAGGTGCCGCACGGCGACGGCAACGAGGGTACGTTCAATCCGACCGAGTGGATGGAGCCCAAGGAGCAGCGCAAGGTCGACGACTTCATCATCTACGCGATGGGTGCAGCGACCCAGGCACTGAAGGACGCGGGCTGGAAACCGACCGCCTATGAGGACCAGATCCGCACCGGTGTGCTGATCGGCTCGGGCATCGGCGGACTTCAGGGTATCGAGAAGACTTCGCTGCTATTCGCCGAGAAGGGCCCGCGCCGCGTGAGCCCATTCTTCATTCCTGGACGCCTGATCAATCTCGCGGCCGGTTACGTCTCGATCGAGCATGGGCTGAAAGGTCCGAACCACGCCGTGGTCACCGCCTGTTCGACGGGTGCGCATGCCATCGGCGATGCCTCGCGGCTCGTCGCGTTCGGCGATGCCGATGTGATGCTTGCTGGCGGCAGCGAGTCTCCCGTGTGCCGTCTGGCAATCGCCGGCTTCGCTGCCTGCCGGGCGCTCTCGACCAATTTCAACCAGCAGCCCGAGCGCGCATCGCGCCCCTATGACCGGGATCGCGACGGTTTCGTCATGGGCGAGGGCGCTGGCGTCGTGGTGGTCGAGGAGCTCGAGCACGCCAAGGCGCGGGGCGCAAAAATCTATGCCGAGATCATCGGGTACGGACTGTCCGGCGATGCCTTCCATATCACCGCCCCGGCCGAGGACGGCGACGGCGCCTATCGCTGTATGACCGCGGCGGTGAAGCGCGCCGGTATCGAGCCCGCCGACATCGACTATATCAACGCGCACGGCACCTCGACGCCAATGGGCGACGAGATCGAGCTTGCCGCTGTCGAGCGGCTGTTCGGCAACGCTGCCGGGAAGGTGTCGATGTCCTCGACCAAATCGGCGATCGGGCACCTGCTCGGCGCGGCCGGCGCGGTCGAGGCGATCTTCTCGGTACTTGCAATTCGCGACAACCTCGCCCCGCCGACCCTCAATCTCGATAACCCCTCGGTCGCTACGGCAATCGACCTCGTACCGCATCAAGCGCGGCGCCGCATCATCGACACGGTGCTCTCGAATTCGTTTGGCTTCGGCGGGACCAATGCCTCGCTGATCATGCGCCGCTACGCCGCTTGATCGCCGCGTGCGACCGACGGCCCGCGAACCTCCCTTTCGCCATATTTCGACTTCAAGTGGTTAGAGTAATTCGCGGGGCTTATCAGCGATGTCTTTGACCAGGGACATTCCGTCGACGGCCAACGACAATAGGGAACTCGTTGCGGCCAGGCCGGCAGGCCGGCAGCCGGTCGTTCTGGCGCCGCGCAGCCCGACCGAAACCCTGGAGCCGATGCGTCCGCCGTCGCTGCCCGACCGCGAGCCGCCCGAAGAACGCTCTCATCCCTTCCTCAGCTTTCTCGACGGGCTGGTGAGCCTTCTGTTCATCATGGCGGGTCTTGCGGCTGCGCTCTATTACTTCGTCAGGGTGCAGTTCGACCAACCCGGGCCGCTCGTCACCTCGCTGGTGTTCGCCGTGCCAAAGGGCGAGGGAGTGAGCGCCATGTCAGAGCGGCTCCAGCGCGAGGGCGTGATCGACGATCGGCCGATCTTCATGACCAGCATTCTTTATTTCAAGTATCTCAGGGGCAAGGGCAACGTTAAGGCGGGCGAATACGAGTTCCGTAAGAATGCGACGATGCGCGAGGTGCTCGATACTCTCGTCGAGGGCAAATCGATCGAGCACAAGGTGACCCTTGCCGAAGGACTGACCACCCAGCAGATGGTCGAGAAGATCAAGGCCAATCCCGATCTGCATGGCGACATCACGCAGATTCCGCCGGAGGGCAGCCTGCTTCCGGACACCTACAAGTTCGGCCGCGACGACACGCGCCAGGAGATCATCGAGCGCATGCAGGCGGCGCAGGCCAAGTTTCTCGCCAAGGTCTGGGATCAACGTGACGAGGGCATCGTCGTTCAGACGCCAGAAGAGGCGCTGATCCTCGCCTCAATCGTCGAGAAGGAGACAGGGCGCGCCGACGAGCGTCCGCGCATCGCGAGCGTGTTCCAGAATTGCTTGCGCAAGAACATTCGGCTGCAGTCCGATCCGACCATCATCTACGGGATCGTGGGCGGCAAAGGTGTGCTCGATCACCCCATCCAGCAGGACGAGCTCGACCGCGACACGCAATATAATACTTATAAGATCAATGGCTTGCCGCCGACGCCGATCGCGTGTCCCGGACGGGCTGCGATCGAGGCGGTGCTGAAGCCTGCAAAGACCAAGGACCTCTATTTCGTCGCCGACGGCAAAGGTGGACACGTGTTTGCGGCGACGCTCGAAGAGCACAACAGAAATGTCGCCAAGTGGCGGCAGGTCGAGCGCGAGATCCGGGCGAAAGAGGCACAAGAAGCTGCCGCCGCAGTGGCCGCCGCCGGCACTACCGGCGAAGCAGAGGCGGCCGTTCCTGCGGTTAAGGGTGCCGCCGCTCCGACTCTTGCTCCAGACGAGACGGGCGCGGCAGGAACCGTCGCCGCCGACATGCCCGGCGCGTTCGCCGATCCTGAGGCGCTGGTCGGCGCCTCGGACGGCGCCACGGCGAAGGGCGAGACGGTGCCGAAGCCCTTGCGCAATCCCAAGCGCTGAGCGCTGCTTCACACCCGCAAGGCTTCCGACTCGGCTATAAGAGCCGCCGAGTAGCCCCTCCTGGTAAGGCCAATCGCGCCATGACCCTGAAAAGCATGACAGGCTTCGCCCGCGCTGACGGCGTGCACGGAGAGACGAGCTGGTCTTGGGAAGCGCGCAGCGTCAACGGGCGCAACCTCGATCTTCGCTTGCGCCTCCCTACGGGCTTCGAGGCGCTCGAAATCAAGGCGCGCAACCTCTGTCAGGAGAAGCTCGCGCGCGGTAATTGCACGATCAATCTCGCGGTCAGACGTGAGGGGCGAAATACTGAGATCCGATTGAACGAGGCGGCGCTCGCCCAAGCGCGCGAGGTGGCAGATCGGGCACAAGCTCTGACCAAGCTGAAATCGGCGCGGCTCGACACGCTGCTCGGCATGCGTGGCGTGGTCGAGGCCGTCGAGGCGGAGGAGAGCGAGGAGGCTCAGGCCGCGCTGTTCCACGCGCTGATTGCCGGTCTTGCCAGTGCGCTCGATGCGCTGGTCGTGGCGCGTGCCGCCGAAGGATTGCGGCTCGAGCGGGTGATCGAGAAACAGCTCGCGACCATCGGCAGCCTGGTCGAGCGGGCGGCTAAAGCGCAAGCTAACCAGCCGGCGGCGATCGCGGCGCGGCTCGGCGAGCAGATCGCCCGCCTGACCGAGGTTGCGTCGACGCTCGATCCCGAGAGGCTGCATCAGGAGGCTCTGTTGCTTGCCGCCAAGGCCGATATCCAGGAGGAGCTAGACCGTCTGCGCGCGCATGTCGCCGCCGCCAACGAGCTGATCGGCACCGATCAACCGGGAGGGCGCAAGTTCGAGTTCCTCGCGCAGGAGTTCAATCGCGAGGCGAACACGCTCTGCTCGAAGGCTTCCGACATCGAAATCAGCCGGACCGGGCTCGAGCTCAAGACGGTGATCGATCAGTTGCGCGAACAGGTCCAGAACATCGAGTGAGGCTCGGGATGGAGAACGCCCGCAGAGGGCTGATGCTTGTGCTGTCGTCGCCGTCGGGCGCCGGCAAGACAACGATCTCCCGGCGGCTCCTCGGCAATGATAAGGACATCACCCTGTCGGTCTCCCATACCACGCGCGCGAAGCGCAAAGGCGAGACTGACGGCAAGGATTATCATTTCATCGACAAGGACACCTTCACCCAGATGCGCGATGAGGGCGCGTTCCTCGAATGGGCGGTCGTGTTCGACAACTATTACGGCACGACGCGAGCCCCGGTCGAGTTGGCACTGCGGGATGGTCGCGACGTTCTGTTCGATGTCGATTGGCAAGGTGCCGAGACCTTGCGCAAGGCCGCGGCCGGCGACGTCGTCTCAGTCTTCATCCTGCCGCCGTCGGCAGAGGCGCTCGAAGATAGGCTGAAGACACGGGCGGAGGATTTGGACGAGGTCGTATTGCGACGCATGCGCGGGGCGAGCAATGAGATCCAGCACTGGCACGAATACGACTACATCGTCGTCAATTACGACATCGACCGCTCTATCACGGCGGTCAGCGCTATTCTCGCCGCTGAGCGCTTGCGCCGGTCGCGGCAAATTGGCCTCAAGGAATTCGTGCAGGGCCTGTTAGCCGCGCTGTAGCGCGTTGGCGATGCGGCAGAAATCCGTCACGCCGAGCTCCTCGGCTCGTGCCGTAGGTTCGATGCCGAGGCTTGCGAGCAACGTCTCGCTGTCGGGCGTGAGCTGACGGAGCGAGGAGCGCAGCATCTTGCGCCTCTGGCCGAAGGCCGCCGCCGTGACGCGCTCAAGGCGCTGAACGTCGCAAGCGGCCTTGGGCGTTTCGCGCGGCACGAGTTCGACCAGCGCAGAATTGACCTTGGGGCGCGGGGTGAACGCCTCGGCCGGAATGGTGAAGAGGATGCGCGGGTGCGTGCGCCACTGACAAAGCACCGCGAGCCGGCCGTAATCCTTGGTTCTCGGCTTGGCGACGATGCGGTCGGCCACCTCGCGCTGGAACATCAGCACGAGCCGGTCGAACCAAGGCGGCCACGGATCGGACTTGAGCCAGCCGATGAGCAGAGGCGTGCCGACACTGTACGGTAGATTGGCGACGATGCGGGCAGGCGAGGGGAGGCGGAGCGCGGCGCAATCAACCTCCCGCGCATCGGCGGCGATGACGTCGAGCCGGCCCGGATAGAGCGCGGCAATGTCGCGCAGAGCGGTGAGGCAGCGCTCGTCCTTCTCAACTGCGACGACGCGGGACGCGCCTTCGATCAGCAATGCACGAGTGAGGCCGCCAGGGCCGGGGCCGATTTCGACGATGGTCGCTCCTTCAAGCGGACCTGCGGCACGGGCGATGCGGCGCGTCAGATTGAAATCGAGCAGGAAGTTCTGGCCTAGGCTCTTTTTGGCTGAGAGGCCGGAAGCGCGGATCACGTCGCGGAGCGGCGGCAATCCGTCGGGCGTGGTCACGCGCGCTCCTCGCTGGCGCGAACTCATGGCATCTGCCAGGCGGAGCGCCTCGATCAGGCTGCGCGGGCTCGCTTTGCCCGTGCCGGCAATGGCGAACGCCGTGCCGTGATCGGGTGAGGTGCGTATGAATGGCAGGCCGAGCGTGACGTTGACGCCGTCCGCGAACGCGAGCGTCTTGAAGGGCACCAGCGCCTGGTCATGATACATGCAGATGGCAACGTCGTAGGTGGCGCGCGCAGCGTCGTGAAACAGCGTGTCGGCGGGATGGGGACCCGTCGCGTCGAGTCCTCTCACTCGAGCCGCTTCGATCGCAGGCGCGATGACGTCGATCTCCTCGCGGCCCAATCCGCCGTCCTCGCCGGCATGTGGATTGAGCCCGGTCACGGCGATACGCGGCCGCGCGATGCCGAAATGGCGGCGAAGATCGGCGTCGGCGATCGCGATGGTAGCGAGCACCAGCTCTTTGGTCAAAGCGCCGGGGACGTCCTTCAGTGGAATGTGGATGGTGGCCGGCACGACGCGCAACGGGCCAGCGGCAAGCATCATCACCGGATGGGGGGTCTGGCCGCCGTCGGCGGCGAGCGAGGCGAGATATTCAGTGTGCCCTGGAAAGGCGAAGCCGCCGCGATAGAGCATGGCCTTGCTAATCGGATTGGTGACCATGGCGCGCGCCTCGCCGTCCTTGACGAGACGCACCGCCTGCTCGATCGATTGCTGCACGGCGGGGACCGCGGCCGGGTCGGGCCGGCCCGCCACGACGGTGCCGGCAACGGGGACCGGCAGCACGGGAAGCTCCTCGGCGAAGCGCCCTTCCGCAGCTTCGGTTTCGGCGATAGTGGCGACCGGAACTCCTAAACCGAGCGCCTCGGCGCGCTCTTCGAGCACGGTAGGATCACCCAAGAGCACGAAGGGCGGAATTGCTTCATGCTCTCGCGCCAACCAGGCGAGCAGGGTGATGTCGAGACCGATCCCGGCGGGATCGCCGAGGGTAAGCGCGAGTGGGCGTTCGGCATGGTCCATGCCGTTCGGCTAGCACAAACGAGCCGCTCTAGCGATATTCGATGAAAGCATCGGCGCGGAGATCGCGCAGCAATCGCTCGGCGCGGATCATCATCTCTGAGTTCATGAGCTTGCGCTTGGTGTCCTCACGGACCTTGTCGTCGCCCTGCACCGTGCGCTTGCCGCAGACCGCATAGACCTCGACAGCCGACTGGGTCAGGGTTGGCGGGGTCATCTGGCCGACCTTGGCCGACATCACCAGCAGTCTTGCGGGCTGCACCAGCGAGGTGGGCTGCTGGTTGGCAAGAGACTTTACGCTCGCCCCTTCGATGCCCTTAGCGAGATCGTTGATGTTCGCGCAATTGTCGAATCGCGCGCGCATCGCTTCGGCGGCGGCGAGCCGCGAGGCGATGGTTCGCTGATCGGCGCCCGCCGGAAACTCGAACTTGACTTGGCGAAGCTGGAGCGACGGAGTGGCAGCCCCCTCGGCGCCGGCGCCCGCGCTGCCCCCAGCCTCCGACAGCGCCTTGTCGACCTCGAGGTCGCCGATCTGCACATCAAGGCGGAACTTCTGTCGCACCACACCTTGCCAGGCGAGCTGGGCACGAATCCGATCCTTCAGCGTCTTGATGTTGACGCCGGCCTTGCCAAGCGCGGTTGCTAGTCCGTCAACGGTCAGATTGTTCTTTTTCGCCATGTCCTCGAGGATGCGCATCAGGTCGTCGTCGTCAGTAGTGACGCCGAGCTTGCGCGCCTGCTGCATTTGCAGGCGCTCGTCGATCAGGAGGTCGGTCGCTTCCTTCTTCACCTCGGGCGAGGGCTGCCGCTGGGTGGTGATCGACAAAAAGCGCTCGCGTTGCTCGATGTCGTAATCGGAGATCGGATCGTCGTTGACCAGCACTTTGATCGACAACTCCTGAGCCGAGGCGTGCTCGGGTCCTTTCGGCAATGCGAGCAGGAGCACGAGCGTCGCGATCAGCGAGGCAAGGCAGAATAGAGCGGCGGCCGCGATGGGCTTCGCCGTGCGGAATGCGAGATGGTTGGGGGCGCGACGGCGCTCTGACATGAGACCCATCATCCTAGTGGTTGGTGTCGGAACCGTCGGTGCCGAACGCGTCGTAATTGGCCTCGGTCGCAATTGGTAGGAGCCGAGATATTTCAGCGCAAAGTTCAACAGAAAGCGCTCATCGGGTTTGATGTCCTGATCTTGGATGAAGGACCGCTGATAGGTGACGCTCGCGGTCAAGCAATCGTTCTGGTACTGCAGCCCAAGACCGTCGGTGATGGTCTGATCGGTCTCGAGATCGTAGCGCATGTTGCCGAGCAAGGCCCAGGTGTCGGTGATCGCGAGGACGCCGGCAGCCAAAATTTCCTCACGTGGCTGACCAAGAGCAAGCCCGGGCTCTGAGGTCACATCGGCATAGTTCACCTTCACCTGGCCCGGGCCATAGTGGGCGCTGGTGGAGAGGTCGGTGCGCTTGACGTCGAACGTCTCGTGGTCGAAGCGCGACTGGGCCGAGAAGCCGAGATAGGACGAGGCCTGGACGTACAAGCCGCCGACGAAGTCCGAATCGTCGGTGGCGAGGCCGGCCGAGCGGTAGAAGTCGGTGTCGTACTCGTTCTGCCCGGCGATCTGGTAACTCTGGCCGAACACGCCGCGGGCATAGGCGCCGGAGGCGAGCTGAGCGGTGTATTGGAAGCCGACATTGGCGCGCGTACCGGTCTCGACCCGGTCGTAGCCGGAGAACTTGTCGATGTCGAACAACAGCGTGTCGTCGAACACGAGGCTAAGCGCGTCCTCGTTCGGGATGTCCTGCTGATTGCCCATCGAGTTGGGTCTGGCGATGATCTGGCCGATCGGCTCGATCACGTGCGTGATCGGACCGGTGGTGGCGACGAACGGATAGCGATACTCAAAGCCCGCGACCGCGGTGCCGCGCACCACGCCGCCGTCGTGCGGCTCCTGGGTGACAAGGTCCTCGGAGCCGCTAGGCTCGTTCTTGTCGACGCCGCCGATGCCGTAGATGTCGCCGCGCAGCTGGGCGAACGGCGTGTAGACCTGACCGATGCCATCGATCATTTGCCGCCGCCAATTGGCCTCGACGATCGCCCGCTGGGTGTCGACGCCGTCCTGGCTGCTGAAGGCCATCGCGTTCGAATTGAAGCTGAGTTCGCCACCGAGGATCGGCTTGTTGACGATGTAGTCGTAGTCGACAATCGGATAGACCGTCGCTTCTGAGAACGGCTCGTCGGTGAACAGCAGGCTCTGCGTGTTGTAGAACCGGGTCGAGATGTAGTTCCGGTCGTGCAAGCCTTCGAGATAAATCTGCGAGACGCGATCCGTCTTCAAGCGCGAGTCGAGATTGTAGAAGCGGCGGAACGTCTCGTCGGACTCGCCGATGATGTCCCACCCCCAACTGTAATACGGATTGAGAGCGAACTTGCCTGCGGTCATGACGCTGCCGCGGAAGTCCTGGTCGGCGGCACTGCTCGGATCATCCAGATTGTTCCACACGCCGGCGAGCTCGACGCTGTAGCCGCCGCTCGAGGTACGCTGCCGCCAATTGCCGAGCAGCACCGTCCCCGCCTTCTCGGTGATCATCGGCGCGAAGGTGAAGTCGTAGTGGTCCGACAGCGCGAAGTAGTACGGAATCTGCACCACCGTGCCGAGCTCGTTGGAATGGCTGTAGTTCGGCATGAGGAAGCCGGACTTGCGCTTCACCGTCGGGTCGGCGCTCTGGAAGTACGGCACCCACAGCACGGGCACGCCGAAGAAATCGAAGAACGCGTTCTTGTAGGTGATCGTCGCCTGATCTTTGCGGTGAATGATCTCATTGGCCCTGATGCGCCAGGCCGGCGGCCGGTCCGGATGGTCCTCGCAGACTTTGCAAGGCGTGAACCAGCCCTTCTGGAACACCGTGACGTTGCCGGCCTCGCGTGAGGCCGACTGGGCGACGATGCGCGTGTCGTCCTTGGTGACGAGGCGCAAGGCGTCGATGAACCCGTCACGGAAGTCATCGGTCAGCGTGATGTGGTCGGCGGTGATCACCGCGCCGTCGGGATCCTTGATGCGGACATTGCCGAACGCGGTCAGCGTGTTAGTGTTGCGGTCGTACACGATGCTGTCGGACAGCAGCGTGTAGTTGCCGTAATACACCTCAACGTTGCCCTTGGCCGTGATCTTGGAGTTCTCGTTGTCGTAAACCATCTGGTCGGCTTGCAGCAGCATCGGCTGGGCCGAGTTGATCTTGGGCGGCTTGATGATCTGCTCGAGCCCGGTCTGCGCTTGGCCGAAGGCCGGCTGCCAGGGCGAAAGTAGGGCGAGGAAGCAGGCAAAAACCCATGCGGACAGCGACCAAAGCGAGGCGCGCGGCGCGTGCCCCATAGACGCGGCGAGGCCGGGCAGGGCCCGGCGCGATCTCTGCTCCCTGTCCCCCGTGCGCAGCATCACCCGTCCTCTTTGTACAAGAGTACGGTGAGCGCGAGCGACGCCGCGATGATCACGGGGACCCAGGCCGCAGCCACCGCCGAAGTCAGTCCAGCCATGGCGAAGTTGCGCGACATTTCCGAGAACACGAAGAAGCCAAAACCGCAGGCAAGCCCGATGATGGCGTTGATCTGCACGTTGCCGAAGCGGAAGCCCTTGAGCGAACAGGTGGCGGCGATCAGCACCATGGTGACGAGCAGGAACGGACGCGACAGGAGCAGCTGGTACTGCACGCGATATTGCGTGGCGGGAAGCCCGGCGCGCTCGGCGATCTCGATGAAGTTGGGCAGATCCCAGAACGAGATCGAGAACACCGTGCCGAGGCTGTCGCGTACCTGGGTCGGGGTGAGGTAGGTGCTGAGCAAATAGCGCTTGTAGAGCTCGGGCTCCTGGCCGACGGCGCTCACCCAGGCATCCTCGAGTTCCCAGCGTCCCTCCTTTAGCCTGGCTCGCTTCGCCTCGATCCGCTCGGTCAGGCCATGGTCGCTATCGTATTGGAACGCGGTCACGCCGTTCAGCTCGAGACCTTGGTTCAGAACATCGGCCGCGTGGATCACGGTCGGACCGTCGGTGCCGTCCTCACGCAGCCAGGCGCCGGCGTTCTTGTTGGCGGTGAGCAGCGACTGATCTTTGCCGAAAGCGACGGCGTAGAGGCTCTCGGCCTGGCCCCGCGCCACCGCGGCGATCGGATTGTAGATCAGCACGAAGGCGATGCCGAGCAGGAAGGCGACGGCCATCGCCGGCAAGGTGAACTGCCATACCGAGATGCCGGCGGCGCGCAGTACCACGAGTTCGGAGGAGCGGCTCAACATCAGGAAGATGCCGATGCTGCCGATCAGCACGGCGAAGGGGAGCACGAGCTCGGAGAAGGAGGGGAGGCGGAGTAGCGTGATCCACGCGAGCAGGAGGCCCGGGATGTCGCCTGCATAATTGCCCGCGCGGCGCAGCATCTCGATGAAATCGACGAAGAAAATGAGGACGCAACAGACCAGGAACATCATCATCATGGCGAGGAAGAACCGCGCGGAAAAATAGCGCGCAAGCGTCCATCCTGCACTGATGCCTGGCATCTGCGCTCTCACGTCGCTCGAATCCCTCTGGCCCAAAGTTTTATGTTTTTCGGCTTGAACTTAAGTTCGAAGCTGAGCTTGGACCGCAGCTCTGGTGACATTCTAGCGTGGGCCATGTAGGCCGCAAATAGAATCGCCCCCACCGGAATAATATACACGAGAGGTGTGGCCCACGGGTTCAGGGCCACCAGATTGCCGGCCGTTATGCCTGCAACCCTGAGCCCTACTGCGATGCCGAAAGCCAATAAAATCTGGCCCCAGCGGCTCTCTCGCGTGGTGCGGGCGTGACCCAGAAGCGCGATGGCGATGAACACAAAAGCGAGTGGATAAAGCGGCGTAGACAGCCGCTCGTGGAGCTCCGAACGCATCTTTCCGGGGGCCGCTATGGCGGTCTTGTCCTTGGGGTCTGGGTTGATGAGTTCGCCAATATAACGCTCGCGAGGCCTAAGTTCTTTGTCGTCGTCATCTTTCGGAGCTAACTCGGAAAGATCGAGCATATTTTGATCGAAGGCTATGATCCGAACGGCTTTACTTACATCCTCCTCATTAAATCTTTGGACGTAGCCATCGAACATCACGAGATAGGAGCCCTCGTCGTTGCTGATGATGCGTCCACGCTCGGCGAGGTAGCTCATCACTTGCTTGGGGTCACGCTCGTCGTGAACAAGCAGACCGAGCAGATCGCCGTTTGGGCTGCGGTCGCGGATATGGAAGGTAAGCCCACCCTCAGGGCTCGAAAATCGTCCCGGTTGAAGGACTTGCGAGATCAAGTCGGCACGAACCTGCGTCACGAAGGTGCGCAGTTCCCGCATGCTCGCCGGGGTGACGAACACGTTGGCGAGGAAGATGCCGAGACAGACCAGGCCGGACATCAGGAACAGGGAGGAACCGATTCGCCACACCGGCGCGCCCGAGGCGGTCATCACGATCAGTTCGCTGTCGCCATTCATGCGGTCGAGTGTGTACAGCGCGGCCATCAGCATGGCGTTTGGCGCGATGAGTGCGATGAGGCTCGGCAAGCTCAGCATGGTCATCTGCAAGAAGAGCAGGAAGCCTTGACCTTGCGATGTGATTAAGTTTAGCTCTTTCAATGCGGTAGCCAGCCAGACGACTGACGTCAGCGTAAGCAGGATGACGAGGAAAGCGTTCGCCACCTGCTTGAACATGTAGCGGCCGAAGAGCGTCATGGCCGTTTCGCGAAGTCCCCCATTTGGTCACCAGCCGACAGGCTTCTATTGCTTGTTGGGAAACGCCAACCCGCTGGAGCCAAACATGATTCCCATCAGTCTAACATGGCGGAATTTCGACGTTTTTGAATGGCTTGCTTTCGCCGCGCGCAGCATTTACCTAGGTCGCTCACATTCCCCGCCGCTGTTGCAAAACTGCACCAGTGATTGCGCCAGGCCAATTTTGCCGCGCCCGCGCGATTCCCCGGTCAATTGCTCCAAACCTGACGGTGAGGGACCCAAAGGAGTTTGCCCGTGAGCGATCAAACCGCCTTGTCCTTCGCCTCCAAAAGCGCGCCTGCCGATGGCGTGGCGGTGGTGTTTGCCGGGGAGGGGCCGAAGCTGACCCATGCCGCCCAGGATCTCGACAAGAAGTCGAAGGGCCTGCTCGCCAAGGCTGTCGAGATCACCGGGTTCAAGGGCAAGAAGGACCAGTTGGTCGATCTGATCGCGCCGCAGGGATTGAAGTTCGCGCGCGTCGTTCTCGCCGGCGTCGACAAGACCGCGTCATTCGGCCAGGAGGACTGGCTCAATCTCGGCGGCACCGTCAGGGGGCTTCTGACTGGCAAGGAGGCACCGACCGCGCACGTCTTCCTCGAGAGCACGGATGGCAAGGTAACCGGCGCCGACGCGGCGAGCTTCGCGCTCGGCGCATTGCTGCGCGGCTACAAGTTCAAAAAGTACAAGTCGAAGCCGAACAAGACCGGCGCTGCCGCTGCCGATACCAACGACCGTAGGCTAAAGAAGATCGTGGTGCATTGTGACGATCCGAAAGCGGCGAACCAGGCGTTCATCGCGGCGCACGCAATTCTCGACGGCGTCACTCTTGCGCGTGATCTCGTCAACGAACCGGCGAACGTGCTCGGCCCGGCCGAGTTCGCGGCGCGCGCCAAGGAACTCACAAAGGTCGGCGTGCAAGTCGAAGTGCTCGGACCGAAGGCGTTGGAGCGGCTCGGCATGGGTGCGCTGCTGGCCGTCGGGCAGGGCAGCGAGAAGCCGAGCCACGTCGTGGTAATGCAATGGCGCGGTGCCGGCGCGAAGGGCGGCGACCCGGTCGCGCTGGTCGGCAAGGGCGTCACCTTCGATACCGGCGGCATCTCGCTGAAGCCCGCCGCCGGCATGGAGGACATGAAGGGCGACATGGCGGGCGCGGCTTGCGTGGTCGGGCTGATGCAGGCGCTCGCCGAGCGCAAGGCCAAGGTCAACGCCGTCGGAATCATCGGGCTCGTCGAGAACATGCCGAGCGGGCGGGCGCAGCGTCCTGGCGACGTCGTCACTGCGATGTCGGGGCAGACCATCGAGGTGCTCAACACCGACGCCGAGGGTCGCATGGTGCTTGCCGATTGTCTTTGGTACGCGCAACAGCGCTTCAAGCCGAAGGCGATCGTCAATCTCGCGACGCTGACCGGCGCGGTGATGGTCGCGCTCGGCAAGGAGCATGCTGGCTTGTTCAGCAACAACAACGAGCTTTCGGAGTGGCTGGTCGACGCCGGCAACGTCACCGGCGAGAGACTGTGGCGTCTGCCGCTCGGACCGAAATACGACAAGATGATCGACTCTAAAGTCGCCGACATGAAGAACACCGGCGGAAAGTGGGGCGGGTCGATTTCTGCCGCGCAGTTCCTCCAGCGCTTCATCAAGGACGGCACCCCGTGGGCGCATCTCGACATCGCTGGCACGGCCATGTCGTCGGTCGACAGCGAGATCAACCGGAGCTGGGGATCGGGCTTCGGCGTCAGGTTGCTCGACCGACTGATCGGCGATCATTACGAAAAGCGCTGAGCGTGCACGGCGCCGCCAAGCGAGTTTTCCATAAATTTTCCATAATATACATTATGCGAATCTCACATCTGGGTCCCGGAATGACTCTGTCTGGCTATTATATTGATTATGAGCGTGAATCCGGCGCGGCTGCGCATCGTTCCGTCGGCTCCCCCTTAGCGCTGCGCTATGGCTGAAAGCGGTAAAAAGCATACGCTCGACGATCTGCTCGCCGTCATGGCGCGCCTGCGCGACCCCGTTTCGGGTTGTCCGTGGGATGTGAAGCAGAGTTTCGCGAGCATCGCCCCCTACACCATCGAGGAGGCTTACGAAGTCGCCGACGCGATTGCGCGCGAGGATGTCGACGGGCTCGAGGATGAGCTCGGCGATCTCCTGTTCCAGGTCGTCTACCACGCGCAGATGGCGGCTGAGCAATCGCTGTTCGGCTTCGCCGACGTGGTCGATGCAATCACGCGGAAGATGATTCGTCGTCATCCGCATGTGTTCGCCGATCCGAAGTTGCGCGATGCGTTTCTCTCTTCACGTGTGTGGGAGCGGATCAAGGCCGAGGAGAAGGTGGCGCGCGGCAGTGCAGCGCCCGCCTCGCGGCTCGACGACGTTCCGCTCGCGCTCCCTTCGCTCACCCGTGCGGTGAAGCTGCAAAAGCGCGCCGCCCAGGTGGGGTTCGACTGGCCGACCCTTACCCCCGTTCTCGCCAAGGCCGAGGAGGAAATCGCCGAGTTGAAGCAGGCGATCGGCGATGATCAAGGCGATGACAGCGAGCGCGCGCGGCGCATCAAAGAGGAGTTCGGCGATCTCCTGTTTGTGATGGCCAATCTCGCGCGGCATCTCAAGGTCGATCCGGAAGCTGCCCTACGCGATGCCAACGCGAAGTTCGTGGGGCGCTTCACGAGCATCGAGGCGGTGCTGCACAAGGATGGCCGGAGCTGCGAGGACGCCACGCTCGAGGAGATGGACCAGCTCTGGGACGAAGCCAAGGCGGCAGAGCGGAAGGTGTGATTATTCCGCCCCGCGCTTGAGCCGCGCAGTGCCGGCGAGGCGGGCGAGCCTCTCGCGCTTCTCGGGCGCGATGCGGATACGAAGCGCCGTTACTCCATCGCCCAGATCCTCGCGGTCAATCACCTCGGAATTCTCGTAGATCCAGTTCGACAGGGCACCCTCCTGGGGGTTGACCGCGATCTTTAGTGTGTCGCGCGCGCGATTGAGCCTTCGCTCGATCTCGGCGAGCAGCGTCGTAAGCCCGTAGCCGGTCACCGCCGAGACGAGCACTGAACTCGCCTTTTTCGCCTCCTTCGCGATACGTTTCAGAGCAGCCGCATCGAGGAGATCGGCCTTGTTCCAAACCTCCATCACCCGATCTGGCTCGCCTTCAGCCTCGATGCCGAGTTCGGCGAGCACGGCATTCACATCCTCGCGCTGGCTCGCGCTCGCGACGTCGGCGATGTCGCGCACATGCAGGATGAGGTCGGCCTGGAGCACCTCCTCGAGCGTCGCGCGGAAAGCGGCGATCAAGGTGGTCGGCAGATCGGAGATGAAGCCGACCGTGTCCGAAAGCACGGCCTTGGAGCCGCCCGGAAGCGGCAGCGCGCGGATGGTCGGGTCGAGCGTAGCGAACAGCGTGTCCTCCGCCAGCACTTTGGCGCCCGTCAGCGCATTGAACAGCGTCGATTTGCCGGCGTTGGTGTAGCCGACCAGCGCGGCTGAGGGATACGGCACGCGCTGGCGCGACTTCCGGTGCAGCGAGCGCGTCCGCTTTACCTGCTCGAGCTCCTTGCGGATGACGTCGATGCGCTCGCCGATCAGCCGGCGGTCGGTCTCGATCTGCGTCTCGCCGGGGCCGCCGAGGAAGCCGAAGCCACCGCGCTGGCGCTCAAGATGCGTCCACGACCGGACCAGCCGGCTCTTCTGATAGACGAGATGGGCGAGCTCGACTTGGAGGCGCCCTTCCCGCGTCCGCGCGCGCCTGCCGAAAATCTCGAGAATCAGACCGGTACGGTCGAGTACCTTGGCATCCCACGCGGTCTCAAGGTTGCGTTGTTGGACGGGCGTGAGCGGATGATCGACGATGACGAGCACGGCCTCCTCGGCACGCACGAGCCCGGCGAGTTCCTCGACTTTGCCTGAGCCGAATAGCGTCGCCGGCCGCGGATTGGGCACCGGCACGAGACCGCTCGCCTTGACCTCGAGATCGATGGCGGCGGCAAGCCCGACCGCCTCATCGAGACGCGCTTGCGGCGAGCGCACAGGACTGGTTAGCCTCGTCGCGCCCCGCGCCTTCTGCTTGGCTCCGAGAACCGGCGCCAGCACAACCGAGTTGGTACGTCCCGCTGAACGCGCGTGCCCGACCTCACGCCGGGTCCGCTCCTTCTTGCGCTTCAGCTCTCGCGGATCGGTCGGACGCAATTACTCAGCGGCACCTTCTGCTTCGGTGATGTCCGCAAGTTGGATGGGCTGGCCCGGCATGATGGTCGAAATCGCGTGCTTGTAGACGAGCTGCGAATGGCCGTCACGGCGCAGCAGCACGCAGAAATTGTCGAACCAGGTTACGACCCCCTGGAGCTTCACGCCATTCACCAGAAAGATCGTCAGCGGCGTCTTGTTCTTGCGAACATGATTGAGAAAAGTGTCTTGAAGTGACTGCGTGCGCTCAGTCGCCATGGGCTTCCCCGTCCCTTTGGTCAACGCTTACGCCTCTTCTAATGTTGCCGGAATCGTTCCCCGCCCGGCCAGCCTGACGCATTAGACGCGATTGATAGGCAATCTAGCAAGAGGGCTGATTGACAAGACTTCCCTGCCCCACTCTAGCGTAAGGCCGGGCTCCTTTCATTGGAATTGACGCCGAGCGCGCGCAGTTTGCGGTGCAGCGCCGACCGCTCCATGCCGACAAACTCGGCGGTACGCGAGATATTGCCGCCGAATCGGTTGACCTGGGCGAGCAGGTATTCGCGTTCGAAAATCTCCCGCGCGTCGCGCAAGGGGAGTGACATCAGGTGCTCACCTCCCGCGCCGTTGGGCGATAAAGGGACCGGCGAAATGATCTCCTCCGGCAGCATCTCAGCAGTGATGATGGTCTCGGGATCGCCGCCGACGAGAATCATCAGTCGCTCGATATTGTTGCGGAGCTGGCGAACGTTGCCCGGCCAATCATGTGATTGCAGCACCGCCATGGCATCCTCGCCGATCCGCCGTGGGGGAAGGCCAGAGGCGACCGAAATGACCTGCACGAAATAGCGCACAAGCTCGGGCACGTCCTCGCGCCGTTCCGACAGTCCCGGCACCCTGATCGGCACTACGTTGAGGCGATGGAACAGGTCCTCGCGGAGTCGGCCTGAGGTCATTTCCTTTTGCAGATCGTGGCTGGTCGATGACACCACGCGCACGTCGACATGCACCTTGGGTCCGCCGCCGAGCCGTTGGAAGCGCTGCTCAACCAGTACGCGCAGGATCTTAGCCTGCGTCTCAAGCGGCATGTCGGCGACCTCGTCGATATATATCGTGCCGTTATGCGCCTCTTCCAGCGCGCCGACCTTGCGCGGTCCGGAGCCTGCGCCCTCCTCGGTGCCGAACAACTCGAGCTCCATGCGGTCCGGCACCATAGCGGCGGCGTTCAGCACGACGAACGGCCCGTCGGCGCGGAGCGATTTCGCGTGCATCACCCGGGCCGCGAGCTCCTTGCCGCAGCCAGAGGGTCCGGTGATCAGCACCCGGCTATTGGTCGGCGCAACCTTGTCGATCGCTTGGCGGAGCTGATTGATGGCGACCGACTTGCCGATCATCTCGAATGAATAGCTGCTTCGCTCGCGAAGCTCGCGATTCTCGCGCTTGAGTCGCGACGCCTCGATCGCGCGCGTCGTGATCAGCACCAAGCGGTCGGCCTTGAACGGCTTCTCGATATAGTCATAGGCGCCGCGCTTGATCGCGGCTACCGCCGTCTCGATATTGCCGTGGCCACTGATGATGATCACGGCGAGATCGGGATGCGCCTTTTTGATGCGGTCGAGCAGCTCGAGCCCGTCGAGCTTCGAGCCCTGCAGCCAGATGTCGAGGATCACCAGCGACGGGCGCCGCTCCTCGAGCGCCTTCAGCGTTTCGTCGCTGTCTTTGGCGAGCCGCGTCGAGTGACCTTCGTCCTCAAGAATGCCCCCGATCAGCTCCCTGATGTCGGCCTCGTCATCGACGATGAGGATGTCAGACGCCATGAGTTACTCCCTCTTCCTCTTCGACCGCCTCGGCGGCCTCCCCCGTCGCGACTTGAAGGGCGGCGCCCGGCCGCTCAACATCCGCCTCCTCGACGAGGGCGTCCTCACGATCGGTCATTGGCAGGTCCATGCGGACCGAGGCCCCTTCGATCTGGCCGTTACGTTTCGGTGCATCGGCGAGATGCAGCGTTCCGCCATGCTGCTCAGTAATGCGTTGGACGATGGCGAGCCCAAGCCCCGTGCCCTTGACGCGAGTGGTCATATAGGGCTCGACCAGGCGATGGCGATCCTCCTTGGGGAGCCCGCACCCATTGTCAATCACAGTGATGAGCAGCCGGTCGCTCCTGGCGCGCACCTTGGCGACGACATGGCCGGTGCCGGCGCGCGCAGGGTCGGCTTCGACCGCGGTGTCGATCGCCTCGCTTGCATTCTTGACGAGATTGGTGACTGCCTGGGTCAGGAGCCGCCGGTCCGACAGCGCCACCACCGTCTTGTCGGGCAGGTCGAGCTCGAACTTGATCTCCGGCCGGCTCATCTGGAACAGGAACACCGCCTCGCGTACGATATCGCGGACGTCGTTCAACTCCATCACCGGCTTCGGCATGCGGGCAAAGGCCGAGAACTCATCGACCATGCGGCCGATGTCGGAAACCTGGCGGATGATGGTGTCGGTGCATTGCTCGAACACTTCGCGATCCTTGGTGATCGAGTCGCCGTATTTGCGGCGGATGCGCTCGGCCGAGAGCTGAATCGGCGTCAGCGGGTTCTTGATTTCGTGCGCGATGCGCCGCGCGACGTCGGCCCAGGCGGTGCTGCGTTGAGCGCTAACCAGCTCGGTCATGTCGTCGAAGGTCACCACATGGCCTTGCGCGTGCTGGCCGGTGCCTTCGCTGGTGACGCGAACGGCGAAATTGTGCTCGGTGCCGCCGCGCCTAAGCGTGATCTGGTCGGTGACGAGGCGCTTTCCCTGCTTCTGCGCGCGCTTCAGCAGCGCGCCGAACTCCGGCACGGCCTCGGCGAGCTTCTTGCCAGTCAGACTCGCTTCCTTGGCACCGAGCAGAGTTTCGGCGGAACGGTTGATCAGCCGGATGGTGCTGTCGGCATCGACGCCGACCACGCCTGCCGTCACGCCCGACAGCACAGCCTCCATGAAGCGCCGGCGCTCATCGAGCTTGGTGTTGGCGCCGACCAGTTCGTCGCGCTGTGATTTGAGCTCTGACGTCATGGTGTTGAAGGTCGAGCCGAGCACGGCCAAGTCGCCGTCGGCGGGATTGACGTCGACTTCGACGCCGAGATTGCCTTCGGAGATCTCCTGCGCCGCGCCCATGAGCTGGCCGATCGGTGCCACCAGACGGTTGGCGAACCACATACCGATCCAGATGGCCGATAGGAGAAGCGTGAGCGCGATCGCCACGTACATCAGCCCGAACGCCACCTGCACGCCGGCGCGGCGCTGCTCGAGCAGCTGATACTCAGCGACGTTGGCGCGGGTGGCGCGGAGCTGCTGGAGCACACGCGCGTTCACCGGGCGGATCACGTAGAGATAAGTATCGTTGAAATTGTCGAGACTCTTGATCGCGCCGACCAGGCTGGTTTGGCCCGGTGCGATCACGATCACCTGGCCCTTCTTGGCGAGATCCATCGCCTCTTTCGGCGGCGCCCGGTACGGAAACTCAGCCATCGATGACGCAGTCGCCAGCACCTTGCCGTCGCCGTCGATCAAATAGGCCATGGGGAGCGCCCTGATCGAGGCCTGCGCGCTCAGGAACGTGCCGAAGCCTTGCGGCTGCGAGCGAACCAGCTCGACCGCCTGGTCGATGTCCTTGGCCATGCCGAGCGTGTCGGTCCGAATGACCTGGCCGTGCTCCTGGAGATAGGCAGTTGCCACATCGATCGAGTTCTGGATGATCGATTTGGTGCGGACCGAGAACCAATGGTCGAGGCCGCGATCGAGCGAAACGCTGGCGAATACCGCAAGCAGGATGGCGGGCACCACCGCGATCACGCTGAACAAGCTGACCACGCGTGCATGGAGCTGAGCGCCGGCCACCTGACGGCGCCGCGCGAGCCAGAGCCCGCCGACCTGCCAGGCGATGATCACCAGCATGGCGAGCACGAGCACGAGATTGATGAGCAGCACGCCCACCACCACGAGGTGGGTCGGCACGATGGGCGTGAGCCCGGTCAGGATGGCGTAGGTGGCGAGCCCCGAGCACAGCGAGAACACCATGGTGATCAGGCCGAGCGTAAAGGGGAGACGCGAGCGCACGGGATCGCGCGGCGGGGCGGCAGGCGCTACGCCTGACGGCTTCTTTTCGGTCTTATCCGCAAGTTCGGTCATGGCAGGGCGGCGCCGCCAAAACGCCATACGTTGTGCCGCATTGGGCAAGGATTGGAAAACGCTACGCAACCGCTTTCCCCTGCTCTCCCGTGAGGATTCTGGCCGGTCGAACTGCCGGTTTCTGGTTTTGGGAGCGTTCGCCTAAGTCTGATGCAATAAAATCACATTGTGGCGCTTTGGCGACAATGTGGGATTATTAGCACAGCATTAGCGTGTCTAGCAAAGTCATTGATCACATGAGGAAATTTGAGTGCGTCGTAGATAGCCTCGTCAAATAATAAGGGGAAAAGATGCGTCGGCCGCGTTGGACCCTCGCCGGCATCAGGTCTCAGGAGTTCTAATGACCTTGATGCCAAGATCGCGGATCTTCTTGCGCAACGTATTGCGGTTAAGACCGAGCAGATCAGCGGCGCGGATTTGGTTACCGCGGGTAGCGGCAAGCGCCGCGGTGATTAGCGGGAACTCAACCTTGCGCAAGATGCGCGTGTAGAGCCCCGACGGCGGCAGCTCCTGGCCGAAGCTCATGAAGTAACCCGAGAGGAACCGCTCGACGGAATCGGAAAGATCGCCGGACTGCTCGGCAGCGTCGGTGAATGGGGGGCGCGCCGCGCTTGCGAGCTCGTTCTCGACCATGTCGACTGTGACGATGTCCTGGGCATAGATCGCCGACAGCCGTCGCACGAGGTTCTCGAGCTCACGAATATTTCCCGGCCAATGATAGCGCTTGAGCCGCTCGATGGCGGCCGGCTCGAAGCTCTTTGACGGCAGGCCCTCTTTCTCGGCAATGGCAAGGAAATGCCGCACGAGATCAGGGATGTCCTCGAGTCGCTCGCGCAAGGGCGGCAGGCGGAGCGGCACTACGTTGAGCCGGTAGAACAGATCCTCGCGGAACAGGCCCTGATCGATCTGCTGCTGGACGTCACGATTGGTGGCGGCGATGATGCGGACATTGGTCCTTATCGGGGTGCGGCCGCCGACGGTTGTGTATTCGCCCTCCTGGAGCACCCGCAGGAGTCGGGTCTGTGCCTCCATCGGCATGTCGCCGATCTCATCGAGAAACAGCGTGCCGCCTTCGGCCTGCTCGAAGCGCCCGATATGTCGATTCTGCGCGCCGGTGAAGGCGCCCTTCTCGTGGCCGAACAGCTCGGACTCGATGAGCTCGCGCGGGATGGCCGCCATGTTTATGGCGACGAACGGTCCGTTGCGGCGCTTGCCGTATTCGTGCAGCGCGCGGGCGACTAGCTCCTTGCCGGTGCCGGACTCGCCGGTGATCATCACCGTTAAATCGGTCTGGGTGAGCCGCGCGAGCACGCGGTAGATGTCCTGCATCGCCGCACAGCGGCCGATCAGCGGCAGGCCTTCATTGGTCTCAGCTGACAGCCTCTGGGCGCGCTTGCGCGGCTCGGCGAGCGCCCGGCCGACCACCGCCACCAGTTCGTTCAGATCGAAGGGCTTCGGCAGATATTCATAAGCGCCACGCTCGGCCGCGGTGATCGCCGTCATGAAGGTGTTTTGCGCGCTCATGACGATGATCGGCAGGTCCGGCCTGAGCTTCTTCACCCGCGGGATCAAGTCGAAGGCACTCTCGTCCGGCATCAGCACGTCGGTAATGACGAGATCGCCCTCACCCTGGCTGATCCAGCGCCACAGCGTCGCGGCGTTGCCGGTCGCCCGCGGCGCATAGCCGGCCCGCGCCAGCGCCTGATTCAGCACCGTACGGATCGCGGCGTCGTCGTCGGCAATGAGAATGTTGCCTTTGCCCATCACAGTCCTAGGTCCGCACGGTTAGAGTTGCGTCGCTCTCCGCCATCGGCATCAGCGCGCGAAAAACCGTAAATCTTGGTCGCGAGTCGCACTCGATGATGCCGCCGTGGTCGCCGATGATCTTGGCGACGAGGGCCAAACCAAGGCCCGTGCCCGATGGCTTGGTGGTGACGAAGGGGTCGAAAAGATGCGGCATGAGGTCGGTCGGCACGCCGGCGCCGTTGTCCTCGACGGCGATCTCGAGCGGTAGGCTGACCCGCGCCTGGCTGCCCGGCACTGAGAGCCTGACGCCCGGACGAAAGGAGGTGATCAGCGTGATCTGGCCGTCGGCCCGATCCTCGCCGATCGCCTCGGCGGCGTTCTTCACGAGGTTGAGGAACACCTGGATCAGCTTGTCGCGGCTGCCGGGCACGGGCGGGAGCGAAGGATCATAATTCTCGACAATCTTAATCTGGCGAGCAAAGCCCGTGGTCGCGATCTGCTTCACGTGATCGAGCACGTCGTGAATATTGACCGGCTCGCGTTGGAGCGGACGCTCGTCGCCGAAGATCTCCATGCGGTCGACCAGCTTGCAGATGCGGTCTAACTCGGCGCAAATGAGCTGGGTCAGAGTGCGGTCGCTGTCGGTGCGCTCGCTTTCAAGCAGCTGCGCCGCGCCCCTGATGCCGGAAAGCGGGTTCTTGATCTCATGGGCGAGCACGGCAGCGAGGCCGGACACGGAGCGCGCGGCGCCGCGATGGGTGAGCTGCCGCTCGATCATCTGCGCCATGCTGCGTTGCTGGAGCATGATCAGCACGCGCCCGGGCGTATCTGCCAGCGGCCCGGCGTAGAGATCCACGAGCTTCGGCGCGTCGAACCGGTACGAGCCCAGGTCGACGCCATATTCGTTGACGGTGGTGCCGTTCCGCTGCACCTGCTCGACAAGCGCTATGAGCGGGCTGCCGAAGGCGACGACGTCGCCGAGGTGGCGTTTGCAAAGCACGCCCGCGCTCATCTGGAAAAAGTCCTCGGCCGCGGTGTTGGCGTAGTCGATCCTAAGCCCCTCGCCGATGACGAGAAGCGGATGGGGCAGAGAGCTGAGCAGGGCATCCGCTACAATCGGGGCTGGCTCGGCGTGGCGGCGGGTGCTCGTCTTTTTGGTCGAGCCGCTCAAGCGGTGTATCCTTGTCGAGGTCTTTTGTTGTCGTGATTGAGGATGCACTATTTTTATGCAAGACCCCCTTATGATCTTTAATTGGGCACCATACGAGGGATTTTGCGCGGGGGCAACACTCGTTTTGCCGCAGTGCAACATTTTATTTTTTCAAGGTTTAAGACAAGCGAGGAGACCCTCTCTGTGAGCGTCGTCGCGTTGATTGTGGCTGCGGGGCGGGGCGCGCGGGCCGCGACTGAGAAGGGCCGGCCGAAGCAATATATCCGGATCGGCCGTGTGCCCATGCTCGAGCACACCCTCGGCGTGTTTGCGGCGCACCCAAGAGTTGATGAGATCCTTGTCGTGATCCATCCCGACGACGCGCCGCTTTATCGGGCAGCGAGTTCGCGCTACGCCGCGCGACTCCGCGATGCAGTTTCCGGGGGCGCGCGTCGGCAGGACTCGGTGCGTGCCGGGCTCGAAGCGCTCGCTCAGGCTGCGCCGTCCTCGGTGCTGATCCACGACGCGGCGCGGCCCTTCGTCGATGCGCCGCTCATCGACCGGGTGATCACCACCCTCGAGGCGCATGACGGCGCCCTTCCCTGTCTCCCCGTAACCGATACGCTGAAACGCGCCAGCGAGGGCCGTATCACCGGAACGGTCGAGCGCGATCAGCTCTGGCGTGCGCAGACGCCGCAAGGCTTCCGCTTCGATGCGATCCTCGCCGCTCATCGCGCAGCTTCGAGCGATGTCGCGCGTGAGTTCACCGACGATGCCGGCATTGCCGAATGGTTCGGCCTCGATGTGGCGCTGGTCGAAGGCACTGAGGGAAACCGAAAGCTCACCACGGCGGAGGATCTGCGCATGGCTAACGAGATGTTGCGGAACGAGCCGGCGCGCCCCGCCGGCACGATCCGCGTTGCCACGGGCTACGACGTCCATGCCTTCGGTCCGGGCGATGCGGTGATGCTCGGCGGCGTCCGCATCCCACATGGCAAGAAGCTCACCGGTCACAGCGATGCCGATGTGGTCTTGCATGCTCTGACGGACGCGCTGCTCGGGGTGATCGCCGAGGGCGATATCGGTGTGCATTTCCCGCCTTCGGACGCGCGCTGGCGAGGGGTTGCCTCGGAGATCTTCCTCAAGCACGCCGCTTCGCTGATCCGCGAACGCGGGGGGGAGATCGTGCACGCCGATGTGACGCTGATCTGCGAGGCTCCACGCATCGGGCCGTACCGCGACGCGATGCGCGCGGCGATCGGCGCCATGCTCGGCTTTGAGGTCGGCCAGATCAGTATTAAGGCGACCACCAATGAGGGGCTCGGTTTCATCGGCAGAGGCGAAGGGATCGCGGCGATAGCGACGGCGACGGTGAGCCTGCCGTGAGCCTCGCCATCGATATCGATGAGGGCTTGGTCGGACAGGCCGCCGTGCTGCTCGATGAGTGTCGCGCGCAAGGCGCGACGATCGTCACGGCGGAATCCTGCACGGGAGGTCTCGTCGCCGCCACGCTGACGGCGGTACCCGGCTCTTCGGACGTGTTCGAAGGTGGCTTCGTCACCTATGAGAACGTCGCCAAGAGCGAGATGCTTGGCGTGCCCTACTGGCTGATCGAGCGCCACGGCGCGGTGAGCGAGGACGTCGCCCGCGCCATGGCCGGGGGCGCGCTGACTCATTCTCGCGCGAGGCTCGCCATCGCGGTCACCGGCGTCGCCGGGCCTGACGGCGGCTCGGCCGAGAAGCCGGTCGGGCTCGTGCATTTCGCGGCTGGGCGGCGCGACGGTCCCATCAGCCACGAGAAGGTGCTGTTCGGCGATGTCGGGCGCGCTGAGATCAGGCGCCTGAGCGTCGAGCGCGCGCTCTTGCTGCTCAGCTCATTGCTGTGAGGCGATAGCACTCGCGTCTTCGCGCCCATAGACCGCATCGGCACGGGCCTCGAAGGCCTCAGTATATTTGTGGACGGCCTTGGCGAATAGCCCCCCAACCAGCCGCTCGAACAGCCGCGAGCGGAAGCTGTAGGCGATATAGAACGACACCTCGCACGCCGCTTCGGCGAACGGGGTGAAATGCCAGCGGTTCTCGAGATGAGCGAACGGCCCGTCGAGATATTCCACTAGAATCTCGCGCGCTGCGTTGTCGAGCGCGACCCTGGTGGTGAAGCTCTCGCGGATCAGTCGGTAGCCGACCGTCATGGTGGCGATCAGCACCTCGCGGCTCCCACTCTGCTCACGGCACTTTATCGCAAGCGCCTCGCAGAGCGGCAAAAATTTCGGGTAGTCCTCGATGCGCGCGACCAGTGCGAACATGTTATCGGCCGAATGGGCGACGCGGTGCTTGGTCTCGAATACATGCATGGCTGGTGCTGGCGGCTAAGCGCCGAGCGACGCTTGGCGCGCGACCTTGAGTTTCGCGAAGTCCTCGGCGGCATGGTGCGAGGAGCGGGTCAGAGGGCTCGAGGCCACCAGCAGGAAGCCCTTGTCTTCGGCGATGCGCTTATGCGTTTGGAACTCGTCCGGCGTGACGAAACGATCGACGGCGGCGTGCTTCCGGGTCGGCTGCAGATACTGGCCGATGGTGAGGAAGTCGACATCGACGGCGCGGAGATCGTCCATCACCGCCAGCACGTCGTCGCTCGTCTCGCCGAGCCCGACCATGATGCCGGACTTGGTGAAAAGCCGCGGGTCGAGCGCCTTGGCGCGCGCGAGCAGATCGAGCGAGTGGCGATAGTCGGCGCCGGGGCGGATACGCCGGTAGAGCGACGGCACCGTCTCGACATTGTGGTTGAACACGTCCGGTGCGGCCTCCGCCACCAATTCGACCGCGCCCTCCTTGCGCAAAAAGTCAGGGGTCAACACTTCGATGCTGGTCGTCGGGCATGCCCGCCGGATGGCGCGAATGGTCGCCGCGAAATGGGCGGCACCGCCGTCGGCGAGATCGTCGCGATCGACCGAGGTCACCACCACATGGGCGAGGCCGAGCGCGGCCACTGCCTGAGCGACCCGTAACGGCTCGGTGTCATCGAGCGCGCCAGGTCTCCCGGTCCGAACGTTGCAGAAGGCGCACGCCCGCGTGCAGGTGTCGCCCATGATCATGAAGGTGGCGTGGCGCTTGCTCCAGCACTCGCCGATATTTGGGCAGGCCGCCTCCTCGCATACGGTGACGAGACGATGCGCGCGCAGGGTCTCGCGCGTCGCGTCGAAGTCATGTGCGCCGGGCGCCTTGACGCGGATCCAGGGCGGTTTCGGCAGGACGGGCGTGTCGGGCAGCCGCGCCTTCTCGGGGTGGCGTGGCCGCGCTGACACATCTGCCTGACCGATCACAACGACCATGAAGCCAAACTCAGCTTGCCGGAGAGCGGTCCCTGAAGCGCCGCCAAATCCACAATACGATGATGGCGCCGATCGAGGCCACGACGAGATTGCCGACCCAGCCGTAGAACTCAACATGCATCAGATTGGCCAGCGTGCCGCCGACGAATGAGCCAGCGATGCCGACCAGGAGATTGGTGAGCAGGCCGTGATCGCTCGAGGTGACCTTCTCGGCAAAATACCCGGCAAGAATGCCGATGATCAGCATGCCGAAAAAACCGACGCCCGGCATGGACAGCAAGGTTTGCGCGTTGTTCATCGTGACCTCTCGGGTTCGTTCTCAGACCGGGCGCGAGCGCGACCGCCGACGCCGCTCCATATAGGTCATAACGAGGCCGGTTACAGGGCGAAGGGGAGCCTATCGCATGCGTTGCCAGGCCGGTTTGCTCCCCTAGTGCTCGGGGCAGGGCGATCAGATGTGAAGCGCGCGGCCATAGGCGTCGAGCACCGATTCGCCCATCATCTCCGACAATGTCGGGTGGGGGAAGATGGTCGCCATCAGCTCGGCCTCGGTGGTTTCGAGCGTCCTCGCGATAGCGAAGCCCTGGATCAGCTCGGTCGCCTCGGCCCCAATCAGGTGCGCGCCGAGCAAAGCGCCGCTCTCGGCATCGAAAATCGTCTTCACCATGCCTTCCGTCTCGCCGAGCGCGATTGCCTTGCCGTTGGCCGAATAGGGAAAGTGGCCGATCTTCAGCGCGCGGCCGCCCTCGCGGGCAGCCTCCTCGGTCAGCCCGACACTGGCGATTTGCGGGGAACTATAGGTGCAGCCTGGGATGTTGGTCTTGTCGAGCGGATGAACGCCTTCGACGCCGGAGATTCTCTCCACGCAGATTATGCCCTCATGGCTTGCCTTGTGTGCGAGCCATGGCGGCCCGACCACATCGCCGATCGCGTAAAGGCCGGCTGCGCCGGTGCGGCACCATTCGTCGACGACGATATGGCCCTTGTCGATCCCGACCCCCTGCTGCTCGAGACCGAGCCCTTCGACATTGCCGGTGATGCCGATGGCAAGGATCACGCGGTCCGCCGCGACCTCAGCGATTGCGCCGTCTTGCTTGCGCAGCGTGGCGGTGACGCTGTCGCCGCCCTTGGCGAGGTGCTCGACGCTCGTGCCGATGTGGATGGCGATGCCTTTCCGGATGAAGGCCTTTCGCGCAAACTCGGAGATCTCGGCGTCCTCTGCCGGGAGGATACGGGGGAGTAGCTCGACCACGGCGACCTCGGCGCCGAGCGACCGGTAGAAACTTGCGAACTCGATGCCGATCGCGCCAGAGCCGACAATCAGCAGCGATTTGGGAAAGCTCGTCGGCACCATCGCTTCCCTGTAGGTCCAGATCAGCCTGCCATCGGGCTCGAGCCCCGGCAGGGTGCGCGCCCGCGCGCCGGTGGCGACGATGATGTGCCTTGCCTCGATCTCGGGCAGCGCTGCGTCGTCTTTGCCCGTCACCGCGATCTGTCCCTGCCCCGTCAAGCGCGCAGTCCCGGCCAATACCTCGATCTTGTTCTTGCGCATCAGATAGGCGACGCCATTTGACAGTCGCTCGGCAACCTCCCGGCTCCGCTTGATCACGCGAGCGAGGTCGAAGCCGAGGTTGTCGGCGCTGAGCCCGAACTCGGAAGCGCGCAGCATCGTCTGGTAAAGCTCTGCGCTGCGGAGAAGTGCCTTGGTCGGGATGCAGCCCCAGTTGAGACAGATGCCGCCGAGCTGCTCGCGCTCGACGATCGCCACCTTCATGCCGAGCTGGGAGGCGCGGATCGCGGCGACGTAGCCGCCGGGACCTGAGCCGATCACGGCGAGGTCGTAGCGTGCGCTCGTCATGGGCCTGGCTCACTCGGTGGGGAACGGGATCGTATCGTTTTCGGACATGTTCGACCTGGGCAATGTGACGCCAGACGGAATGCTGCCTGCGGACGTCATTGGCCGGACCGCGATCCTCAAGATGAGCCATTGGACGATGACCGTCAAAGCCGGCGGGGCCGCCATCGCGAGAAAAGTGCGCAGGCTCTTATAGGTATCGAAGCCGATATAGCGCCAGTTGTCCGACATCGCGAGCAGGTAGAAGCCGAGGATCGGCACGAGCAGCACGCCGAGGGCGCCGACCACCGCGGTGCGGTTCGGCGCGACGAGCAGTGTGACGCCGTAGATGGTGGGCCCGAGGACGGCGAAGATCAACACGCCGTAGCCGCCGACCGCAGCGTCGATATTGCAGGCGAGCCCCTCGCCTTCGCAGGGGATCGCACCGACCGTCTCCATGAAAATCAGGCCGGCGAGGAACGACAGGGCACCCGCCGCAAATAGCGCCAAGACGAGTTTGGTCGTGCGCCCTCGCATGGTTCTTCCGAAATCCTACACCAGCATCGTCACGGGGTCTTCGATGAAGGCCTTGAAGGCGGCGAGCAGCTCGGCGCCGAGCGCGCCGTCGATGACGCGGTGATCGACCGAGAGCGTCACGCTCATCATCGTAGCGACTTTCAGCGCGTCGTCCTTCACCACCGGGCGCTTCTCGGCGCGGCCGACCGCCATGATGCTCGATTGCGGCGGATTGATCACCGCATCGAAGCGGTCAATGCCGTACATGCCGAGATTGGAGATGGTGGTCGCGCCTCCTTGATATTCATGCGGCGCCAGGCGCTTGGAGCGGGCGCGCGCGGCGAGATCGCGCATCTCGTTCGAAATCTCCGACAGGCTTTTTACCTCGGCGTCGCGGATCACGGGGGTGAACAGGCCGCCGCCTTCGAGCGCGACCGCCACGGCGATGTCGGAGGCGCGGTGGCGCAAGACACCGTCTGCGGTCCAGGTGGAGTTGGCGGCGGGCACCGTTTGCAGTGCCATGGCGAGCGCCTTGATGATGAAATCGTTGACCGAGAGCCTGAAGGCGCGTGGGCCGTCCTGCGGCGCCATGCCGTTCAGGCGCGTGCGGGCTGCAAGCAGTGCGTCGATGTCGCAGTCGATGGCGAGATAGAAATGCGGGATGGTCTGCTTCGACAGGGTGAGCCGCTCGGCAATGAAGCGGCGCATGGTGTCGTGCGGCACGAGCTCGTACGAGCCAGGCTCGTAGAGAGCGAGCACCTTGGCGTCGGACATCGCCTCGGGCGCTTCACGCCACTCGACGATGTCGCGCTGGCGGGGCGCCACTCCGATCTCCAAGGCCTCTGCCTCCAGAGGCGCGGCGTCAGTCGGCTCGCGCACTATGCTTTCCGGATGGACCGGTGCAGCGCGTGGCGCCGCCGATACCGCGCGCTCGACATCGCTCTTTACGATGCGGCCGTGCGGGCCAGAGCCTGTAAGCGCGGTGAGCTCGATGCTGCGCTCGCTGGCAAGCCGCCGCGCCAAAGGCGAGGCGAAGATGCGCTTGTTGTGACCGTTGACGCCGTTCGCCCTGATCTGCTCGGCGATCTTGTGCATGACGAACTCGGCCGAGACAGCGTGATCCCGCTCCTGTTGGGTTGATGGAGAATGGAAAGATGTGGTTGCACGCGTCCCCTCGCTGGCGGCGCTGTCGTCGTCGGTGAGAAGCGTAGCGATTGGCTGATTCACCGGCACATGCTCGGTGCCTTCGGCCACCAAGAGCTTACCGATGCGGCCCTCATCCACCGCCTCGACCTCCATGGTCGCCTTGTCGGTCTCGATCTCGGCGATCACGTCGCCGCTCCTCACCGTATCGCCTTCTTTGACGTGCCATTTGACCAGCTTGCCCACTTCCATGGTGGGCGACAGCGCCGGCATGAGGATCGGCGTGGTCATGTCAGACGTCCAATACCCGGGTGGTCATGGCCTCTTCCCAATGCCGGCCGTCGAACAGGACGATGCGGGTGACGGTGACTTGGCCGTCGTCGAGGCAGCGCACGTTCACGCTGAAACCTTCCGGATGAGAGCGCGGCACATAGAAGCTCTTTATTCCGCATATCGAGCAGAAACGATGCCTCGCAGTTCCGGTGTTGAACGTGTAGGTCGTGAGCTTGTCGACGCCGGCGACTAGCCTGAAGCGGTCCTTGCCGACGATGAGATGCAGATAGCCCGCCTTATGGCAGATCGAGCAGGTGCACTCGGTGGCTTCGATCTCGTCGCGCGTTAGCACCTCAAAGCGGACCGCGCCACAATGGCACCCGCCTGTCTTCCACTGCATAGGGGTGTCAGCCATGTCTCGCGTCACTCCCGGTAGCAGACCGATTTAACCGCCGCGACGACCTTGTCGACCGAGGGCAGCGCGAGTTTCTCGAGATTGGCGGCGTATGGCATCGGCACGTCGGCGCCCGTAATCTTGGCGGGCGGAGCGTCGAGATGATCGAACGCCTCGGCCGCGATTCGCGCGCAGATCTCGGTGCCGATTGAGCATACCGGCCAACCCTCCTCGACGGTGACGATGCGGTTTGTCTTGCGCACCGAGGCGAGGACCGTTGCCATGTCGAGCGGGCGAAGCGTGCGGAGATCGATCAACTCAGCCTCGATGCCCTCACTCGCGAGATGCTTGGCCGCTTCGAGCGCGTAAGCCATGCCGCGCGCATAGGAGACGATGGTCACGTCGCTGCCGGAGCGGGCGATGCGCGCTTTGCCGATGGGGATGACGAAATCGTCGAGCTTAGGAACCTCGAAGCTCTGGCCATAGAGCAGCTCGTTCTCGAGGAAGATCACCGGAGAAGGATCGCGGATCGCAGCCTTGAGTAGCCCTTTGGCGTCGGCGGCGGTGTAAGGGGCGATCACTTTCAAGCCCGGCACGCTCGCATACCAGGCTGAGTAATCCTGGCTGTGCTGGGCGGCGACGCGTGCGGCAACGCCATTCGGTCCGCGAAACACGATCGAGCAGCGCATCTGTCCGCCCGACATATAGAGAAGTCTTGGCGGCGGAGTTGACGATGTGGTCGATCGCCTGCATGGCGAAGTTCCAAGTCATGAACTCGACGATCGGTTTCAGCCCCGCCAGTGCGGCGCCGACGCCGACCCCGGCAAAGCCATATTCGGTGATAGGCGTATCGACCACGCGGCTTGGGCCGAACTCCTCGAGCAAGTCCTGACTGACCTTGTAGGCGCCCTGATATTGGCCAACCTCCTCGCCCATGAGGAACACCGACGGATCGCGCCGCATCTCCTCGGCCATGGCGTCGCGCAGCGCCTCGCGCATGGTCATGGTGACCATTGCGGTACCCGGGGGCACCTCTGCTTCGGGCTTCGGCTCCTGCGGGGCGATGGTTGGCCCGGCCGGCGCCTTCTCCACGAGCGGAGCCACTTCGCCGAAATCGGGCGGCGGCTCTGACTTGGAGATGGGAGGGAGCGTGCTCGCGGCACGCGTACCTGCCGCCTCGCCGTCGGCCAGAAGCAGAGCGATCGGCTCGTTCACCGGCACATGCTCGGTGCCCTCAGCCACCAGCAGCTTGTCGATCTGGCCGTCATCGACCGCCTCGACCTCCATGGTCGCTTTATCAGTCTCGATCTCGGCGATCACGTCTCCGGCGCGCACTGCATCGCCCTCACCCACATGCCATTTGACCAGCTTGCCTTCCTCCATGGTCGGAGAGAGCGCGGGCATCAGGATCTTTGTCAGCATCGCCGAGGAATCGCGGGCTCAGGCGTAGACGTTGGTGTAGAGCTCGGCTGGATCGGGCTCGGGGTCTTGTTGCGCGAACTCGGCCGCCTCGTTCACCACCTGGCGCACCTCACGGTCGATGTCCTTGAGCTCGTCCTCGCTGGCGCGGCCCCCGTCAAGCAGGCGCTTCCGCAACAGCTCGATCGGGTCGCGATGCTCGCGCATGTCCTGCACCTCCTCGCGTGTGCGGTATTTGGCGGGGTCGGACATGGAATGGCCGCGATATCGATAGGTCCGCATCTCGAGGATCGTCGGCCCATTGCCGCCGCGCACGAAGGCCAGCGCGCGCGTGCCCGCGTCGTTGACGGCGGTCACATCCATACCGTCGATTTGCTCGCCCGGAATGCCGAAGGCGAGCCCGCGATGATACAGCTCCTCAGCAAGCGCGCTGCCGCGCTCGACAGAGGTTCCCATGGCGTAATGATTGTTCTCGATGACATAGACGACGGGAAGCTTCCACAGCGAGGCCATATTGAAGCTCTCATACACTTGGCCCTGATTGGCCGCGCCCTCGCCGAAGAAGGTGAGGCAGACGCTGTCATTGCCGCGATATTTGTTGGCGAAGGCGAGGCCGGTACCGAGCGGGGCCGGCGCGCCAACGATGCCGTGGCCGCCGAAGAAGTTCTTCTCGACCGAGAACATGTGCATCGAGCCGCCCTTGCCCTTGGAATAGCCGTGGCGGCGGCCGGTGAGCTCCGCCATCACGCCTTTCGGTTCCATCCCTGAGGCGAGCATGTGACCATGTTCGCGATAGGCGGTGATGATCTGGTCGCCTGGCTTGATCGCCATCTCCATACCGACCACGACGGCCTCCTGGCCGATATAGAGGTGACAAAAGCCGCCGATATAACCCATGCCGTAGAGTTGCCCCGCCTTCTCTTCGAATCTGCGGATCAGCAGCATGCGGCGATAAGCGTAGAGCTCCTCCTCGCGACTGAGGCCGGGCTTGTCGCCACGAGTCGCCACAGGAGATTCTGCTTCGGTAGGCCGCGCGGCGTCCCGCCGAGCATCATCGAGCCAGAGATTGGCGGCGCCGGGGGTGAGGCTTGGGCTGGTCACGTCGTGTCGCTCCTTCAATTCTTTCCCCTTGCGCAAAGGCTAGCATGGCTTGGAAGCAGCACGAAAGGCGGGGTGGCCAGCCACAAATGAGTCGTTACGACGGAAGCGGAACCCCTGGATATTATGAAAATATGCGCGCTCGATGCCCTGTCCCGGACTTGGTGGGCGGGTCAACGTTTGGGCGACATTCCGGTCGCTGGATCGGGCGCGGGCTGGCGGCGCTTAAGCATGACGAGATCGTCCTGATGGGCGAGATTGAGGATCGCACGGGCGCGCTCGTCGAGCATGTCGGGATCGAGGCTTTCGGGCCGGAGCAGCGCCACATCACGCTCGAGCCTGATGCGCACCTCCTGAAGCCCGGCAAGCTCGCCGGCAAGCACCTCTTTCCGGCGCTCTAAGTCGGCACGCGCCTTCAGGCCGTGATCGCCGATCTCGAGGTGATAGGCGAAATAGCCCCCGGCCCCGCAGGCGAGCAGCGGAAAGATGAAAGCGCTGAACCGCATCGTTTCCCCTTTCCTCGCGATGAAGATCCTTGGATGGCCGGGACGAGCCCGGTCACGCCGAAATCTCTTCAAGCAGGAGTCCTGAGGATCACCCGCGGCGCGTTAACCGCTCGTTACCAAGCCAGCGGAGCTGAAGGTGCCCGGCACGCGCAGGAAATGGCGGACCTTTGCGCGCGAGCCTGCTAGCGAGAGGCTTTTCCTTGGCTTGGCACATCAATTTACACAACAGGACATCAATGAAACACGCGTTACCTCGCAAGGCTCTCGAAGATCGGAGCTGCTTGGCTCTGCCTTAGCCGGTCCACGTGGAACCGCTCGTTACCGACTTAGCGCTTCAGCACCGAGCGTCCGGCATAGCGCGCCTTAGAGCCAAGCTCTTCCTCGATGCGGATGAGCTGATTATATTTTGCGACGCGGTCCGAGCGGGCGAGCGAGCCAGTTTTGATCTGCCCGCAATTGGTGGCGACGGCGAGATCGGCGATGGTCGCGTCCTCGGTCTCGCCCGAGCGATGCGACATCACGGCGGCATATCCGGCATCCTGTGCCATGCGCACAGCGTCGAGCGTTTCGGTCAGCGTGCCGATCTGGTTGACCTTGACCAGGATCGCGTTGGCGATGCCCTGGTCGATGCCCTGCTTCAGCCGCGCGACATTGGTGACGAAGAGATCGTCGCCGACCAACTGGCAGCGGTCGCCCAAGATCTCGGTCAGGACGCGCCAGCCCTCCCAATCGTCCTCGCTCATGCCGTCCTCGATCGAGAAGATCGGATAGCTCCCCACCAGCTCGGCATAGTATGCGGCCATCTGGTCGGAGGTGAGGCTTCGCTTCTCGCCTTTGAGGAAATAGCGGTCCTCGGCGAAAAGCTCGGTCGCCGCCACGTCGAGCGCGAGATAGACGTCCTCTCCGGGCTGGTAGCCGGTGGCGGCGATGGCCGACATGACGAAGTCGAGCGCCTCGCGGGTCGAGGCGAGATTGGGGGCGAAGCCGCCCTCGTCGCCTACCGCTGTGGTGTGGCCGGCGCCCTTCAGCGCATGACGTAGTGCATGAAACACTTCGGCGCCCATGCGCACCGCCTCGGCAATGCCTGATGCGCCCACCGGGACGATCATGAACTCCTGGAAGTCGATCGGATTGTCGGCATGCGCCCCGCCATTGATGATGTTCATCATGGGGACGGGGAGCAGATTGGCGCTAGGACCACCGACATAACGGTAGAGCGGGATTCCTTGCGACCGTGCCTCGGCCTTGGCTGCGGCGAGCGATACGCCCAGAATGGCGTTGGCGCCGAGCCGCTTCTTGTTCTCGGTGCCATCGAGATCGCGGAGGCGCTGGTCGAGACCGCGCTGGTCGGCGGCCTCGAAGCCGGTCAACGCCGTCCTGATCTCGCCGCTGACCGCCTCAACCGCCTTCTTGACGCCCTTGCCGCCGTAGCGCTTGCCGCCATCGCGGAGCTCATGCGCCTCGTGCGCGCCGGTCGAAGCGCCAGACGGGACGGCGGCGCGGCCGTGATGGCCGTCCTTCAGCACCACGTCGACCTCGACGGTCGGGTTGCCGCGGCTGTCAAGGATCTCGCGGCCGAGTATCGTGCTGATGGCGGTCATGTGCAGGGCCCCTTCCCCAAGGTGGGGCCCTCTTAGCGGAAGCGCTGCCTAAGCGGAAGCCCTAGACGCGCGGCGTCGCTTTCGGCACAGGCGTGCTTGCCATGAGGACCCCCTTGCCCTTGCGTGGCGGCCTGACGCAGCCGGGCAACGGGGTCATCACCACCTCTACGCCCGGATCGTAGGTGTTCATCGCGCCCGCGGCGGCATCGACGCCAAGGCCGGCGACGTTTTTCTTGCTCTTGAGCATGGTGATGTTCGCGGGTCTTTGCGCCGTGCGGGTGCCGATGGCCGGAGATTGCAGCTGGCACAACGCTCCGGGCACGCCGGGCGTATTCACCGACACCTGCTGCTCGGTGCCTTTGACGATGGTCGAGGAACCGGCAAAAAGGATAGGGATTGCGCAGCACATTGCAGCAGTTACACGTTGCATAGGCCAAGCCCCCCCGATGCTTCGGCCCCTTTTGGTTGAAGATATACAGAGAACAATCTGATGGCGGGTCAATTGTCCTATACCCCACAGGAGAACGGCGCGCTGGTCCTGTTCTCGGGGGGCCAGGATTCGACCGTCTGTCTTGGCTGGGCGCTCGACCGCCATGCCAGCGTCGAGACGGTGGGCTTCAACTACGGCCAGCGGCACGGGGTCGAGCTCGATTGCCGGCAATTGTTACGCGAGCGGATCGCGGAGGGCTTCCCCGGCTGGGCATCACGCCTCGGCCCAGATCATGTAATCGACATCGCGAGCTTCGGCGCGATCGGCGAAACGGCCCTGACCTCCGAGGCAGAGATCGAGATGCTTGGCTCGGGCCTGCCCTCGACCTTCGTGCCCGGCCGGAACCTCGTGTTCTTCGTCTACGCAGCGGCGCTCGGCTACCGCCGCGGCCTACTTACCCTCGTTGGTGGCATGTGCGAGACCGATTTTTCGGGCTATCCGGATTGCCGCGATGCCACGCTTCGTGCGCTCGGCGAGGCGATCAGGCTCGGCACCGAGATGCCCTTCACCATCGAGACGCCGCTGATGGGGCGCACCAAGGCGGAGACCTGGGCGCTCGCGGACACGCTGGGCGGCGATGCGTTCGTCGATCTCATCACAGAGGAGACGCATACCTGCTATCGCGGCGAACGCAGTCTCCGCCATGACTGGGGCTATGGCTGCGGGACGTGCCCGGCGTGCAAGCTCCGCGCCAAAGGCTTTGCCGACTGGCGCGCGTTGCGGCCCGAAACCCGACGCCAGAGCGGCTAGTGCCTTGCTGAGGCTGTTCAAACGCCAAACCGAGGCTTTTTGTCTCGGAGTATGCTGTAAAACGAGTTGCATCCTGGCACCAAGGTGCTGCTAACGTCCGCGCCGAGGCCGACAGATGGGAAATGGAGAAGTCGGGAGGGAGGAGCGTTCAATGAAGCGAAGCCTAAAAAGAAACGTTCTTAGCGTTTTCGTTGGAGGAATAGCGCTATTGGCCCTGGCCGCTTTGGGCATTGGCAGCATCCCGTGGATTTCTCACGCAGCCGAAGAGGCGAAGGAAGAAAAGGCCGAGCCGGAGAAGCCCAAGGAGGAGAAAGCGACAGGCGGCGAGATCTGCTGCAAGGAGGGAGACACCACGCCACCGAATGAGTTGGCGGAGAAAGTCCCACCCGGAGAGTTGCACAGCCCCTATCAAGACTACGCGAAGCTGGCGAAGGACGACCCTGATCTCGTGAAGAAGTTCCGTCTGCCTGGGTGCAACGAGTGTCACGGCGGCACCGGTGGCGGCGGCTTCTGCCCGGCCTTGACTCAAGGCGTCTGGTTCTGGGGCAACACCGACGACGTTCTGTTCAGGCTCGCGACGCTCGGATCGGCGGAGCTCGAGAAGCGCGGCTTCGTTCGCTATCAATATGGCAGCGTGCACGCGCCCATGCCGCCGATGGGTTTCAGCGTCAAGACCTCGGACGATCTTTGGAAAATCATTGCCTTCATTCGTTCGATCAATCCGCCTGGCGCCAATCCTCCTGAAAAAGTGATCCCGGGAAAATTCGTCGCTCCCGGGGGCGCAAAGTAGGCTCGGCTTCGAGCTGTCTCTCTGCTCGAACCGTGCTTCGGGATCGGAGCGCGAGGACGACCACCATCGATAACGAGCCGCAGCGTCGCTGCGGCTCGTTTCTTTTGGGTCCGGCCCATGCGGGTTCGAGGGGGATTCCGCGGTCACGGCATCGCACCGTAAATTGAGTTGAGTTGATCGGCGGAGTGCACGCATCGTCCCATCAAGTTGAATCTTGCCTAAGGAATAGCTTTGATGAGGCGTCCCCAAAGCCGCGTAGTCGCCATCCTTCTCGCACCGTCAGGCGTCTTGGCACTGAGCGTCTTGGCATTAAGCGTCTTGGCTATCGGCGGCCTGTCCGCTTACGCCGCCGAGGAGAAGCCCACGGCAGAGAAGCCAGCGGGCGAGGCCGAGGCCTGCTGCAAGGCGGGCGACACCACGCCGCCGACCGAATTGGTGGCGAAGTTTCCGAAGGGGCAGCTGCATAGTCCCTATCCCGACTACGCCAAGCTCGCCAAGGACGACCCGGACCTCGTCAAGAGATTCCGGCTGCCCGGCTGCAACGAATGTCATGGCGGCACCGGCGGCGGCGGCATCTGCCCGCCTTTGACGCAAGGCGTCTGGTTCTGGGGCAACACCGACGACGTGCTGTTCAGGCTGGTGACGCTCGGCTCGGCGGATTTGGAGAAGCAAGGCTACACGCGCTTGAGCTATGGCAGCGTGCACGCGCCGATGCCGCCGATGGGCATGACCATCAAGACCTCTGACGATCTGTGGAAGATCATCGCCTTCATTCGTTCGATCAATCCGCCCGGCACCAATCCTCCCGGCAATGTCCTGCCGAAGGAGTAGTTCTGGGGTCGAAGGCGCTTGCATCTTGCGGCGGAAACGCCAGATTGCGCGCATGTACGCCGTCAAGGAGATCTACTACACGCTGCAAGGCGAAGGGGCGCAGGCGGGGCGGCCTGCCGTATTTTGCCGCTTCGCCGGCTGCAATCTCTGGTCGGGCCGCGAGCAGGACCGCGAGGCGGCGGCCTGTAATTTCTGCGACACCGACTTCGTGGGCACCGATGGCCCTGGCGGCGGCAAGTTCGCCGATGCAGGTGCGTTGGCGCGCGCCTGCCGGGCCGCATGGCGGGGCAACTCCGGCACGCCGTCTTTTGTCGTGCTGACGGGCGGCGAGCCCATGCTGCAGGTGGATGAGGCGTTGATCCAGGCACTGCACGGCGCTGGTTTCGCCATCGCCCTGGAGACCAACGGCACGCTACCGGTGCCGCGAGCGATCGACTGGATCTGCGTCAGCCCGAAGGCCGGCGCTCCCCTCCTCCAGCGCTCGGGCGACGAACTCAAGCTCGTCTTCCCGCAAGATGCGCTCGACCCGGCTCAAATGGAAAACCTCGACTTCGCGCATTTCCTGCTCCAGCCGATGGACGCGGGCGCGCGCTCGCCGGCCAATCTCCGCGCGGCGATTGACTATTGCCTCGCCCACCCCAAATGGCGCTTGAGCCTACAAACCCATAAGCTGCTGGGGCTGCCCTAAGCCCTGGCAGCGTCGCGCGAAATCCCCTAAACGACTGCCATGCGCATCTACAAAGAGTTCACCTTCGAGGCCGCCCATTTCCTGCCGTCGGCGCCGCAAGGCCATCCGAATGCGCGGGTGCACGGACATTCCTTCCGCGTGAGGGTGACCGTCGACGGTGAGCCCAACCCGGAGACCGGAGTCATTGTCCATCTCGACGATGTCGAGGCCGCGCTCGCTGACGTGCACGATGCGCTCGACCACCACATGCTGAACGAGGTTGAGGGCCTGTCGCAGCCGACGCTGGAGCGGATCGCGACCTGGCTGTGGGACCGGCTGCATAATCGGCTGCCCGGCCTTGCCGAGATCGTGGTGGCGCGCGATTCCTGCCGCGAGGGCTGTATCTATCGCGGCCCCGCGCCACGGCTTGCGGCGGAGTAGCATCGGATGGCGCGCAAGATCGGCGGATTGAAGCAGCTCGGCAACACGACGCCGATCCCGAAATCGCCGGGTGAGGCCGAGCTCGAGCGCGTGCCCAATCCGCACCGAGTCGCGGCCTATGTGGCGCGCTTCTCGTGTCCTGAGTTCACCTGTCTCTGCCCGATCACCGGCCAGCCCGACTTCGCGCATTTCGTCATCGACTACGCGCCTGGTGCGTGGCTGCTCGAATCGAAATCGCTCAAACTTTATCTCGCGAGCTTCCGTAACGTCGGCGCCTTCCACGAGGATGCGACGATCACAATCGCCAAGCGCATCGTCGCGCTGATCGAGCCTGCGTGGCTTCGGATCGGCGGCTATTGGTATCCACGCGGCGGCATCCCGATCGACGTGTTCTGGCAGCATGGGACGCCGCCCGAAGGCGTGTGGATCCCCGACCAGGGCGTGGCGCCCTATCGCGGCCGCGGCTGATCGCGGTTGGACCTCATCATCACCAATGGCGATGCGGCCGGCGAATTGCTCCGCCGCGCGATTCCGCGCGCGGAGGTGCTGCCCTGGCGCGACGTGCTGCATGAGGGGCCGGTGCCGCCGACTGGCACGCTCGCCGAGCTGACCGCGATCCGCGCCGAGTATCTGGCGGACCGGGGCTGGGGCGAGCGGGAGGAGATTGCGACCTATTTGCAGGCGCGCGACCGCGGGCTCGCCCATTCGACGGCGTTCGACCGCGTCGTCCTCTGGTTCGAGCACGATCTCTACGACCAGCTCCAGCTCTTGCAGATACTCGACTGGTTCAGCCGCGAGCAGATGAACGCAGACGGCTCGCTCCTCCTAGTGCAGGCGTCCGAGTTCCTCGGGCGTCAGACCGAGGTCGAGATCGAGGCGCTCCGAGCCTTGGAGGAGCCGGTCACACCAGAGCAGCTCGCGCTCGCCGCAGACGCTTGGGCTGCCTTCCGCACGCCGACGCCTGAACGGTTTCAGGCGTTTCTCCGCGGCGACCTCTCGCCCCTGCCCTTTCTCGCCTCCGCCGTGCGGCGCATGCTCGAGGAGCTGCCCGGCCGCGACGGCCTCTCCCGAAGCGAGCGGCAGGTCCTCAGCGCTGTTGGCGGAGGCATCACCACGCCGCCGGCCCTGTTCGTTGCGGTGCAGCGGACTGAGCAGGCCGCGTTCATGGGAGACTGGAGCTTCTTCGGCCTGCTCGATGGGCTTGGGCTCGCCCGCGTCCCTCTGATCGCCGGACTCGACGGCGCGCCGTTCAGCCCGGACTCGACGAGCCCAGCCTATTTCCAGAGCGAGCTTGCGCTGACGGCGTTCGGCGAGGCGGTGCTCGAAGGCCGCGAGGACCATGCCGCCATGAATGGGATCGACCGCTGGTGGGGTGGCACGCATCTCATCAAGGAGCGCCTGTGGCGCTTCGATGCGGATGCTGGGCGGCTCACCACCCCGAGCTGAGCACCCTGCCGGTTCAAGCGAGCTTCTTCACCAGACGGTCGATGGCGATCAGCTCGGTGAGCAGCGGCTCGAGCGCGGCGATCGGCAGCATGTTCGGTCCGTCTGACGGCGCCCGATCCGGATCCTGATGGGTCTCGATGAAAATGCCGGCGACGCCGACCGCGACAGCGGCGCGCGCCAGCACCGGCACGAAGCGCCGCTCGCCGCTGCTCGACGTTCCCGCCCCTCCCGGCTGCTGCACCGAATGGGTCGCGTCGAAGATCACCGGCGCGCCCGTCTCGGCGAGAATCGGCAGCGCGCGCATGTCCGACACGAGCGTGTTGTAGCCGAACGATACGCCGCGCTCGGTGACGAGCACGTTCGGGTTGCCGGTGTCGACGATCTTGGCGACCACGTTCTTCATGTCCCACGGCGCAAGGAACTGGCCCTTCTTGACGTTGACCGGCCTGCCGGTCGCGGCGGCCGCGAGCAACAGGTCGGTCTGGCGGCAGAGAAAGGCCGGGATCTGCAGAATGTCCACGGCCTCGGCGACGCCTGAGCATTGCTCGGGCTCGTGCACGTCGGTGATGACCGGCAGGCCGAGACGCTCTCTGATCTCGGCGAAGATCGGCACCGCCCCGGCGAGTCCCATGCCCCGCGCGCTTCCCACGCTCGTGCGGTTCGCCTTGTCGAAGGAGCTCTTATAGACGACGCCGATGCCGAGCCGCGCCGCAATCCCCTTCAGAGCCTCAGCGGTTTCCAGGGCATGGGCTCGGCTCTCCAGGACGCAAGGTCCGGCGATCAGCGCCAACGGGGCGGTCTGCGCGAAGCTCACGGAGCCGACCGTCACGCGCTTGTTCGGTTGCAAGGATTGGTGCTGGTTCACGGGGCCTTATAGCGCCGTTCGGCCATTCTGGCGAGTTTGGAGCGATGCAGGCCTGGCTCTGGTGCGTGCTCCGGTTTGCGATTATAGGGGCGTTTCAACTGGGGAGGGCATCATGAAAAAAGCAATTGCGGAATTCATTGGGACGTTCGCGCTTGTACTGTTCGGCTGCGGCACGGCGGTCATCGCCGGAATGGGCAGCGGGGCAACCTCGGTCGACATCCTCGGCATCGCCATGGCTTTTGGCCTCGCGATCGTGGCCATGGCTTACGGTATCGGCCAGGTCTCCGGATGCCACATCAACCCCGCCGTCAGCTTCGGCGTCCTGGTCGCCGGACGGATGACGGTGTCGGACTTCGTGACCTATGTGATCGCCCAGGTCCTGGGTGCGATCGCAGGCGCCGTCGTGCTTTATCTCATTTTGTCAGGCAAGGCCTCGGGCTGGAACGGCGGCCTAGGCCAAAACGGGTGGGGTTCGGGCTATCTCGGCGAGTACAACACCACGGCGGCATTCACCTATGAGGTGGTTGCTACTTTTCTATTCCTGGTCTGCATCCTCGGCGTGACGCAGAGGGGCGCTCCGGTCGAGCTTGCCGGCATCGCCATCGGGCTAACGCTGGTTGCCATCCACCTGTTGGGCATCAACATCACCGGCACCTCGGTGAACCCTGCTCGCTCGATCGGACCGGCTATCGTCGGATATGCGAAAAACCCGCATGCCGTCGAGCAGCTCTGGCTGTTCATCGTGGCGCCGCTGATCGGCGCAGGCATCGCCGGCTATCTGTTCAAGTCCCGCATCCTGGCGGGCGAGGACGTGATCCCCGAGCGTGGTGTCGGCAAATCCGACGTGGCGCCCGCGGCATCTGCGCCGCGCAAGAAGAAATAGCTTAGGGCAAGGCGGGCGGAGCTTCAGGGCTCCGTCCGCCTCCATTTCGGGCGGCTCTCCTCGTATCGACTGACGACGCCTGGGAACTCCTGCAGCCAGGGTTCTCGCCTCGTGGTCCAAAGCTCATAGCTCGGTCGAAACAGCCCGATTTCATCGAAGGAGCCAGGATAGAGGTAGAACTCGTCCTGGCGCCCATACGTCGAATAGACCGGCGAGCCGCAAGTGCGGCAGGAATAGCGCCGCGCATGCTTGGAGCTTACGAACTCGATCGTATCGCCCGTTACGGTGATGGCCTCGGCCGGAAACACGGCAAAGAGATTGAATGGAGCGCCGTGCGCTTTCCGGCAGGTCAGGCAGTGGCAGATGCCCAAACGATAGGGCTCTCCCCTCGCCTGAAACCGCACCGCGCCGCACGCGCAGCCGCCTTCATGGATGCTGTTGGGCATTGAACGGCATCTACCAAGTTACACCAGCCGGCTCTGCTCCACAGCAGCGCCGATGAATGAGGCGAACAGCGGGTGCGGCTCGAACGGCCGCGATTTCAGCTCGGGGTGGAACTGCACGCCGATGAACCAGGGATGGTCCGGCACCTCGACGATCTCAGGCAACAGCCCGTCGGGCGATAGCCCAGAGAAGCGGAGGCCGGCAGCTTCTAGCTTGTTGCGGTAGCGCATGTTCACCTCGTAGCGGTGGCGGTGGCGCTCGGAGATGCGCGTCGTGCCGTAGATCTCGGCCACCTTGCTGCCCTTGGCAAGCACCGCCTCATAGGCGCCGAGCCGCATCGAGCCGCCGAGATTGCCGTTGGACTCGCGCTGCTCGAGCTCGTTGCCGCGCATCCATTCGGTCATCAGTCCGATCACCGGCTCGGCGGTCGGCCCGAACTCGGTCGAGCTCGCGCCGTCTATGCCGGCCTCGCGCGCGGCCTCGATCACCGCCATCTGCATGCCGAAGCAGATGCCGAAATAGGGCACGCGGCGTGTGCGGGCATAGCCAGCCGCCCTGATCTTGCCCTCGGACCCACGCTCGCCGAAGCCGCCGGGGACTAGGATGCCGTGCACGTCCTCGAGATACGCCGACGCGTCCTCGCTTTCGAAGGTCTGCGACTCGATCCAGTGCAGATTGACCTTCACCTTGTTGGCGATGCCGCCGTGGACGAGCGCCTCGTTCAGCGATTTGTAAGCGTCCTTGAGGCCGGTGTATTTGCCGACGATGGCTACGGTCACCTCGCCATCCGGATTGGCCACGGTCTCCGAGATCTGCCGCCACTGCTCGAGGTCCGGCTCCGGTGCATTGGTGATGTTGAAGGCGGCGAGCACCTCGCGATCCAAACCTTCGGCATGATAGGCACCGGGAACGTCGTAGATGCTGGCGACGTCGAGCGCCTGAATGACCGCCTCGGGCCGCACGTTGCAGAACAGCGCGATCTTGCGCCGCTCGTCGCGCGGCAAAGGCCGGTCGGTGCGGCACAGCAGGACGTCGGGCTGGATGCCGATCGATCTCAGCTCCTTGACCGAATGCTGGGTCGGCTTGGTCTTGAGCTCGCCGGCGCTCGGGATGAATGGCACGAGCGTCAGATGGATGAAGGCCGAGGAGCCGCGCGGCAGCTCGTTGCCGAGCTGGCGGATCGCCTCGAAGAACGGCAGGCCCTCGATGTCGCCGACCGTGCCGCCGATCTCGCACAGCACGAAGTCGACGCCCTCGTTGCCGGCGGTAATGAAATTCTTGATGGTGTCGGTGACGTGCGGGATGACCTGCACGGTGGAGCCGAGATAGTCGCCGCGGCGCTCTTTGGCGATGATCTGCTGATAGATGCGCCCGGTGGTGATGTTGTCGGCTTGGCTCGCCGGGCGCCCGGTAAAGCGCTCATAGTGGCCAAGATCGAGATCGGTTTCGGCGCCGTCGTCGGTGACGAACACCTCGCCATGCTGATAGGGGCTCATGGTCCCGGGATCGACATTAAGATAGGGGTCGAGCTTGCGCAAACGCACGCTGAACCCACGCGCCTGAAGCAGCGCGCCGAGTGCCGCCGAGGCCAGCCCCTTGCCGAGTGAGGAAACCACGCCGCCGGTGATGAAAACGTACCGCGCCATGGGCCTCGACCCTACACCGAAACGGGAGCGAGTCGTAAGCCCCAAACGGAGCTTTCCCCGTGGAACGTTAAGGTGACGTCGCGCCGTCGGTTATTTCGACTGCGGGGCTTGCGGCGCTGCCGGCGTCGCCGGGGCAACGGGTGCCGGACCGGTCGGGGCCTGAAGCGGAGCCAAGCCGCCCGGCGCGCCGGCCGGACCCAGGATCGAGGGTGATGCCCCATGCTGGCCTGCCAGGATCGAGAGAGCGAGGCTGGTGGCGAAGAAAGTCGCCGCCAGGATGGCGGTGGTCTTGGTCAGCGTATTGCCGGCGCTGCGGCCGGTCATAAAGCCGCCGCCGCCGCCGATGCCGAGCGCGCCCCCTTCGGAGCGCTGCAACAGAATGACGCCAACCAGCGCCAGGGCAATCATAACGTGAATCAACAGAAGGACAGTGCTCATCTCGTCGCCTTGGTTTTCGAAGGCGTTGTCTTATCCGAATCGGCCACGGTTTGGCTAGGGTTGCTGTCGGCGGTATCTGACGGCTCGAGAACCGGCTTCCGGTCGGGGAGCGGCACCGCCTCGGTATCGGCTGGGGCCGCAGGCGCCGCGACGGCCTTCTTGTCCACCCCCCCGCCTCGGCAACGGAACGCGATCTGCGCCTCGACATCGAGGAATTTCCGTACCTGCTCGAGCTCCTGGTCGTTCAGGTGTTCCTTGACCCAGTCAGGCCCGCGATCGAGCGCCGCCTGCATGCTGGGGGTGAACAGCTTTTTGCGGTCGCTGGCCAGACTGGCGCAGCTCGCCTTGTCGAGCGGCTCGGCAGCCGCCCGCCACGCGAGCACCGTGACGGAGCACGAAACCAGAAGTGCCATGGCGATGAAGCGCAGCAACGGCATCATGGCGTCCCGCGGGAAAAATCCCCGCCAAATCAACTCCACAACAATGGCGAAAATTGCTTCGTTTGCCAACCATGGCAGGGTTTGTCCATGACGGTTTTGCACGCTCTCAGTCAGTTCGGCCACAATAGGCGGCGAGGATGGCATAGAGGTCGCTTGCGTTGAGGCTGGCGCCGCCAACCAAAGCCCCGTTGACGTCGGCCACCGATAAAAGTTCCCGGGCATTGGCGGGCTTCACCGAGCCGCCATAGAGGATGCGCAGCCGCCCGCTCTCGGCCTCGTCCATGAGAGTGCCAAGTTCATTGCGGATGAAGCCATGCATCTCCGCAACGTCTGCTCGCGTCGGCGTAAGCCCTGTTCCGATAGCCCAGACCGGCTCATAAGCGATGACGGTGTGGTCGGCCTGAGAGCCTAGCGGGACCGAGCCCTTCAGCTGACGGCCGACGACCTCGAGCGCGGAGCCGTCGAGACGCTCCTTCTGGGTCTCTCCCACGCAGATCATGGCGGTCAGCCCGGCGCGATGGGCGGCCTTCGCCTTGGCATTGACCAGGCCATCGACTTCGCCGTGATCGATGCGGCGCTCCGAATGGCCGACGACGACAGCGGTGGCGCCGGCATCAGCCAGCATCTCGGCCGAGATATCACCCGTATGGGCTCCGGAGGCGACCGGATGGCAGTCCTGTGCGCCGAGGGCGATGTCGGTTCCCGCCAAGACGTCGCGGGCGCGGGCGAGCAGTGTCGCCGGCGGGCAGACCATGAGATCGGCTCCAGCCACGGGCGCGCGAGCGAGATGGTCCTTGAGCGCAGCAAGCTCCGCGAGAGACGGCGAAAGGCCGTTCATCTTCCAGTTGCCGGCGACGAGCGGCCTGATCGCTGTTCGGTCCACCCCGTTCCCCCACCTGGTCGGCCGTTAAGCAGGCCTTCTGCGAAGCCTTTTGCCGGCCATCCCCGCCTTGCCGCGCCTCTGCTTGCTACCTATGATGCCGCCGCCGCGCGAGGAGTGTCCAGCATCGGACGCCAGCGCGGCTTTGGCAATCGGCGAATGGAAGGCGAATTCGGCGTGGCACTCGACACATTACGCAAAGGTGCAGGACGGCTCTTCGGCATGATCCTCATGGGCCTGCTGGTGCTGAGCTTCGGCATCTGGGGCATCGCCGACGTTTTCAGGAATTACGGCAGCCAGACCCTGATCAAAGTCGGCAACACCGAGATTACGCCGCGCGATTACATGCGGGCGCAGCAGGAGATGCTGCGCGCCATGAGTGCGCAAGCCGGCAGGAGCTTGAGCCTCCAGGAGGCGCGCGCCATGGGTCTCGACAGCCGGGTGCTCGAGCGCTTGATCGGCGGCGCCGCGGTCGATACCCACGCGCACGATCTCGGGCTCGGCATCAGCGAGCAGGCGCTGCTTGATCAGATCATGCAGGACCCGAACTTCAAGGACCCGACCGGCAATTTCAACCCCGCAGCCTTCCAGCAGGCCCTGCGCAATATTGGCGTCACCGAGCAGGGCTATCTCGCTTCACAGCGCGAGACCAATCTCCGCCGGCAGATTCTCACCACTATCGGCAAGGCGGGGAATACGCCCGATGTCCTGGTCACGGCACTCAACCGCTATAACGGCGAGACGCGCACGCTTCGCTTCGTGCTGGTCGCCGACAATGCCGCCGGTTCGGTCGGCGATCCGACCGACGACGACCTCAAGCGTTATTACGACAACCACCATTCCACCTTCACCCAGCCGGAGTTCCGCAAGGTCGGCATTCTCGCCGTCACGCCGGAATCGGTGAAGGATCAGGTGAAGATCAGCGACGAAGACATTAAGGCTGCTTACGAGGCTAGCAAGGATACGCTCGGCACGCCCGAGAAGCGGCACGTGCAGCAGATCGCTTTCCCCGATTTGTCCGCTGCCAACGCCGCCTATCAGAAGCTTCAGCCCGGCACCGACTTCGCGGCAATCGCCAAGGAGCAAGGCTTGAGCGAGGCTGACATGGATCTCGGCACGATCACCCGCAGCCAGTTGGCCGATCCAGCGGTCGCCGACGCCGCCTTCGCCCTTGAGCTGAACAAAGTGAGCGAGCCGGTGACCGGCAAGCTCGGCACCGTCGTGCTGCTCCGCGTTACCGAAATCACACCTGGCAAAGTGCCGTCCTTCGACGACGCCAAGGCCGATATCGAAATGAAGATCCTGAGGGACCGCGCCTCGGGCGCGATCTTCGAGCTGCATGACAAGATCGAGGATCAGCTTGCCTCGGGCGCCAAGCTTTCGGAAATCGCCGACAAGTTGAAACTCACCTACCAGACGATCGACGAGGTCGACCGCCAAGGTCGGAAGCCCGATGGAACGAACGTGACGCTCCCGGCGCAGAAGGACGTGTTGAATGCGATTTTCGCTACCGACACTGGCGTCGAGAACGATCCGATCGATGCCAAGGATGAAGGCATCGTCTGGTACGAGGTGCTCGGTGTCGTGCCCGAGCAGCTCAAGCCGTTCGAACAGGTCAAGGACGAGGTCGCCAAGGATTGGCACATCGAGGAAGAGCGGACCAAGGTCGCGAAATATACACAAGAGCTCGTCAGCAGCCTGAGCGGCGGGAGCAAGTCGCTCGATGACATCGCCAAGGATCTCAAGGTCGAAGTCCTGACCAGCGAACCCCTGAAGCGCGACGGCATGGCTGTTTACGTTCTGCCGGCAGCCGTGCAGCAGGCGTTTACGTTGCCTGAGGGCGGCTACGGTTCGGCGCCGTCTGGCATCGGCGAAGGTCGCATCGTGTTCAAGGTCGACAAGGTTACCCCGCCCGCGGCCATTGCAGCGCCCGAAGAAGATGCTCTCAAGGTGCGGATCAAGCAATTGCTCGGCGAGGACGCGATCTCGGAATATTTCGCCGCGCTCGAGCAGCGCTACGGAGTCAGCGTCAACGAGCAGGCGCTTGCCAAACTGGTCGGCACCAACGAGGAGCAATGAGCCTGGCTTCCGCCCCCGTCACGCCGCTTCCCGAGCAAGGCGGCGCCGCTCCGATCGAGCCCGACTTCGCCTCATTCGCCCGGCTCTACGAGGAGGGCGTAGCGCAAGTCGCCTGGACGAAGCTCGTCGCCGATCTGGAGACACCGGTCTCGGCGATGCTGAAGCTCGCGCATGAGCGGGCTAATAGCTTTCTCCTGGAGTCGGTCGAGGGCGGGGCCACGCGAGGCCGCTATTCGATCATCGGCTGCGAGCCCGATCTCATCTGGCGCGCCAACGGCGGCAACGCCGAGATCAATCGGGCGCCGCAATCCGACCCACACGCTTTCGCGCCCTCGCCGCTGCCGGCGCTCGCGGCGCTCCGTGCGCTGCTCGCCGAATCGGCGATAGTGCTCCCGCCGGAGCTTCCGCCGATGGCAGCCGGCATCTTCGGCTATATGGGCTACGACACGGTCAGACTGATCGAGCATCTGCCGAGCGACAGGCGCGATCCGCTCGGTTTGCCCCATGCCATCCTGGTGCGACCAACGCTGATCGCGATCTTCGATGCGGTTAAGGACGAGATGACGGTGGTGACACCGGTCAGGCCCGCGTCCGGCGTCAGCGCCAAGGCGGCTTACACGCGCGCGTCGGATCGGCTGGCGGTTGCCATCGAGCGGCTCGAGCAGAAGCTTCCGCATGCAAGCGAGCAGGACACGAGCACGCCGCATCCCGAGCCCAAGGCGGCCACGCCGCCCGAGGCCTATATGGCGAAGGTTGCCCGCGCCAAGGAGTACATCGCCGCTGGCGACATCTTTCAGGTGGTGTTGAGCCAGCGCTTCGAGGCGCCGTTCACACTGCCGTCTTTCGCGCTCTATCGGGCGCTCCGGCGCGTGAACCCGTCGCCCTTCCTTTATTATCTCAATTTCGGCGACTTCGCCGTGGTCGGCTCCAGCCCGGAGATCCTGGTTAGGGTGCGCGACGGCAAGGTCACGATCCGTCCAATCGCCGGCACCAGGCCGCGCGGCGCAACGCCGGCTCAAGACAAGGCCCTCGCCAAGGAGCTGCTTCACGACGCCAAGGAGCGGGCCGAGCACCTAATGCTGCTCGATCTAGGCCGGAACGACGTCGGCCGCGTGGCAGAGATCGGCACCGTGCGCGTCACCAACTCGTTCTTCCTCGAATATTACAGCCAGGTGATGCACATCGTGTCGAATGTCGAAGGCAAGCTTGCTTCGAGCCACGATGCGGTCGATGCACTAATGGCGGGTTTCCCCGCCGGCACCGTATCCGGCGCCCCGAAGGTCCGAGCCATGGAGATCATCGATGAGCTTGAGGACGAAGCGCGCGGCCTGTATGCGGGCTGCGTCGGCTATTTCTCAGCCGACGGCGACATGGACAGCTGCATCGTGCTCAGGACCTCGGTGGTGAAGGATGGCGTCATGTACGTGCAGGCCGGTGCGGGCGTGGTCGCCGATTCCGTGCCGGAGCGCGAGCAGGCCGAATGCGTGAGCAAGGCCCGCGCCCTGTTCAAGGCGGCCGACGAGGCGGTGCGCTTCGCCGCCCGCGCCAAGCGCGGCCAGTGATTGGGACAGAGCCGCCATGCTGACGCTCAGCCTGCTCCGTCATGCGAAATCGAGCTGGAAGAATCCCGGGATGGCCGATCGCGATCGTCCGCTCGCCATGCGCGGCATCGCCGACGCGCCGCTCATGGGGCGCGCCATGACCGAGCGCGGCATCGATCCCGACCTCGTGCTGTGCTCCTCGGCGCGGCGCACCCGGGACACGCTCGCCCTCGTGCTGCCCGAGCTCAAGGTCGAGCCCAAGGTCGTCTACGAGGATGCGCTCTATCATGCGAGCGCAGCCGAGATGCTCGAGATGTTGCGGGGCGTGCAGCCGGGCGCGAGCCGTCTGATGCTGGTGGGCCATAACCCCGAAATCCATGCGCTAGCGCTCGATCTCGTCGGTTCTGGCCCCCAGCACTACCGCGACAAGCTCGAGGACAAATATCCGACTGCCGGGCTGGTCGTGGTGAATTTCACGAGCGGCGGCTGGCAGGGCGTCACGGTGAACAGCGGCGAGCTCAAGCTCTTCCTTACGCCGAAGGATCTCAGGGTCTGAGCATTTCCGGCAATCCTTGACGGCGCGGGCGCCTGAAGCGTAACACCACGTCCATGCTGACGCTTATCGATAACTACGACAGCTTCACCTACAATCTCGTCCATTTTCTCGGCGAATTGGGCGCGTCGACCCGCGTCTACCGCAACGACAAGGTGACCGTCGACGAGGTGCTGGCCGAGGGGCCCGAGGCGATCGTGCTGTCGCCCGGCCCCTGCGACCCCGATCGTGCCGGCATCTGCCTCGATATTATCTCGCGCGCCGGGCCGGTGGTGCCGATCCTCGGCGTCTGCCTCGGCCATCAGGCGATCGGCCAGGTGTATGGCGGCCGCGTGGTGCGCGCCCCGACGCTTATGCACGGCAAGCTCTCCAAAGTGCATCATACCGGCAAAGGCCTGTTCGCCGGCCTGCCCCAGGACTTCGCCGCTACCCGTTATCATTCGCTGGTGGTCGAGCGCGCGAGCCTTCCCGCCGATCTCGAGATCACGGCAGAGACGGCCGATGGGATCATCATGGGCCTGCAACACAAGCGCTATCCGGTGCATGGTGTGCAATTCCATCCGGAGAGCATCGCGTCGGAGCACGGCCATCAGCTGCTTGCCAATTTCCTTGATCTAGCCCGCGTCGAGCGGCGCTCACGCAGAGGCTCACACAGAGAAGCGGTCGGTGCCCTCTAGGGTCGAGACCTCAAGCTTAGAGGTCGATGGGACGGTCCCGCCCGCCGACGTCAGTGCGGCGCTCGCCAAGATCGCCTCGGGCCAAACACTCACGCAGTTGGAATCGGCGCAAGCCTTCGAGCTGATCATGTCGGGGGGCGCGACCGATGCACAGCTCGGCGCGCTGCTCATGGGACTTCGCGTGCGCGGTGAGACGGTCGACGAGATCGCCGGCGCAGCGCGTGCGCTTCGGGCACGGGCCGTCCCGGTCAACGTGCCTGAAGGCGCTATCGACACCTGCGGCACCGGCGGCGACGCCAAGGGCACGCACAACATCTCGACATGTGCCGCCTTCGTGGTGGCGGGCGCCGGCGTCCCTGTCGCCAAGCACGGCAACCGCTCGATCTCCTCGCGCTCAGGCTCGGCCGACGTGCTGGCCGCGCTAGGCATCAATATCGAATGCACGCCCGAGACCATCACCCATTGCATCGAGACCTGCGGGCTGGGCTTCATGTTTGCGCCTTCCCATCACGCCGCAATGCGTCACGTGGCGAAGGTCCGAAGCGAGCTCGGGACGCGCACGATCTTCAACCTGCTCGGACCGCTGGCCAATCCCGCCGGCACCAAATTCCAAGTGGTAGGCGTATACGCCGAGCAATGGGTAGAGCCGCTGGCAAAAGTGCTCGGCCTGCTCGGCGTCGAGCGGGCCTGGGTGGTGCATGGAAGCGACGGGCTCGACGAGCTCACCACGACCGGCATCAGCCATGTCGCCGTGCTCGACCGCGGTCAGGTGTCTACCTTCAGGATCTCGCCCCGCAATGCCGGGCTGTCCGACGCGTGGCCCGAAGACTTGATCGGCGGCGACGCGACCGAGAACGCCGCTCATATCCGCGCTCTGCTGCAAGGCAATCGTGGGCCGCTTCGCGATATCGTGCTCCTCAATGCCGCGGCGGCCCTGCTCGTCGCCGGCAAGGCCAACTCGCTCCGGGACGGCGTGGCGCTTGGGGCAGAAGCGATCGACAGCGGCAAGGCCAAGGCCGTTCTCGATGCTCTTGTCTCCCTCAGCCATGATAAGGTCTGATGCCGTGACAAAGGTCCTTGACACCATCGTCGCCTATAAGCGTGAGGAGATTGCTGCCGCCAAGACGGCGGCAAGCGCCGAGGCGATGTGCGCGCGCGCCAAAGCCGCCCTACCCATCCGTCCTTTCGCCGAAGCCTTGAAGTCGCGCATCGTGGCGGGAGACTTCGCACTGATCGCTGAGATCAAGAAGTCGAGCCCATCCAAGGGCATGATCCGCCCCGATTTCGATCCACCCGAGCTCGCCCGCGCCTATGAGCAGGGCGGCGCCGCCGGTCTTTCGGTTCTCACCGACACGCCATCGTTCCAGGGGCGACCGGAATACCTTACCGCCGCCCGCGCGGCGACTTCGCTTCCTGCGCTCCGCAAAGACTTCATGCTCGATCCTTACCAGGTGCTTGAAGCGCGGGCTTGGGGGGCTGACTGCATCCTCATCATCATGGCGGCAGTTGATGACACCACCGCGCTGGAACTGACCGCCGCGGCGCACGGGCTCGGCATGGACGTACTCGCCGAGGTGCATGACGAGACCGAGCTCAGCCGGGCGTTGCGGCTCGACACGCAGCTGATCGGCATCAACAACCGCGACCTCAAGACCTTCGCCACGAGCCTTGCCACCACCGAGCGCCTCGCGCCGCTCGTGCCGGACGACCGTTTGGTGATCGCCGAAAGCGGCATGTTCACCCATGCCGATCTCACCCGGCTCTCCGCATCGGGCGTCTGCGCTTTCCTCGTCGGTGAGAGCCTGATGCGGCAGGACGATGTCGCCGCCGCGACGCGTGCCCTGCTCGCGGGCACAGTAATCCGCGCCGAGGCGCAATGACCGCCCGGCTCAGTCACCTGAACGACAAGGGCGAAGCGCGCATGGTCGACATCTCCGACAAGGCGGTCACCGCGCGGACAGCGATCGCCGAAGGCTTCGTCTCGATGGCGCCGAAGACGCTCGACCTCATTCTCGGCGGCAAGGCTGAGAAGGGCGACGTGCTCGCAGCCTCGCGCATCGCCGGAATCATGGCTGCCAAGCGCACCGCCGAGTTGATCCCGCTCTGCCATCCTTTGTCGCTGACGCAGGTGACCATCGCGTTCGAGCCGTCGCGCGATCCGCCGGGCCTCTGGATCGAGGCCGCCGCCAAGGTCGACGCCAAAACCGGCGTCGAGATGGAGGCGCTGACGGCAGTCTCGGTCGCCTGCCTCACCATCTACGACATGTGCAAAGCGGTCGACCGGGCGATGTCGTTCTCCGGCATTCGCCTCGTGGAAAAGACCGGAGGCCGCTCAGGCCATTTTAAGCGCTGATGGCTCTGCTCTCTATCCCTGAAGCTCTCGCCCGCGTGCTTGACGGGCTTGACCCGCTCGAGATCGAGAACGTTTCGCTCGAGGCGGCGCGCGGCCGCGTGCTCGCTGGCGACCTCGCCGCTCGCCTTACCCAGCCGCCGTTCGATGCCTCCGCCATGGATGGCTACGCGGTGCGCGCGGAGGACGTGGCTGAACTTCCGGCGAGGCTAAGTCTGATTGGGGTCGCGGCGGCCGGCAGCGGCTTTTTGGGCCGAGTTAGCGAACGCGAGGCAGTGCGCATCTACACCGGCGCGCCGGTGCCCGACGGTGCCGACACAGTGGTGATTCAGGAGAACACCAAGATCGCTGACGGCGCGATCGTCATCGAACAGGCCGAACCCGGGTGGCACATCCGTCCGCGCGGCCAGGATTTCCGCGAAGGCGAGGTGCTGCTCGAGGCAGGAACGCGGCTTGGCGCTCGCGAGCTGCTTCTCGCCGCCGCCATGAACCATGCCGAGCTTCCCGTGCGCCGCAAGCCCAACGTCGCGATCCTCGCGACCGGCGATGAGATCATGCCGCCCGGCTCAGAGCTCGGGCCCGACCAGATCGTGTCGTCGGTGCCCTACGGGCTTGCCGCGCTGATCGAAGCCGAGGGCGGTGAGCCGATGCGGCTCGGCATCGCCAAGGACGAGCCGACCAGCCTGGTCACGCTCGCCAAGACCGGCAGTGCCGCCGACATCCTGGTGACCGTCGGCGGCGCCTCGGTCGGCGAGCGCGATTTGGTAGCGAGCGCGCTGAGGACCGAAGGGCTTAAGCTCGACTTCGCCAAGATCGCCATGCGCCCTGGCAAGCCCCTGCTCTACGGGCGTATGGGCGCCCAGCGCGTGCTTGGCCTTGCCGGCAATCCTGTGTCGGCGCTGATATCGGCGCATGTGTTCCTGAAACCGATGCTTCGCCGCATGCTCGGGCTTGCCGAAGCGGCACGGCCGCTGCCCGAGGCGGTCCTTGGCGAGGCGCTCGAGGCCAACGGGCCGCGTCAGCATTATCTCCGGGCGGTCTCCCAATGGGGCGCCCACGGGGCACGGAGCGTGCGCCCCCTTCCCTCGCAGGACTCTTCCTTGGTCGCGGCGCTCGCTCGCGCCGACTGCCTCATCGTGCGCGAGCCGGACGCACCGGCGCTCCCGTCAGGCGCCCGCGTCATGATCATCGCCCTCGACGGCGATTAAGGCGCCGGAAACCCGAATCGCGCGAGTGAGGAAAGAAGGCGCCAGAACCGCGTTCGGCGGCATTCCCGCTTGCAGAACACAAACAGAACAGATAAAATGTTCATGTTTTGTACAGCAAAGCGGCCGAATCGTTAAGGCGCCGAACGAAGCAAGTCCAAACCGCTCAAAGGGGACCAGATGCTCACTTCGAAGCAAAAAGAGCTTCTCATGTTCATCCATGAGCGGTTGAAGGAGACCGGCGTGCCGCCCTCCTTCGATGAGATGAAGGAAGCGCTCGACCTAAAGTCGAAGTCGGGAATCCACCGCCTGATCACGGCGCTCGAGGAGCGCGGCTTCGTCCGTCGCCTGCCTCACCGGGCGCGCGCCATGGAGATCGTGAAGCTGCCGGAATCGATGCCACAGCCGCTGTCGCAGCGGGCGCGCGGGTTCTCACCGAGCGTAATCGAGGGCAGCTTGGGGCGGGTGCCGCAACTCGCCGAGGGCGAGAGCCTGCCCCAGACGGTTAGCGTGCCGGTCATGGGTCGCATCGCCGCCGGCGTGCCGATCGATGCGATCCAGACCAGGCTCAGCACCGTCGAGGTGCCGCCTGAGCTGCTCAGCAAGGGCGAGCATTACGCGCTTGAGGTCAAAGGCGATTCGATGATTGAAGCCGGCATCCTCGAGGGCGATACGATCATCGTGAAGAGATGCGAGGACGCCAATAACGGCGACATCGTCGTGGCCCTGGTCGATGACGCCGAGGCCACGCTGAAGCGCCTGCGCCGCCGGGGCGATTCCATCGCGCTCGAAGCTGCCAATCCGAGCTACGAGACGCGCATCTTCGGCCCCGACCGCGTGCGCGTTCAGGGCCGCCTCGTAGGTCTTATCCGCCGTTACTAGCCCACCGATCGGGGTTGGTCCGGCGCGTCGGCCTCTCGGTTGTTGCCTTGACCCCATACTCCATCCGTGCATCAGCCTACGTCCGGCACCCAGGGCCGGCGGCCGCGCAGCTCGGCTACGATCTCCATGCGGTTCGAGGTCCTTCGATATAAAGCGCATGCGCGCCCGGCTCTTTCAGCATGTGCCGGTCGACGATGACCTGCGCGGCACGGCATCTTTTGCCGATCGTGAAAGTCGCGATGTCGATGTCGGCCAGGCGGCAGTCCTCCTCAAGCACCGCAGGGTGCCGGATCAACCTAACGACCTTTCCCTTCACTGTGCCCGATGCACCCTAGAGAGCCGCAGCTGAAGGCGTTGCCTGAGGCTGCGGTGGCATCGCGGCCGTCACCGTCGGTGAGCAGCCAGTTGTCGACGCTGTAGCCGGCGCCGTCGCCGGCGGGAAGATGAGGTCCCCACTATCCGAGCGGAGTGCCACCGTCCCGCCGTCGCGATCTATCAACACGTCGGGACGGGTCGAGGGCGGCGCCAATGCAAGACCTCACGCGGCGATGACGAGGCCGAGCGCGCGGGTCGAGCGCGCCGGCCGCCGCCCATTTCCGATTACCATGTGAAGGCCTGAGATCGAGAGGATATGAGCGAAACCTGAATCGCGCATCGCCTGCTTCACCTCCTCGGAGATACCGCCCTGCTCGCCGGTGATCAGCGCAACCGCGATCTCTCCAGTTTCGCCGGGGCAGCAGAACCGGCGGGCGCGCTCCCCCCGCTCCCGCCCTTACCCCGCATCCGACGCCATGCTACATCACGCCCGCATCCATCCCTAGCCCCTCGCTTGAAAGTCCTCCGCATAGCCATGAGCGACAAGGTCATCACGCGGTTCGCGCCCTCACCGACGGGCTATTTGCATATCGGCGGCGCGCGCACGGCTCTGTTCAACTGGCTCTACGCCAAGCACACGGGGGGCAAGATGCTGCTCCGCATCGAGGACACCGACAAGGTGCGCTCGACCGAAGGCGCGATCCTCGCCATTCTCGATGGACTCCGCTGGCTCGAACTTGATTGGGACGGCGAGCCGGTCTACCAGCTCGCCCGCGCCGAGCGTCATCGCGAAGCCGCCGAGCAGCTGCTCGCCAGCGGCAAAGCCTATCGTTGCTATGCGAGCGCGGAAGAGCTTGCGGTGATGCGCGAGCGGGCGCGCGCCGAGGGCCGTTCGCCGGGCTATGACGGCACGTGGCGCGACCGCGACCACCGCAAGGCGCCCGAGGGTATGCCGCCCGCCATCCGCTTTAAGGCGCCGCGCGACGGCGAGACGGTGATCGAGGACCGCGTGCAGGGCCGCGTCGTATTCGCCAACAAGGACCTCGACGACCTGGTGATCCTGAGGAGCGATGGCTCGCCCACCTATAATCTCTCGGTCGTGGTCGACGACCACGACATGGCGATCACTCATGTCATCAGGGGCGACGACCACCTCACCAACGCCGCGCGCCAGAGCCAGATCTACAAGGCTCTCGGCTGGGACACGCCGGTGTTCTCGCACGTGCCGCTGATCCACGGGCCGGACGGCGCCAAGCTCTCTAAGCGCCACGGCGCGCTCGGCGTCGAGGCCTATCGCGCAATGGGCTATCTCCCCGCCGCGCTCCGCAACTATCTCGTCAGGCTCGGCTGGAGCCATGGCGACGACGAGATCATCTGGACGGAGCAGATGGTCGAGTGGTTCGACCTCGATGCGATCGGGCGCTCTGCCTCGCGGTTCGATTTCGTCAAGCTCGTGAATTTGAACGGCCATTACCTTCGCGAGACGCCCGACGCTGAGATCGTGCGCCGGCTCAAGGCGCTCGTGCCCGAGCTTCCCGATGCTGCTGCGCTTGCGGCCCGGATCGAAGCCGATGGCTGGCACAAGCTCGAGCATGCCATGCCGGGCCTGAAGGAGCGGGCTAAGACGCTGGTCGAGCTTCTCGACAACGCCGCGTTCCTGTTCGCCGAGCGCCCCCTCGTGGTCGATGACCAGGCGGCCAAGCTGCTAGACGCGGCGGGCCGCGAGACGCTCAGTGCGCTTTTGCCGCGCCTGGAAGCGGTCGAGCCGTGGACGGCTGTGGCGCTCGAAACTTCAGTGCGAGCCTTCGCCGACGAGACCGGCCGTAAGCTCAGTAAAGTGGCGCAGCCGCTTCGCGCGGCGCTGACCGGCAAATCCACCTCCCCCGGCATCTTCGACGTGCTCGACGTGCTCGGCCGCGACGAGTCGCTTGGGCGTTTGCATGATCAGGCGGCTGCGATTAAGTCTGCTTAACATTTCAGCAGAGGGACATGTTGCACTGCGGCAGGATTGGCGCGAATATGTGGCAGTGCAAAAATGGGTTCGCTAAGGCCGCAACTGCTGCAAATCCCCTGCGTTCATTGGCGACCCCTCTCCCACGCGATGGTCAAAGGAGCCTTCTAGATGAGCGTCGCAGAAAACCTCCGCACGTCGGGCGCGGCCGAGGCATCTGTCTTGATCGACGGCGCAAGATACGATTTTCCGATCAAGAAGGGGACGATCGGCCCCGACGTGGTCGACATCAACACCTTTTATCAGGAGACCGGCTGCTTCACCTACGACCCGAGCTTCACCTCGACGGCGAGCTGCGAGTCGAAGATTACTTATATCGACGGCGACAAAGGCGTCCTGCTCTATCGCGGCTATCCGATCGATCAGCTCGCCGAGTACGGCAATTTCATCGAGACCTGCTACCTGCTGCTCTACGGCGAGCTGCCGACGCTGAAGCAGTACTCGGCGTTCGACAACCGCATCGTCAAGCACACCATGGTGCATGAGCAGATGACCCGGTTCTACACCGGCTTCCGCCGCGACGCGCATCCGATGGCGGTCATGGTCGGCGTGGTCGGCGCTCTATCGGCCTTCTATCACGACTCGATCGACATCAAGGACCCCAACCAGCGCGAGATGGCGTCGATCCGCATGATCGCCAAGATGCCGACCATCGCGGCGATGGCCTACAAATATTCGATCGGCCAGCCCTTCATCTATCCGCGCAACGAGCTCAACTACGCGGCGAATTTCCTGCATATGTGCTTCGCCGTGCCGTGCGAGGAATACAAGGTCGATCCAGTTCTTGCGCGCGCCATGGACCGCATTTTCATCCTGCATGCCGACCATGAGCAGAACGCCTCGACTTCGACTGTGCGCCTTGCCGGTTCCTCCGGCGCCAATCCGTTCGCCTGCATCTCGGCAGGCATCGCTTGCTTGTGGGGTCCGGCGCATGGCGGCGCCAACGAGGCGGCGCTCAACATGCTGTACGAGATCGGCTCGGTCGATCGCATCCCAGAATTCATCAGGCGCGCGAAGGACAAGAACGACCCGTTCCGCCTCATGGGCTTCGGCCACCGGGTTTACAAGAACTACGACCCGAGGGCGAAGATCATGCAGAAGACCTGTCATGAGGTGCTCGATGCCGTGGGCCACGGCGACGATCCGATCCTCCAAGTTGCTCTCGAACTCGAGCGGATTGCGCTGTCGGACGATTATTTCGTCCAGAAGAAGCTCTATCCGAATATCGACTTCTACTCCGGCATCACGCTGAAGGCGCTCGGCTTCCCGACCGACATGTTCACCGTGCTGTTCGCCATCGCGCGAACGGTCGGCTGGATCGCCCAGTGGAAGGAGATGATCGAGGATCCCTCGCAGCGTATCGGCAGGCCGCGGCAGCTCTACACCGGAGCGGCCGAGCGGAACTACGTGCAGAACAACGCCCGCGTAGCCGGCTAGCCGGACTTGGTCTTATCGTCTTTGCCCTCGTGCAGAGCTTGACCGACGAGGAACAGTCCAAGCTTGTTTGCCGCTTCGACGGTGGCGGCGGGCTCGGCCATGAGTACCCGTCCAGCCGCCACGGCGACGCCTGCAAGGCCCGCCTCGGCCGCCTTCTTTAGCGTCTCGGCGCCGATGGTCGGCAGGTCAACGCGTCTCTCCTGGCCCGGCTTGGGCGCCTTGACGATTACGCCGCGACCGCTTCGCCCTGCTCGGCCCGACCGGCGGAGTTCGGCGCAGCGGAGCAGCATCGCGTCAGTGCCCTCGGCGGCTTCCACTGCGAGAACATGGCGGTTAGCCACCACGGCGGCTTGCCCCACGTCGAACCGTCCGAGGGCGCGCACCACCTCAAAGGCAATGTCGATATCGGCGCGGTCCTCGGCGGAGGGAACCTTGTCGCCGAGTGGGCCCTCTCCCGCCAGAAGCTCGGGCGCAACGTCGTCGGCGCCATGCACCCTGTACCCCTTGCCCTCGAAGAAGCGGACGACGCGCGACAGGACATGGTCGTCGCCGCCGGTGCGCAGGCCGGCAATGTAGGGCAGATTGCGGATCGCACCGAAATCGAAGCGCATCTTAGTGAAATCGGGCCGATCGACGCCGCCGATGATGACGATGTCGCGGCAGCCATGCTCGTCGAGGGCAGCTAGCAGCTTGCCGAGCTCGCCCCACCTGGTCCAGGTGTGGGGGAAACGCTCTATCTCCGCGCGCGTCTCGCCGCGAATGCCGACAATGTGCAGCGAGAGGCCGCGTGCTTCCGCCGACTCGGCCAGCACGCAAGGAAGCGGACCGCGTCCGGCGATGATGCCGAGCCGACCTATTATCGCGGCAGCGTCGCGCGTGTTCGGCGCCGGCATCTCATCGGCTCGGGGTCGCGGCATTGTTGGGGACGGTGAACGAGCGGTCGGATTGGATCTTGATGAACTCGATGATCTGCTTGACGAGCGGATTCGTCGCGAACATGCCGTCGACATCCTCAAGCCGCTCCTTCAGCGTGCCTTCGCTCGCAAACAGCAAGCGATAGGCTTGGCGGAGCTGGTGAATATGCTCGCGCGGGAAGCCCTTGCGCTTCAGCCCGACGATGTTGAGGCCGCACAGCGACGCGCGGTTGCCGATCGCCATGCCGTAGGGAATGACATCGGCGGTGATGCCCGACATGCCGCCGATGAACGCGTAAGCGCCAATGCGCACGAATTGGTGCACGGCCGACAGCCCGCCGACGATGGCACCATCGCCGATCGATACATGGCCGCCGAGCGTGGCGCCGTTGACCAGCGTGACGTTGTCGCCGAGCTCGCAATCGTGGGCGACGTGGGCGGCGATCATCAGCAGGCAGTTGGCGCCGACCTTGGTCGCCATATGACCGCCTTTGGTGCCGGGATTGATGGTCACGTGCTCGCGGATGACCGTCTTCGCGCCGATGGTAAGCGTGCTCGGCTCGTCGCTATATTTGACGTCCTGCGGCGCGGTGCCCAGGCAGGCGAACGGGAACACCTTGCAGCCGGCCCCCAACTGTGTCCGTCCAGTGATGACGACGTGCGAATGCACGACGACGCCCTCGCCGAGCTCGACATCGGGTCCGATCACGCAGAACGGACCGATTTCAACCTTCGGCCCAAGTATTGCGCTTGGATCGACCGCAGCGGTCGCATGGATGTTTGCCATGCTCGCCTGGCTAGGTCTCTACGATCACGGCGCTGACCTCGGCTTCGGCGACGAGGTTGCCGTCGACCTTCGCTTGCGCGCGAAAGCGCCAGACGCGGCCGCGATTGCGCATCTTCTGAACGTGATAGCGGATGGTGTCGCCCGGCACCACGGGGCGCCGGAAGCGCGCCTTGTCGATTGCCATGAAATAAACGAGCGGCGGCTCTTTAAACTCCTCGATGTGACGCATGCAGAGCGCGCCGGCGGTCTGCGCCATGCCTTCAATGAGGAGAACGCCCGGCATCACCGGATTGCCAGGGAAGTGCCCCTGGAAATAGGGCTCGTTGGCGGTGACGTTCTTGATGCCGACGGCCGAGCGGTCACCGTCCATGTCGACGATGCGGTCGACGAGAAGGAACGGATAGCGATGCGGCAGAAGCTTGAGGATGTCGGTGATCTCCGCCGTCCCCAGCTTCGATTTCACTCCGCTCTCATTCATCCGGTCCTGCTCCCTTGGCAAAGCGGACTATTCGCCCGTTGCGCCGCTCCCTTCGTTCTGATCAAGCTTCAAATCCTTGCGTTCGGCAAGCTTGCGCAGCAGCGTCAGCTCCCGGAACCATAGCCGCACCGGCTTGGCAGGAGTGCCTCCCCAGCGCGAGCCGGGCGGCACGTCGCCCCGCACATTACTGCTGGCAGCGATCTGGGCGCCAGCGCCGATCTTGACATGGCCGACCACGCCCACCTGACCGCCAAGGGCTACGAAATCACCGAGCTCGGCGCTCCCTGAAATACCGGTCTGGGCCACGATAATGCAATGCCTTCCAATGACGACGTTGTGCCCAATCTGCACGAGATTATCAATTTTTGTGCCCTCGCCGATCACCGTGTCGCGCAAGGCTCCCCGGTCGACGGTGGTGTTTGCGCCGATCTCGACATGGTCCTGGATGACCACCCGGCCGATTTGCGGGACTTTCAGGTGACCGGTCCGGCCCATGGCGAAACCGAACCCGTCCTGGCCGATGGCGACGCCTGAATGCACGGTGACATGGTTACCAAGGAGAGCGTGGGTAAGCGAGGCGTTGGGACCGATATAGCAGTCCCGCCCGACATGCACGCGGTAACCGATTAAAGTGCCGGCGGCTATCGTCGTGCCGCTGCCGATATGCGCCTCCGGTCCGATCACGGCGCCGGGCTCGACGATGGCGCCAGGCTCGATCGAAGCGGTCGGGTGGATAGGGGTGCCCCCGCCTGACGCGGTGTTATCGACGGCTGCCTTGGGGGAGAGGGCGTCCGGATAGAACAGGGCCATGATCCTGGCAAAAGCGCGATACGGCTCTGCGGTGACCAGGCGGGCGGTGCCGGCTGGCGCCTGGGCTGCGAATTTCGGTGCGACCAGGCAGGCACTCGCCGCTGTCTCGGCGAATAGCGGGAGGTATTTCCGATTGTCGAGAAACGAGACGTCGCCCCGCCCGGCGCTACCGAGCGGACGCACATCCTTGATGGCGAGGTTGGGATCGGCGCCCTCGGCCTTCGCCTCGGCGGTCTCCACCACGACGCGCAGGGGAAATGGCCCCGCGCGCTCAAAGAAACCCGGATGTTCCATCAAATTCCCAGCGGGCGACCCCCGCGTCTTACTCCATGACGCGAAGCCATAGACGGAAATTGCCGCGTTTAGAAGTTTGTTGAGGCGCCGAAGCGGAACAGTTCGGTTCGGTCGAAATCGGCCTTGAGCAGGGCCTGGGCGATATCGGCGCGGAGCGGCCCCAATGGCGACTGCCAGATGATGCTGAAACCGGTCGACATGCGCACCTGCGAGCTGTCGAAAATGAAGCTGTGCTCCTCGTTGACGGCGTTCACAGCGAGCTGGCTTGGATCCCACAGCGAACCAGCATCGACGAATACGGCGCCCTGCATGCCGATATTCTCGGGGATGAAGGGGAACGGGAACCGCACCTCGGCCGTGGTCGCCCAGAACATCTGACCGCCGAGGGAGTCTTTACTGCAATTCTGCACCCTGCTGCCGGTGATCGGATTTTCGCAAGCGTCACGCGGGCCGTAACCGGCGCGTTGGAAGCCGCGCACCGTCTCGCCGCCCTTGAAGAACAGGTCGGTCAAGCGGACGTCTTGGCCGCCCCAGCCCTCGATATTGCCGCCCTGGGCACGGCCGACCAGGGTGATCTTGTTGGTGATCGGGTAATAGCCGCGCGCGTCGGCGACCGAACGGAGGTAGTTGACGTCGCCGCCGATGCCGGCGAGGTCCTGCGAGAAGGAGGCGAACACGCCTGCGGTCGGCGCAGCTGGGAGATTGCGCGTGTCGTAAGCGAGCGTGTAGCCGATGCTTGACACGTTGACGGTGCCGGCGCCCTGCTTGACGGCAAGCGAGGCGTTGTTGCTGACGTCGTAGATCTCCTCGTTCTCGAACTTGTAGCGCAAGCCAAGCTGGGTGTTATAACCGACGGGGAAGCCGAGGCGGAGATCGCCGCCGGTGTTGCGCTCCTTGAACGAGGCGACGTCGGTGAAGTCGACCTCCTTGTGGAACAGGTCGAAACCGGCGGCCATGTTGCGATCGAGAAACCGTGGCTCGGTGAAGCTGAAATCGACCTGCGCGCGGTCAAGGCTTCCCGAGAAGCCGAGCCTGACGTACTGGCCCTTGCCCATGAGGTTGCGCTCGGTGATGCTGATGTCGCCGATCACGCCTTCGCTGGTGGAATAACCGACGCCGAAGGAGAGCTCGCCGGTCGGCTGCTCCTGTACCTTGACCACGAGCACCACGCGGTCGGGCGAGCTGCCGGGATCGGTGTCGATATCTACGGTCTTGAAGTAGCCAAGCACGCGGAGCCGCTTGCGCGCGGCCTCAACCAGGAGCCGGTTATAGGCGTCGCCTTCCGCCAGCCGGAACTCGCGGCGGATCACCTTGTCCTCGGTGCGGAAATTGCCGACGATGTTGATGCGCTCGATATAGATCCGCGGGCCTTCTTCGATGACATAGACGATTCCCATGGTGTGACTCGCCTCGTCGCGCTCGAAGCGGGGTCTGACCTGGCCGAAAGCATAGCCCTGCTGGGAGACGGCGATGGTTAGCGCCTCGATGGTCTTCTCGACCTTCTCGGAGTTGTAGACCCGGCCCGACCTAGTCAGGATCGAGCCGCGCAAGGCGTCGACATTGAGCGACGGCAGCGCGCTCTCGATATCGATGCCGGCAAACCGGTAACGCGCCCCTTCGTCGACGGTGAAAGTGATGAAGAAGCCGCGGCCGTCGCGGTCGAGATCAGCTGTCGCCGAGACGATGCGGGCGTCGGCATATCCGTTCTTCAAGTAGAATTGACGCAGCAGCTCCCGATCGAGACTCAACCTGTCGGGATCGTAGATGTTGGTGCCTTTGAGGAAGCTCAGCAGATTCGTCTGCGTCGTCGAAATCACGAAGCGGAGCTGCGAATCGCTGAACGCCTCGTTGCCGATGAAATTGATAGCCCTGATCTTGGTGGTCGGGCCCTCGTTGATCTCGAACACCACGTCGATGCGATTGTTGTCAAGATTGATGATCTTGGGATTGACGCCAGCGGCGTAATAGCCTTGCCGGCGGTAGACATCGAGAATGCGTTGCACGTCAGACTGGACGCGGGCGCGGGTGTAGACGGCGCGGGCCTTGAGCTGAACCTCGGCGGCGAGAGCATCGTCCGCAACCTCGCGATTGCCTTCGAACGCGACCCGGCTGACGATCGGGTTCTCCACGACGACAACAACGACGGTCGCGCCTTCGCGCCGGATGCGCACGTCCTGGAAGAGGCCGGTGGCGAACAGAGCCTTGAGCGATTCGTCGATCTGAGCCGGGTCGTAAGCGTCCCCGGAATTGAAGGTAAGGTAAGTGCGGACTGTCTCGGGCTCGACGCGCTTGTTGCCTTCGACGCGGATGGTCTGGATGACGCCTTGGGCATGCGCGGAGAGGTCACCAAAACTCGCGCTGAGACCCAGCGAGAGCGGGACGCTACTCAACACAAGGAGGGCCGCGAGCAGCCCTCTGGCAAACGTCCACCGCACCATTACTGGTGTCTTCCCCCTCGAAGCCGATCCCCGCCGCCGCGCTGGCTTACAGTCCGAAACTGGCCTTGTTTTGTGGCCGATTTTTGATTCAAGCCCCATCACACGAACGAGGGCTCACGGCCCCCGCCTAAGTCTCGTTTTGAGCCGTCAGTCTCACAAAAATTTCAGGTGAATCAAGTCATTCCAGGTTGCAAAAATCATCAGCATGAGAACAAAGGCGAGCCCTATACGAAAGCCGATTTCCTGGGTGCCCTCACTCAACGGCCGCCCCCTCAACGCCTCAATTCCGTAGAACAGCAAATGGCCGCCGTCGAGCATCGGAATTGGAAATAGGTTGATGAGGCCGATGCTGACAGAAATAATTGCGGCGAGATTGAGAAGCGCAACAAAGCCCGCAGTTGCGACCTGGCCGGAGACTTGTGCAATACGGATCGGCCCACCGAGCTGGTCGGCCAATTCCCTGCCCGTCACCACATCGTAAAGATAACCGAGCGAGCGGGAGATGACGAAATAGGTCTCTTTCAGCGCCATGACTAAGGCGGTCACGGGATCGTGGCGCTGCAGCGTCCACTCCTCGGGCGCCGCGTTCCGCTGGATGCCGAGCAGCCCCATGCGCATGGTGTTGCCGAATCGGTCGGTGATCTCCTTGAGCTCAGGCGTCACGGTGATGTCGACGGTCTTGCCACCACGCTCAACCACGAAATGCAATGGCTTGTCGGGGCTCATGCCGACGATGCGCTGCATCTCGCCGAAGCTCTCGATGGCTGATCCGTCGATGCTGATCACGCGGTCGCCGGCGAGGAAGCCGGCCCTCTCGGCCACGCTGCCGGGATTGACGACGTCCACCTTGGCGGCAGTGATGCGCTCGCCGAAGATGCCGAAGATCGCAGTGAAAATGACGATGGCGAGCACGAAATTGGCGATCGGTCCGGCAGCCACGACGGCAGCGCGCTGAGCGAGCGACTTGCCCTGAAAGCTTCGCGCCCGCTCCTCTGGAGTGAGCTGATCGAGTGTCCTCCGGCCACCCCCGGCGCTCGCGGCATTCTCGTCGTCAATGAACTTCACATAGCCGCCGAGCGGGATCCACGAAATCTTCCATCGTGTGCCGTAGCGGTCGTTGAAGCCGACGATCTCCGGTCCGAAGCCGATCGAGAAGGCCTTGATGCCCACCCCGCACCAGCGTGCCACGAGGAAATGGCCAAGCTCATGGATGAACACCACGATGGTTAAAACGAAGAGGAACGGAAGGAGGTAACCGATCAGGGTGTCGCCGAGGCCGGAAAGCTTAACTATGGTTTCCATAAGGGGAGTTACCTTTGAATTTTGACGCTTGTTAGTCCGCCCTACCCTGCCGATGCAAACCGGCCGAGCAGAGCGTTGGCCGTGACGCGGACCTCTTGGTCGATCGCGAGCACGTCCTCGACGCTAGTCGGTATATGGGCGATCAGGTGCGGATTTGCAGCGAGCGTCGCCTCGACCAGCCGGGCGATAGCCAGGAAGCCGATTCGTTTGGCGAGAAAGGCCTCGACCGCGACCTCGTTGGCGGCATTGAGCACCGTGCCGGCGCTGCCTCCTGCCTCGAGTACCTCGCGGGCGATGCGAAGCGCGGGAAAGCGCACCGCGTCAGGCGCCTCGAAGGTCAGAGCGCCGAGCGCGGCAAGGTCTAGGCGCTTGTTCGGCACGTGCATGCGCTCGGGCCAGGCGAGGCTATAGGCAATGGGAGTGCGCATATCCGGGCAACTCATCTGCGCCAGGACCGAGCCGTCGCTTAAATAGACCAAGCAATGGATGATCGATTGCGGGTGGATCAGAACCTCGAGCTTGTCCGGTCCGAGCCCGAAAAGATGATGCGCTTCAATGAGTTCGAGCCCCTTGTTCATCAGTGTGGCGGAGTCGATGGTTACCTTCGGTCCCATCGACCAGTTAGGGTGATTAAGAGCCTGCTCCGGTTGCGCGTTCTCCATCTGGGCAACACTCCAGGAGCGGAACGGCCCGCCCGAGGCGGTGAGACAGATGCGCTCGATCCGCTCCTGCCGCGCGCCGACCATGGCTTGCGACGCCGCCGAGTGCTCGGAATCGACGGGAAGCAGCGTGGTCTTGGCGCGCGCCACCTCGGCCATGAAGATCGTGCCGGCGCTAACCAAGCATTCCTTGTTGGCGAGAGCGGTCGCGGTTCCTTGCCGGACAGCTTCGAGCGTTGGCTTGAGCCCGGCGGCGCCGACGATCGCCGCCATCACCCAATCGGCCGGCAGGCCGGCCGCCTCAATCAGGGCAGCTTCACCGGCGGCGATCTTAATGCCCGTGCCGGCAAGCGCAGCGCGGAGCGGCGCATAGCATCGCGGATCGGCGATCACGGCGAGCTCGGTGCGGTGCAGGATGGCGAGCTCGGCAAGACGGGCGACATTTCGCCCACCGGTCAGCGCCACGACCTGGTAGTCTGATGGGTTGCGCCCGATCAGGTCGAGCGTGCTCTCGCCGATCGAGCCGGTAGCCCCCAGTACCGAGATCCGCCGTGGCCGCGTCGCCCGCGTTTCGGGCCCGATGGAACGCAATGTCGGTGACGGCAGCACGGTCGTTTCCTCACCAGACCAGCAGGCCGCGGCCTGGGTTGGCCGGGTCGCGGAGCGCGATCAGGCTAGCAAGAATCGCGGCAAGTAAAAGGCCGTCGATGCGGTCGAGCAGGCCGCCATGGCCGGGAATGAGCCGGCTCATGTCCTTGGCTCCGAAGCGGCGCTTGACCGCGCTTTCGAGCAGATCTCCGAGTTGGCAGGCAAGCGCTAGCGCGACGCTGACGAGGGCGAGCTTCCAGGGCGAATTGTCCTTGAAACCAATGGCGAAAGCGTAACCGACCACAGCCGGGGCAAGCGTGCCCACAATGAACCCGCTCCAAGTCTTGTGCGGCGAGATGGCGGGAGCGAGCTTGGGTCCGCCGATGAGGCTCCCGGCGGCGTAGGAGGCCGTGTCTGTCGTCCAGGCGACGGCGAAGGTGTAGAGCACGGCGACGGCGCCGAGGGATGGATCGCTGCGCAGGAAGACGAGCGCAGCAGCGGGGAGTGCCGCGTAAGCGAGGCCGGCGAGCGACCAGAGAGGATGGCTCGAGCCGCGGCTCGCGATGGCGACAGCCACGGCGGCGGTAGCGAGCGCCGTCAGCGCAAGCCCGGAACGCCCGAGCGTCAGCAGAACGGCGACGGCGGTAACGGCCGCCGCCTCGATCCCGGCGATCAGGTCGAAACTCGTTCCCCTGACCAGCCTGCCCCACTCCCAGGCGACTATCACGCCCGAGCCGATCACCAGGACGAGAAAGGTCCAGGGGCTGGCAATCGCGGCGCCAAGCGCGAGAGCTGCGAGCACCACTGCGGAGGCGATGCGCAGCAAGAGTTCGGGTTTTCGGCTCACCGCGGAATCGCGGTCTTTCTCAGGGAGCGTTCCGGTCCGCGTCACGCGGTCGATCTCGCGGAGGTTCCGCCGAAGCGCCGGTTGCGCCGCTGATACTCGGCGAGCGCGGCTTCGAGGTGCTCGCGGGAGAAGTCAGGCCAGTAGCAGTCGGAGAATACGAACTCGCTATAGGCGACCTGCCACAGCAAGAAATTGGAGAGCCTGAGCTCACCGCTAGTGCGGATGAGAAGGTCGGGGTCGGGCACGTCCGCCGTGTCGAGGTAGGTGGCGAAGCATTCGGGCGTGACCTCAGACGCATCGAGCTCGCCTTTGGCAACGTCCTCCGCGACGCGGCGCGCGGCACGCGCGATTTCGTCGCGGGCGCCATAATTGAAAGCGATGGTGAGATTTAGAGAGATGTTGTCCTTGGTGAGCTCGACAGCGTCGTCGATCAGCCTGAGCAGGTCGGGCTCGAGCCCTGCCCGCGTACCGATCACGCGGATCCTGACGCCGTTCTTATGCAGATCGGCAAGGTCGCGGCGGATGAAGCGACGAAGCAGCCCGAACAGATCGTTGATCTCCTGGCGCGGCCGCGACCAGTTCTCAGAGGAGAAGCTGAACAGGGTGAGATGGGAGATGCCAAGCTCCTGCGAGGCATTAACCGTGCGCCTGACGCTCTCGACTCCCTGGCGGTGGCCCTCGGCGCGCGGCAGGCCGCGCTCGGCGGCCCAGCGCCCGTTGCCGTCCATGATGATCGCGATATGACGGGCGACTTGTCGGTCGGTCGCGTTGAAGGCAAGCTTATCTATCGCAAGCGTCACGGTCGGCTGCTCCGGTTGGGGGTAAGGCGATGTCGGTTGGCCTTACCCAATTAGACTTGCATGACCTCGGCTTCCTTGCTTGCAAGGGCCTCGTCGATCTCTTTGATAACCTTATCGGTCAAGTCCTGCACCTTGGTCGAGAGCGTGTGGTGCTCGTCCTTGCCCATCTCGCCGTCCTTCTCGGCCCGCTTCAGATGCTCCATGCCGTCGCGGCGGACATTGCGGACCGCGACGCGCGCATGCTCGGCATATTTGTGGGCGACCTTGACGATCTCCTGCCGGCGCTCCTGGTTGAGCTCGGGGATCGGCAAGCGCATCAGCTGGCCTTCGACCACCGGATTGAGACCGAGATCCGATTCCCTGATCGCGCGTTCGACTGCGCCGACTTGGCTGCGGTCCCACACTTGAACGGTGATGAGCCGCGATTCCGGCACGTTGATGGTAGCGAGTTGATTGAGTGCCATGGGGTTGCCGTAGGCCATGACCATGATCGGGTCGAGCAGGCTCGCATTGGCGCGGCCGGTGCGCAAGCCGCCGAATTCACCCTTGAGGACGGTGAGAGCGCCACGCATCCGCCGCTCGATCTCCTTAAGGTCGAAGCCAGCCATGTTGCCTTCCCTGCTGCCCCGACTCGCCCGTTGCTCGGGCGATTGGACGGGAATGGATTCCGTTCGGCCTGCGCAAAACGTCTAAAGCGCTTCCTTGGCGCCTCGTCCCCCGTCGATCGTGGTCGAGGAGCCTTGCCCTTGTAGCACCAGAGCCAAGCTGCCTTGGCTCTTGATGGAAAACACAATTATCGGAATTCGATTGTCCCTCGCAAGCGCGATTGCGGCGCCGTCCATGATGCGCAAATCTTGCTTAAGGACGTCGTCGTAGCTGAGCCGGTCGTAACGTTTGGCATTTGGCGTGGTTTCCGGGTCGCCGCTGTAGACGCCGTCGACCTGGGTCGCCTTGAGCAGCGCGTCGCAGCCCATCTCCGCGGCGCGAAGCGCTGCCGCCGTGTCGGTGGTGAAGAACGGATTGCCGGTGCCACCGGCGCAGATCACCACCCTGCCCTTGTCGAGGTGGTCAAGCGCCTTGTCGCGGATATAGGCCTCGCACACCGTTGGCATGGGGATGGCTGACAGCACGCGCGTCGGCTGGCCTGCGCGCTGGATCGCCGCCTGGAGAGCGAGCGCGTTCATCACCGTGGCGAGCATGCCAACATAGTCGGCGTGGGCGCGGTCGAGCCCGACTTCCGCCGCCATCAGTCCGCGAAACACATTACCGCCGCCGACCACGAGGCAGATCTGCGTCCCGGCCTGGGCTGCCGCGGCGATGTCGCGGGCGATGGGAGCGATCACGCCGAGGTCGATGCCGTAACCCTTGTCGCCAGCGAGCGCCTCGCCAGACATCTTGAGCAGGACCCGCCGAAAGCGGAGCTTTGAAGCTGCCGTCCCTACCATCAGGCTCCCTCCGCTTTCTCGACGCGCCCTTAGCTCCGTAGAATTCGAGCCCTACGCCGTCTCCTCGCTCGTTCGGTCGATGCCCTCGCCGAGCGCGAAACGGTGAAATCCGGTGATCTTGATCGGCGCGCCCGCCGTTTTCTCGGCGGCGGCGACCGCCTTGGCAACGGTCGTGTCGGGATCGTGCACGAAGGCCTGCGCCAGCAGAACGACTTCCTCGTAGAACTTGCGGATTCGCCCTTCGACCATCTTCTCGATGACGTTGGCAGGCTTGCCGGACTCTTTCGCCTGCTCACTCAACACCGCGCGCTCGCGCTCCACCACCGCCTGGTCGAGGCTCTCGACGTCGACCGCTTGCGGATTGGCGGCGGCGATATGCATGGCGACTTGGCGGCCGAAGCTCTTGAGCGCGTCGGCGTCGCCGGTGGACTCGAGCGCGACAATGACGCCGATCTTGCCAAGGCCAGGCGCCATCTGGTTGTGGATGTAGCTCGCGACCGCGCCTTTCTTGACGTCGAGATAGGCGGTGCGCCTGAGCGTCATGTTCTCGCCGATGGTGCCGATCATCTCCTTGATGGTATCGGCGACGGTGCCCTTGCCGCCCGAAAACTTGGCGTTTGCGAGCTTATCGAGATCGCCCTTGGCGCCGAGCCCCGCCTCGGCAATGCCGCGCGCCATCGCCTGAAAGGTCTCGTTACGCGCGACGAAATCGGTCTCCGAGTTGACTTCGACGAGGGCTGCATGATGTGCGTCAGCCGCTAGCCCGATCAGGCCTTCGGCGGCGACGCGGCCGGCCTTCTTGGCGGCCTTGGCCAGGCCCTTGGCCCTCAGCCAATCGACTGCAGCCTCCATATCGCCGCTCGTCTCGGCGAGCGCCGCCTTGCAATCCATCATCCCCGCGCCAGTTTTTTCGCGCAGGTCTTTGACCATGGTTGCTGAAATCGACATGCCGTTCCTCTCATCGGTGCCGCCGCGCGTCTGAAGTCGCGAGCGGAACGGCTTGCGCCCTTAATCCTCTTGCCCAGCCTCGCCCGGCTGCGCAGCTTGCTCGGCAGGTTTGGGCTTGCCGCGTGGTCCGCCGCCGCCGCCGCGCCGATTGTCGGGCCGTCCGCGGTTGCCACCGCCTGGGCCTCTGCCATCGTTGCGCGGCGCGGGCTTCTTGCGGCGATCGGGCCGCTGAAGGGGCCGCTCCGAGGGATCCTCTTCAAGCCCGGCCTCGGCTACAGGCTCTTCGGCCGCGCCGAGATCGACGCCGATCGAGCCTTGAGCGCGCTCGATGCCGGCGATCGCCGCGCGCGAGATCAGGTCGCAATAAAGCGTGATGGCGCGCCCGGCGTCGTCATTGCCGGGAATCGGATGGCTGATGCCTTCCGGATCGGAGTTCGAGTCGACTACCGCCACGACCGGCATATGCAGCTTGCGCGCCTCGGCGATGGCGATCAATTCCTTGTTGGTGTCGATGACGAACATCAGGTCGGGCAGAGCGCCCATATCCTTGATGCCGCCGAGCGAGCGTTCGAGCTTGTCTTTCTCGCGGGTGAGCTGAAGCAACTCCTTCTTGGTTAGACCATGGGTCTCGCCGGCCAGGAGTTCCTCGAGCGACTTGAGCCGCTTGATCGAATTCGAGATGGTCCGCCAGTTGGTCAGCGTGCCACCGAGCCAGCGGTGATTGACGAAATATTGCGCGCAGGACCTGGCCGCGTCGGCGACCGCCTCCGACGCCTGACGCTTGGTGCCGACGAATAAGACGCGGCCGCCTTTGGCCACGACGTCGGAGACCGTCACCAGCGCCTGATGCAAGAGCGGGACCGTCTGGGTCAGATCGATGATGTGAATGTTGTTGCGGGAGCCGTAGATGAACGGCGCCATTTTCGGGTTCCAGCGATGGGTCTGGTGACCAAAATGCACGCCAGCCTCCAAAAGCTGGCGCATAGTGATATTGGGCAGTGCCATTGGCCTGCTTGCTCCTTTTTCCGGTTCTGCCGCCGCGAGGTGAGAGACGGACCCGAAGGCCTGTCACCGGAGCGAGCGCAAAGGCCGAAGATGCCGATGTGACGCTTGATCCCCGCGTGTGAGATGGGCGGTGTTATAGGGAGCGCGACCAGCCTTGGCAAGGCCCTGCGCCCGTGGAAGTTGCGGGTTTTGGGCCTAGAGCGAGCTGATCGCCGCCACGCCGTCGACCAGCTTGAGGGCGCTGCGCTGCTTCGGCGTGGCGTCGATGCCCTGCGGCAGCACGAACTCGACCTCGCGGGTCTCGTCGAGCCGGAGCACGAGGCGGAACTGACCCTGGCCACCGCCGGCGCCGACCTGTTCGGCGAGCGGGGCGAGCGCGCGGGTATCGTCGAGATAGACCTTCATGCCGGCGTGGCGGGCCTCGGTAGCCTTCTCCAGCGAGACGATACTCTGGACTCGCGTCTTGATCGCCTCGCCGTCAGGCTCGGCTTCGACGTTGAGCAGGACCGCCGTGCCAGGCTCGAGCAGCGCGCGCGAGGCCGACAGCAGCTCCGAGAACAATGCTGCCTCGAACTGGCCGGTGGCATCCGAGAACGCGGCGAAGGCATAAGAATTGCCGGTCTTGCCCTTGCGCTCGCGAGCGTGCAATACCGTGCCGGCGAGCGTTCCGACCACGCGGCGGGAGCGCGCCTTGGCGGCGAACTCGAGCCAGGTGTCCGCGCCGAGCGCTTCTAGCACGTCCTTGTAATCGTCGAGCGGGTGCCCGGTGAGGAAGAAGCCGATCGCCTCGAACTCGCGCGATAGGCGGTCGGTCGGGACGAACGGCTTGGCGGGGCGAAGCTCGATCGGCGGCGGGACGTGCGTCGCGCCTGAGAACAAATCCTCCTGCCCTTCCGCGCTCGTCTCGATCGAACGGTTGCCGGCGGCGATCAGCCGGTCGACATTGGCGAGCGCGGTGGCGCGGTCGATCTTAAGCTCATCGAGCGCACCTGCCGCGGCAAGCGTCTCGAGCGCGCGCTTGTTCAGAAGGCGCGGATTGATGCGCCGCGCGAAATCCGACACGTCGCCGAACGGTCCCCTCGCTTCGCGCTCGGCGCAAAGATGCTCGACGGCATGCCGGCCGACATTCTTCACGGCTGCGAGCGAATAGCGGATGGCCCCTTCGCTCGGCACAAAGCCGACCTCCGAGCGGTTGACCGAGGGCGGCTCGATGCGAATCCCAAGCCGGCGCGCCTCCTGGACGAAGCCGTTCAACTTGTCGGCGTTGCTCATGTCCAGCGTCATCGAGGCGGCGATGAACTCGGTCGGGTGGTTCGCCTTGAGATAGGCGGTCTGGTAGGCGATCAGCGCATAGGCCGCGGCGTGGGATTTGTTGAAGCCATAGCCCGCGAATTTCGCCACAAGCTCGAAGATATATTCGGCCCGTGCCCGGTCGACGCCGTTCCCGACCGCACCCTCGACGAACCGCGTCTTCTGCGCCGCCATCTCCTTCTTGATTTTCTTGCCCATGGCGCGGCGGAGCAGATCGGCCTCGCCGAGCGAGAAGCCGGACAGCACCTGGGCAATCTGCATCACCTGTTCCTGGTAGATGATGATGCCATAGGTCTCCTTCAGGATCGGCTCGATCATCGGGTGCAGGCTCTCGATCGTCTCGCGGCCATGCTTGCGGTTGACGTAGCTGTCGATGTTGTCCATCGGGCCGGGACGATAGAGCGCGACGATGGCGATGATGTCCTCGAAGCGGTCTGGCTTCAGCTTGCGGAGCGCATCGCGCATGCCCTGACCTTCGAGCTGGAACACGCCGACCGTGTCGCCATGCTGGAGGAGCGTGTAGCTCGCTTGATCATCGAGGGGGAATTTGGCCGGGTCGATGGCTGCGCCCGTTCGCCCGATCAGCTCGCGCGCCGTCTCGATCACGGTCAGCGTCTTGAGCCCAAGAAAGTCGAACTTCACCAACCCAGCAGCCTCAGCCCATTTCATGCTGAACTGGGTCGCGGGCAGCTGGGCCCGTGCGTCGCGATAAAGCGGCACGAGCTCGATCAGCGGCCGGTCGGCGATGACCACACCCGCCGCATGGGTCGAAGCGTGGCGATAGAGCCCTTCGAGCCGCTGGCCGATATCGAGCAGCTTGGCGACGATCGGCTCGGCGTCGCGCGCCTCTTGCAGCCTAGGCTCCGCCGCGATCGCCTGCGGCAGCGTGATCGGGTTGGCGGGGTTCATCGGCACGAGCTTGCACAGCCGGTCGACTTGGCCGTAGGGCATCTGCAGCACGCGGCCGACGTCGCGCAGTACGGCGCGGGCCTGGAGCTTGCCGAAGGTGATGATGTGGGCGACGCGGTGTGCGCCGTAGCGCTCGCGCACATAGGCGATCACCTCGTCGCGCCGGTCCTGACAGAAATCGATGTCGAAGTCCGGCATCGACACGCGCTCAGGGTTCAAAAAGCGCTCGAATAGGAGCCCGAAACGCATCGGGTCGAGATCAGTGATGGTCAGGGCATAAGCGACGAGCGAGCCGGCGCCTGAGCCGCGGCCGGGGCCGACGGGGATCCCTTGCGCCTTGGCCCATTGTATGAAGTCGGCGACGATCAGAAAATAACCCTGATAATTCATCCCGGTAATCACATCGAGCTCGAATGACAGACGCTTCTCGTAAGCCTCGGTGTCGTAACCAGTCGCCAGCCCATGCTGGGCGATGCGCTCCTTGAGCCCCGCCTCAGACTGGCGCCTGAGCTCGGCTGCTTCGATCTCGCCGCGCGCGCTGGTCGCGGCCGCGTCGGCGAGGAACGGCGGTAGGATCGGCTCGCGCTCCATCGGCCGGTAGGCGCAACGGCGCGCGATCTCGATGGTGTTGTCGAGCGCCTCGGGCAGGTCGGCGAACAGCTCGCGCATCTTGGCACCGGTCTTGAAATAATGCTCAGGGCTCAGCCGTCGCCGGTCGTCGACCGCGACATAGCTACCTTCCGCGATGCAGATCAGCGCGTCATGCGCCTCGAAGTCCTCCTGGGTGGCGAAATAGGGCTCGTTGGTGGCGACGATCGGAAGGTCGAGATCGTAGGCAAAACCGAGCAAAGCGGGTTCGACGCTCCGCTCCTGCGCCAGGCCGTGTCGCTGAAGCTCGACATAGAGCCGGTCGGCGAATATCGCCTTCAGAGCTTCGAGCCGGTGCCGGGCAAGCTCGGGGTTGCCTTCCGCGATGGGGAGGTCGATCACCCCTTCGGACCCGCCGGTGAGAGCAATCAGGCCTTGCGAATGGGCGCCGAGATCGGCGAGCGCCGTGACCACCTCGCCGCTCTCGGCCGCCGCGAAATAGGCGTTGGTCGAGAGTCGCATCAGATTGGCGTAGCCGGCGTCGTCCTTGGCGAGAAGCGCGATGCGCCCCTCGGCGCGAGGCGCCCGGAGCTCGGTTCCGGGGGACGTCTCCTTCTCCGCGGTGAAGGTGAGCGACAGCGTAAGCCCAACGATCGGCTGGATGCCAGCCTCGGCGAGGCGTTCCGAGAATTCGAGCGCGCCGAACAGATTGTTAGAGTCGGTCAGCGCGAGCGCCGGAGCGCCGTCGGCGCTCGCCAGCGCGGCGAGCTTCGGGATGGTCAGCGCGCCTTCGAGCAGCGAATAGGCCGAATGCACGCGAAGATGCACGAAGGGCTCGATCCGATCGGTGGTTCGCTCCATCTCCGCAGGAGTCACCGCCTAGGGATTCGGCACAAGCGGCGACCCTCCTCCAGTCCCAATTGTCCACACGCATTTCATTGTTGGGTTCTTCTTTTGTTCCACATGAAACAAAGCAAGTCAATCCAATGGTTTGAATGGATAGACCGTTGATTTTATGCAAAAAACCAATGAGGCCGTCGTCAGCTGCGGGCAACTTTAGCCACGATCACCGCTTCCTCGACGAGCAGGCCATCGCTTAGGTGGAGCGTTCGATTCATGCGGGCGGCGAGCTCGAGATTGTGGGTTGCCACCACCGCCGCGACGCCTGAATTGCGTATCAGTCTCAAGAGCTGTTCGAACACGCGCTCGGCGGTCGGCGGATCGAGATTGCCGGTCGGCTCATCAGCGAGGAGCACCTTGGGCTCGTTGGCGACGGCACGGGCAATCGCTACGCGCTGCTGCTCGCCGCCCGAGAGTTGCGCCGGGCGATGGTCCCAGCGCTCCTCGAGCCCGAGCGATTGCAGAAGCTCCCTCGCCCGCGTCTCGGCCTTCTCCCGCGTCAAGCCGAGGATGAGCTGGGGCAGTACGACATTCTCTAGCGCGGAGAACTCGGGGAGCAGATGATGGAACTGGTAGACGAAGCCCACCTCCATGCGCCGCATGCGGGTCTGCTCGTTGTCGGAGAGCTTGCCGCACTCGATCCCGTTGATGATCACGGCGCCCTTGTCGGGCCGCTCCAACAGCCCGGCGATATGCAGCAGCGTCGACTTGCCGGCGCCCGACGGTCCAAGCAGAGCGACCGCCTCGCCCGGATAGAACGAGGCTGAGGCGCCCTTCAGCACCTCGATGCGGCGGGTCCCTTGCGTATAGCCACGCTCAAGATGTTCGAGGCGGAGCTGCGGTTCAGGTTTTGCGCGATCCAATTTGGCCCCTACTCGTAGCGCAAGGCTTCGACCGGATCGAGACGCGATGCCCGCCAAGACGGATAGAGGGTGGCGAGAATCGACAGGATCAGCGCCATGATCACCACCGAGGCGGTCTCGCCGCTGTCCATCTCGGCCGGCATCTGCGAGAGGTAATAGAGCTCCGCGGAGAACAGGTCGGTGTCGGTGAGCCAGCCGATCAGCCGCCGCAGATGCTCGATGTTGAGGCAGATCAGCACGCCGAGCGCAAAGCCGGCGAGCGTGCCGACGATGCCGATCGCGGCGCCTGTGATGAAAAAGATGCGCATGACCGAGGCGCGCGTCGCGCCCATGGTGCGCAGGATGGCGATATCGTGGCCCTTGTCCTTCACCAGCATGATCAGGCCGGAAATGATGTTGAGCGCCGCGACGAGCACGATCAGCGCCAGGATGAGGAACATCACGTTGCGCTCGACCTGGAGGGCGGTGAAGAACGTGGCGTTGCGCTGCCGCCAGTCGCTGACGTAGATGCTGGGACCGCCGGCAGTGATGATCTTCGGCGCAAGGTCGCCGACCTCGTCGGGCGAATCGAGCACCACTTCGAGCACCGTCACGCTATCGGGCTGATTGAAATAAAGCTGCGCCTCGTTGAGCGGCATGAACAGGATGGACGCGTCGTATTCCGACATGCCGATCTCGAAGATGGCGACCACCGGATAGCGCTTCACGCGCGGCGCGGTACCGAGCGCGGTCGAAGCGCCGCGTGGGGTCAACAGAGATACCTGGTCACCCACTCGCACGTTCAATTCGTTGGCCAGGCGGCTGCCGAGAGCAACGCCGGGCTGCTTGTCGAAATTGTCGAGCGTGCCGAAGCGAATGCTCTTTGATACGGCCTTGAGCTCTTTCAGATCCTGCTCGCGCAGGCCACGCACCAGAGCGCCGCTCGAGGTCGACGGCGTCGAGATCATCACCTGACCTTCGACCAGCGGGAGCGCGTATTTAACGCCGCCAACTTGGCGGATGCGCGTCGCGACGTCGTCATAGTCGGTGAAGTTGGACAGGCTATGTACCACGACATGGCCGTTTAGCCCGAGCATCTTGTTGAACAGCTCCTGGCGGAAGCCGTTCATCACCGCCATGACCACGATCAGGGTCATGACGCCGAGCGTGATGCCGATGAAGGAGAAACCGGCAATCACCGAGATGAAACCTTCCTTGCGGCGCGCCCGCAAATAGCGAAGCGCGACCATCCATTCGAAGGGTGAGAATGCCGGTGTGCCCTGCTCTTTGCTCATGCCGCTTCCCTCTTCGCTTCGGCGTGTGACGTGGTGAGCCGATTCAAGGCGGATTCGAAGGTAAGACTATGGCGGGCCCCGTTCGCCCGCTCTTTCAACTCGATCTCGCCGGAAGCAAGCCCCTTGGGCCCGACAACGAGTTGAAAAGGTAGCCCGATCAAGTCCATAGCGGCGAATTTCGCTCCGGCCCGATCGTCGCGGTCATCATAGAGCACGCTGAGTCCAGCCCTCTCGAGGCTCGCATAAATATCCTCACAGGCTTCGTCGGTAGCGGCGTCGCCGACCTTGACGTTGATCAGTCCGACATCGAACGGCGCCACCGATCGCGGCCAGATGATGCCGGCGTCGTCGTGGGAGGCCTCGATGATCGCGCCGACCAGGCGCGACACGCCGATGCCGTAAGAGCCCATCTGCACTGTCACCAGCTCGCCGCCGGGGCCCTGAACCCGCGCGACCATGGCTTCCGAGTATTTGGTGCCGAAGAAGAAGATATGGCCGACTTCGATGCCGCGCGCCCTCACACGATCCTGTTCGGCCACCTCTGCCGCGAAGCGATCGGCATCATGCTTTTCCGAGGTGGCGGCGTATTTGCCGGTGAAGGCAGCGACGATCGGCGAAAGATCGCCGTCATAGTCGATGTCGGCGCCAGGCGAAGCGAGCGCGACGAGGTCCTTGTGGCAATAGACCTCGCTCTCACCGGTCTCGGCGAGGATGATGAACTCGTGGCTGAGATTGCCGCCGATCGGCCCGGTCTCGGCGACCATCGGCACGGATTTCAGCCCCATGCGGGCGAAGGTACGCAAGTATGAGACAAACATCTTGTTGTAGGATTTGACCGCGTCCTCGACCGTGAGATCGAAGGAGTAGGCATCCTTCATCAGGAACTCGCGCCCGCGCATCACGCCGAATCGCGGCCTTATCTCGTCGCGGAACTTCCATTGGATGTGATAGAGGATGCGCGGCAGATCCTTGTAGGACTTGACCGTGTCGCGGAAGATCGCGGTGATCAGCTCCTCGTTGGTCGGCCCGTAAAGCATCTCGCGCTCGTGACGGTCTTTGATGCGAAGCATCTCCTTGCCGTAGACCTCGTAGCGGGCACTCTCCTTCCAGATCTCGGCCGGCTGGATGGTCGGCATCAGCAATTCGAGCGCGCCGGCGCGGTCCTGCTCCTCGCGGACAATCTGCTCGATCTTCTGCAACACGCGAAAGCCGAGCGGCAGCCAGGAATAGATGCCGGCGCTCGATTGGCGGATCAGTCCGGCGCGGAGCATCAGCCGGTGTGAAACGATCTCCGCTTCCTTGGGGTCGTCGCGGAGCAGCGGCAGGAAATAGCGGCTGAGGCGCATTGGCAGCTTTTCGGGCGTTAGGGGCGATCGCTGGGTGCGGCGCCCGTTGGGATATGAGCCGTGCCTGACGACGGAAGGCTCGCCTCCCCGCAAGGCCCAGGAAGCGGCTAATAACCACTTTCGCAAAGCGAGGCAATGCTGGGAGGAACGCGCGATAGCCGGGGACCAGGGCGATTGCGCTTCGCGCAGTGCGCGAGTTGCCTCGGCGGTCACGCGCTCGGCTTGTTACAGCCACAATGCGCGTCGAGAAGCGTGCCTATTCTAAAGGCAAATGAAGCCGCGATTGTCGGCAGCAAGAAAGGCCTGTTTCGAAGCGATTCGGAACAAGCCAGTTTTGTCAAGGAGGTAGCCCAGCATAAATCTACGGCGGTTTGGCCACAATCGTGGTGACAATTTGGCACGCCTCGGCTAGGGTTCTTCACACAACGTCGGAGAGTTCGGGACCGGTAAACGATCTCGGGTTCCACCGTTGAGATTGGACAAGGTCCAAGTCTTGGGAGGAAGTAACTCCAGGCGCGCTGATCATGTTGGAGCATGGGCGCAGCCGCTCTTTGCCGGCATCCTCGACATTCGAATTCGATGGACGAGCCTCGCTTAGGCACGGGAGACAAGGAGTCACGTTACTGAAGCAAGGTCGATCGGGCCTTGCTTTTTTTTGTCTGCCGTCCGGCCATCGCGTTCGCTACTGCACGCGCTCGTAGCGTGGAAAGAACGGGATGTCGTCGAGGGTGATCACGTGGTGCACAATGATCACGTAGAGCGCGGCGAACACGATGCTCGACACGACCGTGGTCGCCACCATCTTCGGCAAGAGGTTGGGCACGTGCGGCGCGCTCTCCACCGCACCAGGCACCACCTTCTCGCCTTCCTCCTCCGACGTGCGCACGCCGATCGGCAGCATGGCAAACAGCACGATCCACCAGATGACGAGGTACATGGAGACAGCGAAAAAGAGTGACACGCCTATGCCTGCTCGAGCTCGACCAGCGTGCCGCAGAAATCCTTCGGATGCAGGAACAGCACCGGCTTGCCATGAGCGCCGATCTTCGGCTCGCCCTGCCCCAGAACGCGCGCGCCTTGCGCCAACAACCGGTCGCGCGCTTCCTTGATGTCGGGGACCTCGTAGCAGAGATGGTGGATGCCGCCATTCGGATTGCGCTCGAGAAAGGCGGAGATGGGCGATTTGTCACCGAATACGCCGAGGAGCTCGATCTTGGTGTTGGGCAGCTCGATGAACACGGTGGTCACGCCATGGGCGGGCTGGTCGACCTCTCCCGACACGTGAGCGCCGAGCGTCGTGCGATAGACCTCCGCCGCGGCCTTCAGATCGGGCACGACAATGGCGACATGATTCAAGCGTCCGATCATTCGTCTGTTTCCTTCAAGATCATCAAGCCCGGCAATTACGGACTTCTATCATAATAGCTCCCGTTAGATCACCGTCAGCAGCACCGAGCACATCGGCTTCTTGCCCCAGGCCTGGTTGACGGCGGCACGCACAGCGCGGCGAACCGCCTCGCTGACGAGGGCCGGGTCCTTGCGCCGCGGCTTCGGGATGCTCTGAACGGTGCCGATGGCGGCGTCCCGAGCGATCGTGGCAAAAGCTATGCCTCGCGTGTCGGTGGCCGGAAGCCCCGTGACGGCCACTTCGGGATCGGCGAGCAGGCTCCCTTTGTCGGACAGCACGAGCGACACAGCGACCGCGCCGGCAAAGCTCAGCTTGCGCCGCTCGCGAACCTGACCCTCGGCTTCCCGCGTCAAGATCGCGCCATCGTGATAGAGCCGTCCGACCGGAACCTCGTCGATGATCGCGGCGGGGCCAGGGAGGAGCCGCACCATGGCGCCGTTCCGTGCCCTGACGACCTCGCTCACGCCGAGCCGCTCGGCGAGCTTGGCATGTGCCTCCAGATGTCGTCCCTCGCCATGCATGGGGATGGCGATCTTGGGCTTCACCCAGCGATAGAGCTGCTCGAGCTCGCCACGCCGCGGGTGGCCGGAGACATGGACCGGCGCATCCTGGTCGGTGATGAGCTCGAGGCCACGGTCGGCGAGGCCGTTCTGCACGCGGCCAACGGCCTTCTCGTTGCCGGGGATGGTACGTGAGGAGAAGATCACCCGATCACCCGGATCAAGCTTGACGTTTGGGTGTTCGCCCTGCGCGATGCGCGCCATTGCCGCGCGGGACTCGCCCTGGCTGCCGGTGCAGAGCGCCACGACGGTGTCGGGCGGAAGCTTGGCGAAAGCTCGCTCCTCATAAAACGGCAGGTCTGGGTCGAGATAGCCGGTCGCCTGCGCGGCCTCGATGACGCGAAACATGGCGCGGCCGACCACCACCAGTTCGCGGCCGGCGGCACGCGTGGCCTTCGCCACCGAGCGGATGCGCGCGACGTTGGAGGCGAAAGTCGTGACCGCAACGCGTTGGCGCGCTTCGCCGATGAGGCGGGTGAGCGTCACCGCCACGTCGGCCTCCGACGGCGACACGCCGTCGCGGATGGCATTGGTCGAGTCGCACACGAGCGCCGTGAGTCCCTCATCGCCGAGCGCCCTCAGCCGCGCTTCGTCGGTCGGCGCGCTCGTCAATGGGTTCTCGTCGAGTTTCCAATCGCCGGTGTGGAGGGCGGCGCCAAGCGGAGTCCTGATGATCACAGCCGAGGGCTCGGGGATCGAATGCGACATGGCGACCAGCTCGACATCGAACGGGCCGATGGCGCCGCGGCCCCCCATCGGCATGATCTCGAGGGGAAAACCGTCGAGCATTTCCGCCTCGGAGAGCTTCGACTTGAGCATTTCGGCGGTGAAGGGCGTGGCGTAGACGGGAACGCGACCAAGCAAGGGCCAAAGATCGACCACCGCACCGAAATGATCTTCATGCGCATGGGTCAGCAACAGGCCGACGATATTCGCGCGCTCCTCCTGAAGGAAGCTGATGTCGGGAAGGATAATGTCGACGCCCGGCTCCTGGTCGCCGCCAAAGGTGACGCCCATGTCGACGATGAGCCACTCGCGGTTGCCCGGGCGGCCATAGCCGTAGAGATAGAGATTCATGCCGATCTCGCCAACGCCGCCGAGCGGCACGAAGACGAATTCGGCCTTTCCGTCCGATTTTCGAGACATGTCGCGGCTGCGCGCCCTCACCGCCTCGAGAAAAAGACGTCGCCTGCCGTGACGCGGTATTCGCCGCCGCCAGGCATCAGCAGCCTGAGAGCGCCGTCGGCATCGAGGCCGCCATATACGCCCTCGGCCTCCTGACTGCCGACCCGCACGGTCAAGGGACGCCCTGTGGGCCCTGCGCGGTCGAGCCAAGCGCGGCGGATGGTCGGGAAGCATGCGCCCTCGCCCCAGCGGTCCAGCCATTCGACTGTGCTCGCGGCGAGCGCTTCGAGCGCGTCGGCTGGGGTCACGGTCATGCCGTAGGTGGCAAGGCTCACCGCCGGCTGGGGCAAATTCTCAGGGTGGCTCGCGAGATTGATTCCGGTGCCGATCACCACCACCGAGCGGTTGTCGTTGGTGCCGCCGACATTCTCAAGCAGCATCCCGGCCACTTTCTCGCCGGCAAGCAGAACGTCGTTAGGCCATTTGAGCAGCACCTCCGACCGCCCCTCATAGGCGATCAGCTTGGCGATGGTATCGAATGCGACGATACCCGCGACGAGGGCGAGCTGGCTCGCGACCCGCAATGGGCAATTCAGCCCGATCAAGAGGCTCGCGAACAGATTGCCCGGCTGGGAGACCCACTCGCGCCCGCCCCGGCCGCGGCCTTGCGACTGGCGGGCCGACCAGATCCACAGCGGACCTGGCTCGCCAGCGAGCGCGCGGCGGCGCGCCTCGGCATTGGTCGAGTCGACCGTCTCCCGCTTGAGCAATCGATGGCCGCTCGGCAGTTTGGGCGATGGCGGTGAGATATAGCTCATTCAGACAATGGCTTATTAGAACAGAGATCGGGCCGCCGCTTCGGCGACCGCAACCAGCGGCGCCGGGTAGACGAAATAGAGCAGAGTAAACAAGCCGCTCACCCCGAGCACGGCGGCAAGCGGCGCATCCATCGGCTCGAAGCGTTCGGCAGGAGCGTCAAAGTACATGATCTTGACGATGCGCAGATAATAATACGCACCGACGACGCTTAACAGCACGCCAATCACCGCGAGCACATAGAGGCCAGAGTGGATGGCGGCGAGGAACACGTAGAACTTGGCGAAGAAGCCCGCAAGGGGTGGGATTCCGGCAAGCGAAAATAGCAGCATCGCCAGCAGGAAAGCCATCGTCGGGCTGGTGCGCGACAAGCCTGAGAGCTGATCGATGTCTTCGACCATGCGACCGCCGCGCCGCATGGCTAGGATGCAGGCGAAGGTGCCGAGCGTCATGGCGAGATAAATAGCGAGATAGATGATCACGCCTTGCACGCCCTCGGCGCTGCCAGCGGCGAGCCCGACCAGCGCGTAGCCCATATGACCGATCGAGCTATAGGCCATCAGCCGTTTGATATTGGTCTGGCCGATCGCGGCGAACGAGCCGAGCGCCATCGAGGCGATCGACAGAAACACCACAATCTGCTGCCACTGCACCGTCACCGCCGGGAAAGCGGTGATCAGCGCGCGCACGGTCAGCGCCATGGCGGCGAGCTTCGGCGCCGCGGCGAAGAAGGCGGTGACGGGGGTCGGCGCGCCCTCATAGACGTCGGGCGTCCACATATGGAACGGCACGGCGGAGATCTTGAAGGCGAAGCCCGCCATCAGAAATACGAGGCCGAAGATCAGCCCGAGATTGGCGCCTGACGGCTGCACCGAAGCGGCGATGGTGGCGAAGTCGGTCGAGCCGGTAAAGCCATATACCAGCGAGGCGCCATAGAGCAGCATGCCGGAGGAGAGCGCGCCGAGGACGAAATATTTTAGCCCGGCTTCCGCCGAGCGCGCGGAGTCGCGCTTGAAGGCGGCGACGACGTAGAGCGCGAGGCTCTGGAGCTCAAGTCCGACATAGAGCGAGATGAGATCGTTGGCCGAGATCATCATCATCATGCCGGTCGTGGCGAGCAGAACGAGCACGGGGAACTCAAATCGCAGCCCCCCTGCCCGGCGCCAATAGTCGATCGACATGAGCAGCGCCGCGGCCGCGCCGGTCAGCGTCAGCAGCTTCAAGACGCGGGCATAAGGATCGACGATGAAGCTGCCTGAGAACAGCGTCGCGGTGCCTTCGCCGCGGGCGACGAACACGCCGGCTGCGCCGATGATGAGAATGGCGAGCCAGAGCACGAGTTCGCCCCGTTCGCGCTTGGTGGCGACGCCGATCATCAGCAGCGCCATGGCGCCGCAGCTTAGGATCAGCTCGGGAAGGATAAATTCGAGATTGAGGGTTTCGAGCATAGAATTTACCCCCTCACGGCGCCAGAGCGAGTTGCGTCGCGAGCCTCGCTTGCTCGGCGGCGGCAAGGCTTGCGTGATAGGTCTTGATCAGGGCATCGACCGAGACGGCCGACGCATCGAGAATCGGCGCGGGATAGATGCCGAACAGGATGGTGAGCGCGACGAGCGGCGTCATCACCGCGACCTCGCGCCAGGTCAGGTCGGTGATGAACTTGAGGTTCGCCTTCTCCAGTCTGCCGAAGATGAGACGGCGATAGAGGTAGAGCGCGTACGCGGCCGACAGGATGATGCCGGTGGTGGCGAGGAACGCGACCCAGGTGTTGATGCGGAACGCCCCTGTCAGGCTCAGGAACTCGCCGACGAAGCCGGACGTGCCGGGTAGCCCGACATTGGCGAGCGTGAACACCATGAAGCAGAAGGCATAGATCGGCATGCGGTCGGCGAGCCCGCCGAATGCCGCGATCTCGCGGGTATGCATGCGGTCGTAGATCACGCCGACGCAGAGGAAGAGCGCGGCGGAGACGATGCCGTGCGACAGCATCTGGAAGATGCCGCCTTGCAGGCCCTGCATGGTGAGCGTGAACACGCCGATGGTGACGAAGCCCATATGCGCGACCGAGGAATAGGCGATGAGCTTCTTGACGTCCTCCTGCGCGAGAGCGACCAGCGAGGTGTAGATGATGGCGATCACCGACAGCGCGAAGATGAGCGGTGCAAACGAGGCTGAGGCGAGCGGAAACATCGGGATCGAAAAGCGCAGAAAGCCGTAGCCGCCCATCTTCAGCAGGATGCCGGCGAGGATTACGGAGCCTGCCGTCGGCGCCTCGACATGGGCGTCCGGCAGCCAGGTATGCACCGGCCACATCGGCAGCTTCACCGCGAACGAGGCGAGGAAGGCGAACCACAGCCAAGTCTGCATCTTCGGCGGAAAGCCGTGGGTGAGCAGCGCCGGGATGTCGGTGGTGCCGGCCTCCCAATAGATCGCCATGATGGCGAGCAACATCAGCAGCGAGCCCACGAGCGTGTAGAGGAAGAACTTGAAGCTCGCATAGACGCGGCGCTGCCCGCCCCAAATGCCGATGATCAGGAACATCGGGATCAGCCCGCCCTCGAAGAACAGATAGAACAGCACGAGGTCGAGCGAGGTGAACACGCCAATCATCAGCGTCTCGAGCACGAGGAAGGCGATCATGTATTCCTTCACACGCGCGGTGATCGCGATCCAACTCGACAGAATGCAGAGCGGCATGAGGAAGGTGGTCAGCAGCACGAACGGCATGGAGATGCCGTCGATGCCCATATGGTAGCTGATCGGACCGAGCCAGGGCTTGAGCTCGACGAACTGGAATTGCGCCGTGGTCTGATCGAAGTCTCGCCACAGGATGAGCGACAGGCCGAAGGTGACGAGCGTGGTCCACAGCGCGATGAAGCGCGCGTTGCGGAAGGTACTCTCATCCTCTCCGCCGAGGATGGCGATCAGGAGTGCGCCGAACAGCGGCAGGAAGGTGACGGTCGAGAGGATCGGCCAGGCGTAGCTCACGGCTTGAGCCCCCCGCCAGCGAAGATGAAATAAGTGATCAGCAATGCGACGCCGATCAGCATGGCGAAGGCGTAGTGAAAGATGTAGCCCGATTGAAGCTTGACCACGCGGTTGGTGATGTCGATGACGCGCGCCGCGACGCCGTCGGGTCCGATGCCGTCGATCACCGTGCCGTCGCCGGTCTTCCACAGGAAGCGGCCGAGCCACTTCGCCGGCCGGACGAAGATCGCATCGTACAGCGCGTCGAAATACCAGGCGTTGAGCAGGAAGAGGTAGGCGCCGCGGAAGCGCTTGGAGAGCCCGAACGGCACCAGCGGGTTGGTGATGTAGAAATACCAGGCGGTAGCGAAGCCTGCCGCCATGGCGAGCGTCGGCGCGGCCAACACCCAGCTCGGCACCTCTTGATGCGGCTCGGCATGGGTGACGAGCGAGCCCCGCCAGAACTCCTCCTGGCCGCTGCCGATGAAGAAATGCGAGAACAACACGCCCAACAGCAGCGCGCCGAGCGCGAGCAGGATGAGCGGCACGCCCATCGTCCATGGTGGCTCATGCGCATGCGCGAGAACCTCCTTGGGCTCGCGCGGCTTTCCCTCGAAGACGAGAAACATCAGCCGCCAGGAATAGAACGAGGTCAGCACGGCGGCGATCAGCGTCAGAACGAACGCATAGTTGCCGACCGAGCTGTGCGCCGCGTAGGTCGCCTCGATGATGGCGTCCTTGGAGACGAAACCCGAGGTGAACGGGAAGCCCGTCAGCGACAGCGTGCCGATCAGCATCATGGCGACGGTGAAGGGTAGCACCTTGCGCAAGCCGCCCATGCGGCGCATGTCCTGCTCGTGATGGAGCGCGTGGATCACCGCGCCCGCGCCCAGGAACAGCAGCGCCTTGAACGACGCGTGGGTGAACAAGTGGAACATGCCGGCGCCGTAAGCTCCGACGCCTTCAGCCGCGAACATGTAGCCGAGCTGCGAGCAGGTCGAATAGGCGACCACGCGCTTGATGTCGGTCTGCACCAGCCCGACGGTCGCGGCGAAGAAGGCGGTGGTCGCGCCGATGATGGTGACGAAGCCGAGCGCGATCGGCGCCAGCTCGAATAGTGGCGAAAGGCGTGCCACCATGAACACGCCGGCCGTGACCATGGTCGCGGCATGGATCAACGCCGACACGGGGGTCGGGCCCTCCATGGCGTCTGGCAGCCAGGTATGCAGCAGGAACTGCGCCGACTTGCCCATCGCGCCCATGAACAGCAGCAGGCAGATCAGCGTCAGCGCGTCGACCTGATATCCCAGGAACTCCATGGTCTTACCGACCTGGTCCGGCGCCGAGGCGAACACAGTGTCGTATTGCACCGAGTTGAACAGGGTGAACACGGCGAAGATGCCGAGCGCGAAGCCGAAATCGCCGACGCGGTTGACGATGAACGCCTTGATGGCGGCGTTGCACGCCGAGGGCTTGTGATACCAGAAGCCGATCAGGAGGTAGGAGGCGAGGCCGACGCCCTCCCAGCCGAAGAACAGCTGAAGGAAATCGTCGGCCGTGACCAGCGCCAGCATGGCGAAAGTGAACAGCGAGAGATAAGCGAAGAAGCGCGGCCGGTGCGGGTCGTCCTCCATGTAGCCGATGGAGTAGAGATGCACGAGGCCCGACACCGTGGTCACCACCACCAGCATCACCGCGGTCAGCGTGTCGATCCTGAGCGACCACGCCGATTTGAGCGCGCCGGAATCGATCCAGCGCAGCAGCTCGATGCGCTCCTCCTGGCCGTTCAGCGCCACCTGGTAGAAGGCGAGATAAGAGAGCAGCGCCGTGATCAGCACCAGCGTCGTGGTGATGACCTCGGATGAGCGCGCGCCGACCAGCCGGCCGAAGAAGCCGGCGAAGATCGCGCCGAGCAGCGGAAGGAGGAGGATCGCCTGATACATGCGCCGCGCTCAGCCCTTGAGGAGGTCGATCTCGGCCACGTCGATGGTGTGCCGGTTGCGGAAATAGACGACGATGAGGGCGAGGCCGATGGCGGCTTCCGCGGCGGCGACGGTCAGCACGATCAGGGCGAACACCTGGCCGACCAGGTCGCCATGAAACGAGGAGAAGGCGACGAGATTGAGGTTTACCGCAAGCAGCATCAATTCGACGCTCATCAGAATGACGATCACGTTCTTGCGGTTCAGGAAGATACCGAAGATGCCGAGCGTGAACAGGATCGCGGCGACGGTGAGATAATGCGACAGTCCGATCGTCATCGCTTTCTCCGTTTTGCCGAAACGCCACGGCAATTACCCCGCTCCCCCCTTGTGGGGGAGCAGGCGCCGCTTGCGGCGCCGAAGGGGGTAGGGCCTAGCTTCAGGTTCCGAGCCTGTCGTCCACCCCCCTCCCGCGGCACCACGCCGGCGCTGCGCGTCGGGGCGCCGCTGCCCTCCCCCACAAGGGGGGAGGGAAACCAAGAGGCGGAGTCTTGCGAGACCAACATCCTCATCCGAGCCCCCTGCCTGATTGGACGTCGACCAGCTCGACCGCCTCTTCGCGCGTGCGGCCGATCTGCGCCGAGATATTCTGCCGCTTCACGTTGCGCTTGTGCTGGAGGGTAAGCACGATGGCGCCGACCATGGCGACGAGCAGGATGAGGCCGGCAGCCTCAAACAGGTACACGTAGCGCGTATAGAGGATGGCGCCGAGGGCTGCCGTGTTGCTCATTTGCGCAATGGGCGGCGTCGGCGCTTGCGCTACGATCTCGGGCGCCGTGATCCAGGCGCCGACAATCAGCACCAGCTCGACCAGCAGCAGAAGCCCGATTGTGGCGCCGATCGGCAGATATTTGAGGAAGCCGGCGCGGAGCTCGGCGAAATCGACGTCGAGCATCATCACCACGAACAGGAAAAGCACCAGCACCGCGCCGACATAGACCACAATCAGGATCATCGCCAGGAACTCGGCGCCCAGCAGAACGAACAGGCCCGCGGCGTTGAAGAAGGCGAGGATCAGGAACAGCACCGCGTGCACGGGGTTCTTGACGGAGATGACCATGAAGGCCGCGCCGACGCACAGGATGGCGAACAGATAGAAGAACAGCGCCGGCAGAATCATCGAGACGTCTTTGCCCGAATTACGATTTTTGTCATGGCCGGGCTTGACCCGGCCATCCACGATTTCCATTGCAGGAGAGCCAGCAAAACGTGGATGCCCGGCACAAGGCCGGGCATGACGTGGATGCGTTCGCAAGATACCCCAACGACCCCTCACCTGTAAGGCGCGTCGAGCGCCAGGTTCTTGGCGATCTCGCGCTCCCAGCGGTCGCCGTTCGCTAGCAGCCGCTCCTTGTCGTAATAGAGCTCCTCGCGGGTCTCGGTGGCGAACTCGAAATTGGGCCCCTCAACGATGGCATCGACCGGACAGGCCTCCTGGCAGAAGCCGCAATAGATGCATTTCACCATGTCGATGTCGTAACGGGTGGTGCGGCGCGTGCCGTCGTCGCGGCGCGGGGCCGCCTCGATGGTGATGGCTTGGGCCGGGCAGATCGCCTCGCACAGCTTGCAGGCGATGCAGCGCTCCTCGCCGTTGGGGTAGCGCCTCAACGCATGCTCGCCGCGGAACCGGGGCGAGAGCGGTCCCTTCTCGAACGGGTAGTTGATGGTCGCCTTGGGCGCCACGAAATATTTGAGAGCAAGCCAGAAGGCTGACAGAAATTCCATCAGCAACATCGACTTAGCTGCGTCGGCGAGACGCTTCACGACAGGCTCTCCTTCAGGCGCGGTGCTGCCAGAGCTGCAATATCGCCGCGACCAGCACGACAAATCCAAGCGACAGGGGCAGGAAGACCTTCCAGCCAAGCCGCATCAGCTGGTCGTAGCGATAGCGCGGCACCATGGCTTTGACCATGGCGAACAGGAAGAACAGGAAGCACACCTTGAGCGTGAACCATAGCACGCCCGGGATCCAGGTGAGGGGCACCACGGGAAACGGCGGCAGCCAGCCGCCCAGGAACAGAATCGTGCCCAGCGCGCACATCAGCACCACGGCGACATATTCGCCGAGCATGAAGAGCATATAGGGGGTCGACGAATATTCGACCATGAAGCCCGCGACCAGCTCGGACTCGGCCTCCAGTAGGTCGAAGGGCGGGCGGTTGGTCTCGGCGAGCGCCGAGACGAAGAACACGACGAACATCGGGAAGAGCGGCAGCCAATACCAGCTGAACAGCCCGAACCTGCTATCCTGCGCCTCGACGATGTCGCCGAGATTGAGCGAGCCGGCGCAGAGCAGCACGGTGATGATGACGAAGCCGATCGAGACCTCGTAGGAGACCATCTGCGCGGCGGATCTGAGCGCGGCGAGGAAGGCGTATTTCGAGTTCGACGCCCAGCCGGCCATGATCACGCCGTAGACCTGAAGGCTCGAGATGGCGAAGATGAACAGGATGCCGACATTGAGATTGGCCACCTCCCAGCCGCGCGCGACGGGGATCACCGCCCACGCGGACAACGCGAGGCCGGCGGTGACGAGCGGCGCCAGCAGAAAAATGCCCTTATTGGCGCCGGCCGGAATGACCGGCTCCTTGAGCACGAATTTGAGGAGATCGGCGAAAGACTGCCACAACCCCCACGGCCCGACCACGTTAGGCCCGCGTCGCATCTGCACTGCGGCCCAAACCTTGCGGTCGGCATAGAGCAGGAAGGCGACGATGATCAGCAGCGTGACGAGGATCGCCACGCTCTGCACCACGACGAGCGCGAGCGGCAGGCCGTAGCTCGTCCAGAACTCAGCCATCGGTGCCGGTCGCCTTGTCGCCGGAGCCTGAATGCAGCGCGCTCAAATTCGCCATGACGGCCGAGGCGCGCGCGACCGGGTTGGTGAAATAGTAGTCGTCGACCGCGCGGCCGAAGCGCTCCTTGCCGAACTTTCCTTGCATCTTGGCGAGGCGCTCGATCGCGCCGGCATCGGCCGGAACGATCAGGTCGAGCAGTGCCAGATGCGGATGCGCCGCGTACATCTTGGCGCGAAGCTGCTGTGTCGTGTCGAACGGCAAAGGCTTGCCGAGCACGGCCGACAGCGCGCGGAGGATCGTCCAGTCCTCGCGCGCTTCGCCCGGCGGGAACACCGCACGCGCGGCCATCTGCGTGCGGCCTTCGGTGTTGACGTAGGTGCCGTCCTTCTCGGTATAGGCGGCGCCGGGCAGGATGACGTCGGCGCGATGTGCGCCCTTATCGCCATGGCTGCCCTGATAGATGACGAACGCTTTGCCCAGGCGCTCCATGTGGATCTCGTCGGCGCCGAGCAGATAGACGATTTCGATCTTGCCGTTGCCAGCCGCGTCGAGCATCGCGTCGACGTCGAGGCCGCCCCTCCCCGGCACGAACCCCAGATCGAGACCGGCAACGCGCCCGGCGGCCGCGTGAAGCACGTTGAAGCCGTTCCAGGCGAGATCGGGCTTGAGCGCGCCGATAGCGATCGCGGCCTTGGCGGCGAGCGCCAACATTGACACACCGTCGCCGCGGGCGAGCGCGCCCTGCCCGATGATCAGCATCGGCCGCTCGGCGCCTTCGAGCTTCTTCAGGAAGGGATGCGAGCCGTCGGCGATCTTGGCCAACGTCTCCGCGCCTGCGCCAAGATAGTCGTGCGCATATGTGAGATCGGCATCCTCGCCGATCAGCCCGATCGGCAGCTTGCCGCCGCTCTGGTGCACGCGCTTGAGAATGCGGGCATTCAACACCGGCGCCTCGTGGCGCGGGTCGGTGCCGATGAGCAGGATCGAGTCAGCCTGGTCGATGCCGGCGATGGTCGAGTTGAACAGATAGCTCGCGCGCCCGTGCGCGGGATCGAGTGCGGCACCGTCCTGGCGGCAGTCAATATTGGGCGAGCCGAGCTGGTCGGCCAGCAGCTTTAGGGCGAACATCTCCTCGGCGGCGGCGAGGTCGCCGGCAATCGCGGCGAAGCGCTCGCCGTCGAGCCCCTTGAGCTTGCCGGCGATGACACCGAACGCTTCGTCCCAGCTCGCCAACTCAAGCATACCGTTCCGCCTGACATAGGGGCGGTCGAGCCGCTGCGTGCGCAGGCCGTCCCACACATGGCGGGCCTTGTCGGAGATCCACTCCTCATTGATGGCGTCGTTGACGCGCGGCAGGATGCGCATCACCTCACGTCCGCGCGCATCGACGCGGATAGCGCTGCCGAGCGCGTCCATCGTGTCGATCGACGGCGTCTTGGTCAGCTCCCACGGCCGCGCGCTAAAGGCATAGGGCTTTGAAGTGAGCGCGCCCACCGGGCAGAGGTCGACCACGTTGCCGGACAGGTTCGACAGCATGCCCTGCTCAAGATAGGTAGTGATCTCCATGTCCTCGCCGCGGCCGATGGCGCCGAGCTCCTCCACGCCGGCAACCTCGGTCATAAATCGGATGCAACGGGTGCAATGGATGCAGCGCGTCATGAAGGTGCCGATCAGCGGCCCGAGATATTTGTCGGCTACGGCGCGCTTGTTGTCCTGGAATCTCCCGGCGTCGAAGCCGTAGGCCATGGTCTGATCCTGCAAATCGCACTCGCCGCCCTGGTCGCAGATCGGACAGTCGAGCGGGTGATTGATCAGCAGGAACTCGAGCACGCCCTCGCGCGCCTTCTTCACCGTCGCTGAGTCGGTGATGATGGTCGGCGGCATACCATCGCGCCCGGGCCTGAGATCACCGACGCTCATGGCGCAGGAAGCGACCGGCTTCGGCATGCCGGCGATCTCGACTAGGCACATGCGGCAATTGCCGGCGATCGACAGCCGCTCGTGATAGCAAAAGCGCGGGATCTCGACGCCGGCGAGCTCGCAGGCCTGGATCAGGGTGATGCCGGCCGGCACCTCGATTTCGCGATCGTTGATGATGAGCTTAGACATGGTCGCGCAAGGCCTCTGTTACGTATGCCCGGAACTTCGGGGTGTATTGCTCGAGGTAGCCGGAATTGATGAAGTGCGGCGACTGCAAATAGAGGCGATGCGGCTTGAGCTGGATGCGCACCGCAGCCTTCCATTCCTTTGTCGGCGATACGTCCAAGATCTCCTCGCTCGCATTCAGCATGGTGTCCACGAACATCTCGTATTTCTGGAACAGTTCGGGGCTGCCGTCGATGGTCAGTGCCGCGTAGTCGAACGAAGTGAGGTTCAGCGTCGGATCGGAAAGCTTCGGATTATCGAAAGCGAGTCTCAGGATCTCTCTCCACAATTCATTGGCATTGGCGCGGCGCTCGGCGTTGCGGCTCTCCGAGATGGAGAGATGGGCGTAGATCAGGGCGGCTATCGCCGCGACGGCCATCACGATGGTCGCGAGCGTTGTGGCGTTGTCCCAGAGCCAGCGCATGCACCGACCTACTCCGCAGCCACGGGAACCGAGGCGCCGATCGGGCGCACGGCGCCTGCATCGATGCGCTCCTCGATCACGTGACGGAAATGCCTGATCAACCCCTGGACCGGCCAAGCCGCCGCGTCGCCGAGCGCGCAGATGGTGTGGCCCTCGACCTGGTAGCTGACCTTGAGCAGCATATCGATCTCGCCGAGTTCGGCCTCGCCGCGCGCCATGCGCTCGAGCACGCGCCACATCCAACCCGTGCCCTCGCGGCAGGGCGTGCATTGGCCGCAACTCTCATGCTTGTAGAAATAAGAGAGCCTGGCGATGGCGCGAATGATGTCGGTCGACTTGTCCATGACGATCACGGCTGCCGTGCCGAGCCCGGTCTTGAGCGCCTTCAGGCTGTCGAAGTCCATCGGCAGGTCGTTGCATTGGCTGGCCGGAATGCATGGCACCGACGATCCGCCGGGGATGACCGCAAGCAGATTGTCCCAGCAGCCCCGCACGCCGCCGGCGTAATGGTCGATCAGCTCGCGGAGCGGGACACCCATCTCCTCCTCGACATTGCACGGCTTGTTCACATTGCCGGAGAGGCAGAACAGCTTGGTGCCGGTGTTGTTGGGACGGCCGAGTGAGGCGAACCAGGTGGCGCCGCGGCGCAAGATGTCGGGGACGACGGCGATGGTCTCGACATTGTTGACAGTCGACGGCGCCCCATACAGCCCGACATTGGCGGGGAACGGCGGCTTCAGCCGCGGCATTCCCTTCTTGCCTTCGAGGCTTTCGAGCAGCGCCGTCTCCTCGCCGCAGATATAGGCGCCGGCGCCGTGATGCAGATAAAGCTCGAAGTCCCAGCCATTAACGTTGTTCTGGCCGATCAGCTTGGCGTCATAGGCCTCGTCGATCGCCGCCTGCAGGATCTCGCGCTCGGCGATGAACTCGCCGCGAATATAGATGTAGGCGACATGCGCGCGCATGGCGAAGCCGGCGAGGAACGAGCCTTCGATCAGGAGCTGCGGATCATGACGCATGATGTCACGGTCCTTGCAGGTGCCGGGCTCAAACTCGTCGGCATTGACGATGAGATAGTTCGGGCGGCCGTCGGACTTGGTCGGCATGAACGACCATTTGAGCCCGGTGGGAAATCCGGCACCACCGCGGCCACGCAAGCCGGAGGCCTTCACCTCCTCGATGATCGCCTCAGGCCCGCGCTCGACCATGGCCTTGGTGCCGTCCCAGGCGCCGCGCGCGCGCGCAGCCTTGAGCCGCCAAGAGTGCAGCCCGTAGAGATTCTTGAAGATGCGGTCCTTGTCCTGAAGCATTACTTGTCTTTCGCGGGCTTTGTCTTGCGCCCCTTGGCAAGCGGCGGCTTGGGGACTGCAGCCTCGCGCACATTGGCCGCGGCGCCCGGACGTTTCGCTTCGCTGTCGGTCAGCGCCAGTTCGACCGCGGACTGGAGCTGGTAATTGGGCGGCGCATCGTCAGGGAGCTCGTTCTTGTAGATCTCGGAATCGAGCAGCGTGATCGCGCCGCCGATCGGCTCGGATGAGTGCCGCCCATTCTGTGGGCCGGGGGTGATCTCGCGCCCCGCTTTCAGATCGGCAAGCAGCTGTACCAGGCTCTCCGGCGTCAGGTCCTCGTAATAGTATTTGTTGATCTGGGCGACCGGCGCGTTGACGCAAGCGCCGAGACACTCGACCTCGGTCCAAGAAAGTAGGCCGTCCCCGGTCACGTGGTTCGGCTCGCCGATCAGATCGCGGCAGGCGGACTTGATCTCCTCGGCGCCCCTGAGCCAGCACGGTGTCGTGCCGCAGACCTGCACGTAGTAGCGGCCTACGGGCGCCAGATTGAACATCGTGTAGAAGGTCGCGATCTCGTAGACGCGGATAAAGGCCATGCCGAGCATCTCGGCGACATAACGGAGCGCGGGCTCGGGCAGCCAGCCCCCCATCTGCTCCTGTGCGCGCCAGAGCAGTGACAGCACGGCAGAGGCCTGCTTGCCCTCCGGGTATTTCTTGATCTGGCTCTTGGCCCAGTCGAGATTTGCCGGCGTGAAGGCGAAGCTCTCTGGCTGCTCGGCGGCAAGGCGGCGGACGCTCATTGTCAGTTCACTTCTTTTCGCGCGGCAAGCCTCACCGGTCGATCTCCCCGAACACGATGTCGATCGAGCCGAGCACGGCGGAAACGTCGGCGAGCATGTGGCCGGTGCAGAGGAAGTCCAGGGCGGCGAGATGGGCGAAGCTCGGCGCCCTGATCTTGCAGCGATAAGGCTTGTGGGAGCCGTCGGACACCAGATAGACGCCGAACTCGCCCTTGGGCGCCTCGACCGCGGCATACACCTCGCCGGCCGGCACGTGATACCCCTCGGTATAGAGCTTGAAGTGGTGGATCAAGGCTTCCATCGAGCTCTTCATTTCGGCGCGCTTCGGCGGCACCATCTTGTGGTTCTCGACGCTGACCGGGCCGATCTCAGTCGACAACCGCTCACAGCATTGCTTCATGATGCGGATCGACTGGCGCATCTCCTCCATGCGCACGACGTAGCGGTCGTAGCAGTCGCCGTGCTTGCCGATCGGGATGTCGAAATCGAACTCGGCGTAGCATTCGTAAGGCTGGGACTTTCGCAAGTCCCAGGCAGCGCCCGAGCCGCGCACCATGACGCCGGAGAAGCCGCGCGCCCAGGCGTCGTCGAGTGTGACGATGCCGATATCGACGTTGCGCTGCTTGAAGATTCGGTTGTTGGTGAGCAGCGTCTCGATGTCGTCGCAGGTTTTCAGGAACGGATCACAGAAGGCGTAGATGTCGGCAACAAGCTCGGGTGGTAGGTCCTGATGCACGCCGCCCGGGCGGAAATAAGCCGCATGCATACGGCTACCGCTCGCCCGCTCGTAGAACACCATCAGCCGCTCGCGCTCCTCGAAGCCCCATAGCGGCGGCGTGAGCGCGCCGACATCGAGCGCCTGCGTGGTGACATTGAGGAGGTGCGATAGAAGCCTGCCTATCTCCGAATAGAGCACGCGGATCAGCTGGCCGCGCTTCGGCACGCTGACGCCGACCAGCTTCTCGACCGCGAGCGAATAGGCATGCTCCTGATTCATCGGAGCCACGTAGTCGAGTCGATCGAAATAGGGCAGCGCCTGAAGATAGGTCTTGTGCTCAATCAGCTTCTCGGTGCCGCGATGCAACAGCCCGATATGCGGATCGACGCGTTCGACCACCTCGCCGTCGAGCTCGAGCACGAGACGGAGCACGCCGTGGGCGGCAGGGTGCTGCGGCCCGAAATTGATTGTGAACTTCCGGTCGTCGTCGGCGCGCTTGCGGCTGTCTGCTTCAGCGTCCTGTGTATTGATCTCCGCCATCATGCGTCGACTTTGCTTGTGGCTTTCGCCCGCTTGGCGGCAACGCTGCGATTGAAGCGGTTCCAGGAGACGATGAAGCGTTCGTGAGTGCCTGAGCCGATCTCGTCCACGCCGTCATGGGCACTCACTTTGAACTTGGCGCGCGGACCCCTTACCTCGATGCATTCGGCGTCGACCGTGACGGTCATGCCAGGCGGCGTCGCCGATTTATGCGACACGTCGATATGGGTGCCGAGGCTGCCTTCGCCGTCGTCGAGATGGGGCGCCATCAGCTGCACGCACGCCCATTCCATCAGCCCGACCATGAAGCCCGTAGCGAAAACTTCCGGCATGACGGCCAGCTCGGAGGATTCGGGATAGAGCTGCGGCACCGTCTTGCTCATGGGCACGGTATAGGCGAAGCGGTGCTTGAGACCCACTGTGAGCGTCGGCTTCATGACTTGTCGCCCCGTTCGTGCGCCGCGCCCGCCTTCTCATCGCCCGGAATAGCGGCGTCCATGCCCTCCCATGGGGAAAGGAAGTCGAAGCTTCGATATTGCTGCATCAGCTTAACCGGCTCGTAGACCACCCGCTTCAGCTCGTCGTCGTAGCGGAGCTCAACGAAGCCGGTCAGTGGAAAGTCCTTGCGCAGAGGATGACCCTGAAAGCCGTAATCGGTGAGGATGCGGCGAAGATCGGGGTGGCCGGCGAACAGGATGCCGTAAAGATCGAATGCCTCGCGCTCAAACCAGTCGGCGCCCGGGAAAAGACCCACAAGGCTCGGTACAGGGTGCGCCTCGTCGGTCCTGATGCGCACGCGGATGCGGTGATTCAGCCAAGGGCTCAATAGATGGTAGACCACGTCGAAGCGCTGCTCTCGGTCGGGATAGTCGGCGCCGCAAATATCGATCAGGCAGCCGAAGTGGCAGAGCGCATCGTCACGGAGCAGCGCGATCGCCTCTAGGAGGTCGCCGCGGGGGATCTCAATGGTCAGCTCGCCGAGTGCGACCTTGGCGTCGATCAGCTTCGCGCCGAGGCGGTCGGAAAGATAGCCAGCAAGCTTGTTGAGAGGTTCGTCCATCAGGGCTCCAGGACGGGTTCGGACCGATCAGCGCTCGATCGTGCCGGTCCGCCTGATCTTCTTCTGTAGGAGGAGCACGCCGTAGACGAGCGCTTCGGCCGTGGGCGGGCAGCCTGGAACATAGATGTCAACGGGAACGATGCGGTCGCAGCCGCGCACGACTGAATAGGAATAATGATAATAGCCGCCGCCATTGGCGCATGACCCCATGGAAATCACGTAACGCGGCTCGGGCATCTGGTCGTAGACCTTGCGCAAGGCCGGAGCCATTTTGTTGCAGAGCGTGCCGGCGACGATCATTACGTCCGACTGCCGCGGGCTGCCGCGCGGCGCGAAGCCGAACCGTTCGAGATCGTAGCGCGGCATCGAGGCCTGCATCATCTCGACCGCGCAGCAGGCAAGCCCGAAGGTCATCCACATTAGCGAGCCGGTGCGCGCCCAGTTGATCAGCGCGTCGGCGGTGGTGGTGAGGAAGCCCTTGTCGGCAAGCTCGTCCGAGAACACGTCGAAGCTCGTCGCGGCAGGGGTGATCAGTCCGCCGCTACGGCCGTCCTTGTCGAGATAGGGGTGCGGCTCTAATCCCATTCGAGCGCGCCTTTCCGCCATTCATAGATGAAGCCGATGGTGAGAACGCCCAGGAACACCATCATCGCCCAGAAACCGAAGACGCCGATTTCCTTGAAAGCCACGGCCCACGGAAATAGGAAGGCGACCTCGAGATCGAAGATAATGAACAAAAGTGACACCAGGTAGAAGCGCACGTCGAATTTCATGCGCGCGTCGTCGAACGCCTCAAAGCCGCATTCATAGGCCGAGACCTTCTCGGGATCGGGTTTGCGTAGCGCGATCAGGAAGGGCGAGACGAGCAGCGCCGCACTGATGACGAAGGCGATACCGATGAAGATGACGAGCGGCAGATAGGTCTGAAGCAGCTGGCCCATGGCTCTTCTTGCCACTTTTCTTGGGTGTAAGGGAGGCCAAAATGGCGGGAGTGACGGGACTCGAACCCGCGGCCTCCGGCGTGACAGGCCGGCGCTCTAACCGACTGAGCTACACCCCCTTACGGGCCGGCGTGCGGCCAGAGGCGATACTGGCCTGCATGTACGGCGTGGGATTCGCCAAGTCAAGGCGAGCCTCGATATGATGGTGGGCGGTGACAGGCTCGAACTGCCGACATCCACGGTGTAAACGTGGCGCTCTACCAACTGAGCTAACCGCCCTCACTCAACTTGCCTAGATACTTTGTCGCGGAGCGAGACGCTAGGTCCAGGTCTAAAGATGGCGCGCGGCAAAACCCAAAGGGGGCTTCCATGCGTCCAATTCTACCGCTGATTGCGACCGGCATCGTCTGCCCCGGCGGGCAGTTATGAATGTTGGTATTTCAGCACGCCGGGCCTCTACAGAATTTCACCATGAAGGGCGCGAGCAACACCAACTCGTCCGGCGCCACCGGCGAGATCGAAAACTCGGGCGGCAACCTGCAGTTCAGTGGCGGAAATCTCAACGGCCAGACGGCGGTCTACAAAGGCGGCAACCCGCCGACCATCAGCTTCATCGACGACAATGGCGAGGAGCAGTTCTTCTGCCAGCTCGGTCAATGACCGCCTGAACGCTTCGCAAAAATAAAGGCGAAGCCCCGCACAAGCAAGGCTCCGCCTCGAAAGGTTCGTTCGCTCGAAGCCTAGCTGTTGCAGGCCTCTTTGAGCGCCTTGCCGGCGCGGAATTTCGGCACGCGGGAGGCCGGGATCTGCACCTCGGCGCCGGTGCGCGGATTGCGGCCGGTCGAGGCTTTGCGCTGCGCGACCTGGAAATTGCCAAAGCCGACGATGCGCACGGTGTCTCCGCCCTTCAAGGCCTTCTCGATGTTCTTGAACGTCGCGTCCACGGCTTTCTCGGCCGCATCCTTCGACAGATCGGATTCTTTCGCCACATGGGCGACCAGCTCAGCTTTGTTCACGGGTCATCATCCTTTCGCTCGGCCCCAATCGGAGGGGGTTTCGCCCTCGAGGCCGCTTGGGTACGCCTCAATTCACAAACAAGTGGTGTATGACTGGCGCAAGAAACCCGGAAAATCAACAAAAATGGTCCGACTCGGTTGCCCGGGCCGGACCACTAAATTGAGGCAGATCGACGGCAGGAGCGAGCGGGCACCCCCGCCCGTCAATGCGCGGTGATGCCGGCGGGAGCTTCGTCCTTGGGTGCCACCACCCGTGCAGGCTCGCCCGCCTCTTCCCAGACGATCGGCTGTGGCATGCGGGTGAAGGCGATCTTCAGAACTTCCTCCATTCGCGACACCGTACGGATATCAAGAACATTCTTAAGCTCGTTAGGTATCTCCGTGAGATCCTTGGCATTTTCGTCGGGAATGACAACGGTCTTGATACCCGCCCTGAGGGCCGCAAGGAGCTTCTCCTTAAGGCCACCAATGGGCAGGACCCGGCCCCGCAGCGTGATCTCGCCGGTCATGGCGACCTCACGCTTCACCGGGATTCCGGTCATCAGCGACACGATTGCCGTTACCATGGCGACGCCGGCCGAGGGGCCGTCCTTGGGGGTTGCCCCTTCCGGAACATGGACGTGGATATCCCGCTTTTCGAACAAAGGCGGCTCGATGCCGAAATCGACGGCTCGCGACCGCACATAGGCATTGGCGGCCTGGATCAATTCCTTCATCACGTCGCGCAAATTGCCGGTCACGGTCATCTTGCCCTTGCCCGGCATCATCACGCCTTCGACGGTCAGAAGCTCGCCGCCGACCTCGGTCCAAGCAAGGCCGGTAACCACGCCGACCTGATCCTCGAGCTCGGCCTCGCCATAGCGGTATTTCTGCACGCCGAGATAGTCTTCGAGATTCTTGAGCGTGACCTTGACCGATTTCTTCTTGCTGGTGAGCAACTCCTTGACCGATTTCCGGGCGAGCTTGGCCATCTCGCGCTCGAGATTGCGGACGCCCGCCTCGCGCGTGTAACGGCGAATGATTTCCTTCAATGCATCGTCGTCGAGGCTCCACTCCTCGGCCTCAAGGCCGTGCGCCTTGGTCATGGCCGGTAGCAGGTGGCGCCGCGCGATTTCCATCTTCTCGTCCTCGGTGTAGCCCGCAATGCGGATGATCTCCATGCGGTCCATGAGGGCGGGAGGGATGTTGAGCGTATTGGCGGTCGTGACGAACATCACGTTCGACAAATCGTAGTCGACCTCAAGATAGTGATCGTTGAAGGTGTGGTTCTGCTCGGGATCGAGCACCTCGAGCAGTGCGGAAGCCGGGTCGCCGCGGAAATCGGCTCCCATCTTGTCCACCTCGTCGAGCAGGAACAGCGGGTTGATCTTCTTCGCTTTCCGCATCGACTGGATCACTTTGCCGGGCATCGAGCCGATATAGGTGCGGCGGTGGCCCCTGATCTCGGCCTCGTCACGCACGCCGCCCAAGCTCATGCGCACGAACTCGCGCCCCGTGGCGCGCGCCATCGACTTGCCGAGCGAGGTCTTGCCGACACCGGGAGGGCCGACCAGGCAAAGGATCGGGCCCTTGAGCTGGTTGGTCCGGTTCTGCACAGCGAGGTATTCGACGATGCGGTCCTTGACCTTCTCCAGTCCGTAATGATCCTCGTCGAGGATCTTCTGCGCCTCGTCGAGGTCGCGCTTGATCTTGCCCTTGACCCCCCACGGGATGGTCAACAGCCAGTCGAGATAATTGCGAACGACGGTCGCCTCGGCGGACATCGGGCTCATCTGGCGGAGCTTCTTCAGCTCGCCGAGCGCCTTCTCGCGAGCCTCGCGGGAGAGCTTGGTCTTCTCGATCTTCTGCTCGATCTCGGCGAGGTCGTCCCTGCCCTCCTCGCTGTCGCCGAGCTCCTTCTGGATCGCCTTCATCTGCTCGTTCAGGTAGTACTCGCGCTGCGTCTTCTCCATCTGACGCTTGACGCGGCTCCTGATCTTCCGCTCGACCTGGAGCACTGAGATCTCGCTCTCCATCAGCGTGAACACGCGCTCGAGCCGCTCGGAGACCGAGGTGATCTCGAGTATCTGCTGCTTCTCGGCGATCTTGATGGCGAGGTGCGAGGCGATTGTGTCCGACAGCTTCGAATAGTCCTCGATCTGGCTAGCGGTGCCGAGCACCTCGGGCGAGATCTTCTTATTCAGCTTCACGTAGCTCTCGAACTGCGAGACGACGGAGCGGGCAAGCGCCTCGATCTCGCCCTCGGCGCCGACGGTTTCCTCGACGCGCTCGATCTCGGCCTCGAAATAGCTCTCGTTCTCGGTATAGCGCTTGATGGACGCGCGGCGCGTGCCCTCGACCAGCACCTTTACGGTGCCGTCGGGAAGTTTGAGCAGCTGGAGCACGGAGGCGAGCGTGCCCATCTGGTAGATGCCCTCGGTGGAGGGCTCGTCGTCCGAGGCGTTCTTCTGCGCGACCAGCAGGATCTGCTTGTCGGATCGCATCACCTCTTCGAGGGCGGCGATCGACTTCTCGCGGCCCACGAACAAGGGAACGATCATATAGGGGAAGACGACAATGTCGCGGAGCGGCAGGACCGGGTAGAGCTCCGGTGCACCCTCATTGGTCGTGGACGGCTTGGTTTCGGTCATGGCAGTTCCGTCGCTTTCTTGCTAGGCGGAACTGTCGAGGCATCCCGCCGTGGCTATTCGACGCCAGCTCTGCTTAGGTGGCGACCGGCAGAGATGCCGTCAAGTATCCGCCGCCCCGGATTTGCACCAATTTGAGCGGGATTCGCCCCATCCCACAAGCAGGAATGGTGCCATGTACCCTGAGCACGATCTCCGACGTCAGGCTACGCGGTTTTCCGACAAGATCGTGCTCAAACCAAGACCGGGTAAGAGCCTATTCAGCCTGAGCGTGCGCCTAAGCGCTCGTCCCGATCTCTTCGTGGCGGTCGGAGTAGATACGCAACGGACGCGCCTTGCCTTCGACCACCTCTGAAGAGATCACGACCTCTTCCACGCCGCGGAGCGAGGGGAGCTCGAACATGGTGTCGAGCAGGATGCCCTCCATGATCGAGCGGAGCCCGCGCGCGCCGGTCTTACGGTCGATCGCCTTCTTGGCGATAGTGCGCATCGCCTCGTCGGCGAAGGAGAGCTGCACGTCCTCCATCTCGAACAGCCGCTGATACTGCCTGACCAGGGCATTCTTGGGCTCGGTCAGGATGCGCATCAGGGCTTCCTCGTCGAGGTCGTCGAGCGTAGCGATCACTGGGACGCGGCCGATGAACTCGGGGATCAGGCCGAATTTGAGCAGGTCCTCGGGCTCAACACCCTTGAGGATGTCGCCGGTCCGCCGGTCGTCAGCGGCCTCGACCTTGGCGCCGAAGCCGATCGAGGTCGACCGGCCGCGAGCGGCGATGATCTTCTCCAGCCCGGCGAACGCGCCGCCGCAGACGAACAGGATATTGGTCGTGTCGACCTGAAGGAACTCCTGCTGAGGGTGCTTACGTCCGCCTTGCGGAGGCACCGAAGCGACGGTCCCTTCCATGATCTTGAGCAGCGCCTGCTGCACGCCCTCGCCCGACACGTCTCTAGTGATCGACGGATTGTCGGATTTCCGACTGATTTTGTCGACCTCATCGATATAGACGATGCCGCGCTGCGCCCGCTCGACATTGTAGTCGGCAGCCTGGAGCAGCTTGAGAATGATGTTCTCCACGTCCTCGCCGACATAGCCGGCCTCGGTCAGCGTGGTGGCGTCGGCCATGGTGAAGGGCACGTCGAGAATGCGCGCCAAGGTCTGGGCGAGCAAAGTCTTGCCGCAGCCGGTCGGGCCGATCAGCAGGATGTTCGACTTGGCGAGCTCGACGTCCGAGTTCTTGCTCGAATGGTTGAGCCGCTTGTAGTGGTTGTGCACCGCGACCGACAGCACGCGCTTGGCGTAATCCTGGCCGATCACGTAATCATCCAGGACGGCGCAGATCTCCATCGGGGTCGGGACGCCGTCGCGGGACTTCACCAGCGAGGATTTGTTCTCCTCACGGATGATGTCCATGCAGAGCTCGACGCATTCATCGCAGATGAAGACCGTCGGGCCGGCGATTAGCTTGCGCACCTCATGCTGGCTCTTGCCACAGAAAGAGCAGTAGAGGGTATTCTTCGAATCGGTTCCGCTCACCTTGCTCATTCGTTCACCCAGTTCTTCTTCGTCTTTACGGCGCGCGTGGCGGAATTCCGCCCTCACGCCAGCCTTCTTGTTTGCCGCCTCGCAAAGTGTGAGCCCCCTCCGTCCGAACCGGACGCCCAAAGTGCAATCTCAGCATGCTAGGGCGGCACTGATCAAGGATTGATTAAAGGCCAGTGTTTCCAACAGGCCACAATCCCCAACGGTGACAGGTCACTTGCTGGCTTCGTGCCTAGCCGACGCTCCCGCCAACTTGCCGGCAATTCGCCGGTTAGCCCCAACGTGGGCTAAGCACGGACCACCCGCCGCTGAAGGGTCAGGAAACCGGCGTCAGTTTCTCGATCTTTTCGTCGAGCGCATGCCGCTTGGTGATCACCTCGTCGATGAGGCCGAATACGCGGGCATCCTCAGCCGACATGAAATAGTCGCGATCGAGCGTCCGCTCGATGGTCTCATAGGCCTGGTCGGTGCAGCGAACGTAGATGTCGTTCAGGCGACGCTTCATCTTGATGATATCCTCGGCGTGACGCTCGATGTCGCTCGCCTGGCCCTGGAACCCGCCAGAGGGCTGATGCAGCATGATGCGCGCGTTGGGAAGCGCGTAGCGCATGCCCTTCTCGCCGGCGCAAAGCAGCAGCGAGCCCATCGATGCCGCCTGCCCGAGGCAGAGCGTGGCGACGGGGGGCCTGATGAACTGCATGGTGTCGTAGATCGCCATGCCGGAGGTGACGATGCCTCCGGGCGAGTTGATATACATGGAGATCTCTTTCTTCGGATTCTCGGCTTCGAGAAACAGCAGCTGCGCCGTGATCAGAGAGGCAACATAGTCCTCGATCGGGCCGGTGACGAAGATGATGCGCTCCTTCAGCAGGCGCGAATAGATGTCGTAGGCGCGCTCGCCCCGGTTGGTCTGCTCGACCACCATAGGAACGAGCGTGTTCATGTAGATATCGGCCGGGTTTTTCATATGGTAGGTTCCAAAAGGCTTGAGGGCGGCGGTGTCCTGGCGGGCTTGCCTTGCTTCAGGGACAGCGCACTTCGCGAATCTCTATGTTCAGACCCCTACATATGGGTTCGATGAGGCAAACGGAAGGGGGACGACAGCCCTCCCCGGCGCCTAGCCGTTTCACTTCTTTTTTTTCTTCTTTGGTCCCTGGTCATGCTCGTGGTCGTGGTCATGGCCGTGACCATGGTCACGCCCGTGATCGTGGTCATGGTCGTGATCGTGGTCATGTCCGTGATTGTGTTCATGATCGTGGCTATACGCATGATCCTCGTCAGGGTCGGCGTAGAGCTCTTCAGGGGTCACCGTCTTGTCGGTGATTTTGGCGAGCTCGACGATGTAGTCGATCACCTTGTCCTCGAAGATCGGCGCGCGGAGCTCGGCCAGGAGCTGAGGGTTGCTGCGGTAGTAATCGTAGACCTTGCGCTCCTGCCCGGGAAATTGTCTCACACGCTCGAGCAGCGCGCGGCTCACCTCGTCGTCAGTGACGTTGATTTGATTGCGCGTGCCGACCTCTGACAGGATCAACCCGAGCCTGACCCGACGCGCGGCGATGTCGCGATAATCGGCCCTCGCGTTCTCCTCGGTGGTGCCTTCGTCGGCAAAGCTCCGCTTGGTGCGCTCGAGGTCAGCCATCACCTGGCGCCAGATCGCCTCGAACTCGTTGTCGACCAGGGTTGGCGGTAGCTCGAACTTGTGGCCTTCGTTGAGGGCATCGAGCAAAGCGCGCTTCAGCTTGAGCCGCGAGGCTCCAGCACGGTCCTGCTCCAGGCGCTTCTTGACCGTGTCGCGCAACGCCTCGACCGTCTCCACCCCGAGGCCCTTGGCGAAGTCCTCATCGACGTCGGGCGTCTCGGGCGACGCTACCTCCTTGACCTTCACCTCAAAGCGCGCCGTCTTGCCGGCGAGGCCCGCCTCGGGATAATCGGCCGGGAAAGTCGCCTCGACCTCGCGCTCCTCACCCGCCTTGGCACCGGTCAGGCCTTCCTCGAATCCCGGAATGAAATCTCCGCTGCCAAGTTGGATGTGTGCATCCTCAGTCGAGCCTCCAGGGAAAGGATCGCCGTCGATCTTACCGACGAAGTCGATAGTGAGACGGTCGCCGGTCTCGGCTGCACCTTCTTTCGGCTTGTAGCGAAGGTTGGCGGCACGGAGCCGGTCGATCGCCTTCTCCATGTCGGTGTCGGTCACCAGCGCGACGGGGCGCTCGAGAGCGATCTTGCCGAAGTCCATCGCCTCGATTTTGGGCATGATCTCGAAGGAGAGCGTGTAGGCGAGGTCGCTCGCGCCGGAGAAGATCTTGTCGATCTCGCCCTGGTCCTCGGGAAGGACAACCGTCGGCTGGAAGGCCGGGCGCTCGTCGCGCTGCGAAATCGCCTCGCGGCTGGTATCGGCCACGGCCTGCTGCACGACCTCGGCCATCACCGAGCGGCCATAGACCTTGCGCAGATGATCCTTGGGCACGTGTCCCGGGCGAAAGCCCTTGATCCGGGCGCGGCCCTTGAGCTCATCGAGGCGCTCGGAAAGCCGGCGCTCGAGCTCGTCAGCAGCGATGACCACCTTCAACTGGCGGTGCAACCCTTTAGCATTCGTTTCCGTGACGTTCATACCGCTTCAATTCACCGTGTGTTCCGCGCCGCTCGGCGCTTCGATCTTCAGAATACCATCCAACGGGAAGTTGGTTGGTGCGGGCGGAGGGAGTTGAACCCCCACGGCCGAAGCCACCAGAACCTAAATCTGGCGTGTCTACCAGTTTCACCACGCCCGCTTGAGGATCCGCGCGCTGCCGCACGCAGGCCTTCGACTTCGCGGTCTATATCACGGCGGATTCCTCGGCTGCTAGCCCCAGCACCCCAGCCTGCGGCCTTTCCCTCTACTGAATCGGGGCCCGCTCGTCTATGATGCTCACCCTTTTATTGCTTGCCGCTGGCGATGCCCCCGCTCCCGTCAATTGTTCGCATCCTCGGCGGCTAAGCCTGCGGTGGTCGGCGCGCCCATGCACATGAAGGATGAGCTACGCACCGGCGCGCAGGGACGCATTCAGGTCATTTTCATGGACGATACCGAGCTTACGCTCGGTGAAAATGCGAGCGTGGTCATCGACCGCTATGCCTACGATCCGGCCAAGGGAATCGGCGACACTACGCTGCAAACCATTAAGGGCGCCTTCCGCTTCGCCACTGGTCGCATTACCAAGCTCAAGCTGAAGACCATCCTCATCACCACCGCCTTCGCCAATATCGGCGTGCCCGGCATGGAGTTCTGGGGCGGACCGATCGACGACAGATATGGTGGGCTGCTGCTCGAAGGCGAGGTCACCGTGTCGAACCGGGCCACCAGCGTGACACTATATGCAAGACCGGCGAAGGCTCCAACATCGCCTCCCCGCTCGAGGCACCCGGCGCACCCAGCATCTGACCGGAGGCGAAGGTCGCCCGCGCCTTGAGACGGTGACGTTGCATTAGCTTTGAAGGAAAGGCCGTTCGCCGATGAAGAGAATTGGCTTGCCTTTGGCGATCGTCGTTCTGCTGGCGGTACTGTTCGTCGCCTGGAGCTATCTGACCACCGAGAACAATATCGGCGCGATCGAAGCGCGGCTTCCTTCGGAGGAGCAGCTGAACGCGATGTCGCCCGATGATCTCGCCGCCATTAAATCCAAGCTCACGAGCAGCTGCTCGAGGGTCGCTGGCATGACCAAGAATCCGATTGCCCGTTATTTGCGCGGCGACGCCATATTGAGCCTCATCGTACGCTGCGACCTGATCAAGGCGAGGCTCGGCTCGGTCGAGGGGCCTTGAGCCGATCCAAGTTTCGCTCGATGCGCGCAAAGCCATGCTAGCCGGACGCCGAAGGAACGCACTTTTAGCTGTCTTGCGGCAGCCCATCCCGCTCATTAGTTTGCCGCATCGAACCCGCATAAGACCACAAGGCCGCAAGTGTCCTACCGCAATGGCATCATCGAAGCGATCGGCAACACCCCGCTGATCAAGCTTAAGCGCGCTTCCGAAGAGACCGGCTGCCTGATCCTCGGCAAGGCCGAGTTCATGAATCCGGGTCAGTCGGTCAAGGACCGCGCCGCCTTGTTCATCATCCGCGATGCGCTTAACTCGGGGAAGCTCGAGCCGGGCGGCACGGTGGTCGAGGGCACCGCTGGCAATACCGGCATCGGGCTCGCGCTGGTCGGCAACGCGCTTGGGCTGAAGACGGTCATCGTCATCCCCGAGACGCAATCCGACGAGAAGAAGCATATGTTGCGGCTTGCGGGCGCCGAGCTGATCGAGGTGCCGGCGGTCCCCTACAAAGACCCCAACAATTACGTGAAATATTCTGGCCGTCTCGCCGAGGAGTTTGGCCGCTCTGAGCCGAACGCCACGATATGGGCCAATCAGTTCGACAACGTCGCCAATCGCCAGGGACATATCGAGACCACGGCGCAGGAGATCTGGAACGAGCTGGCGGGCAAGGTCGACGGCTTCATCTGCGCGGTCGGCACCGGCGGCACACTGGGCGGCGTCTCGATGGGGCTTAAGGATCACAACAAGGACGTGGTCATCGGCCTCGCCGATCCCAACGGCGCCGCGCTGTACAATTTCTACAAGCACGGCGTGCTCAAGTCTGAAGGCAGCTCGATCACCGAGGGCATCGGCCAGGGCCGCATCACGGCCAATCTCGAAGGCGCGGTGGTCGATCAGGCCTACCAAATCCCCGACGCCGAAGCCCTTCCCATCATTTTCGACCTACTGAGCGAGGAAGGTCTATGCCTCGGTGGCTCGAGCGGCATCAATGTCGCCGGCGCCATCAGGCTTGCGCGCGAGCTCGGTCCCGGCCACACCATTGTCACGGTGCTTTGCGATTACGGCACCCGCTACCAAAGTAGGCTGTTCAACCCCGAATTCCTCCGCGAGAAGGGGCTGCCGGTGCCACAATGGCTCGACCTAAGGCAGGAAGCGCCACCGCGCGTATTTGTCTAGATTTGCAACGGAGATGCCGATTTGCCGAAGACGCAGACATCTTTGATTGAGACCGAAGAGCTCGCCCGCGAGCTTCATGCCCCCGACCTCGTCATCCTCGATGCCTCCTGGCATATGCCGGCCGAGGCCAGGAACGCGCGTGCCGAGTATCTTGCGGAGCATATTCCGGGCGCTCTGTTCTTCGACATCGACGAGATCGCCGACACCAAGAGCCACCTGCCCCATATGCTGCCGCCGCCGGAGAAGTTCTCCTCACGCATGCGGAGCATGGGCATCGGCGACGGCTCGCGCATCGTCGTCTACGATTCGGCCGGACTGTTCAGCGCCGCACGCGTGTGGTGGACCTTCCGCGTCATGGGCGTGCAGGACATAAGCGTGCTGAACGGCGGCCTGCCGAAGTGGAAGCGCGAAGGCCATCCGCTCGAAAGTGGCGAGCCGACGGCGCGCACTGCGCGGCATTTCACGGCGCGGCGCAATGCCGATCTCGTACGCGATCTCTCGGACATGAAGTCCTTGATCAAGGATCGCACGGCGGAGATCGTCGATGCGCGCGCGGCCGAGCGATTTGCGGGCAAAGCGCCGGAGTCCCGCGCCGGGCTTCGCTCGGGGCATATTCCGGGCGCGCACAATCTCCCTTTCGCCAAGCTAATCGCCAAGGATGGAACGCTCAAGCCGGCGCCCGAGGTCGAGCGGCTGTTCGAGGAGGCCGGGGTCGATCTCAGCAAGCCGGTGGTGGCGAGCTGCGGGTCCGGCATCACCGCGAGCGTGCTTGCGCTGGCGCTTGCAGAGATCGGTCATCGCCGAACCTCAGTCTATGACGGCTCGTGGTCGGAATGGGGCGCCGACCAGAACCTTCCCATCGAGACGAGCAGTTAGGTCGCGCTTTTTGAGGTTCCCCCCGCCTCGTTCAGGCCTATGAGCAAACGAACCAGGAAGCAAAAGGCCGAGACGAGGCTCGCGCATGCAGGCCGCGAGCCAGGGCGCCACCACGGCTTCGTCAACACGCCGATCTATCGCGGCTCGACCGTGCTGTTCCCGACGCTCGCGAGCATCGAGGCGAATTCGCAGGAGTTCACTTATGGAAGGCTCGGCACGCCGACGGTGAAGGCGCTCGAAGAAGCGCTTGCCGAGATCGAAGGCGGACATCGCACCCTGCTCACCCCTTCCGGCTTGTCGGCCATCGCCGCCACGCTGCTCGCTTTCGTGTCTGACGGCGACGAAGTGCTCGTCTCGGACAGCGTCTATCAGCCGACGCGGCGCTTCTGCGATCACGTGCTGAAGCGGCTGAGCGTCAAAACCACCTATTACGACCCACTGATCGGCGGCGCGATCAGGGCCCTACTCAACGAACGGACCAAGGCGGTGTTCACCGAGTTGCCTGGCTCGCAGAGCTTTGAGGTGCAGGACATTCCGGCGATCGCGCAAGCCGCGCATGAAGCAGGCGCCGTGGTGATAATGGACAACACTTGGGCGACCCCGCTCTTCTTCAAGCCGTTCACGCACGGGGTCGACGTCTCGATCCAGGCCGCCACCAAATATATCGTCGGTCATGCCGACGCCATGCTCGGCGCGATCACTGCGAGCGACAAGACCGCGCGCGCGGTCGAGATTTCACACACCGATCTTGGGCTCTGTCCTGGCCCTGAAGATGCCTATCTCGGCCTTCGGGGCTTGCGGACCTTGGCCGTCCGCCTCGCGCGCCATCAGCAATCGGCGATCGAGCTTGCTCGCTGGCTCGGAAGCCGCGTGGAGGTTGCACGCGTGCTGCACCCGGCCCTTCCGTCCGACCCCGGCCATGCGCTCTGGAAGCGCCACTTCACCGGTGCGTCCGGACTGTTCGCCATTGTCCTGAAGCCGGTTCCGCACACAGCGCTAGCGGCCATGCTCGACGGCCTGCAGCTGTTCGGCATGGGCTATTCCTGGGGAGGCTTCGAAAGCTTGATCCTGCCCTTCAACCCGAGTGCCTATCGCACGGCGACAACCTGGCAGGCCCAAGGACCGGCGCTTCGTCTGCATGTCGGTCTCGAGGACGTCGACGACCTGAAGGCCGATCTCGATGCAGGCTTCGCGCGGCTCGCCAAACATCGCAAGCCAAAGGAGAGTTGAAGTCATGGATTTGAAGCTCCGCGGCAAGCGCGCGCTCGTCACCGGATCGACTGCCGGCATCGGCTTCGCCATCGCCCGCGGGCTCGCTCGCGAGCGCGCCGAGGTCATTGTCAACGGCCGCTCCGAGCAGAAGGTCGCCGAGGCTATTCAACGCATCAGCTCTGAGGTCGGCTCAACCGCGACCGGCGTCGCCGCCGATCTTTCGAGCGCCGAAGGCGTTGATCGCCTGATCGAGGGTGCCGGACGCGTCGACATCCTAATAAACAATGCCGGCATATTCGAGCCGGTCCCATTCCCTGAGATTTCCGACCAGGACTGGTTCCGCTTTTTCGAGCTCAATGTCATGAGCGGCGTCAGGCTCGCCCGCGCGCTGCTACCGTCGATGCTTAAGCGCGATTGGGGACGCATCATGTTCATCTCGAGCGAGTCCGGTGTTCAGATTCCTGCTGAGATGGTGCATTACGGCGTGACTAAGACGGCTCAGCTCGCGCTGTCGCGCGGCATCGCCGAGAGCGTTGCGGGAACCGGCGTAACGGTGAATTCGGTCTTGCCTGGCCCGACGCGATCCGAGGGAGTCGTGGACTTCCTCGCCAAGGTCGCGGCAGAGCACAAGACCGAGCGGTCCGCGGTCGAGGAAGAGTTTCTGCGCACCATGCGGCCCTCATCGCTGATCCGACGTTTCGCCGAGCCCGAAGAGGTCGCAAACCTCGTGGTGTTCCTCGCTGGCGAAGGCTCCTCGGCCATAACCGGCGCGGCGCTGCGCGTCGATGGCGGCGTGGTGCGCAGCATCGTCTAGCGTGGGCGCAACCGCGATGAGCTAGTCGAGCCGATAGGCGACCAGCGAGTTGTCCAGCATCATCGGGATCAGCACGAGTTTCTTGTCAGGGAGATAGGTGAGGTCGGCGCTGCCTTGGTTGAGGTCAAGCAGAAGATCGACCTTGCCCTTGGCATCGACCCGGTAGAGTGCGCCCTTGGCCCAATCGGTGACAAGATAGCCCGCGGGCGCGAGCGGCTCGACACCGTCGAGATTGCCGATCGCGTCCCCCTTGCCGATCTTGGTGATTGCCTGTGTAGAGATATCGACCTGCAACAGCCCGGCCAATTCCTGTTTCTGACCCACACCCGTCACCTTGCCGAACGAGGCGACGATTAGCTTGTCGCCCTGCACCAGCAGTCCGTTTGGATTGTTGAGCTTGTCGTTGGCGAGCCAGGGCTCGAAGCTCCCGTCCTTGAGCCGCCAGATGGTGTTGGTCGGCGTGTCGGAGGCGTAGACCACTCCGTCTGGGTCGGCGACGACGTCGTTCAAGAACAACGCGCCCTTGGCCAGGTAGCGATTGACGATCTCGCCGGAGGCGGCGTTGATCTCGACCAGCTGATCGATGTCCACCGCGTAGAGCGTGCGGTCGTGGAGCGCGAGCCCCGTCGGCGCGTCTAGCCCCTTTACCCAGTCGCGAGTCACGATCTTGCCGTCGCCGTTCAGCTTAGCGATGAAGCCGTTGCCGTCCTTCTGCATGATCGCGCCGTTGATGTTGCTGACATAGATGGCGCCGGTTGCTGGATCGACGACGGCCGATTCGGGCTGGGCCAGACCCTTAGCCTCCCATAGCAGCTTGGGCGCCGCCTCGGCCGTCGCCGACAACAGATTAATGGCGAGGATCAGTCCGACGACGGTCCGCATGGCGGTTTGCACCTCGGTCGTGAGGAATTGGCGGTCCCGGAAGGAGCCAGACATCCCCGCAATTACAGCTACCCTTTTAGAAGGTGTTTCAGTCACTGCAATTAACCTGACGTTCCATCATTCCTGCCATGGGAGTATGCCCACTCATTGCGGCAGGCGTGTCCCAGACAGTCACGACTGACGTTGTGGCATTTGGCAGTCTTTGGTTTTTGAGCAACGGCGCGCCCACTGGTCACTAGTCGTTCGAGGAACTACACCGGTCGACTTGCTCTTATTTGTTCCCATACAATTTCGGCAACTCTCTGCGTTTCTCGCGGTCGGTCGTACGACCACTGCTCTAGTCGGCCCTTGAAGCACCTCGTCACTCCTGCCACCAGAAGTGACTCGTGAAATTTATGCAGCTTTTTGTTGCTGTCCCCTAGGGTAAATACATGGACGGGTTTGCCGGTCGCGGAGGCCTCCGAGACCATTGAGACGGAGTCGCTCGTTACGACGATGGCATCTGCGAGTGCGAGGAGTCCGAAGTAGGGATTCTCATCCGCGCCATTCCAAAAAAAAAGGGGTACGGGTTTAAGGTGTTCTCGAAGAACATCTTCGTTTTCGCGACCCGTGCGTCTGGAAGTCGTGACTGCGAGGCTACCACCAGACTGACGCGCGGCGGATAAAAGTAGCTCGCCCAGTCGCTTGATGACCGTTGGTGAGCACTGTTCCGCCTTGTTGGATCCTCCAACCAGGACCGCGATCAGCGGCCGGGGCAAGTGCGACAATCGTCCCGAAAACTTCTTCGCAGCTTCAACTAGACGCACTTCAGTCACGCGGTGCAACGCAGTCTTGGTCACCAAAACATTGCTCCCGCGCAAAGAGTCGTGCTGGGGGATCACGACGACGTCGAACGACGAAGGATGCACATAAGGTGACTGTATGTGGATGTTGAAAGTTCTTGGATTGGCGGCGCGGCGGATCGCGAGAGTGGCAGCAACACTCCCTCGGCCACTTGAAATGACAACGTCAGGCCATCTCTCCGTGGAACCAATCGAAATTGTTGACAACGGTTTCGGCCAGAAGCGCGGGTGCAGGAGGCAAGCGGGCTTTCGGGGACGCTGTACTCGTTTTACTTCGCACCTCAAACCGAGTGCCTCGGAAAGCCCGACACACTGATTCTCCATACCCGCAAAACCCTCGGTGATTGCCCAACATGTGAGCTCTGCGCTCATCCTTCAAACGAGGCGAAGACGCTTGAGAGCGGCGGTCCAACGGTGCCGCTTCTGCTCCCGTGCTGCCGTTTTTTGATCCACCACCCAATTCATTTGAACCACCTTGCGAACACCCTCGAAAGGAAGGTGCCCATGATAGGAGTGATCAGAGCGTTTAAAAATCAGGAGCGTGCCGACGGTAGGGGGGACTTCTAACACCGCATCATCAATATTCGTTGCGCTGCGGAGAAGACGTAGTCGACCACCCTCATTTCCCCAGCGAGGGTTCATGTAAAGCAAAACAGTTATCAGTTTGGTTTCTGAGTCTGTGTGAATTTTTCCGTCGGAACTTCGACAAACGCCTCTCACCGTGAATATCGTCGGCCAATTCACCAAACTTATCGAGAACTTCTCCTCCACTGCGGTCCTGAAATCCACCCCGTTCATCTGTTCAATGAGTCGCGCGAAATCCGATCCGAACATCAACGTAGACAGGGCGAAGCTACCAGCGTTCTGCATCGCCGGGAAATCTGCCATCAGCCGATCTTCCCAATCTGCGTGGATGAAATTTTCCACAATCACATGCTCGAAAGGAACCGTATTTAGTGGGGTCTCCTGAAGTCCGTCAATGTTGAGCATTGGTGGTTCTGTGATCCGATGTGCTTGCAACGTCACTGTGCCCTCACGACTGTTCAATCTGGGATACCGCCATGTTCGCAGCTTTTTTGCACGCTGCAACAGAAAAGCGGCTTCCAGCGTGGGTTGGAAAAGCGCCCGGAGCGCTGGTGCAAAGCGAGATCCGATATCAGTCAAGGGGGACGGTTTTCAAACTTTGCGATTCGACTGCCGCCGATGAATAACTGAGCCGCCTGGCAAGTAGCATCAAAGACCAGGCAAGCGATGTCGCGCCAAGAAGCCACGTTTGAAACATGTCGAAGCCGGAAAGTGCGATCGCGCAGCAAGCTGCGAACAGCGCGTAAGCGCTCGCTATAAATAAGACCGGCCAATTCCGGACGCTCCAAAGCCCCGATAATCCGATCGCCAGCAGCAAGACTGCTCCGATGGCGCCGAGCTCTAGCCAAGTTTGAAGGAAAACGTTGTGAGGGTGGCGGGCCGCGCGCCCTTTCAGTGCATAGCCCAGGTTTGAATCGTTTGGATCGATAGGGATGACGAGATGAAGATCTCGCGTACCACGAATGCCAATGCCCGTAAGCAGGCGTCTAGATGCGTTTTCGGCGCTATATTTCCAGATGTAAAAACGCGCCGCCACACTCTCCGGCGGGAGCCAGGTCCAATGCTGCCACCCCATATCGTAGGGCAACTTAGCGAGGGGAACGGCGAGCATCGTCGCGATAATCCAGCCGGTCACGAGGAGGAACCTTGCCGTCTGGAGAGCCACAACTGAGAGTCCAAATACGACAGCACTAAGCAAGAAGGCAACTGTGGAGGTGCCGCTTTGGGATAACAGGGTCGAGATGCCGATTAGGAGGACGACTGCGGCTAACACTACATTTTGGACCGCTTTGTTTGATAGCGCTGCGCTAAGGAGTGAGCCCGGAATGAGCAAAAGCACGGTACTTGCGGCGTTACGGTTGAGGACATATTCCGCAACCCGAGTCACCTCGCCGCCCACAACGGTGGCGTTCTTAGGCCCGACGCGCATTATCTTAACGATGTGATTGTTGATGAAGCGCACAATCGGATCATCAAAGACAATTTCGATCAACAGAAAGGCAGCACCCATAAGAAGCCCGGCCAGAGCCCACTTTGCCAGGATGCTGACATGCTCCGGGGCCCGCAGCGAATAGGACGCGGCAATCACGAAAGCCGCGACGAGTAGGCCAAGGACGGTCATCGCTTTCAGTAGACTAGCCCCCGGATCGGGTGCCCACGTCGCGTTTATGAGGAGGTAGCCAACGAAGATCGCCATCGAGATGGCAAGCGGTGACCTGAAAACGTACAGGCGGCGCCAATCGGTGGCGGAGAGGCTAAACGCGGCGACGAGACCAAGCAATCCAAACAGAACAGGGATAAGCCGCGGAACCGCGCCGGCCGAGAAAGTGAGAAGCCCAATGAGCGCGCCTTCGAACCGAAGGAATAGGCTCCCTCTTGCGCTGTTCTTAGTCTCGCTTAAAGCCATTTCCGCCGTACCTCCGTTCAGTTACCTCGCGCCGCCTTATAGCCTAAATTGTTCAGGCCAGAAGCGAAGCAGCGTTTTAGTGCCAGGTTTGGAAACTCTAGAGATCTGGCACCGGTAGATCGAAACTACAGGCGTCAGCATCTCCCATGCAGGAGATTATGCCGGAAGACTGGCGATGTTAGTCATTTTGGCAGTGTTAGCCCTTTTGGAACTCGAACATGCTCATGCAAGAGCACGTAGCCTCGTTTATAGCTAAGTCCGAAAGATTCTTGGACAGGGGGAGACGCCTGGGAAAAAACCCTTAGTATGGTGGTGGCTGCCGCACCGGCGCCAAAGTTGGGGCCAATGGGACACTCGAACGGGCCTGTTTGGATTCTCAACGAGTTCAATCGGTTTGCAGAGTGCTGCCCTCGAAGTGGCGCGTGTTGTCGGGCTGCCCATTCATTTGAAAACGTTTGTCGGCTCCCAGAATCATTCGATATTTCCCGGCTTTTGTGCAGCTACGTCTGCCGCCTAAGCGAATACTGCCGGTTGTCACTGCGGTTACTACGTTCTCAAACTGGCCAACCCTCATTGCGGCGGGCGGAAAAAAGCGCCCCAATAGCGTTAGCTTTTAAGAGCCTCGCGCCAACCCGATGTTTGCGCTGAAGGTTCAAATGAGACGAGACTAGACCCCACGCTTTGATTTGGTATTGCACAAAAATATGGAGGAACCTGAGTGGAGATTGCTTTCGTTCGACGCGGTTTATAACGTTTCTCCGCGGGATTGCCGTAGCGCGGATCTGAGCGCGAAATCAACGACGCCAACTTGGTGGGAGCGCTGATTAAACGGGCTCTCGGCCTAGAACCCTAACGCCGACTTTATCAAATGCGGTTACAGGCCGCATTCCGACGAGAGGACTGCGATGCCTTCGCGGCGCTCACAGAGACTTGGCATCGCTGCACTTGGCTTCATCATTGGAGTTCCGCTCGCGGCTTACGGCGTCAAAGCGGCGCGCGATTGGCAGACCGATCAGCGCTTAGCATCCCGTGAGGACGAGATCATCGCCTTGATGCAGATCCTCCCGAGATCGGACTTCCATCAGACAGTCGACCGCGTGCGCACCTTCATCAACGATCACAGCCAGGACAAGGTCGATGCGGCGTTCCGCGCTATGATCGGCGATGGCGTGGCATTCGCCGACGGCGTGATCGCCCATGCCCGCGACCCTTCTGCCGAACGCGTGCACATGGAATGCAGCACCCGCGCCAATCTCACTGGGCGCGTACTGCGTCGCTTGGGCTATGAGACCCGTACCATCGCCTTGTTCAGAACCAAGGGGCGCTTTGCCTCGCACAGTTTTCTCGATGTGCTCGACCCCCACACCAAGCGCTGGGAAACGCTCGACGCCGACTACGACCTCTATTGGAAGAGCCTTGCCACTGGCAAGCGCGTGTCGCTGACCGAGGCCGCCGGTAATCTCGACGAGATCATGCCGTGCGGACGCGCGGGGTGCGGGTGGGATGTCAGGAGCCATGACGGCAACACCCCAAAGTCGCTCATTCAGCTACTCGACATCCTGTCCGTGACCAGCAAGGAGAACGACGTTCGCTATTCGGTCTACACGCCACGCGCCAAACTCGACCAGGTGTTCGCCATCGAGGGCGAGAACGGAACCTATTGCGAAGTGATGGCCAAGCGCTGCCGCGACGGCTTCCGGCCGATCGGGGCGCCTCATGTCGGCCCCTAAGAAGACAACAATGGCTCCCTGGGAAACGCTGGGGCGCATCGTCTCGCTGCTTCCCCGGTTAACTCCCCTGCCCCGCGAGAACGTCGAGACCTCTGATATAACTACGCTTCTCAAACATCTCTTAAACTTGAGCGGCCAATCAAACTGGGTGATAAAAAATGAAGACGGTCGCTTTTGCTCCAAATCAACAGCCCTCTTGATCCAAATTTTGGCCATCTCCGTCAGCTCATTGGCAAGCGCTGGCGGCGAAGTCCTAGCTCGTTACATCAGGGGGGCTGCCCCCTTGCGGCATCGTAGGCCATAGCTGCTTTAGTATGAGCGCGGTTCCTGCCACCGTGAACGCCTTCTGTTAACCTCGCGCCTTTCTTGATCGTATCTTTTCTGTTGCCCCACGCATTTGGTTGCGCGCTGACAAATAGACTTGCCGAATTTTAGGGGCGAACACCGCGAGCAGCACCAGAAGGCCGGCGGAGATTGATATTGCGAGCAACGCCAGAAGGCCAGCAGTGATCGCTCTTCCGATTTCCATCGTGCTCATTCTCGCCCAATCCACCTTCGAACTGGCGCCCGTTCTAATGAGTCCCCCTTGGCGGTATCGCACCAATAATCCACAAGGGTGCATGGCTCCGTGTGGGCTCTGGTGGGGGGAGTACTTCCCCGGGGTATACGGTTTGGGGCCGAGGGCCATAGCCCACCGCTCTGAGATTAAAGCAGCAAAAGACGGGCGACCTTGTATTTCGGCAGCAAACCTCAGGAGCTGGACAATGTGGCTCCCCTCGCCTTCCTCCTAACCCCCACCTGGGCCGGCCGTACACGGCAAAGGTGCTAAGGCAACGCAGTTAAAGCCTGGTGTTGGGCGGCGGGCCTACCGAATTGCTCCGCGCACACGATCCGCAAGTCCACTCTCACCCTAATGGCCGAAAGGGGCGGACGGTGCACGAGATAGCCGCCTACGGCGGCCACCGGAGCCTCAGGATGGCCTATCTACACGACGAAAGCCAACCCCGAGGGGCGGCCAAGGCGTTTGAGGATGACTCGCGAACGGAAATGTCAACCGTGCCCGTCGAGGGGTACACAAAGGAGAGAAAGGCGTGACAGATCAACGAGCAGAATTGGGGGTGGTGGTCCCGGAAGGATTCGAACCTTCAACCCTCTGCTTAGAAGGCAGATGCTCTATCCCTTGAGCTACGGGACCCCCTTGTGATCGGGAGACTATAGCCGAATCTCGTGTCAGTGCGTCCAACGGTCGGTCCGCCCGAATTTGAAATTCTCGGCATAGGATTTCGGTCTCACTTCCGAGCCCTGTTGCTCTTCGAGGCGGAAAGCGATGCCGTGGCGCGTGGCGTAGGACACCGCCTCGTCCTTGGTCGTGAAGCTCATGCGGACTTGCGGCCGGGTCTCTGTAGTGCTCGTCCAGCCCATCAGAGGCTCGATAATGCTCGGCTCGTCGGGGATGAATTCCAGCACCCAGTCGCGCGTTTGCGCCTTGCCCTGCTGCATCGCGGTTTTGGCGGGCTTGTAGATACGGGCGGCCATGTCGGTCCTCGTTTGACGGCGGTTCGGAATGGTCGGGGCAGCAAGATTCGAACTTGCGACCCCCTGCTCCCAAAGCAGGTGCGCTACCAGACTGCGCTATGCCCCGATTCCGATTCGCTCATGTTTGACTGCACAGCGGCGAAACGCGTCCGTCAGCCGTGGGCGACATACATAGTTCGCTTGGGCCCCCGAGGCTAGCCTCAAGGCTTTAGCAAATGCTGACGACCACCAAAACCAAGCTTTTCATCGCCAGACTGGGCAATTCAGCCCATTTGCAGAACGTTCATTGCATGGATGTCGGACAAGCCCGGGACTGAAGATTCTATTCTAAGCGGCCTCGGCGTTAGCGCTTGGCGAGACCGGGATAAATCACCTTGTCACCGCGCTTCAGCCCGATCTTGCCAGCCTCACCAGCATTCAGCTCGAGCACGCCGACCACGTCGCCGTCCGACGGAATCAGCGTGGTGGAGAAAGGCTCAGCATTCTGCTCGATGCGATGCACGCGCGCTTCGGATGAAATGAACACCATGTCGAGCGGGATGAACGTGTTCTTCATCCACATCGTCGCAGGTTGCGGCGGATCGTAGAGGAACAGCATGCCATCCTTCTCGGGCAGCGAGCGGCGGAACATCAGTCCGAGCGCGCGCTCTTCATCGGTGACCATCACCTCGATGTTGAAGCTGTGATCTCCGGTCGCGGTCTTGAGCACCAGTGTGCCGCCGCCCGCGGCGAACGCCGGCAGCGGCGCGGCAAGAAGCGCGAGCAAAAGCAAAAGAGCCGCGAGGGTGCGGCGCTGCGTCCGGAGATTTGCAGTCGTCAGTGAGAGGACGGACCCTGCGCGCCGTCCGGCTTCAGCTCCGCGGCCATCAGACCTTTCGGTCCCCTGCCATAGCGGACCAGCACCGACTGTCCGGGTCTGAGCTCGGTGAAGCCGCAGCGCCGGAGCGTCTCCATATGCACGAAGATGTCGAGGGTCTGCATGCCCCGGGTCAAAAAACCGAAGCCGCGCAAGCGGTTGAACCACTTCACCACCGCCCGCTCCCAGTCGCTCTCCGGGATGACGATGACATGGGTCCGCTGGGGCAATTGCGATGGATGCACCGCAGTGGAATCGTCCATCGAACGGATGCGGAACGCCTGCAAGCCCTTCGGCCGGCGCAGCACTTCGCAGACCACGCGCGCGCCCTCGTAGGCGGTCTGAAAACCGTCGCGGCGGAGGCACGTCACGTGCAGAAGAACGTCGGGCAGATCTTCGTCTGGAACTATAAATCCATAACCCTTTGACGCATCGAACCACTTGATCGATCCTGACACTTCGAAGACATCAATTGTGGCCTCTTCGTCGCGTTGGGTATGGCCCTCTATACGTGGCGGTTCTTTCGCCCCCATGCCGCATTCCCCCGCTAAACTTTTCACGCAGCCGACCGACGCCCCACACACGAATCGGCTGGAATACTCTCTTCGCGAACATAGCATCGCCGTAACGCGAGGCCACTGGAATCTTCCAAAGCGTTCTTCCTTCTCCACAATTCGCGGGCGACTTCGACGTGACTCCACAACAGCACATGCAAGCATCTGATCGACAAGCGAATCTTCTGGCATGCGTGTGGGCGGCGGATCGCACATGCAATTTTGCGCGTCATGCGCTATGCGACGACGCAAATGTCTCTGCCGTCGAGAGAAATTTCAGTTATGAACGACCGAGCGAGGGTCTTTCGACACCGCGCAACAATGCCGCGCCAAAATCGGCTCGGCAAGTGTGGAAAGAGACGCGACCGTGACGCGCTTGCCACACATCTGGCCGTGCGCTAATGGGCGGTTCGCCAGCGAGGCTCGCGCAAGCTTGAACCGAGGCAGTTGCAAGGGTGCTGCGCAAGGAGACGATGGCAATGAAATATCTACACACGATGGTGCGCGTTTCCGATCTCGATCAATCGCTCGACTTCTACTGCAATAAGCTTGGGCTGAAAGAGGTGCGCCGCATGGAGAGCCAACAAGGCCGATTCACGCTGGTCTATCTCGCGGCTCCTGGCGATGAGGATGCCCAGGTCGAGCTCACGTATAATTGGGACCCCGAGGCCTATGGCGAGGGTCGCAATTTCGGCCACCTCGCTTTTGAGGTCGACGACATCTACGACCTCTGCAATCGCCTCCAGAAGAACGGGGTGACCATCAACCGGCCGCCGCGCGACGGCTACATGGCATTCATCCGCTCACCGGACAATATCTCAATCGAGTTCTTGCAGAAGGGCGGACCCAAGCCGAAGCAGGAGCCCTGGGCCTCGATGCCGAACACCGGCAAATGGTAGGCCGAACGCGGCCGCGTGGGTTTGGTCTGTACCACCTAGGGGAATTGAACCCATGTTTTCAGGTTGAAAACCCGCCCGGACCGTTCGCCGTTGTTCGCGTGATTGGACAAGAACCGGGGGTTTTCGTTGTGGCAAAAAGAGACCGCGATACGGACCTCGACACAAGTGCGGCGCGCTCTAAACTTAGGATGCGTGGCAAGCCCTATTATAAAGTCATCGGCCAGGGCCTTCATGTCGGCTATCGCAAAGGGAAGCGCGCCGGCACGTGGGTCGTACGTCGCTATGCTGGCGCGTCTCTGCTAATGAGCTTGTCGCCAAGACCGGCAAGAATCCATTTCTCGACGATGTTTTTCGGGTCAGTCGGCCTCGCTACCTCAGGGCTTTGTTCTGGATAAGTCTGCAACCGATCAATTCCCCACGTCCGGGGGTTTGACTGTTGCTCCAAAGGGTGGCGTTCCTCAGAGCATGGCTGACCCGCCACCGATGGGGTCTTGCAGGCCCCACGATCGGCTGAGTGCCCAGCGCGACCTCGATGGGCTCGTCCCTAAGCATTGCGGCGTGACCGCTTTTTCCGGTCACAACGGCTTTTGCGATGATAATCTTTCCGTCAGTATTAGCGCTACCGTATCCGCATCCTCGTTCATAGAAGACGGTTTTGAACCGGATTTCGAGGAAGAGGCCTGCAACGCTAAGGCGCTCGGTTGGTGTGCTTGATGGCAGGGCTCCGCTATGCTTGTTAAACGAACAGGGAACGCAGGCAACAAGGCGCCTTTGCGTTCATCGGTCTCGTCGGCCGCTAGCCACGCAACCGTAGCGACACCATCAAGCAAGCTCGTTTCAATCGTAATTCCTTTTTACAATGAGAGCGAGTGCATCGAGCCCCTCTACCAGGCGCTTTGCGGGGCGCTCGATTGTATCCCTCGTATCCATTTCGAAGTCATCTGTGTGGATGACGGCAGCCGGGATGACACTTTGCAGCGATTGATGGCGCTCGTTGACCGTGACGTGCGTTTCTCTGTCCTCGAGCTCTCTCGGAATTTCGGCAAGGAAGCCGCGATAACAGCTGGCCTCGATGCAGCCAGCGGCGATGCAGTCATTCCTATTGACGCTGACTTGCAGGATTCTCCAGAACTAATTCCAGCCCTTATTTCGGCGTGGCAGAAAGGCGCCGACGTTGTGCTTCCAGAACGCCGGGACAGAGACTCGGAGACCTTCCTGAAACGGAACACCGCGATGTTGTTCTATCGCCTTCACAATTGGCTATCACCAGTGCAAATTCCAGCCAACGCGGGAGATTTTCGCCTTCTCGACAAATCCGTGGTTGAAGCCCTCAGACAAATGCCTGAGAGGCAACGCTTCATGAAAGGGCTATTTGCCTGGGTGGGCTTCAAAACTGCGACAATCGACTACACGCGCGGACAGCGCCGGACGGGTTCGACGAAATTTTCGTGGTCAGCACTTCTGAATCTATCTCTCGAGGGCTTGACTAGCTTCAGTACGCAGCCATTGCGATTGTGTACGTATGCCGGCGCTATAATAGCACCCATCACACTTTTCTATGCTGGCTTCATTTTGCTCCGCACCCTGATCGAGGGCATTGATGTTCCTGGCTACGCTTCCTTGCTCATCGCCATATTGTTTCTGGGCAGCCTGCAGCTTATCGGGATCGGCCTGCTCGGCGAGTATGTGGGTCGTACCTACATGGAAACCAAACAAAGGCCAATGTATCTAATTCGTAGGGTGCATGCGCAAACCAGGGAGCCCGGACACCAATAGATCACGTTCTATAATCCTTACCATCGCGCCCGTTTGGAGTTCGTGTGTGTGAGCGGGTGTGAGGTGGATCGATGCCGATGAGCAGCATGTCCTGCTGCTTGCAATTGGGAGAAAGAAGAAACGGACAGGCTTCCGAGCGAAATGCCGTTCCAATGGTGGCAGATAACAACATTACGGTTGTGCCGGCCACATTAACGGCGCTACCCGAATGAAAAGGTCCTGCCGAGATACAGGTCTCTGCACCTCCGATCCAGCGACCGTCCTGGCAAGGGCTCTTCAGGGACGCGGCGGCACGATGATAAGGGTGAAGCTCACGGGCCGCGCTGTGTAACCCCAAAAGGAGTGAGCCAGAGTCAACTCGGCCCGGCGTATCAAAGATGATTTGATACTGGCGCTCGACCTGAGACATTCCTTGTCCTTCTCGGCACAGACGACCAAAAACCCCGCTCGGTCAAGATCGTTGAGCTTTACCCAAGGCGCTCGAGCCGCGTCCTGGTGTATGAAAACGTGCGGTTGGTCGGCACTGTAGAAGCTGACAGCGTTCTCGTAACGCTGGCTACCGGCAACATATTGGAGAGGTGCGCCAACGGTTTCGTGCCAAATCTCTGTTACCTTGCGTGCGAGTTCCTTTCGCGGTTCGGTATAATTGATGTCGCCACCATTCCAGAACTTGGTGATGGCGATCGCGGGAGATAGCACCAGTGCCCCGAGCGTAATGCATACGGCGATTGCGCGACCAAGCCGATAGAGGCGACGGTCGCCCTCAGCACCGGCAAGCTCGAATAAATAGAAGTGGCATCAAGCTGAAAATGCCGATTACCATATTGGTAGAGGGCCGCAGCCGGAAAGCGAGCCCAGCCATGATGGATAATGCCAGCGGCAAAACTGCGAGAGTTGCAAGGACTCGAAATCGCGGTTCAGCCCAACAAACTCTAAATGCCGCACCCCATGATTTTGGAGAACTTCGCTTGGCAAGGGCGATCAGCACTACGATGATGGAGTGGAATGCGATCACGCCAGCGAGTAGCGTTACGCAAGACAGGATAACAGTCGCGAAGCCAAAGCCTGTTTTGTGTTTGAGGTACTCCACAGGCCCAGTATCGATCCGCGCTAGCCACCAAACATGGGGTGCAACCAGCAAGGTTGCGACAACAATCGATACGTAAGGTGAGGTAGAGGTAAAATACGCCCGGCATTTTGGATGGAGAAGGGCCGCAGCGAAGCATGTAGCCGCCAAAATCAGCGCAAAATATTTGGAGAGAAGGGCCATGCCCATCAACAACCCGAATAGGATCGCATCGGAGAGTCGCCGCTCGTCGATCGACCGAACAAAGAAATGCATCGTCCAAGGCCACAGGGACAAAAAAATCGAGTTGGCATTATATTTGAGGGCGAGAAAGGTATAGAACGGTGTCAGCAGCAGAAGAACGGTAGCCGCAAGTCTTCGGTCGCCTTTGGCAAAATCGCCGATGAGCATCCATGAGCCGTAGAGGCCAAGACCAGCATTCAGCGCGGCGAGAAGGGCAAACGCCCAATCATCGCGCGGAAACACCTCAAACCAGAGTCCCGCGATCCAGGCCCAGAAGGGTGGGTGCTTCGAGTAGCCGAGTTGGAATTCACGTCCCCAGACATAGGCCTCAGCCATGTCGTTGTGAATTGCGGCCGGTGCCGCGGAGACGACAGCGTACAGGGTCCAGATCGCCACAAAGATGGCTAGCAGTGCTACTGACCAAAAAGGACTCGGTTCCGCTTCCCTGCCGAACAAACGTTCCCCTCGATTGCCTGAGTCGATCGCGATGGTCTCACTCATGTCGAGCGCATATTCTCTACAGGGGTGGCGTGGAGCGGATCTGCGGCCTCTAAGTCGCAATCTCGGCCCGTTTAAGAATATATCGAGCCTGACGAACCAAGTCCTGCCTCAGCTCCTGCTCAGAGATTTGGCTGACGGTTTGGTATGAGAAGATTGTCGTCACAATACTCTCACCGCCGCCAACCTCGGCCGGCGCCCGGAGTTCTCGTAGGCACGTTTACTCGCGTAGTCAAATTCCGCTCGCATAAGGCTGAAGTCCATTCTACCCGCAAAGAAAGGAGCCCCACAGACCGAGAGTCAAGTCGCTGGGTTCCGATAATAGAAGTTCTCGGTAGATGTGGCCGCTTCGGCGGTAGCCTCGCCTAGCTTCCGCGGTTTCTCTGATCAGACAGACCTGCGAGCGCTGCAAACTCCCGGTCGTCGAAATCGATCACTATGGTGAGCGCCCGGTGGGGTGCCTCGGGTGCAATCGCTGGACGGCTGCTGGCGCCCGGCGGCTATCGCGTAGCTCTGCCGACAGAGGCGCACTGAGATAGCGCGTCGGACTGGTCAAACGAACAGGATGAGAAATCGACTAAAACTTGGAGTCCTAAATGGAAGAGAAAGAAAGATGCCAGTGTCAGTCTTCGGCCCATGGTCATAGGCCTGGGAATTGTCCGCAACCAGCCGTGGATGATGGGCTGTGCAAAGAATGCAATGAAGAGAACCGTGCGTCGGAGGCAAATCCTTATGGGACCGGATCGCGCCCCAAATGAGGTGGTAGCTAACAAGGGGCTGGCAGAAAAGCCAGGAACAGTCAGTGCGAGAAAAGGAAGATCATTCAAGCCGGGGCATCGGCACGCTGCCTGGGAGACCGCGTGGTGGCCGGTAAGGAGGAAGATTGGTGACGCACTCTGGTGGGGAGTGAACTGCGCGGGCAGGTCCGAGACGCCATTAGAGATGGTCGCAGTGCGGACAGCTGCTTTCACCGGTCCACGCGTGCCGACATCGCTGCAAGGCGATGACTACGTACTCACCTATGACGCCCAACGGCTATCCGAGCTGCCGGCCTGTCTCGACCGCGGACCGAAGCCTGCCATTGGCGAAGGCTGCATAAAAAGGTACCGGGGAATCCGAACCTATACGGGCCGGTCGCAGGCGGCGAAAGAAACGCCCCAGGAGGGTATGCCGAGACGTTCCATGAAAGGGGTTCCCTTCTACGGACAATACCAAACCGGACCGGGGATGACACAGCCCATGGCACCGCGAGGCCGGTAAGCATACCGGTGATCATAAGAGTGGCCATGGTAATGATACTTATGGTGGTTGTGGGAGTGGTAATGATTGTGGGTATTATGCGAGTGGCCTTTGTGGCTCTTCCCTTTGTTCTTGCTTGACACCTGCACAACATCACTCGGGCTCGTGAGCTGCGGCAACGTTGAGGCGGGTAGTGCCCAAGCTGAGAGGCGACCACAGCTCACAGCATGGCGACTGGCAAGATGTAACTAATCATAGAGACGTGTCCTCCCTTACTCTGATCGACAGGAGCTCTTATAGCTCAGGTTCCAGCCAATGGGATTTTTGTCGCGCTGTCGGTAAACGCTACACGGTGTATTGGGTCCCATCGGGCAATGGGTCCCATCTACGGAAAAGGAATCCCCCGGTCGGGCTTGCCAATCCGGCATGGCATTTTTAAATTTGCGCGCATGTCCGCAAGTGATGAATCCGAAATAGGCGGGTGCAACCGCTGCAAACGCCCGGTGGTCGAAATCGATCACTATGGTGAGCGCCTAGTCGGATGCGTCGGGTGCAACCGCTGGATGGCTGCTGACACCGGGCTTCGCGCAGCTCTGCCGGTAGAGGATATAGACGCACTGAGAGGAGCGCGTCGGATTGGCTAAACGAACAGGATGAGTGACCGAGTAAAGCTTGCTCGAGATTGCCGCGCGCACCGAGCCCCGCTTTATCACAAAGGATGCCGCTATGAGAATGATGTGCATTTTCTGCTTGCTGTTCGTGGGTCTCGTAGGCGCAGCTCATGCCACCAGCAGCTCAAACAAACACAACGGCGCCGTTGACTACAATGGCGTCAAGGATCGCTATGACTGCATTCACCACGGCGGACGCTGGCACCCGCTAATGCATCGTTGCACTAAAACAGTCTAATGTTTCTGGAGCAGCTCGCGGCCATGCGGGGCCGCGCCAGAGGCATCGCTCTCTCTACACCTAGCCCGTGATCTTCGGAAACCAGCTCAGCGGGCGCAGCCGATTGTGCCAGTCGACGCATTCGAGTGTCGCTGGGCGGCAACGTTCGGACGAACTCAACCTGTAGGTCTCAGTAGACCCACTTATTGCAAACGTGACCTGCGCCCCACACCGCGCACCTGCGGACATGACGGCGGACTTGACGTTTGGTGGTTCTTGCAACGCAGACGCCGTTAATTCTAACCCTTCCAGCACCGCATGCTTCGCGGACTTGCGTGATCATGCCGTCCGACTGATGAAGCGGCACTGGCGACATGGCCTGCGCCGACGTTGCGACGGCCAAGGCAAAGGCAGTAACTGCCACCAATCTGATCATTGTTTTCTCCATATTTCCCTTCGAGGAGAAAGACGCCTAACCGCCTCACACGGCTGAGCGCCTCAGCGCGTTTATTTCGCGCGCGTGCCGGGAGGGAAAAGGCCGGCACCGGCGGATCACATCTTCGGTGGGCGGAGAGCTACCGACGATGCGGCCGCCGCTCGTATAAGCTAGTGGGACACCCTACAAAGAACTGGTCAAAATTGCTCAGCGGCCGGCATAGAAGGGCCCGGCGCGAGACCGGCCAAAAGAAAACCCTGGCCTGAGTGACCGGGGCTGAGTTTGCCAACAGGACGTTCAAGCCTGAACGCTCCCTATCCATCAACTCGCGAAGAAGCGTGAACTTGCGGTCTAGGTGATACTTGCAAGGCGAGTTGGATCGATGATTTTCCAAACTAGATCGCAGTGTCTGTCCATTCTCTGCCATGCCCTCTGGGCGTCGGGCGATGCGCGCTGTGAGGTCGAAATATTGGTACCAAAGGTGATCAGCTTCCTTGCGGCATTTCAGTTCGACGTCGTTGGGGTCCCTTGGGTCTTGGGTCGTATCGGAATACATTCCTGACTCAGGGGAGCGATGCCGCCGAGACGGTTAACTGCTATGCCGGGGAATTGGTCATCGCGAGCCCCCTGCGGTCGGCGTTGGCAAGTCGTGGCGCCTCAGATCTGATCCATCTGGGCGCTGCGCGCCTTATGGGCCAAACACCATCAATTTCA
>CAWFLU010000013.1:0-67558 GCA_963816805.1 uncultured Alphaproteobacteria bacterium
GGCGACGACTACCCACTCACCTATGACGCCAACGGCTATCCAGAGCTGCCGGCCTGTCTCGACCGCAGACCGAAGCCTCCATTGGCGAAGGCTGCATAAAAAGGTACCGGGAAACCCGAACTGATACGGGCCGGTTAGAGACGGCCATAAATCCCCTTTGACTCTCAAGCGCCGCGGATGGCCTTATAACCTCATGAGCAACAACGCGATCACAGCGGGACTGATAGTCTCACTAATCCTGTTGTCGCTCATTGCTATTTTCGGCCCCGCAATTCGCGATTGGTACAGGTCGGCGCTCAACAAAATGAGAACTGGTGCCGAAAGGCGCCGCCTTCAAAACAAGCCATGAGTGACCGAGTAGCGCTTGCTCGAGATTGCCGCGCGCACCGAGCCCCGCTTTATCACAAAGGATGCCGCTATGAGAATGATGTGCATTTTCTGCTTGCTGTTCGTGGGTCTCGTAGGCGCAGCTCATGCCACCAGCAGCTCAAACAAACACAACGGCGCCGTTGACTACAATGGCGTCAAGGATCGCTATGACTGCATTCACCACGGCGGACGCTGGCACCCGCTGATGCATCGTTGCACTAAAACAGTCTAATGTTTCTGGAGCAGCTCGCGGCCATGCGGGGCCGCGCCAGAGGGATCGCTCTCTCTATAGCCCGTGTCTTCGGAAACCAGCTCAGCGGGCGCAGCCGATTGTGCCAGTCGACGCATTCGAGTGTCGCTGGGTGGCAACGTTCGGACGAACTCAACCTGTAGGTCTCAGTAGACCCACTTATTGCAAACGTGACCTGCGCCCCACACCGCGCACCTGCGGACACCACGGCGGACTTGACGTTTGGTGGTTCTTGCAACGCAGACGCCGTTAATTCTAACCCTTCCAGCACCGCATGCTTCGCGGACTTGCGTGATCAATGCCGTCCGACTGATGAAGCGGCACTGGCGACATGGCCTGCGCCGATGTTGCGACGGCCAAGGCAAAGGCAGTAACTGCCACCAATCTGATCATTGTTTTCTCCATATTTCCCTTCGAGGAGAAAGACGCCTAACCGCCTCACACGGCTGAGCGCCTCAGCGCGTTTATTTCCCGCGCGTGCCGAGAGGGAAAAGGCCGGCACCGGCGGATCACATCTTCGGTGGGCGGGGAGCTACCGACGATGTGGCCGCCGCTCGTATAAGCTAGTGGGAAACCCTACAAAGAACTGGTCAAAATTGCTCAGCGGCCGGCATAGAAGGGCCCGGCGCGAGACCGGCCAAAAGAAAACCCGGCCTGAGTGACCGGGGCTGAGTTTGCCAACAGGACGTTCAAGCCTGAACGCGAAGAAGCGTGAACTTGCGGTCAGGTGATCTTGCAAGGCGTGTCGCCTCATGATCTGATCCATCTGGGTCGCTGCTCTGTCCATAGGCATCAAAACATCCGCCATTCCCAATAGGCCTGGCGATATTGGACAACTTCTGGACAAAAGAGGGCTAAGAACCTATAAATCGTGGTACCCCCTAGGGGAATTGAACCCCTGTTTTCAGGTTGAAAACCTGACGTCCTAACCATTAGACGAAGGGGGCGCGCCGGGTGAGGCTCGTCATATAGAAGGGCTTGCCGCGGCAGGCAAGACCGACGGCTGGCCACGCATCTCAAGGCGCGGCGGCGTCCTCGATCATCAGCTCGACGCTCTCGCGGCCCTGCCAGCTCGCACGGCGCAGATGGCCTGTGACATGCATCGCCAGTCCCTCGGCTTTCAGCAGCATCTGGCCGAGCTCGGTGTCGGCCACGCGGAAGGCGCAAGCCTCGATGCGACCGCCGTCGCTCGATGCGAGCGTGCAGCGGACATGCGCCTCCTTGATGCTCCGCACGCGCGACAGGCGATGCGCCGGAAAGACGAAGCGCGGCTCGGCGTGGCCGGGTCCGTAAGGACCAGCGCGATCCAGCAGGTCCATCAGCTCGATGGTTGCACCGCGCGCCGACAGCGCCCCGTCGATGGAAAGGTGTCTGAGTGTGGCCGCCACTGCGACCGGAGCCGAGAGACGCCGATGCAGAAAGTCTTGCAGGTACTCCTGCTTTCGCCGCTCGAGCTTGAAGCCGGCGGCCATAGCGTGGCCTCCGCCTTTGATGAGTAGGCCGTGATGCACCGCCTCGCGAACAACGGCGCCGAGATCGACCGAAACAATCGAGCGCGCCGAGCCCGTCGCGGTGCCGTCGGGCTCATGGGCTGAGATGAAGGTCGGTCGGTGATAACGCTCGGCGATGCGCCCGGCGATAAGGCCCAGAAGGCCCTTGTGCCAGCCTTCGGCGCCGAGAAAGAGCATCGGGGCATCGGGCGTGGCAGCGAGCACAGCCTCGACGCGGGCAAAGGCGTCCTCCAGCATGCGCTCCTCTATCGCCTTACGCTCGGCGTTGAGCACTTCGAGCTTGGCGGAAATTGTGCGCGCCTCGATGTCGTCGTCCGTGGCGAGCAGTTCAGCGCCGAGATGCGATGAGCCCACCCTTCCGCCGGCATTGATGCGGGGACCCAGGATGAAGCCGAGCGTATAGGCGGTCGGCGCCGCGTCGATGCGGGCAGTGTCTGCCAGCGCGCGCAGGCCGGCATTGTTCCTGAGGCGGAGCACCTTCAGACCCTTGGCCACGAAGGCGCGGTTCGCGTCCTTGAGCGGCACCACGTCGCAAACGGTCGCGAGCGCAACGAGATCGAGCAGGCCGAGCAGGTCAGGCTCGGCGCGGCCGCGAAAATAGCCCTCGCGGCGCAGCACCCGCGTCGCCGCCACCAGGAACAGGAAAACGACGCCTGCGGCCGCCAGATGCCCCTGCCCTGACAGATCGTCCTGACGGTTGGGGTTCAGCACGGCGTAAGCGCGCGGCAAAGCCTCATCGGCCTGATGGTGATCGATGACGATGATTTCAGCCCCTGCCGCATTCGCTGCATCGATGGCGACGGAAGCCGTCGTGCCACAATCGACGGTAAGGATCAGGCGCGCGCCATCTTCGACGAGCGACCGCAACGCCTCGGGCGTTGGGCCATAGCCCTCAGTCAGGCGGTCGGGGATGAAGGTCAAGGCGCTCTGGCCGTGGGCGCGCAAATAGCGCTCGATCAGGGCGACCGAAGCCGCGCCATCGACATCGTAGTCGCCGAACAGGGCGATCCGCTCCCCTGCCGTGATTGCCGCGGCGAAGCGCATCGCCGCCCGCTCCATGTCCTGAAGTCGCGCCGGGTCCGGCAGCAGCGTGCGGAGCGAAGGGTCGAGATAGTGCGACACGGTGCCGATCTCGGCGCCACGCGCCGCGAGCACGCGCCCGAGCAGCTCCGGAAGAGCGTGGACTTGCGCGATCGAGCTCGCGAGATGGGCGCGCGCCGGCTCAAGCCGCTCAATCCAGCGATAGCCGCGCGCCGAACGCTCGACGCCAAGCAGGGCCGACGCCGAGTGGCTGTCCGCTGGGTGATATTTGAGGGCTGCCGCCACGCCAAACTCGCTTCGCTTGCTCGAGAGCAGCGAGTGTAGCTGATTCGGTCTGGCTTCCCCGAAAGGAGTCAGTCGAACTTGCTGATGTCCGGATGCTCGGTCCTGATCCAGCGTACGGTGCGGCTCGAAGCGCGCATCACCACGCTATGGGTGAAGATAGCCTCCTTGGTGAAGCGCACGCCTTCCAGGAGCGAGCCGTCCGTGATGCCGGTCGCGGCGAAGGAGAGGTCGCCGGCAATCATGTCGCGTATGGAATATTTGCGGCCGAGATCGTGGATGCCGGCCGCGCGTGCGCGCGTGCGGTGCTGCTCGCTGGCAGCGATCAGTCGCCCCTGCATCTGGCCGCCGATACAGGCGAGCGCAGCGGCGGCGAGCACGCCTTCGGGCGCTCCACCGGTTCCCATATAGATGTCGATGCCGGTCTCGAGCGACTCGGTCACATGGATCACGCCGGCAATGTCGCCGTCGCCGATCAGACGCAGCGCAGCACCGGTTTCCCGCACCTGCTCGATCAGCCTGGCGTGGCGCGGCCGATCGAGGATGCAGACGGCGATCTCGGCGACCGGGACACCCTTGGCGAGTGCCAACGCCTTGAGATTGTCGGCGGGGGTCGCGTCGAGATCGACCAAGCCTTCAGGGAAGCCCGGGCCGATGGCGATCTTGTCCATATAGATCGGCGGCACCTTGAGCAGGGTGCCGCCCTCGGCGAGCGCCATCACCGACAGCGCATTGGGAAGTGCCTTGGCGCAGAGCGTCGAGCCCTCGACCGGATCGACCGCGAGATCTACGCGATGGCCCGACGGTCCTCCTGCGCCGACCGTTTCGCCGATATAGAGGAGCGGGGTCTCGTTCTCCTCGCCCTCGCCGACCACCACCACGCCCTGGATCGGCAAGCTCGCCAGCTCGCGATACATGGCGGTGGCCGCGGCCTCGTCGGCGGCCACCTCGTTGCCGCGCCCGCGCCACAAGGCAGCAGACACCGCACTCGCCTCGGTCACTCTAACAATGTCGAGCGCGAGCGCGCGGTCGAGCTCGGTCTTTGCCACCGACTTCAACACGGTAATTCCTCCCTCCCCGCACGCGATCATGGTCGCCGCACGTCGGGGTACGCAACAATATCACATTCAGTATCACAGTTTTTCGATGCGGATCATCTGCGGCTTTGCATCGACATGGCCGTCGCGCTCGATGCCTGCCAAAGCCTTGCGGATCGCGGCCTCGGTGGTCTGGTGGGTGATCATGACCACGGCGGCCGGCGAGCCCTTGTGCCGCCGGTTGATACCGGGCAGCTCAGCAGGCGTGCGGCGCTGCACGATGCTCTCGAGCGAGATGCCCTGCTCGGCCATGCGGCTCGCAATCGCCGCGAACGCGCCGGTCCGGTCGTAGACCGAGAGGCGGATGTAGTAGCCGCCCTCGTGCGCGCGCATCTGCGCCTTCCTATAGGGCTTCAGATCTTTGGCCGGAATGCCGAAGGGCGACACGATGTGGTCGCGGGCGATGTCGATCAGATCGCTCATGACCGACGACGCGGTCGGTCCGCCGCCGGCGCCAGGCCCGATCAGCATCACGTCGCCGACGAAATCGCCATCGATGGCGACGCAGTTCGACACGCCATCAACTTCGGCGATCGCCGTATGCTTCGGCACCATGGTCGGGTGCACGCGCTGCTCGATGCCGCTCTCAGTGCGGAGCGCGACGCCGAGCAGCTTGATGCGATATCCGAGATCGCCGGCAGCTTCGATATCGGCGGGCGTGATCGTTTCGATCCCCTCGACATAGACGGCCTCGAAGCTCGTGCGCGTGCCGAAGGCGAGGCTGGTGAGAAGGGCTAATTTATGCGCAGTGTCGAAGCCGCCGATGTCGAACGTGGGATCGGCCTCGGCATATCCTTGCGCCTGCGCCTCCTTCAGCACGTCGGCGAAGGTCCTGCCCTCACGCTCCATCAGCGTCAGGATGTAATTGCAGGTGCCGTTGAGGATGCCATAGACGCGGCGGATGTCGTTGCCTTGGAGGCTCTCGCGCATCACCTTGACGACGGGAATGCCGCCGGCCACCGCGCCCTCGAAATTGAGCGCGACGTCGTTCTTCTCGGCAAGAGCGGCAAGCGCCGGACCATGGTGGGCGAGCAGCGCCTTGTTGGCGGTGACCACGTGTTTGCCGGCGCGCAGCGCGGTTTCGACCGCCTCCTTGGCGACGCCGCCTTCGCCGCCGATCAACTCGACGAACACGTCGATCGACGCCTCCTTGGCGAGCGCGACCGGATCGTCCACGAAACGGAATGGCGAAATGTCGGCATCGCGGTTCTTGCGCCGGTCCTTGGCCGAGACCGCGACGACCTCGATGGCCCGGCCTGCGCGCGCGGCAAGTTCGGACCCACGCACCTGGAGAAGCCGCAGGAGGCCGCTCCCGACGGTGCCGACACCGGCCAGTCCGAGCTTAAGTCCATCACGCATGGGAAAAGATCAGAACGTCCTGTTCGCCTTGGAGGCAATGGGGATGACGTTGTGCAGTGTTTTGGCGGAGTCTTGTAGGAACTTGCGGATGTTGCGCGCGGCTTGACGGATGCGCTGCTCGTTCTCGACGAGGGCGATGCGCACATGGCCTTCGCCATACTCGCCGAATCCGACCCCGGGCGACACCGCGACGCCGGCCTTTTCCAGCAGGAGCTTGGAGAACTCGAGGCTGCCGAGATGAGCGAACATATCGGGGATCGGCGCCCAGGCGAACATGGTGGCCGGAGGCGACGGGATCGGCCAGCCGGCGCGGGTGAGCGCATCGACCAGACAGTCGCGGCGGCGGCGATAGATGGCGCGAATGTCGTCGATGCAGTCCTGCGGGCCGTTGAGCGCCGCCGCGGCGGCGACCTGGATCGGGGTGTAGGCGCCGTAATCGAGGTAGGATTTGACCCGCGTCAGCGCATGGATCAGCCGCTCATTGCCAACGGCGAAGCCGACGCGCCAACCAGGCATGGCGTAGGTCTTTGACAGCGTCGTGAACTCGACGGCGATGTCCATGGCGCCGGGGATCTCGAGGATCGACGGCGGCGGCTTGCCCTCGAAATAGATCTCGGCATAAGCGAGGTCGGATAAAATTATCAGCTCGTGCTTCTTGGCGAAGGCGACGACATCGCGATAGAAATCGCAGTCGGCGACGGCGGCCGTCGGATTGGCCGGATAATTCAGCACGAGCGCTGACGGCTTCGGCACCGAGTGGCGCACCGCCTTGTCGAGCGAGCTCATGAACTGCGAATCGGTGCGCGCCGGCAGATGCCGGATTACGCCGCCCGACATGATGAAGCCGAACTCATGGATCGGATAGGTCGGGTTCGGCACCAGGATCACGTCGCCCGGCGCGGTGATCGCCTGCGCGACGTTGGCGAAGCCTTCCTTGGAGCCGAGCGTCGCCACCACTTGCGTGTTCGGATTGAGCTTCACATTGAAGCGGCGCGTGTAATAGGCGGCCTGCGCCTTGCGCAAGCCGTTGATGCCCTTCGATGCTGAATAGCGATTGGTGCGGGGATCGCGCACGGTCTCGACCAGCTTGGCGACGATGTGCTCGGGCGTGGGCATGTCGGGATTGCCCATGCCGAAATCGATGATGTCGTCGCCGCGGGCGCGCGCTTCAGCCTTGAGCTTGTTGACTTGCTCGAAGACGTAAGGCGGCAAGCGCTTGATTCTATAAAAATCGTTGCTCACGAACGCGCGGGTCCCCGTCCCGACCAGACCCTGAGAGAATCACCCCTTGAACCATAGAACTGGGCAAAGGGGCAAGCCGTTCAGGGAGCGATGGTCTCCGCTGTTATTCCGCGGCGTTGGCTGGGGTTGCCGAAGTCGGCGTCGCCGAAGTTGTCTTGGCAGGCACGACCTTAGCCGGAGGCACCGCAACCTCTTGGCCGGCTTGTTGCGCCTGCTTGCTCTTTTCATTTCTAAGCTCGCTGATCGCCGCCGCTTGCTCGGCCTTGGTGAGCGTCTGGTCGTCGCTCCGCATCAGCGAGGCAAACGGCTTGAAACCCCGCTCCGACGGCGCGGTGTCGGCGCAGCCGCCGAGCGAAAGCGGCGCCGCTATCAGGAGAATGCAAACCACAATTCTAAGAGGCATTTGCCGAAGCAGTCCCTGAAGCTCCCCCGAGCGACTGGCAATCGCGCTCAGCATGTTATATTGCATAGCACAATGAGCTTTTGCGCGAAAGGCGGTGATACCGGTCTGGTCCCGCCTAAGTTCGCTGTCAAAGTGGTTAATTGGGGGTAAAAACAAGGACAATTTGATGCAGGAGCGTAATAGCGGCCCCGGACCAACCGGGCCGGACGGATCTGAGCAAATCAACCAGTTCGATGCGCTAGCCCGCAACATGGTTCGGCTGTTCGACCAAGGGACCAAAGTATTCTCGACGCTGGCTGAGCGCACCAACTCAAACGGCAACGGCCCCTATAGCGCCGCGTCTGAGGTCAGCGAGGCGGCGAAGTCGCTTGGCGAGGTCGCCCGCCACTTCATCGCGGAGCCAGCCAAATTCGCGGCGGCGCAAGGCGAGTTATTCAAGAGCTACGCCGATCTTTGGGGCCGCTCCTTCCGCCGCTTCCTGGGCGAGGAGGTCGAGCCGGTTATCGTGCCGGAGCCCGGAGACAACCGTTTTAAGGACCCCGACTGGTCCAACGGGCAGTTCTTCGATTTCTGGAAGCAAGCCTATCTGATCACCTCGCGTTGGGCGGAGGACGTCACGCGCAACACCGAAGGGGTCGACGACAAGACGCGCACGAAGGCCCTGTTCTATCTGAACCAGATGGTCTCGGCGATGTCGCCGTCGAACTTCCCGTTCACCAATCCCGAGGTGGTGCGCACAACCCTCGCCACCAACGCCGAGAACCTGGTTAGAGGCATGCAGGCGTTCGCCGATGACTTGGATCAGTCCAAGGACCTGCTCCGGATCAGCCAGACGGATCTGTCGGCGTTCGAGATCGGACGCAACCTCGCGGTGACGCCGGGCAAGGTCGTGTTCCAGAACGACCTCATCCAGCTCATCCAATATTCGCCGAGCACCGAGGAGGTGTATGAGCGGCCGCTCCTCGTCGTGCCGCCATGGATCAACAAATATTACATCCTCGATCTCGTGCCGGAAAAGTCGTTCGTCAAATGGGCGGTCGAGCAGGGCTTCACCGTATTCCTGGTGTCGTGGGTCAATCCCGACGCGCGCCTCGCGCAGAAGACCTTTGAGGACTATATGCGCGAGGGCATCCTCGCAGCGGTCGAGGCGGTCAGCCGCCAGACTGCGAGCCGGCAAATCAATGCGCTCGGCTATTGCGTCGGCGGCACGTTGCTCGCCTCGACACTCGCTTATATGGCGGCCAAGGGTGATGACCGCATCGCGTCTGCGAGCTTCCTTGCCGCACAGGTCGATTTCAGCGAGGCCGGCGATCTCCTCATATTCATCGACGATTCGCAGCTGAACTCGCTCGAGGAGATGATGGCCGAGCAAGGCTATCTCGACGGCGGGCGCATGGCGGCCGTGTTCAACATGCTACGCCCGCGCGATTTGATCTGGCCTTACGTCGTCAACAACTATCTGCTTGGCAAGAAGCCGTTCCCGTTCGATCTGCTGTTTTGGAACGCCGACTCGACCCGGCTTCCGGCCGCCAATCACGCCTTTTATCTCCGCGAGTTCTATCATCTGAACCGGCTCAGCAAGGGCGAGATGCAGCTCGGCGGGGTGCAGCTCGATCTCGGCCGGGTCAACATCCCGATCTACGAGCTCGCGACCAAGGAAGATCACATCGCCCCTGCCCGCTCGGTTTTCATCGGCTCCAAGCTGTTCGGTGGACCGGTGCGGTTCGTAATGGCGGGCTCGGGCCACATCGCCGGCGTAATCAACCCGCCGGGCAAGAAGAAATATCAATATTGGTCGGGCGGCAACTCAGGCTCCCTTGCTGATTGGACGGCGCAGGCGGCCGAAACTCCAGGGTCGTGGTGGCCGGACTGGGCGGCGTGGTTAGCGGCCTATTCGGGCGCCAAAGTGTCGGCGCGTGATCCGGCTGCGGGCCCGCTCAAGCCGATCGACGACGCGCCAGGAAGCTACGTGCGAAGCCCCGATTAGGCGCGAGAGGACCGACGAGACCATTTCGATCTCGCTTCCCGGCTCGCCTGGCGTGCACGCGGCTGTCCGGCAACTGGAATTTGTGTCTGATGCGCCGGACGACGATGGGGAGTGGCCTCCGCCGGGGTGAACTTCTTCAATCCGAGCAAGCAAACCAGTGTGTTCGCCAAGGTCGATGTTACCTCCGGCGAGGAGACCGACGGCATAGCATGCGGGTCAGTTGGTAGGCTCAGGGAAACAGCGGCAGCTGCTCGAGCCCGAGCGTTTCATCGAAGCCATGCATCAAATTGAAGTTCTGGAGCGCTTGGCCGGCTGAGCCCTTGACCAGATTGTCGATGGCCGAGACGACGATGGCGCGGCCCTTCAGCCGGTCGGCGAACACCCCGATATGGCAGAAATTCGAGCCGCGTACATGCTGAGTCGCCGGGATCACGCCGTCGTCGACCACGCGGACGAACGGGCTCTCCGCGTAGGCTTTGATCAAAGCGGCGCGCAGACCGGTAGCCGTCGCTTTGCCGGACAACGGCACGTAGCAGGTGCAGAGCTCGCCGCGCGACATCGGCGCGAGATGGGGCGTGAAATTGACGGTCACGGCAGAGCGTGCGGCGAGCCCAAGTTCCTGCTCGATTTCCGGCACGTGGCGATGACTACCGATGCCGTACGGCGAGAGCCCCTCGCCCGTTTCGCAGAACAGGATGTTCTGCTTGAGCGTACGGCCTGCACCTGACACGCCCGACTTCGCATCGATGATGATGTCGTCGGCTAGGATGAGCTTCGCCTTGACCAGCGGCAGCAGAGCGAGCAGCACCGCAGTTGGATAGCATCCGGGGCAGGCAACGATCCGCGCATTCCTAATCTTGTCGCGATAGTGCTCGGTCAGGCCGTAAACGGCGTCCTTCAGAATTTTCGGCGCGAGATGTTCACCGCCATACCATTCGGCGTAAGTTCTGGGATCGCGCAATCGGAAGTCCGCCGACATGTCGATGACTTTGACATTTTCCGGGAGCTTGGCGATCTCGGCGTGAGCGGTGCCGTGCGGCAATCCGCCGAACACGACGTCGATCTTGCGCCAGTCCACCCGATCGGAGGTGACGAGCGGCGGTAGATCGAGGCTCGCAAGATGGGGAAAGACTTGCGCCAGCGGGTGGCCGGCATAGCCCTTGGCGATCAGCGCGTTGATCTTGATCGCGGGGTGGCGCGCGGCAAGCCGCACTATGTCCGCGCCGGTATAGCCGGATGCGCCGAGCACCGCTGCTCTGATGGTTCTCTTGCTCGCCATGGTGAGACTTTCAGGTCTAGGTCATTCCGGTACAAGCCGGAATCCAGCCCAAAACTCATTGGGACAAGTGATACAGGCTATCGCCGGTATGACGCAGGAGGAATCGACAATGCAACGGCCATTTCGGCATTCGCCGGAATGATGGAAGCCGAAGCGGCGAGGACTAGCGCTTGGAGAACTGGAAGCTCTTGCGCGCCTTGGCTCTACCGTACTTCTTGCGCTCGACGGTTCGCGCGTCGCGGGTCAAGAACCCGCCCCTCTTCAGCACGCCTCGGAGCTCGGGCTCGAAACGCGTGAGCGCGATCGAGATGCCGTGGCGGACCGCGCCCGCCTGTCCCGACAACCCGCCGCCGCTCACCGTGCAGACGACATCGAATTGTCCCTCGCGCTTGGCGGCGACCAACGGCTGCTTCAGGATCATCTGGAGAACGGGACGCGCGAAATAGACCGCGTGTTCCCGGCCGTTCACGGTGATCTTGCCGGGTCCGGGCTTCACCCAGACGCGAGCGACGGCGTCCTTGCGCTTGCCGGTCGCGTAGGCGCGCCCTTGGGCGTCGACCTTCTTGACGTAGACCCGCGTCGGCGGCTCGCTGCTCTTGAGCGGAGCCAGATCCTCAAGCGTCATCGTCTCGCTCATGGTCAGGCGCTCCTCGCATTCTTGGAGTTGAGGGCGGCGACGTCGAGCTTCACCGGGCTCTGCGCCACATGGGGATGCTCGGCTCCGGCATAGATGCGCAAATTCCTGAGCTGCTGGCGACCGAGCGGCCCGCGCGGGATCATGCGCTCGACAGCCTTCTGCAAGACGCGCTCGGGATGGTTGCCGTCGAGAATCTTCTCGGCGGTGCGGTCCTTGATGCCGCCCGGATAGCCGGTATGCCAGTGATAGACCTTGTCGGCGCGCTTGTTGCCGGTCAGAACGACGTTGCCGGCATTGATGACCACGATGTGGTCACCGCAATCCATATGCGGCGTGTAGGTCGGTTTGTGCTTGCCGCGGAGCCGCTGCGCGATCAGCACGGCGAGGCGGCCGACCACGAGGCCTTCTGCATCGATCAGGAACCAGGACTTCTCGATGTCTTTCGGGCTGGCGGAAAAGGTCTTCATGGCAGCTCTTACGGTCAAAGGATCGGCGCTTCTAACGGCTTGCTTCGCCAGCGTCAAGCGATGACGAAATCTATTTTAGAAACGGCCGGTTAGTTATGTGGTGCAATAGTACCACATATGTCAACCAGGCTTTGCGTCTTCAGTAACTTGGACTTTTTGGCCGAGGCCCTGGCGAAGCAAGGCATGACCTCCGATATAAGTCGTGGAGGTTGAGGGAAATCCTACGAGTTGTGGCGAAATGAACGACAGCCCTACATTCGCTGCACACGGCGATATCCTCAAGCGCGAGGACCAAGGTCCTGTTGCGGTGCTGACGCTCAATCGACCGGAGGCGCGCAACTGTCTGTCGGAAGCGCTGATCGCGGCGCTGACCGACGCGATCGAAGAGATCGGCGCGAGCGATGCGACCCGCGCCATCGTCATCACCGGTGTTGGCAGCGCGTTCTCCTCGGGCCACGACCTCAAGGAGCTGACGGCGCACCGTAACGACAAAGACCGCGGCCGCGCGTTCTTCAGCAAGACTCTCAACGCTTGCTCGGAGATGATGCTCACGATCGTGCGTTCACCGAAGCCGGTGATCGCGGCAGTGAACGGAATCGCCACCGCCGCCGGCTGCCAACTCGTTGCGAGCTCAGACCTCGCGGTTGCAAGCCTCGACGCGCGGTTTGCCACGCCGGGGGTCAATATCGGGCTGTTCTGTTCGACGCCGATGGTCGCTCTCAGCCGCAACGTGTCGCGCAAAGGAGCTATGGAGATGTTGCTGCTCGGCGAGATGGTCGGCGCCGAGGCGGCGAGGTCGCTGGGGCTCGTCAATCGCGTCGTCGCCGCCGACCGCGTGGTAAACGAGGCAGTCGAGCTCGGGCGCAAAGTTGCCGAGAAGCCGAGAGCTACGCTCAAAATCGGCAAGGAGGCGTTCTACAAGCAGCTCGAGATGACGCTGGACGAGGCCTACGCCTACGCCTCTTCCGTCATGGTCGAGAACATGCTTCATGCCGAAGCCGAGGAAGGCATCGGCGCGTTCCTCGATAAGCGTGAGCCGCGCTGGCCACGCTGAGCGAATCCCCTCGCCCGCTACGGCCCATGAACCACGATTGTTATAGCGACGCGTATATCAGGGACATTCTCGTGTCGAACCGCACCATCGCCATGGTCGGGGCGAGCGCGAATCAGTCACGTCCGAGCTATTTTGCTATGAAATATCTGATGACCAAGGGTTTCCGTGTGATCCCGGTCAATCCAGGCCAGGCGGCCCATGCGATCCTCGGCGAAAAAGTCTATGCCGCGCTCGCCGACATCGAGGAAAAGGTCGACATCGTCGATATCTTTCGCAATTCGCGGGCCGCCCTTGCCATCACCCGCGAGGCGATCAGGATCGCGGCCAAGGTCGTGTGGATGCAGCTTGGCGTGCGCAACGACGAGGCGGCGAAGATCGCGGAAGATGCCGGGCTGAAGGTCGTGATGAATCGCTGCCCCAAGATCGAGTACGGCCGCCTCTCCGGTGAGCTTAATTGGGCCGGCGTCAACTCGCAGATGCTGTCCAGCCGCCGCCAGATCCTTGGCGCCAAGGGCGTGCAGCATCGCGTGCTAAAAGCCGCGGGCGAGTGATGCACAATCTTTGCATGAAAGCGTTCGCGATTGCGCTGGAGCGGTGCGGCGATCCGGGCTCTGCTGATATCGGCAGCAACTACCGGATCATTCGCATCAACAACACCGATCGCTAGGAACAGAACATGACCGCTGACCGCAAACCAGGCTTCGACACCCTCGCGATCCATGCCGGCGCCCAGCCGGACCCCGCTACCGGCGCGCGGGCCACGCCCATCTATCAGACCACGTCCTATGTGTTCGACGACGTCGAGCACGCGGCAGCCCTGTTCAATCTCGAGACCTTCGGCAACATCTATACCCGCATCACCAACCCGACCCAGGCAGTGCTCGAGGAGCGCGTGGCGGCGTTGGAAGGCGGCACGGCGGCGCTTGCGGTGGCTTCAGGCCACGCGGCGCAGATGCTCGCGTTCCACACCTTGCTCGAGCCAGGCGATGAGTTCGTCGCCGCGCGCCAGCTCTATGGCGGCTCGATCAACCAGTTCACGCAGTCCTTCGCCAAATGCGGCTGGACGGTGCGCTTCGCCGACACGACCGACGCAGGCTCGTTCCGCGCCGCGCTGACGCCCAAGACCAAGGCGATCTTCTGCGAGTCGATCGCCAATCCGGGCGGCATCATCACCGACCTCGATGCGGTTGCGGCGGTCGCCAAGGAGGCGAGTGTCCCGTTCATCGTCGACAATACGCTCGCCACGCCCTATCTCGTCCGCCCGATCGAGCACGGCGCCGACATCGTTGTGCACTCTCTCACCAAGTTCCTCGGTGGGCACGGCAACTCGATTGGCGGCGCCATCGTCGATTGCGGCACGTTCGACTGGATCGGCAGCGGCCGCTACCCGACGCTGTCGGCCCCCTCGCCGTCTTATCACGGCATCACCCTCGCCGAGACCTTCGGCAATTTCGCCTTCGCCATCGCCTGCCGCGTGCTGGGCTTGCGCGATCTTGGCCCCGCCATCTCGCCGTTCAACGCGTTCTTGATCCTGACCGGCATCGAGACGCTTCCGCTGCGCATGCAACGCCATTGCGACAATGCACTCGCCGTCGCCGAATTCCTGTCGCGGCATGCGAAAGTGTCGTGGGTGAACTATGCGGGGCTGCCCGGCAACGCCTATCAAGCGCTCGCCAAGCGCTATTCGCCGAAAGGCTCAGGCGCGGTATTCACCTTCGGGCTGAAAGGCGGTTACGATGCCGGCATCGCGCTCGTAAGCAACGTCAAGCTGTTCAGCCATCTCGCCAATCTCGGTGACACGCGGAGCCTCATCATCCATCCCGCCTCGACGACGCACCGTCAGCTCAATGAGGAGCAGCGCGCGCGAGCCGGCGCTGGCGACGAGGTGGTCCGGCTATCGGTCGGACTCGAGGACATAGCCGACATCATCGCCGATCTCGATCAGGCGCTCGCCCTCGCGTGAAATGTGGCAGCGGCCTGCGGCGCGTGGACAGAGTGCCTGAAATGATAGACGGCGGTGGCGAAGACGGCGACGGCGCCCGCCTGGTGTGCGAGGCCAAGCTCGATCGGCACGGCGAGCAGCAGAGTCCAAACGCCGAGCGTCGCCTGCAGCAGGGCGAGCAGCGCGAGCGTCATCGCACTACCGATGAGCGCCGTCGGCGCTTTTTTCCAGCCGAGCCAAGCGAGCTGAGCGAGCGCAGCGACGACCACCGAATAGCCGATCATGCGGTGATGGAACTGAACCGTAAGCGGGTTCTCGAAGAAGTTGCGATACCAAGGCGAGGCCTCATACAGCCCGCTCGGCACGAGCGCGCCGTTGATCAGCGGCCAGGTGTTGTAGCCCATGCCCGCGTCGAGTCCGGCGACGAGCGCGCCCGCCAGCAACTGCAGAAAGATCAATGCGAGAATAGCACAAGCGACATAGGCCGGCGCACGCCAGCCCCGCCCAGGCCCGGCCGGCCGCTCGTCGCCGAGCCCGAACAGGAGCCAGAGCGTGTAGCCGAGAATCGACAGCGCCACGCCGAAATGCGCGGCGAGCCGGTATTGACTGACATCGGTGCGATCGACCAGCCCGCTCTTCACCATGTACCAGCCGAGCGCGCCTTGGAGGCTGCCCAGCACAAATAGGCCGAGCAGCTTCGGCAGCAATGCACGCGGGATGTAGCCGGCGATCAGGAAGCCGACGAACGGCACGAGGAAGGCGAAGCCGATGAGCCGGCCGAGAAAGCGATGCGCCCATTCCCACCAGAAGATTGTTTTGAACTCATCGAGGCTCATGCCGCGTTTGAGCTCGGTGTATTCGGGGATCTTCTGATAGGCGGCGAAGGCCGTCTGCCAGTCGGCGTCATTGAGCGGCGGGACCGCGCCCATGATCGGCTTCCACTCGGTGATGGAGAGGCCTGAATTGGTCAGCCGTGTCGCGCCGCCGACCAGGATCATGGCGACGATGAGGAGCGCGATCCCCGCAAGCCATACCCTAAGCGCGCGAACGTGCTTTGCTGGTATTTTCGCGTCGCCGCGCGGGGTGGTAACGCTTTCGGCTATGGTCGATGACATAGCGGCTGTCATAACTGGCGTGGTGGGCGAACTCAATCCATACCCGCCTGCCCCATTGCCGCACGAGCCTGCTACAAGTCAGATCATGCCAACACGGACACGAAAGCTGATCGGCACGATCGCGCTGCTGATACTTCTCGCGATCTATGTGCCGGCGGCGGTGAGCATCGGCGCGCGCCATTTCGTCGATGCGTCGGGTTGGGTGCAGCTCGCCTATTTCCTCGCTGCGGGGCTGCTCTGGGTGCTGCCGGCGGCGCTCCTCGTCAGGTGGATGCAGCGGCCCTCCCGTCAAGAGGCGCTGACTGCTGGAAGAGGTTCCACAACGCGAACGACGCGCCGGAGAGATAGAGCGCGGTTTGGGTGAGCGACTGGTAGTCGCAGTTCAGCGAAATACGCGGCAGCGCCACCAAATGCCGCCGGTGCACCGGGAACAGGATGCCCTTGCGCGTCGCGGCTCGCTCTGCTCGACACCTTTTTTCGCCCAGAAGTCGCGCCAGCTCGCCGCAATGGGCGTCAAGGACGGGTTCGGCGCCCATGCCCGCGCTTTTCTATCGCCAAGGTAGCTCTGCTCGAGGGCGACTATCCAAGCCGGCTCCAGCTCGGCTCTCTCACAGTGGACGGCACCGTGCTCGCCATGTTCAGCGGAAGGATCTGCCATAACCGTCTTTGCTTTGCGTTGCGCTGTCCTCACTCGCCGAGGACGAGCGGCAGCGGTAGTCGCCGGGTGCGCTGCTGCTCAAGCGCCAGATCGAGGAGGCCTCAGCTCAAGGGCATTGCCTTCTACGACATCGGCGTAGGCATGGCGCGTGCATAGGGACGAATGGCAATGTGGTCCAGAAGCTGTTCGATAGCTTCATTGCTGACCCCTGCCGTTTGCCGCCAAAGCGCGTCTCAAGCGCGCGATCAAATCGAACCGGCATGTGTGGCCATTGGCGCAGCGCTTGCGGCGTAATCTGCTCGGTCGCGGCGTTGAGAGCTGACCGCTCAGATCGCCGCAACCCTGCCGAGCAACCCGCTCCGGCCTTCCTTGCCGGTCTGCTCGTAAACCACGACCGGACAGTCGAGGGCGGCGAAGTCGCCGAGATCTGCAGCCTTGGCGCTTGCACTCGTGCCTTGCGGCAGGACCACGACCGTCACCGGCAGCTCGAATTTGAGCGCTGGCGTCAATTTTTTGACGGTGTCGCGATCGGCGTGCAGCACGACGGAGTCATAAGCCTCGGTCAGCGCCTCGAATACCCGCATGAAGCGGTCAATCTCCTCACCCTTCGGGTTCACCGCCGGATTGCCGGCGGCGATGACTTGCAGCGCGGACTCGATGTCGACACGGATCACGTCGTCGAAGCCGGCACGGCCAGCTGCCAAATCGGTGAAGCCCGGCGCGCGCGGAAGACCGAGCGGGCCAGACACGGCAGAGGCGCCGCGCGTCAAATCGATCAGCAAGACCTGCTCGCGACTTGCGACGAGCGCGCGGGCAATTCTGATCGCCTCTTGCGTGGCGTCGATTTGTGGCGTGGCGCCGGACACGAGCACGGCCCGCGGCGCGCCGTCTTTCGCGGCGGCGAAGATGTGATTGAGCACGCCTTCGAGCGATTTCAGTACCGGGCCGATCTTGACGTTGCCGACCTTGGGTGCCGCCAGGGTCACCTTGGGTTCCTCGACACGCGTGCGCGTTGCCTGGGCAATATGCTGGTTCAGGTAATGACGGAGGTCATTGGCCCCGAGCGGTGGGATCGTCTGGCCGGTCTTAGCGGTCTGAGCGCGCATGGGCTCGCTCTGGGCCGCGGCCAGCCCCTGACGCAGCCGGTCGAGCAGCCCGGACGCGGTCGACTGCTCATTGGGCGTCGGATTGGCTGGCCCGGCAGCCGTCTTGATCTCGGCCTTGGGAGGCTCGGACGCCGACATGCTCGCGGCGTTGGGCGGTGCTTGGGTCGGCGTCGTGTCTTTCGCTCCGCCCGGGCTCCATGCGGCTTGAGTAGCGGCGGCGATCGCCGGCACGACGGTGGCCGCGGTTGTGGCTTGGGGAGCCGCTGAGGCAGGCGCGCCGAGCAGCTCGCGCGCCACCAAAGAGGCGAGAGCGACCAGCACCGTCGCCACCATGATCAGCAAAGACAGCGGGCCGCGCTGGGGGAAGCTCGGCAGGATCGATGCGTGGGCTCTGGAGACGATCGCGGCCTGGGCCGGGACAGCGCCCATGTCGTGACGGGCGCTCGCGTCGCGATAGCGAGCAAGGAACGATTCGAGCAGATCGCGATCGGCCTTGGCCTCGCGCTCGAGTGCTCGAAGCTTTATCTCGGCGTCGCCCTGTCCGGAGTCCCGTGCTTTGGTGTCGTTCAGGCTGTTGCGCAGCGATGTCTCGCGCGCGCTGGCAACCTCGGCCTCGTTCTTCAATCCCTTGACGTTCTTGGCGGCCTCGTCGCGAATCTGCTCGCGCACGTCGGCGAGCTCGGAGTTGAGCTGTTTGATACGGGGATGCGACGGCAGAAGCGTCGCTGAGAGTTGTGCCAGCTCGCGCTGCACCTGCACGCGCTGCTCGATCAACCTGCCGACCAGCTCGGATTTTAGCACCTCTGGCGTCGCGTCGATGTCGCCGCCGTCGTCGATCATCTTCTGAATCACGCGTGCGCGCGCCTCGGCCTTGGAGCGTTGCGCCTCGGCGAGGATGAGCTGACCGTTGATCTCAGAGAGCTGCTGGTCGTTGAGCGTGACGTTGTTACTGCCCGCGTACAGCCTCTCGCTCGAGTGGAACTGCTCGGCGGCGGCCTCGGCCTCGGCCGTCTTCTTGCGCAATACCTCGATTTGGTCGCGGAGCCATGCGGTCGCGTCGTTGGTCTGCTCGAGCTTGGTGTTGCGCTGCCACTCGACATACGCGTGGGCGAGCTGGTTCGCGATCTTGGCGGCAAGTGGCGAATCGCCGGAGGTGTATTTGATGGCGATAACGCTCGACGTGGCGAGCCGAAACACATCGAGATTGTCAGCGAAGGTATTGGCGGCCTTTTCTTCCTCGGACTTGGGCGATGCTCTGGGCCCAATGGCGTTCAAGATGCGCGTGACGAAGCTTAGGCCCTCATCTTTGGCGAAGTCAGGATTGTTGGTGAGGTCGAGGGCCTTGACGACATCGACGGCGAGGTCGCGAGAGGTCATCACCTGGACCTGGCTCTCCACCGCCTGTTCGTCGAGCTGAATGAGGCGCGGGTCGCGTCCCTCGTCGGCGGTCGGAGGGGTAAAAGCCAATTCGTCGTTCTGGATGAGGATGCGTGCTTCCGACGTGAACAGCGGCCTGACCATGGATAGAGCGACGAAGGAGATGAGACCTGCGCCGATCGTCAGCCCGAAGATCCAGCCTTTGGCCTGCCAGAGCGCGCGACCGAGGGTGGAGAGGTCTACATCTTCAGCGGCCGGCCTGTGCGATTTCGTCACCGCGTGCACTCCTCATGTGTTTGCGCATTAGACCGGTCGCTCGTAAGGAAATGCTTAAAACGCGGCCCGCTTCGGCACGCTCGCTCAAGATTCATTAGCCATGCGCGGCGTAAAATGAAGGCATAGAAGGAGTCATGTCACGCGAGTCTTGGTTCTTCTGCTTGCAGTTGTTGTCGCTGCGTCTCGGCGGCTGCAATATGCGAGCGGTACCTGGGTTAACGACGCCCGCCTTCGCGCTCGCAACTCTGGCTCCCCTGCCCGCCCGCGGTCCACTACATCAAGGACCCCAAGGTCAGCGTCAAGGTCGACGCAAAGTCGTTCTTCATCCTGGGCGAGGTCGACAAGCCCGGCCCCAATACCCTTGCGTCAACGCCATGACGGTCTAGAGCGCGGTGGCAATCGGCGAAGGCTATACCGAGCGCGCCAGTCAGCGCATGGTCCGCCTCACAAGGAAACTCGGGGCGTCAGCAGCACCGTCATGGTGTCAACCGATTATCCCGTCCAGTCAGGCGACACTATTTACGTCTTCGAACGCTTCTTCTAAAGCTCGCAGAGCCGTCGCCCAAGGTTCCTGAACGGGTCCTCGTGAGCTCCTCTCTTCGCATCCTGCATTGCCTGCGCGCGCCTGTCGGCGGCCTGTTCCGCCATGTGCACGATCTTGCCCTGGGAGAGGCACAATTTGGGGCGGAAGTCGGCGTGGTGTGCGATTCGCGCACCGGCGGCGATGAAATCGCCGTGCAGCTCGGTCGTCTGCGCGACAATTGCGCTCTTGGCTTGACCCGAATTCCCATGACCCGCCCGCTCGGCTTTGACGACTGGCGCACGGTTGCAAAAATCACCAAGCTCGCCGCCAAGCTCGGCGTCGACGTGTTGCACGGCCACGGCGCCAAGGGCGGCGCCTATGCGCGGCTTGCCGGTCGCAAGCTGAAGCGCAAGGGCATGAAGGTGAAGGTCGTCTACACGCCCCACGGCAGCAGCCTGCATTACTCGCCAACAACGCTGATGGGCCGGCTCTCCATCGGCGCGGAGCGCAAGCTCGCGGCCGCTACCGATGGCTTCATTTTCGAGAGCGTGTTCGCGGCAACCCGCTATGCCGAAATCGTCGGCCGGCCGCAATGCCCGATCAGGATCATCTCGAACGGGCTCTACCGCCACGAGTTCTACGAGGGCATGCTGGCGGACGACGCGGTGGATTTCGTCTATGTCGGAGAGTTGCGCGCGCTGAAGGGCGTCGACATCCTGCTCGAAGCGATGGCGGCGATTCAGACCACCTTTCCGGGACGCGCGACAATCGTCGGCAGCGGGCCTGACGAGCGCAAGTTCAAACGGCTTGCGCGCAAGCTTGGACTAGGCTCCCGCGTCTCCTTCTCCGGACCGCTCCCAGCCCGCACGGCTTTCGCCCGCGGCCGCTGCGTGGTGGTGCCGTCGCGGGCCGAGTCCTTCCCCTATATCGTGCTCGAAGCCGCGGCCGCGCATATGCCGCTGATCGCGACCAGGGTCGGAGGCATCCCCGAGATCGTCGGGAATGTCGACATGCCGCTCGTCCCGCCCGATGATGTCGGCGTGCTCGCCGCACAGCTCCGCGCATTCCTAGCCAATCCGCAACCCTTCCTCGACCGCGCGGGCGAGCTGCAGCATCATGTGGCAAACCGGTTCACGGTGGAGAACATGACTTACGAGGTCGTCGATTTCTATGTCTTGGAGCTCCGCGCCGGCACGCAGCGCGCGACTGGAAGCTGACGCAATCGCGCCCTCGGTCCATCGACTAACTCAGTCTTAACCATAGTACCGAGCCCGTCTTCCGAGGGCCACGCTTAACGCATCCCAAAGCCTCGCCGTGGCATGACGACAGTGGGACCATCTGCTGGTGGGCCCGGCCTTTCGCCTGCCTCAAGGTGCTGCGGTAAAACGGTAAGTCTTCCGCAAAGTCATCAACCAAGTCGAAGGTGCCGTTCATTGAGCGTCGGCGTCACCCCCGGCCGCAGCTCGCCGAGATTCGTACGGCGCCCATCTCAATCTCCTGCCGCCGAGCGTTGTCACCGGCTCGGTGCGCATCATAGAGTTCCTACTAATCGCGGCGCTCGGCTTTGCCATCTATCTGGTCTATGTCGAGCGCGAAGGGACAATGATGCTCCCCGAGGTCGTAGTCCCGATGCACGGATTGCCACCACGCCGTCGTGTGGGCCGGTGCGTCGAACGTTGCGTGCTGTTTAATCTGAGTTTACCCAGCAAGATCAAGGCCTTAGGCGTTGCGTACTGTTTCATCCGAGTTTCTCGACGAGATCCCAACCTTAACGGAGTGACAGCAGCTCCGCTCTGGTTCCCTCTTCAAGCGAGGCCTATGGGGGGATCCCCTTGGGGGTCAATTCTCGGGCGTGTACTCATAAACCGACAGCCAAATGCTGAACTTGAATGCGCCGCCCAGTGTCCGTTATTGGGTGAAAAGCGCATGGCGCGGACTGGGCACTTAGTCCGCCGGTGCTAGCCGGATGCGTTACATGGAGCGTAAGTGGAGGTCTCGATTGCCTTGGTCTGACCAGCCGGCGGGGCGGAAATCGACGGCAACGAGGGGCGCGCAGCTTGTGAGCCCCTAGGAACTTTCCTCGGCTAAAACCCGCGCCACATCAAGCCAGACCGCCCACACGCCCTTAAATCGACTTAATTGAGCGGGGAGACGGAGGCCGGAAAACGTATGTCGAAAAGGATATACCGTCATGCGGTATCGCACGAGACTCGTTCTTCTCGTCACAGGGCTTTTGGCTAGCGCCGTCATCATAATTTCTGCCCTGCTCGCTTGGAACACTCGGAATGCTGTGCTCGCATCTGCTGAGGAGTCGGGCCAGATGGTTGCCAATCTCCTCGCGCGCAGTGCAGGCCTAGCTAGCGAGATTCCGAACGAAGTCGAAGACATGCTCGGTGCACAGATGGTGGCGGAGGCACGCATCGTCGCGCATTTCATCGACGCTGCGGAAAAAGCGAACTTCACTCCTGAAGAAATCAATCGCCGACTGCGGCAGCTCGCTGATACGACGGTTCTGGATGAGTTCTGGATCACTGATGAGAAAGGTCACGCTTATCTCCGCAACATTGATGTTGACTTCACCTTCAGTCCCTCAGCCCTAGAGCAGCCTCAAGCGCACGTTTTTTGGCCACTGCTCTCTGGCAAGAAGGATCAGGTCATTCAGGAGGCGCGGCAGCGAGAGATTGATGATCAGCATTTCAAATATGCTGGCGTTGCGGGCGTAGATAAACCACGCATCGTCGAGGTTGGTTACAATGCGAAGTATCTAAATGACTTGAAGGCGCGCGTCGGACTTGGCCGGGCGGTTCAGGCGCTGCTTGCGAGTGGAGATATCGACGCCATCTGGGTCTTCGACACGAAGCTCTCCCAATTGGCGGGCCCCGAGGTCATGCGTCCGGCTTCGGCTCGGTTTCCCAGTGAACCGGAAATGCAGTCCATCCGAATGGCGCTGGATGATGATCACACTCGCTCGGTCTTGCTTGGCAGCGCCCTGAGCGTCATCGCGCCAATCAAGTCTGACTCTGGGAGTATTATCGGTGCAGCGCTTGTACGCATCCCGACCGAGCGCATGTGGCAAGCTGTGCAAAACCAGCTGAAAATAGCGACGATCATTGCGCTTGCTGTCTTGGGCGCCGGGTTTCTGCTTTCGCTCCTACTCGCAAAACACCAAGTCGCCCCCATCGAGGCACTCACCGCCGCAGCAACATCAGTTGAAGAACGCAAGTTCGATCCGAAATCTCTCGACGCGGTTACTGAACGACCAGACGAGCTAGGGCGCCTGGCTCGTGTGTTCAGCGGGATGGGTCAGACAGTGCTAGCCCGCGAGGAGAAACTGGACACGCTGGTCCAAGAGCGGACGAAGGCACTCGCCGAACGTACCGAGCAGCTCGAGACACTCTCGACGAAGCTTTCCAAATATTTGGCGCCGCAAGTGTACGCATCGATTTTCCAGGGACGGCAGCAGGTAGAGATCGCATCGAACAGGAAGAAACTTACGGTGTTCTTTTCTGACATCGTGGGTTTCACCGAGACCACTGAAAATCTCAATTCAGAGGAACTGACTTCTATCCTCAATCGGTATCTCAACGAGATGGCCGGTATCGCCCTCAAATACGGTGCGACCGTCGACAAATATGTAGGCGATGCAATCATAGCCTTTTTTGGGGATCCGGAAACGAGGGGTGCAGCTGAGGACGCTAAGGCCTGCGTCGCCATGGCGGTGGAGATGCAACAGCGAGTCACCGAACTAGAGAGCCAGTGGCAAGAAGGCGGTGTCGAGCGTTCTTTACGCGTGCGCATGGGAATCAACACTGGGTTCTGCACGGTCGGCAACTTTGGTAGTCAGGACCGAATGGACTACACCATCATCGGCGGTGCCGTGAATTTGGCTTCGCGGCTGGAGTCCGCTGCCGAGCCAGGAACGATCCTGATCTCGCGCGAAACCTGGTCATTAGTGAAAGATGCCGTTATCGCTGAGGAGATGCCACCCTTGACGCTCAAAGGCTTTGGCAGGCCTCTGCAGGTTTACGAACTCCTGGGCCTCCGCGAGTCAGTGTCCACCAAAACAATTCGCCGCAAAATTGACGGTATGAACGTTACAATCGAGCTCGCCCGGGGCAACAGGGAGCAAGCTATTGAAGTGCTCAAGGAACTGATAGACGAAATCGAAGTCGAAAGAATCGCAACGTAGGGACGCTGCCCGACCGCCGGACCTTGCGCGCGATGCTCATGTGGTCGCTACGATGTTAATTATTCTCTTTCTGCTGCATCAACATTTCCATGGCCTGGTCTACCGAGAAGCTGCCGGGCTTCTGGCGCGGCGGAAACTCTTTGAAGGTCGCCAGATGCTGCCCAACGATTGCTTGAGCGGGAACGAGCACAAAGGCGTGCTCAACGAACCACTTGTCATAGCCGCCCGCCTCGTGTTCGGCACGCTCCAAGGGATCGGAGCGGAGATTAAAAATCTTCGGGGCGCGCAGCGGAACTAGAGGCTGCATCCAAACCTCCAGGCCGTGCGCCTGCTGTTCCATGAACACTACCTTGTATTGGTCAAAGCGAAGGCCGGCGAGATTGCCGTCGTCGGTCCAGTAGAAGAACTCTCGGCGCTTATCGGGACCTTTGGCCGCGAGCAGGTCGCGTTGATCATAGCCATCGAGGTGTACCTTGAAGCTCTTGCCGCCAGCGTCGTAGCCCTCCAAAAGCTTGGCCTTGATGTCAGGGTCGCCGGCCGCAGCAACGAGCGTCGGCACCCAGTCCTCGGCCGAGAAGATGTCGTTCAACTCGGTGCGCGGCTTTACTAGCGCTGGCCAGCGCACCATCGCCGGCACGCGATAACTGCCTTCCCAGTTCGTGTTCTTTTCGCCGCGGAATGGCGTGGTGCCACCGTCAGGCCAACTGAATGCCTCAGCGCCGTTGTCGGTGGTATAGATCACGATGGTATTGTCGGCGATGCCGAGGTCGTCGAGCTTCTTTAGAAGCTGACCGACTTGGCCGTCATGTTCGACCATGCCGTCGGGATAGATGCCGAGGCCCGTCTTACCTTCAGACTCGGGCTTGAGGCGCGTCCAGATGTGCATGCGGCTCGAATTGAACCACGCGAAGAACGGCTTCTTCTGCTGGTTGGCGCGATCGATGAAGTTCAACGTGGCGTCCAGGAACTCCTGGTCCACTGTTTCCATGCGCTTCTTGTCGAGCGGACCAGTGTCCTCGCAGTTCTGCTTCCCCCATGCGCCAAACCTCGGATCTTCGCCCGGGGTCTCGGCGGTGGTCGCTGTGCATCTGAGCACGCCACGCGGGCCAAACTTGAGTTTGAACTCGGTGTTCTTGGGATAGTCGGGGTGCTCAGGCTCGTCCTCGGCGTTGAGGTGATAAAGATTGCCGAAGAACTCGTCGAAACCATGCACGGTCGGTAGGAACTCGTTGCGGTCGCCGAGATGGTTCTTGCCGAATTGTCCAGTTGTATAGCCAAGGGGCTTGAGCAGCTCCGCTAGTGTTGGGTCCTTGTCCGACAGGCCCTCTTTAGCACCGGGAAGCCCAACTTTGAGAAGGCCCGTGCGCATCGGGCTCTGGCCAGTGATGAACGCTGCGCGGCCGGCGGTGCAGGATTGCTGTCCGTAATAGTCAGTAAAAATCGCGCCTTCGTTGGCAATGCGATCGATGTTTGGCGTGCGATAGCCCATCAACCCGCGGTTATAGGCGCTGACATTCCAATAGCCGATGTCGTCGGCCATAATGACGAGGATATTGGGAGGTTGCTGTTGCGGCGTCTGAGCGTCGGCGGGGTTTGTTGCCATTGATGCGAACGCCGTTGCGCCCATCAAGACCCCGATAGAAGCGGGTCTCAAGTTGGCAACGCTATTTCTCAGCCACGATGTTTTGCTCACTCCGCTAAGGCCATCGTTGGTCACGCAATCACCTCACCGTAAGGAACCTGAAAGCAGTGCACATCCTGTCGCAACAGACTTCAATTGCGTCCGATTGATTGGCCGCGACATGTGATTGTACGACTGTGGTTGCGCTAAGTCGAATGTCCGCTGCTAGCACCTAGCCGACATCGCGGCGTAGGGCTGTCATGTCAGCTTCTGACCCATAGCGGACATTCGTTCCCAAAGTTCCGCTCGGAATTTAGCGGCGCATGCTGGGTGGCCAATTGGTGGCAGGGACCAAGCTCTGCAACGCGTTTATCTCGAAGTTCGCAGTGTCGATAAAAAGAGTGGCAGGCCCGTCGGCACCCGCTAGGTCTCCCTGCAGGACCTGAACTGCGAACGTCAAACGGTCACCGTCGAGCTTAGGCGTCTTCAAAACGACGACGGCATCACGGACAGTCGCTTCATCCTTGCTGAAGACGGAGACGGTAGCGTTAGGTGGATCCTTAGCGAAGCCCTCGCCACCTCTGCCCCAACCTTCAAGCAGACGTGTTGTCAGCATATGTCCGGCCGCCCTCACTGGCCGGTCGGCGAAGACGACCGAGCTAGGCGCAACACCCTTCAGCGTCAGTGTCTCACCTTGAAGGCTCGCACCCTGAGCATTCATGACGATGAGTGACGGCACTATCTCAGTTTTGGTTGCGCCTATCGTCTTCTGCGCCGGCGTATTCGTTTCCTCAGCAACCGCCGGGTGATTCCCAAACGTGAGGCCTGCAATGATCCAGGCTAGGCAAAAGATACGTCTTAGAACTGAGTGCGTTTCCATGGAGGGACTCCTCACCAATTGGCCAAGCGGACATGCCTAGTCGGCTTCGTCCACTGGACGTCAGGAGAGCCCTTCAGGGCGCGAGCGGAGAAAGGCTTTCCCAGCTTCGTTGGTTGTCGCTTTCGCATTCAAGCGGGCGTCCGCTTTATGGTACGGACGCCCGCTCAGTCACCAGTGTCACAAGGCTCTAGTCACTTAGACCGTTCGACCCTTCATCTCCCGGACCTGCTGCATGACTTGCTCCAGATTGTAGCTGGCCGGGTTCTGCAACGGCGGGAAGTCGATGTAGGTCTGCAAGTTCCTTCAGCCACAGCGCCTGACCGATAGGCAGCATGTTCCAGTCATACTGATAGGCGGTGACCGGCGCGGCGATGGCGCCGCCGACACCCATCAGCGTCTTATCAAACTCACCAATCGAAGTTTCGAACGGATCGCGCTTGATGTTGACGACCTGGGTCCAGTGATAGGGAACCACGCCAGTGATGAACCCTGCCGGTGCATCGGACACCATGGCGAAGTACATCTTCCAGTTCTTGTACCGGACCGCCGACGGGTCCTTACCTGAGTAGTACAAGAAGCTATCGCGCGCCGACTTGTCGGACTTGCCAGTGAGATAGTCGATCTGGTTGACACCATCGAGCGTGGTCTTGACGATGCCGGGATATTTGCCGGCTTCGATCTGCTTCTTCAGCCCGTCGCCTTTGGGACCGCCCGCGATCTCGACGAACGTGGGCAACCAGTCGAGGGACGAGAAGATGTCGTTCAGCACCGTGCCAGGCTTGATGTGTCCCTGCCAGCGGATGACGCAAGGAGCACGCATGCCGCCTTCCCAGGTGGAGAGCTTACCGCCCTTGAAGGGTGTGGTGCCGCCGTCAGGGAAGGTGATCGTCTCGGCGCCATTGTCGGTGGTGAAGACAACGATGGTGTTGTCGAGCTGGCCCATGTCCTCGAGCTTCTTGAGCACGTAGCCGATATTGTCGTCCATCTGCTTCATGCCGGCTTCGTTGACGCCCCAGTCCTTGCCGCCCTTCTCGCCGACCATGTCCATGTACTTGTCAGACAGCACGGTGGTGATGTGCATGCGGGCCGGGTTGTACCAGACGAAGAACGGTTTGCCGGTCTTCTTCGGGTCGTTGCGATCGAGGAAGTCGATAACGTGAGAGGAAATTTCCTCGTCGACTGTCTTGGACCGCTCAAGCGTCAACGGCCCTTCGTCATGGCAATTCATGTTCGCCTGACTGCCATCTGATGATTTGCACAACAGCACCGGACGCGGGGGCGTCAGGCACGTTGTTGTCTTCGGGTCGACGGCGCCAGGAACCTCAGCCAAGCCCGGGATCGGCGTGTTCTTGCAAGGTGGTGCGATCCCCTGCTCTGTCGGGGATTTGTTGATGTCGGGGAAGCTCACCTGCTGCATGGCATCGAGGTGGTACAGGTAGCCCCAAAATTCCTGGAAGCCATTCGCCGTCGGCAGCGACTCGGTGGTATCGCCGAGATGGTTCTTGCCGAACTCGCCTGTGGTGTAGCCGAGATCGAGCAAGAACTTGGCGAGCGTCGGCGTGCCAGTCCGCAGATAAGAGGGGCTGCCCGGAATTTCCGGTAGAACCATGCCGACGCGCACCGGCTGCATGCCGGTGATGAAGGCAGTACGCCCCGCCGTGCAACTCTGCTCGGCGTAATACGTCATGAACTTCGCGCCGTCATGCCCGATGCGGTCGATGTTGGGCGTTTCTCCGACCGCTAGGCCCTCGTGATAAATGCTCGGCTGCATCCAGCCGATGTCATCGCCCATGATAAACAGGATGTTCGGCTGCTGCGGCGCCGGAGCAGGTGTCGTCATCTTCTCCTGCGCGACCGCCGGGTCGGCTGCACACACCGATACCAACGCGGTCGCGCCGAGAAGGACGGCGCGAGACGCCGAGCCCAAGCTCGCGAGCCCGGATTTCAACCATGACGTTCTTCTGGGGCGCGTTCATGTCAAGAAGTCGGTTGTTACTCATCACTTCCTCCTCTGGTTGTCATTTTGAAATCGATTTGCCGCCTCGCGAACCGGCGGTCACACGAGCCTTAGGGCCGCCATCGAAGCCGAAAATTCTCTTCAGTCGTTCTTCATGCTGATGACGACCCACCCGTCCTTCTTGGCCTCGTCGTACAAATCCTGGGTGAACGTACCGACCTTGGTGTCGGGGAGCCCTCGGCTGGTCCGTAGGAATATTCACGCACGGAGTCATCGTGGAGCACGAGCATTTTCAGCGCAAGCCCGCCCGCCCCGGTGTATTCGAGCATCTGCTGGTCGCCGGTAGAGTTGCCGAATGCGGCGACGGGCGGCGCCCGATTTCGAGGTGAATGCCCTCAGGTTTGCCGGCGTCGTTGTCGTTAAGGAGAAGCTTGGGGTCCTTGGTCAGGATCGGCTTCCCGTCCTGATCATAACTGTACGTCGTGCCGACGGCAGTGCCGACCACCTGCTCAGGTGGGATGCCATAGACGCGCTGGGAATACACCCGCACGAAATCCTGGCCACCGCCGGTGACGATGTAGGTCCTGAAGCCATTGGCGCGCAGATAGCTTAGTACTTCCTGCATCGGCTGGTAGGTCAAGTCCGTGTAGGGGCGCTTCCAGCGCGCGTCCTTGGCCGTCGCAATCCATTTCTCGGCTTCGGCGCTGAACACATCCACCGTCATGCCAGTGAGCGTGGCGAAGAGGATCTTTTCGAGGTCATGCGTTGTCAGCTTTGCCATTGCCTCTCGGTCGCCTGACAACACCGTCTTAAACGGCTCGACATTGGCCAGTTCGGGCTTGGCTTTGACCAGAGCGGGAACTCGCTCCAGGCAGTAGACCACCTGGCTATACATGGGGTGCTCGACCCACAGGGTTCCGTCCTGATCGAAAGTCGCGATCCGCGCCGCCGGCGGCACAAAGTTCGGAACTCGATCGCTCGGTCGTGGCCTTGACGAAATCTAAGATCGCCTGCTTTGCCGCGCCGTCATTCCAGGACGGCAATGGGTCGCCAGTAGACGGCGGCTGAGCGAGGGCAAGAACTGGAAATAGGCATACGCTTATGAGCGCGAGAGACGCTAACAATAAGCGGCGGCTGATTTCATAGCGGCAAGCGGTCGGTCTCATCACGCACACCCACTAATAGAAACCGAAGTTTATTCGTGCTCGCTGTCGCAATCTTATCACGGCGAAAACAAGCGTGGTAGACGGACGAAAAGGCGCACTGTGTGAGGAGAACTCCGATAATGCCTACCTGAGGTCGCTGTCGTCTTGACGTGACACTTCCGTGACATCGGGTCTTTGGCGCGCGGCCATACGGGAGCTGCTGCGCCTCGACGAAATAAGTCTCTGCTGTTGCCCTGCTGCATCAGCCCTAACGCTTTGTGAGTGTTAGACTCTTCCTCGCCTCCGAAGTCCGTGCGTTTCTGCCGTCGCGAAAGGCACTGACGAGCAGGAAGGAGGGAGTGCAATGGTTCTTCGTCGTGGATGCTTCTCTGTCGTTGTCGCTTCCGCCTTTTGCGGATCTATTTGCAGCGACCGGCCCTGCTGTGGGCGCCGACCTCGGTCCACAACCGCACCAGCCGCTAACCGAACCCGCGCCGCCCGCGTCCCAGTGGCAGTTCAGCTTCACGCCCTACGGGTGGATGATAAACGTCGACGGGAACGTCACTGCCCGTAACCACACTGTCGATGTCAACGACAGCTTTTTTGAGATCGTGGAAAAGAGTGATTCGCTACTCGCCTGGATGAGCTATTTCGAGGCGCGCAAAGGCGCATTTTCGTTGTTCACCGATGTGGTGTGGTTGGACCTCGGCTTTCCCGGCCACGCCAAAGACGATTTCAATCGGCAAGCCTCGGGGCACCCCTTCGACAGATTCCCTGGTGTCGGCGTAAGTGTCGACGCCGATCTCCACATCAAGGCGAATGCGCAGGTCGACTATCAATCGACGATCGTCCAATCCGGTGTCGGTTTTGAAGTCGCAAACTGGGCGGGGCCATCATCTCGGACGGCATTGGACCTTCTGGGCGGCGCTCGTTACTGGAATCAAAACGTCGATACCTCGGTCAGCCTGAAGGGGAATTTGACGGCCGAGGTGAGTGCCTCGGCAACCTTCGATCCGCGCGATGTCCTAAAGCAGGTTCTTCGTGATCGCGGTTTTCGCCTCAAACCTCGCACAGCCAAGCTGCTGCAACACTTGGTCGACCAGCGTCTCGGGCCCGGTCAAGACATTACCTTGTCGCGAACCGTGCAAATTGAGTTGGCAAAGGCGGTGGCCTTTGACAGTGCTGGGGACCTTGAATGGGTCGACCCCTTTGTCGGGTTCCGTCTTCGCCACGAGATGGGACCGTCGAAGGAGCTTAGTCTTGAATCCGATTTTGGCGGCTTTGGTGTCGGCAGCGACTTCTCTTGGCAGGTGGTTGGCACCTATGGCTTCGATACGACGTGTCTGGGCACACCATTGCACGCCGTCATCGGCTATCGCGCGCTCTCCGTCGACTTCAGCGAGAACGGCAAATTCGGAAAGAACGGCATCGATACGGTGCTACACGGGCCGATCATGGGGGTAACTTTTCGCTGGTAGAGGTCATTGCGAGCAAGGACCTTTGCGATGTGGATAAGCAGATTCCGTCTCACACCTATTGGACTGACCGTCGCAACCGCGACCGTGATCTTGGTCGCAACATCTGGGGCTTACGCTCAACAGGGAGAAGACTTACGCGAAGCGGCGCAAAACCCCATCGGCGATTTGATCAGCGTCCCCTTTCAGAACAATACGAACTTTGACATCGGCCACACCGACAACGCGCAGAACGTCCTCAACATTCAACCCGTCTATCCAATCCACCTCAATCCGGATTGGAATCTGATCACCCGGCCAATTCTGCCGGTGATCTCTCAGCCGCCCTTCCTCTCGGGACCGGAGCTTCATGCGGCGGAGCAGGTCGTCGGCCCGGAGATTGGCGAGACCGAGTTCGGCCTGGGCGACCTCACCCCGGAATTTTTCTTTTCGCCGAGGAAGCCCATAGAGCTAGGTTCAGGCGCGAGCTTGGTATGGGGCCTCGGGCCGGCGTTTCAGTTTCCAACCGCCACGGACGATGAGCTCGGCACCGGAAAGTATTCTGCGGGTCCTGGCTTTGTCGTCTTCTTGTCTGACCGGCCGGCACACATAACCACCGGCTTCTTAATCCTTAACCTCTGGTCCTATGCCGGAGATGAGGACCGCGCCAACGTGAACGCCATGACGTTGCAGCCCTTCTTCAATTATAACCTGCCCAAGGGCTGGTATCTGACGGCGAGCCCCCTCATCACCGCCAACTGGGAGGCCGATGACGATAATCGCTGGACTGTGCCCATCGGCGGTGGCATCGGGCGCATCTTCAAGATCGGTCATCAACCGATCAACGCCAATATCGCGGCCTACTATAATGTCGTAACGCCCGACGACACTGGCGCTGACTGGCAATTGCGCGCGGAGTGGACCTTCCTTTTTCCCGAGCATTGAGCGGAAGGGTGGCCGCGGCCACGACGGAAATGGAGAAGTCGCGCAATTAGGCCCCGAACTTTCGGAGTCCGGTGAGTGCGAATTGAACTCCCATGGACAGCACGATCAGCCCCATGAAGCGGGTGATCATGTCACGCGTCGACCCACCCTCGCTGGCCTTGGCGGCGACGCGTGAGACGAGCAACAAGGCCAGCCAAGTCACGAGACCTGCTACGGCGATTGCCACCAGAGCCGTGACGGGAAGGTCCAACCCGGTGTGAGCGGCGGAAAGCGTAATCACCCCTGTGATTGTCCCCGGGCTGGCTGCAAAGAGGACCAATGGCGTCAAAGACGCACCAGCATTGGACGGTGCATTGACCGACGTCGATGAGGTTACCTGACCGCTCAGCATGGAAAAGCCCATCCATGCCAATACACCGCCGCCCGCCACCATGAAGGCATCGAGGGACACGCCGAACAGGTGCAGCAACTGGGTTCCGATGAGTGCGGAGACAGTGAGTATCACCGTCGTTGCCAGCACCGCCTTGGTGGCATCCGTCACCCGTTGACTGCGAGAGCGATTCTCCTCGATTTGGGCAAACATTGCTCCACAGATCGCGGGGTTCACCAGCGACAGAACCGTTACGATGGCCTGGAGTTGCTCATTCATGACGATTGGTTTTACGCCTCAGGAACGGCAGTCGTAGATTTCTTCACGGCCAGAATGGCCGGAATTTCACTAAGCGCGCTTCCGTTTCATTCTATGCTTCGCCTCACGCGAGCGAAACGCGTAGGCAGAATTTCGCCACCATTTAAGCGCGGGGATCTAGACAACGGGAGTGCCCTAATTCAGGATCTCTCTCCACTGCCGGAAACAGAGTTACTTATGGAGGGATATATCGATGAAGTTTTACGCCAGCCTAATTATCGGCCTTTGCTCGATCCTTGGTTTTGTTTGCTCCGCGGAAGCGCAGTCGGTCACCGTCACTAAAGCTGTGCAAGACGCATGCGCGTGGGAGTACAATAAGTTCTGCAACCAATATGGAATTGGTAGCCAGCTCCTCGATATTTGTTTCCGTCAGAACGCTAAAAACATGACGAAGGCGTGCGTTGACGCGCTGATCGCGGCTGGCGACGTCTCGCAGGAATATGTGGATCAGCAGAAGAAACTCCTCGGACGCTAGCCCGGGCTCGCGTTAGAACCCAAAGCAGACGTCACGTAACGAAATCCGCTTTCTGCTACGGACGTGTCATCAATCTCACAGGCCTCTAGTCACTTAAACCGTTCGACTTCATCTCCCGACCTGCTGCATGACCTGCTCCAGATTGTAGCTGGCCGGGTTCTACAACCGCGGGAAGTCGACGTATGTCTGAAGGTGCTTAAGCCAGCCGTCCTTCTTGGCCTCGTCGTACAAATCCTGGGTGAACATGCCGACTTTGGTGTCGGGTAGCCCTTCGGCCGGTCCGTAGGCGTATGTCGCGCTGAGAGATTTAGTAGCAAGGTGGGTAGGGATAATATCCGCAGGCCGGGAGGCGCATAGTAATAGGGCCGTGCTGCAGCCGCTCCGACAGCACCGCGGTGTGTTGGCTGATAGTTGTGGGGGGTGTGGCTAGACACGGCCCCTTCCTCAACTGTTTTCTTCGGGTTATAAGCGGTCACGAAGGCAGCATTTTGCGGGTTTTCCCAGTGTGAAAGTCGCTCTAATTTGCGTGGAGCGACATGGGGCCTTCTCGTTTCATGTCAATCAGCGTGATCCGATGTTCGGAACTGGAACATCGTGCAACCCGATCAGGATGAACGGAAAAGCGTTAGGAGTTTTGGCAATGTCAAAAAGGTTTGCTTTGATTCTGGCTTGTGGCGCGTCGCTATTTTCGTTCGGCGTCCAAGCCTCACCTATTCCTTTCGCACCGATGCAAAAAGCGGCGCCTGATATCATACTGGTGTGGGACTGGTGTGGCCTGGGCTTCCATCGTAGCGTCTATGGTTATTGTATTCGCAACGGCACCGTGGCTGCGCCTCCTGTAGTGGTTCCGTCGCCTGTAGAAGTTGTGCCAGCGCCAGTAGTAATTGAGCCATCGCCGGTGGTTGCCCCGCTTGTGTGCCCCTCCGGCTACTACCTTGGTCCCTATGGCCGCTGCTTGCTGAACTACTGAAGGGCCTCAGTTGGCGGCCGACATTTCACTTCCGTACACTTCGCTGGATAACCAGCCACTCTCAGGAGGCCTCATGCGCATCGCCACTCATCGCTTCATCGTGGTTTTCAGCATGGCACTTACGGCAGCATTGACCTTGGGTGCCTTGAGCCAAGTTGTTGTTGCGCAAGAAGCAACGTCGCCCGACGAGAACCTGAAGCAGATCGCCCTAACAGATGCGCAGATTGAGAGCTTCATTGGCGCTCAAAAGGAGATGGTGCCAATCGTCGCCAAGGCGCCTGACGCCGACAAACCAGATCCCAAGGTAATGGAGCAGCTCGAAGCTGTGGCCAAGAAATACAAGTTCGCGAATTATGCCGAATATCATGATGTTGCTGAGAACATCGGCCTGGTTATGAGCGGAATCGATCCGGACACCAAAAAATACGTCGGCCCAGACGCCGTTATCAAAAGGGATATCTCCTTGATAGATAGCGAGAACCTGGCAGCGAACGACAAGAAGCGTCAACTCGATGAATTACAGGCAAAACTGAAATCGCTCCCCGAGCCCGTAAAATTTCCCGCCAATATCGATCTCGTGGTGAAGAATTACGACAAGATCAACGCCGCAATGCCGCCACTCCAATAGGATCGAATCCAGAAGCGCCCCATCTACGACCACGTCGGCGAGGGTCTCGTAGAACCCGTCCCTACAACGAAGGAGCCGCGCGCTGGGCATTAGAGAAGGGCCAGCGGATGGGGGCACTGAAATGAAAACCTACGTTCTTGAGGTTGACGGTGAGCCTAAGCTCGTCTTCCGTGCCCCGGACGATCAGCAGGCGGAGAACTCTTGGGCAAGCCCGCCTTACGGTTGGCAGGGTGTCTGGCCCTACAATCCGAAAAGCACCTTCGTAACCCGCACCGCTACGATCCCGGAGATGGCAGCGTGGAGGGCACATAGTGTCAAGATGCAGGAAGCAGCAACTGATGGTGCCAACTTTGAGCCGGACTGGCACTGCCTAGTGCTGTAGCGCAGAGGGGGTTTCGAGGGTATTGAGGAGATTGGCCGCTTAGCCAGCACGCAATCGCACTGAATCCAGCCTGAAAAACGCACGGCGAGCCATCAGGATGCTTCCATCCAAGGTGTGCTTTGCGGTTCAGTGATGAGATCGCGAATGGTGTGCGGGTTTCTGTGGTCTCCGCTCTTCGAAACGAATCAAGCGGCCACCCCGCACAGCAAAAGATTAGCACCGAGGGACGCTTTCCGCTGTAACCCGGGAAGCACACCGCCCTGAAAAGCAACGGCTTCCCCAAAGAGGGGCCGTTCAGAAATTTGCGATCAGCTGCCGAGGCGCGCGGTGCCGGAGTGGCCATCGTTCCTGACCCACCGCACGGTCGAGCCGTTGCGCGTGAGCTTGTAGCAATAGGTCTTGCCGTCCATCCAACTCGACCATCGCTGGCAGAGCTGATCTTTTCCTACCCACCACTTGCCGGTATCTGAGGAGCCGTCGCCGCGCGCGAGGCTCGCGGCGATCGTGCTCATCTTGCCCGACATGCGGCCACTGGTGGCGTAGCGGATGGGCAGCTCAAATCCCGAGATGTTGAGATAGACGGTCTTGCCGCTGATTGCCTTGCGCAGCTCATCGCCGTTGAGAGTGGCGTCCCCGGCGAGAGCCGCCGCGGCCGGGAGCAAAAGCCCGGCAGCTATAACAAATGCTCCGATTTTCATTGCTTTTCCTTTGTTTTTTTTGAACTGAGAAGCTCAGGCAGCTTTGCGGCTTGAGGTCAGCAGCGTCGGCGGTGCCGTGACAGGCGGCGCGCCCTCGGAACCTTTCGGCACCAGTAATCGAGCTATTAAAGGTGTAATACGCTCAACCGCGCACTCCTGGGCAGTGGGATAAAACACCAGTTGGGAATGTGGTACGGCGGCTGGCCGCAAGAACCTCGATCTCATCGCCAACCAAGGCGGCCCTGAAAGCTGCGGGTCGTGTGCGGTTAGGCCGTCATGGTGCCAAAGCGCGGGCTTAGCCTTCTTCTTGAAGGCGAGATCGATCAGAGGAAATGTAGCCAACGAGCAAACGACCACGATAGCGGCGTTCAACAGGATAATGAACGTAGCGACCATCAGGCCGCTAAGCATTTCCTCCGGGTTAATTTGCCAGAAAAGGTCCATGGGGGCGCCGTTTCGCGACCCCCGTCTAGTTCGAAGACGGTAATGGAAAGTCCTACAAAGAACTGGTCAAATTTGCTCAGCCGCCGATCTTTCGCCGGATTCCTCCGGGGCACCCTAGGCAGGGGCGATGGCTGAATACGCTTCGAATTCGATCGCGGTTACCCCCGCCGATGGCAGCATGATGGGCAATGACCTAATAGCCATTGCATGAGAATTCTTCCGGACTTTGGACCTACCCCCCCAATCCTAGGATCGATTCTGAGACTCCCAGAGCAAGTCAGGACGGGCGACACTCACCGGCCTTGGTACGCGCCGTCCTGGCGCATCCTAAAGGCTTTAGCGGCCAATGGCTCGGACACAGTGCGGACACGGGAGCTAAGCCTCAGCAATAACGGCTGAAACACAAGCTATCGATCAGAACCAGCATCAGACTATTAATCTGACCCAAGGACTGAGCTGGGCAACCGTCAGCTCGACGAGATGCCAGGCCCCCGACGGTTGCATCCTGACGTCACGTAACCTTCTTCAGTGGAGGGAGGCGCGTCAAGGCCCACTGAGAAAGGGACCCAAAACGGGTCCCTTTCTTTGCAATCTCGGTCTTGTTCTGCTGATTATGCTTTGTGACCGTTCTGGGCCTTCCAGGCTTGCTTGCACTCCTGCTTGTAGGCGCGGCGGGACTTCCTTTCCGTCGGGAATTGGAGCTTGGCCGCCTCCTTACAGGTGAGTGACGCTGCCGCATGCGAGCCGCCGTGGCCATAATATCCATGGCCATTATATTCATGGCCATAAGATCCACGGCGATATTCACGCCTCTCATTTCTGCGGTGCACGCCAGCAATGCTCCCGGGTGTTAGAGGTCGCCCGACAACGGCTCCCGCCTTGTCTACGGACAATGACAAACCTTTGTCTTGGGATAGCTGAAACGATATAGGCGCTGCGCACAGCATTGCTGCTGCCGCTAAAGTGGCTCCAATCACACTTGTCTTTTTCATCACATTCTCCTCTTTGGCCTAGATCAAAACGGGGCCTCGGCCTCACGCATGCGCTACGCCGGTCGGGACGAACCCTGCGTGACGCGCTTGACCACCGTGGCCGCGATGCCCGCGAGCACGGCCTTGGCCTGCGGGGACCTCAATATGTCGCTGATCGGGTTCGACCCTGGCGCTTGCCCCTGAGGCTGGCCACCGCCCAGGATATCCCGAAGCTGACCGGGCTTCTCATGTAGATCGGTGAGCACCTTTCCCAGGTCCTTCGGATCGGATGCCACCTTTCCCGGCAACGTCACGCCGCGCGCGGCGGCTCGCTCCTGCAGCATCTTCAGGAACTCCGCTCGGTCTTCCGGCGACAACTTGCCCAGCGCCTCTTGCGCCGCCTGAGCGTACTGGTCGGCCGGCACTGTGTGTGACACCTCACCATACCGCTTCAGAACCTCTTGATCGGAGTAGCCCTCGGACGGATCACCTTGTTCGTATCGCTTAACAAAATCCTTGTACTGTTTCTGGATTTGTTCATTACCGAGCAACTCGTCAAGGATACCCATGTGTAGCTCCTTCCTTCGTAGATCGTATCGCCGCCAACGGCACCAAAAGTCGTCCCATGCGAACCTTCAAGAAGAGATTTTCCTGAAGAATGCATAAACCTCAGCAAATCTAACGCCCCAACATGTGGAGGGTTGGGGCGTTAGATACGCCTTGCCGGGAGGGAATACCGGCACCAAGCGGACCACATCTTCGGCTAGACGGGGGGTACTACCGATGAAAACGATGTGGGCTGCAATTAAAGCGTAACGGGAAGCCCTACAAAGATCTGGTCAAAATTGCTCACCAACCGAGTTCCTGGAAATAAATAATTCCCCGAAATTAATTCGAGGGAGACAGTGCAATTTTGCACTGTTGCGAAATCAAATTGCGGGTGCGAAAGCACCGTGCCAAAGAGCCGTTACGTAACGGCTCTCCCACCGTTAAAATTATTGAGGAAAGACATGCCAAATTCCGCCAAAGCAAAATATTACCCCGCCATACCCCACTATTTCCTAGGCAGCAAAGGCTAATTCTAATGACCAAAACTATACGTGAGGCCCAAACTACCTGCCGTAGCGGTTTTCCGCCCTCCTAGCCAGAAACGGCGCAGCCCGTCGCCGACGGGAGGCGCTAATTCCAGGCACCCTAATTCCCAGAAGACAGGCTGAATGGCACTTCCCTATATGAATAAATTTTAGGAGTCCCTGGACCTTGAAGGGCCCCCCCGACATTGGGCCTCTGGGTAGGGGGACCCTAGGCCGCCAGTCTGGGGGATTGAGGTAGGGCGAATCGAGGATTCGATTCTAAGATCTCGCAGAGCGAGTCAGGAGGGCCGCAACTGGATTGCCAGTACCCCGAACATAAGCTCGGGCTCCCGCCTGGCGGCAGTTTGACGAGGGCCGCCTTCCTTTCCGCCCGGAATGACGTTCTAGCAAACGCGGCTATCATCCTTGCCGGACTTGTCACCGCCTACACGGTGTCCGCATGGCCCGACCTCATCGTGGGTTTAGGTATCTTCCTCATGAATTTGGACGCGGCTCGCGAGGTCTATGTTGCCGCTCGCAAAGAGAGAGCCGAGCTGCGCCCTAGGGGTGCTGCAAGTTTCCATGATGGAAACCGGGCGGAGCATAAGGAGGCTTCTATGAGAGATCGAAGGCGCTGAAGGCGATCACTAACGCGATCATAAAAGCCCATGTCGACGTCCGGCAACAAGTCATGGATAAGGCAAAAGCTCAGCAGTTCGCGAGGGCCGCGCTCAAAGGTCTACACAAGGCGGGCTTTGTCGTTATGAAGCGGGGCGTTATGGGTGCGTGAGGTCGGGCACGGCGGCAAGCGACCATCTGACCAATTCATCACAAGCGCTACGGCCTCTTTTTTTGGTCACCGCCTCAATCCAAGATCGTAATCAAGCCTCTGGCGCTTTCCGCGATGTGGTCTCGCTTAATGCCTTTGCCATCAGCCGCCCGAACTCTTGTGTCTGATAGGCATACCACTTCATCTGGGATTGCGCGTATCGCGTCTGCAGGTCGATCAATTCGTGAAGGTCCTTGGCCTGAGCCACGTCCTTCGCCAACTTGAAGGCGGCATCGGCGTTCTCATTTGCAAGTTTGACAGCGCGCTCCTGGACTTCATGTAATCCGGGGGCAATTATCCCGGATGAGGCCGATGACCATGTGGCCATAGCTTGCCCGACCCAATCCATGAATTGAACGTAGAGCTGACGCGCTCGCTCGACATTTTCGTCGGCAAGATGACGCAACTCTTGGGGGACTTCAAATTTCTGCTCCTGGGGCATGACATCTCCTAACTGATCACCCGCCACGTATTGATTTCTGCTGCCGTGTGCTTGCCACCTGCACCATGTCGTCAGCGGCACCCGTCACCCGGTGCCAGCCACTCAGTATGAATGTGCCAGACAGAGCTCCCTCTCTCGCATCTGGTGTGTTGGCTCCCGCACTTCCCGATGGAGGATAGCAAAACGGTCGGTGAACATCCTTCGGGATTATTTCGGGACTTTTTGCGTCTGTTCGGGACTTTTGGCGCTGTTTTCGTTCCAATCTCGGATTGGTGTACCCTCACACCTTCGGTCGGCAACCCTTGAAGATTAAGAGGGAAAGTGGTCGGAGCGGGGAGATTTGAACTCCCGACCCCCGGTCCCCCAGACCGGTGCGCTAACCGAGCTGCGCTACGCTCCGTCCAATAAGATCAGGTGCTTACCACCCCCCTGCCCGGTACAAAACAAGAAACTGCACCCAAATTGCACCCATCGCCGCCGGATCATCCCTACTTAGCTTCACGCTCCAGTCCGAACATATAGACCCGCTTTTTCGTCAGATAGAAAACGGCATCATACGACGAGTAGTGGACGCGCTTGGTCGCGCTGTCGCTTGCGATAGCCTGCTCCGAGGGCTTTCCAAGTCGGTCGAAAAGATACTCTTCATTCACCCCGTCCTGGATCCCTAAGAGAGCCGGGCATTTAAGAGTGCCGCTTGAAAAGCAAATGATTGATTTGACGCGCTTTGAACCATCGAAGGCAACGTCAATACGACTGTTGTCCAAATCATAGGACCACTGGTCAAAGTCCTCGATTTTCTGATCAGGTTTTAGCTCTGCGTACGCAATGAGGGGGTTGAATGGGCCAAAGTCATGTTGTTCCGTTGGGCCAATCACGTTCTGAGGAGGACCCTTTACGTATCTCACTTCGAGTTGTGACATTCCGAGTGTTAGATCTGCATACGTGTCCGTCTTGCGCGGCCAGTCCGCATATCTCCGGTAGGCAATGACGCTAAGTCCGACGACCGCGAGCGCCACGCACAGAGCAAGTAATAGCCGGCCAACCCTTCGCGGACTTTTGTCCGGCCTGCTCATTTCAGTACCTCCGAGATTGCCTTCGCGGCCGCGGCATCGGCGCCCTCGATCAAGTGCCCGTAGATGTCGAGGGTCATGCTCGGCGAGCTATGCCCAAGCCTGCGGGAGATGGTGAGCACATCAACGCCGGCTCGGATCAGCGCCGAGGCGTGCGTGTGACGCAGCGCATGGAACGACACACGCGGCAATCCCTTGGCGGCAATGACGCGCTGCCATGCGCGACTGACGGTGTGCGGTTTGAGCGGCGCGCCTTCCACGTCGCCGAAGACGAGTGTCGTGGGCTCGATCTTGCCGAGCCCGACGACGAGGCGAATCTCCAATTGCCGGACCTTGTGAGCACGGAGCATGGCGACTGCGTCAGGCGGCAAGGTAATATTGCGGCGCCCGCGCTTCGTCTTGGGTGGCTTGAGTCGCAGGCCTGCCTTCGTCTCCTCCAGGGAGCGCCTGACGATGAGCGTGCCCGCATCCAGATCCACATCACCCCATTGGAGGCCGAGCAGCTCGCCGCGCCGCATGCCGGTGCCTAATGCCAGCGCCACAACAGGGAGCAGTGTGTGGCCTTCGAGTTTCGCCAATACGTCGGCGAGCTGGCCCGGTGCGAGGATTTCGATCTCGGCCTCCTCGATCCTAGGAGGCTTACAAATCTCGGCGACGTTACGGGTAACGCTACCGCTCTTGGCGGCATCGGCCAGGACACGGTGTAAGAGCTTGTGCGCGTTCGTCACGGTACGAGCAGCTAGTCCGCCCTTGATCAGCTCCTTGTGCCATTTCTGAAGATGCTCGGCCCTAAGCTTCTGCAGACCGACCTCGCCGAGATGCGGGGTGATCTGGCATCTGCTCAGCTCCGAATACCGCTCTAGTAGCCGCGCTATGACGGCGGCAAGCCCGCTTGCAGGAGATCAAGGGAGAAGCGCTCGAGAGTTGCAGCATCTCGGAAGCAATATCCTAGACGCCAAGCTTTCAGTCTGATCTTGGGATTGATCTTCATCATTTTCCCCACCTCTTGGAGTGCATCGACTGAATGGCCGAGGTGCTCATGGGCGATCGCCAAGAGCAGGTGGGAGTCATTAAATTCGGTTTGACCGAGGGCATTCACCGCTTCGCCAAATCTCCCCTGTACCAAATACGCCCAGCCCCTGCGGTGGTTGTAGAACCAACCCAGCGCCGGATCCCGCGCCGCAACTTGATCGGCCCAACGGAGCGCCTCATCTGACCGGCCAGCCTGGACAAGAACCATCATCAAAGACGACAGCATGAACGTATCATAGGGGGCCGAAGCAACAGCCCTATCTGCCGCCGCGACCGCACCATCAAAATCTCGACCGCGGACAAGCACGTGACTCATGAGCCAGTTAGCAAGCCTCGTCACCTGCGGGGAGAGATAGTCAATGGCAAGAACCTGTTGAGCGAGCTCGCCTGCTTTTTGAACATCGGCCTGTGGATCATCACTGATGAAGATGACCGTGCGAGTCATATGATGCCAGCCAAGTTTCACTTTGAGGAGAGGGGAACTCGGAAACTTCGCCAATCCTTGTCTCCAAATCTCACCAGACCTCTCGATCCCCTCCTTGGTGTATTTCATGAACTGGTCGTGCCCGCGAAGATAATAGTCATACTCCTCGAGTGTCGTCGCGTCCTTCCCCCACGCCCGCCGATACTGCGCCTGCTTCAATGCGCCCTTCTCGCCTGTGATGGCGCTCACGATCATTTCGGTGACCTCGTCCTGAAGTGCCCAGGGGTCCATGCCTGACCTGTCAAAACGCTCGGCCCAAACGTGCTCGCCATTCTTAGTCTCAATGAGCTGAGATACGATTCTAAGTTTGTTGCCGTCTTTGCGGACGCTGCCTTCAACCACATACCCGACGCCGAGTTCTTTTCCGACCTGCCGGATGTCGACAGTCTTGCCCTTATAAGTGAAGGAGGAAGTACGCGCGACCACCGCCGAGTCTGGGAATCGCGAAAGCGCCGTAATAATGTCTTCGGCCACCCCGTCACCCAAATAGCCAAGGTTCTGGTCGGCGCTCAGATCGTCAAACGGAAGAACCGCTACGGAGGGTACGGTCGAGGAGACTTCTGGCCCCTTCTGGGGGCCAATTTGCGGACTTTCCTCGCGCCGAAACTTGATTTGCGGCGTGTACGTGCCCTTAGGCAGATCAATACAAATTTGATCGCCTTCGCCGTCAGCGCCATAATATTCGCGAAGCTTATCGCGTAGCCGTCCCGCCTCGACGCGGACCACTGGATCCACGGCCGAGTCAAATGTTTCTAGACGGCCGAAGACCTCTAAAGCGACATCGTAGCCTTTTACAGTTCTGCCGGCCAAAGCTTCACTGACGATAAACTCCAGGAACCTCTGCCTGCGCGGCGAATGCTGGAACGGAATGCTGTGAAGGATGCGGTCCAGCTGTTCGCGAATAGCCTTCTGATCGGTCTCGCTCCAGCGAACGCGCTAAGTCACGGTCACTGCCAAGCTCCGTAGCGAAGAGGCCGCCCCCCGCCCGCGTCCGAGCTGCTTGATACCTGTTACATACTAGGGCCAAGCAATTCGCTTTGCTACTCTTGGGCGATGGACGCCGGGGTAGGCATCTCAGCCAATCCCTCTCCGTTATAGCCTGCTCAAGGGAGCAAACGTTATGAAACACAAGCAATTGCTCATAGCCGCCATATCCGCTGCCCTATTCATGCTTAGCAGTGGGCTGGCAAGTGCGGGCGAGCCGAAAAAGGATACGGGCGCGATGGCCTGCGTGAACGACAAATGGGACGTGAAGGAGCCTGAGAAAGGACACAAGCTCGTCGATGCCGCGATGCGGTGTGTCCTCATCCCCGATGATCTCGCCGAACCGGCGATCAGCCAAGACTGCGCGGGAAACTATGAATATATGCCCGACGGCAGTTGGAAGGGCACCGGAACCTGCACCGATAATTATCCAGAGGGGAAGATATCTCTAACTTGGCAGGAGGGTTCGCACCTCAAGGAATACACGTACACCAAAACCAGCGGCACCGGAAAATATCAGGGCGTCAAAGGCGGCGGTACATATATGTATCAGAATCTTTCCGACACACTCTCAGGTGGCCGATTCAACGGTACGATAGAATTGCCCTAGAGTCGTACTGAAGCGTTCAATGGGACTACTCCTGGCATTTTTTATCGCTGGGTACTCTGGGGGTTGTTAGCGTCGGCGGAGACCCGTGGCGCATCGAGCACCCCAGAACTCTCTCCCGCGTCCTAGTCGGCCAGCCGCCGGCTGTCGTAACGACATCGGGACGATCCGTTTGGGGGGAACCATGTCGCTGGTCGAATGGTCGGGCGTGCTTAGTAATTTTGCGCAGGTTGTGGGGGCGATCGCCGTCGTCGCGACGCTCGTGTACCTGTCCGCGCAAGTAAAGCAAAACACAGAAGCAATCCAGTGCGCCAACGCGACGACCGTCCAGATCAATTTTCAGAATCTCGCCCGGGATCTGAGCACGGACCGCGAACTGTCTGATGTCATCGTGCGCGCAATCAAGGGCAATGAAGATCTTACACATGCCGAGAAGCTGGCATCATATGCATGGTTCTTCGGCATGCTGAAGGCCGGCGAACTGGCGTATACCCTTTTCCTGCGTGGCGGTCTCGATGCGGACTACTGGCATGGTTCGCTGGCCTTCTACCGCGCATACTGGACGACGCCCGGCTTTAGCAAGTACTGGGCCGATCGCCGACAGGCCTTCACGCCGGATTTTCGCGAGGCCGTCGACGCTTGGATGGTAGATACTTCGCAAAAGGTGACGCGTACGGACAAGCTTTTCGACTGATCCTGTATCTTCTGTCCGACAGCAATCGAACCCTGGAGAAGGCGGCTGAGTAGTGTGCGCCGCCAATTCATTCAGCTGGGTCAACGGCGCTCGCTCCCGCACTGGCGTCGAAGTTGCCTCGAGGGAAAATGTCCGCTTTGGGTCATTAGCCGACATAACGGCGCGTGCGCGTCATGTCCGTTCTTCCCATTAAAGCAGACATTCGTCAGCGCGAGTGGCACGTCCGCTTTGTGCCAGAAGCAGACACCTCCGGAGCCGAACTCTACCTCTCCTTCGCAGAAGTTGCCGCACCTTCGCGATGCTTCACTGCGAACTCTTCCTCCGGCGAGAAGACAAGAGTTTTTCGTCCATAAGCGGCGAAGTAGATGATGGCGAGCGCATACCAGATCGCCACCCCGATAACGCCGGTACGATATAAGGGATCAGCGAGCTGGAAACCGATGGTCACCAGGGCGATGATCACCGTGAGTGCCGCACCAAGTACGCCGAACGGACTGCGATACGGACGCTCGATGTTGGGGAAGCGGCGGCGAAGCTGAATGAAGGTCAGCCCTTGCAGCAGATAGGAGAACATCGCTCCGAAAACGGCCATGTTGAGGAGCACACCGCCGATGAACGATCCGGCAGCATCACCGCCCATGGTGAACCACACGACCAGCATTACGGCGAGTCCAAGTAATCCGCCGGCAATTAACGCGACGTTTGGCGTCTTATGCGTCTTGTCGGTGACTGACAGGAAATGCGGGAAGTAGCCGGCCCGCGACAGGGAGAAGATCTGCCGACCATACGCGAAAATAATCGCGTGAAAACTTGCGATAAGCCCCGCGACGGCAATCAGCGCCAACACCTTCGCCGCACTTGAACCGAAAATCGCGCGGAAGCCGTCAAGAATTGGTTCGCCCGACGTGCCAAGGGCAAATGCGCCGTGGACGGTTGTCGTTGCACCCGCTGCATCGGTCACTTCGCGCGTAATCGGGATCGCCGGGTTGAAGATGAGAACGAGGAAGCCGAGCGCGATCAGCGTGAACATACCGAGCATGATGCCCTTCGGCATGTCGCGCTTGGGATCGGCCGACTCTTCCGCCGCGAGCGGCAGCTGCTCGATAGCGAGGAACAGCCATACCGCAAAGGGCAGCGCGGCAAGGATGCCGTGCTTCCCGAAAGGCAGGAACGGACCATGGCCATTGGGCAACTCGACCGCCGCTCCGGAGGCATCCCTCCCGATATTCATGGCGTATTTGCCGAAGTCGAAGAACGGAATCGCGCTCAAGAAAAAGACGAGAAGGATCGCGATCGCCAGCAGGGTCACGATCACCGTCACGGTGAAGGACAGCTCGACGCCACGCGCGTTGAGCCCGACAAACACGATGTAGCCGGCGACCCACCAGATCGGTTGGAAGGCGGCTGGCGTCTCGAAAATCGCGGTGAGGTAGGAGCCGATGAAGAAGACGATCACCGCAGGCGTGAGCACATATTCGATATTCTCGGCAATACCGGTGATGAAGCCGCCCCACGGTCCGAACGCCGTGCGGGCAAACGAATAGGCCCCGCCAGTATGCGGCAATGCCGGGCTCATCTCGGCGATGGAATAGGTCAAACCGAGATACATGATCGAGATGATGATGGTGCCGATGAACATGCCGCCCCATCCACCCACGGCGAAGCCGAGGTTCCAACCCGAGAAATCTCCCGAGATGACCGCCGCGACGCCAAGCGCCCAAAGTGAGAAGACGCCCGCATGGCGCCTCAGCTCGCGCTTTTCGAAATAATCCTTGCCGGGGGTGTGATAGGAAACCCCGCCTTCATGTCGCTTCTCAGCCATTTCCCAACCCCCTTTGTCTCTCGCTCCAGTTCCTGGATGCAAAATTCACACTGCGGCACGGCTCGCTTCCACCAAGTGCAGTTCAGTCGCCATGAGTCAGCCAGCCGGTCTGCCCAGTGTCGCTGACCGGCTTCATTGCCTATTACATCGTTACAATTTTCGATCATTGCCGGCGGTGCCGCGCATGGGTGGCGTCGTCTGCCTCCACCCGCAATAACAAGCTGCCTTGTCACTGCCACATTTATATCACCCCCGCACCACCTAGACGAGGATGATAACGGACACCTAACCGGCGTTCTTCGCGAGCTTCTTGCGCTCTTGCAGGCCGACCCAACAAAGTCGAAAGAGAAACACCGGCAATGGTGATGGTAAATAAGGGGCGCTCGGCGGCTGCTTGCCGATTCTTGGGAACGGCTGGGGCTGTCGCAGGTTGACTCGAAAGGCTGAGCGCCTGGTAACACCGACGGCTGAAAGAAGCCCGGCATCAGGCGCGTAGCCTCTGATCGTTTCGGCGATGGAGGCTTCTAGGATGAGGCGCGATGTTGAAGAGCCAATGACTGAGATTAAAATAGCGCTTGTCTTGATTGTTGTTCTTGTCGGGTTACTCTGCTTCCTTGGGCTAAGAAGTATTCAAATGACTGGAGGCGCTGGGTAACCAGCGATCTGCGAGGAATCTCCTGTCCCGCGCCTGAGGTTTCCCAGGCGGTTAGTGCTCTTCTGTATGTATGGGCTCGTCTTAGGCGCACTTGCGATCACGATGCCTTTTGCAACGGAGCTAAGGTCCATCAAAATCGCGATCACGTTGAAGTTTAGCGGCCGATGCTCGTTATCTTGGGTTGCGCGGCGGATGTCCGCTTTGGGTCATTAGTGGACATACTGACAACTCCGCGCCATGTCCGCTTTACCCCAATAACGGACGTTGGGCGGTGCCCAGAGCAACATGGCGTCGGCGAAGTGCCATCAGTTGGCGCGCCATGCGCCTCGCCGGCAGGTGAGAAGTCGCTTAACCACTAACTCGACGTGTCAAACCTCGTTGCATTCGGAACGAATTCCTTTAGGCAGGCTTGGCCGTGAAAAGTTGGCACCAGCCGCTTGCGGCGACTGGGTCCTCCACCACCTTGCAGGAAGCTGGCGCCACGAATTGGACGCATCCTGAACATTGCTGACCGTCTTTAGGATTGTCCTGATATTTGACGGCTTCGTGGGTGAGTTTCGTTTGCGCGAATAGACTTTCCGCCATACCTGTCGTCGAGATGACGGCTCCGGCAATTACAGGTACGCATTTCAGGAGCGAACGACGGCAAAGTCCTTTCTTGATTGAGCTGGATGAACTGGTCATGCGAGCACTCCTTGCATTGCCCAGAAATGAAGCGAGTCTCGTGATATAGAACCTACTACTTCTTTAAAAGGTTCCTGGTTCGCATTGCGGGGTTGGCCAAAAGCGGACACAGGCAGCCCCGCTCTGCCGTGGGATAGCCTCCTCCTCGGAAGGGAATGCATGGGACGAAACGCCGTTGACCTTGCAGGAAGCGCAAGGCGAAGCTGGTCGTCGCGAAACTTGCACCTTCGCCACTCACGACGCGCCGAGGAAGCAGTAAAAGGGCGCCGGCCCAAGCCGACGCCCTCGTTAACAGGCAAATCGCAGCAGCTTACTGCTGTTTCGCCGAGCACTTGTAGGCCTGCGCATCCCACAGGCCGCCAGCCTTCTGGCAATCAGCCGCGTTCTTTGCGGTCGTCACGTCGCCAGCAAAGGCAGGGCCAGTAAAGGCGAGTGACCAAAGCCAACGCGAAGGTTGAGATAAGCGTTTTCATGAGCGTTACTCCTTACGCTTGGTTCGTAAGTGGCAACCCAACACTGCAAGGCGGGGGAAGGTAGCCAAGGGAAAGCGCCGGGTCGCATTCGCCGGCACGGCAAGCTGCTTGCCCCGTGCGGCTGAGAAAAAAACGCAGGGCTCGCACTCCGGGTGTTCCGGGAAAAGGGCTCTCACCCTATCGAACGCAAAGGCGAACTGAATAACCGTGGGCTGTTCGGGCCACAGCGTGCCGTCGTTGTCAAAAACCGCGATACGCTCCGCGGCGGACACGAAGTCAGCAGCACCCTTCTTTGTTACGCGATTCACGAATGCCAGAATGGAAGCCTTTGCAGGCCGATCGCTCCAAGAGGCGAGAGGATCCTTTGACATGAAGGACCTGCCCTTCGACAGACTGCGGAGCAGGCCTATCGCAGAGCGACCAATCGGTCTTTGTCGTCGATTCCGTAAACTTCCTTGCCATCAATGGCATTTAGAATGCAAGCATTCCTGCCAGGCGCGGTGACAAAGTTTGCGTCACCGAGCCCGTGAGTTCTGGTGTTTTGTGATTGCACAAATATCATTCGATCGTCCGGCCCATCCCAGGGAATCACATAACCGGCTCGGTTCTCATTCTTGTCTAGGCGCGCCTTTAGACGCGACCCTATTAGCGTGGAATCGAAGATCGATTCCTCATCCACGCCTGTACACAAAATTACGCAGTCGAATGTCTCCGCGCGCGCTTCGCTGCTCGTTGGCGTACGTGCCGTTACAGCAACACCTCGTCCGTCGTCGTGGATTTCCACGACTTCCGTATTGACCTGGATATGAACCGAGGGCCGCATCCCGTCACTCGTGAAATATTTCAGCCGGTACAATCGTTGGTAAAGGGCCTGGGCAAACAGGGGTGTTATACCGTTCACCACACTCTTATCGTCGGAATTCATTTTTTCCCGCACCGCCTCAGGCAGCGAGGCGAAAGCAAGTGCGTGGCCTATGGATAATACTTCGCGTGAGAAGTTGCTCGTATCGAGAGCGTTGAATTCGCCCTCGCTCGTGACCCATGTAATTTTCATCGCTGTGTCGTAAAATTCATCCAACAGATAGTTTACGCACTCGGCTGCCGATTGCCCTCCCCCCACGACAAGAACCCGCTGCAGAGATTTTGGAAATTTGAATCCGAGAAGCTTGGAAACGTCGACCACCCTGCCGGTCTGCTCAGTCTCCGTATTTGATTTTGGGCGTGCGCCACTCCCTATCACGATGTGCTTTGACTCATAGCGTTTGTTCGGGTCGACATCGACGACGAACAATTTGGTGTCCGGGTCATAGTCTACGGAATTTACCTGGGCATCGAAAAGCAGGCCGGGAATCTGCTTTGCGACCCAATTGAAATAAGCCTGAAATTCGACCCGTGTGGGGTAGATGGTCGATGAGCAAAAAAACTGATCCAACCGGCCACTCAGCCTGAGATAGTTCAAGAACGAGAACCTGTTCGTAGGATCTACCGGAGTGACAAGGTCCCGATAAAATTCCGTCTGCATCAGCGTTCCGGGGAACATCTGCTCTGTATGCCAAAAAATCTCCGGATTTCGTTCTAGAAAGATTGAACTCAAGGAGGTCAGGCCACGTTCTCGTGCGGTAGTGAGCAAAGCCGCCAAACTGAGATTTGCCGGACCAACGCCAATTCCAATTAGGTCGAACGCCACGATGTGCTCCGATGAGTGTTAGAGCTGACTGACAGGTCTGGCGGCAGTGTCTCCTCCAAGCGAGCTATTTGCAAATCCATGCGATGCTGGCGCCCAACCAAGAAAACGTGCTGCAGAAGCTGTCGCAAAGCGAGGCCCACCACAAACTTGGCATTCATTGGGGAGGCCTGACCCACGATTTTGGAGGTGAGAATGACGTTGCCGATCACTCCGGCGTTGGCGACCGATTGCGTTGTGTTCGATCCGATTGGACGTCTACTCGTTATTCGCCGTAAGCACGAACCTTGCGTGGGAAGCCATGCGTTACCGGGAGGCTTTGTCAAGTGGGTGAGACGGTTGAGACCGCCTGTCGCCGCGAAGTACTTGAGGAAGCAGGTATCAAAGTAAGCGAGCTCATCCTCGTAGGCGTATATTCCGACGTTAATCGCGACCCCCGCGGTCACATCGTCAGCGTTGCCTATGCCACGATACTCCCAACCACCGAGGCGCCAAGGGCAGGGTCGGATTCAATGAGCGCTGCGTGGGTCAACAGCCGCGAGATCACTCTTGGCTTCGACCACGCGCTCATGCTGGCTGACGCCAAGCGAAATTTGAGAGCTCGATTGGTGACACGATTTTAGATTTTCCCGAAGGTGGTGGATAGGATCGCTGTCGCGCCAAAAACTCATCCAGCAAATGGGCATGCCTAAATGTGGGCTTCCGGACATCCTGTGCTCTGGCGCGAACATGCGACCCCAGAAGTGTGCCAGGCGGACCAAACATCGTTTCAGTTCGCTTGGCTCGGGCCTTTGGATGAGTGGCAAGCAAGGTCGTGTGGGGCCTGCATAGGCCTCGGTTTCCGTGAGGTGCTTTCGTCGGCAGACCAAACGACACCATCAGCTCACGAGCCACGCGTTTCGCATCGCGGTCAAAGAATTGCGGGCCCAACTGGATCGACCTTCATGTCTGAGGCGTTCCTCTATACCGGTTCCTCCTACGCCATACTCGCAACAATGCCTTCTCCCGACGCTTCCCACATCGCGTGCTTGCTCAAGGAGTTTGGCCGCAGGGCCATGCTTTATGGTGGCAATCCGTACCGCGCAAAAGCCTATCTGCGGGCAGCCGACAGTGTGGCGCTGCTGACCGAGCCGATCGGAGAATTAATAGCGGAAAACAGGCTCCGCGAAATACCAGGCGTCGGCGAAGCCATCGCCGGGGTCATCACGACGCTCTTCCAGACCGGCTCCCATCCCTCGCTTGAAAAAATGAGGGCGGACGTTCCCGACAGCGTGCTCGAAATGCTGACGATCCCCGGCCTTCGCCCCGAGAAAGTGCTGAAGTTACATAAAGAGCTCGGTATCGACACGATTGACGAACTTGAGGTCGCTGCCAAGCAAGACCGGCTGAAAAGCGTAAAGGGGTTGGGCCCGGCGCTACAGCGCAAAATTCTCGCTGGGTTGGAAACGAGGCAAAGCTCACTGCGGAGCGAGACACATCCATCGCGCCGCCGACCTGTTATCGACAGCCAGAGCAAATTTAGAAAATTCAAGCCTCGGTTTGAAAGCTATCACGGTCGCGGGCGACCTTCGTCGAGGCTCAGAGCTCGTCTCCGACTTGGCGCTCGTTGCAGAGAAGGAAGTTCCAGAGACGTCTCAGCTCAAGTTTGGTGAGCTAACCGTGCATGTTGCCAACCACGATCGACTCGGAGCCGCGATGCTATTCGCCACCGGTTCGGCGAGCCATCTCGACCAATTGCAGAAACTCGCAAAGAAAAAAGGCATAAGCCTCGATACGAACGGGTTGCGCCGAAACGGCAAAGTCATTGCTGCTCGCACGGAGAAGGAAATTTATGAGGCGCTTGGCCTAGCAGTTCATAGAACCTGAGCTTCGCGAAGGTCGCGGGGAAATCGCTCTCGCCCGAAAAAAGTGCCTACCGCAGCTTGTCACATACGAGGACATTCGCGGCATCTTACACGCTCACACCAATGCATCCGATGGCGTCAATACTCTAAAGCAGATGGCAGAGGCCACCCGCAAACGAGGTTTTTCCTACTTCGGTGTCGCAGACCACTCGAAGTCCGCTCACTATGCCGGCGGACTGACCGTCGAGCAAATCGTCGCACAACACGAAGCGATCGAAGAGCTCAACGCCCGTTATGGCGATGGCTTCCGCATCTTCAAGGGAATTGAATCCGACATCCTGGCGGATGGTTGCCCTCGACTACCCCGATGAGATCCTCAGCCGCTTCGATTTCGTTGTGGCCAGCGTGCACGGCCAGTTTCGCAAGGATCGCGCATCACAAACCGAGCGGATTTTGCGGGCTGTGGCAAATCCACACACGACAATTCTCGGCCATATGACAGGGCGGCAGTTGCTGCGGAGGCCGGGTTATGATGTGGACGTTGAACACATCCTTGCAGCCTGTGCCGAGCATGGCGTTGCGGTAGAAATCAATGCCAACCCTTGGCGATTGGATTTGGATTGGAGGTGGCACCAAAAGGCGATCGACCTCGGATGCTGGTTCAGCATCAATCCCGACGCGCATTCGACGGCGGAAATCGATCTCACCAAGTGGGGCGTGACCATGGCGCGGAAAGGCGGGGTATCCCCAGACCGGGTGCTGAACGCGCTCGATCTGACAGCCTTCCGTGCTCACCTCGAGGCCCGCAAAGCTCTAAGTTTCGCGCGAACAAGCGCTCACGTGCGCGTGCCTCTGTGCGGCGACGATTGGAAGATGTCTCGCGGAAGCGAAGGTTGCTCGAGACCAAACACCGATCGTCCCTCCATAGGAAGGCTGACCGTCGGAACTCTTCATCAATCACGGCTTCGAAGCTGGGATCTTGAGCGCAACGCTCCAACTGCCGCGCTTGGTGATCAAGGCGTTGTAACGCACTTATCTCTTCCGCCTGGCCCAGTCGCGCTTTCTGAACCGCCGACTTAAGCACCCGAATCGTTTCGTCATAGACGCGCAGCGGTACGGGAAACGGGTGACGGTCCTTGCCTCCATGAGCGAATGAAAACCGCGCCGGATCAGAAAAGCGACATGGCGCTCCATGCACAACTTCAGCCACCATGGCCAAGGCGCGCACCGTGCGCGCTCCGACACCCGGCACTAAAAGGAGTTCTGTGAAGTTTGTGGGAGCGCAACTCGCCGCGGCAGCGAGACTGCCCCGTAGCCGTCGCATCACCATGTCACTCGCACGTACATCATGATGTTCCGGCATTACGAGATGCGGCAACAGCGGTTGCGCGGAAGCCGGTTTCGGCTCTCCGCGATTCCGTCAAAGCGAAGCTAGCTTCCTTCGTAATGCCGTCCGGTCCGAGGTCCGACAACAGATCAAGTTGAGCAGATGCGGGAAGCAGCTGCGCGGCAATGGGTTAGGTTGATGATCTCTCCCTGGTCGGACCTTCGATCGCGGAGTGCGGCTCATCCACGAAATCCTTCAGCCCTTCCGAAAGCCAATGATAGCGGCGGGCTTGCCGGCTCTCACCATTCATTCCTTGCTGCACGACTGCCCATTTGCCGTCGTCGGTCACGATGAAGCCGTGCAGGTAAAGATCGAAACCATCCTGCACCGCCGCACTATCGACCTTGGCGACCAGTCGGCTGGTCCTGGCCAGGCCTGCGCCGTCGATCCCGACGCGCTCGCCTATTGAGAGCAAGCTCATGAGGAGTCTTTCGGGAGTGTTTGCCCCGTCCGCCACAAACGTGAATGCCGAGCTCATGCTCAAGCGGAGCCAGTCCCCGCTTCAGCGCACCAATCACGCTCGTGGTTATTCCGGAGGAATGCCAGTCCATTCCCATCACAGCGCCAAACGATTGAAACCAGAATGGATGAGCCAGCCTGCGCAGAACCTCGTCTCGACCATAATGATGAATGATGGCCTCGGTGATCACTGCGCCAAGACGTGACATTCGAGCGGCAAGCCAGCTCGGTACGTGGCCGCCGTGGAGCGGGAGATCAGCGCTTCCGGTGCGACGAGGCATTATTATTCCTTTATAAAGGTAGAGCTTCAGCTCCTTCAACTTAGAAGGTGCTGATCAGGCCGTGTTCGTCTAGAGCTACGTTGATGGCGCGCTGAGGCGCATCCGATGTTTTGCTGTTATCAGATACAAACACAAGGACGCGACACTAGTTTTAGGCGTCGCGACCATGAACTTCAGCGGGTGGCGCAGTCGCTTCCACCGCAGTGAAAGGTTCTATGATTGTGTATTGATGCATCGCACCGGCCGGCACTAGCCATGAGTCTCCACGTTTAAGGTTCAGGGTCTGGCCTTCTAACTCTAAATTTGCGCTACCCGAGATCACGTAGCCGACGGTTTCGTATTCTCTTGAAGTTGGAGCTTTGAGCTTCCCGCCGGGTTCGTCGATCCAAAGACGCAGGGAGACGCGCTTGCCGGCGACGAGATATTTTTGACCCATTTCTCCCTTCGGAGACGTGTCAGCCTCCACCTTTTTGATTGTTGTATCTGGCATGGTTAGCTCCTTATGTGGGTAGAGCAGAATTAATTCCCCGACTTTTTACGGCGATCGACCTCCGCCTGGCTAACTTCACCAGCGTCGATCAGCGCATTCAAGCAGGTCTTGGTTAGGCTGTGGCCATTCTTATCCATGCACGTGCGGAGCGCGGCGGTTTCAATCCCATACTGGCCGCAAAGTTTTTTGTAGTCAGCCATGCAGGCCTGCTGCAGAGCTTTGCTATACTTAGATTGTTCGGCGGCCGCCTCTTGAGCGAAGCCGACAAGCAGCACTATGGTGGCCAAAGCGAGCATTTCGCGCATTGTTTTCCCTCTCATTGAGTGCAAGCTCAACTCCGCGCTCCCGTGCTCGTTCCACTCGCGAGCCTCGCCCGTTGCCAAACCACTCATGAGCAAGGAGGTCGATATGACCGAAGACGAAAAGAAAGAGGTTCTCTCGAGCGATGAGAAAGGCGCAGCTAAGAGCACGCTTGGGGGTGCTGTCGCCGGTGCAGTAGTCGGCACCGTAGTTGGTACGCCGGTCGTGGGCACGTTGATCGGTGCAGTGTCTGGCGCGGTAATGGCTGCTCGTAAGCGGCGGTCTAAGCCGACCAAACGGCGCACGAAGGCAAAGACGTCCCCCGCAAAAAAGCGAGCGCCAGCAAAAGCTGCGGCGAAGAAGTCGAAGTCGACGCCGAAGCGAAAAGCGGTGACAAAGTCCGCAAAGAGCTCGACACGAAAGGCGACAAAGGCGCAAACGAAAAAGAGCCGGGCTACGTCTGGGCGTAAGCGCGCCAAGCCGAAGTCATCACGGAAAATGCGCAGCTGACGTGCTTGCTCGAAGGCGATGAGCAGGAATGTCCGCTAAGTGCCAGAAGCGGACAAGCTGCTGAGTTGGCGGCGGCTAGCGAGTTGCCCGAATTTATGTCGCCGAACAACCTCATTGTACTTTATCGCACATAGTTAGTTGAGTACCTTCGTCCGAGATGAGCCCGGAAGTCCCAAGGCGCATCCGCAGCGTGGATGATGCGTGACGAATTGAGCCACCAGAAGTGGCGGGAGTGTCCTACGAGGACCAGCACTTTTCTCGACCTTAAAGCCCAAATTCGAGACCGTTCTGTTATTAATATTTCTTCATTCGTGGGTAGCAGTGCCAATGGCAGATATCGTGATTATCAATCCCCGTTTTGACATCTCATTTTGGGGATTGGAGCATTGCATGCAGTTTTTCGGAAAGCGCGCAAACTTGCCTGTCGCTAATTTAGCGCTCTTGGCCGCGCTGGTGCCCAACCATCATAAAGTGACGCTGATCGATGAAAATGTCGAGGATATCGACTTCGACCGTCTCGGCCGAGCCGATATCGTTTGTCTGACCGGTATGAGCATCCAGGGTCGGCGTTTAATCGAGATTATCGAGCAAGTGAAGTTGCTTGGCGTGATGACCATCGTTGGCGGACCGATGGCGACAGTCGAGCCGGAATTGTTGGAAGGGCTCGCCGATGTGGTCTTTATCGGCGAAGCAGATGAGACTTGGCCCCAGTTCTTGGAGGATTGGGAAGCGGGATGCCAGAAAAGCCGGTATGAGCAGCACGAGAAAACAGACGTAACCAGATTGCCGCTGCCACGCATCGACTTGTTGAAGGTCGATCGATACATGTTCGGAAGCCTGCAGATTTCTCGGGGCTGCCCGTTTACGTGCGAGTTCTGCGATATCATCGTTACCTTCGGTAGGCGGCCCCGCCTTAAAACGAGCGAGCAGGTTTTAGCCGAGCTTGAGGCGTTCCGACGCGCCGGATTTAGGATTGTCTTTGTCGTTGACGACAATCTAATCGGCAATAAGAAGGGCATTAAGCTAATACTCCGCGACATCATTCGCTGGCAGCAAGAGCGTGCCTACCCTCTGACGCTTTTCACCGAGGCGTCGCTCGATCTTGCCGACGACGATGAACTAATGGAATTGATGGGTCTGGCCAATTTTCAGAACGTTTTCATTGGCATCGAGACCCCTAACGAGGATTCACTTCGGGAAACTAAGAAGCATCAAAATGTGAGGCCGAAGGCCGGCACGCTCCTCGAGCGCGTACATCGTGTTCAACAGCGTGGCATCGACGTCTGGTGCGGTATGATTGTTGGATTCGATCACGACGATCCTTCAATCTTTGACGTGATGCCAGGATTCCTTAGCCAGGCGAATATCGCTGCGGCATTGATCAGCATGTTGCACGCAATTCCAACGACACCCCTCTATGATCGACTTAAAAAAGAGGGACGGCTGAACGATGACGAGGGAAGCGACAAATACGGTACCAACGTCATTCCGCTTGGCATGTCGCCAAGAGCCTTGCGCGACGGTTTCGTCCAACTGATGCAAACCTGCTATTCGGCCGATGCTTACTTTCAGCGGCTAGATGCTCAGTTTATCGATGAGAATTTCAAATTCGCGTTACATCATCTTCCTTATTGGGCGAGCCATCGTTGGGCCTGGGCAAAACGATCATTTCTCAATTATTGCAGGTTCGTTGTTTTGGCTTGGCGCCTACTGCGCTTCGTGCCGAATGGGACGCTTCGCTTGAGATATAGGCAGCAGCTTTATCGAGTGCTCCGGGCACGCTGGCGCGAGCCGCACATCTTGTTCATCTACGCTCTTAAGGTCGCGACCCATTATCACTATGCCGCAATTGCGCGCGCCTTGATTCAGTTCGCGGGCAACAGCGACCTATTGCCAAATGCGGGTCGTTCCTTCTCGCGGGTGAAACGGCGACGTGAGGTACAAACTGCTGCCTAGGCGAATGTCGAGCGCGACAAGACCCGCCCCACAAGGTAGGCCAGGCATTCATTTGCCTAAAAATCGGTGGCGTAGATCAGCCACGTCTTTGTCTGGCAGTCTCAAAACCAAGTGGTTTTCTTATGCGTTGATTTGAGGACGGGCGCTCTTTGATCCTGATGAGGAAGGAGCAAATGCCATGACCACAAGGAAGCGACAACCGCAAGAGAGCGGTCGGGCCTCGGCCGGCAATGAGCCGAATTTGGGTCAAAAGGCTGCTGAGATGGCAAACAAGAGCAAAATGCAACTCTCCCGCATGGCCAAAAGGCGGGGCAGGTCAGCGCCCACTCGTTTCATTGCTTGGAGTAAACAGGAGCAGGCGAGCATACAGCAACAACTTGAGTTGATGCAGAGTGGCAAAGTGCTGACAGGCGAGAACCACGGATCGGGTTGGATCGATACCACCGGCAATTCGATAGAACGCGCCAAGGCCAGACTGGTCGAACTGGAGTCTCTTTTGACTGAAGCTGGGTCGGCAACCATTTCGAAGCCGGAATAGTCAGGGCAAGCCCTCGTCCATGGATGTCATTTGGAGGATGGTGTCATGAACTTACTTCAATCAGTCTGTTGTCTCTTTGGTAGCCGATGCGCCAGTGAAGAACCTAAGCCGACGAAAGAGGCTATGCGACGTGAGGCGACTGTCTCAGAAGGCGACCTTGGTCAAACAGAAGCGGGATTAGAAAAGACTGGCAAGGAGCAGATGGGGCACATGGAAGGTGACTCGCCTCCGACCCCTAAAGCTCATGACTGAATTGACCAAGGACAATGCCGAAGCCAGAGTAGCCGCCTAATAACGTCGGCGTCCGTGCCAGCGGCGTCTTCCGTACCAACCGCCGCCGCCAAAGAGAACCAGCACCAACAGGAGGATGATAAGTAGAGTCGTCGTGTCCATCTCGCTTGCCTCAAGGTTGCAATGCTTATGCCGGGGAGAGCAGCGGAGCGTGACAGAATACAGACTACCGGCCCGCCGCCAGGATCGTGACAACGCCACTGAAGTGTCAACGGCGAGAGGACGAGCGAGTTCCGCCGTTCGGAAGCATTTCCGCAGAAATAATCGGCTGATCGGGATCAAACTGGTAAAACATCGCTCCCAGGGTAAGTTCGAGCCCAAGACGATGCCGGACGATTTCGCCGTGGCGGTGAAGGAATATCTCGGCGCCAAGATCCAGCAGCGTGCGCCAGAGGTGACAATCGAGAAAGAAGGAAAGCCCGCGCCCCAGGTCATCAACATCATGGACGCGCTCAATAAGAGCGTGCAGGCGAAGTGAGCGCCGCTCCGGCGTGTTTCTTATCACTGGCTTGAGCTTTACGAGACTCGTCCGCCAGCGCTGAGCTGAGGGCTAAAGCAGTAAACACAAAGGCGAGTGCAAGCCGTCTCATTGGATCCCTTAAGGATGTGAGAGCATCAGGGAGTTTTACCATCTCATTGTCGCAGGGGCGGCGGTCGCGCTGCTCTCGGCCGCTCCGTCTTCGGCCGAGGCCGGCTGTAACAGGAGTGTCACAATGTACAATGCGTGGTGGTGTCCCTATTGCCGACAAGTCAGGGCTATCCTTGCACGCAATCACATCAGATATAGCATCCTCGACGCGACCTCCCCTCGAGTCCAAGCCATCATGCTGAGGCGGTTCGGCGATACTGCGGTCCCACGTACCGTGATTGGTGGCGTCGTCGTCGAAGGCGTCGATGAGGCGCGGATCACACAACTCTGTCGCGGGTAACCCTCGGGAACGCCCAGCGCTCGGATCACGGGAACGCGATCTGCGCAAGCGCGCGATATCAATAGCAAACTCAGCACAGCAGCGGGGAAACCTCAGCCCTACCTGTGCGATGGGTCGTGGACGATTTTCGCTACGAGCCAATTCAGAGAACCATCCAATCATGGAGCCCGACAATGAAGAGAGTTCTTATCGCGCTTGCCTTGGTCGCCGCCTCAGCGGCGCCGACCTTGGCCGACTATGGCAAAGAGCCCACAATGCGTCGCCATCAGGTTGCCGTCTCGACCTACGAGCGCCATGCCGAAATGAGGATGCGCGGAATGCCAGACCTCCAACGGGCAAACGATCCCTATTGGAGCCCGTGCGATTACAATTCTAACACTCCCATCATCAACTCCTGCTTCTAGAGTTGTTCGCACTGGGTCGGCCCAGTACCGAGTCTTTCTTTTGCACCGGGCAATAGGTGCGGCGAGTACTGCGAGAGGTCACGCCTTCCGCTTTGGGTCGTGATATTGGCGCCGCTCTCCTAGTCATAAGCTACAGCTAGCCCGTGCCCACCACTGGCCGCTTAGTGCCATTAGCGGACGGTCGACGCTTTGCTGACTGAGGGATCGCCCAGATGGGTCGTCCGCGCCGAACTATTTCATGGTGATCGCTAACCCGCTCAGGTCGGCGTTTGCCATCAACCCGACCTGCCGGCCCGAGAGTTCGAGAATGGCGCCATTCTGGTTGGTGAGCACGATCGCACGGACGCCGCCGCCGACTGCAAGGCCAGCGCCGGCCGCAGCGTAGACGCCGGCAACGTCTGACGCGCGCTGGATGTTGCGTGCCCGACCGTGCAGCACCGTCTTCGAACCGCCGAATAGCAGGCCATAATCTATGCCGCCGACCCCAAGCCGATAGCTGCGGCCTCGAAAGGTGAGCGTGCCGCCGCCCGCTGAGCCACCGATGATCCAGCCGCCCTTGTAGATCGTAAGCGTAATGCTGCCGGTATCGGCTTTCGCGCTATGGAGACCAACACTAAATAGGGCGATCAGCGCGACCAAAGTGCCTCGGAGCAGGATCGGAAATCGCATGCCTTGTCTCTCCTTCGTTTCCAGTAGAGCCTACTCATTAATCTCCAAATCTTTTCAACAGAGACGCACATATGACAGTAAAATGACATAGGCGCGTCGTGAGTAAGCGCTGAAACCGAGGCGCTTGCCATGCGGGAAAGGGGCATACGTATCTATGTCGCGAGCGCACTCGCGCTGCTGGGTACCACGCTTATCTTATTCTGCACTGAGCAGATCGCGGTGCGATTTTGGTTCGCCGTTGCCGTGACGGCGGCCATCGTTTCCTTTGTCGCGCTTCTGTCGCGGCGACTGCTCTTTGCCAGCGTCTTCACCTCCTCATTCGTGACGGTCGTGTTTCTTGTCTCTCTCGAGAAGCAGTCCACGATGAACGTGGGTCTGCACTCCTATGATCTTTTCTTCTATCTAAACGTTGATACGTTTGAGTTTTTATGGGGCGATTATCGGCGCTACGTTGTCGTGGTTTTTGCAGCGCTCGCGGTTGCGCTAATCCTGGCAGCGTTGACGTGGCGCTTCGACACGATGCGGCTCTCGCGTCTGGCATCGGGTCTGACCCTGGTCGCTGCGATTGCGGTCGCGGGAACGCTCGAGCCTCAAGCAAGCGCTGAGGGCGGCGCATTTCGACTGTTCACGCAAAGCAACTCTTTTGTCTCCGCATTTTACCTATCGTGGAGCGAGACGTGGGGCACTCTCCTTAGAGGACAATTGTTGGAAGCCGACGCGCGAACGGCACTCCCCGACTTTGTTAGTAAGTTCCAATGTACGCCATCGACGAAGCCGCCGCATATCGTGCTTATTCATCAAGAGTCGCTCGTGCCTCCCAGTCTGTTTCCTCGTCTCCAATATGACCGCGCTCTAGACCGATTTTTCCATTCCGACGATGGCCGGCTTCACAGGCTGCGCGTGGAAACTTACGGAGGAGGTTCTTGGGTCACCGAGTTTGCGCTGTTGACAGGTATTTCGACAAAAGCCTTCGGCGATATGCGGATGTTCGTTCAAGTCCTCATGGAAGGCCGACTCAAAGAAACGCTGCCGCAAGAGTTGGCGAATTGTGGCTATCGAACGCTGATGCTTTTCCCAATGAGCAACGGCTACCTTTCGCTTGACCGTTTTTACCGCTCGATTGGTTTCTCCGAGATTTTGGATCGTCGCGCTCAAGGCGCGCCTACGATTCGGGAGCGAGACCGGTTCTATTTTCAGAATGCGCTCGAGGCGATGGACAACCACTTCAAGTCATCCCGTCGGCCTCTTTTCATCTACATCCAGACCATGGCGTCCCATGGCCCCTATGACAGCGCGTACATGCCAGAGGAGCATGTGCCGAGCGGAGGTCCGGGCACTTCACCGGAGATGAGCGAATTTCTGCGTCGGGCAGCGATGGCTGAGCGCGACGGTGATTTTCTCATGGACGAGCTGAAACGGCGTTTCCCCAACGAGCCGATACTCGTCGTGCGTTACGGCGATCATCAGCCGAGTGCGACGCGCGATCTCATCAGTCCGGTGTGGGGCGACGACAGCCCCGATGTTGGCGAGGGCGGAGCGCCCGGTCCCTACATCACGTTCTATGCAATGGCGGGCAACAACTACTTGTTGCCGCCATTGCCAGACTATGACCCGCTGGATGTCGCCTATTTGGGGACGGCGATGCTGGAGGTTGCTGGCCTTCCGCTCTCCGCGGTGCAGCGAGAGCGGGAGCGTCTAATGGTGGCTTGTGAGGGCCGATATTCTGGTTGCCAACCGAGCAGCGAAATCCTGGCTTTCCATCGGCGTCTCATCAATTCGGGTGTCGTACGGACCCCGTAACGGCCATTGGCCGTAGTCCGCATTGGGTCAAGCGGACGTGTGAACGGCCATCTCGAAAGGGGCTCCGCTGTAGAGCCTAAGCAGCAGTTGGCGGTCCTTGCGCACTGGCTTTTGGGAACCAAATCGACCGCTCAGAGTTCACCGGCCTGTGAGGGATTGCAGAAAGTGGTTTTTTGAATGCCGGGCGAATACGAGCGCACTGGCTTTAGCGCTGCGATTTCGGAGGGCGGTAGGCCTCCTTTCTGCACGTTCCGCTAAATAGCGTCACGCAACCTGGGGCGCCGAGAGAGGTGCGCCATGAGTTCAAGTGGGACGCTAGGCGGGGGGTCGCCATGCAACACCAGCTCAGCAACTCAAATGCTTCAAGATTTGGTCTGGTCAAGTCTCGTTCTACCGCAAATCATGCTTCAGAAAAGATAGCTCGCTTCGCAGCGGCTGAAGCCACTTGCAGTATGCAGTTCAAACGAGCTCGTAATTCGCTGAAGGGAAAGCAGGAAACATGGGAGCGCATTAGGCTAGTTGAAACAGCATTGCGCGCCGCGCAACGATCCAATCCCCACGCTTCATCAGGCGTTGGGTGTAGCGACCGGCAGCTTTCCACGCAAACGCCGTCGGTTCCGCCTGTGGGCACGCAACCTTTAAACAAATCACGTATTGTTGCGCTCATAAGCGTTGCGCTTGTGCTCCCAAGTCTCGTGGGCCTCGCTGTCTGGCTCAGTGCAGTCCATTCGCCATTGGCTCACCGATATTTACCCTCGCCAGTCCTGACGGCGCCGGCCGTCCTCGAAGCGACAGCCGGTGAGACCATCTTGTTGCCAATCGCGCTAGACGGTACGGATGGAGTGCCCGTTCATAGCACCATTGCTATAACCGGGCTGCCACCGGGCAGCACGTTGTCTGATGGCCGACCCTACGGCGAGACAGTATGGAAGCTGGAACGGGACGAAATTGGCGATTTGCATCTCGTCCTACCCAATAACGCGGGCGGTCAGGCCAAACTTACAATCCAGCTCATTGCGCCCGATGCTACAGTCGTCGCCGATGCCGAGATCCTCCTGCAGATTGCGACCGTCTCACAACATTCTTTGCCGCAAAACGCAGAACCCCGTGATGTTGCCGGATTGGCGCCAGCCATTGTCCCGGGGGGGAGCCCTGAGATTGCAGATGCGCAAGTTTTGCACGAGGGGGCCGAAGCGCATGTCGGCCCAGTGCTCCGAGATGCGAAGCCATCGGCAGCCGCGACGGAAAAAGAAGAAGATCGTGTGCCGTTGCCGCCTCGCGTTGTGCAATCGCAGCCTCGCGCACCCGCTAAGACCACCATTGCTAATGTTGGTACGGATGAGATCAAGACCTCGGTTTTCGTCAATCTCCGGCATGGGCCTTCCCCCTCAGCAGCGGTCATCCGCGTGGTCGCCAAAGGTACCAAACTGCGTGTCCTAGCTCGTAAAGGGCTTTGGGTGCAGGTGACCGAACCCACGACCTCAGAGAAGGGGTGGATCTACACGGGTAATGCAATTCCACCGGATACGACGAAGGTATCAGCCCCTTCAGAGCCACCGCAAGACACTCAACCGAAGTCAGATTTCGTTTGGCCAACTTTAGGCGGGGTGCTGGCGAGCCAATAATTCTGGATTACCATTGCCTTCTCCCCGAGCTTGTAGTGGACACTAATACGCACATCCGCCTCGCCGTTGTCGAAGGCCTTAACGCCCCTGCGGCTTCCCGAGTTCATCCGCCTGCGGCCACGGCTTGACCGACAGCAGAGAACCGCCGCACTCAGCACAGCGGAGACGCCGACCACAGACAAAGTGCAAGCTGAAGCACCCGGCGACCCCAGCGCCTTAACTATTGTAGCGAAGCTCGGCCCCGCGCCGGGCTTTGAGATGGGGAACTTCGGCAGCCTCACGCCGTTCCAACTTGATGCCAAATACACCTGAAGAGTGCCGGAAGCAGGCTACATTGTGCATTGAGCTGGCACGCACTTCACCAGCCGCTCTCGCTCGACAGTTGGAGAAGCTCGCCGAAACCTGGACGAAGCAGGCCGGCGACTTGGAACGCGCAGACGCCTTGCGCGAAGACCGAAGTGAGACACTGAAGAAGACCGCCTAGAACTGCCGTCGTGGTGGGAAGGGCTTCTGCTCGTAGCCCTGCGGGGGACTTCATTGTTCTAACGCCTCTAGGATACGGGTTACTCAGACTTCACCTACTTCACGGGTTGAGGGGTTACTAACTGATCGAGGTCGATTTCTTATCAAAGCTCGCCCTGCACCGGGGATGCCGACAGACCTCTATCGCATCCGACAGAGACTCAGAGGCGGAACGAGTCTATCGAGACCGCGTTAGCCACTCAGCCTAGTGCGGGGCCTGCAACACCCCCGCGTGCGGTTAGGCCTGGCGCGCCCATGTCTCTCCCAGGGGTTGAGCTGCGCCGGGCCGCCCCATCAGTGCAACCCGCACTTTGATTGCCGCGCGGAACGAGCCTACCGAGACCGCGTTAGCTCCTCAGCCGGTCGTGCGGAGTTTGCCCTCCCCGCGTGCGGTTAGGCCTGGCGCGCCCGAGCGGTTGGCCGCGCGCCGGGCCGCCCATTGGTGAGGGGCCTCCTGCTCCGTCCCAGGAGCTGATGGGGGCGACCGTTGCTGGGTCGTTTGGCTCCGCGTTCGGAAGGCCTCGAGCAGCAATCGTAGCGAGCTCGTCGGCAGTGATCTGGCTATCAGGCTTGGGCGGAATAGGCGTCTTAGGTGCCTGACCGGCAGACATCACTCTTCTTTCCTCACTGGCTCTGTCTCCAGCACTTGGATTTGCGATGCCCGCATTTGCTGGGGACGTGACCACGGCGAAGAACGCCGCCGATTGCGAGAAAGCTGGCGGAGCGTGGGATGCTGCTAAGAACGTATGTTCAGAGAAAAAGATGTAATTCAGTTGAATGCGTGAGATGGCGTCCTTGCAGCCCCCAGAATACTTCGGCGCCTACGAACACTGCTCAACTCGCTGGAGCGACGGCGAATTTAAGTTGCCGTTGGCAGACGTCTCCACTTGGCATGCACTCACCTGCCGGTTCAGGCTTCAGCAAAACGACGCCTGTGGAGCGTGCGAATTACGGTTTATGGCGAACTTACTCGGATCTGCTTGGCGCCCTCGCGCATGTCTGTCAATTGGCGCGGATCCAGCACGAATCCCCGTCGTTAAGGCGCGCCCTAGTGCCCCACCCGGCCAGCCTTCCGCTCTCCTTCAAGGAATGCCTCAAGTTCGTCACTGTCGCGCGGTGGTCTCCCATGCGTAGCCTCGAACGTATCGAACGTGCGCAGCATCTCGGCGATTTTGGTAGGCTCATTCGTCATTTCAACACCCCTTCGATTGCCTTTGCCGCTGCCCCATCCAGTTGCGCCTCCGGCCAATTCTCGAGCCCGTGTCACTACCTCCGTGATCATTTCGCCGGGCCGAATCGAGGCTATACCGCGAGAAACCCATCGATAAGCCTCTCGACAAAAACAAGTTGCCGCCGTGAGGGCTGGCTTCACTTTCATTTCAGCACCCCCTCTATAGCCTTCGCCGCGGCTGCGTCCGCGCGTCCATCAGGTGGCCGTACACGTCCAGCGTCATGCTGGCCGAGCTATAGAGGAATGCGCGGTACTGGGAGGTCAAGTGAAGAAGCGGATGCGCAGCAAAAACTCAGGACTGAATGCAATTGATGCGCGTCACTCCTTTGCTGTCGGTGTTCCGTCAGTACTTGCCACTCGTGCAGGTATCAGCAAGGCCATTACGAACTTCCCCGCCGACGTTCTTACAATCCTCTTCACTTAACGGAACCTGGGTGGTGGGGTGCAGTCTTTTGGGTCCCGTCACGCCGATCGGACTTTAGCTTGGGCGGGCGTCGCCAGCATCAACACGGCGATAAATGAGCCCCCTGGCGCTCGTTTAACACCGGAATGTTCCCGGCGTCGACTTCGGCCGGGCGCTACTTTTTCTCAAGCGCCGCCCTCGATCCTCGACAAGCGTTAAGCGGCAAAAGTCTTGTCAGCAGGTGCCAACCTATTTTGTGGCCAAGGCGTCGGCTTCGGTTGGCGCCCTTATCGCTGTAATGTTGGTGGGAAGACCAAGTCGAGGGATGGCACGGCGAGCAAAGAGAGGGAGCGCAATGTGGCAAAGATAGTTGGATTGAAGGCGGAGAAAGACCGCATCGTTTACGTCAACCTCGATCAGATCGTTACGATTGAAGCCATACAGGGTGGAAGCCTAATCAAGTTCGCTAATGGCGAAAAATTGCATGTGATGACGGAACCCAGGGTCATCGCCGATAGCAGATAAAGCCTTCAAAAAGGCGGGGACGGGCAGGAGGCAAGCCCGCCCCCGCTTAGAATAGCGGACTTCGATCCCATCAAAAAGGAATGAGGGCGTCGGCTTCGGCCGGCGCCCTTTAGCTTTGGGGGGATTAGAGCGCTGGCTGGCAACTACTTCTTGGCGGCACTACGCGCTCCGGCATGACCATTGCTTCGTGGTTTTTTCCGCTTCTCGGCTGCTTCTTTCGCCAATCGAAGTTTGCGTAATCGCTCCGTTTTTTGGGCGCGCTCTTCTTGTTCGAGGCGCAGCTTCTCCGTCAACGTGGGTTTGGTGGGTCGCTTAGGCCTTTTCTCTAACGCCACTTTTTTCGGCACAGGCGTTGGTGTCTTCCGCTTTGTGTGGTGAAAGACTTCAGGCTCTGATTTTGGCGTAGCTGGCGCGCGCTTTTTTTCAGGCTGCGGCTGCAAGACATCCTCGGTCGATACTTCTGATTGCTTTCTTGTAGGCGCTTTCCGTTTTCCAGGCTCCGTGAACCACGGACGCCAGAAGGCAGCAGCAATGGCAAACGGGGTTCGCGCAGCGACATTGAACATCGTGAGGGGCAGATAGAAAGGGTGCCCCTGAAAGGTCGAATTGTTGTTATCGTCCATCTGTACCTCCAACCATTACCGCGATGGATTGAATAAAGAAAATTAGTATCCGCTTGATTGGAGAACACCAAGCTGAATCCGGTAGGTGAAGCACCTCCGAGTGTGCAAAGTACACGAAAGACGAAGCGCGAAATCCTTGCCGAATGAACTCGCGCCATAGGGCTCTTTGAATGGACCCGCTGCACGCCACGCTCGAAGAGTTCGCAGCCGACGGCTATACGCACGTTGAAGCCAACTGCCCGCGCTGCCGCGTGATCCGGCTTCGGCCAATCGACCAGCTTCCGAAAATCTCGATGGGGGCTCACGCTCGATACACTGGCGCGCCGGCTAGATAATGTCCGATTCAGCTAAGTCATCGGCTCGGCATTGGTCGCCCATCAGCTGGTATTGGACGTGTTATTTCTGGTGAAATTGGACGCTGGCGCAACTGTGGGGGTGCCTCTGTCGGCCGCCTCGCCGATGAATACGACGCAGCGCAGGAGCGGGGCGAGGTCAGAAGTCATGGCCGGCGCTTTCCCTCATGCCGGGCCGCCGCCCTCTTTTCCGTGGAGGTCAGAATAGGCAGCTGACGCCTGGATGCTGCTCTTCGGTCGCTTCGCCGCGGCCGAACCTTACGCAAGTCCAGTGTTTCCTGGCATCTGCCGGGTACCTTGTGTAGCCGTCCCGATCCATCTTTCGCGCCTCGGGCTCTTCTCCCGTTGAAGGGGTTCTTGGAATTTGTAGTACGCGACGGCCTTCTCAGGCGGCACCTCCCTGTACGCATACCCGAGGCAGGAGTGGCACTGAAATCGAAGGCTATGATTGTCATGCTGATTG
>CAWFLU010000014.1:0-47500 GCA_963816805.1 uncultured Alphaproteobacteria bacterium
ATTTTAGTTTTACTGGTTCAGTTTCGTCTTTGCTAACTTCACCGGCGCACCCTTGTCGAAATCGGCATAGCCTTTGGGCGCTTCCTCGAGCGTGATCACCTGCGCATTGACGACGTCCGCGATTGGAATGCGATCGTGCAAGATCGCCTGCAGGAGCTGACGATTATAGCGCAAGACCGGCGTCTGACCGGTGAGGAAGGAATGTGATTTCGACCAGCCTAGACCGAAATTGAGCGACAGCGCGCCTTTCGCGGCCTGTTTGTCGTGCGATCCAGGATCTTTCGTTACATAGAGGCCCGGGATACCGATCGAGCCCGCGTAGCGTGTGACCTCCATGGCCTGGTTGAGCACGACCGCCGGCTGTTCGGCGCCGCCGTGGCCTTTCGCCTCGAAGCCGACAGCGTCGATGAAGCTGTCGACCACCGGTTCGCCAATTACGTCCGCGACGAGTTCGCCCAACCGGTCGTGGGCGTTGAGATCGATGGGCTCGAAGCCAACTTTCTTCGCGTGCGCCAGACGGTCCTTGTTAAGGTCGCCGATCATCACCACCGCTGCGCCGAGAATGCGCGCGGACGCTGCCGCCGCCAAACCGACGGGCCCGCAGCCCGCGATATACACGGTCGAGCCAACGCCGACCTCGCTCTGACCGCGGCGTGAAAGCCCGTCGGCAGTATGTCGGTCAGCATGGTCAAGTCGCGAATCTTGGCGAGCGCCTGGTCTCGGTCCGGGAACTTCAACAGGTTGAAATCGGCATAGGGCGTCATGACGTAGCGTGCTTGACCGCCAATCCATCCGCCCATGTCGACATAGCCATAAGCGCCGCCGGGAAGACCAGGATTCACTGTGAGGCATACGCCCGTGTCTCCGGCGCGGCACGTACGGCAGCGCCCACACGCGACGTTGAATGGCACCGAGACGATGTCACCCACATCGAGGAACTCTACGTCATCACCTTTCTCAATCACCTCGCCGGTGATCTCGTGGCCGAGCACGAGCCCCGACGGCGCCGTTGTGCGACCGCGAACCATGTGCTGGTCCGATCCGCAGATGTTGGTCGAGACGATCTTGAGGATCACCGCATGGTTGATTTTGCGACCATGCGGATCTTCAAACTTTGGATCAGCGATGTCCCGAACCTCGACCACTCCTGGCTTGACATAGACGACACCACGGTTCTTGCTCATGGAACAACTCCTTGATGAGACTACCTCAGAGCGCCGCGGCAGCGGCCTCGGCGATTTTCTGATCCTGGTCGCCGCTGCCACCACTGACGCCGACCGCGCCGACCACCTCGTTACCGCTCTTCAAAGGCAGACCGCCGGCGAAGATCATTACACGACCGTGGTTGGACGTTTGGATCCCATAGAATTCCTCACCTGGCTGGGTGAAATCTGCCAGTTGCTTCGTGGCGATGTCGAACGCCCGCGAGGTGAAAGCCTTGTTGATCGCAATGTCGATGCTGCCAAGCCATGCCTTCTGCATGCGGGCAAACGCGAGCAGATTACCGCCGGCATCCGCGACCGCGATATTGGAGGGCGAACCTATTTCATTCGCCTTGGCGATACCTGCCTGTATCACGCGCTGCGCGTCGTCGAGCGATACGGATTGAATCGAGTACATAGCCTCTCCTTTCATCCGCTATCCGAACGCATCAAAAAGAAATATCATGGGTGCATCTTTACACATCGCGCGCACAAATGCAATATGTAGAATGAATGTTTAAGTGGCGATTGAAGCGACCATTGACGCAGATCCTTGCCGTAGCGTCGCACCTAGACAGTCAATTTTGACGGGAAACTTTCACTGGGAGTCAAACGACATGGCGGAAAAATTGAAAGTTGGCGATCACGTAACCTGGAACTCGGAGGCGGGATATGTCAGCGGCAGAATTATAAAGATTCACAAAAAAGACGTTGAGTACAAGGGTTACACGCATCATGCGACCGAGAAAGATCCGCAATATGAGATCAAAAGCGATAAAACCGAGCACGTCGCGATGCACAAGGGCTCGGCGCTGAAAAAGAAGAGCTGAGCCCCTTATGCATCCCCGTCACACCAAAGCGCGCGACCTAGATACGTGAAGAATCATGAAAGCATGGCGGCCGAGATGCGCGGCGCGGCACGTATTCGCACGATTTCGACGATGGCTGCGCGCACGAGTGATCGATAAGGATCACACGTCGGATTTTGCCGACGGGCGCCGGATAACTGATGATGCCGTCTGGCTGGCAAATAGCCCCTGGCGTGAGCAGCGCCCGATCGACGCGATCGGAGCCAAGGATGTGAAAAACGCTCTCACCGGCGCAAATGAGATAATCGGCGATGATCCGCCTATGACAGCGCCACCAAACCGCTTCCGCGCACATAACGACCGCGCGCTGCTTGTGCCCCAGGTCGCGGAGCGCGGTCAGACCGTTGTGGAACTCCTCGGTCAACGCGTAGTCGGCGTAGTTCCGAAAGCTCGAGTTTTCCCAGAACAGGTTGGGTGAAGTCTCGATCCTGCGCGACCTGTTTCGTAGTCCGCCAAGCGAAGCCAGGTGGACGTATCCGATTTGGAAACGATGCAGCTCGTCCGGAAGACGTTCCCGATTGAATTGCGGGTTGGTGCGCGAACGAGGTATGCGCCGGACATCGACGACAAGCTCGATTTGCGAGGCGCGAAGAAGATCCACGAACTCGGCGATAGACCGCGTCGAATGCCCGATAGTGAAAAAGCTCAGCGTCATACCGAGCACCAGAGGCAAGCGCTCGCAATGTGCCAACTTCCGCTGTCGGGTCCAGAAGCGCGCGTTAGCGGAAGATGCGTCCGACGGATCTTCGGTCACGTGATGCGCGGCAAGGTCTCATAAGTGTGGAAAGGAGCCGGCGACGGTAACGTCCATTCGAGCGTCGTGGCGCCAACTCCCCACGGATTGGCGGGCGCGTGCACCTTGCGAGCGAAGGCGTAGGCAAGGCCCACGAAAAACACGAGCAGGCCAGCGAAGGAAATGTAAGCGCCGATGGAGGCCACAAAATTCCAGCCGGCAAAGGCATCCGGATAGTCGGCGTATCGGCGCGGCATGCCGGCTAGCCCCAAAAAGTGCATGGGAAAGAAGGCAATGTTGGCGCCGATCAACATCAACCAGAAGTGCAGCTTGGCGAGCGTCTCGGAATACATGTAGCCGGTCATCTTGGGGAACCAGTAGTACCAGCCGCCGAAGATGGCGAACACGGCGGCGACAGACAGCACGTAGTGGAAGTGAGCGACCACATAATAGGTATCGGTCAGGGAGCGGTCCAAGCTGGCATTGGCCAGCACAACACCGGTGACGCCGCCGATGGTGAACAGGAAGATGAAGCCGAGCGCCCACAGCATCGGTGCTCGGAACGAGATCGAGCCACCCCACATGGTGGCGATCCAGGAGAAGATCTTGATGCCGGTCGGCACGGCGATCACCATGGATGAGAAGGCGAAAAAGGCTTGGGTGTCCCTGCTGATGCCCGACACAAACATATGATGGGCCCAGACCACAAATCCGATTATGCCGATGGCGACTAGGGCATAGGCCATGCCGAGATAACCGAAGATCGGCTTCTGCGAGAAGGTCGAGACGATCTGGCTGATCATGCCGAAGCCGCCCAGGATCATGATGTAGACCTCGGGATGGCCGAAAAACCAGAACAGGTGCTGGAAGAGGACCGGATCCCCGCCATGTGCTGAATCGAAGAACGCCGTGCCGAAATTGCGGTCGGTCAAGAGCATGGTGATGGCGCCGGCCAGCACTGGCAGCGAGAGCAGCAGCAGGAAGGCGGTCACCAGGATCGACCAGACGAACAGCGGCATCTTGTGCAGCGTCATGCCCGGTGCGCGCATATTGAAGATCGTGGTGATGAAGTTGATCGCACCGAGAATCGAGGAGATTCCCGCCAGGTGGATCGATAGGATCGCGAAATCCATGGCGGGACCGGGCGTGCCCTTGGTGGAGAGCGGCGCATAGAGCGTCCAGCCTGTATCGATGCCGTGCCCACCCGGAGGTCCCGGGACGAACAGCGACATCAGGAGCAATGCAAAGGCAGCAGGCAGCAGCCAGAACGAGATATTGTTCATGCGCGGGAAGGCCATGTCCGGTGCCCCGATCATCAACGGCACCATCCAATTGCCGAACCCGCCGATCATGGCCGGCATGATCGTAAAGAAGATCATGATGAGGCCATGAGCGCTGACGAACAGATTGTAGACGTCAGAGCTGCCGAAGATCTGCATGCCCGGATACATGAGCTCTGACCGAATGCCCATCGAGAGAATGCCGCCAATCACGCCGCCGACGATGGCGAAGATCGAGGTACATCGTGCCAATGTCTTTGTGATTGGTGGAGTAGGCCCACCTTCGCCAGCCATGCGGGCGATCATCGTGGGCGGCTACTGCCTGAGCTCCGTATGCCATGATTGCTCTTCTTTCCTTCTCAAGGCCGCGAGCGACGACCAAATTCGGAAAGAATAGACTCCAGATGCGGAAGCGTTCCGCATCTGGAGGCCATCGATTAGTCGTTATTCGACGAGAGCCTTGAAAGTGTAGAGCGTGCCACCCTGCGGGATCAGGTCGAGCGCGCAGCCTTCGCCATGGCGGTTGCACCGATGGCACCGAACTTGTCGTTCATGTCGAGACCAGCGGCGACCGGCAGACCGATCCAGCCGCCGATGCCCGCGTACACCGATACGTACTGCTTGCCGCCGACCTTGTAGGTCATGGGATTGCCGACGATGCCGGAACCAAGCTTCCGGCTCCACAGGACCTTGCCGCTGTTGCGGTCGACGGCGCGGAAGTCACCGCCGAGGCTGCCGTAGAAAACGAGCCCACCATCGGTGACCAGCGCGCCACCCCAGTTCGGATAAGGATCTGGGATCTCCCAGACGGTCTTGCCGGTCAACACGTCGAACTTCTTGAACTTGCCGGTGACGCCAGGCTTCTCAGGATACATGTACACGTTGGCGAACACGTAGACCGTACCCTGGTTCGTGTGCGTGCGCTCCTGGGGCTCGTCCTCCATGCACCAATTGTTGGTGGGGCAGTAGACCATGTTCGGCTCTTTAGGATCGACGGCGCAGGGCTGCTGATCTTTGCCGCCCATAGCCGATGGGCAGACCGCACGTTGCGGCCAACCTCAAGCGGCGAATGCTCGCGCACCTTGATCGGGCGACCGGTTTTGAGATCGATCTTCTCCGCCCAGTCGACGGTCACGTATTTGTTCGCCCGCAGCAGCGTGCCGTCGGTGCGGTCGAGCACATAGGCGAAGCCGTTGCGATCGAAATGCGTGAGCGCTTTGACCTTCTTACCGTCGATGTCCATGTCAGTGAGCATGTTCTCGTTGACGCCGTCATAGTCCCACTGGTCGAAGGGCGTCATCTGATAGGCCCAGACCACCTCACCAGTGTCGACCTTGCGGGCGAAGATCGTCAGCGACCATTTGTTGTCCCACTTGCCGGTGTTGCATTCCTCGTGGGTCTTGTCACCGCAGCGGTAGGACGGGCTCCACAGGCCGGGGTTACCGGTCGAGGAGTAGACGAGCTTTAGCTCGGGGTCGTAGCTGAACAAGCCCCAGAACGCGCCGCCGCCGATCTTCCAATCGTCTCCCGGATAGGTCGAGATGCCGAGGTCCTTGCCGTAGGTGCCGTATTCCGGATGGGCCTTGTTGGTGTCCGGCGTCAGGCAGACATCCTTGTCCGATCCGGTCGCATGGCAGGTCCACACTACCTTCCCGGTATCGAGATCGTAGGCGGTCATGCGGCCTCGCGCGGCGAACTCGTCACCGCCAAAGCCGGCGATCACTAGATTTTCGGCGATCAGCGTCGGGCTGGTCTCGGTCTCACCCTTCTCGGGAAAAGCATTCTTGACCACCCAGAGCTCTTTGCCGGTGAGCGCGTCGAGCGCGATGACGAAACCATCAAGGGTATGGGTGATGATCTTGCCCTTGGCATAGTTCAGCCCGCGATTGACGGTGTCGCAGCACGCGCGCGGCACGGCCAATTCGTCGCGGTCGGTCTTCTTCACATAGTTCCAGACCTGCTTCGGATGGTCGGGATCGGTCAGATCCAGAGCCTGCACCACGTTGCAGTTGGACATGGCCGGGCAACCGCTGACCATGAACAGCATGGGCTTGCCGCCGACGTCGCTGATCACGATGGGCTGACCTTCGGCTCCGCGCAGAGCACCAGTCGACTGCGCCCAAATCATCTCCAGCTTGTTGACGTTTCCGGTGTTGATATCCTTGAGCTCGCTGTGGCGCGTGAGCTGGTTGTCACGACCAGGCGCCGGCCATTGATTGGGGTCCTTCGCCCGCTGTGCGATCTCGGCTGATGCAGACTCCTCAGCCAAGACCGGTGGCGGGATGCATGCAAGCGCGGCGAAAAGAGCGCCTACGACTAAACTCGGTCCGCGATATTTCATCTCGTGTTCCTCCGATGGGCGTTTAGGTTTCTCTTTGTCTTCTGGTGCTGTCTGCTTTTTCAGCGGCGGGTGCTGGGACCCGGACGAGGCGGATTTGGCCAGCCCGGAAGTCCAGCGTATCGAGGCGCTGCCTTCGCAAAATGTAGCCAGCGCTGAGCAGGATTGCGGCGCCTATCAAGATTGCCATTGTCATCACTTGTCCTCCTCATTTGAGTCATCGCTTCTCCTTCCTTCTTGCAAACTTATGGGTCCCGCCCATGGCTTGGCTGCTCAGTGCTCATGGATGGAGTCTTCGTTGGTCCGCGATCTGTGACCTGACTCATTCATTGCAGCGTCGCCCTGCCCGGGATTCGGCGAGAAAAACTGCTCGAGCTTGTTGGCAACGCCGTCGAACTCTTTGGCATCGGCGGGAGGTTCGCGCTTGACCGCGATGTTCGGCCAAATCGACGCGTATTCGGCATTGAGCTTGAGCCAGCTCTCGAGACCGGGCTCGGTGTCGGCAAATATCGCCTTAGCCGGACATTCCGGCTCGCACACGCCGCAGTCGATGCACTCGTCGGGGTGGATGACGAGCATGTTCTCGCCTTCGTAGAAGCAGTCGACCGGACACACCTCCACGCAGTCCATGTATTTGCACTTGATGCAGTTGTCGGTGACGACGAAGGTCATGGCGCGGACCTCTGCCATGGTCGGTCGGGCCGATAAAACAGAGCGAGCTTGAGACTTTCAGCAATGCGCTCAGCCTTCGCGCGAAAGACGTCGGCTACATCATCGTCGAAAAGCTCACGGCAGGTTTCATCGAACAGGGCCAGCCAGCGCGCGAACAGCTGCGGCTCTATTCCTTCCACCCGGAGATGCACGCGACAGGGTTGCCCTTGTAGCGACCGCTGGTCAGCATGATCGACGACCAAAAGTCGTGCATCGTCGCGAGATGAGGTCCCCAGTCGCCAGGAATGGCGCGCTCGAAAATGGGTCCGAGTTCGGGATCGGCGCGGACCTTTGCGTAAAAGCTGTCGACCAGATGCCGAATCGCATCATCGGATAGTCGGCCAAGGTCTAAAGGCCCGCGAGCTAACTCGATGATTTTCTTGGCTGCTGCGTGATTACCCATTTGACCCGATCCCGGTAAAACATGTATGATGCAGTGCATCTTACCACCGGACGAATCAAAAGCAATATGTACGATCAATCTTTTTAGTGGCCCTAGCAGAGGAGATCGTATGCGCCTGACCGTCTACACCGACTACGCATTACGCATGCTGATGTATCTGGCGCTTAAAGACGATGGGCTCGCGACAATCGAGGAGATTGCCCAAAGCTATGGCATCTCCAAGAACCACCTCATGAAGGTCGCCCATCAGCTGGGTGTCGCCGGATATGTCGATACCGTCCGCGGCAGAAATGGAGGATTGCGTCTGGCAAAGCCAGCAAAGGCAATCGGACTCGGCGAGGTTGTACGGCATACGGAACCCGACATGGCCATCGTGATGTGTTTCGAGCCCACAACGCCGATTGCGCGATCCTGCCCTATTGCGTGTTACGCAAGGCCCTGGAGCGAGCCCGAACCGCCTTTGTCGAGGCGCTTGACGATTATAGCTCTGAGTGATCTGGTGAAGCCGCGGGCGTCGCTCCAGGCCATGTTGTCCATTGCGCCCGTGAAGGCTACGAGAGCATCCACTGCCAAACCCAAGCGAGAAAGGCCTGCGAAACAGTGAGGCAGAGAAAGCGCCGCGCTTGGCGAGGCTTTCACTACAGTCCCCAACCCGTTACGGTTATGACTTGGCCGGTAATGCCTGCGGCTGCCGGCGATGCAAGGAAAACCACCACCTCGGCGATATCTTCGCGTTTGGTCCAGCGCTTCAGATCTTTTGGTTTCATCGCGGCAATGTTGGACGCCGTATCCACAAGTCCTGGCGCGACGGCATTGACGCGGATACCGGAAGTCTCGCCCTTCAAGGGCCAGGGTGCGAGTCAGAGCTTCAATCCCCGCTTTGGCACAGTTATAGGCGACCATATTGGCTTGAGACAGTCCGGCACGCGCGAAGTTGATGATGGCACCTCCGCCAGCGGCCTGCATGTGCGGAAAAACCTCGCGAGAGACTAAAAACGCGCTCAGAAGATTGTTGCTTAGTTCTGTGTTCCAGTCATCGAGACTGTGCTCGACGGCAGGCTTATAACGAGTAAGACCCCCTGCCAGGTTTACCAGGACGTCGATCCTCTCGTATTCCTTGATCGCGGCCTCTATCAATCGCTTTGCCCCGGACTCTTCGTTCAATGAGGCGGCCACGGCGAGCACGCGAGCGCCAGCTTGTCGCAGGTCGGCAGCTCTGGCTTCGACATTGCTCTGCGTGCGCGCACAAATTGCAAGGGCAGCGCCGCTGTCTGCCAAGGCTTTGGCGACGGTTTCACCGACCTGCCCCTGATGGCTCACGCCTGTGACCACCGCGATTTTACCTTCAAGGCTGGCCGCCCTATCAGTCATCTCCGGATGCCATGAATCATTTTAAGCCGACGTAAGGCAGCACCGTCGCAACCGATTGGGAAAAGGCCGCCGTTCCCGCACACACTGCTCCCGCCGCGTTCCATCGCGACTGACTTGTTAGCACTTGTGGAAACAAACCAGCACCTTGCCGGCTGGCTTTTGTGGTCGGTTTCGGCAACCTGGAGGTTGCTGACTGCAGCCAGAACCCCGCGGCAAGGATGGAAAACACGCACACACTAAATTGCAAAAAATCGTAGGACGTCATGGCATCACCTGTTGTGCTTTGGCGTAGACACGTCAGTGGCTGACACTTTTGTCAACGGCGATCATACCTCCCCTACTGCCCCAGAATCAGTTCTCTCAGTTCGACGGCATCGTTGTGCTTCTCGTCATGAGCTGAGTACACCAACGTGATGGGACCGTGCCGCGCCAGCGAGCGTAGTTGATCGAGAAGCGCAGCATTTTGGTGCACCTCTTTGGCATAGCGGCGGCGAAATTCGTCCCAGCGGGCGGGGTCGTGGCTGAACCATTTGCGAAGCTCGGTGCTGGGCGCGATGTCCTTCATCCATTGGTCGATGGCCGCACGCTTCTTCGTGACCCCACGCGGCCACAGCCTGTCGACTAGGATCCGCGTTCCGTCGTCGGCTGCTGGAGGCTCATAGGCACGCTTTAGTTTGACGTTCGCAGCCGATATTTTCGTGGTCATTGCGCTTCTCCAAACCAGGTCCCCGGGCACCTCCAACGATTGGGCCCCGGGCTTCGTTAGATTACTGCTGCACCCGCTTAATTTCACCGCAGGCGATGGGCAACGTGACCCGTGCGGGAACCGTCCCGAGCGAGGCGACGGAAGCGGGGAGCTCGGTGGATTCGAGAATCCCATGGACGAACACGACGCGCCGGTCGAGATCGAGCCCCTTGTCACCGAATGCCTTGGCGAAGGCCGCGTCCAGGGCTTTTAGCGAGACAGTTTTCTGATACTTAAAAGTCCCATCGGCACCGGCCTTCGGATAGGTACCGCCCCCAATGTCCATCGCAACCGGATCTTCATCGAACGGCACCATCGTCGTGCCCGCTGTGGGCTCGGTCTCTATGAGGTCGATTATGCCGTCATGGTTCACGTCGGCCGCTTCGGTGGGGCAGGTCGCAGCGCGGCTATCTTTGAAACCCGTGGAAATGCTGCCAGTGCACTATGTCGGGCGGCAGCTTCTGCGCGCTGACAGTTATCGTCAGCGTATCGCCATTGATTGAGAAGCGAGCCTCGCCCGTGGTCTCAAGTCCCGTGACCTTGGTGTTCACGGGGTGAAGTTTGGCGACGTAGACGGTCGGCTGGCTGTCGTCGGTCGTGGCCGGCGCACCGGCCAACGCTGCTGGTGTATATGCGAGGCTCGCTATCGCGGCGGCGCAAAGGACTCGGATGGTCATTTCACTTCCTTCTCTCTGTCAGGGCTAACGGCTGATCGACGCCAACGCGGCACCGATCAGCCTGAGGAAGGGCTGCTTGTTTATGGGGACGCTGGGACGTAGGACCCCTCACGGCAGCTCTCCTTAAAACGAAACGCCGGTGGCTATGTTGCGGTCCACCTCTCTGCCAGTCACAAAGCCAAGCTTGCAGGCTTGAACAAACTCTGCCCATGACACGCTGCCATCGTTGTCAGAGTCGGCTTGCTGGAAGTTGGTGACGATTCCTTTCGCGAGCGCGGGCGAGAGGTTGGCGTGGCCCCGGTGAAACCGAGTCAGTTCGTCACCGGTAGCGCTGTGCCAGGCTGCCGCGCAATCAGCTTCACTCAACACAGCGCCTGGGCGGCCAGCGGTACCGGCATCGGTGTCCGCGGCGAATGCGGAGCCGGCGCCGAGTAGGATTATCAAACTTGCGAAGGTTGCGAATTTCATAGCTCAAACTCCTCTATAACATGCATCATGGATGCATCTTTGCACGACGCGCCGCTAAAAGCAATAGACAAAATACATGTTTTCTTCTACAAAGGCGGGAGTGCCCAAAATTTGGCCGAGAAGGAGACGTTATGTCCGACTCTCTCTACCCTTCATCCGCACGCAGTTTGTCTGATACGCGTAAGCGGCTTGCCCCTGAGATCCACGACGCATTCCAGACGTTCAGCCGAAAGGTGTTCGCCAACGGCGCGCTAACAACCAAGACCAAGCAGCTGATTGCCGTCGCTGTCGCCCATGTCACGCAGTGCCCCTACTGCATCCGCGGTCACACCAAAGCAGCGATGCGCGAAGGCGCAACACGTGAGGAACTGATGGAGGCGATATGGGTGGCAGCCGAAATGCGCGCGGGCGCGGCCTATGCACACTCAGTCCTGGCGCTCGACGAAATGGAAAAGGCTGCTCCGTCGAGTGTTACTGACAGGGCTGTCGCAATCGAATGATCGTGCTGGTTGACGAAACCTCAGCGAGAGCCCATGTATCGAACATGACCTGCAAAGTGGCCTTTCATTTGCGACTTCCCCCCCAGGGAACTGACGCCGCAGGCTTCTAGCCCGAGCGCCGCGCTATAGCTGCGCGCGCCCGGGACTTCCCAATCTTAAATCACCATGATCTGCGTTGCCGCCCTGTGCGGCCGCACAACTCTTTCGCAGCTTCGTTGTCCGGGGTCTGCGCCAGACGCTCTTTTCCGAGAGCGGCTGTGTCTAACGCCATGAGGTTACCAATGTCCATGCTGGCCACGATCGATTCACTGCCGCACATTCTTATCAGCACGGCCGAAGAAAAACGGCTGACGGCGATTGCCACAGCGGCCTCGCAGCGCGTGCCGGAGGTATCGGCGGCGCTTCTCAGCGAACTTGAACGTGCTGACGTTTGGCCCGAGACGGCAATGCCCGCTGATGTGGTTCGCATTGGCTCGATCATCGAGTTCGAGGTCGATGACGGCCGGCGTCTGAAGGTGCAACTGGTCCTTCCCGAGAACGCCGACATCAACGCCGGAAGAATTTCGGTTCTTACTCCCGTTGGGGCGGCGCTGATCGGTCTCTCGCCAGGCCAGTCCATGGAGTGGTCAGGAAACGACGGCAAGGAACGCGTCCTAACGGTGCTTGCCGTCTCCCGCCCGCAATCCGATTGAGGAAGAGTCGCTTCGGCAGTCAACAGCACTCTCAAACAGGACAATCCGATGCAGAACTCTGTTCAACAGTCTGGTCGTCACTTTCTCCAGGTGCCGGGCCCCACTCCGATTCCGGAACGCATCCTCGCCGCCATGAGCCGGCAGATGATCGACCACCGCAGTCCGCAATTTCAGGAACTTGCTCACAGGGTGTTGTCCGGAATTCGGACCATCTTCAGGACGAAAGGTCCGGTCATCCTGTTCCCTTCGTCCGGCACGGGAGCCTTGGAAGCAGCACTCGTGAATACGCTCTCGCCTGGCGATGGCGTCCTCTTCGCCGGGACGGGCCAATTCGATCTGCTGTGGGCAACCATGGCGCGAGATCTCGGATTGCTGCCCATCGTAATTCAAACTGATTGGCGCAGCGGGGCCAATGCCGATCAGGTGGAGGAGCATCTCCGCGCTGATATTGGGCGCGATATCAAAGCCGTCTGCGTGGTTCACAACGAAACGTCGACGGGCGCTAGAACCCGGATCGAGGAGATCCGCGCAGCCCTGGATGCCGCCTCTCACCCGGCGCTCCTTTTGGTGGATGCTGTTTCGTCACTCGCAGTGATGGACTACCGCCACGATGACTGGAAGGTCGATGTCAGCATTAGCGGTTCACAAAAAGGGCTGATGGTGCCGCCCGGGCTATCGTTCAATGCGGTGAGCGAGAAGGCTCTCGCAGCCTCGAGGCAGCCCGCCCTCCCCCGCTCTTACTGGTCTTGGCAGGCGATGCTGGACCAGAATGCCAGCGGCGTCTTTCCGTTCACGCCTCCGATTTCGCTGCTCTACGGTTTAGCCGAGAGCATCACGATGCTGCACGAGTTCGGTCTGGAAAATGTATTCGCGCGCCACGAACGCCATGCTGAAGCAGTGCGACGAGCGGTGAAGGCTTGGAATCTGGAATTATGGTGTCGCGATCCAAGGTCCTATTCGCCGGCCGTTACAGTCGTTTCCATGCCGGGCGGTCACGATGCCGACGCCTTCCGGCGCCTCGTGCTCGATCACTTCAACGTGTCCTTGGCAATGGGTCAAAACAAGCTCGCAGGGAAGGCGTTCCGCTTCGGGCACCTCGGCTACACCAACGATGCCACCATCGTCGGTGCGTTGGCGGCCGTCGAAATGGGACTCGAGCTCTCCCGTGTGCCGCATGACGTAGGCGGGGTCGATGCCGCGCTCAGCTATTTGACCCAGAAGGATCGCGCTTCAGAGGCGCGGACCACCGAGCGCCTGCTTGCAACAAAGGGGGATGGCTCCGGGAACCTTTACGCACAGGCTTCTATCTAATCAGTGAGCCCTCATGTAGGGCGCCATTCAAGGAGGATCGATCATGCAGAAAACACTCACGCCGCTCGTCATAGTCCTGGGGTTACTGAGCCCTGGGCTTCTTTGGGCTGACACGCCCGCCAAGCCAACCGACCCCCAGATCGCGCATATCGCTTACACCGCGGACCTGATTGACGTTGAAGCGGGCAAACAGGCACTCGAAAAATCTCAGGACAAGGATGTGCGCGCCTTCGCCCAACAGATGATCGGGGATCACACCGCAGTCAATGATCAAGCCCTGGCGCTCGTAAAGAAACTGAATGTCACGCCCGAGGACAACCCGACGAGCCAGAACTTGACAAAGCAGGCAGAGGCCACGCGCGAGAAGCTGGCCGGCTTGACGGGTGCCGCGTTCGACAAGGCCTATGTCGATAACGAGGTCGCGTTTCACAAGACGGTGAACAGCGCTCTCAGCACCACTCTGATCCCGGACGCTCAAAATTCTGAGCTAAAATCTCTCCTGCAGAGTGGCCTTAAATTGTTCCAGGCTCATCTGGAGCATGCGGAGCGTCTGGCTCAGCAACTGGCTTCAGCGAAGTCGTAGTTTGCGGAAAGCGCTCGAACCACGCCATTCGGATCGAAAGCCATGTTGAAGCAAACCAAAAGCGACTACGCGACGCTGTCTGACAGCGAGCTCGCCAGCCGTATCGCAGCAAGAGATGTTGCTGCGGTGCGGCTGGTGACTGGCCGGAATAATCAGAGGCTTTTTCGTACTGCCTGGAGCATCCTCAAAGACCGATCGGAAGCCGAGGAGGCCGTCCAGGACGGCTACATGAAGGCTTTCGATGCCATCGAGACCTTTGCCGGAAGATCGTCGCTTTCAACATGGCTGACCCGAATCGTCGTCAACGAAGCGCTGAGCCGAAGAAGCCGCCGGCAAAGGCGCTCTCGTCTGCTTAATCAAGAGTCGGTTGTCGTCTTGGAAGAATATCGGGAAAAGCTGATGGCAGGCTCAGTTACACAATCGCCGGAAAAGGTTTTGATGCGGCGTCAGATTGCCAAGCTTTTGGAGACGGCGATCGCGCGGCTCCCCGACACATTTAGACCCGTGTTCGTATTGCGCGAGATTGAGGGCTTAACCGTCGAGGACACGGCCGAAGCTCTGCAAATCCCAGAGGAGACAGTAAAGACACGTCTCTTCCGCGCACGACGACGCCTACAGAAAGAGCTCGACCCGGAACTATGCGGCGCGCTGTCGGAGACGTTTCCTTTCGCGGGCGCCGACTGCGAGGCTCTCACCAACCGGGTGCTTACAAGTTTTGGCAAATCGGCGAAAGGCATCTGACCTGAACTCCGTCATTGCCGATGCCCAATGAAGGTCTGACGAAGCCGGCTGCCCCTTAAAGCCTTCTATGGCGGCGCTCCGGTTTCAATCTCGGAACGCTTTGAATTGGATTACTTGGGAGGGATCCCCCCCCTTGGTCAATAACGAGGAACTTTCTATGAGCTCGAATGTGCATGCGCTGGAACTGGGGAGGCTCTCGAAATGCGTCAATGTCGGTCGACCCGACAGAGCCGACGTCGAAGCGGCGTTCCGGACGATCATTCGATGGGCGGGCGATGATCCAGAGCGACCCGGTTTGATCGAAACCCCCGCTCGCGTCGCGCGTGCCTTCGACGAATTTTTTGCCGGTTATGGCCAGGATCCCGCGCTGATTTTGGAGAAGACCTTCGAGGAAATCGAAGGCTATGACGAGATGATCGTGCTCCGTGGCATTCGCTTCGAGAGCCATTGCGAGCATCACTTGGCGCCGATTACCGGTAAGGCCTGGGTGGCGTATGTGCCGAGCGGTCGTGTCGTCGGGATCAGCAAGCTCGCCAGGGTGGTGGATGCTTATGCGAAGCGCCTACAAATTCAGGAAAAAATGACGGCCCAGATCGCGAACACGATCGACGAGGTCCTCAAACCTCAGGGGGTTGGCGTCATTCTAAAGGCGACGCATCACTGCATGACCACGCGCGGTGTGCATAAGCCTGACACAGATCTCGTCACGAGCCGAATGCTGGGCTGCTTCCGTGACAATCCGCTGACGCGGCAAGAATTCCTGAGCATGATTGATTGACGCCGAAGGGTAACGCAACGATGCAATTCTAGATCGCGAAGGCAGACCACGATGGTGCAAGAAGAAAAGAAGCTCGCCGGTCCAGACCTTACCCAAGGTATCACTCTCGCTGAGCTAACCGATGGCGGAATGCTCGTCGGTCATGCCGGCGACGAGCAGATTCTGCTGGTGCGCCGCGGCAGGGAGGTGTTCGCAGTCGGTGCCCAATGTACCCATTATCAGGGGCCTCTCGCCGAGGGTCTCCTGGTTGGTGACACGGTGCGTTGCCCCTGGCACCACGCCTGTTTCGATTTGCGCACGGGAGAGGCCCTCCGGGCGCCGGCGCTTAGCCCAATAGCGTGCTGGGACGTTGAGCAGCGCGATGGGATGATCTCGGTGCGCAGCAAGCGCAAACGGCCAAAACCGAAGCCCCGTGACAATGCGACCGCCGAACCGGGAAAGATCGTCATCATCGGCGGCGGCGCGGCCGGATTCGCCGCAGCCCAAATGCTGCGGCGGAATGGTTACCAGAATAGCATCGTCATGCTCAGCAGCGACGATGCCCTGCCGTATGATCGGCCCAACCTGTCCAAGGACTACCTCGCTGGCACCGTTCCCTTCGACTACGTGCCTCTGCGGGATCAGCGCTTTTATGCCGACAATAGCATCGATACGCGCATGGGGCAGCCGGCTGTACAGGTCGATATTCGTGCTCGCGAAGTCATCACCGCCGGCGGCGATAAAATTCCCTACGACCGGCTGCTACTGGCGACAGGAGCCGAGCCGGTCCGTCTCACCATCCCCGGCGCCGATCAGCCGCATGTGCGCACGCTACGCTCGCTCGCTGACTGCCAGGCCATCATTGAGCGCGCCAAGGCGGCACGACGAGTCGTTGTCATCGGGGCAAGCTTTATCGGGCTCGAGGTCGCTGCCGCGCTGCGCACGCGGAACTTAGAGGTTCACGTCGTGGCGCCGGATAAGCGGCCAATGGAGCGAATTCTCGGCCCCGATATGGGTAATTTTGTTCGCGCCCTCCATGAGGAGCATGGCGTTGTCTTTCGCCTCGAAGACAAAGTCGCCGCCATCGACGAAAAAGCCGTACGCTTGGAGAAAGGAAGCACGATCGAGGCCGATCTGGTGGTTGTAGGCATTGGCGTTCGACCACGTGTGGAGCTCGCCGAGAAAGTAGGCCTGAAGCTCGACCGAGGGGTCGTCGTCGACCAGTATCTCGAGACGAGTGCCCCTGGCGTCTACGCGGCAGGGGACATCGCTCGGTGGCCCGACCCGCATTCAGGCGAAAACATCCGCGTCGAGCACTGGGTCGTCGCCGAGCGTCAAGGACAGGCCGCGGCTCTCAACATGCTGGGTCACGCCATGCTCTTCACCGCCGTGCCGTTTTTCTGGAGCCAGCATTACGATGTCCCCATCAACTATGTCGGTCATGCCGAGACATGGGACGAGATCGTGACTGAGGGCGACATCATGAGCAAAGACTGTGTGCTTCGCTTCGAGCGCAATGGCCGAGTGAGTGCTGTCGCTTCGATCTTTCGCGATCTTGAAAGCCTGGAGGCCGAGGTTTTGATGGAGCAGGCCCCCGCATAAAGCCGCTGTTATTGGATCGTAACAAACCTAGCGAAAGAGGCGCGCCTAAGAATCGCTGCGCGTGTTCGGACATGGATGTCGCAACAATCTCCGCATTTGCTGCCTCCGCTGCAGCTGTTGGTGCACTTAGCGTTGCGGGCGTCCAGCTTTATGTCGGACACAGGCAATCGCAAGCGGCGCTGAAAGCGGCCGATGCTGCTTTGATGAACGCGCAAAGTGCAGGTCGACACACGGTGGCGGAGTTTCGGCAGAGTTGGATGGACAAAGTCATCGATGCGCTCTCCGAGTATCACGCAATCTTAATGTCGATCGGTGACGATCGATCGCTGTCGCCGGCCGACCATATGAAGCTGACGGCATTGTGGACACGCCTGGAGCTGTTATTGAAGCCGGATGAGGCCGACGCGGTCTCCTTGCTCAGGCTGGCGGATGCCGCGCGCCTAAGCAAGACGGCCGCGGAACGCGATACCAACGCCCGCGATATGGTCCAGTCGGCCAGAAATCTTTTGAAGACAGAATGGCTGACGATCCAGATTGAATTACGATAGCGCGGCTGCAACCCATCTCTGACAACGCACCAAGACGCGACTAAGGCCAGGAAGTCGTCCTCTGAGGGATTCGTGCTGTCGAGTGGACGCATGTTGGTGATATATGGACCGGCACTCTTCGACGATGGGGTGTTATCTACTCTTGTCATGTTCCAAACTTCGCGGCCGCAGACTCTCGATGACAACAATCGAATTTGAAGAAGGCGCCCTCAAGATCGATGCCACGATTATCGGCCAATGCCTAGGGATCGAGCCTGCGCGCGTTCAAGGCTTAATGCGCGAGGGGAAGATCACGAGCCTCTGCGAACGCGGCGTCGACGATGACGCCGGGCGATATCGACTGACTTTTTTCTGCGAAAACGCGAGATTCCGGCTCATTGTCGATGAAGCCGGGCGCGTCGTTCAACGTTCGACTATTGATTTCGGAAACCGGCGTCTCCCCACCTCGATACGTAAACCCTACCCGTGAATGTAGACACGGAGTTCACATGATCGTCCGATCCACATCTCTCGATTCAAAACTGTTAGGTCTTGCGCATCTCCCCCCGCCGGTCTTGACCGCCTATCTCGATATTAATCCCGCCAATCCTCGAAATCAGGGCACACCCCGAGGCTATGTGACATGGCTGAAATCGACAGGCCAAGCCTTGGCCAAAGACTTGCCTCGAGACGCGCGAAAAGTCTTCCAAGTCCAGCTACGGCGCATCGAAAGTTACCTCGGCACGCATCGGCCGCGTGGCCGCGGCCTTCTCGTGCTGGCATTACCGACTTCAAGCGCTATCGAGGTTGAAACCAACGGCGCGCGCTTTTCTTGCTTTAGCCATAGCGCTCTCCATCAGCTCGTAAAAGATCTGCCAAGTTATCGGCCACTCAAAAATGATGGCCAATGTCATTTTATCGCTGATCCCCTGCGGCGCTGACTACCACCTCGGGCTATAGTCTGCTTAGCACTTTGTTGACGAACGGCCGCCTAGAGTCTGCTAGTGAACCCGAGTTGATACATTTGATCAGACGTTGACACCGCTTCAGAATGGCGCGCACGGCGCCCCGGCAGGATTTTGCAGTGCCCTCTACCTCAAGCCGCAGTGGCAACGGAACGTAGATCATGGGACCTGCAAAAAATTATAAAACTCCATTGGTCAATCCACCTTCTCGACTACAGTCTCACCCACTCTCATCCGTCGGTCGCGCGGCGAGAATGTCGCAGGGTAACACGTGTAGGAACCGCTCGGTGACGCTTCCGATTGCACCTTCCTGTACACCTGTCTGCCCATGGGCGCCCGTAATGACAAGATCGGGCCAATGTTCGTCAACGTAGCCAACTAGAACCGTTTCCGGAGTTCCCTCTACCAATACGCTTTCGTACTTAACGTCCCGCTCTACGTCGGCCATCAAATTCTGCAGATTTTGCTGAGCTTTGAGAATGACGTGCCCTTTTTCCTCAGCCTCAATAATATCTATTGGTCTATTTGCGTTGCGTCCGCTCCAATCTGGAGAAACGTTGTAAGCATGAATCAGAGTGAACTCTGCACGAGAGAACAAAGCCCGCCCGCACAGATAGGCATCGCGCGATGCGGGCGAGAAATCCACCGCTACGGCGACCTTACGGTACGGACCTGCCTGCCGACGTCGGACAGCAAGAAGCGGCTGACGTGCGTGACGCAAAATGCGAGCCGCGGTGCTACCGAACAGTTTATCGCCAATGATTTTGACCTGTGCCGGCCCTGTAATGAGGAAATCGCTGGCAATCGCCCGAGCGTGTTCAATCACGCGTTCGGCCGGATCGCCGAGGATAGTGTGACGTGAGATCCTGCCTTTGAGCACGTCTTCACAGCCACGCAGCAACCTATCAACTTCCGTCTCCGCGATAGCGATCCGGTGCTCGATACCCCATGGCCTCAGCGAGCTCGCTTCGACCACATGACACACAGTCAACATGGCATCCCATTCCGTGGCTAACTGAACCGCGCGGTCAAAGGCTCGATCGCTCGCGGGGGTGAGATCGGTCGCGAGCATAATGTTCTGCGGCTTGCCCGCAGTGCAGGTTGTGGCCATCTGGAATCCTTGTAATGACGCGTTCCACGGCCTTTAGGCGAGGTCTTTCGCGGCTTTTGCCTCTATCCAATATGTCCGAAACCGCCTCTTTGTCAGCCAGGATCGCTTGATGCTTCAAGGCTCACCCTTCGATCACGCGTGGAATTTGAAATCATCGGTCGGTCAAATTTGAACAGATAGCTTACCCGCGATCACCGCGTTCCGGATGTCGCCAACGAACCAAAACTTCAATGATGCGTTAGCGGTCATGGCAACAATCGTACTCGTGATCACCGTACCACGGACGATCCAACGGAAGCGAAAGGCTAACGAGCAAATATGAGTCACCATGTCAAACAGCCGGCGGACTCAAAGTGAAACAAGAGGTGAAGTTCTACGATTTCGACCGGTCAATCAGGTGCTCGGGTTTCTCGGTGTGCTGAAACGCGATCAATGGAAGGGCGTCGTTGATTTCTCAAAAGCAGTCGATGCAGGAATCGTCACGTCCTTCGCGACGAGTGTGGGCGCGCGCGGCACAGCCGGGTTGGCACCGGAGCAGGCAAAAAGGCTTCTGGATTACACTAAGTCGGTTGGCAACCATATCGCTGCGGCCGAATTCATGAACGAACCGACTTTCGCCCGCGATCGGGGCGCCCCCGCCGGATATGATGCCGCTGCCTACGGAGATATTGATGCTTACTGGACTCCTGCAACGCGATAACACAGTATATGGCCAACACAATCGATCCTGACGTGCGCATCGGGCACGTACATCTGAAGGTTGCTAATCTTGATCGTGCGCTCGCTTTTTATCGCGATGTGCTCGGCTTTGAGCTGACGCAGCGTTACGGCAGTGAAGCGGCATTCCTATCTGCCGGTGGTTACCATCACCACATCGGCTTGAATACATGGGAAAGTGGAGACGGCTCTCCGCCGCCGCATGGCTCCACCGGCTTGTACCATGTTGCAATTGTCTACCCAACCCGCGTCAAACTTGCCGATGCGGTTCGACAAGTCCTACGGGCCGGCATTCCTCTCGAAGGAGCTTCCGATCATGGAGTGAGTGAGGCGATTTACCTTCGCGATCCTGATGGCAACGGCGTGGAACTTTACTGGGACCGACCGAGACAAGAGTGGCCGCGCAAGGCTAATGGAGATCTCGCGATGGGCACCGAGCCACTCGACTTGGATCAGCTTCTGCTCGAAGGCCGTCAAGATTGAGCAACGAGATTGCGCCTGCGATCGCACAATTTTAGAAAGCAAAATCAACGACAGCGGCGTTGGTCGGAACGCTCGCAGTGTTGAGGCTTTCGCCATCGCCTCCAGAGCTTGCCGGATCGCAGTCAATTCAACGCGCATTCTTATGAGTTCCACTGCGACACGAGAGGTTGCTGGAGCGAATTTCAAATCAGATCCTGCCCCTAACCGTGACTCAGCAAGTGTCATCTCCTTGATCCATTCCTGAACCTCATTTTCGGCTGCCGTGATAACGGGGTCTTCAGGTTCATTGGTCACGGATCGCTCCGTAATCTCCGCGCGCTTTGATTGCCCCTTCCGCCAACCAGGAACGATGCTCCCAAACAAGTTTCATATAGCCAGGGTGACGTCGGCGCTTCCGCGAGACGCATAGTGTTTGGCGCCGTGTGATCAACAGTCTGTCGAGCAGACTAACTAACTGTGCCGTTTCCTCGTCGTCCTTGCGAGCTTGATTCGGTCCAATACCTCGCCAAGTTCAGCGTCCTCGATCAGAGGAACGATCTCTAGCTTCATCAGGTCGCTCCACCCTAGGATTTTCAACCACTATCGGTCAAAGGCGGACAGTACTCGCCCTCAGGGGCGTCCATCGCACAGCATTTGAGCGCTTAGCGCCTTGGGTTTACGGACCTAATCCACGCGATGATTTTCCAGAGGTCGTCATCGGTTTCGATGATTTCGCCGAACGGCGGCATGGGTCCCACCACGGCCTCGGAACCCTTGCGCACGAACCCTTGCTTCTGGAACGCGTCACCTGGGCTGAGACTACCTGTCCCAAGCGTGATCAGCCGGAACAGCGTGTCGTCGTCATCGCCATAAATCCAAATCTGATTGGTGAGGGGTGGCGCCATGCCGCCGCCACCACCGCCTCCATGGCAGCCATTGCAGCCCGCCGCCATGTATTTCTTGTGGCCTTCTTCGGCGACCTTTGCAAAGTCGGCGTAGGGGCTTTTCAATTGACCTCTTGGCGTGCTGACGACCCGCTCCATAGGCGTCATGCTTTCTGCGGCCGCGGCATCGCCGACCGTGGTCGAAGCAACCACGATCAGACCTATCAGACTTCCGCTGATTGCCGCATTCATGAGCCCTAATCTCAAGAGCTGTTTTGACATCGGTGCTTTTCTCCATCTTCCTTTGCCGCCCTAAGCGAGGCTGCCTGTACAAACGGAGCGCGATGCCGGCGGCTGCCCGAGAGTAAACCATGCGTCGCTAAGCCGCCGAATACCGAAGCAATGCCGGAGTTGATCGAAAGAACTGTGGGAATGGCCCCTCGGGCCCGGAGGGGCAGTGTCGGCGCCAACGAGATAACAAAGTAACGCAGCCGCCATGTAAGTCCGCCGTGGTCCAACGACCCAAAAGTTGGGCACCCTTTGGTGTTCGACCTCCTGTCATCTTGAAGCGGGCAATGGCCTCATCGCGAGTTTCAGATCCCACCCTGTATGTGAGCATAAATTTCATGGGGCGGCCTTTCCACAGCTTCGCTTTCTTTGAACTAGGCTAACTTCGTTCGAGCGATTATCCGAGCGGCCACTCTTGATTCAAACGCTGTCGTAGAGGGATCACATCAAAAGCAGCGCTCCCCAAAGCGGCCGGCCATCTAGATATCCTCCACCTGATCTAGATAAGCTCCGTAGCCTTCGGCCTCCATGTCGTCGCGATGGATAAACCGCAATGAGGCCGAGTTGATGCAATACCGCAGGCCGCCTCGATCCGAGGGGCCATCGGGAAAGACGTGCCCGAGATGGCTGTCGCCATGGGCCGAACGCACCTCAGTGCGTGTCATACCGAGAGTAGCGTCCCGCAATTCGTTGACGTTGGCGGACTCGATCGGCTTGGTGAAACTTGGCCAGCCACATCCCAATTCAAATTTGTCGGACGAGGCGAACAGTGGCTCCCCCGATACGATGTCGACGTAGAGGCCCGGTTCCTTGTTATTCAGATATTCGCCCGTTCCGGGGGGCTCAGTGCCGCTCTGTTGGGTCACGCGATACTGTTCGGGCGACAGGCCGGATATGGCTTCAAGGGTCTTACTATAATTTGCCATCGTTGATCCTCCAGATCGCGCACTGATTGATAAGCATGCCGGGACGACGCTATGCGGACAACGTCTCCTTGCGGCACCTAGGACTATACTCGCTAAGCCTCACCTGCATCAGTGCCCGAGCTCTTCCAGCCGTGTGGCGATTGCTGCAGCTCCCAATCTCGTTAGCTCGGCCGGTCTGCGGCAAGATGACTTTTGGCTGCGAAGGCTCGGCAGATTGTTCATCGTTGCGATTGATCGGTAAAGTCTATCAGTCCGGCTCAACTTGGAGGAGGCGAATCCGACTTGGCATACGACTAGGATGCCGGCTTCGCGGAGTCGCTCGACCACGCCTTCGACCAAATCCCAGAATAAAGCGACGACGGGAACCTCAAGCTCGATGCAGGTGTCGAGCTGTTAGTGAGGTAATTCCCTTCGATTGCAGCGGGAATGAGATTGACGGCGAACCGTTTCGTCGTCCGGCGTCGCACTTCCTCGACCTCGCGACGTATCAAGCTCAAAGGCTCCCGAACCATGCCCAGAAAGCCGAAACCGCCTGCCTCCGTCACGGCGACAACGAGCTCTGACCGGGCAACGCCGCCCATACCGGCCAAAACGACGGGGTAATGACATCCGAGCAGGTCGCACGCCTTTGTTCGCAGAGTTGCTCCCAAAATCCCAGTCCGATCGATTGACCTCTAGCTCGGCGGTGCGGGGAAAGGCCCGCCCGCGTGCGGAACGTTCATCCAGATACATGCCTGCCATCTGTCATTGCCGAGCCGGCATCGTTCTCGGACAATCACTGTCGCCAGTACAATCACGCATAACAGTATCGCGATCGCGATGACGGCATTTCGTGCCATGGCCTACACTCCTATATTAGCCTAGCACTCTTGGGATCCATCTGACGTGCTGGCTCGATGCACCGACCTGATCCAGGCAATTTCTATTGGCCTTTCGCGGCGAACCCGATGTTTGGCCTTATTGACGACGATTGAGAAGCGCTTTGCACCCTGAGGCCGGTCGCGTCTTGAAGAACGGAGTCCTAGGTCAGTAGATCAGGCTGGAAGGACATAACGAGCCACCAGCCACTGAGCGAGACCGTCGGCGAATCGAACGCGATGGGTTTGCATTTCGTAGCAGCGAAAAAATCCGCTGCCTCATGCGCATGAGGGGAATCGATGCTTGGCCAATTTCGCTTCAAGTTGGGATGACCTCGGCCCAGAAGCCAGACCAGCGAGCGCAACCGCGCCAGTCAGCCACAGTTCCGCGTTGCGGGCATTCGTCCAAAGGGCGGCAAAAACGGCTCCCGACGAAGGGAAGTGCGCGAAGGCTGTATGGCATCGCTGTTCGCCAGAGTGGCTGCAAGTAACTCATCCTTCCGGCGAGTGTTTGCCGAATTCAGTCCGCGGTATTGCGCGTTGTCGTTTAGTGCGCTCAAATACCCTTTCGTTGAGGTGACTCATCGGAGGTTATGACGCTCGACGCGGTTCTCCTTTCGCGCCTTCAATGGGCATGGGTCATCGCATGGCACATTCTGTTGCCTGCGTTCACCGTTGGGCTCGCCTCTTATATTGCCGTTCTTGAGGGGTTCTATTTTTTTACCGGACGCGAAATGTGGTTTCGCATCTCCGGTTTCTGGACCAAGATTTTCGCCGTCTCCTTCGGAATGGGCGTCGTTTCCGGAGTCATCATGCCGTTCCAGTTCGGAACAAACTGGAGCCGATTCACGGACGCCACGGCGGACGTGCTTTCGCCGATGATGGCCTACGAAGGGCTAATGGCGTTTTTCCTGGAGTCCTCCTTTCTGGGTGTGCTGCTGTTCGGGCGTCGGCTGGTGCCGGCATGGGCGCATTTTTTCGCGAGCCTCATGGTCGCATTCGGAACGCTGCTGTCATCGTTTTGGATACTATCGACAAACTCATGGATGCAGACGCCCCGGGGCTACAAGCTAGTCGATGGGCGCTTCGAGCCCGTAGACTGGCTGGCAATAGTCTTCAATCCGTCGTTTCCCTATCGTCTGCTGCATAACGTAACCGCCTTTTACATCACAACGGCGTTCGTGGTGATGGGTGTCGGAGCGTGGTTGTTGCAGCGCAACCGTGCGGTCGACGATTCGCGCATGATGGTCCGAATGGCTCTTAATCTTCTGATCATTTTGGTCCCGCTGCAGATTCTTCTCGGCGATTTGCATGGGCTCAATACGCTCGAACACCAGCCAGCCAAGCTCGCGGCGATGGAGGGGCTGTACGATACCGCTCAACCAATGCCCCTGACGTTGTTTGGCGTTCCAGACGACGAAGCAGGGACCATGCGCTATCCGATCGAGATCCCGAATCTCGGCAGCCTGATACTTACCCGCTCATGGGACGGCGCGGTCAAAGGCCTCAAGGAATGGCCAGCGAACGAGCGTCCTCCAGTTGCGCTGCCGTTCTTCGCGTTTCGACTCATGGTGGGCATCGGGTTCATTATGTTGTTCGTCGCGATTGCGGGTCAGATATTGCAACTCCGTGGGCGACTTTGGGAGTCGGTTTGGTTCCTGCGGTTTTGCCCCTGGGTGGCTCCCCTTGGCTTCATCGCGGTCATCGCGGGTTGGATCGTAACCGAGGTCGGTCGTCAGCCTTGGACTGTCTATGGCTTGATGCGCACGGTCGATTCAGGCTCGCCCTCACTCACGGGCACGGACGTGGCGCTATCGCTCGCTTTTTACATCGTCGTCTATCTCATTATGTTTCCGACCGGCATCGCTTTCATGGCCGGATTGGTACGCCGCGGGCCGCAACCGCTCGCTCGGAGCGATCGGGTTGAGAGCGGTCTGCCCAGCGGTCCCTTCGAGAACGCGGCGGGTATTGCTTCGGATTCCTGATCGGGAGGATGCGATGGTGCTCGATCTCGTGCCGCTCTGGACCGTCCTCCTCGCGCTGGCCGTGTTTCATTACGTCGTCTTCGATGGTTTCGATCTCGGCGTCGGAATTCTCCATGGCTTTGCGCCCGAAAACGCCCGTGCGATCGTCATGAACTCGATCGCACCGGTCTGGAATGGCAATGCGACATGGCTTGTGTTCGGCGGACTTGGCTTGCTTGCGGCTTTTCCGCTCGCCTTCGCGATCATCATTCCAGCGGTCTACTTTCCCATCTTGATCATGCTACTCGCCCTTGTCTTCCGCGGAGTCGCCTTCGAGTTTCGGTTCAAGCATACCGAACTACGGCGGTTCTGGGACCGCGCTTTCTGCGGCGGATCGGCGATTTCAACTTTCGCCCAGGGCGTCGTCCTTGGTACTTTCATCCAGGGCTTCAAGGTTGATGGTCGGCACTTTACGGGCACATCCTTCGATTGGGTGACGCCGTTCGCCCTGCTCACCGGCATTGCGCTGATGTTTGGCTATAGTCTGCTCGGTGCTGGTTGGCTGATACTCAAGACCGAAGGTGATTTGCAACAATGGGCGCGGCGCGCCGGACGGGTGTGTTTAATCGCGGTGCTCGTCGCGATCCTCGCCGTAAGCATCTGGACCGCGATCGGCAATGCCGATATCGCACGGCGTTGGTTCACGTGGCCGAATATCGGTTTTCTCGCACCTGTTCCGGTTATAACCGCACTGATCGCCGCCGGAGAGTGGTATGCGCTAACGCGACAACAGGAGTTGACGCCATTTCTGGGCGCGATCGGTTTGTTTTCACTGTCATTTATAGGCATCGCGATCAGCCTGTGGCCGATGATCGTGCCTTTCCATTACACCCTGTGGCAGGCGGCCTCCTCAGGGAGCACACAGGCCTTCTTGCTGATTGGCACCTTGTTCCTGCTTCCTGTGATCCTCATGTACACCGCGTGGTCCTATTGGGTGTTCCGCGGTAAGGTGCGCGGCGACGTTGGCTACGAAGCGCCGTCGGGATAGCGACGAACAGATGGTGGGGCTGAACCTCTGTTCGGAGCACGCCAAACGCCCGGTTCAGTTCGGGCTTGTGGTGGTGCAAGGGCTGGATGGTGAGCGTCGGATCAGGAGGTAAATGGTGCAAACCCCCAGGTCACCGACCATGGCGGCGAGCCCAGCGCGGACGCGAATTGCCCTTCGCCGCGGTCACCTCACGCCCTGGACGACTACAATAGCAGCTCTGCAACACCTCTCGGGCAAACGCGGCTCGCGACCAGGCGCGCGGCAGCGCAGATTGGCACTATTTTCCAAAATGTATTGCAGAGCTATCAATTTGGGAGGTCACGGTGATGGGAGCTGCGATGGAGCGAGTTGAACGCAACGTTGCCTGACCGCCTGGCATCAGCGTCATTTTCTGGAAAATTCGGGCAGGCAGATGCCTCGTCAATCCGAGGGCAACTCTCTTCGAAGGCGGCCATACCCCTATTTTCAATCAAACGACCCACGTTCCTTCGCACGCGTTTCCTGACGCTCTAGCACGTTGCTAAGTTCATCGTCCTCTATTAGCGGGACGATCTCTAGTTCCATCAAGTCGCTCCAACCCAAGGTGAATTCCACTAGCGCCTTGATGTCATAACTTTCCAAGAGCGCGAAGCCCCCATGTAAATCCGCGGTAGTCCACCGTCCCAGAAGTTGGGCGCCCTTTGGAGTTCCAGCTCCTGTCGCCCTAAAGCGGGCAATCGCCTCATCGCGAGTTTCGGATTCGAACCTGTATGTGAGCATGAATTTCATGGGGCGCCCTTTCCACAGCTCTATGAGGCTACACTTTACGGTGCATCATTCAACTGATCCAAATAAGCTCCGTAACCCGCGGCCTCTATTTCGTCGCGACGGATGAACCGTAATGACAACGAATTGATCGAATAGCAGGCCCGCCCGGGGGGCCGTATGCAAAGACGTGTCCGAGAGATGGCTGTCGCCATGACATCAGCGCCGTCGGGCGCAGCTTCAAGTGCGCCATATTTTTGCAGTAGTGTCGCAGCACGGTGGCGCGTCCGGCTGGAGCGTCAAAGGAGCTTGTCGAACGATCGCCGCGCAAGGCGATAATTCCAGAACCTGCGCCGGGTCAGGCCACTACCGTTTCCGCACTTGAGGTGAGTGAAAGGTGTCGGAGTCGCCGCTCGCACTGAGAACCGTGGCGCGAAGATTGCCAATACGCCCGGATTTCCCCATGTGGCACTTAGCAGACATTTTCGCTTTCGTCCGAACCAAACACGAAATGAGCCCATCGTCTAAAATAGGGTCAGCTCTCGAGGAGGAACAGGCGCCGTGCGGGCCTGAATTCAACCTGCCGGGATTAACCTTCCTTCGTGAGGCCGTTGCAAATTACCTCAGGATCGACCCCGGCTCGCGGTCAGTTCGAAGAGACGGCCTTGCGAGTTTGACGATCGCTCTCTCCGCAGTTCCGGATGGAATGGCCGCGGGTGTCCTCGCTGGCGTCAATCCTATCCACGGACTCTATGCGTGCATGGTGGCGCCGATAGTTGGCGGAATTTTATCTAGCACTCAGCTGATGATAGTGTCGACGACAAGCGCGGCAGCATTGATGGCGGGTCAAGCAATGGCGGATGCGCCTTCGGCCGACCGCGCAGCCCTTCTATTTACCATGGTCGTGTTGATCGGCATCTTTCAGGTGCTTTTCGGTTTGCTCGGACTGGGAAAGCTCACTCGGTTCGTCTCCTATTCTGTGATGACTGGTTTCGTTATCGGAATAGCCGTTCTAACAATCTTAACCCAGCTTTCGACCGTCACCGGTTATGACATGTCCGGATCAAATAGAGTAGCTCAGGCGCTCGATCTGCTTGTTAATCTCGATAAAGTGAAACCCGCCAGTGTCGGTATCGCGCTCCTCGCTCTTATTCTTATCCTCCTTCCGGGGCGGAGTTGGGTGCAGAGTACCGCATCACTTCTTGCTATTGCGGTACCCAGCGCCCTGGTCGCGGTGTTCGCGTTCGATGACGTCCAGCTCGTGCGCGAGTTGGGCGAGATTTCCGGGGGTTTTCCAACGGTCTTCATTCCAAGGCCAGCGTTGCTAACATTTGACGTGGTGACGATGGCCTTCGCGATTTCTTTAGTGATCCTTGTCCAGGGCGCTGGTGTCAGCCAAAGCGTTCCAAACCCGGACGGCTCGCGGCGAAGAATCTCTTCTGACTTCGTGGCTCAAGGAGCCGCCAATATTGCGTCCGGGCTTCTCCGCGGGCTGCCCGTTGGCGCTTCATTGGGCTCAACGGCGCTAGCTGTCGCAGCCGGCGCTCGAACGCGTTTGGCATCGATCTCTGCCGGAATTACGATGGCAATGATCTTGCTTTTCTTTTCTGACATTGTGTCCTATGTCGCCATGCCGGCTCTTGGCGCACTTTTGATTTACGCCAGCGCAAAAACTATATCGCTTGATGACATCCAGGCCATTTGGGCGGTCGGTTGGCCGTCAATCGTTGCCGCCAGCACGACCTTCGTTTCTATCCTCTTTCTTCCCATTCAGGCTTCGGTCTGTATTGGCGCTGCTTTATCTATGGTTCTGTACGCTTACGAATTGTCGAATGAGACCTCTATCGTGCAGCTAATTAGACGAGGTGATGGCTTGATCGAAGAGCGTCGCCCCCCCAAGCTTCTGACAAACAATCAGGTAACAGTCCTCGACGTCTACGGTCATCTCTTTTACGCCGGGGCCCGCACTCTTGCGCGGCTCCTGCCGAAGCCAGATGACACTGAGAATCCAGTGGTGATTTTGCGATTGCGGGGTCGCAAAAGAATGGGAGCCACGTTGGTCGAAGTGCTGTCCTCATACGCAAAGGCGCTCAGCGAGGCACACGGCAGGCTTTATCTCAGCGGTGTTAGTGATGAGGCTTACGATTTGTTGACTGGACCCGGAAAACTTCGCCTGGCCACTCCGGTTCCTGTATTTGGGGCAACACCGATTCTTGGGGAGTCAACTGAAAGAGCTTATGCTGAGGCCAATGCCTGGCTGGTGGAGCAAGGCGCGGACTCTTTCCGCGCAACTGAGGGGTCGTAACGTCATAACAGCGGCCTGCGAAACTCTCCGGCGCCTTTGCCGCTTAGAGCGAATTCGCTCTGCCAACGAACTGGTCCCACCACGTGCAATGGATGCCGATCAGGCGTCTCTTGGCAGCACCTGAAGAACCCGCGCAATGAAGTCATGGAACTCCGCCATAAAGCTGCGCAGGAATGTCTCCGTCGACCGCACGGTGACCTCTGCGTCGTCGCTGATTAGATCGGGTGTGAATTGGATGTAGGCTTCAATAGCGTTCATCTGAGGCGAATTGCAGAAGGCGAGAACACTGCGTAGGCTTTGCTGAGCAATCGCGGTGCCGATCGCTCCTGGCGACGTCCCGATGATTGCCGATGGCTTTCGAGTGAAGGAGTTCTGCCCGTACGGCCGACTCGCCCAATCGATGGCGTTTTTTAGCCCACCAGGAATTGAACGGTTGTATTCCGGTGTGACGAAGAGAACAGCATCGACGGATTCGATCGCCTCCTTGAATACGCGAGCTTCAGGTGGAAAATCCTCGTCGTAGTCGTAGCTATAGAGCGGCAAATCCCTGAACGGAATCTCCGTCATCGCGAGCTCGGCCGGCGCCAGCCTAACAAGCGCAAGGGGCCAGCTTGCGATTAATCGATGCCTTTGCAAGGCTGCCGATGATGTAACCAACCTTATACGTCATCATAGACATGCTCCTTCGTTTCCGCGGCAGGGGCGGAATCAACTCTAGTCGCCCCTGTACGGTCTTTGTTGAAGAGTCGGAAGATTCCTAGGCGCGGTTGATCTCAATGAAAAGCTCGAGCGTCGCAATTCTTGCGGATTAGGCTGAACTGGCCAACTTTAAGGGGCACGGATAGTGTCAAGTAGGTCGGGCGTGACCCCTTGCGTCCGACCGGCGAGCGCAAGACTAGCTGCCGCAGAATGCGGAATACCGCGGCGGAATACACAGGAGCATCAGATGGCTCAGGACGCGAACTTCGCGCCCCAACATGCCCCGCAGCATCCGAACTGTCCTAACATTTTGATCCTGTGCATGGATCAGTGGCAGACGCACATGCAGGTGCCGGGCGCGGTTCAGTTTACGGCAATGCGCCGTCTTGAAGCGCAGGGCGTTAGCTTCGATCGGCAGTATTGCACCGTGCCAATCTGCACGCCCTCTCGCGCGACGATGTGGACAGGGGTGCATGCCAAGCACACCGGGCTGTGGGACAACACCAACTTTGCCTGGATCGGCGAATTGTCCCCGGATATCCCCACGATCGGGCACCTTTTGCGTGACCAGGGCTACTACACGGCATTTAAAGGTAAGTGGCATCTCTCTGCGGTGCCGACAAGGGAGGACGCTCTCGAGCGCTACGGCTTTTCCGATTTCCAGCAATGGGGTGACATGTACGGCGCTCCCCTCGAAGGAGCCATGCTCGACAACACGGCCACATTCGAGGCGCTTGATTGGCTGGAGCACAAGTCGCGGATACTAGATCGGCCCTGGCTCCTGGTGTGCAGCCTCATCAATCCGCACGACATCATGTTTTTGCAAACCGACCCGCTTCAAAAGCCGCATCCCAACGGTTCCATGGCGGGCATGCAAACGTCCGTGCAGCGGCTCGGGTGGTTCGACGCAGAGTGGAACATCTCCATGCCGGACAATTTTGACGACGACTATCAGCTGCAGCCACCAGGCGTACGGCATTATAAAGAGAACGTGGATTTGAACTACGGGCGAATCCCGGACGACCGCATCGACCTCTGGCTTAAGCACAGGAACTACCTCGTCAACTGCATGCGTTTGGTGGATGTGGAATTCAACCGGATAGTCGCGGCGCTAGACCGCTTGGCCCTTTGGCAGAATACCGTCGTGTTCTTCACCGGCGATCATGGCGAAATGAACGGAGCACACCGCATGACTCAGAAAGGAGCGATCCCCTTCGATGAGGCAGCCGTCGTGAATCTCACAGTCTGCACGCCGGGAGGGCCTCACGGGCAGCGCACTTCGGCCATCGGCTCGCACCTTGATCTCGCACCCACACTCTTAGCTTTCGCGGGTCTAGCTGACGAGGAAATCAAGGATCGCTATCCGCACCTCAAGGGTCGTAGCCTCAAGGCGCCGATCACGGATCCGAGCGGCGATGGTCCGCGCGGTAGCGTTAACTCGCCAGGCGACGGTGCGCTTTTGTGCTGGGACGGGCTCAATATGCTCGATAAGGACTGGTCTCTTACCGGCGCCCTCAGGGAGCTTAGCGACATGAGCCTCGAGTTCCCGGAAGAAGCAATTAAGAACCCGGAGAAGCTGAGAGAGGTCGGCCGGAAATATGGCGCGCCAGACTTCAAGAAGCGCAACTTCTTCCGAGCCGTGGTCGATGGACGATACAAGCTCGTACGCTGGTTTAGCCCCGAGAACTACGGAAACCCATCCAACCTCTACGAGCTCCTCGCGACGAGTGATGTCGCGCTCTACGATCTGGTGAATGATCCTGGCGAGCTTCAAAACTTGGCACATCCCCATCATTCCGACCACGATCCGGCGGTTGTCCAATGCATGCTTGATAAACTACGTGCTCTCGTCCAGCACGAGATTGGGGAAGACGGGTGCCCGTTCGATCTTGATATGTTCGGCAAGCGCAAAGAATGAGGTTGAAGGTGCGATCGACCTGACAGACGCAAAAGAGCAACCACGCTAAGTTATATTCGGCGCTGGCGGAAGAGACGCAGCGCGTCGCGTGGGGCTGTCGATCTCCAAGCAGCCCGGTGCTCCTCACTTGCACCTTGACTTGGGAGAAAAAGCCGGTGCGGCACGCAAATCGAAGTCTTCATCAACAGCCTGCGCCCGGAAAAAAATCCGCCAGGTGAAAAGCTATCGTGGCGCCGGCTCATCGCGCCGAAAACTGAGCACCACAACATGGCGGAACGCCTTCTAGTGCAGCCGTCGATCCCGCAGGATAAGCTCGCGCAAGCGCTGCCTTTCCAACTAAAAACCTCCATCTTAGTTGACGCACGCTGCCACGGGGCCATTCTTGCGATTGCGCTTGGGTGGAATGTTCGCCCACGCTCCCCGTTCGGTGACAAGCGCCCTGATCCAATCCGCATCGTAGCCGCGATCTGCCAACAACCGCGCGCGACGAGGGAGTTGTTGCAGCAAGACCGAGCAGAGCCGATTGTCATGCGCTTGACCCCCAGTGAGGCAAACCATTGCCATCCACAACGACATGGATCTTGCTAGTCAACCCGCCACGAGAGCGACCCATATGCTGGCCGCTGTTATTGGTGGTGCAGGCACCATGTTGGTGCACGCGGACGATGGACGTATCGATCATTTGCACCGCCGCGTCGTGAGCCACGGCCAACGCATCCATGATCTGATCCCAGATGCCAGCCCGCCGCCAGCGAACAAAGCGGTTATAACAAGTCGTAGTGGGACCATAGCTGTCTGGCAGATCGCGCCATGGTGCGCCTGAGCGCAAGACCCAGAAGATGCCGTTGAGAATGCGTCGGTCGTCCACCCGGGGAATGCCGCGTGGCTTGTTCGGGAGCATCGGCCTAATGATGCTCCACTCGTAGTCACTGAGTTCGTAGCGCATGATGTAGGCTCCCTCATTGGAGCTTAAATCACGGCGAGGCGTTCAGCAACATCTGCCCCGAATGTCCGCTTTCAGGGGTTAAGCAGACATAGAATGATGTGACGTAGAGAGTCCGCTGATGACCCTAGGCAGACATTCTCGAAGTTTTGCTGCGTTTCAGTCAGAGAGGTATTGCACCTTTCAAATGTCACAAAGTCGGCGACGTGAAAATCACCAACGTTGCTCCCCCAGAGCTTTGCCGTCGAGGAGGATATTGCTGACGCTTGGAGGGAGTTCGACAAATTCAAGAAGACTGAGATCGCCCATTCGCTGTAAACATTGCAAGCACGCGCTGCGTGAGGGCATCGCAATCGCTTCCCGCGAAAGTAAAGGTGTCCTGCAGGGCGTTGCGGAGCTTCGAGTCGAGCTCCTGCTGCAGCTCGCGCCGGGCCCGCGCGAGGCGCGTTTTTACGGTCTCTCTTGTGATCTGCAGTGCTTCCGCAGTTTCCTCGGCACTTAAGCCCTCCACCTCGCGAAGCATAAAAACAACCCGGAGCCTCTCGGGCAATTTCACGATTGCGGCCTCAAGCAGCTTTGTCATCTGGCGGCGTAGAGCATCAGCGTCACGCGAGTGCACGGCATCCGGATTTGTCATGGCCTTTTCCCGATCATTCAGGTCTGCGGCAGGTTCCTCCTTTAGCTCGGGGCTCGCTTTTGCCTGGTGGTCTTCACATTTTTGACGTTTCTGCGAGGTCGTTGAGAATTAACTCCCAGTAACCGACATCCACCCATTGATTGAGCCTATACCCGACTTCCTTAAGCTGACCGACCTTGGCGAACCCAAATCTCTCGCATAACCTCACACTGGCGGCGTTTGGCAAAGCGATCCCGGCAAGCACGCTGTGAATGTTCATCGCACGAAGCTCATCGAGGAGCGCTGCCGTGAGCTGTAAGCCAACGTGCCGCGAGGGCCGCAGCCATAAGTACTGCGAGCCCGATTAGAATTTAGAATGCTCGTGGTTTTCATGCCTGAATTCCTTGGCAACGCGGCGTGGCGCAGCACGCCTATGCATTGGCCTTTCTTGCTTCAGCAAGCTCACCGCCACGAACGTGAAACACGGCGGCGTTTAACCAATAGAACCAGACGTTGAGCCCACTGGATGAAGCTGCCCTCGTCAGGCTAGCCCTGAGGAGCGGCCTTAAGCTGTTTCACTATGTTTTCAGCGTCACGCTGATGGTCTTGGAATATCTTCAGACCGTTCTCTAGCAGCGACTTTAGCTCCGCGTTCTGCGCATCTGGGATAAGCGTGTTGCTCAAGGCGTCATCGACGACCTTGTGATACGCAGCTTCATTATCGGCATATGCCATATCGAAGGCAGCGCCGCTGAGGGGATCAAGTTTCGTGCGATTCGCGTCCTGAGCATCCTTTAGGCTCTTGCTCGTAGGATTATCCTCGGGAGTGATCTTGAGCTTCTTTGCCAGCGCGACTGCCTGATCCGTGACGGAACCATGGTCTGCGATCATTCGGTTCGCAAACCTTTGTACCTCTGCATTCTTGCTCTTTTGGAGCGCCAGCTTTGCGTTTGCGATGTCGAGGTCATCGGCCGTAACGACGATGTGGGCGATCTGCTGATCCGTAAGCTTTGCAGCGGCCACACCCGCACTGGTAGCGCCCAGCGCTATAATCACACCTGTAGCAATGACGATTGGTTTGTACATGACCTCCTCCTTGGGGGTTCCAGGGGACCGGAGGCCAGGGGACCGGAGGTCTCCCAGGTTAACGCGAGTCAACGCCTGCGCTCGCCGAGCGTTCCAACCCTAGAAGAGGAATCATGGGACGACCTTTTGAGCGACCGGTTCCAGGGAATGGCTGTTTTCGGCCCGCCTCTGCCGCTTTTTTAAAAAACCCTTCCGAGCGCTGCGACGTTGTATCGCATTTTGAGTACTTTACGAAAAGGAAGGTGGACGCGCTTGCCGAGGCTACTTGCCGGGATTTTGATTCTGCCTAGCACCGGATCATCCTATCTTGGTTGGTTGCCCGACCTCGAACTCGTTTGCAACGGCGCAGGTTTGAAAAGCAGACTCGGGAAGAAGAAGCCATGACGCAACCTCCAATCTCTCGCGGTTTCCGCGGCCGCAGGCCGGAGGCCCGCACCGACCGTTTACCGCCCGGCCAGTATCTGACCAGCGATTTTCCCGTGCTGTCGGCGGGACCGACACCCCACACGGATCTAGAGAGTTGGAGCTTTTCAATCTATGACCGTGACGTAGCTCTTGCCGATTGGAGCTGGCTTGAGTTCGAGGCGCTCCCGCAGGCTAGCGTGAAGGTCGACATTCACTGCGTCACTAAGTGGTCTAAGCTCGACACGCACTGGCAAGGTGTAATGATTGACACGCTGCTCGATGCAGCGGGCTTATCGAAGCTTCCGACGCCCTTCACGATGATCCACAGTGATGGTGAATATAGCACCAATATTCCAGTTCAGGACCTGATCGGGGGCAAGGCGATGGTCGCGACACGCTATGAAGGCGAGCCACTGGTTCCAGAACATGGTGGTCCTGCCCGTCTTCTGGTCCCGCATCTCTATTTCTGGAAGAGCGCAAAGTGGGTACGGCGTTTCCGGTTCATCACAAGGGATAAGCCGGGCTTTTGGGAGGAGCTTGGCTATCACATCTACGGCGACCCATGGCGTGAGCAGCGCTATGCTGGAGATTGAGATCGATACCTCGACACACGAGCGTCTCATATGGAGGGTCGCCGAGGTTGCCAAAATTATCGATGAGACCCCGACTGTCAAAAGCCTTGTATTAGACGTTCCAGGCTGGCCAGGCCATCGGCCCGGCCAACATGTCGATGTTCGGCTAACGGCGGAAGACGGCTACCAAGCGCAACGCAGCTATTCCGTCGCGTCCGAGCCGGAGACCGGCCGTCTGATGCTCACGGTCGAGCTCATCGAAGGGGGCGAAGTCTCCCCGTACCTGACTTCGGATATACGGTCGGGCGACAAGTTCGAACTGCGCGGTCCTATTGGCGGTTATTTTGTCTGGACTGTTGCGATCGGCGGCCCGCTGTTCCTCGTCGCTGGCGGGTCCGGCATCGCGCCTCTCATGTCCATGTTGCGGTACCGGGCGGCGGCAAAAAGCACGACTCCAGTGCTGTTGCTCTATTCATCGCGTGCACTCGAGGACATCATCTATCGCGAGGAGTTGGATCAGATGGCCGCGCGCAATGACGGGCTTACAGTCATATACACGCTGACGCGTCGGCAACCGGCGGGATGGACCGGGTGCGCGCGTAGGATAGACCGCAGCATGCTTGCGAGTGTCGGTGTATCGGTGGCGGCGAGGCCGAAAATTTTCATTTGCGGTCCAACCAGCCTCGTCGAATCGGCTGCCCAATCGTTGCTCGAGCTCGGTTATGAGCGCAACTTGATCAAGACGGAACGTTTCGGCCCCACGGGCGCCTGACCCCATCTGGATTGGAGCAAGACGGCCATGCAGCAGGAAGAGATCGGCCTTCCGCTCGATGGAAACGCTGCCGCTGGGATTTTGCGTGAACTCTTCGCCCTCGACGTGACGGCGGCCGAGGTCACGTGCGGCAGCTGCGGTACCATCGCCATGGTGGGCGAGACAAGGCTCTACGGCGGAGTGATGGGTGCAATATTTCGCTGCGCTCACTGCGACGGCATCGTCATGCGATTAGTCCGTACGCCGGTCGGAATCTGGCTCGACATGCGAGGCTCTCAGCTTCTATTCGCTCGATCGGCGCCGTAGTCCGGAATTGCCTATTTGTCGGGGATAACGAGCTCTTGCTCCGTCGTATCGACGACGAATATGGCCAGCAGCCGAGCAGGATTCGTCGAGCTGGCGTTGGCGCTCACTTTATGATGGTCGCCGGGCATCTCCGTCCAGCTTTCTCCTGCCTTGTAGACATGCTCGGGCTGGTCATTGACCTGACTACGGATCTCCCCTTCCAACACGGTTGCATAGATGAAGGCCGAGGACGGGTGATGATGTGAGGGAGACGCGGCACCTGGACCGTATTCAACGAGCACTGCACGCATGCTCTTACCCGGCACGTTGGGCAACTCGCGGTCAAAGATTTTCGTCACTTTTGACGCTGGCGTATTCGTCTCCTGCGCTGCCACATTTGTCGATACCAGTGAAACGCCTGCAAGCAGCAGCAAAGCGATCTTCTTCACGGTGACTCTCCTTTTTGATGAGGGGGTTCAGCATTAGGCGCGTGCCCAATCGGCAAAGCGTGTCGCTCCAGCAATGAATTGGCCCGAGGGGGCAAGGCCGTCTTTGTCGAGGATTGCTCCGAAGTACTTCGCATTGGGATCGGGAATGACCTTCCGCTTGTCGCCCCTGGACGACAGAAACGACTGGATGAACTCGGCCATGCTAGAGGCTTCAGGCCCGGCCAGCTCGACAACGCCGTTCTTCGGCTGCGCAGTCGCGATGTCGGCCAGAGTGGCGGCCACATCGTCCGCCGCGACAGGCTGGAACTTGGAAGGCGACATATGGACGACGTTCCCCACCGTACCACCGTCCACGATCGCATTGAGAAACTCAAAGAACTGCGTCGCGCGCAGCACCGTGTAAGGGACCCCGCCAGCCTCGATCAGCTCTTCCTGGACGCTTTGCACGCAGGTACCCGCTCTCGCGGATGCGATCCGAACCAACCACCGATAGTGCGATGTAGTGCGAGACGCCTGCCGCCGCGGCAGCGCTTAGCAAGTGCTCCGTCGAGGTCCGAAAGAAATCCAGGACGGCATTGTCCTCGAACGATGGGGAGTTCGTGACGTCGACGACGACGTTCGCTCGGGTCAGTGCCTGCTTGAGACCCTCGCCCGTGAGGCTATTAACCCCGGTAGATGGCGAAGCCGCCAAGACGTGGTGTCCGGCCGACTGGAGCTTGGTTGCAAGCTTGCGACCGATGAGGCCGGTCCCGCCTATGATTACGACTTTCATTCCTGGTCTCCAAGGAACGAGGCTGATATGGCCCGGCTAATATTTAGCACGGCATTGCCCGATCGGCGTCGCTAAGTGCCGAGGCAGTGCCGTCAACCGCGATTCCGACCGGCTTCGCGCCGGACGGACTACCGGTCGGCGTGCAGATCGTCGGGCCCTGGCTGGAGGACCGACGCCGCTGAAGCTGGCCGAACTGATCGAGCGAGAATTCGGCGGCCTCGTTCCGCCAAAGATGGTGATGAATAGGAAAAACAATGCCCAACGACATCGACGAACTCACCGTGCTCAATCGCGACTTCGTCGCCTCGGTGCAGAATTCCGACGTTAGGCGCTTCGATGAAATCCTGGCGCCGGAGTTCTATTGCTCAAATCCCGACAAATCGCTGGTCGAGCGCGCCGCCCTCCTTGAGCAGACCGCGAAGCCGGTGGCGATCAAGAACCTGCGGGCGCATGCCGCATCATGGGCGACTTCGCCATCATCCATGCGGCGACCAGTTACACCACGCCGGACGGACAGCAGGCGCACGGGCGCTACACCGATTGCTGGGCGAAGCAGAACGGCAAATGGCTCGCGGTATCGGCGCATGTGACGCGATGACGCGCAGCCGCCATTGCCGGGCTTGACCCGGCGATCCGTCGCCAACAAGGACTTCTTGGCGAAGATGCCTGGATGCCGGGGTCAAGCTCGGGTAACGGACAGCGAGTGCCTCAGCTATCGAAAACCGAGGAGACATTTCACATGAAGGCGATCGTGGTGACGGACCAGGCTGCGGGAACGGCCGGGATGAAGCTGGTCGAGCGGCCCGAGCCGCAGGCAGCGATAAACGACGTCATCGTTCAGATTCATGCGTCGGGATTCGTCCCGACTGAGCTGGCGTGGCCCTCGACCTGGACCGATCGCCGCGACCGTGACCGAACACCGTCGATCCCCGGCCACGAGCTGGCCGGAGTGGTCACCGCCCTCGGCTACGGCACGACGGGACTGTCGGTAGGACAGCGAGTGTTCGGCCTCGCCGACTGGTATCGCGACGGCACCCTGGCGGAGTATGTGGCCATCGAGGCACGCAACCTCGCGCCGCTGCCGGGCGACGTCGACTTCACGGTGGGCGCGAGCCTGCCGATCTCGGGCCTCACCGCGTGGCAGGGACTGTTCGAGCACGGCCGCCTTCAGGCGGGGCAGAGCGTCCTCGCGCACGGCGCGGCCGGCGCAGTCGGTTCGATGGTGACGCAACTCGCACGAGAGGCCGGCGCCTACGTCATCGGCACCGGACGCGCCGCCGACCGTCAGACGGCGCTCGACTTCGGCGCGCAGGAGTTCGTCGACCTCGACAACGACGCCCTGGAAGACGTCGGCGAAGTCGATCTGGTGTTCGATGTCATCGGCGGCGACATCGGGAAGCGGTCCGCAGGCCTGATTCGAGCCGGAGGAACACTGGTGTCCATCGTCGGGCCGCCCGAGGCGCGGCCCGCCGACGGCCTGGCGGTCGACTTCGTTGTCGAGTCCGATCGTGCCCAACTGAGTGAGATCGTCCAGCGGGTGCGGGACGGACGACTGCGGACGAACATCGGCAACGTCTCGACCCTCGACGACGCCGTCGCCGCCTTCAACCCGACCGAGCGACGCAAGGGGAAGACGATCATCCGCGTTCGTCCGTGAGCGACACGCGTCCACTGATGCACGCAGCCGGCCGGCGCTGTCTGGACGCGCGTTACTCCGGCGTCAAACTTAGCGAGAACTCTCGCTCATGCCAGGCAAGAAGCTTGGCTCAACCAAATTCGATTGGTGGCTCGAGAACGTCGCGCCGCCGAAAGAAGGATCGAATGTCTGCTTTTGGCACGGACATCGCTCTCCGCGCTCAACATGTCCGCTCTTGGGGGTAAAGCGGTCATCCCCATAATGGCTCAGCTGATGCCTTTATGAGTACACGGCCTAGATGATTGTCCGGCACCGGCAGACAAAAGATCGCCGTTTTGATCGACTAACATGATCATGGACTGGGGGTACTTCCGAAGTGATTGGAGTACCTTCAATGTGTGACTACAGCCTACATTTACTCGCGTCCCGGCCCGCAAAGGTCGGAGACAAGCTGGTTTCGACGAGCTTCCACCACACGACTACGCGTGGTTTTGCTTCGGTCGATGACCGTAATGTGGCCGTTTGTTTGCTCCCCGGCACCGAGCTTGCCTTCGAGGAGGAGGTGAGATGCGATACTGGCATGATCTTCTCCTGGAGACTCGGGCACACGGTCGCGAAGTTCCAACAGGTCGACAAGAATCGGTCAAACGTCCATCACGACGCGCTTGAGTTCCCCGACGGGAAAATCGTCCTGCTGACGCATTTGTGCAAAGGCCAACGCGCAACCGTGTTGCAATTGCCAGCAAGCCCGAGTGTGATGGTGGAAGAGCCGCAACGATACGCTTCGCTCGCCGTGTAGCCAGATTATCGCCTCACGCCTGGTTGCCGGAGTGGCCTGGCCCGGCTGCGGACATGCCATGGTCCAGTGACGGCACTTGATATGGGACCGCGGCAGATGGGGGCGCGGTCCCACAGTGTTGCCCGCAGCTCCTAAAAAGCCTCGGTCAGGTGTCTCGTAACCGAGGAAGTGGTGCCACGGCAATTGGATGCCGCGGAAAGTGCCCCGAGGCGAAATATACCGCGGACCGAGACGGTGGCGTTCCCTAAGGCCAGTGGGGTGGACCCCCATTTTCGTTCACGATCAGGGTCCCGAAGCCATTCCCCTCACCTGACGCCAAGGCAGAAGCCGCTGGCCCGCCTGGACCAATCTAGGCCGCCCGGCCTGTGTGGGCGTGCACCCCTGTCGTGGCTGCCCGTACCCGTATGGCTGCACGGGCTAACGAGAGTAGGCTCGTCCCTGTCCTCGGCCGCAAGCGCACGGGCAGCCCACGCACGCGCACGCACACGGCCGAACCCGCACGGTTAGAGCAGAGAGGTCGTGTTATCCTCAAACTTGCTCTTATTGCGTGACCCTGCGTCGCGAAAACCCCTTGCAATTTGCTTTGGTCGGTGAAGGGAATTGTTGATTGTGGCTGCCTCGGAGGGGGTACTCACATGGGCGTTGTGATGGTTACGTGCCCGAACACTGGTCGCGCTTTCTCGACCGGCATCGAAAGCGATCCCCGAACCTTTGCCTCCCTTCCAGATGTTTTGTCCCGCGCGAAATGTCCGCACTGCGGGGCCGAGCATATCTGGTGGACACGCGAGGCTTGGCTTGCGTCAGATGGCGGCGATGATGCTCGGACCGTGATTGTTCGGCATAGATCAGTCAAGAAGGCTAGCTAAGAAACCGCCGGCCCTTCGTTGGCGTCGGCTGGGCCGCAATCGCGTTGCCGTGTGCCGACACAGTGCCGACACGTCCTAGCGATAGCTGGGCGGGCTCGAATCGCCAATTAAGATACTACCTGGGAATCCAATGGCTTGAATTGGTTGCGGGGATAGGATTTGAACCTATGACCTTCAGGTTATGAGCCTGACGAGCTACCGGGCTGCTCCACCCCGCGGCAATTCAACGTAGCCCCTGAGCGACGCAGGGGCGGGAAGCTATAGCAGGTTCGAACAGGATGTGAAGAGCGCATGACGCTTAAGCCAAAAGGCTTGGTGCGGCGCCATCCGTATGGCTGGCGCATTTGCGAACCTAGCTGCCGAGCTGACGCGCCGGTAAGTCTTTGGATAACTTTGGGAAATTTAGCCAACGCTGGGTACGGCTTCCCCTGATCCGGTAGCCGCCGTCTTTCTGGCGCTCGAATAGCCAACGACGCACGGCGAACTGCTCGCGCACGAGATAGGGGAAGGCTGTGCCGAGGATCGCCCCAACCACCACGTCGGTGAAATAATGCTCTCCGATGAAAATCCGGCTCGCTGCGATCCACGCCGCTAGGGCGTAAAGCAGCACCCGGCCGCGTGGCCAGAGCATGGTGATGACGGTGGCCAAAGCGAACATGTTGGTGGCATGGCCTGAGGGCATCGACGCGTAATCACTCTGGAATGCGAATAGCTTGAAATCGAGCGGTCCAACCGTCTCGAACAGCCTCGGTCGCGCGCGCCCGATGACGTTCTTGGCGAGATTGGCGATCAGTCCTGCGCCGCCGACGCTCACGAACACGAAACCTATCGTGCTCGCGATCAGTCCATAGGCAGCCGAATTGCGGAAGCTCGCGTGGCGTCGGCGAAGGACAAGCGCGAGCACGATGGCCGTCCCGGTCGGGATCAGCATCCAGTTCGACCTGCCCATATTCGTGACGCGGCGGAAGAATTTCTCGATGTCTGGTTGCAGCGCGTGCGCTTGCTGGTAGAGGAACGGATCTATCAGCAGGAGGCTCACGGCAAGCAAAGACACCGCGATCACCAGCTGGTCGAGCAGGCTCAGGCTGTTGATGCGCGAGATCATGCGCGATCGCCTCGCCAAACCATGCGTGACGCCCATGTTCCGAAGAGAGGCCAGCCGGTCAAGCGGCCTTGGCCGGGCTCGGGACCTTCTTGCCGAGCCAGATAAAATAGATGTTGCGCGAATAGATAATGAGGCCGGCCGCCTGGCCGAGGATGAACACCGGGTCCTCGCGGTAGCAGGCATAAGCGAGGAGCAGGATCCCGCCGAAGAAACTGAAATACCAGAAATTCTCGGGAATGATGCTGGTCCGGGCCTTCTCCGTCGCGATCCATTGCACGATGAAGCGCATCGAGAACAGAAGCTGGGCGCTGAGGCCGATGAAAATCCACACGAGCTCCGTGGTGGGCGTGGTCATCCACCAATGGACGAGGGTTGACAAATGCATCTCGAACTCACCCCCCTTGACTTGCCGCGCGCGCTTTGGCGCGAGGCTCGCTTTCCCGCTCGGCGCCATCCTCTCGCCGTACGGCACCCGAGGCAGTCCCAACAACCGGCGGAATGAGCGTTCGCTTGCGCAGCCAGCTCACTCCCACAAGGTCATATAGCCCAATCAGGGCGCGGCCAAGATTGGTATATTTTGACGCGCCCCTCAGTCTCGGCCTATCGTTCACGTTCTCATAGGCAATTTCGTGGCCATAGGTGAGAAAGAAGGCCGGCAGATAGCGGTGCATCGACGTGAAATACGGCAGATCGAGATAGGCATCGCGTCGGTAGACCTTGATCCCACAGCCCGTGTCGGGACAACCGTCGGCGAGCACCTTGTCGCGGATCCAATTGGCGAAACGCGACGCCGCCTTACGTGATCCTGGCCCTTTGCGGCCCTCTCTGATGCCGGCGGTCATGGCCGGCTCGCCGCCCTCGACGCCCAGGCGCTTTGCAAGGCGCATGATGTCTCTGGGATCGTTCTGACCGTCGCCGTCCATCGTGGCGATGATCGGAAAGCGCGCCGCCCTAACCGCCGTCCTCAGCGCCGCACTTTGCCCCCCCCGGCGCCCGTGCCTGAGATAGCGCAGCGAGGGATATTTGCCGAGGAGTGCCTTGATTTCCGAAGCGGTCCCGTCGTCGCTCGCATCGTCGACCGCGAGCACCTCTCCAAGGGCCTCTTGCGGCACCTCGGCATAGGTTTCCTCGATCAACCGGCCGATATTGCCTTCCTCGTTAAACGCTGGAATGACAACGGAAATACGCATGAACGGGGCGGTCCGGCTAAGGCGAGGCGAATGCGCGCTGACGGGGCCATCAGTAACCAGCTTTCGCCACGCTGCACAACATTGTAAACCTTCCCCATCCCCCACATTCCCAAGGCTTTTCATGGTGCCTCAGACCTCGCGCCCCGCAACGGAGACCGGTTACTTCGTTCCTCTTCTCCTCTGCCTCGGCGCGCTCTTGGCCCTCCGGATCGCGGCGATCCATTTCGCCAAGATCGATCTCGTGCTCGACGAGGCGCAGTACTGGACCTGGTCGCGCGAGCTCGCCTTCGGCTATTTCTCCAAGCCGCCGATGATCGCCTGGGTGATTCGCGTCTCGACCACGATCTGCGGCGACGGAGAGGCCTGCATCCGCTCGGCCTCTCCGGTCCTTCACACGCTCTCCTCCTTCGTCTTGTTCCTGATCGGGCGCCAGCTGTTCGTCGCTAGGGTCGGCTTCTGGTCTGCCATCGTGTTCGACACGCTGCCGGGGCTCTCTTACTCTTCGCTGCTGATCACCACCGACGTGCCGCTAGTCCTGATCTGGACCGTTGCGCTGTTGGTCTGGGTGCTTCTGGTGAAGCGGCCGAGCATGTGGCTTGCCGTCTTCTTCGGCGCAGTCGTCGGGCTCGGGCTCCTGACCAAGCAGGCGATGGTCTACATCGTGATCTGCGTGGCGTGCCACGCGATCTTCTCGCGCGAGGCACGAGAGGCGCTGAAAGGCGGCCGTGCCGTCGTCGCGCTCTTGATTGCCCTCGCCCTGTTCGCGCCGAACGTGATCTGGAACGCCGAGCATGGCTTTCCCACCGTACGGCACACAGGGGCCAATATCGGCTGGCTTTATCCTTACGTACATCCGCGCCCTCTGCTCGAATATATCCTCGTGCAGTTTGGCGTGTTCGGGCCGATCCTATTCATCGTTCTGCTGCGCACCGCTTGGCGCGAGATCAGGCATCCGTCGGATTCAAGAAAGACGCTTCTGCTCTCCTTCTCGCTGCCGGTGCTCGCCATCCTGACCGTGCAGGCGATCCTCTCGCGCGCGCACGGCAACTGGTCAGCGACGGCCTATCCTGCCGCGACCATCCTCGTCACCGCAGCGATGCTTGAGCTCAACCGGCGGATTCTATTTGCCGTCTCGCTCGGGCTCCATCTGGCCATCGCCGTCGCGTTGGCGATCGTGCCGGCCTTCGCGCAGCAATTGCCGATATTCGAGCGGCTCCAATTCCTGTCCCGCGTAGTCGGCTGGCGCGACGTCGCCGACGCGGTACGCGCGAAGCTCGGTGAGGACCACTATGCGGCGCTACTCGTCGATACGCGCGAGATGGCGGCCGAGCTTCTCTATTACATGCGCGACTCCGTCGTGCCGCTTTATGTCTGGCCGGCGGGACCGATACCTACCGATCAATACGAGGTGACGCGAGCCTATGGCGCAGGCGCGCCTCAGCCCGTGCTGTTCGTTTCGCTTAAGCGCTGCCCGTCGAACCTCAGGGACTCCTTCGGCGAGGTCGTCGAGCTGGGCACCGAGACCAAGCTCGTGGTCGAGACAAAGACGCGCATGCTGCATTTCTGCCGCCTCTCCTACTATCGGGGACGCTAAGATAGCGCGTTACAGGAGGTTATGATGCGCAAGCTCGCAATCACCGTCCTCGTGATGGTTCTTGCCGCCGCGCCGGCTCTAGCCGACGTGCGCATCGTGTCGAGCTCGGGCGGCGTGGTCGGCAGCTATCTCGACTTCTTCTCGCGCGTCCGGAAGTCTGGCGAGCGCGTGATCATCGACGGCCCGTGCCTGTCGGCCTGCACGCTTGTGCTCAGCACCGTTCCGCGCAACCGCATCTGCGTCACCTCGCGCGCGGTGCTCGGCTTTCATGCGCCGACCATCATCGATCAGGAAGGGCGGCGGTACCGCTCGCGCGAGGCGACCAAAGCGGTGGCCGCCTCCTATCCCGCCTCGATCCAAAAATGGATCAAGACCCATGGGGGCTTGAAGCATGACCTCATCCTGCTGCGCGGCCGCGAACTCGCCTCGCTCTATCCGCGCTGCTAGCGCGAAATCCACAAGGATAGTTTTAGCGCATGATTTGCACGGCGCTCACGCTCGTGGTGGGACCGGCGGCACTCACGGGTACCAACACATCCACCGGGCCGGCGCGATCGAACTCGAGCGTCAGCAGAAGCTGCTCACCGGCATTCAGCGCGTCGCCGAGGCCGAGCAGCATCACATGCGTGCCGCCGGGCTCGAACACGAGCGAGGCTCCGGCGTCGATGGGGAGGCCGCCTTCGACCTTGCGCATCTGCACGACGCCGTCGGCGGTCACTGTAGCCTGGTGCATCTCGATCGACTTGACCTTCTTGCTGCGCACCCGCTTCAGCACATCGGCGGTGTTGCCCCGATTGGCGATGGTCATGTAGGCGGCGGTCGTGCCGCTCGACCCGGTCGGCCTGGCCCAGGCATCAGCCACACTGATGCGCCCGGTCTCGGCCGCCCATACGGTGAGACCGACGAAGATCACTGCCGCGAGAGTGAGCAGAAGCGCGACGCCGATCTCGAACAGGCGAAGCTTGCTGAGCCCAAACATCCAGGTCTCCATGAAGGCGGCCGGCGCCTTGGCGCCGGTACCTCCGCGAACGATTATGTTAGTTCCTGTGTATGTCGGGTTATTTGCCAATGTCTTGTGCCGCGGTGTCGCTGCGGCGGTGCGTCGCTTGGGATCGCGAAGGGAGCGCCGTCAGCGCCGATGCGGCAGGGATGTACCAGAAATACCCAGCGCTTAGGGGGTGACGGCGCGGCTCTGCTGGGCGACGACCGCGTCGGCTTGGTCGTCGGGACCGCCTTGGCCGGCATCGCGGCCATAAATGTCAGGCCTGAACTGGGCGACGCCGTCGCCGCTGGCGAAGGCCGTGAGATAGACGAAATGCACCGGCACCGGTCGCGCGAGCTTCACGTCGATCTTCTCGCCGCTGTCGACCTGCGCCTGCACCTTTTCCAGCGTCCAACCATTCTGATCGCCGAGCAGCCAGGCGACCAGCTCGAGCACCTTCTCGACGCGGACGCAGCCCGACGAGAACGCCCGCGCACTCTGGCTGAACAGCTGCTTGAGCGGCGTGTCGTGCATATAGACGCTGTATTTGTTGGGCATGTTGATGCGGACCACGCCGAGCGCGTTGAACGTGCCGGGCTCCTGGCGGAATTTATAGCTGACTACCTGCGGCGAGTTCCAATCGACCGTGGCGGGATCGAGCGGCGGCGCCTTCCAGTCGGTCATGACCGAGAAGTGCTCCTCGCTGAAATAGCTGGGGTCCTTCCTGATCTTGGGGATGAGGTCCTGCTGGGCGACGATCTCGGGCACGCTCCAGGTCGGGAAGAAATTGACCTCGACGATCTTGGCCGAAACTTGCGGGGTCTCCCGTGCCGGCTTGCCGGCGATGACATTGCTCTCGAATGACAACTCGCCGTTCCGCACGCCCTGCGCGACAAACGCCGGCACGTTGACCAGCACGTAGCGCGGTGCCTTGTTGATGCTCATCAGACCTTGAATGCGGGCGAGATTGCTCTCCAACTGCCGCAAGCGCTCGGGCGCGCTCACGCTGAGCGCGGCGAGCGTGCGCGAG
>CAWFLU010000014.1:55000-115778 GCA_963816805.1 uncultured Alphaproteobacteria bacterium
GGTAACCATACGGGGCATAGTATGGTTATAGGGTCGCCGAATGGGGGATACCTGAAAGAGACCTGAAGATCTTTCGATCGATCTTGGATGCTGCGCCTCGCGGCAAACCATTTTGACGGTCTACAGGACTTCACAGGGACGAACCTCGGTCGGCACCCGTTCTTACGCGCCAGAGGGACAAGTGACCGCTTCGGTGCTGTCCGCCCAAACGTCGTGAGGGAGCACGCCAATATAGGCGTGCAGGGCGGCAACCGGTAGCCGGGGGGAATGCAGATTGTTTAAGCGCCGCGATCGTTTCGCGCGACGAAAGCTGGGTCAGGCCCTCGTGCCGGCCGGAGCGCGCGGACTCCCATCCATCTTTCTCGGCGAGATGCCAAAGACCGAGCGCAAGCTACCTCCGGTCTATCTCTGCGAATCCGGCGATGGCGCGAGCTGCCGGCTGAAATGGCTCGCCAGCACCTGCCTCGCCGGCATGGTCGGAGTCTGTCTCATCGGCGTCGCCATCTACGCCTCGATGAACATGGACGACGGCTCGGGCATGGTGAGCTCGATCAGGCGCGCGAGCCTCGCAGCACTTCAGCCGATCCGCGGCGCCCGTCTCGCTCATGACGGCCAGAGCCCGACCGGCCAGAAAGAAGATCGCATCCAGCTGACCTCTGCCGGCTTTGTCACCCGCCACGTCATCCACGATACGGTCACCGAGCGCCAGGGCAGCCGAGAGTTCATCACCATCAAGCCTTACCTGCGCATCGTAGCTGGCCTCGCTACCGACCTACCCGAGGACGCCGACAAGCTTCCTCCCTTCAATCCCTTCAAGCTCTATTCCGATACGACGCCGGTCGGCGCGGGCGAAGCCGCAGCCGACGCGCCGCAATCGGTCAGCGTCAATCTCGTCGATATCCCCGGCGCGCAAGTGCCGCAAGCCGACGGGATCGAGCTCCGCGCCGATGAGGTCAGTGCGCTCGTCTCCGAGGCGGCCGAGAATTTCGCTTATGCCGAAGGCACAGGCTCGGGCCAGGCGACGCTCCAGCTCGCGTCCTATAGCCCGCAAGAGGGCTTTAGACCTGCAGCGCCGGCGATCAACACCACCGAGATTCACAAATCTGCCGAAGACGCCGACACCGGCGACGACGGCGATGACATCGACGACGATTTGATCGCGAGCGGCACCCAGAAGGAGCTCACCGTCGGCAAGGGCGACACGCTGATGAGCCTGTTCGCCAAGGTCGACACCGAGCCGTCGGAAGCACAGGCGATCATCGAGGCTCTCGCGCCGATCTTCCAGATCGACGATCTTAAGGCCGGCGAGAACGTCCGCTTCACCCTGGTTCCCGCGCCGTCGGACACCGGCACGATGGAGCCTGTCAAGATCTCGATCTACGCTAAAGGCGGCGACCACCTCGCCAGCGTAACGCGGAACCGCCAGGGCGATTTCGTCGCCACCACCGAAGGCACCGAGCTCAAGGCGCCGCAAACCTCGACCCGCGCCACGCTCTACACCAGCTTCTACCACGTAGCGCTGCAGCAGCACATTCCGGTCACCACCATCGACAAACTGCTCCGCGTTCACTCCTACGACGTCGACTTCAAGCAGAAGGTTAAGCCCGGCGACACGTTCGAGGTGTTCTTCGACGGCGGCGCCGACGACGAGGCCGGCGAACTGCTCTACACCTCGATGACCATTGACGGCGTCCAGCGCCGCTTTTATCGCTTCCGCACCCCCGACGACATGGTCGACTACTACGACGAGCAGGGCAACAGCGCGAAGAAGTTCCTGATGCGCAATCCGGTCAAGGGCGGCCGCTACACGAGCGGCTTCGGCGAGCGCCGCCATCCGCTGCTCGGCATCATGCGCATGCATACCGGTGTCGACTGGGCAGCGCCCGTCGGCACTCCGATCCTCGCCGCCGGCGACGGCACCGTCGAGCTCGTCGGCGGCAAAGGCGGCTACGGCAACTATGTGCGCATCCGCCATCCCAACGGCTACTCGACGGCTTACGGCCACATGTCGCGCTATGCCGACGGCGTCGCGCCCGGCGTCGCCGTGAAGCAGGGCCAGATCATCGGCTACGTCGGCTCGACCGGCATGTCGACCGGGCCGCACTGCCACTTCGAGGTCCTTGTCAACAACAACTTCGTCAACCCGATGACCATCGCCGTGCCGCGCGGTCTCCAGCTCGAGGGCCGCGAGCTCGCCGAGTTCCAGAAGGAGCGCTCCCGCATCGACGCGCTTATGCAGATGGACCCGGTCACCAGCCGCGTCGCCACGGCGCAGTAACCAGCGCCCTCCCGGCAAGAGTTTGGCGCCGCGCCTCTGCCTGACCTCGCCGCTGCTTGAGCCACTGGCTGCACGCCTCGAACCATTGCCACGCGAGAATACCGGGAACCCCGAAGGCCAATTCCCGCACCCGCCGCGTCAGCGCCAGAGCAAGCGCTGCATCCGCCGGTACGCCGACCAGCGTACCGACGATCAGGAAGCCGCCCTCCTGAGCCCCTAGTGCGCCGGGAATCAGAAAGGCTGCGGCGCGTATCCCCTGAACCAGGCTTTCAATGAGGAGGGCCGCGAGCAGGTTCACCGGGTAGCCGAGCAACCAGAGCGCCAGCCACACCTCCACCACGCCGAAGATCCAAGCGGCGGACAGCCAAAACGCGCTCAGCAATACGTCCTTGCGGCGCGCATAGACCGCACGGATCTCTTGGTCTAGGGCGTTGGCGCTATTGACGACCTTGGCATTGAGAGAGCCGCCGAAAGTCTGAAACATTCGCGCCAACGCACCGAACAGGCCGCGTTGCTGCGCAACATAGAAGCCGCCGAGCAGCAGCATGCCGACCAGTGCTGCCAACAGCACCGGCAGCGCGATTCCATCGGCCGTGACGAGGGATACAAGCAGGATCAGGCCGACAAGGGTGAAGCCGATCAGGGCAGCTACGGTAAGCGTCCGGTCGGCGACGAGAGTGGCCGCGACCATGGTTCCCGACATGCCAAGTCGCGTAAACAGTCTGATGCGCACGAGATCGCCTCCGACCTGCGCGACCGGCAGCAGAGTGTCGACCAATTCGCCGATCCACCGCGCCCACAGCAAAGTCCGGCAGCGTGGCCGTTGCGCGGGTTCGAACAGAAATCGCCAGCCGATCGCCTCGGCCGCCAGAGGCAGAATATGGGCGGCGGCGATCAGCGCCAGACCGCCCATGCCGGCCACCGCGACTGCAGCGGCGATCGCGGCGATGCCGTAATAGCCCACCAGCAGCACGAATACCGAAAGGCCGGCCAGGAAACCGATCCAAGTTATGCGTTTGAGATGCGGGACGTACATTGGTGTTTCCGGCCCCGAGACGCGCTAGTCGAGCGGGCTGTTCGATGCGTTAAAACTTCAGGAGCCAGGGCAGTTGTTCCAAGACCGCGTGAAGGGATCCGAGATTGCCCCGACGCGTCAGCGCCGCGACGCCGTCGCGAAAGCGGCCGCGCTTCAAGGACTGATAGGCGTCATGAACCGAGATGCCGACATGCTGCATGACGCTGGAGTCGCGGTAGCAGTCGATCATGCATTTGGTGCAGCCGTCGCGCACCCGCTGGGAGCCGTCGAAGTCCTTGATGTTGCACATCGGGCGGTCCCAGTTGTGACAACGCCACAAATCGAGGTGCCAATCCAGGTAGAAATATTGGAAGCCGCCTAGGCAGGGAAAGCGCTGCTCCTCGCCGCGCACGTAGCGCTGCATCTCCGCCAGCGACGAGGAAGGATTGACCACCGTGAAGCGCTGCTTGAGGGCTTTGACCTGCTCGAAGGCCTGAAGCAGCTCCGTGTCGGTATAGTTCACCAGGTCTGAGTCGGAGAAGCTCAGGAAATTGGAATTGAGCAGGGTAAGCGGATAGGAGAAGGTGACCGCCTTGAAGCCGAGCGACTTGAGGAAATCCGGCAAAGCCTCGTAATCGACCAGCCGGCTCATGGTCACCGATGCGGTCGAGTGCAGGCCGAGCTCGTCGATGAGGGCATTGGCTTCGCGTATGCGCTCGCACACGCCCGGCAGGCCCCGGTTCCGTTCGTGTGTCTCTGCATCAGCAGCGTCGATAGAGATGATGAAACTCGAAAGACCCGCTGCCCCGAGTTCCCGGATTCGGTGGGGCTTCAGGAGGCCGGCATTGGTCACGAGCAGAACCTTCATGCCGAGATTACCGGCGTATTGCACGATCTCGAGGAGATCGGGGTGCAGCATCGGTTCGCCGCCCGTCAGCACGAGATAGCGCACGGCCTCGCGGTACAGGATGTCGATCGCTTCCAAAGCGCCTTCACGCTCGACATACTGCCAGCTCTCGCGCGGCAACTTATCAAGGGCAAAGCCGCAAAAGCCGCAACGGGCGTTGCAGGCATTGTTGAGCGCGAACTGACAAAAGCCGGGCCCGCCCTCCTCCAGAAGCAAGCGCAGTGTCTTGCGGCCGGACTGCTCCGGCCATGGGCGATGGCTTTCGGCAACTTGACGAGGTCGGCGATCGGCTACTTCCACGCGGCACGTTCTCCTCACATGGCTCAAATAGGGCGCAATCGGCGGCGCAGCAGGTAACGAAATCCCCCGGGAGCCTTGGTCTTGTCGGTCGTGGTGTGAGCTCGTGCGGAAAGACCGCCTCATCCCATCCTACTTAAGCTCGGTAGCGGAAACCCATCCTACTCAAGCTCGGTAGCGGAAACAATGTCGGCCGCTGTAGCCGAGGCCATCGAAATAGCACGGCTCGCGCAATCGGCAGGGGCGAGGAGGCAGCTCTCGAGCCAGGAAAGTCGAGCTGAAGGCGACCAGCTACGCGACCATCACCGTCGCCGTGCCCCCGAGCCATGTGCCGGGAAACATCGAGTGGCCGTCGCGCCTGCCCGGCAATCCGGCAACTGATTTCGTCGTGCGCGACGCCGCCTATCTCGACAGCGAAAAGGACTTCGTCAAAACCCCTCAATGCCTAATTGGCGATGCGTCCGCCGGGGCGGCGCAAGGGATGCCCGGATCACGTCCGGGCATGACGAGTGAAATCGATCGCGCAGCAATAAATTTCTCGCCGAGATTCCTCTCGCGAGGGAGCCTGCCCTCGGGATTGACCCAAGGTCGCTCAACTCTTCACACCCATTTGAGGGTGATTCCGACGTCACCCGGCACGCCACCCGGAAAGTCGATTATCTGGACCCTGAGCTTGTAGCCCCGCGGGCGGAGCTGCCGGTCCCAGAACTCGTAGATCTCCTTGGGCACGCCGGTCAGTGTCGTTTCCCAACCGTGTTCCCCTTGATTGATGGCGCGGCCATGGTCGGTGCAGAGCGTGTTGGGAAAGCGATAGACTAAAACTTCTGTCATCCCATTCGTGATTGCGCGATCGAGGATGATTGCCACGCGCTTCAAGGCCTCTTCGTCGGAGACCCCCGATGGCTTGGAGAGTTTATCGACAAGCGCCTTCTTCTCGTCTTCGGCCACAGCATGCTTCCGCGCCGCCAATGACGCCTTCTCTGCTTCGGCCAGAGCCAGCTTCTCCGTCAATTCTTGGGCCGTGGGTAGTTCTTTCGAGAGCTTGCCCGTACTTTCAACCATGGCGTCCTCCATCCCTTAACCGCCCTCGCGCCTAGTCTGCCCGCCGATCAACCGTGCGGCCCAAAGAGGGTTTCGATTGCTTGCATCAGCGGTACATCTGGATTTTTCAGGCAATATTCTTGGACTTTGTCTGTGTCCCCGGCGAGTTCCTGAATGTCCACCATCAGGTCGCCGCGCTTGCCGTGAAAGTAGCCATTCAGCCAGATAGCGATTCGATCTGGATGCGCGATTTTGTAGGTGGCGAATTGTCTACAATCGATCTTTGCAACGTCCACGACTTGCGCGGTTAGGGGCGAACTCGCGAATAGCAGCAGCGCTAGAATTGCTATGCGTTTCAACATGAGCGGTTTCCCTGGCGTTGCGCGCCTTGAGCCTCAGCTCCGCACATCGTACCACGAACTTCAAGTAGTTGGAGCAACTGCTAATCCGACGACGTAAGCCCCAATTGGAAAAAGCTACGCTATGGGTCATTAGCGGACCGTCGCTAAACCCTAAGCCGCCTTGGCCCTCGGCGCGGCGCCGTTGAACATGAGGCCGTCCTTGCCGGCGGTGATCTTCACTGTCTCGCCATCATGGACCTTGCAGGCGAGCACCATCTCGGCGAGCGGGTCTTGCACATATTTCTGGATGACGCGCTTCAGCGGTCGCGCGCCATAGGCAGAGTCGTAGCCCTTCTGGCCGAGCCAATCCTTGGCCTTGTCGTCGAGATCGAGCGTGATCTTGCGCTCGGCCAGCAGCTTGGCGAGTCGCCGCATCTGGATATCGACGATCCGCCCCATATGCTCGCGCTTCAGGCGATGGAACAGGATGATCTCGTCGACCCGGTTCAGGAACTCGGGGCGGAAATGCGCGCGCACCACATTCATCACCTGCTCGCGAACGGCGTCTGAGTCCTCACCTTCCGGCTGATTGACGAGATATTCCGAGCCGAGATTGGAGGTCATGATGATAAGCGTGTTGCGGAAGTCGACGGTGCGGCCTTGGCCATCGGTCAGGCGGCCGTCGTCGAGCACTTGCAGCAGCACGTTGAACACGTCCGGATGCGCCTTCTCGATCTCGTCGAACAGGATGACCTGATAGGGGCGCCGGCGCACAGCCTCGGTGAGCACGCCGCCCTCTTCGTAGCCGACATAGCCGGGCGGGGCGCCGATCAGCCGGGCGACCGAGTGCTTCTCCATGAACTCGCTCATGTCGATCCTGATCATGGCGTGCTCATCGTCGAACAGGAACTCGGCTAGCGCGCGGGCGAGCTCGGTCTTGCCGACGCCGGTCGGGCCCAAGAACATGAACGAGCCCATCGGCCGGTTCGGGTCTTGTAGGCCCGCTCTAGAGCGGCGGACCGCGGTCGACACCGCCTCGACCGCCTCGTTCTGGCCGACCACGCGTTTAGCGATGCCGGTCTCCATCTGCAGCAGCTTCTCGCGCTCGCCTTCGAGCATCTTGTCGACCGGAATGCCGGTCCAGCGCGACACCACCTGCGCGATCAGGTCGGGCGTCACCGCTTCCTGCGCCATGGCGCCGCCTTTCGCCTCGGTCTCCTCCATCTTCTTGAGCTTGGCCTCCAGCTCGGGGATCACGCCGTAGGCGAGTTCGCCGGCCTTGGCGAGATCGCCGCGGCGCTGCGCCTGCTCGAGCTCGATGCGCGCGGCGTCGAGCTGCTCCTTGATCTTCTGCGTGGAAGCGAGCTTGGCCTTCTCGTCCTGCCAGCGGGCGGAGAGCGCATTGGCCTCCTCTTCGAGATTGACGATCTCCTTCTCGAGCTTCTGCAGCCGGTCCTTGGATCCAGTGTCCTTCTCCTTCTTCAGAGCCTCGCGCTCGATCTTGAGCTGCATCAGCCGCCGCTCGAGCTCGTCGAGCTCTTCGGGCTTCGAATCCACCTGCATGCGCAGGCGCGACGCGGCCTCGTCGACCAGGTCGATCGCCTTGTCGGGCAGGAAGCGGTCGGAGATGTAGCGGTTGGAAAGCGTCGCTGCGGCGACCAGGGCGGCATCCGAGATGCGCACGCCGTGATGCAGCTCGTATTTCTCCTTAAGTCCGCGCAGGATCGAGATGGTGTCCTCGACCGAAGGCTCGGTGACGTAGACCGGCTGGAAGCGCCTGGCGAGCGCCGCGTCCTTCTCGACATGCTTGCGGTATTCGTCGAACGTGGTGGCGCCGACGCAATGCAGCTCACCGCGGGCGAGCGCGGGCTTCAGCAGGTTGGAGGCGTCCATTGCCCCATCGGCCTTGCCGGCGCCGACCAGGGTGTGCATCTCGTCGATGAACAGGATGATCTGGCCGTTGGAGGATTCGATCTCCGACAGCACGGATTTCAGCCGCTCCTCGAACTCGCCGCGATACTTGGCGCCGGCGATCAGCGCGCCGAGATCGAGCGAGAGCACTTTCTTGTCCTTGAGGCTCTCCGGCACGTCGCCCTGCACGATGCGGTGCGCCAGCCCCTCGACGATCGCCGTCTTGCCGACGCCCGGCTCGCCGATCAGCACCGGGTTGTTCTTGGTCCGCCGCGACAGCACCTGGATGGTACGCCTGATCTCCTCGTCGCGGCCGATCACCGGATCGAGCTTGCCCTTGGCTGCGGCCTCGGTGAAGTCGCGGGTGTATTTCTTGAGCGCGTCGTAAGCCTGCTCGGCGCCAGCCGAGTCCGCGGTGCGCCCCTTGCGCAGCTCGTTGATGGCGGCATTCAGCCCCTGCGGCGTCAGCCCGGCATCGGCAAGGATGCGCTGCGTCTCACCCTCTTTGGTCATGCCCAGCGCCTGGAGCGCCCGCTCTACCGTCACGAAGCTGTCGCCTGCCTTGCTCGCCATCTGCTCGGCCTGGTCGAGCGTGCGCGACAACGCCGGCGACAGTTGGGGCTGCGAGGCGCCGCCGCCCGACACCTTGGGCAGCCTGGCGAGCGCCGCATCGGTGCGTTGCAGCGCCTGCTTGGCGTTGCCGCCGGCGCGTGTGATGAGACCGGCCGCCATGCCCTCGGGATCGTCGAGCAGCGCCTTGAGCAGGTGCTCGGGCGTAATCTGCGGGTTGCCGTCGCGGACCGCAATCGTCTGCGCGGCCTGGATGAAGCCTTTGAGCCGGTCGGAGAATTTATCGAAATCCATGGGTTGTTGTCCCTCTTGTGAGGCCACGAGCGAGGATCGCTCAGCGAGTAAGCGCCGCTCGGGGGAGCACGGGGTGTGGGTATTACCTCAGGGCTTCTTCACGGACATATAACGTCGGCCCAGCCTCGCAAAAAGGGGGAATTGGCACGGCGTTATCCGGGCGAAGGCCCGGATCCACGCCAAGCCGCAAGTCCAAATTCCGGCTTACACCGGAATGACGGGCGACCGGCGCCCCCGGGGGCAAGGTCGGGATGGCGCTCGCCCGACAAGGCGACGCGCAGCAGGCGCTCTCCGAATATGGGAAAGGCCGCGCCATTATTGTGCAGTTGAAGCAGCAAGCCCCCGACATCGCTGCGCTGGCCCACGATCTTGCCTGTTTTGACGCGCGGACCGCAGAGCTACAAAAGCTCAGCCCCGATCGATCAGGAGCCTCGCCTGGGCAGGCGGCAGTGCCTGCGGCGCAGCAACCGGCCCGAAGTCGCGCGCCAGGGTTACTCAGCGCAGGGACCTTCAGCTCACCTGATCGGGCACGGTCTCGTCGCTCGCGTGGGGCTCGGGTTGGTCGGCGCCGTTCGCCTCGCGATCGCGCAGGGCCTCGCGGCCATTGCCGCCATGACGGCCCTGCTCGTGACCGCTGCCGCGGTGCTGCTCGCGATTGCCTTCATGGCGCTCGCGCTCTTGTCCGCCGCCACCCTGGCGCTCGCGATCCGGGCGCTCTTGGCCGCCGCGCGTGTCGCGCAAATCACCGCCGCCGCCGTCAGTGGTATCGAAATCGGAGCCGCCATCGCCATCGTCGTCGGAGCCTTCCGAATTCCAACGCGGATTGCGGTATGAGCCGCCGTTAGGGCCGTCGCTCTGCTGGCCGCCCTGCTGCGTGCCGAACTGCGTCTGCGCCGCCATGATGATGCGGTTGTAGTGCTCGGCGTGCTGGAGATAGCTCTCGGCCGCGACCATGTCGCCAGATGCCAGAGAGTCGCGCGCGAGCGACATGTATTTCTCGGCGATGTGCGCCGCGGTCCCGCGGATCTTGACGTCGGGTCCGTTCGATTCGTAGCTGCGCGCTAACGGATTTTGGGGCTTGCGACCGCGGCCGCGGCCCCTGCAATTCTGTTGTCCTTGCCTCATGGGCCTCTATTCACCTGATTGGCGGCACGCGCCGCTACCTTCTCCCTGCTCACTCAATCTGACGACTGCCGGAGCCCGCGTGGGCTCCGCTCCTCCGTCGAACCAGAGGGCTCACGCAATTCGTCCCGGCTGTTTTTGCTGCCTTGTTTTTGAAACGATCTCCGGCGCTGAGCGTCCTGAGAATCACCGAGCTAGCGCTAGCCAACCTCAATCTTGATGGGCGGTCGAGCGTCTCTTGAACGTCCCGAGAGGCGGGAGCCTTTCAATCGAGGTTCACGAGTTATCCGCTCTTGTTGCCGTTGCAACCGGCCGGGCGTCCGCAAATGCCACTGGCCGAAGGTATTCATTTGCTGGCCTCGAACCTACCCTGAACACAGCGCTTTTCCAAGCCCTTTTTTGCCCTGCGACGCTCTGAGCCGCCTCTCCCTGTCACCGGCTTGCCACGACCACTCTGGGCCTGCCGCCGAGATCCAGCCTGATTTCGCGCCTCTCGACGCGCATTCCGCCCTGCTCCAGAAGGGCCGCCACGGGTGCGGCCTGCGACGACCCGATCTCGAGAAGAATCTTGCCGCCCGGGCGGAGTTTCCCGGCTGCTGCCGCGGCGATGCGCCGGTAGGCATCGAGCCCGTCGTGGCCGCCATCGAGCGCAAGATGCGGATCATAGGCCGCCACGTCTCGCGGGAGGCCGGCAATCTCGGCAGACGCGATGTAAGGCGGGTTGGAAACAATCAGGTCGAACTCGCCGGCGAGCGCACGGCACCAGTCAGAGGCGATGAACGTGGCACGATCCGCAACACCGAGGCGGTGCGCATTGGCTTCTGCCAGCGAGAGGGCATCGACCGCAATATCGGTGCCGAAGCCACGCGCACTGGGCAGTTCGGCAAGCAGCGTGAGCAGGATGCAGCCCGTTCCCGTGCCGAGATCGAGCAGATTGAGCGGGCGGTCGCGACCGCCATCTGCCTTTACGAGATCGAGCGCAGCCTCGATGAGCGTCTCGGTGTCGGGCCGCGGGTCGAGCGCACTTGCCGCGACCGTGAAGCTCCTGCCGTAGAACTCGCGCGTGCCGGTGATGCGCGACACGGGCTCACGATCCGCGCGGCGCCCGATCGAAGCCTCGAGTCGCGTCGCAGCCTCCGGGGTTAACGCCTCGCGCGACCGCGCGACACAGGCTTCATGGCTGAGACCGGCGGCGTGGCACAGCAAGAGCCGCGCATCGAGCTCCGGCGTCTCGATCCCAGCCGCCCGCAAGCTCTGCGCCGCCGCGGCGAACGCATGCTGGAGTGACCCCTGAACTGCCTCAGACATTTGCCTCTTCCTGCAAGGCGGCGAGCTGGTTCGTCTGGTAGTCGCTGGTAAGCGCATCGATGATCTCGTCGAGCGCCGGCGCGCCTTCGAGCACGTAAGGGAGCTGATGCGTGGTGAAGCCGATCCTGTGATCGGTGACGCGCCCTTGCGGGAAATTGTAGGTGCGGATGCGCTCGGAGCGGTCGCCGGTGCCGATCTGGCTGCGCCGGTTCTGGGCACGTTCGGCGTCGAGCTTCGACCGTTCGAGGTCGTAGAGCCTGGCGCGCAACACCTTCATCGCCTTGGCCTTATTCTTGTGCTGCGACTTCTCGTCCTGCTGGCTCACCACAAGCCCGCTCGGCATATGCGTGACCCTGACCGCGCTGTCGGTGGTGTTGACCGATTGCCCGCCAGGACCGCTGGCGCGGAACACGTCGATACGGAGATCCTTGTCCTCGATCTTGATGTCCACCTCTTCGGCCTCAGGCAGCACGGCGACGGTCGCGGCAGAGGTATGGATGCGCCCTTGCGCCTCGGTCGCCGGCACGCGCTGAACGCGATGTACGCCCGACTCGAATTTCAGCCGCGCGAACACACCCTTGCCGGTGATATTGGCGATGATCTCCTTGAAACCGCCGGTCGCCGAGTCGCTCGCCGAGATGATGGCGACCTTCCAGCCCATGCGGTCAGCGTAGCGCTGATACATGCGGAACAGATCGCCGGCGAACAGCGCCGCCTCCTCCCCGCCGGTGCCGGCGCGCACTTCGAGGATCGCGCTCTTCTCGTCGGCGGCATCCTTCGGCAGCAACTGCACCTTGAGCAGGCGCTCGAGCTCCTCGATGCGCGGATCGAGCGCGCCAAGCTCGGCTTCTACGAGCGAGGCCATATCGGGATCCGACGCCGGGTCGTTGACCATCTGGTTGAGGTCGTCGCGCTCGGTCTCGGCCTTGTGCAGCGCGTTGATGGTGGCGACAATGGGATCGAGCTCCGCGAACTCGCGGCTGAGCCGTACATAGCTTTCCTGATCGGCGCCCGCAGCGAGCGTCGATTGCACCGTCTGCCAACGGGCCAGGAGTTGATTGAGTTGTTCGGCCGGAATCGTCGTCATGGTCTGAAACTGGTGGACCGCGAAGATGAAAGGAGCAGTGAGGGTACGCTACGAGGGGCCTTTCAGCCGGTCGGCCTTGCGGCTCCGCGGGTCGTCGGGATCGAGCACGCCGGGCTTCGAGGACTGGAGCCCGCCTGAGCCCCTGACGCTGCCGAGCACCATCCAGCCGCCGACAGCCATGATGGCGATCAGCAGGGTGACGAGGCCCCATTTCAATAGGGCCTTCTTGCGGCTCGGCGTCTCGGGCTCTTCCACCGGCAGAGGCGGAGGCGGCGGAGGCGGGGTGGCGGCTTGGGGCCGCGATCGCGGCTGTGGTTTGGGCTGATTGGGCTGTTGCCAGGCGGCCTCAAGCTCGGCCTCGCCCGGAGGCTGACCCATCGGCCGGGAGGGTTGCTGCGGCCACGCCCCGTCGAAGTCGGCGTCAGCCACCGGCTGAGGCTTGGGCTGGGGGGGCGGCGACGATGGAGTCTTTGCTTGTTGCGGCGGCCGAGGCTGCTGCTGGCGCGGCACTTGCGGCGGCTGTTGCTGGTGCGGCGCGGCCGTCTGGCGCTGCGGACCGCCGTTCGGCCATGATCCCTGCGGTTGAGGCTTTGCCTGTTGCGGCGCCGCGTTCGAATTGGGGCGCGGTTGTTGCGGCGGTTGAGGCGGCGGAGCCGATGGCGCCGCATTGGGCCAATTGGCCTGGAATGGCGAGGGCGAGCCCGCAGGCGGTTGCGGCCAAGCATTTTGTTGCGGGGCGGCGGCCTGAGGCTTGGCATGTTGCGGCCGCTGCGCATGCTGCGGCGGAGGGGAAGAAGGCTGAGCCGGCTTGGCCGGCGGGGCGGCGAACGGGTTGTCGGGCCAGTCCGGCGCCTGGAAGTTCGCCACCGGCCTCACCGCCCGCTTGTCGGGCTCGAACCCAAAATCGACGGCCTCGGGCGCCGCCATGACCGGAACGTCGGGGATCGGCTTAGGCCCGAGCTCGACGATCCCCAACTCGATCTGCGCATAGATGCGCCGGAGCAGCGGCCGGACGTCGAGATTGAGCATCGCGCCGTAGCCGTTGACCACGCGGCAGGTCTCGGCCCATGGCGGCAGCGCATAGAGCGCGCCCTGCTCGAGCGCCTGCACCACCTCGACCCGCGTGGCGAGCCGCGCGGCGAGGTCGGCTTCCGATACGCCGCTCGCAGACCGGAGGTCCCGAAACAACTCCGCTACCTCAGCGTCATAGCCGGCCGGCATCTCTTTAATCCCGTGCATGTGCAAACGCTGTCGCGCGGTAAGATCCGGCGACGAACCTACCGGCACTTGGCTCGGTTCGGGCGGCATAGCAAGGCCGGTCCCATCTTCTGCTGATCTCCATCGACACAAGCGCAACCGCGCCTTGTTTGCAAGTCCACGCAAGACTAGCACATCGCCGCTTTGGTTTAAGACCTCTCATCGTCTCAGATCTGCACACCTTTCTCCGCGGCGAAAGCCTTCAATTCCTCGCGCACCGATGTACTCTTGGTTTCGAGCCATTCATCGAGTTTTTCGCGTAACGCCGCCGCATCGAGCGATAGAATCATGGCTTTCACCGGGCCGACCGAGGCTGGCGACATGGAAATCGAACGGAAGCCGAGCCCGATCAGGGCCATGGCCTCGATCGGCCGCCCGGCCATCTCGCCGCACAGCGTCAGCGGCACCTCGTGCTTACGCGCTGCCTCGACGATGACGCGGAACGCCTTGAGTGCCGCCGGGTTCAACGAGTTCGAACCGCTCAGCGACCCGCATGTTCCCGCGATCGGCGGCGAACAGGAACTGCATGAGGTCATTGGAGCCTACCGACGCGAAATCGGCGAGCGGCAGCACGCGGTCGAGCTGCCAGAGCAGTGCCGGAACCTCGATCATCGCCCCGATCATCAATTTCCTCGGCTCGGGGCGCCCATGCCGCTTGAGGATGGCGACCTCGCGATCGATCAGCCCGCGCGCCGCCCTGAGCTCGGACACGTCGGCAATCATCGGCAGCATTATACGGAGTTCGCGCCCGTGCGCGGCCCGAAGCAGCGCCCTGATCTGGGTACGGAATAACGCCGGGCGGTCGAGCGCCATGCGGATGGCGCGCCAGCCGATGGCCGGATTCTCCTCCTCGCTCGCGCGGAAATAAGTCAGCACCTTGTCGCCGCCGACATCGAGCGAGCGGAATACCACCGGACGGTCGCCCGCGGCGTCGAGGATCGCCTTGTAGAGGCGTGTTTGCTGCTCGAGCCGGGGGAAGGTCGCCGAGATCATGAATTGCAGCTCGGTGCGGAACAGCCCGATGCCGTCGGCGCCGGACTGGTCGAGATGCGGCAGGTCGAATAGGAGGCCGGCATTTATGTGCAACGTCACGCGCTCGCCGTCGATAGTTACCGAGGGCAGTGTGCGCAACGCCGCGTATTGGGCTTGGCGGCGCGCCCTGAACCGCACCTTGTCGGAATAGGCCGAGACCACCTCTTGCGTCGGCCTCACATGCAGCTCGCCGCCTTCGGCATCGACGATGGCAGCGTCCCCCGCCTCGACGCCTTCCAGCACGCCCTTGACCTGGCTGATGGCGGCGATGCCGAGCGCGCGCGCCACGATCGCCACATGGCTCGTCGAGCCGCCTTCCTCGAGCACAAGGCCGCGCAAACGCTGGCGGTCGTAGTCGAGCAACTCGGCCGGGCCCATGGTGCGGGCGATCAGGATGGTGTCCTGCGGCAGGTTCCCCGTCGCCGCGGTGACGGCGCCGCCCGACAGCAGCCTGAGCAGCCGGTTGGAGAGATCGTCGATGTCGTGCAGCCGCTCGCGGGCATGCGGGTCGATCTGGCGGAGCATGCGGGCGCGGGTGTCGTTCCGCACGCGCTGCACGGCGGCCTCTGCGGTCAGCCCGGTGAGCAGCGCTTCGTCCAGCCGCCGCCGCCAGCCATGATCGTGCGCGAACATGCGGAACGCCTCGAGCACCTCGCGATGCTCGCCGGCACGGGCGAGGTCGCCGCGCTCCAGCATGTTGTCGATCATACCGGTCAGCTCTTCGATCGCCTGAGACAGGCGGCGACGCTCGAATTCGACATCCTCGGCGATCAGGCGGGTGACGACGATGCGCGGCTCGTGCAGCACCACATGGCCTAGCGCCACGCCTTCGGAAATGGGCAGCCCCGGGAAGCGCGCGGCGAGTTCGCGGCGGGGCTCGGCGCTGACCTCCTCGGTGACGCCGAAGCCGCCCGAGGCGATCGTCTCGGCGAGCACCATGGCGGTGGTCTGGAGCGCCTCGATCTCCTCGTCGCTATATTGACGCATGGTGCGGTTCTGCACCGTAAGCACGCCGATCGTGTGGCCGCCGCGCAGGATCGGCACGCCGCAGAACGAGTGATAGATCTCCTCGCCGGTCTCAGGGCGGTAAGAAAAGGCCGGGTGATGCTGGGCGTCAGGGAACTGCAACGGCTCGGCCTGCTCGGCGATCAAGCCGACCAGACCCTCGCCGGGCTTCAGATGGGTGTTGTGAACCGCCAGCGGGTTCAAGCCTTCGGTGGCGAACAGTTCGAGCGAACCGTCGCGGCGGCGCAGATAGAGCGAGCACACCTCCGCCACCATGTTGGAGGCGATCAGCACCACCACCTTGTCGAGCCGGACCTGCGCGCTCTCGCGCTGCGCCATCACCTCGCGCAAGCGTCGCAGCAACAGTCTAGGCGCGCCAACGGAAGAAGTAGGCATGGCAATCAGTCCTCGCCGACGGGCGGAGCGGCGGACCAAGCGTCGTCATAGCCGTCAGGTTTGGCTGCAAATCCGTCAGCGGCTGTCCAATCCGAACAGGGAATGCAAGGTTCGCACCGCGAGCTCGGCGTAAGCCGCATCGATCAACACGCTGATCTTGATCTCCGATGTCGAGATCGCCTCGATATTGATGCCCTTCTCGGCAAGCGCATTGAACATTTGCGCGGCAACGCCCGCGTGGCTCCGCATCCCGACGCCTATCGCCGACACCTTGGCGATGTCGGTGGAACCGCGCAAGTCGAAATAACCGATGTGATCCTTGGCTTTGCGCAGGACTTCGAGCGCCCGGTCGAGGTCAGCGCTCTGCACCGTGAAGGTGAGATCGGTGTAGCGCCCATCCTCGGACACGTTCTGCACGATCATGTCGACGTTGATATTGGCTTCGGCGAGCGGCCCGAACACTTGCGCCGCGACCCCCGGCTTGTCGGCGATCTTGAGCAGCGTCACCTTCGCCTCGTCCCGGGCATAAGCAATTCCACTGACGACGTTTTGCTCCACGATCTCATCCTCATGGCAAACGAGTGTTCCAAGCTCAAGCGCATCATCGGTCGATCTGCCTCCCAAGTCCGGCGGATCGAAGCTCGAGCGCACCAGCACGCGCACGCCCCGCTGCATGGCGAGCTCGACCGAGCGGGTCTGGAGCACCTTGGCCCCTTGCGAGGCCATTTCCAGCATTTCTTCATAGGAGATGCGGTCGAGCCGGTGGGCTTTGGGAACCACCCGCGGGTCGGTCGTATAGACGCCGTCGACATCGGTGTAGATATCGCAGCGGTCGGCGGCGAGCGCTGCGGCCAGCGCTACCGCACTCGTGTCCGAGCCGCCCCGGCCGAGAGTTGAGATGCGGTTTCCGGGCGCGATCCCCTGAAAACCGGCGATGACCGCGACCTCTCCGTCCGTCATGCGCTGCTTGAGCTCATCGACCTCGAGGCCGGTGATGCGGGCGGCGCGATGGGCGGTGTCGGTATGCAGCGGGATCTGCCAGCCCTGCCAGGAGCGCGCATTGATGCCGATCGACTGGAGCACGAGCGCGAGCAGCCCCGAGGTCACCTGCTCGCCAGAGGACACCACCGCGTCATATTCGCGCCCGTCATATTGGGCTGACGCTACACCGTTCTGCTTCTGGCGCTCCTTGAAGCCCCAGGCCTGATCGACCCAGGCGACCAGCTGATTGGTGTGCCCGGCCATGGCCGAGACCACGACCGCGCAAGCGTGGCCCGCGTTCACCTCGCGCTTGACGTGGGCGGCGACGTTCTTGATGCGGTCGATGTCGCCGACCGACGTTCCGCCGAACTTCAGCACCAACAGGGCCACGAGCCCCTCCACACAATAGAAGGGCCGGCCCAGTGGGGGCCGGCCGCAAAAACCGGCTCTTTCATACTGATTGAGGCGCCGGCCCGCAATGGTTCTGGGGCTTCTTGACAGGCGATCGCCGGGCGCAGCCAATGCTCTCATGGCACAGGCCCAGAATTCAGCAACGCTTGACCGCGAAGAGGTCGCCCAATTCGCCAAGGACGCCGGCCAATGGTGGGATGCCAACGGCCCGTTCAAGCCGCTCCACCGCATCACGCCGCTGCGCCTCACCTATATCCGCGAGCAGCTCTGCCGGCGCTTTAACCGCGATAAAACCCAAGGGCAAACCCTCGCGGGGCTATCAGTTCTGGATATTGGCTGCGGCGGCGGGCTGGTAGCCGAGCCGCTGGCAAGGTTGGGCGCCACCGTTACCGGCATCGACCCCGGGGAAGCGAATATCCTGGCTGCCAGTGCCCACGCCCAAGGTATGGGACTCGCCATCGACTATCGCATCGCCACGGCTGAGGAGGTCGCCGCGAGCGGCGTCACCTTCGATGCCGTGCTCTTGCTCGAAGTGGTCGAGCACGTGCCTGACGTGCCGACCTTTCTCAAGGGTATCGCGCCATTGTTGAAGCCTGGCGGGATCATCGTGCTGTCGACGCTGAACCGCACACTCAAGGCCTACGCGTTCATGATCATCGCCGCCGAGCTTATCCTGCGGTGGGTGCCGGCCGGGACCCATCAATGGCAGCGCTTCGTGACGCCTGAAGAGCTTCGCGCGGCGCTTAGAGCCGCGGGGCTCACGCCGGCCGACACGACCGGGCTCGTCTACAACCCGCTAACGGATGAGTTCAGCCTTTCGCGCGACACCGACGTGAACTACTTCGCCACGGCCCTGAACGGCTGATCAATCGGCAAGCATGGCCAAGGCCGCCCGGCGGTCGCCGGGCTTCAAACGCATGAACATCGCGCGCGCGTTCTTGATATCCCGCTCGGAGCCGCTTGCTGCGGCCGCTTTAAGTGCGACCGTGGTCGGATGCTCGGCGCCGCAGATGAACACCAAGGCTTTGGCCAGACGCACCATGGCGGCATGGTCGAGCGCGGTCTCGTTCATCCGATCAATAGCCGTAGCCGCGCTGCTGGTAATAATTCCGGCCGTAATAGGCGCCCTGATCCTGCTGGAACCAGCGCCGCCCGAATAGCCCGCGCCGGCGCTGCGGCTGCTGATCAGGCTCCACCTGGGCTTCCTGGCCGGGGTTGAACCAAGGCGGCACCGGCTGGCCACGCCTTTGGTACGGATATTGGTACTGATATTGATAGTTCGGCGACGGACTGGCGACTCTCGGCTGCGCCCCCTGAGCTTCGCCGCTTAGAACCACCTGGGTGTTCTCCATGCCGGTCTTCTCGACCATGGCATAAAGCGTGGCGGCATTCTCCGGTGCGAGGCGGACGCAGCCATGCGACGCGGGCTTGCCCAGGTTCTTCACCTCGTGGGTGCCGTGGATGGCATGACCGTCCTTCATGAAGAAGATGGCATGCGGCATCGGGGAGTTGTCCCACTGCTTGCTGTACCAGATCTCGTTCATCGACGTCGGCGTGAAGGTCCCCACCGGCGTGTCGTACTGGCCCTTGCCCGTCGAAACCTTCCAGCTATAGCGCTCCATGCCGTCGACGAAGACCGTCATCTCCTGGGTCGACTTGTCGATGTTCACGAGAATCTTCGAGCCCGGCTGAATATCGGCGCTGGCTGCCGCGTGGGCCGCAGCATCCGCCGGCTCCGGTTCGGCTTTGGGCTTGACTTGCTCGGGTACAGGTTGCGCCGTGGTGGTTTCCGGATTCGCCGGCGCTCCCTGAACGGGGGCGGTCGTTGCGCCCTGACCCGCGGCGGGCTGCGTGATGCCGGTATCCAAATTGAGCTTGGGATCTGGCGTAGTGGTCTTGGCCGGCGCGCTGGGTGAACCGACGGTCAAGGGATTTTGCGGTTTGGCCTTGGTTTCAGCGCCCGCCGGGCCCGCCAGCGCAAGCGCCAAGAAGGGGACGAGCAGCAAACCCAAGACGTGTTTTTGAGGACGGAATAAACGTGAGAGACCCATGCTATGACCCTGGTTGCGCAGAAACCAACGCCCGACAGACGCAATATTAGACGTGCTTCGGGGCTTTACCAGGGCGGCTCGGAAATAAGTTTTAGGTAGACCCCAACAAGAGGTTACCTCGCTCAGGGCCAAGGCTCTCGTCTCAGCAAGAGTAACACCGGATAGTCACAGCTATCGCACAGCCCGCTCGCTCAACCCGGCGATTTCTACCGCGAAGTCGCGGCCATGCTTGAGCGCGGGGATGCGCGCGCGCGCCTCGACCGAAGCCGCAAGCTCGATATCGGCGAAGATGACGCAAGGCTCCTCGCCGCCCTCCGCCAATATTTCTCCCCACGGAGACACGACCAGGCTGTGGCCGAAGGTTGAGCGACCGTTCTCATGCAGGCCGCCTTGGGCGGCGGCAAGCACGAAGGCGCCGGTTTCGATGGCGCGGGCACGGATCAGCGCGTGCCAATGCGCTTCGCCGGTCTGCCTGGTGAAGGCCGACGGCACGGCGATGATCTCCGCGCCGGCAGCGGCGAGCGCAAGGTAGAGCGCGGGAAAGCGGAGGTCGTAGCAGATGCTAAGCCCTAGCCGACCGAACGGGAGATCCGCGAGCACCGCCTTCTCGCCCGGCTTGAAATATTGCGACTCGCGATAGCTCTCGCCGCCGGGAAGGTCGACGTCGAACATATGCAGCTTGTCGTAGCGCGCCGCGATCCGCCCCTCGGGATCGATCAGATAGGACCGGTTGGCGATGCGAATCTTGTCCAGCTTGACCGCGAGCGAGCCGACATGGAGCCAAATGCGAAGCTCGCGCGCGAGCGCCTTGAGGCGAGCGAGCGGCGCATTCTTCCCCTCGGACTCGGCCGCCTCGACCACGAGCTCGGGCTTGACCTCCATGAGCCCGGTATTCTCCGGCGTCTGAACATATATCGCGCCACCCTTGGCCGCGCGCCTGATCAGCTCTTCGGCCTTGTCGAGATTGGGCGCTACGCTGCGCCCCGAGCGGAGTTGGACGAGCCCGGCACGGAAGCGTCTTTCGCCGCCCTGACTCATGTGTCGCTGGCGTCGGCGAATGTCCGCGGCACTGGTCCCGATGCTGGCGACTGCGGCGCGAGCGCATCGGCGAGCCACGCATCGAGCTTGCCTTCGCGCTCGAGCGCGGCGAGCTCGTCATAGCCGCCGACGTGACGGCCGTTGATGAAGATCTGCGGCACCGTGAGCAAGCCACCGGCACGCTGCACCATCTCGACGCGCTTGTCGGCGTCGAAGCCCACGTCGATCTCCGCGAATTCGATCGCTTTCGCGCTCAGCAAATTCTTGGCGGCCCGGCAATAGCCGCAGAATTGCGTGGTGAAGATGAGGATATCGCTCATGGATCGTCGCCGGATAAGTCTTGGATGGACCCCAGGTAACTGGGTTCTCGGAGATCCCCGCGCAAGACTCGAGCACGAAAGAGGCGCCCTCCACAGCTCCGTGAGCGCAAGCACGTCGACCCGCGCCGCCCCTGCCCGCCGCAAGGCTCGCGCGCAAGCCTTAGCGGTCGCCCCGGTCGTGATCACATCGTCGATGACGAGAACCTTCCTAGCCCTTGATGCGGCCGGTTTCCGCTTGAGGCAGCTTGAACGCGCCGGCAACATTCCGGCGTCTCTGGTCTGCCGAGAGCCCGACCTGGCTCGCCGTTCGCCGCACGCGTTTGAGCGCGAAGCAATCGACGAAGACGCGCGCCCGCCGTCCGACCGCGTGCGCCGGCATCGGGATTGGTTGAAGCGCCGCGACCAAAGCCGCGAGGCGTGAGCGGCACCTGCACGATGAGGTCGGCGTCGGCTAAACAGCAACGGACCCTCGTGCCGATCGCGGTATTTGAAGCTCTGGACAAGCTCGCGCATGGTCGAGGAATCGCGCGCCACGGCCCGCGCCCGGTCGTAGACTGGGGGCTTGGCGATGGCCGCGGCAGAGAGCAGCAGCGCGCCGACGTCGTAAGGCAGAGGCACGCCAAGCCGGTCGCACAGCGGAAGCGCATGAAAATCGATCTTGGCAAAGCAGGCGCCGCAGATCAGCCCCCGTCTGCCGATGCGCGTCCGGCACACGACGCGGACCGGCGGCAACAGCATGGACACCAAGATAAAGCCGAACCCGACCGAGCTCAAAGTGCGGAGGCTCTAGCCGCCAATGGGTGAAGCGCACCAGATGTTCGACCGAAAGCTGCTGCGTGCGCGGCGCGCGCGCTTCGCGTGCGAGATCGGAACACATGAGTTCCTGCTCGATCATGTGGCGCGCGAGATCGCCGAGCGGGTCGAAGTCATGCTGCGCGCGTTCCCGATCGCGCTAGACCTCGGCGCCTACCGCGGGCTATTGGGCAGGAGGGTCGCCGCTCTCAGATCTGTGGGCGCGATGATCTATGCCGAGAGCTCTTATCCGCTCGCCGCACTCTGTCCGCGGCCGGCACTCGTCTGCGAGGAGGATTTGCTGCCGCTCAAGGATGCGAGCCTCAACCTGGTCGTCTCGGGGCTGGCGCTGCACCGCGTCAACGATCTCCCGGGAGCTCTGGTGCAGATCAGGCGCGCGCTTTGCCCCGACGGACTGTTCCTCGCAGCGCTGCTCGGCGTCCGCTCGCTCATCGAGCTGCGCGAGGCGCTGATCGAGGCTGAGGCCGAGGGGCAGGGCGGCGCGAGCCCGCGCGTCGCGCCGTTCGGCGATGTCAGGGACTATGGCGCGCTGTTGCAGCGGACGGGCTTTGCGCTGCCGGTGGCCGACGCCGACGTGCTGAAGGTGACCTACGCCTCGCCCCGCGAGCTGATGCGCGAGGTGCGAGTGCTCGGCGGCGGCAATGTCCTTTCCGAGCGCAGCAAGGCGCCGCTGCCCCGTCGCACGCTCGATCGCGCCGAAGCGATCTATCGCGAGCGCCACGCGCTGCCGGGCGGCGGCGTTAGCGCGACCTTTGAGATCGTCTATTTATCGGGATGGGCGCCGGATGCGAGCCAGCAGAAGCCGCTTCCGCCCGGCAGCGCCGCGCAGAGCCTCGCCGACGCTCTCAGCACGACCGAGCGGTCGGCCGGCGACAAGGCATCTTTCCCCTTGGCGCCTCGCAAGATCGATGACGACGAGGGAAAGTGAAGATATCGCTACTGCGCCATGCTGGCGAAAAGCGAGACGAATATGGCGGCGATCTTCGCACCGACTTGGTTCACGCCCACGACGACGGCGAGGGCAATGAAGGCCACACCAACCCGTATTCGACTGCCGTGGCGCCCGAATTGTCGGCGGCGAAACGCCGGACGGTCTCGCCGATGGGACTGCTGCCGCTCATCGTCGTCCCTACCCTCACAACAACTCGCGAAACGCCCGCTTGAGCGGCTCGTCGGCCGGCGGCATGTCGTAGGCGTCGAGCTGGTGGGGCCTCACCCACAGCAGATCCTGCCCCTCCAGTGCGGTCGCGCGGCCGCGCCAGCGCGCGCAGCGATAGACCGGCATCAGCAAATGAAAGTCGGGATAAGCGTGACTGGCAAAGGTAAGCGGCGCAAGATCGGCCTTGGCGATCTCGATGCCAAGCTCCTCCTTGAGCTCGCGGATCAACGCTTCCTCCGGCTCCTCTCCCTGCTCGACCTTGCCGCCGGGAAACTCCCAAAGCTCGGCAAGCGGCCGGCCCGGAGGGCGTTTGGCGATCAGCACGTCCCCACTCTCGTTGAGGAGAGCGCAGGCCGCGACGATCACGATCGAGCGCATCTGACGCTCAGCCATGCTGGCACCTGGCGATTAAGAAATGTTGGGATCGATACTCGTCATGACCGGTAGTCAGCGTTAATGGCGATATAATCCTTGGTGAGATCGCAGGTCCACACGATGGCGGCGTCCTTGCCGACACCGACATCCACGGTGATGGCGATCTCCGGCTGTTTCATATAAGCGGCGCCCATCGCCTCGCGGTAGCCGGGAGCGACCTCGCCGTCCTTGGCAACCAGGATGTCGCCGAGCCAGACGGCGAGCTGATCGCGGTCAGCCTTCTCGCCGGCCTTGCCGATCGCCGCCACGATCCGCCCCCAATTCGGGTCCTCACCGGCGAGCGCCGTCTTCACCAGAGGTGAGTTGGCGATCGACTTGGCGATTATGCGCGCCGCATCCTTGCTCTCAGCGCCGGTCACCTTGACCGTGACGAATTTGGTGAGCCCCTCGCCGTCCTTGACGACCTGCTGCGCCAGGTCGCGCATCAGATCGTGCAGCGTGAAGCGGAACATCGCGAGCCGCGGATCGCCGCCATGCGCGATCAACGGCGCGCCGCGCGTGACGGCACGACCGGTGGCGAACAGCAGTGCTGTGTCGCTGGTCGAGGTGTCGCCATCGATGGTGATGGCGTTGAAGCTGTCCTCGACCGCCGGGTGCAAGCAGTCGCGCAACGCCGCGGGCTCGATGGCAGCGTCGGTGAACAGAAAGGCGAGCATGGTCGCCATCTCGGGGGCGATCATGCCGGCGCCCTTGGCGATGCCGTTGATGGTGATGGCGACACCGTCGATCTCGGTCTGGCGCGTGGCGAGCTTGGGGAAGGTGTCGGTGGTCATGATCGCCCGCGCCGCCGCCTCGAAGGCGTCCGGTTTGGCGTTGGCAGCGAGCTCGCCAAGACGCGCAGCGATCTTGCCGGCATCGAGCGGCTCGCCAATCACGCCGGTCGAGGCGATGTAGACGTCGGCCTCGAGGCAATCAGCGGCCTGAGCGGCGGCTTCAGCCGTGAGTCTCACCGCCGCGCGCCCACGCTTGCCGGTAAAGGCATTGGCATTGCCGGAATTGACCACGAGCGCGCGGGCCATGCCGTGCAGAAGCCGCTCCCGGCACCAATCGACCGGCGCGGAAGCAGTCTTGGACTGAGTGAGCACGCCGGCGACGCTGGTTCCGGGATCGAATAGCGCGAGCAGCAAGTCAATGCGCTCTGGATAGCGGATGCCGGCAGCAGCGGTGGCCATGCGCACGCCCTCGACGGCCGGAACGTGCGGCGGTCGCTTCGGTGCAAAAGGCGAGATCGTGCCCAATTCGGTCTTAAGCTTGCCGGCCTCACTCTATTGCTGGCCGTAGGCGTCCCCTGGCTGCTCGTCTCCACCGGCGTCAGGAGCCGCAGCGCCCTGAACCGCGGCGTCGTCCATCGCCTTTTTGATCTCGGGGTCGACCACCTCGATCTTGGCGGCGTCGCGGAGGCCCGTGACCACTTCTTGCGCCTTCGCCTGCACTAGCTGGGCTTTGATCGCTTCCTTGACCTGATCGAAGGTCGGCAGCTTCTGGTCACGCTTCTCTTCGACCTTGATGATGTGCCAGCCGAATTGCGTCTGCACCGGCGCCGAGACCTGGCCGACATCGAGCGCGAACGCCGCATCCTCGAACGGCTTCAGCATCTGGCCGCGAGTAAAGAAACCGAGATCGCCGCCTTCGGCGTTGGTATCCTTGGACACTTCCTTGGCGACGGTGGCGAAATCCTCGCCGTTCTTGATCCGCTCGGCGACCTTCTTGGCCTCCTCCTCGGTCGGCACCAGAATGTGCCGGGCATGAATCTCCTGCTCGGGCTTCACGCTGCCGATCTTCTCGTCGAAGATCTTCTTGGCGGCGTCGTCCGACACGCCGTTGGTGATGCTCATGTCGAAGAATGCGTCGCGTAGCGCCCGGCGCTGATGATATTTAACCCGGTCGGGGAAGTTGGCGGCCTTGTCGAGACCGTCCTTCTCGGCGGCCTCGGCCATCAGCTCGTTCTCGATGACATATTGCAGCAGCACGCGCTTGCGATCGGCCTGCGTGTAGTTGGCGAGGCGCGGGCCGACTTCGGAGGCGGCGAAATCGAGATCGGACTGTTTGATATCGACGCCATTGACGTGCGCGACGACCGCGTCGTCGGCAAGGGTTGTCATTGGCGCAACACCGATCAAGGCTGCGACGAGCAGCAAGGCTGACCAAGTTTTCACGAGATGATCCTCATTCTTCTGCTCGCCGGTACTGCCCCTTAATTAGAAGTAGGCGAGCGGGTTGGGTTCGCTGCCCCGGGCGGCGTTTTAGACCCAGGGGGGGCGATTGCCAAGGGGTCGGGGACTGGGAACACGCGCCAGGGGTCGCGTTGACAAGGCTAGGCGGCCCACTTATGTCTGAACCGCATCCGCCTCCCGGCATTTTTTTGACGCTTTCCCGAGGGTTGATGGGGATCGGCTTGGGAGCTTTCATGCGATCTAAGAGGTCCTAATCAATGCTGTCCTTCGGCACCCTTGCCAGCAAGGTTTTCGGCTCATCCAACGATCGGAAACTGAAGAAATACGGACCGATCGTCGCCACGATCAATGCGCTCGAGACCGAGACGGTGGCGCTCTCGGACGACCAGCTGCGGGGGTGCACCGAAATCTTCCGCCAGCGCCTGCGCGACGGCGCCGATCTCGATGATTTGATCCCCGAGGCGTTCGCCACCGTGCGCGAGGGCGCCAAGCGCGCCATCGGCCAGCGCCATTTCGACGTGCAGATGATCGGCGGCATGGTGTTGCACGAGGGCCGCATCGCCGAGATGAAGACCGGCGAAGGCAAGACTCTGGTCGCCACGCTCGCCGTCTATCTCAATGCGCTCGCCGGCAAAGGCGTGCATGTCGTCACCGTCAACGACTATCTGGCGCGTCGCGACGCCGCCTGGATGGGCGCCATCTACAAGTTCTTGGGGCTCAGCGTCGGCTGCATCCTCCACGAGTTGAGCGACCCGCAGCGCCGCGAGCAATACGCCGCCGACGTGACCTACGGCACCAACAACGAGTTCGGCTTCGATTATCTCCGCGACAACATGAAATACGCGGCCTCGGAGATGGTGCAGCGCGGCCACCACTTCGCCATCGTCGACGAAGTCGACTCGATCCTGATCGACGAGGCGCGTACGCCGTTAATCATCTCCGGCCCGCTCGACGACCGCTCGGAGCTCTACAACAAGGTCGACACCTTCATTCCCAAGCTCGAGAAGGGCGACTACGAGCTCGACGAGAAGACCCGCATCGTCTCCCTGACCGAGGGCGGCAACGAGAAGATCGAGCGCCTGTTGGCCGCCGCCGACATGCTCAAGGGCGACTCGCTCTACGATATCGAGAACGTCAGCTTGGTCCATCACGTGCAGCAGGCGTTGCGCGCCCACACGCTGTTCCAGCGCGACCGCGATTACATCGTCAAGGACGACGAGGTGATCATCATCGACGAGTTCACCGGCCGCATGATGCAGGGCCGCCGCTATTCCGAAGGCCTGCACCAGGCGCTTGAGGCCAAGGAGCATGTCAGCGTCCAGCCGGAGAACCAGACGCTCGCTACCATCACCTTCCAGAACTATTTCCGGCTCTACGGCAAGCTCGCCGGCATGACCGGCACGGCGGCCACCGAAGCCGAGGAGTTCATGGACATTTACGGCCTCGACGTGGTCGAGGTGCCGACCAACATGGACATGATCCGCAACGACGAGGACGACGAGGTCTATCGCACGGCGCAGGAGAAATACCGGGCGATCATCGCGCTGATCAAGGAAGCGCAGAAGCTCGGCCAGCCGATGCTGGTCGGCACCACCTCGATCGAGAAGTCCGAGATCCTGTCCGAGCTGCTCAAGAAGGACAAGGTGCCACACCAGGTGCTGAACGCGCGCTACCACGAGCAGGAAGCCAAGATCATCGCCCAGGCCGGCGTCCCCGGCTCCGTGACGATCGCCACCAACATGGCCGGCCGCGGCACCGACATCCAGCTCGGCGGGAATCCCGACATGCTGATCGCGGACTGGATCGCGGCCGAGACGGAGAAGGGCAAGGAGCCGACGTCGGAAGCCATCACCGCCCGGCGTAAGGAGATCGCAACCGAAGTCACCAAGAAGAAAGAGAAGGCGCTCAAAGCCGGCGGCCTCTACGTGATCGGCACCGAGCGCCATGAGAGCCGGCGCATCGACAATCAGCTCCGCGGCCGCTCGGGCCGCCAGGGCGACCCCGGCCGCTCACGCTTCTTCCTCTCGCTCGAGGACGATCTGATGCGCATTTTCGGCTCGCAGCGCATGGACGGCATGCTCGGCGCGCTCGGTCTGAAAGAGGACGAGGCCATCGTCCATCCCTGGATCAACAAGGCTTTGGAGAAGGCGCAAGCCAAGGTCGAGGCGCGCAATTTCGACATCCGCAAGAATCTGCTGAAATACGACAACGTGATGAACGATCAGCGCAAAGCGATCTTCGAGCAGCGCCGCGAGCTTTTGACCGACGCCGACCTCTCCGACACCATCGCCGACATGCGCCGCCACGTGATCGACGATCTCGTCACCGCGAGCATCCCCGACAAGTCCTATGCCGAGCAGTGGGACATGGCGACGTTGCAGCAGAGCATGCACGACATCTTCGCCATCGACGTGCCGCTGTCTGAGTGGGCTGCCGAGGAAGGGATCGGCGAGGCCGAGATTCACGAGCGGCTAATCAAGGCCGCAGACGAGCGCTTCGCCAAGAAGGCCGCCGATTTCGGACCCGCCATCATGCGCCAGATCGAGCGCGCGGTCCTGCTCCAGACGCTCGACGGGCTATGGCGCGAGCATCTCGTCACGCTCGAGCATCTCCGCCAGGTGATCGGCTTGCGCGGCTACGGCCAGCGCGATCCGCTGAACGAGTACAAGAACGAGAGCTTCACGCTGTTCGAGCACATGCTGGCGCGGTTGCGCGAAGCGGTCACCGGCCAGCTGATGCATATCGAACTCGCCAAGCAGGAGGACGTGCCGCCGCTCGAGCCGGCCGAGCTGCCGCCGATGGAGGCCCATCACCTCGATCCGCTGACCGGCGAGGACGAGTTCGCGCTTGAGACGGCAGGAGTCGGCGGCAACATCAGGGGCGCGGCCAAGCCTACGCGCGCCCGGAAGGCTGTTGCCGCCACGGCCGCTGCGGCTGCGCCGAACCCGGCCGATTCCTCGACCTGGGGTAAGGTGCAGCGGAATGCGGTGTGCCCGTGCGGCTCAGGCAAGAAATACAAGCACTGCCACGGCACGTTCACGAGTTAACAACGCTCGTGTCACATCGCTGAGGGAACTAAAGCGGCGTCCTGGGCTTTCTCGGTGGCGGACCATCCCCAACCGAGATTTCTCGCCGATGTGCTTTTCTGAGCCAACACGCTTAGGCGCGCCGCGCTAGATGACGTTCGATCAGGGCCTCGTCTTCGCCGTCGTCATCGCCATGATGGGGCTGTTCGCCTGGGGCCGCTGGCGCTACGACCTCGTCGCCGTGCTCGCCCTGCTTGTCTCTGTGGCGGTCGGCATCGTGCCGCCCAATCAAGCCTTCAAAGGCTTCAGCGACGACATCGTGATCATCGTCGCGAGCGCTCTGGTCGTCAGTGCGGCGGTCGCGCGCTCCGGCATCATCGAGCGCGCGGTCCGCTGGCTCGGACCTTATCTTACGACCATCGGCCGGCAGATCGTTGCTCTCGTCGGCTCGGTCACACTGCTCTCGGCCTTCGTCAAGAACATCGGCGCGCTCGCAATGCTGATGCCGATCGCCTTTCAGCTCGCGCGGCGCACCGGCACCTCGCCCTCCTCTCTGTTGATGCCGATGTCGTTCGGCGCTCTGCTCGGCGGCATCGTCACCTTGGTCGGCACATCGCCGAACATCATCGTCTCGCGCGTGCGCGAGCGGTTGCTCGGCCAGCCCTACAATATGTTCGACTTCACGCCGGTCGGCGCCGGGATCGCGATTGCCGGCTTCCTCTTTCTCGTGTTCGGCTGGCGTCTTCTGCCGCAGAATCGCAAGGGAGCGGCCTCCATGGATGCGGCCTTCAATCTCGAAGGTTACACCACGGAAGTCACCGTGCCCGAGACCTCGCCCGCCGCAGGCTTGACAGTGAAGGCGTTAGAGGATCTCGGTGAGAATGAGATCGAAGTGATCGCCGTGCTGCGGGGACCTACCAGGCGGTACGAGCCGGCGGGCAATAGCGCGATCAAACCCGGCGACATTCTTATCCTGCAAGGCGAGCCGGCGGCGCTCGACCGCATCGTGGCGCTGGAGAAATTGGAGCTCACGCGCGAGGGCAAGAGCCACGAGATCGATACCCCGACCGACGAGATCGGCGTGATGGAGACGGTCATCACACCGGACTTCGAGCTCGTTGGCAGCTCTGTCGGTCAGCTCAAGCTGTTCGATCGCCACGCCGTCAATCTGCTGGCAGTGAGCCGCAAGGGGCGGCGCATCGCTCATCGCCTGCGCTCGGTCAAGCTCAGGGCAGGCGACGTAATCGTGCTCAGGGGCAATCTCGCCGCGATGCCCGAGACTCTCGGCGAACTGCACTGCCTGCCACTCGCCGAACGCGATCTTCGCATGGGCCGGCGCGTGAGCCTGCTTCCGATTGCCATCCTCGCCGCCGCCATGGCGCTGGTCGCGTTCAACGTCGTGCCGGTGGCGGTCGCTTTTTTCGGCGCTGCGGTGATTTTGCTGTTCGCCCGCTCGCTCTCGCTGCGCGAGGCTTACGACGTCATCGAATGGCCGATTCTGATCATGCTCGGCGCGCTGATCCCGGTCAGCAACGCCTTGCGCACCACGGGCGGCACGGATTTGATCGCGTCAGCGCTCTCGCACGTCTCCACCAATCTGCCACCGATCGGTGCGCTTGCGTTGCTGCTTGCTGCTGCAATGGCGGTGACCCCGTTCCTCAACAACGCGGCCACCGTGCTGGTGATGGCACCGATTGCCGCAAGCTTCGCCGGCAAGCTTGGCTACAACCCGGACCAGTTCCTCATGGCCGTGGCGATCGGCGCGGCATGCGATTTCCTCACGCCGATCGGGCATCAATGCAACACGCTGGTGATGGGCCCGGGCGGCTATCGCTTTGGCGACTATTGGCGGCTCGGCCTGCCGCTATCGATCATCGTTTTGATCGTCGGCGTGCCGCTCATCGCCTTTTTCTGGTCGATCTGATCTCAAGAATTGTCGGCGACCTCAGGCGGGCAGCGCTCCTCGACGGCGCTGCCAACGGTGGTGGGGCTGCCGGGCGCAAACGCGTAACGGCCATTGCACAGGCTGACCACCGGCGGCAGCCGCGTGCGCTCGAACAAATCGTAGCCCTTCTTCAGATCGCCCCAGAAGCCGGCCCATTGGCTCGACTTCCGCGACTTGAGATTGCCGTCGGTCAGGCGGAACGGGAAGACATGCACCGGCACCCTTTCCTCGCCCGCGTCGAGCGCCGCCGTGACGAAGCGCCAGAGCTCGTCGACCACCGGGTCGGTCATGGCGTAGCAGCCGATCGACGAGCAGCCGCCGTGCACCATGATGAAAGACCCGTAGCGTCCCTTGGACTTGTCGAACACATTGGGGAAGCCGAGATTGAAAGCTCGGTGCCAGCGGCTGTTCGGATTGAGCTGCTCAGAGGCGATGGTATAGAAGCCCTCGGGCGCTTGGCGGTCGCCTTCCTTGAGTTTCGGCCCGAGCCGCCCCGACCAGAGACAGATCGGATAGGTGGCGAAGCGGACGAAGTGCCCGTCTTTCTCGACCCACAACTCGAGTTCGGATTCGAGCTTGAATAGCCGGAGCATCACCGGATCGCCGAGCTTCACGCCTTGCGCCGCGAGCCTCTGGTCGAGGCGGGCGAGATCGGGCGTGCCGGCGAGCGGCTGACCGGCGCGATAGCGCGCCTGGTGCTCGGCGCGCATGGCGTTGATATGCATGCGGTCGAGCGTCTGCCGCCCTTCGGGGCTAAGCATGAACAGGGCGCCGCCGATCAACAGAGCCAGGATGATGAGGGTCAAGAGCTGCCGCATTCGCTTTCAGTGATCAGAGCCCGAAGTCAGCAACTAAATTTCAGACTTCAGTTATTCAGCCTTGGCCTGGGCGGCGGCCTTGCTCTTGGTCTTGGCCTTGGCCGGGGCTGGCGTCGGCGCAGGAGCCGGCGTCGGTGTCGGCGGCGTCGCCGGACCAAGCGTGAAGGCGCGATAGGCCGGCTTCGACGGTCCGAAAGTCAGGCCGAGCACGCTGCCGAGAGGCTTCGTCAGCAGCGCGGTTTGCCCCTTCTTGGCCGATGCCACCTGCTCGGCCGGCGCGCGCGACACCGGCAATCTCTGCCACGCGGGACAGGCGCCTGCCGGGTCAGGCCGCGCGCCGCGATCGACGAAGGCCGCGTTGACCAGATAATGCTTCTCGCACACCGCGATGCGCGGCGGGAGATGCGTCACCTCGAAATAGTCGTAGCCTTCCTTCAGGTTCTTCCAGAAATCGTACCACTCGTCCTTCTGGTGCGCCGCCATGTTCGCAGCAGTCATGCGGAACGGATAGGCCTGCATCTGGAATGCGGTCTGCCCGCTCTCGAGCGCCTCGCGGGCCAGGATGTAGATCTCCTCGATCACCGCGTCGGTCATGGCGTAACAGCCGGCCGAGGTGCAGTCGCCATGCACCATGATGTCCTGACCGGTGCGGCCATAGGCGCGATCATAGGCGTTGGGGAAGCCGACATTGAAGGAGAGGTGATATTTGCTGCGCGGATTCATCTGATCTTGCGATACGAGATAGAATCCCTCGGGCGCCTGCCGGTCGCCTTGGCTGACCTTGGGCCCGAGGCCGCCCGAATAGGAGCAGATCGGATAGGTCTTGAACTTGTAGAAGCGTCCGTCGTCCTTGGCCTTCCACACTTCGAGCTCGGACTCAGCCTTGAAGATGCGGATGAGGATTGGCAATTCCTCGGTCATGCCCTTCTCGGCCAAGAGCGCGCGTGTCTGCGGCGACAGTGGCTTCATGTAAGAGGGCGAGAACTGGCCGCAGCCGCCTAGCGCGGCGGTCAATACCACCACGCACGCCGCAATTACGGCCGTCACAATACTTGATCGAAGCATACGCCAGTGCCCCTTGCGCATCTCGGCCAAGATCGAGCTTTTGAGGTTAAAGCGAAGTTAGCGCTGTTACGCGGCGCTTTCGGCTTCGGCTTCCCCCCGATTTAGCCCCCATTATAAGGTTCCAAGTCGACCAATTGGACTCAAAAAAAGGCGCTTTTTTGGGCGTATTCCGCCGACTTTAACTGGGGCGGCCCATCGCCAGGAACTTCTCCCGTCGGTCCTTGCGAATCTCATCCGGCGTGAGGTCGTCGAAGGCCGTCAGCGCGGCGAGAATCGTATCGCCCGCGGCCTTGACCACCTCGACCCCGTCGCGATGCGCCCCGCCCACCGGCTCCGGGATGATTCCGTCGATAATTCCAAGCTTTAGCAGGTCCTGCGCGGTGATCTTCATGTTGGTCGCCGCATCCACAGCGCGCGTCGAATCCTTCCACAGGATCGAGGCGGCAGCTTCCGGCGAGGCGACAGTATAGATCGAGTGCTCGAGCATGTAGATCCGGTTCGCCGTGGCGATGGCGACGGCGCCGCCCGAGCCGCCTTCGCCGATGATGACCGAGATGATCGGCACCCCGAGGCCGAGGCAGCAATCGGTCGATCGCGCGATCGCCTCGGCCTGCCCTCGCTCCTCGGCGCCGATGCCGGGATAGGCGCCCGCCGTGTCGACCAGGCTGATCAGGGGAACGGAGAAGCGGTCGGCCATCTGCATAAGCCTGACCGCCTTGCGATAGCCTTCGGGGCGCGCCATGCCGAAATTGTGCTTGATGCGGCCTTCGGTGTCGGAGCCCTTCTCGTGGCCGATGACCATCACCGAGCGACCGTGCAGCCGGCCGATGCCGCCAAGGATCGCCTGGTCCTCGGCAAAGGCGCGGTCGCCGGAAAGCGGCGTGAAGTCCTGCACCAACACATCGATGTAGTGGCGGAAATGCGGGCGCTCCGGATGGCGGGCGACTTGCGTCTTCTGCCAAGGCGTGAGTTCGGAATAGGTCTCCTCCAAGGCCTCCTTGGCCTTGATCTCGAGCTTGGCGAGCTCCTCCTCGATCGACACCGAACGCTGCTCGGCGGCGAGCGCCTTCAGCTCGGCGACCTTGCTTTCGAGCTCGGCGATCGGCTTTTCGAAGTCGAGATAGGTACGCATCCGGTCTTGCTTAGCCCTTAGGGACGAAAACGCCCCCAGCTGGATTTGCGAAACAGATAAGGCAAAGGGAATTCGCTGGTAAGTGGCCCTTGCCGCGGCACGCTGTCAACCCGCGAGCACGATGCAGTCTAGTCTCGCTTAGTTAAGCGGGCCCGAGCCAGAGGATGATGCTGCTCGACGAGGCGGCGGAGCCGCTCCTCGATGACATGGGTATAGATCTGCGTGGTCGAGATGTCGGCGTGGCCGAGCAGCTGCTGCACGGTGCGAAGGTCGGCGCCGCGCTCAAGCAGATGACTGGCGAAGGCGTGGCGGAGCACATGCGGCGATACCCGCGACGGCTCGATCCCCGCTTCGAGCGCGAGCGCCTTGAGCTCTTGGCCGAAGCGCTGCCGCGTCAGATGCTCGCCGCCCGCCGACGGAAACAACCAGGTCGAAGCGCCTTTGCCGCTCGCCTCATCCGCGCGCACCGCATCGAGATGCGTGGCAAGCGCGGTCCGGGCCGGATCGTTGAGCGGCACCAGGCGCTCGCGTCCGCCTTTGCCCTTGACGGTCAAGACGCGGTCGTCAGTGGTAAGCACTGCGCGCGGCAGAGAGATCAGCTCCGACACGCGCAAGCCCGTGGCATAGAGCGTTTCGAGCAGGGCATTGAGCCGGAGCGCGCGCCGACGCGCCGCGCCGTCTTCCGCCTGCTCACTGGCCTTGGCGGCCGTCTTCAGCAGGACTTCGACGTCCTCCAGCGACAGGATCTTGGGAAGCGGCCGCCCGAGCTTCGGGCTGTCGATCGCCGAACTCGGATCGTCGTCGCGCATTCCCTCGGCGAGCAGGAAGCGGAAGAACTGACGGATGGCAGAGAGCTTCCGCGCCCGCGAGGTGGGCGCGAGCCCTTTCTTGGCCAGCGCCGCAAGGAAGGCGCGGACATGATCGGCGGTCGCGATCTCGGCCGCCTTGCCCTTGGCGGCGAGGAAAGCGAGAAACTCGGAGAGGTCGCGGGTATAGGCATCAATCGTGTGCGCCGCGGCGCCGCGCTCGGCCATCAGCATGTCGAGGAACAGCGCAAGCTCCGAGGCGCCCCTCCGGTTGCCTGGCGATTCTCGTCTCGTTGCCAAAGGGTCAAGCCTTCCGGCTCAGAAAGAAAAGCGGAGCGGAGCTACTGTGCGCGACCCTGGTTTTGGTTCGCGGTGCCGACCGGCGCCGCGGCAGGCGCTGCTCCCGGAACTGGAGGCGCCGCCGGCTGGGTAGCCGGGGCTGGCGCGGCACCCGGCGTGCCGGTGGTTTCGGGCACAGGAGTGGAAGCCGTCTCTTCCTCGATGCGCGCCTTGACGTTGCGGAGCGCCTTGGAGATTTCCTTGGGCTCCGGCTGGAAATACTCGGCGAGCACGTAGAGGCTTCCAGCGACGACACCGGTGATCACCCCTAAAACCAGCAGGAATCGAAACAGCGTTGGCATCGAGGGCGCTCGTGATCCTGAACGTCTATTGGTCTCGAACAGGGCCTTATTATGACCCAAACCGCCCAGCGCCTTAACCCATTTCACATCATGGACGATTCGACAGGGCGGGGCCAGCATGGGAAAAAGCCGGCGTGTCCCTATTCAGCGGCTCGCGCGGCGGCTTTCGCAGGTACCGCCCCTGTTCCACAGGCAGACGAAATGAATGAGTGTCAGGCTGGCAGAGCATAAAAAAGATGATCGGCCGGAGCGGTTCGGGGTGGTTCGCGAGGCTCTTGGGCCGAAGAGCATCGTGCTCATCGGGCTGATGGGAGCCGGCAAGACCGCCGTCGGCCGCAGGCTCGCCAGCAAGCTCGACCTGCCGTTCATAGACGCCGACACCGAGATCGAGGTCGCCGCCGGCCGGTCGATCAGCGAGATTTTCGCCGAGCATGGCGAGGCTTATTTCCGCCAGGGCGAGCGCAAGGTGATCGTGCGGCTGCTCGATGCCGGCCCCCAGGTCCTTGCCACAGGCGGCGGGGCCTATATGAATGCCGACACGCGCGAGAGCATCAAGGCGTCGGGCATTTCGGTCTGGCTCAAGGCTGACCTCCGCGTGCTCATGAAGCGCGTCGGGCGGCGCGATAACCGCCCGTTGCTTGCCGCTGGCGATCCGGAAACGGTGATGAAGAAGCTGATGGCCGAGCGCTACCCGATCTATGCCGAGGCCGACGTCACGGTCGAGAGCCGCGACGTGCCGCACGAGGTGATCGTCGCCGCGGTGGTCGATGCGATCGCCGCCAAGCTCGGATGCAACGCGCAGCAAGCCAAGTCCGGCTGCTACAAGAAGGTGTGAACATGCGCGACGGCGCGACCGCCCTGGCCCAAGCCCGGAGCGAGACAACCATCGAGGTCGAGCTTCCCGGACGGAGCTACGCCATTGTCATCGGCGAGCATCTGCTCGCTTCGTCGGGGCAGTGCATTGCCACAGCGCTTCCGGGCGCGCGCGTTGCCGTCGTGACCGATGCCAATGTCGCGGCGCTGCATCTGCCCCAGCTCAAGGCGAGCCTCGACAAACAAGGCCTACTGCTCGGCGAGGTGGTGGTGGCGCCGGGCGAAGCGAGCAAGAGCTTCCCCGTGCTGGATAGACTCTGCGGGCAGTTGCTCGAGCTCGGCGTCGAGCGCGGCGACTGCGTCATAGCCTTTGGCGGCGGTGTGGTCGGCGATCTCGCCGGTTTCGCCGCCAGCATCTTGCGGCGCGGCGTCAGAGTGGTGCAGATGCCGACCACGCTGCTGGCCCAGGTCGATTCCTCGATCGGCGGCAAGACCGGCATCGACACCAGGCAGGGCAAGAACCTGATCGGCACCTTCCACCAGCCGAGCCTTGTGCTTGCCGACATCGCCGCATTGTCGACGCTCAGCCCGCGTGAGTTCAGGGCGGGCTATGCCGAGGTGGTGAAATACGGGCTGCTCGGCGATGCGCTGTTCTTCGCCTGGCTCGAGGCAAATTGGCGGGAAATGTTCGCCGCACCCGGGGCCGAGCGCCGCCATGCCGTCGAGACCAGCGCCCGCGCCAAGGCAGCCATCGTGGCGGCCGACGAACGGGAGGAAAAGGGCACGCGCGCTCTGCTCAATTTCGGCCACACCTTCGGTCACGCGCTCGAAGCCCTCGCCGGCTACTCGGACCGCCTCCTACATGGCGAAGCCATCGCCATCGGCATGCGGCTCGCCTTCGCCTATTCGGTCGAGCGGGGGCTTTGCCCGCCGGCCGATGCCGCGCGCGTCGAGCGCCACTTGACCGCCGTCGGTCTCCCCACCGCGATCGCCGCCGTTCCCGGCGACAAGCCCGCGCCCGAGGCGTTGCTCCGACTGATGGCCCAGGACAAGAAGGTGAAGGCCGGCAAGCTCGCCCTGGTGCTGGTGCGCGGTATCGGCCAAGCCTTCGTCGAGCACGAGATCTCGTTGCCGCGTTTGACAGAATTCCTCACGCGTGAGTGCGCAAGGTCATGACGTTCGGCTTGGGAATTACGCTCGGCGCGATCCTGGGTTTGTTGCTCGTCTCCGCTTTCTTTTCCGGCTCCGAGACGGCGCTGACCGGGGCATCCCCCGCCAAGATGCATGCCCTCGAGCAGGACGGCAACCGCCGCGCCCGCGTGGTGAACCATCTGCTCACCATCCGCGAGCGCTTCATCGGCGCGATCCTGCTCGGCAACACGCTCGCCAACATCGCCGCCTCGGCGCTCGCCACCAGCATGTTCCTCACTTTGTTCGGCGAAGAGGGCGTGGTCTACGCCACCATCGTCATGACCGTGATCGTCGTCCTGTTCGCGGAAGTGCTGCCAAAGACCTACGCCATCCTAAACGCCGACCGCATGGCTCTTGCAGTCTCGCCGTTCGTCAACTTCGTGGTGACGGTGCTGGCGCCGGTGACGGCCACCATGCAGTTCCTGGTGCGCCACACTTTGCGGCTGTTCGGCGTCTCGATCAGCGACGATGCCGAGGTGTTGTCGGCGCATGAGGAGATCAGGGGCGCGATCGAGCTGCATCACAAGGAGGGCGGCGTCAAGAAGCTCGACCGCGACATGCTGGGCGGCGTGCTCGATCTCCGCGAGCTGACCGTCTCCGACATCATGGTGCACCGGACCAACATGGACGCGATCGATGCCGATCTTCCGTCGGGGCAAATTGTCGATGCGGCGCTCAAGAGCTCGCACACGCGCCTGCCGCTGTGGCGCGGTGAGCGCGAGGAGATCGTTGGCATTTTACACGCGAGAACCCTGCTGCGCGCCTTGCGCGAGTTCAACGGCGACCTCAGCAAGCTCGACGTTCTCGCGCTTGCCACGCCGCCCTGGTTCGTGCCCGATACCACGACGCTCAAGGACCAGCTCAACGCTTTCCTCAAGCGCAAGGCGCATTTCGCCGTGGTCGTCGACGAATATGGCGAGGTGATGGGTCTCGTCACGCTTGAGGACATCATCGAGGAGATCGTCGGCGACATCACCGACGAGACCGACATCGCCTCCTCGCTCGCCAAACCGCAAGCCGACGGCTCGCTGATCGTCGACGGCTTGGTGCCGATCCGCGACGTGAACCGCCTGATGGAATGGGATATCCCCGAAGAGGAGGCGACCACCGTAGCCGGCCTCGTGCTGCACGAGTTGCAGACCATCCCCGAGGCGGGGCAGGCCTTTACCTTCCATGGCTTCCGCTTCGAGGTGCTGCGGCGTCAGCGAAACCGCATCACGAACTTGCGCGTCACGCCCATCGACAAGATGCCGGCCACGATCGGCGAAGCCAGTAAAACTCCCCGATAAAGGTAGCAGTGCTCCACGTGCGGTCTGATTTGCCGCGCCAAAAGCCTGTCGAGTGACCGACAATATGTCTTTGTTTATTGCTCGATTAGTCGCTCGCATCCGCTAACCCACGCGTGAAAACAAAAACACGGCCGTCCGGATCGGATGTGCCTCTCGCGCTTGAACGCTCCGCGCGGGGCGAATTCTATCCGCGCACCTCCGCGGGCGCGAGTGCGGTGATGGCGAGCGCGTGGATCTTGCCGGCGAGTTCCTCGGCCAGAACCTGATTGACCATGCGATGACGCTCCACGCGCGACTTGCCGGCAAAGCAGGGCGACACCACTTTGATGGTGAAATGGCTCTCGCCGGTTCCGGGCGAGCTGGCATGGCCGGAGTGACGGTGAGAGTCATTGACGACTTCGAGCGACTCCGGCGCGAAAGCCTCGCGCAATTTTGCTCTGATCGCATCCTCAACGCGCATCGCTCTGTTCGCCTTCGCGTCTCGCAGCTTCACGAGACCCATAACCGATCACCATATCCTAGTTCGTGACCAGAGAGCCATTCTTGTCGTGACCAAAACAGCTTCCCATAATGCTGATTCCATGAAGCTCGACTCGAAATTCTTCGACCGCCTGCGCGTCAAGCCCGACGAGAACCGCATCCTGCGCGACGTGTGTCCGCAATGCGAGGCGAAAGGCTGCGAGGAGCCGGGACTTTATCCTGCTCCGAAGGGCCGCGGGCACGAGGGCGAGTATCATCGCTTCTGCCTCGACCACGTGCGCGAGTACAACAAGTCCTACAATTATTTCTCGGGTCTCCCCGACGAAGACGTCGCCAAGCACCAGAAGGACGACGCGACCGGACATCGCCCGACCTGGTTCATTGGCGTCAACTCATGGTCACGTAGCCGCGGCGCGCGGCGCGCGCGGCCGTCGCAACGGCTTCGCCCACCGCTTTACCGCCACCGATCCGTTCGGCCTGTTCCCGGAGCGCGACGCGAAGACCAAGCCCGGAACCCCCGAGGCGCGGCCGCTCAAGCGCGCCGAGCGCAAATGCCTGCGCCAACTCAACCTTGAGGACACCGCCACCAAGGCCGACATCAAGGCTCGCTTCAAGGAATTGGTTAAGCGCCTGCATCCCGACCACAACAAGGGCGACCGCGGCTCAGAGGACAAGTTGCGCGAAGTGATCCAAGCCTATAACTATCTGAAACAGGCGGGGCTTGCGTAAGCGTCGCATGCCAGCCCCTTCCCCCAAGCTCTAGGCTCCCGCGTCGAGCGAGCCCTCTTAATGCAACGCGACGAAACAGGCTTCCACCGTCCATGACCCTCCAAACCGCTGAGCGCTCCGCCGGCTTGCCGGACATGTCGGTTTCCGTGCGCCAGGTGTTCGGCATCGACACCGACCTCGAAGTGCCCGCCTATTCGCGGGCCGACGAACACGTGCCGGACGTCGATCCCGATTATCTGTTCAATCGCGACGTGACGCTCGCCATCCTCGCCGGCTTCAAGCACAACCGCCGCGTCATGATCCAGGGCTATCACGGCACCGGCAAGTCGACGCATATCGAGCAGGTCGCAGCCAGGCTGAACTGGCCGTGCATGCGCATCAATCTCGACAGCCATGTGAGCCGCATCGACCTCGTCGGCAAGGACGCCATCGTCATTCGCGACGGAATGCAGATCACCGAGTTCCGCGAGGGCATCCTGCCTTACGCGCTCCAGACCAACACCGCGCTTTGCTTCGACGAGTATGACGCCGGCCGACCCGACGTCATGTTCGTGATCCAGCGCGTGCTCGAGGTCTCGGGCAAGCTCACGCTGCTCGACCAATCGAAGGTGATCAGGCCGCACCCGGCCTTCCGCCTGTTCTCGACCACTAACACCATCGGTCTCGGTGACACGAGCGGCCTCTATCACGGCACTCAGCAGATCAACCAGGGCCAGATGGACCGCTGGTCGATCGTCGTCACGCTTAACTACCTGCCGCATGACGACGAGGTGAACATCGTTCTCGCCAAGGCCAAGTCCTGGAACACCGACGCCGGGCGCAAGACCGTGTCGAACATGGTGCGCGTCGCCGAACTGACGCGGAACGCCTTCATGAACGGCGACCTGTCCACGGTGATGAGCCCACGCACGGTCATCACCTGGGCCGAGAACGCCGAGATCTTCGGCGATATCGGCACGGCGTTCGCGCTCTCTTTCCTCAATAAATGCGACGAGCTCGAGCGCGGCCTGATCGCCGAGTTCTATCAGCGCTGCTTCGGCGAGGATCTGCCGCAGTCGACCGCCAACGTGGTCCTGAGCTGACGATGACGACGGCGCGGCGGAAAGAGGCGCCGCTCGATCCCTTCAAGCGCGCCGTGACGCAGACCACCCGCTCGATTGCCGCCGACAGCGCGGTCGAGGTGGTGTTCTCGAGCGAGCCTCCCGGATTGTCGGGCAAGACGGCGCGCCTGCCGGAACCATCGCGCATCCCGTCTAAGACCGAGATCGCGGTGATCCGCGGCCATGCGGATGCCGCCGCGCTCGCCGTCGCCTGTCACGACGAAGCCCTGCATCAGGCGCTCGCGCCGGGAGGCGGCGAGGCCCGCGCGGTGTTCGAGGCGATCGAGCAGGCGCGCGTCGAGGCGATCGGCTCCAGGCGCATGCAAGGCGTTGCCGCCAATCTCACCGCACGCATGGAGCAGCGCTACGAGCGGAGCCGCTTCGCCGAGGTCGCCGACCGTTCCGAGGCGCCGCTGTCCGATGCGCTCGCCCTTCTCGTGCGCGAGAAGCTGACCGGCCAGGCGCCGCCGGTCAAGGCGCGCGCCGTGGTCAATCTCTGGCGCCAATGGATCGAGAGCCGCGCGCGCTCGGTGCTCGACCGCATGCCCGACACGCTGTTCGACCAGGAAGCGTTCGGCCGGCTGACCCGCGACCTGCTCGCGGCACTCAACCTCGCCGACCAGCTCGAGCAGCGCGAGGACGAGGAGTCAAACGAGAATGATAGCGACGACGGCTCGTCGGAGTCCGACGACGAGAACGCGAACGGCGAGCAACGCGCCGACCTCGCCGCCGACGCGCGCGCCGAGCAAGAGACCATGAGCGAGGACTCGCTCGAGGAGAACGAGGACGGCTCTAGCGACCGGCTCGATCGCGAGGCCGACGCCTCCGAGCTGCCACGCCGCGCCGAGCCGTGGCGGCCGAACCTCTCCGTACTCGATAATCCGGAGGCCTTCGGCTACAAGGTGTTCACCCGCGCCTTCGACGAAATCGTCAACGCCGAGGAGTTGTGCGACGTCGACGAGCTCGACCGCTTGCGCGCCTTCCTCGACAAGCAGCTCGTAGCCCTGCACGGCGCCGTGGCGCGGCTCGCCAATCGTCTTCAGCGCCGCCTCCTCGCACAGCAGAACCGCGGCTGGGATTTCGACCTCGACGAGGGGCAGATCGACGCCTCGCGGCTCGCCCGCGTCATCGTCGACCCAATGCAACCATTGACCTTTAAGCAGGAGCGCGAAACCCAGTTCCGCGACACTGTGGTGACGCTTCTGCTCGACAATTCCGGCTCGATGCGCGGACGCCCGATCATGGTCGCGGCCTGCTGCGCCGACATTCTCGCACGCACGCTCGAGCGCTGCGGGGTCAAAGTCGAGATTTTGGGTTTCACCACGCGCGCCTGGAAGGGCGGCCGTGGCCGCGAGCAGTGGCTCAACGCACTGAAGCCGCCGCTGCCGGGCCGCCTCAACGATCTCCGGCACATCGTCTACAAATCCGCCGACGCGCCCTGGCGGCGCGCACGCCGCAATCTCGGGCTGATGATGCGGGAGGGCCTGCTCAAGGAAAACATCGACGGCGAGGCTCTCGCCTGGGCGCATAGCCGCCTGCTCGCCCGCCCGGAGCAGCGCCGCATCCTGATGATGATCTCTGACGGCGCACCGGTCGACGATTCGACGCTTTCCGTCAACTCGGGGTCATATCTGGAGCGTCATCTCCGACAGGTGATCGAAGAGATCGAGACGCGATCTCCGGTCGAGCTGCTCGCCATTGGCATCGGTCATGACGTCACCCGCTATTATCGCCGCGCCGTCACCGTCACCGATGCGGAGGAGCTTGCCGGCGTGATGACCGAGAAGCTCGCCGAGCTGTTCGACGAGGACCTTGCGTGGCGGCAACTGCATCGAAGCGTGCCGTCAGGGGCGCGCACCAAGCGGCGGAAACTCAATTAGCGTGGTGCGCGTCTCTCACAAAGGACGGCGCATCTTCATCGCCATCGCTGTGCTTGCGGCAGTCGCCGTGCCGGCGCTTGCCGATAAGCCGCTGACCGCTCTCGACAAGCCGATCTCGACCGTCGTCACCGCCATCCCCATCGATTTCGACCGCGAGAATCCCGAGCGCAAGGAGTTCGGCAAGCTGATCTTCAGGGGCGGGCTCAACCTGTTCGCCAAGTCCAGCTATTTCGGCGGCTACTCCGCGCTCGCGCTCGACGCGTCAGGCACCAATCTGCTCGCCATCTCCGACGCCGGCACTTGGCTCAGGGCCCATCTCGATTATGACGGCCGGACGCTGAAAGGCTTGAGCAATGTCGCGCTCGGTCCGCTGCTCGGACTTGACGGCAAGCCGCTGCTCGACGATGAGGACCGCGACTTAGAGGGCATGACCTTGGTCGATGGCGACACCGGGCAGGGCACGGCCTTCGTCTCGTTCGAGCGGAGGCACAGGATCGTCCGCTATCCCTTCACCGCCGACAAATTCGGTCCGCCGACCGGAACCGTGCCTTTGCCTCCGGCGGCGAAGCGCATGGACGCCAATCGCGGCATCGAGGCAATCACCGTGATCCGCTCGGGGCGCCTCAAAGGCACGCTCGTCGCCTTCTCCGAGCGACTGACCGACAAGAACGGCAACCTTACCGGCTGGCTGATAGGCGGGCCAATGCCCGGCACCATCACCCTGAAGCGCCTCGCCGGCTTCGACATCACCGATACCGCGGCCTTGCCTGACGGCGGCATCGTGATCCTCGAGCGCAGGTTCAGCTACAGCGAGGGCATCCAGATGCGCATCCGCCGCGTCGCCGCGAGCGAGCTCAAGCCCGGCGCACTGATCCAGGGCGAGGTTCTGCTGGAGGCGACCGACAGCTTGAACATCGACAATATGGAGGCGATCGGCGTGCATCGCCGGGCGTCCGGCGAAACCATCATCACATTGATGTCCGACGACAATTTCAGCCCACTGCAGCGGACGCTGATCATGCAGTTCACGCTGCCCGACGCGAAATCCGCCGCAGCTGTTCCGTCTGCAAACTAGCCGCCGTCGTGAACACCCCGTGCCAGACCGCCACGATTCTCGAAGAAGCCAAGACGTGGATGGCCGGGTCGAGCCCGGCCATGACGGAAATATTGGTGCTCCGGCAACCCGCCGAGACCTACGAGGCGGAAGCTTGCGCCCCGTGCTTCTTGGCGATTTCGCGCTTCAGCCGGCGGGCCTTCAAGGACAGCTCCTCGTCGCCGGCCTTGAGCAGGTAGGCATCGAGCCCGCCGCGATGCTCGACCGAGCGCAGGGCGTGGGCGCTGATGGTGAGCCGTACGCGCTTCTTCAGCGCCTCGCTCTCCAGCGTGACATTGCAGAGATTGGGGAGGAACCGCCGCTTGGTCCTCCGCTTGGCATGGCTCACATTGTTGCCGGTGAGCACGGCTTTGCCGGACAGCTCGCAACGCCGGGCCATGGTCCTTAATCCTTCTCGCCGCTCAAGAACGGAAAACCGGCGCGGCTCGACGGGAACCGTCATAAAGCCTTGCCACCGGCGGGCGAGATATACGGGGAACTGGCCGGTGCGGTCAAGGCGCCGCCACAAACTTGAACCATGGTCGCAATTGACGAAACTGGCGAATAACCCGACATTCTCCTGAGATCCTAGCACCGGAGCACCTTGCTAGGGGTTGGAGCCATGCACAAAACGCGCAATTGCTTGAGCCTGGCGGCAGTCGCCGCCTTGACGCTGGGGCTCGGCGGCAATCTGCCAGCCGATCGCGCGCTTGCCGAAAACAGCCTTTCGGCCGCGAGCCGGATCACCGCCGTCTACCGTGTCGACCTTGCCGGCTTCAATCTCGGCAATTTCAACCTCACCACGGTGTTCCGCGGCGACGATTACGAGATGCGCGGGGAGGCCCGCTTCTCGATCCTGCAAGGGCTGGTCTACCAATGGAACGGCACGACCGCGAGCACCGGCCGCGTCACGAGCGCCGGCCCCGCGCCCTCGATGTATGCGCTGAGCTACTCCGACGGCGGCAGAAAGACCGAGCAGCTCCGCATGACCTTCGACGGCGGCGCCGTCACCGACGTGCAAGTCATTCCCGACAAGATGCCCAACGTCCGCACCGTTCCGGTGACCAAGGCACAGCTCGAAGGTGTAGTCGATCCGATGAGCGGTGCTTTCCTGAGCGCGCACTCCGAGAACCCGAACGGCGATCTCAAGGTCTGCAACCAGACGCTTCCCGTGTTCGATGGCAAGCAGCGCTTCGACCTCGTGCTGACGCCAAAGCGCGCGGTCAACGTGCAGCGCTCGGCGACCAGCGGCTATACCGGTCCGGCGGTGATCTGCCGCGTCAAGTTCATTCCAATCGGAGGCTACCAACCCGACAATCCCGGCATCAGGCTCATGCAGCAGACCGACGAGATCGAGGTCTGGCTGATCCCGGTCAAGGGCACCTATATGTACGTACCTTACCGGATTGTGCTGCCGACGCCGGTGGGCTATGGCACCGCTCTCGTCACCTCGATCGCGGTCGACGGCGCGCGCCGCGCCAGCGCCGCGCCCTGATCCCGAAGCGAGCCCGCTGACGTTTCGAGCGCTCAAGGGTTAACGCCGCGCCGCTGAATCCCAACATGTTGTAGGGAACGGATGTCGAAAATTAACGCTTCCCTGATTCGCTCCCCGTCCGTTCCCGTTGCCTTCCGCATGTTTGCGGTTGGCGCCCGCTGCAAAAGCGAGATGTAGTCACCCAGATTTAGCGAGCTAGACTTCACCGAGATCGAACGCGAGCGGCACCGTTTTCGCGTTCTGAGAGTTGGAACGAAGACCGAAATGGGCAGAGTCAGCGATTCGGACGGGATTCGTTCCCCCCTCGTTCCGAGCTGACGAACCATCGGAGTCAAGAAAAGTTAGATGAGCCGGACTTTCTCCCCACAATCCACAGGCTCTCTTTGCGGACGCGGCGTCACCGCCGTGCTTGGCCCGACCAACACCGGCAAGACCCATCTCGCCATCGAGCGCATGCTGGCGCATGATGTCGGCGTCATCGGGCTGCCGCTCCGGCTCCTGGCACGCGAGGTCTACGACAAGATCGTCGCCCGCATCGGCGAGGGAAAAGTCGCGCTCATCACCGGCGAGGAGAAGATCAAGCCCCCTCGCCCGCGTTACTATGTCTGCACCGTCGAGGCGATGCCGCTCGATCTCGATGCCGATTTCGTCGCCATCGACGAGATCCAGCTCGCCGCCGACGGCGAGCGCGGGCATGTGTTCACCGAGCGTCTGTTCCATGCGCGCGGGGCCAGCGAGACCCTGCTGCTCGGCGCTGCCATCATGCGCGATGCCATCCGCGAGCTGTTGCCCGGCGCCAATCTCGTGTCGCGCCCGCGGCTCTCATCGCTGAGCTATGCCGGCGACAAGAAGATCACCCGCTTGCCGAGGCGCTCGGCGATCGTCGCCTTCTCCGTCAACGACGTCTATGCCATCGCCGAGCTGGTGCGTCGTCAGAGAGGCGGCGCGGCCGTCGTGCTCGGCGCGCTCAGCCCGCGCACCCGCAACGCCCAAGTCGCGCTCTACCAGAACGGCGATGTCGACTTCCTCGTCGCCACCGACGCGATCGGCATGGGTCTCAATCTCGACCTCGACCATGTCGCGTTCGCCGGCATCCGTAAATTCGACGGCCAGAACCACCGCAACTTGACCCCGGCCGAGCTCGGCCAGATCGCCGGCCGGGCCGGCCGCCACATGAACGACGGCACGTTCGGCGTAACCGGCCAGGTCGCGCAGTTCGAGAGCGACGTGATCGAGCGGCTCGAGAACCACTCCTTCGACCAGGTCGGCATGCTGCAATGGCGTAATCGCAAGCTCGATTTCAGCTCGCTGGACCGGCTGAAGGACAGCTTGCGCGAGACCCCCGATCATCCGCGGCTGTCACGCTCGCGCATGGTCGACGACGTGATCGCGCTGGAGAATGTGAGCCGCGACGAGGCCGTTCGCGACATGGCACGGGCTCCCGCGGCAGTCGCGCTGTTGTGGGAGATGTGCCAGATCCCCGACTACCGCAAGATCTCGGCGGCAAGCCATGCCGATATCGTGGCCACGCTATACCGCTTCGTCATGAGCGATCAGGGCCGCATTCCCGCCGACTGGTTCGCCACCCAAGTGGCGCTCGCCGACCGCACTGACGGCGATCTCGACACGCTGTCGAACCGCCTCGCCCAGATCCGCACCTGGACCTTCGTCTCGCATCGCCCGCAATGGCTTGAGGATCCAGGGCATTGGCAGGATCGCACGCGGGCCATTGAGGACACCCTGTCCGACGCGCTACATGGGCGCCTGACGCAGCGTTTCGTCGACCGGCGCACGAGCGTGCTGATGCGGCGGCTGCGTGACAAGGAGGAGATCGTGGCAGAGATTGGCGCCGACGGGCAGATTCTGGTCGAGAACCATTATGTAGGCCGGCTCGACGGCTTCCGATTCACCCCAGACGCATCGAGCGACGGCATTCACGGCAAGGCCACACGCCATGCCGCGGCGAAGGTGCTGATCGGCGAGCTTGCCGGCCGCGCCGCTTCGCTTGCCGCTGCTCCCGACGAGGCCATCACCATCAAGTCGAACGGGCGCATCGTCTGGGCGGGCTCGGAGATCGCCTGGCTCGAGAAGGGCGACACCGCGCTCAAGCCGCGCCTTCAGCTGTTCGCCGACGAGCACTTGGCGGCGCCGGAGCGCGAGATGGTACAGAAGCGCCTCGACGCCAAGCTCGCGGCAGAGCTTAGCGCCAAGCTCGCGCCGCTGATGGCACTTCGCGAAGCGTCGGACCTCTCCGGCCTTGCTCGCGGTCTCGCTTACCGACTCACGGAGAATCTCGGCGTGCTCCGCCGCGACAGCGCCTCCGAGGAGATCAAGGCGCTCGACCAGGCGGCCCGCGGCCAAATGCGCAAATACGGTGTCCGCTTCGGCGCCTTCAATGTCTACATTCCAACTTTGCTCAAGCCGGCCGCTGCCGATCTGCTGCTCATGCTCTGGGCGCTGCATTCCGGACGCGAGCACGGCCTCGATGCCGACACGCTTCCCGCCCGCCCGCAGCAAGGCCTCACCTCGGTCGAAGCCGGCAAGGGCATTCCCGAGGACTATTGGCGCATCGCCGGCTTCCACGTCGCTGGAACGCGCGCCGTGCGCATCGACATGCTGGAGCGCCTGTCGGATTTGATCCGCGCGCGCATCTCCTGGCGCAAGGTCGAGGGCGGCGAGGCGGCGCCGAGCGGCGCCACAGGCGACGGCGGCTTCCGCGTGGTGCCAGACCTGATGTCGATGGTCGGCTGCTCGGGCGAAGAATTCGCTTCGATCCTGAAGGCGCTCAGCTTCAAGCGCGAGCGGCGAAAGCTCGTGCCGGACCAGGCCAAGGACGCCGCGCCGGCCGCCACTGCCGGCGCACAGGCTGACACGGGTGAGGGCGCCGTGACCGGGCCGGTCGCGACCGAAGCCAATGAAGAAGCGTTCGATGAGATCTGGCGTCCTGGCAGGCGCAAGGAGACGCGCCACGCCAAGAGCACCGGCGAACGCGATCAGCCGAGGCGCGAGCACCCCCAGCAGGGCGGCAAGCGCGAGCGGCCTCGCCCGCAGGCCCAACCCAAGCGCGAGCGGCCAGCTTCCGTCGAGCATTCGCCGTTCGCCGCGCTGAAGGACCTCCGGCAGACGCTGGCCGCGCGCCGGCAGGAGCGTGGCTGACAACCCGCAATTCACCCGTGACTTCGCCGGTCCGGGAGCAGCGGCTCGACAGGTGGCTGTGGTGCGCGAGATTGGTGAAGACGCGCTCTTCGGCTGTTCGCCTGATCGCCGAAGGCAAGGTGCGCGTCAACGGCATCCGCGCGCAGAAGCCAAGCCGCCTCGTGCATCAAGGCGACGTGGTCACCGCTATGGTTGTCGGCAGGCCGGAGGTACTCCGCGTGGCCGCTATCGCCGCGCGACGCGGGCCGCCCGCCACGGCCCTCGCCCTCTACGAAGACCTCACGCCGGAGCCGGCCCCCACCCTGGATAGCGGCCTCGCCAAGGCGACGCGAGAGCGCGGCCGCGGCCGACCAAGCGCGACCGCCGCCGGCTCGATGCCTTTCGCACCGGCGAGAGTTGATCAAGCGTTTCGGAAGGCGTGTTAGGCGGCGGTCGAGCTGACCTTGTTCAGAGACCCGGCGCCAGGCTTGATCCACCCCTCGCGCAGCAGCTCGCGGGCGCGGAGCGCGGTTTTACCGGCCGGCTGAAATAATACCCCTGGCCATGCTCGCAACCGGCGCCGATGAGAAAGCACATCTGCGCCTCGGCCCCTTCGGCGATGACCTCCAGCCCGAGTTCGTGCGCGAGCCGGATGGCGGCGCGCACCACGGCGACGTTGCGGTAATCGACCGTCACGCGGAACACGAATTCCTGCGCAAGCTTCAGCCGGTTCACCGGTTAGGTGGTCAGATATTTGAGCCGCGAATAGCCAACCGAAATCGTGGTGCCAAGCAGGCGAAGATTTTCCAGCGCGTTGCTGTGCTTCTGCGTCGCCTCCATCAGCACCGACTCGGCGCGCTCGAGCTGGAGTCCCGCCGGGTTGAGGCCCAAGCGCGACAGGCTCGCCTCGACCTCGCGCTCGAGCTCGGAGGCGCCCTTGGCCTTTCCCTCGCCTTGTGCTTGCGCCGCGATTGCGATAGGTGAGGGCTCTTCTCGGGCGACTCTGGCGGCCCCAAGGGGCTAGAATGCCGGCCATCTCGGCCCCGACAATTTGTGGGATAGATGACCTACGTCGTCACCGAAGTCTGCATCAAATGCAAATACACTGATTGCGTCGAAGTCTGCCCGGTAGACTGCTTCTACGAGGGCGAGAACATGCTCGTCATCCATCCCGACGAATGCATCGACTGCGGCGTCTGCGAGCCCGAATGCCCAGTCGACGCCATCAAGCCCGATACCGAGCCCGATCTCGAGAAATGGCTCGAGGTGAACCGGCAATATTCGGAAAGCTGGCCCAACATCACCACCAAGAAGCCGGCGCCTGCGGATGCCGACGCCTTCGTGTCGGAGCCCGCCAAGTTCGAAAAATACTTCTCGGCCGCACCGGGTGAAGGGGACTAAGTCCGTCAAAGGGTTAAGCGTTAACCCTAGAGCCAGAATGTCGCATGTTGCGGCGCAAAAAGGGCCGTGCTGCGGCACGGAACGGCTTCCCGATTCACTAAGATTGTGTTATCTTCCTGACGGAATGGCGCAGACTGCCCGCGCGCTAAGCATCGAGAGAGGCGTCCCTGCTTGGGCGCGCTTTTTTTCCGATTTGAGGGAGGTTGGCGCGATCAGGTTCCTGGTCGACGGTCAACTTTGTGCAGGCGTCACGTCGCGTTTGCGGCAGGCCTTCTTTCCTGGGCTATCGCAAGGAATTGGGCAAAGAGACTAGGTGAGCTTAAATCCCAGGCCATCGGCATCCCAAAAGCATTTCAACAGTGAGACGAGAGTATGACTGAAAAGAAAAAGCCACAGCAGAGACACGGTTTCCGCACCAACGAGTATATCGTCTATCCGGCTCATGGCGTTGGCCGAATTGTAAGCATCGAAGAGCAGGAAATTGCCGGCGCCACGCTTGAATTGTTCGTCATCAACTTCGAGAAGGACAAGATGACGCTCAGGGTGCCGACCGCAAAGCTTGCGACCGTCGGCATGCGCAAGCTGTCTGAGGAAAAGACAGTCAAGAAGGCGCTCGGCACGCTCAAGGGCAAGGCGCGCGTCAAGCGCACCATGTGGTCCAGGCGCGCCCAGGAATACGAGGCGAAGATCAATTCCGGCGATCTCGTTTCCATTGCCGAGGTGGTGCGCGACCTCTACCGTTCCGAGGCGCAGCCCGAGCAATCTTATTCCGAGCGCCAGCTCTATGAAGCCGCGCTCGACCGGATGGCCCGTGAGATTGCCGCGGTCGAGAAACTCGACGAGGCAAGTGCGGTCGCCAAGATCGATGACGTGCTGACCAAGACAGCGCGCCACAACAAGATGGCGGCCGAGGCCGAGGCGCGCACCCGCGCCGCCTAGACAGGGCCTATTCAAATAGAGAGCCTGGTCTCGCCGCGCGTCAGCCTCCCGGGGGTCAGGCTCTTTGCTTTTCCTCGTCGGGATTTTCCTCGTCCGGCTCGACGGCAGCCGCCTGACCGCAGCCGTACTCGCCCATTAATACCTTGACCTCGACCGCTTCAGTCTCGGCGTTGGCGGCAAGGCAGATCGCGAGCGACTCTTTCAGCTGCGCGCATGCTTCATCAGCTCGCCCGCGACGATGGGCGAGCGCGCCCAGATTGCGCATCTGCATGGCGACCCCGCGCTGCTCACCTGCCTCACGCGCGGCGTCCAAGGCCAGCATAAACTCCTGATCTGCTTCGTCGAACCGCTCGCCATCGAGATAGATCGTGCCGAGATTGCCGGCGGCGCGCGATACCCCCGACGCATCGCCCACCGACATGAACAGCTCGAGCGCCTTCCGGTAGCACCGCTCAGCGCCGCCGTCGTCCTTGAGCGCGCGTTGAGCATTGCCGAGATTGTAGACCGCGTTCGCCGCGAGGCCCTGGAGACCGAGCTCGGTATAGAAGTCGAGACCCTTCTGGAAGTGGCTGGCAGCTTCGGCGAAGCGCCGCTTGTCCAACAGGATGCTGCCGAGATTGAGATTGCAGCGCGCCATCCCATTCTTATGCTTGAGGCGCGTCTCGAGTGCCAGCGCCTGGCGCATAGTCTGCTCGGCACGGTCGAAGTCCTGCGTCTCCCGATAGAGCAGCGCAAGATTAGCGGCAGCAACGGCGGCGATGGCGATCTCACCCTGCTTCTCGGCGATGGCAAAGCTCTTGAGCAGCATCTGCTCGGCGTCTGGAAAGCGCCCGAGTCCTTGCAGCAACTGTCCGAGCTCGGCGTGCAGCTGCGCGAGCCCGAGCTGATAGTCGTTCTTGGTGCACAGCACTTGTGCCTGTCCGTAATTGGCGAGCGCGCCGTCGAGGTCGCCAGCTTTCATTTGGGCGTCGGCGAGCGCCATCAACGCATCGACCAATGCCCGTGGCTCGTTGAGCTGCTCGAAGATGCGCTTGGCGTTTGCGAACTTGCCGATCGCCTCTTGGAGCCGCCCTCCCCGCATATTGAGCACGCCTGCGAACATGTCGACCAGCCCGACGATGTCCTGCCGCCCGTCCGCCGCACCGGCTTGCGCCTGACCGATCAGCGCTTCCACCTTGGGGATGTCGCCGAGCCTGAACTGCACGACGGCAAGCGCGAGCAGGTTCTCAGCATCGTTCGGATCGAGCGCGAAGGCGTCCTGGAACAGCCCGAGCGCAGCTTGCGTATCGGCCGGCAGAGTCAGCGCGCCTTGATGGCGCAGCGCCGCAGCGGCGTCCCGCGTCGCATAGGCCGCCTCGGTGAGCTTGGCATCGACGATGGCCGCGAAAATCTTGATTGCCGCCGACGCGTCTGCCGCTCTCAGCTTTTCTATGGCCCGCCGGCCGGCCCAGCTGTTCTGCTCGCGGAGCGACAGCACCGCCTCGCCGATCAGCGCCTTGATGCTGTTGCGCTCGTTCAGCGACAGCCGGTCGCCGTCTTCTGGCGAGCAGCCGACCATCTTGCCGGCAACCATGACGGCGATCTGCTCGGCGGCGATCCGGCCCTGCTTCTCGTCCGCGCGGAGTAGCCTGCGCAGCAGGAACGCGCCGAGGGCGGCGAACAGCGCCAATAGCACGACCACAGCGAAAAGATTTTGCAGCGCTGTCCACTCGAGCGGCAAGAGTTGGGCAAGGACCTGCATGAAGCTCCCTGGGCACGGGGCTAACTGGCGCCAACGGCAACCAGCATCGCCTATAAAGCGATTGCCGGTCTAGGCTCTTGCTTGGGTCGCTTGGCGTTGCCGTCCCCTTTTGGGGCGTCGGCGAGGAGCTCGATCTTCTCGGGATGTATCGCTTCGATCATCGGGCCGTTCGCCACATGACCCAATCGCGCACGCGCATCCGCTTGGGAGCGCTTCGAGGTGGCTGCCGGCGACGCACCGCGGTTGTCGGGGAGGGAATAGACCCGGACAAGTCCCTGCCCGACCAGCGGCGTCCAGGGATTGTATTAATCGAACAGCATGGCCTCGGTGGCGCTGCCCGGGCTCCGCGCCGTGCTTTTGGCGAGCAGCCCGGTGTAGCGCGCGTTCTTGACATCGATCACGCCAAGATGACGCGTACTCCGAGATAGAGCAGTGGGTAAATGCCAATATAGTAGTAGACGAGCGCGGCGCTCCCGACGATCGCGCCCTCGCCCTTCTTGTCGCCGCTGCCGCCGCCATTTGACCGCGCCAGTACCGCGTAGACCTGATACAGAATCTGCATTCCCAACAGGGTCAGGATAAAGTCGCGGTTGACGATGTGGCCGGATCATGGCCGACCACCGCGCGCTGCTCGTCCTCGCTGAGGAACTCGAAGATGCCTTGGGTGACGTCGACACGCGCGTTCTAGCGGAGCAACCCATAGGTGAAGGCGGTCGGGTGGCGGTCGGAGATGAAGCCGATGCGCGGCGCCTCGAAACGGTACTCGTCGGCGACCTGATGGATCAGCTTATGCACGCCGGGATGACGCCGCTTGGCCTCCGAATCCTCCAGGAATTCCTGCCGTTGAGCCAGCGAAGCGTGAAGTCCGACAGCCACGGGCTGATCAGCCAGATCAGCAGATTGAGGACCACAGTGAGCACGATGGCGAGCATCAGGTTGACCTCGACCATGAACAGCATGGCTGCCAGCACGCAGCCGATCACCATTCCAGACCCGATGCCGAAGGTGACGAGGGAAGCGAACAACAGTTGCGCCATGCAATCCTCTTCACGGCGCGGATGGAGGGCCAAGATAGCCGCGACGTGGACCAAGCGCTCGTCGTGCAGGGCACCAAGACGGCCGGTCAGGGCACGGTGGAGGCAGGCCGCGGCCTCGCGCAAGGTACCGCGACGGTCGCGAGAGGCACAGGGCAGGCCACAGTCGGCGTCGCCAGGGGCAGCGCGACTATCGTCAAAAAGACCGGCAACGGTGTGTGGTGCGTCGTGACCCTCGACTGCGGTTGCTAGGCGCAGAGTTGCTCGATCCAACTCTAGCCGCGGATCCCGGTTGCGCCTGCGCGGCGCTCGGCGCCCCTGCTTGCATCGAGCGCGCCAGGAGTCTTAGTAATGGGGTAAGCGGCTTCGGCCCATATGGCTGACGCGAAGACCCCGTAGCTCAGTTGGATAGAGCATCAGATTCCTAATCTGAGGGTCACAGGTTCAAATCCTGTCGGGGTCACCAATAAAATCATTAGCTTAGCTATAGGCACTTATTGGCCAGTAAAGGCTTAGTGCCAGCCTAGTGCCAATCCAGCTGTAGTTGGCCGTTGATAAGGGGCACCCAACGAAAGACGCCTATGGAAAACGCTGCCTCATCCCGTCTGAGCGACCGGGCGGAGGATGGGTTGGGTCCCACGCATCGCATGGAATTTGGTGGCCCACCCCAACTGGCCTTGGCTGCGGCTGCAAGGCAAAACAGGTGCCCTAAACCTGTGTGTCAAATGACACGTTGCGCCGCACGACAAGCATCTTGATTCCCACCGACCATTAGAGTTCAAATTTTTTGGGGTAGGGCTGGTGGGCGTGCCGGAGGAAGATATGGGCACGTTGGTGTTTATTTGCCCGGCAACAGGACGGGAGGTCTCGACCGGGATCGAGATGGATGGGGCGACCCTAATCGGGCTGCGAAGCGAACAAGTGCGCTGCCCGCATTGTCAGCAACCTCATAACTTGTCGGGCATCCGGGCCTGGATCGTTGGCCAGGAACCGATGGATATTCTCCCCGATCTCGTCGCGGTTGGCTCGGCCTCCAGATAGTCACCCTCAAGCTGAATTCCTTTCCGGGCATGGTCCCATCCGGTGAGCGAACTCTTCAGTTAGGCTGGACTCAGGTGGGCCAGAGGCTCTTTGCAGCCGTCAGCGACGCCCCGCATGCATCTCCCGGGCACGGGTGCTGACTTTACATGAGCCCGCGACGCTTGAGCCAAAGAACGGTGACGATGACGCTCGCTGTGGGCAACAAGATTCCCAAAAGTAAAAACGCCGCGGGGCTACCAAGGCTGTTGATCATCCAATCGAAATTCATACCGAAAAAGCCCGTCAAAAAGGTGATCGGCAGGAACATCAGCGAAACGATCGTCAGCCGATTGATCTGCTCGCCCTGGCGCTTGGCGATTGCCGCCGCAGAGCTTTGCGCGATATCCGCCCCCCACTGGTAGCGTTCGTGAAGACGGTGCTCAATATCATCGACTTGGTTCGCGTAGTTGTTCAATTCAGCGGCGGCTCGTTGATCGATTCCCAACGCCTCGATGCCGACAATGGCTGATCGGACGGTGGTGCTGTAGCGATCGATCGCTGACCACGCTGATCGCAATCTCTGGAGGCGGTCGGTTAACACCGTAAGGTCGATGGTAGTTGGGTTTTGCTTAAGCTGCTCTCGGAATTCCTGAAGCCGCACATCGATTGCACTGCTCGCTTGGTCCAGTGTCCCAAGCAGCAACTGCAGAACGATGGCCGCAGCTTGATAGGGACTTTTTTCGAGGTCTTCGACCCGTTCGGCGAACTGTGCTCGGATTTCGTCCAGCGCGCTGGCGTCGCCGGTCCACACGGTCAATATGCACTTGCGTGAAGCTAGAAGATGAATCTCGGTGAGACTGGGAGAGGCCTCCGACAGCCAGGTAACAGCGCGCAGTACCTCTTGGTCAATCGTCATTCGTCCTGTTTGTCCGAAGCGCTGTATCCAGACGTTATCTGCGTCCTTCAAACCGAGTTCTCGGAGGAAAGTAGCTCGCGCCGGTTCGTCGCTACCCACGATGTCAAGCCAAAAGAAGCGGCCAGTCTCGACGAACTGGCGCAAATGGGCCTTAGTCGCTACGCGCTGGACGTTCCGAGCGCTTACGATGGTCGCGAGGATCGACCCAGGCTTTGTGCCCAGGGGGGATGTATTTGAGTTATCGTCCACGATCCGCCCTCCAGGAGTCTGCGTAGTAAAGACGCAGATCAAAGCTATCGTTGGGTGGCTGCTGACTGGCTTGTTATGGCCCAGTTATCGACTGGCGGCCATGGCTGATGCGGCAGTCAAGTGGTCCGCTTTGGGACAACAGGCGCAAATGCGCGGGAGGACATTTGATGGTGAAGGTCTATCTTTTTATCGAGTTGATGCACTCCGCTGATGCGGTGGCGACCGTGGACGCGCTAAAGGCCCTGTCCCTGGATAATTGCAAATTTGCCAATGTCGTTGTCCTGTCCGATGAGAAGGTCGTGGCACAACTCGATTGCGAGGACTCTTCTGACGGTGACAAAGCTATTCTAACCCAGATTGCCAGAGTGGACGGCGTAGTGCAGGTTAACATCATCGCTGTGGTGCGACCCGTGAAGCGTTGAAGACGAACGATGTCTGCTACTAGGCTCTGCTCGACCGGCCGGGCTGTCCGTTAGCAAGAAAAAAAGGCGACGCATCGCAGCAGAACGACAGAGATAGTAGACCTCACCTTCTTGGTGTGAGATCAAACGTCATCTACTTGCCATCCCCAGAACCCGGCAGACGGGCTAAAAGATTCTTGCTGCGAAGGAAGGCAAAAAGCTGCGGCAGGCAAACAGCCATGCCGCAGCTTGATCAGTAATCAATCAATCGTGTCCGTCAGCTTGCGGGCGCAATCCAGCCGGCTGTGCAGCCTGCCTTGAACTCATCGGCGTCGATGACTGCGTCCTTGTTCGTATCGACCATGGTCCAATCAATTATAGAGGGCGCGGGCTTGTCCTTGGAGATGGCCGCGCCATTCGGCGACACGATGGTCCAAGCTGCCTTGCACTGCGCGGCATCCAAGGGCTTACCTTTTTCAGCGGCTTGCACGCTTGCCACGCCAATGAAGACAGTCGCGATTGTCAGAATTGCCAATCTCATTGCTCATACTCCTATACTGACGTGCCTACGGGACGGGTTAAATACTCATCATCAGACTTTTTTGTTCCCCAGCTGAAACACGCGCCGGCCTTCTGAGCTTGGAGGCGCATCTAAATTTAGCGGCGCATGCTGGGTGGCCAATTGGTGGCCGGGACCAAGCTCTGCAACGCGCTTATCTATGGCCCTGGGGCAGTGAGCACCGGTCAACTAGACGAGGTTCGCGCCGCATTGAGTGATGTCCGCTACGGAAATTAGCGGACTGACGGCGGATGCGCTTCACATCTGTTTTTACCCTAGCGTGCAGATTGTCACAGGAGGTGAGCATACACTTGTGGTAATATGGATGACCACTGGAAGTGTGTATGGAGGCGACGATGAACCAGTCCCTTCGCTTGCTTCTCACGTCCACTGCTTTGGTTCTGGTGGGGATCATACCGGCGACGGCCCAGCAAATTACCGGCACGCCCGGTTCGCCCAGCGCAACCACGACCATCGACGGCAATTACATTCCCAATCCGCCGCCTGCGTTCGGTGGCGAGATCAATCTCGATGCGAAAGACTCCAAGCCGTGGTGGCCGCCAAACATCGTGCCGCCGAAGGGTGCGCCCAACATCTTGCTGATCATGACGGACGATCAGGGATATGGGATTTCAGGCACGTTCGGCGGCGTCATTCCGACGCCCACCATGGATCGCGTCGCGCAAATGGGATTGCGCTACACGGAGTTCCATTCGACCGCCCTCTGCTCGCCTTCGCGGGCGGCGATCATTACCGGCCGCAACCATCACTCCGTCGGCTTCGGGGTCATCGCCGAACAGGCCACCGGCTATCCGGGCTACGACTCCATCATCGGCGTCGACAACGCCACTGTCGGCGAAATCCTGAAGGAGAATGGCTACGCCACCTCCTGGTTCGGCAAGAACCACAACACGCCCGATTATCAGTACAGCACCGCCGGACCCTTCGGCCAATGGCCGACCGGGATGGGCTTTGAGTATTTCTACGGCTTCATGGGCGGCGAGACCGATCAGTGGACGCCATTCCTGTTCCGCAACACCACGCAAATCTTTCCGTGGCGCGACCAGCCTAACTACAACATGATCACTGGCATGGCGGATGACGCCATCCAGTACCTCAAACAGTTGAACACGGCGGCACCTGATAAGCCGTTCTTCCTCTACTACGTTCCCGGCGGCAGCCACGCACCGCACCAGCCCACGAAGGAGTGGATCGACAAGATCCACAACATGCATCTCTTCGACGACGGCTGGAACGCGCTGCGCGAGACGATCTTCGCCAACCAGAAGCGGCTCGGCGTGATTCCGGCGAACACGGCGCTCACGCCGTGGCCGGACGGCCAAGCCGAATATGGCGGCGCAAAACTAGCGAAGTGGGACACGCTCTCCGCCGATGAGAAAAAGCTCTTCGTGCGCCAGGCCGAGGTGTTCGGCGCCTATGTCGCCTATACCGACCATGAGATCGGTCGGGTCATCCAGGCCGTGGATGACATGGGTAAACTCGACAATACCCTCGTGATCTACATCAGCGGCGACAACGGCACGAGCGCCGAGGGCACGATCCTCGGAACGCCGTTCGACATAGCTGCGCTTCAAGGCATCGAAGTGCCGGTTGCGGATCAGTTGAAGTTTTACGACGTCTGGGGCTCCCCGCAGACCACGCCGCATATGGCAGTGGCTTGGTCGTGGGCCTTTGATACGCCGTTCAAGTGGATGAAACAGGTCGCCTCCCACTTCGGCGGCACCCGGCAGGGCATGGTCATCGCCTGGCCGAACCGGATCAAAGACGCTGGCGGCATTCGTACCCAGTTCCACCATCTCATCGACATCGTGCCAACGATCCTCGACGTTACCGGCATCCCGGCACCGCAGATGGTGAACGGGATCGCTCAGAAGCCCATCGAAGGCGTGAGCATGGCCTATACGTTCGACAAGGCGAACGCGAACGCCCCGTCCACTCACACCACGCAGTACTTCGAGATGTTGGGCAATCGGGCCATCTACCACGATGGCTGGATTGCTTGTACGACGCCACCTCGACCCCCCTGGTTGTTGGCCGGGCCTAAGCTACCTAACGTGGTCAACGGCTATAATTGGGAACTGTACAACGTTGCCGACGACTATTCGGAGGCCAACGATCTCGCAGCGACGATGCCCGACAAGCTGCGAGAGATGCAGGAACTCTTCGTCGTGGAAGCGGCGAAATACCAGGTCTTCCCCCTGGACAATGGCCACCTCGAGCGCGTTCTCGCCCCCAAGCCGAGCTACACCGCTGGACGAACCGAGTTCACCTATGCGGGCGAATTGACCGGCACGCCCAATGGCGATGCGCCGAACATCCTCGCCAAGTCCTACACCATCGACGCGGATGTCGAGGTTCCGTCCGGCGGTGGAGACGGGGTGATTGTCACCGACGGTGGCCGCTTCGGCGGCTACGGGCTCTATCTGGTCAAGGGCAAGCCGGTCTTCACCTACAATCTCCTCGCGGTTGAGAAATTTCGGTGGGAAGGACAGGAGCCACTCACTCCCGGCAAGCATACTCTCGAATTTGACTTCAAGTACGACGGCCCCGGCCTAGCCAAGGGAGGCACCGGCGTGCTGAGGGTGGACGGCAAGGACGTCGCGAACCACGGCATCCCTCACACCACTCCGGTCCTCTTGACGATGGACGAGACCTTCGACATCGGCTCCGACACGCGCACGCCGGTGGACGACGCCGACTACCAGGTGCCATTCCCCTTCACCGGCACGATCAGCAAGGTGGATTTCAAACTCGGACCGGCGCAGATGCTGCCCGAGGACAACAAGGCCGCGCAAGACATGAAGGACAACATGAATAGGTAAGCAAAGGAGCGGGCTTGATTGGTGAATGCGCGGGCTGCTCATGCAGAGCGGCCCGCAATGTTTAGCCCGGCACCATCACCGCGAGCGGCGGAGAGAGCCGTGGACTGCGATTGAAGATCGCCCGGACTTCTGACGACACTAAGTCTGTCATCTCAGCTGGCCATCGCGGAAGACGTAGAAGGTCCCAAGGACGACATCAGCAGATGGTGCTGGCCCCTCACGGCTTGCGCAACGTCGCCAGGTGGACGTGCCCCTCCAGTAGCTTGGGACCCGGATCGTTGAGCGAATTTGGGGGGCCACCGGCACTGGCCAAGTCTGGGGGCGCGAGCGCCAGCGGGTGCCCTTGTCGGCGACGCCACTCCCGGTGTTGTGACGCTTGTCGGCGGTCACGGAGGCGGTGGTGGTCACGGCGGCGGTCATGGTGGTGGTCATGGCCACGGCGGCCATGGGCATGGTGGTCATGGCCACGGCGGGCATGGTCATGCGCACTGGAATAATAATAATTGGAACCACGGCCATCGACGCGGTCACGGTCGTTATTGGGGCGGTCGTTGGTATGGATATGGCGTGGGCGCCTGCTGGCGATGGACGCCAGGTGACTACGTTTGGATTTGCTACTGATCACTAACTAAGGATTAGAAGAGAGGGCGTCCGTCGGCACCGCTTTTGCCTAGCGCCAAACGGAACTCACATCGAAAAGTCACTCGGCCGCAGTATTTGCCTCACGCGAAACTTCCTGTGCCCTGTTCTCGCCAATTGTAACGAGCTGGCCCCCACTAGAACCAGGGGCTTGCGTGGCGCGGCCATCAAACTTAGCCCCCTTCTCGATGGTAAGAGATTGATGACTAATATCGCCAATGACATGCGCCCGCGGTTTAAGCACCACGTCGCCGCCTTGAATGGGACCCTCCACTTTGCCGTTCACAACCACTCGCTCGGCAGTGATACTTCCGACGATTTGGGCATTTGGAGAGACAATAAGCGAAGGGCAATGCACATCACCCTCTATCTGACCATTGACTTCGACTAGCCCTTCGGCGGTGACATTGCCTACAATCTTCAGTCCGTTACCAATGACTGTTCCACCACGCCTTGACGCGAACATTGTTTCTACTCCTTGAGGTGGGTCACCGCCCCGCCTCAGTAACTCCATGGTCATACTATCTCACTGAGGACTGTCTTGGGACTCGATCTTTGAGGAGCACCTTTCATCAACGGACGGGTCTGTTTGGACTTGATGACGAAATTCATGCCCATTAGATGCGACCGCTGCGGTTCTCCCCTCATACAGATCGATCATTGCGGTGATCGGCTTACGGGCTGCACATCATGCAATGTATGGCGGGGGGATAAGAGTGCATTTATTGTAGAGTTGGCGGTGGAGGATTGGGAAGCGCTGGGCAAGTTGCGAGAGTCCGTGAAATGGACTTTGCGCCCTCGGACGAAACTAGCCAAAGAGGATTGATGTCCAGCCGTATGCGGGCGCCTGGTCGGGCTTAGTCGGCTGTCGGCACAAAGGCGGACGCTATCGAAGCGACGCCGCTACGCCCGCTTCTGGCACTTAGAGGACACCAAACCGGGTTGGCCTGGCGCAGAGTCGCCAGGAGGAGGCGCGTCCGGTAGTCGTGCCGCTTCCAGCGCGTTCACCGTAGCGAGGTAATCATGTGCATCCAGTAGCTGGTCTGGTGGACAGGCCTCTCCACAGACAGGCTCTGGCCCAGGTACGCCATTTCGGTCGATGTGAAGTGAACCTAATGCTCTGGCGCGTACTGCTTCTTGGTGCAGTCATTGATG
>CAWFLU010000015.1:0-73465 GCA_963816805.1 uncultured Alphaproteobacteria bacterium
TACCAATAAAATCAATGAGTTGGCGTCCTTGCCGATCGTAATGCACGCAACCCCGCACCGCTTGCGTGTCAATTGGGGTAAAAAGCGACCGAACACGCGGCGGGGTCTGAAAATCCGCGTGGGTTCAAATCCGCCCCTGGGAACCGGTCTTTTCATTTCCAAATCAAACTCTTGAGGTCTGCGGGATGTTCTCGACGCTCCCATGCGTTCCAGTCGTGGGTAACAAGTTGGGTAACAGCGCACCGTTGATGCGTTCAAAGACCAACCTGCCCATCGACGGAGACTTTCAATGGCCGATAAGCGTGAGGCTGTCGCGCAAATCATCGCCGAAATACTGTTGAGCGTTCGGCCTCGGTCGCAACTTCATTAAGTTCATGTTCGAGAAATTGAGAAACGCAAGCCAACCCTTTGGCAACCCTGCGTGCCCAATCAACATATTCCAGCCGTCGCTTAACTGACCAGTCAGGTGGCGGACTTGCCGCGATATCTCTGAGGTTGCTGATTTTATCCGCAAGTTTTGAGAATTTCGGCTCGAGTTGATTTTTTGGACGCGTTCACGATCTGAAGCCGCTTGCGCTCCTGCTTATCAAGGCTCTTATCGTCCGTGACTTCCTCGACGAGTTTTGCGACAACAAGATCAGGATCCGTGCCATCCGTTGCTTGCGCCATGAGCGTAGCTACCTCTAGTACTCGTTTGACATGACGCCGTCCGGGCAACAGGGTTTCACCTGAAACCTGGCGGAGACTGGCGAATGCTCGAAGATCCTCTTTTTTGGGTGCTTGTCCTTCCAGGCCTCCTCTTGGGGACCTATGCGCAATGGCGTATCAAGGCCAACGTTACCAAATACTCCCAGGTCGGTACGAAGGATGGAGTCACTGGCGCGGAGGTGGCGCGCAGGTTGTTGGACTCCCAGGGCCTTCAAGATGTGAAGGTCGAGGCCACTCCTGGGATGCTGACCGATCATTACGATCCTCGCACCAAAATCTTGCGTTTAAGCCAAGACGTTTATTTCACACCGAGTGTAGCGGCGGCCGGAATTGCCGCTCATGAAGCGGGGCATGCGGTTCAGGATGCGGAGGATTACCTACCGATGGAGGCGCGAACGTACATCGTGCCGGTCGTGCAGTTCGCTTCAAGGATTGCTCCTTGGCTGTTCGTCGCCGGGCTGATGCTGCAGATGCAATCCCTGACGTGGGCTGGCGTCATTTTGTTCGGTTCGTCGTCCCTATTTGCGTTGCTCACCTTGCCGGTTGAGTTGAATGCCAGTTCGAGGGCCGAACAGTTACTGGTCAGTCAGGGCATCATCCGCGGGGATGAGCAAGTAGCTGGCGTCCAAAATGTGCTTGGAGCTGCGGCTTGGACTTATGTGGCGGCAGCTGTGTCCGCGCTGGGAAGCTGGCTGTTCTACGTCGTCCTGCTGGGCTCCCAAACGCGAGCGTCCCCCGATCGAAGCTGATCGTTCTTACGGACACTTCCGCTTTGGGTCAGAAGCAGACTTTGAAACGAGGGGTAAGAGATGTCCGCTTTGCCAAGCGCTAGTTCGCTAGTGTTGTTATCGGGGATGCCTTGGCCGGAGTTTCCGTGAGGCGAGTGGCGGAAGAACCTCCCTTTTCGACGTAATCAACCTGAAAGAGCACTGGTAATGGCAAAGTCTGAACTCAAAATCGATGCCACGAGCTTGGCTTTACGAGCGGCGGCAATTGTTGGGGTGATGTACGGGTTTGGCTTTCTTCTGATGCCGTACGCAATGTTTCAGTTGAGCGGAGATCCAGGTGTGCCAACAAATCCAGGGTGGGTGCGCTGGGCTGGAGGTTTTGTTCTCGGTATTGCGATCGGCCCTTGGCTCGCATCCTTGGGATGGCTAAAGGAGCAGCCGTTCATAGCTGGCGTCGCGGCAGCCTTTACTCTGTCCGGTCTCGCGCTGCTTTATAGCGTTGTGAGCGGAGAATATGCCGGCGCGGCGTGGTTCATATGGATGCCAATTGTCCTCCTGGCCGTGCTCGCCCCCGCGCTGTGGTGGGTCGCGACCAAATAGCGGACACGGGGACAGTCCTCGTCATTGTCGACTGAGTGCGCTTATTGAAAGCTGCTGCCGCTATGCGCAAGATTCGTCGTCGATGCGATAGAGCAAGAGATCGTCATCCCCGACAAATAGGAAGGTTGGCCTCGCAGCGGAGCGATGTCCGGCATTTCTGCGAAAGCGGACGCGATCGTCGACGTAACAATCGCCACGCCTAATTTTGCGGGTCGGGTCCGGCGCCAGTTAGGCCTCTTGCTCCATAGTCACAGCGACGTCACCATTGGCCGAGAGGCGAACCTTATCGCCTTCGACTTCGGCCACAAGGCTGCCGTCGATGTAGTGATGGTGGCCTCTGTGCAAACCTTCACCACTGTCGGCTTTGGTCAACTTGATCCGGCCGCTGACGATGCGATCGACAGTACCGACGTGAACTCCGTCCGCACCGATGACTTCCATATGCTCTTTGACGCGGCTCATGTCGGACATTAGAGGGCCTCCTGGCTGTTGATAGACAGCTCAACTCCAGCAAAGGCGTTCGGTTCAAGTTAGCCCTGGTGGAGATGCGTCTAGGCGACGCTGACAACACTGCGCCTGCTCCAGTGCCGTGGCACTTGGAGGAGCCATACCACGCGCAAGGGGGTTAGAAATCGAAAAGCGCCACCAGGTTTGCGCGGGGTTGGGATGCGGTGGCCTAGCGCCTTAAGAGTGCCCCACCTCACCGCATCAGGGGACACTCGCCGATTGCCCTCCAGATTGAGCTTGGTATGCGACAAAAACAGCTTCTCTAGCCTGCGTTAGCCTTCGCTTCGGGGGTCTGGTCTCCTATATGGTGTAGCTGGGCTGGACGAGGGTGCTGTGAGGCAAGTGATGACCAATCTTAAGCGAATCCAAGCCAGGGCTCGCGAACTAGCGAGGTCAGGCAAATTTCACGGATGGCGTCCCATAGTCTTTGAGCTGCGGTTCGAGAAAGGATACGAGGAAGCGCGGGAGTGGCTTCACGATGCGGCCGTTCGAGAGGAACTTGATTGCGTCAGCCAAGCCGCTCGGGCGTCAAAGGAGCAGGCTGCATAAGCGTCCGAACCGCAGTTATAGGAGGAGTGTCCGACCGATATGGGTCGGGGTGCCCTGGTGCCCTCGCTCCTCTGCCTATAGGCTGGCTCACTCAGCTCTAGCGAAGCGGCGGCCGAAGAAAAAGAAACCGCCGCGACGTGCAGCGCGCCGCTCCCATCGCCTGTCGAATTGCGTGACGGCGAACTTATCCGGCATCCGAGCTGCGGGTCTAGACGCCCTGACGCGCTTCTTTGCAGTGGGCGCCGGATTGGCCTTCGCTGCCTCTCCCGCCACTTTCTTTGCGGGGGTCGCCATTGCAGTTTGAGTAGCGGTTGGCGCGCACGAGATCGGGTCGTGCGGAAGTTGGTTTTCCCTCTGAGCCGGCTGAAGGGGAAGTTGATGCTGCCGTCACAGTGGGCTTGGGCAAGGGAAGCGACGCCTCCTGAGAACTCGAGCGTGCTAAGGAGGGAAGATCAGTACCCCACGAACGCAACCGGCGGTCACTCGGATTGCCGAGGCTCCGCCAGGCGAACGCATTTTCTGCTGGATCGCGCGGAAAAAGATCGGAACTTAACACCAGGGCCCCGTAGATGGCGGCGCCTACGAGCCCTAACAACATCAACACCTTCATGGCCAGGCTCCTTACCCGGCCCCCGCATTATCTCGGTCTCAACTCCCTCGTTTCTCCACTATAGCTCATTCCTCGACTCAATCGACAGCGCGAACATGCTTTGGGCTTAATAAGGCAGCCGTCACACATTGTCCGTTTTGGGTCATTAGCGGACATAAGTGCCCGGCAAGTTATTTCTTGTAGTAGCCGACACCACAGATCTGGTCACCGACCTTCGTGTAGAAAGTCTCCTTCTCGAGGGGCTCGTCCTCGCCGGGTCGCGGCCACCAGTAGGTGGTCTCTTTTATCGTTCCCTCGGTGGCATTCTGCATAATCGTTTCACCGAACGGAGCACCATGCTTGCCCTTGATGTCTCTCAGCTGTTTGCCCCTATTCATGTAAGGCTGCGCGGTTACGATGCCGTCCGACGCGTTGGCGCACCACACATAAAGATCACGGTCCTTGAACCCGCCGTCGCCATTGTTGAACATATCAAGCGCCTTCGCCTTGTCCTCTTTCACCGCGACCACGGCTCTCTCAAGCATAGCCTTGGCTTCCTCTGCAGTGCCGAAGTCAGCTGCCCAGACTGAGGCTGCAGTGGAAAGCACCGGAAACACAACAAAACCGATGACGAATGCGATATTGCGTAACATGACTAACCTCCATGGGGACGGCAAATGTGCGCCTGGCACTGCCGTGGATTTGTGCGCGGAGATCGACCAAATGGCTGCCTTCGCCTCCTTGGGCTAGCGCCTTCGCAACACGCGCACGGAGGCAATCTTGGGGCAATAGTTCATCACGCCTCGCGTCCGAGCACAGTTAACGACCGCGGCCGAAGGAGTCCGGTCCATAACCCGCGCAGGATCCCTTCAACCGTGAGTCATAGCCAATGGTCTGACACAGATAGACCTTGGTGAGGGGATTGTTGTGAACCTCGGCGGCGGTGACCCGCTGGCCATAGCTCCGTGCCACGAACGCGATTTGCTCCTCCTCGCAATAAGGCGTGGCGATCGGTCCAGATTTGTTCATCTGGAAATTGCCGCGGCATTCGATCCGCGCCGTCGCGGGCGTTGTTAACATGGCGGCGAGCAGGATTGTCGCGCAACCCGTCACGCCCGAACGCAGAAGTTTGCTCATATCGTCTTCTCCTTGAATCGTGCCTGGTCAGTCCAGCCTGCTCCCGTTACGTCGCAATTGACCATTGAGATGCGTCGCTCCGTCCTTTTTAAGCAGTCCTTGGGCTTGCCGTCGCGAAACAGGTGGGCCCCGGTGCGCAGCATCACGGGGCCGAAGGTGCAGCGCTCAAAATATAGGGCACAAGCCCGATCCGCGCCAGGTTCATGAGCTTGCTGATGTCCGAAAGGGGTCACCAGCGGAAGTAGAGGCGCGTTTGCGATGCGTCCGCTCTCCCCAACAGCAGACATCAGTCGGCTCGGTCGGTACGTCCGTTCAGTGCCGAAGCGGGAAGCGGGTCCGCTGAAGAATTAGCTGAGAGGCTGGCCATGACAATCACGCAATTCACGCGTGGGGTGCTTTTAGAGCATCTCCAGTAGAGATCCAATCATCACCATAAACAGGAACAGGAGAATAGGCTCCAAAAAGGAGGGTCGATTGGCCTCCCCAAAGGGAGAGGCCAATCTAGCATGCAGCTTCATCAGTCTGGCATGCATCTTCATAGGTCTACCTGACGCCGCGATATGAGGTCGACGGTGTCGGCCAAGAGGTCCGCTGCGCTTGCTGTTGGTCTGGGCAGGGGGCGACCCCGCATCTGCCTGGGGTCTTACCCGAGTAGTCGGCAGTCGCCACCGTGGGTGCGAGGCTCAAGATTGCGCTAAACGCCAACGCAATAGTTGCGATTGTGAGTGAGGTTTTCATAGCTGCGCTCCTTTCTGATCGTCGAGGACGATTGATGTATGGAAGCCTATGACATCACCCCAACTAGGCGCTGTGGCCTTTGCCACGTCGCTACCGATTTTCTAGGAACCGGCCATCAGGTCGTAATCGACGGTCCCTTATGACCAGCCGCATGAAGTGCGAGTCGCGCGCCACGAGACTGAGAAAACCAAGCCGGATCGCGCCTCTGCCGGCTTCTCTTGGGAACCGCTCGATAAGCCATCCCCCGGCCCTGCTAAAGAGCGTGGTGACCAGCAGCGTGCGACTCGCTAACGCGAGCAATCGCACGTGTCAGCAATGGCTGGGGGATGTTGCAGCTAGCGTTCGCAAATGACGCCGACTCTTGACCTTAGTCTTAACGACCACAATGGCGTCGTCGTTAGGAGGCATCCGCTAACGCGCGATCAACGACTGAATGTCCCGCTCAGGGTCTGAAGCGGACGCGACGGAAGCGAATGTTCGCTTCGATGCCGATTTTGTTGAAATACTCTTTGGGCGAGCACTTTGGCTGCATCGTGGAGAAAACCATTTCGCAACCCAGCTGATCGCGAATCCTGATTCCAAAAATCACCGCGGTGATAAACGCTATTCTACCGGCGACGTCTGCTCCCCGAGACCTCCGACTAAATCAACACAATCTGCCACAAGCAGACCTTCAGCCCGCCAGGAGGCGATCCTCTATACCCGCCTCCGGCGCCCCCATCCTGGCGCGGAACAGCTGATTATCCGTCTCCCGGAGACGTCGGCTCACTTCCCGCCCCATGTTCATCTGGATCAGCGCGAACTGCTTGAGATCGTGCTCGTAGACCTGATAGAGGCTAGCGACGGAAAGACGGATTGCAGTGCAATCTTCGACTGCGCGGATCGAGGCGCTGCGCGGCAAGAGGTCCATCACCGCCATCTCTCCGAAGCAGTCGCCCTCCTTCAGAATTCGGAGGAGGTAGTCCTGTCCTCGCCAAGATTTCAGCACGGCGACTTTGCCCGTTTCGAGGAGGAACATAGAATCGGCCTGGTCGTGTTCGCGGAAAAAGAACTCGTTCGCCGGGACGGACACTAATGGACACAAGCCGAGCAAGAACCGAAGGACATCGGCCCGGATGCCGCCGAAAACCGGCGTGCGCTGCAGGAGTTCGATCCGCGGTACTTGCATGGCAACACTTCCGAAGTTGCCACTATGATCTCGGACGGACCAGTCCGCAAGGAGATGCGCTGCCAAAGAGCATCTTTACGAGCGACGCGATTTGACGCTCCAGAATCGTGAGCGTGATGCCACTGAGCGGCGTTAAGGCGCTCCGTAGGTCGGCTAACGCCAGGCAGCTACCTGGCGCCGATGCTAGAGCGAAATTCGCCTCGCTGAGCCCCTCGCAACACCCGCTGAAAACCCGAGCGAGCATGGGCAATGCGCCAATCGCTCTAAGCCATTGAATTGGATTCCTCGTTTGTAGATAGCACCCACCGACAGACTGACAATTAGTCCGCGTGTCGCTAAGGGAACGCCGATGCCCACAAGGCTTCGATGAAGGCCAGCCGCTGGCCGAGTCTGCTTCTGGTACGAAGCGGGGTTTCAAACGCGAGAAAATGCGCTGACTCTCGGGTGGGTGCTATCCTAGAAGTCTCGTCTCTAGTTAATGTCTCAGAGAGGATACCATGTGGTCTCGCGTACACATCGCCGCGCTCACGACGCTGCTTGCAGCATCTCACCTCCCCGACAGAGTTGAGGCAGAACCCGGTCCGCCACCACCTCAATCCTCGGTTCTGATCCAAGATGTACGCATATTCGACGGCAAGAATGGCTCGCTTTCGGGACCTTCCAATGTGCTTGTTCGTGGCAACAAGATCGACAAAATCTCGACCGGTCCGATCTCTATCGACGATGTCGCCAATGTCACCACAATCGATGGTCGCGGGCGCACGCTAATGCCCGGCTTAATCGACGTGCACTGGCACGCCATGCTGGTGCGTCCTAATCCCGTCGAGGCGCTGGCCAGTGACATCGGTTATCTCAATCTACTGGCCGGAGCCGAAGCGACCGCCACCCTGATGCGGGGCTTCACAACCATCCGCGATATGGGCGGACCTGTCTTCGGTTTGAAGCGAGCGATCGACGAAGGTCTCCTGCCGGGACCGCGCATTTACCCTTCCGGCGCCGTGATCACGATCACCGGCGGTCATGGAGATTTCCGTTCGCTTTCGGAGTTGCCCAGGAGGCCGGGAACGCTTTCCCGAGTAGAGCAGATGGGCGCAGCCATCATTGCCGACAGCCCGGATGAGGTTCGGATGCGCACGCGAGAGCAACTCATGCAAGGCGCATCTCAGATCAAACTCACTGCTGGCGGCGGTGTTGCCTCGCCGTTCAGTCCTCTCGATGTCGTCACCTTTACGGAGCCCGAGCTTCGCGCAGCCGTCGAAGCGGCTGAGAATTGGGGCACCTATGTCGCCACTCATGCTTACACGCCGGTCTCCATCCAGCGTTCAATCGCCGCGGGAGTAAAATGCATCGAGCACGGACATCTGATGGATGAGGAAACGGCAAAGTTGATGGCAGAGAAGGGTATCTGGTTAAGCACACAGCCCTTCCTTGACGAGGAAGGGGAAGGCGGCGCTCAGCAACTCGGTGCTTCGGAGCAGGCAAAAATGAAGCAAGTAATTGAAGGCACCGATAACGTCTACCGGCTCGCGAAAAAGTACCATCTCAAGACCGCGTTCGGTACCGACATCTTGTTTTCCGCGCGCGAAGCGGAGCAGCAGGGTAACCGCTTAGCCGCACTCATTCGTTGGTACACGCCGGCCGAAGCGCTGGCCATGGCGACGTCAGCAAATGCCGAGCTACTTGCTCTGTCCGGTCTCCGCAATCCGTACCCAGGCAAGCTTGGCGTCGTTGAGGAGGGCGCCTTGGCCGATCTCCTGGTGGTGGATGGCAATCCACTTGAGAAACTCGATCTTGTCGGAGACCCCAGCAGGAATTTCAAAGTGATTATGAAAGACGGGAAGATCTTCAAGAACACTCTGAACTGACTACCATATTCTGGTGAGTCGGCTTTTGGTCCCTAGCGGACCTCATGTGCTTCTGGGGCTATCCATCGCCCCATTAGACACCCATTCTTGGCGTGGTGAACTTGAGCCCTGGCCGCCCAATGCGGCCAGGGCTTTTCATTTGAGCTCTCCGCGAGGTTTAGGCTGCCTCGTCCAGAGTGGGCTTGCCCGTTATCAGGCCGTCATGATCCGGGTCTAGGTTGGCAACGCTCATATCATCCACAGCATCCTTGAGCCCCGGCAGCCCCACGGTGGCCGGGGCATTTCTTCGGAACCCATCGGCGTACACGGACGTTCTTCCAAGCCCTGGCGCTCCCCACCCCACCGTCCAGAGTATCCTGCGAGGGCCCGGACCCATGACTAGGACGATCCCATGTCAATGCCTCGGGCTGTGACGCATCAGGGCTAGGTTGAATACTGCTAAAGAGGCCTTACCTAGTGGGCGGTGACGCGGTCTTTTCCCTCCCGCGCCACTGGTTCCCCCCATGAGGAACCGGAGAGCCCTGGCTCTCCCCCGTGCTGGGGCTCTCCACTTTCTCTCCCACCCTTCGCCTAGTTGCTGCCGCGCTCTCCTCGCCTACTGTGTGACGCGACACCCGTCACACAGGTTCCCCAGAGCGGAACCGAGAAGCCCCGCATAGACACTGGGGTGCGGGGCTTCTTCTTGTGGAACGGCCCGTTGGGTTTCCGAGTAAATCTCAGAACTCAGGACGCGCTTCGGCGATGGCAGAACAGCGCTCGCTACAGCCATGCGGGCCATCTTAGCGATGTTACCAGCTGCGAGGATGGCGGCAAGATCCGCGCGCTGATCCTCAATACAGAGACGGTGAATCGGATTCCGCTACGCCGAAAGTATGCTCATGGGCAGGATTGATCTTGCTCTGATAGGCTAGGAGCAACCTGCTTTTAGTCTATGGCATCAATTTCCTAGGGGCTCTCATCGTCGTCGCCTTGATCGGCTGGTGGATAGCCGGAAGGATCGAACGGATCACACAACGCGCCCTAATGTCGGCCACGTATATGGACCCGACGGTTGGGACATTCTTGTCCAGCCTGGCCTACTACGCCGTCCTCGTCGTGACCCTTTGTGTCATCCTTCAGGTTGTCGGAATCCAGGCGACCAGAATCGTTGCTATACTCGGTGTCGCCTCGCTGGCGATTGGGCTAGCGCTGCAGGGCATACTCTCGAACGTGGCTGCAGGAATCATGCTGCTCGCCTTTCGGCCATTGCGGCTCGGAGATAGCATTGAGGTTGCGGGCAATATGTTCATGACCGAGTTGGCCAGCGACGACAATGTTCAAGTACTCATCCCAAACGGCCAGGTGTGGGGCGCAGTGCTGACCAATTTTTCCGTGTATCCGACGCGCCGCGTAAGCGTGAGTTTTCCAGTCGCGCTCGACAAGGACGTTGAGTCGATCTCGTCCAGGATACGCACATATCTCGAACGGGACAAACGCGTACTCAAGACGCCGCCACCGAATATCAGCACGTCGAACCTTACGGAGAAGGTCGTCGAGGTTTCCGTCCAAGCCTGGTCGAAGGCCGAGGATGCTAGCGTGGTACGGGCCGACTTGATGCAGAGTTTGGTGACGGCGACACAAGTACCAAGGTGACCATGTAGGCATGGAACCGCAGTCAGGAGATCGATCAGGCATGTTGGAAGGCGTCTTGGAATGGAGGGCTATTTGCATGACTTGCAGCGGGGGTTGTATTCATTGACCCTCTCGTGGGATGGATCGGAAAGCAAAGTGGACATGCACCGCGCAAACGAGGTCCGGGAAATTATGGGACCCTGGACCGAATTGCCCGTGACTCCCAAGCATCAATTATTGTTGTGCGCCAGAAGTTTAGGAACCGAGGAGGGATCGAGATGGAAGAACGTGGCGCGGTGGCGGCGGAGGCGCAGGAATTGAACGACCAGCGACAGATGATGGCTGCCGAGGCACTTAAGGCGCTGCTTGAAGCAGAGCTACGCAAGCATGGCAGCGGTAGCGAGGTAGTAATTGCGCCTGTCGGAGAACTCGGGGATTGGACCGCCGCTCACGGCGCCGCTTTAGACCCCGAAGCGGCAGACGCCTATATCGTGCTGCTCAATCGGCTGAAGGAAGACTACCTCCTAGACCGCTCCGCGCTGCTAGGACCGCCGAGCGTCTGCTAGGACGTGCTAACGGGTTCCGCCTGCCAAACCGTCGCGCGACGGCTCGCCACGGAGACGCGCGAGGCGGACGGAGAGCATCATTCTTGCGTCCCGACCGGGTCCCCTCGGCGGGCAATACCTCTCTACCCGGTTGAGAAGGGCGCTCCCTAGGGCGCTCTTCTTTTTTGCTATAGCCGCAAACCGTGTCGGCCGAAGACATGATGACCTCTTGGCTCGGTCGCACCGCATCAAGGCACGCGAAGCTTGCTCGGTTAGGGAAGCTACTAGCGAGAATAAATGAGGGCCACGCGAATACCCAATCAGCGATCACGGGGCCGCGTCACCTAAGCGCTGCGCATTACCCGTGCGAGCGCCTCGGACGTAACTAGAATCCGACCGTGCGCGTCGAAAGGTCCTTCAGCATCGTGGGCCTCACTCGCAAGTTCCTCGATCAGCTCGCGATACGCCTCGAAGACAGCGCCATCGTTACCTGAAAAGTGCACGCGGTCGGCGTGATCTCGCAACGCCTGATGGCTCACTCTGCAAGCGACTGTGCTACCGGACTCGTCCTCCATGAGAAAACGAACGCCATCCTGCTCGAGGTATTCCTCCTTGAGTCGAGTGAGAGGCATTGTTCTCCTCCAAGAAATGCCGAATGGCCGCTGTTCGACAACGGCATGCTCAGAGTTAACCGGAAGCCGCATCAACTATGGGCGCGTTGGTTCGACCTCGCGCTAATCAATCGAATCAAGAAAATAGATCGTTGGGATGTCGACGACACCAGCCTCCGCCATTGCTTCCTTGAGATCGACCGAAGCAGCGAAGTCCTTTGCCATCTTCGTGTCCTTGGTGTCGAAGACGACCACAATCTCACTCTTATTGCTGTCGGCGGAGTGGTAGACGCGCGGATTACTGAGGCCTGCAGCCTTCTGCATTTTGGTATGCCTATCGAAAATAGGACGCCATTGGCCGTAGTCCCTTATCTTATGCCGGATAATCATCATCCCCATTGCTTTCCTCCGTCCCCTTTCGGCTAAGCATATAGAACGTGAGGCCGGTACCAAGCGAGATCGACCCCGAAGGGCCAGTGTGCGGGGTATTGAGGAGCCACACCACCGCGTTGCGGCCTTATTTTGGGTGGGATGGCGGGGTAGAGCGGCTCCAACTCCCTTAACACTACCTGAACGGGCGGCTCAACGATGGTTCAGCACGCTCCACTACCAAATGGCCGTTAGATACTCCTGAAGGCAGGCTCGAAAGAGGGAAACCAAGAGGACGTTCGCAATGACCAAGAAAAGCCGCCCCAATTCAATGACTGCCCTTGTAGCTTTCGTCATCGCCACCACCTTCGCCAGCGCCTCGAGCTTTGCCGCTCAATTTACGGTTCACCAAGGAAAGCGATACCAGGCAATCCTCGCCCTCACTTCGGTCGAGCAGTTAGCTGGCAACGCGCAAATCGCACAAAAATTTCGCGATTTGGGTTTCTCTAGAGTGAGAGTTTCAGGTGCAGGAACGACGCGCCGAGTCGAAGGGGTTTGGCCAGGTAAGGACACCAGTGCAAACATGCCTCCTCAAATCGTGGCGGTCGCCGTGAGTGGTGGATGACGTACCAGGGGTCCATGCAACGGTGGACCAAACTCTTCTTTTTGAGTGCCGGCGCGCAGGTTCTATCGGTCAGAGCTAATTCCCGGCGAGAGCGTTGTGGTATGAAAAGGGAGAGGCGAACAAGCGACTGTGCACCTGAGGATCAGCAGCCGAGCGCCGACGCCCCCAACGAATTTGTGCCGCACGTTGTGGACGCGCGCAGCCACAAAAAGGCCCGCGGTTAAGACCACGGGCCTCCGATCAACAAGGATCGCGGCTCCGTACCCACGACCGGACCTCACACCGTGGCCACGTCAGGTGTGCGTACTTTCCACCGCCCTAGGCGTCAAAGATAAGATTTTGGCGACCGACCAAACGCATTAGATTCGCACGAAACGCCACAGCCTGTTTAAGCTGGTGCTCTGCGTCGCGCTCGGAGATCGCTCCTATTCGCCTCAGGCGAGCCACGTTCGTTATGCGGCAATTGACTTGCGTCAGCCGTCGGTCGAGCTCTGAGTTCTCTATCATCATGAGAGAATTTCATGATTGGTTGTCTGTTTTGTGTCCTGTTGCGGGTCATGTAGACGCAGCGCGGAGCGGATGCGGATCCACTTTGAAGTGAAGACTAGGCGTCGAATCAGGGACGAACCAGCCCGCTTCTGTTAAGACCGCCCAATTCGCGCGAATCGAGACGGATACGCTACCGATGAGGGTTCTGTTCGTCTTCCTGCTCAGCTGCTCGGCGATTGCCGGTTGCTCTCTGCGCAGCCCGAGTTCGGAAGCTCACTCGAATATGCTCGGCATGACTCAGAAGCAGATTTCGTCCTGCTTGGGTGCCCCTACTCAAAAGACCACGGAAGGTGCCGCGGAGGTCTGGTCATACGCAGCCGGGCAATCCTGCTCCGTAAAGATCTCCTTTGTGTACGGCCGCGCGAGCCATGTTGACTACTTTGGATCCAATGGCGAGCCACGTTCAGCAGGAACCGACTGCCCCATTGTCGGCGAAAAATGTGTGTTGAACTAATAGGGATGGTGACAAAGCCAATCGAGGATGCATGGCGGAGTCGCCGATGACATTGCCGCGCCGGTGCGAGGTATCCTCATCCGCATCCGTCGCTCTGTTGGCCGAGAGAAAAACGACGAAGATCGAGGTCGTCCGTTGCCGTACAATGCCTTGTCGGGCTTCGGCGTGGTGAAATCTCGTTTCGAACAGCGGATGCGGCACTAAAGTCCGCGGAACAGATTGCCCACGAGCAGAACCAGATAGCCGATCAGAAGCGTCTCGAAAACGTGGGCACCGACTACGGGTATCGAAACATGGGCGTAGTGGACGAGCAGGGCTAAGATCACGAGAACCAGAGAAACAATTAAAGTCAGTCTCGTGGGCGGCGTAAGCCAATATCCCGTGCGTGCCATGTGTTTGATCCTCCTCGCTATCTGATCGAAAGTGCAGTGCAGCTCGGCCGACACCCCGTCTGCAGCTGCCGCATGACAAAGACGCCAGGCCATTTGTCGTCCACAGCCCAAACGCCGACACTTTCGAGACGGGGAGAAATTTACCGGTCAGCGTTTTACCAATCTTGAGCTTAGTTCGTCATCGAACGCTGATGGTAACGGAATCTATGACGAGATGATTCCGGTCCAGAACTCCTATGGTTGCGTGCGAGCCTGCCCCATGCGGTTCTTATGTCCTACCTCGACACAGGCGACGTCTCATTATTTCAATTCACGAGTTTTTCACGCGGCAAGCGGCCGCATTCTAGGCTGCCGACTGAAAGTATTCGCGCCTTACGGACTCGGGCCGCAGCGCTGCCTTCGACAGCCTGGTCGACAGGGCGGAGGTCGGCCAAAAATCTCTTCATTGCGAGCGGTCTTTGGACAAGGTGGTGCATGCGCTTCCCGTCGCAAACAGGCCACGCGACATCGGGATCGCAACAATGAGCAAGAAAGTAGTAGCGGAACGCAGCGATAGCCTCGGCGAGCGGCGCTTCGCCGGCAAGCTCAGCGACGACTATCCCCTGTGGCGTCTCGCCCGGCCGTTCCTCGACGACGTGCATGAGGTCTTCGCCCAAGCATTGGGCGGCTTCACCCAAGGCCGAAACCGTCCTCTTCGCGTGCTCGACATCGGCATGGGAGACGGTGCCATCACCAAAATTTTGCTTCAAGACGCAAAGCTTGACGTGACGGGTATCGACAATGAACCCAAGATGATCGAGCAGGCGGAGAGGGCGCTGGGAGCCTCGATCACAAGCGGCAGGCTCACCATCGTTCTCGACGACGCGCTGCATTATTTGGCTGCCCTACCGCAACACTCCCTTGACATTGTCGCCTCTGGCTACGTCTTCCACAACCTAACTGTGAGCTATCGCGCGGGCCTCTATGACGAAATTTGGCGCGTGCTGGCGCCTGCCGGTCTCCTCATCAATGCCGACAAATACGCCCAACAAGGGGAAGCCCATCGTGAGGCCCTTAATTGGCAGCTCGGACTGTTTTTCGACGTGCTCTGGAGCCGCGGGCAACATGAACTCTTGCGAGAATGGGTGCTGCATTACGTAGACGACGAAGGCGCCGATCGGGTAATGCCAGAGGCCGACGCGATCATGAGACTGGAGTTGCTTGGTTTTGCAAACGTCGAGATCATCTATCGCAAATACATGGATGCCGTGCTCGTCGCCCGAAAGCCGTAACGTGAACTTTGGGTCAGAAGCGGACGCAGCACCGCTCGTCGAGTACTTCTGCTTTGGTTTGCAACCCGAGTTACAGGGCGCATGCGCCAACATGAGAAGCTTAGAACTCGAAAGCCGTTGTGCGGTTATTCGCACCGCGGCTCGAACCCTCTTGGCTTCATTGGCCCCTTAGTGACCTTTGCTAGCTCGATTGGCGCGGTTGAGCTAGGCTCGGTACCTCAGAATCAGAATATGGGGGGATTTCATGGATATCGTCGGCGTGCTCGTGGCCTTAGGCATTGGCGCCATAGCTGGTTGGCTCGCAGGGCTTTTGGTTCATGGAGCGGGATTCGGGCTGCTCTGGAACATTCTGACCGGTATCGCAGGTGCCTTTATGGCAGCTCTGTTGTTCCCGAGACTTGGGCTCGGTTTGACCCTCGGCGGAGGCATTGTTGGCGCCATTGTTACGTCCACACTTGGCGCGGTAGTCCTGCTTCTGATCGTCAATCTGATCCAACGGCTCGTCAGTTAAGCAGCTTTCGGACGACCAAGCCCACCCCAGCAGGGGCCAGCCTGACGCACTCCAGCGGGCGGAATTAAGTGTTCGTCAGCTAAGTGCCATGAAGCGACATTGCGTGCGTCCGAAGCCCAGATTCGGACAAAAAGATGATCATGCCTTTCACGCTGAATGGTTGGCTTCATCCCTGAAATCAGAGGAGCTAATTCAATGACTGCCGATCAGCTCGAAACGTTGACTCGCGCCTATATCGAGGACGTGTTCAATCGGCACGACCTGTCACGGCTCGACAAATACATGAACGCCGACATAGACTCCCACTGGCTGGGTGACCGGACCATCCATGGTGTGCCCGCGTGGAAAGAAGCGATGGGCGGTTTCTTCGCGGCCTTTCCCGATGCTGCCTACACCTTGCAGGATATCTTCTTTGCCGGCGAGAAAGGAGTCTGGCGAGGGACCTGGCGTGGAACCCAGAGCGGGGGTTGGGAAGGATTGGCCGCCACGGGCCGTAAGGCAAGCTGGACCGTCATAATTATCGGTCGGTTCGCTAATGACAAACTGGCTGAGGACTGGGTCGAGTACGACAGGTTCAATTTGCTGAGACAACTCGATGCGGTAGCCAAATAGGCATTCCGCAAATCTTCGCGTCTCAACGGTCCGCTTGGGTCAAAAGCTGACATTCGCTCGATCAGCTTCGGTGTCGCTAAGTGCCAGCTTCCAAGGATGACGATTGCCCCGCTGCCGTTGGATGACGCCGAGAGTGGCAAAGGGCCTCCGAATAAGGTCTAGACGCCGAACGTTGGACGCAAGAAAATGACCCCCGTCAAAGACCACGCCGACCATTTGTCCACCGCGGGTGACCAATGCCGACACTCTTTATTAACGCCCAAGAGCAGCAGTTCGACGTTCCCGATGACATGCCGCTCCTATGGGTGTTGCGCGACCTCGCCGGGCTGACAGGAACGAAGTTCGGTTGCGGGGTCGCGCTATGCGGAGCCTGCACCGTACATCTCGACGGCCGCCCGATTCGATCCTGCATCACGCCTGTGGCTAATGTCGTCGGAAAGAAGATCACGACCGTGGAGGCGATCGCCGAAACCGAAAGCGGGGCGAAGATTCAGCGGGCTTGGCTCAACATCGAAGTCGTACAATGCGGCTACTGCCAGTCGGGTCAGATCATGTCTGCGGCGGCTCTTCTCGAGAGCAATCCCAACCCTACCGATGCCGACATCGACTCAGCCATGTCAGGCAACATCTGCCGTTGTGGCACGTACCCGCGTATTCGCGCAGCTATCAAACAAGCATCTCAATCCGCTTGAGGCGAAAATCTGGGCAATGCTGAAACCGGTCGACGACGATAGAAAGGAAGAGCGGGGCCTTTCGCGCCGGACATTTCTTGTCACGACGGCTGCTGCCGGCGGTGGGTTATTGCTCGGCGTCTGCCTCCCTCGAACGATCGGGGCCTACGCGCAAGCTTCGGACGAGACCTTAGCCCCCAACGCCTTCGTACGCATCCGGCCCGACGACACAATCACGCTCGTCATGCCGCAGGTCGAGATGGGGCAGGGCACCTATACCTCGATGTCGATGCTAATCGCTGAGGAGCTCGAGGTCGATCTCGCCAAGGTGGGCGTCGAGGCAGCACCTGCCGACAACAAGCTCTATGCCAATCCACTCATCGGATTCCAAGTTACTGGCGGTTCGACCTCAGTGATGGGTTACTGGGAGCCGTTGCGGCGCGCGGGCGCCACCGCCCGCGTCATGCTGATCGAAGCGGCAGCAACTCAATGGAATGTGGATGCGACCTCATGCCATGCCGAAAAGGGCGCGGTGATCTCGCCGACCGGGCAAACGATCAATTACGGAGCTCTGGTCGATGCGGCGGCGAAACTGCCAGTGCCCGACAAGGTCGTACTCAAGGATCCCAAGGACTTCACTCTCATCGGAACGCCGGCCAAACGACTCGACACGCCGGAAAAAGTGAACGGCAAGGCCAAGTACGGCATCGACGCTATGATCCCAGGCATGAAATTCGCGACCGTAGCGGCATGTCCCGTCTTTGGCGGAAAGCTCGCGAGCGTCGACGAAAGCAAAGCAATGGCGATCAAGGGCGTGAGCCAGGTCGTTAAGATCGGCGACGCTGTTGCTGTAGTAGGCGCTGATATGTGGGCTGCGATGCGGGGGCTCGCTGTGCTCGACATTGGTTGGGACGAGGGTCCAAACGCGAAGCTCTCCACCGCCGACATTGTTCGCCAAATGGACGTCGCGTCACAGAGTTCAGGCGTCGTCGTGAAGAAAGAGGGCGATTTCGGCAATGCCCTGCCTGGCGCCGCCCAGAAGGTAGAGGCTGTGTACGAGGTTCCATTCCTGGCACATGCCGCGATGGAGCCGATGAACTGCACCGTGCACGTGCGCGCAGATGGTTGCGACATCTGGGTAGGAAATCAGGTGGTCAGCCGCGCTCAAGCCACTGCCGCGCAGGTCACCGGGCTGCCGGCGGAGAAGATCCTCGTGCACAATCATTTGCTCGGCGGCGGGTTCGGCCGGCGGCTAGAAGTGGACTACATCACCCAGGCAGTGGCGATCGCCAAACAGGTTGAAGGCCCGGTAAAGGTCGTGTGGAGTCGGGAGGAAGACATCCAGCACGACGTCTACAAGCCCTATTTTTTGGACCGGCTCACCGCAGGGCTAGATGCCGACGGGAAGCCGATCGCCTGGCACGATCGTATCACGGGTTCATCTGTCTTTGCCCGGTGGGTGCCACCAGCCTTCAAGAATGGGTATGACAACGACACTGTTGAGGGCGCCGAGCCGCCTTATGATCTGCCGAACTTCCTCTTGGAGTACGTTCGATACGAGCCGCCAGGCCTCACGACGGGCAATTGGCGCGGCGTCGGCCCCACGCATAATGTCTTCGTCGTCGAGAGCTTCGTCGACGAGCTGGCTTCAGCGGCGAAGAAAGATTCCATCCAATTTCGCCGCTCATTGCTCGGCAAATCGCCGCGCCTTCTCGGCGTGCTCAATCTCGCCGCCGAGAAGGCGGGATGGGGTACGCCCCTTCCCGAGGGCGTAGGGCGCGGCGTCTCGGTGCAATTCGTCATGGGCACCTACCTTTCCCAAATCGCCGAAGTCGAGGTGACCAAGGAGGGCGAGGTCAGAGTCCGGCGCGTGGTTTGCGCCGTCGATTGCGGGCAGATCGTCAACCCCGACACCATCGTGGCGCAGATCGAGGGCGGAATCATCTTCGGCATCAGCGCCGTGCTGTGGGGCGAGATCACTCTCAAGGACGGCCGCGTTGAGCAAAATAATTTCAATGACTATCGGGTCCTGCGCATCAACGAAACGCCGACGATCGAAGTGCACCTCGTGAAGAACGGCGAAGCCCCGGGCGGCATCGGCGAGCCGGGGACGATAGGCATCGCGCCGGCGATGGCCAACGCCATCTTTGCCGCGACCGGAAAGCGCATCCGTAAGCTTCCCATCAAGGATCAACTGCGCCCCGCTTAGGGTTTTGGACGAAGGCCGCCATGCTGGACACCCCAGGACACAGCAACCGGGAGCCAAAATGAGGCGCCTCAAAAAACTCGCTCCCCTGGTGATCGTCCTCTTGGCGGTCGTGGCGGGCGCATGGTGGGCTCTTCGCGCCGGCGATCCCTCCGGCTTTGCCAAAGGCAAGCGGGTCGAGCTTGCGGAGTTTAAAGGACCTGATCCGACCGGCGCTCCCCCAAGCCTCGCCAGCGCCGATTTGGTGGCGCGTGGCGAATATCTGACCCGTGCAGCGGATTGCGCGGCCTGCCACACCGCGCCTGGAGGCAAGCCTTTTGCCGGTGGCTTGCCCTTCAAGCTGCCCATGATCGGCACGATCTACTCGACCAACATCACTCCAGACCCTGAGACGGGCATCGGGGCGTGGAGCGACAAGGAATTCCTGAGGGCTCTGCATCAGGGAATCGGCAAGGGCGGCAAGCACCTTTATCCCGCGTTTCCCTATACGTCCTATGCGCTGATGACCGACAACGACGTGCTCGCCATCAAGGCTTACCTCCGGACGCTCAAGCCGGTGAAATATACGCCCCCGCCCAACGAGGTCTCCTTCCCGTTCAATCAGCGCTATCTGATGATGTTCTGGAACGCTGTTGTTCAAGCCGTCGCATCACTTCCGGCCGAACGAAGATCAACCGGCAGAGTGGAATCGCGGCGCCTATCTTGTCGAGGCGCTCGGCCATTGCGGCGATTGCCACACACCGCGCAATCTCCTGTTCGCCGTGAACAACAACCGGAAGTTCGCCGGCGCCATGATTCAAGGCTGGAAGGCTTACAACATCACCCCTGATCACGACTGGGGCATCGGCAGCTGGTCCGACGAGCAGCTCGAGGGCTATTTGTCGGCGGGCCATGCCGAGGGCAGGGGGTCTGCCGGAGGTCCGATGTCTGAGGTCATAGATAACAGTCTGCGCTACCTGACCGCGCCCGACATCAAAGCGATCACGGCCTATTTGAAGAGCGTGCCTGCCAATGGCAACGGGACTGATGTCGCCGCGGCGCCAACCCCAGCAAAGGCGCGAGAGGTTGCCGAGCAGCCGGCCTCGCCTGAGACTAGCGGACCTGGCCTGCACGTTTTCGAAGGAGCCTGCATCGGATGTCACCGGTTCGATGGAAAGGGTGCAGTCTCCAATTACGCATCGCTCATAGGCGGCAGGACCGCAAACGACCCCGCGGGCACCAATGCTACCCAAGCCCTCATTGGTGGGACGCATCTTCGCATCGGGAAAACCGCCAGCTTCATGCCCGACTTCGGTAATGGCTATTCGGACCATGAGATCGCTGCGGTAGTCAATTATCTGACTGGGCAATTCGGAGCACGCGCCTCTACGCTCAGCCCGCAAGAAGTAGCAAAACAGCGCCGGGCAGACTGAAAACGCGGATGGACTAACGCGGCGCGTTAATCAAACCTGAACGCGGGCTCGACGACGCGCTCATAATCCGGCGGTCGAGAAGGCTGCGCCCACGACGGGCAAACAAGCCGCGGGAACGACCGGGCGGCAAACGGAGATGTTCATCAGGCTGTCATATTAATACACACGCGATAATGATCGGCGATGTCTGCGGCAAGGGGATACCTGCGAGCCTTTTTATGGCAGTGGTGGTAACAGTTTTGCGGACGGCCGCGCGTGAAGAACCGGATGCGGCTTCCACGATAGCCCGTGCAAATACCGTATTGTGCCGTGACAATGCGGCATCCTTGTTCGCTACCGCTTTCTACGCCGTGCTGGACTTGCGCAGCGGAGCTCTCCAGTATTGCAATTGCGGTCACAACGCGCCGGTCCTTATCCCCGCTTCCGGTGAGCCCAGAAGGCTTCTTTCCACCGGTCTTCCACTTGCCCTGTTTGCTGATCGTCCCGCTACTGCGTCGTCGATCCAACTAAATCCAGGCGACAATCTTGTTCTATTCACCGACGGGGTCACAGAAGCAATCAATCCATTGAAAGAAGAGTTCGGCGATTCCCTGTTACTCGAAACGCTGCTACGCGACCAAAATTTGACAACGACTGCACTCGTTTCGCAGCTGTTTACAGCCGTAGACGATTTCGCACTGGGAGAGGAGCAGGCCGATGATATCGCATGCGTCGTGGTCAGGCGCCGGCGTTAGTTGGGTTCAAGGTACCGCCGCAAAAACCAGCGCTTTGGGAGAAGGTTACCGGGAGACTTCAAAAGTGAGGATACCGACAGAAGCCGATTGGATCCTTAAGGTGATGGTCGCGATGGCCGCGGCGGATGGAAGGCTGGATGCCCGCGAGGTGGGTTTGATTCAGAAGGTCTATAAGGACTGGCTCGGCCGTTCCGTGGACGTGAGCGGCGTGGTGCTGGCAGCGCAGGCGTACGCCACCAAGCGAGACGTTTTGGTAGAGCTCTCTTTGGCTGCAGGAAGCATGAGCCGAGAGACCAAGGAAGAGATCATCCGCGCCGCATATCTTACGCTGCTCGCCGATAAGCGCATCGCCACGGAAGAGCGGAAAAAACTCAAAAATGTCGCCATCGCGCTGCAAATTCCCGAGGATCAATTCGACGCGATCCTACGAGCAATTGAACATACGTTAGGTGGAGAGCCTTCGTAACGCATATGTGTGAAGAAATCGACCTCGGTAACGCATCCGTTGTACACAACGGGAGGTGAGCGCAAGTCGCGGACTCTCACAGCAACTTCCGGCCTGCTCTCGGCACCCTGCCATGGTCCTTCGCCATTTGTTTTCGATGTTGGCAACTGAGTTCACGTACCTGCGCGACCTATGCCTCGCGGCGATAGTCAAAAATAACACGCCCATAGGGTAGCGTCAGATCAGCCACGAAATGGTGAGCGACGATGATCTTCTTCACCGGGAGATCGGCGACCGGCGCGTTGACATGCGGCACGAGATGCAGTCGCCCCGGGCCGATCCACGATCCCTTCACCGTGATCTCGGTGAGATTATAGGCCACCAGCTGGCAGATCTCGGGAGAGCCGTCGACGCCTGGGATCAGCTTCAGATTGACCTGCGTCTTTGACAGAGTGGCCCGCGTCCGCTCGCCGTTCCCAGCCATCGCCTCGTGCTTGTAGCCCATGGTGCCCATCGCCACGAGCTGGCCGCCATAGTCGAGCGTGCCGGTCAGAGTGTCCTTGACGATCTCGAGCTTGGGGTGGGCGTATTTCTTTGGGAAGCCCCAGATTTCGCGCCCCGCAACGATCGGCGGATCGTCGTCGAGATACATTTGCGAGATGAAACCGACTTCCTCGTCGCCGAACCGGCACGGGATCACGATTCCCAACTCGGTATAGCTGCCAAAGCCTGAACTGTCAGGCATCTTGATCCACTCGTAGTGGACGAGCGATTGCTCAATCGGCTCGAGCGGCTCGGGCAGCTGCGCGCGGATGGCCTGAGCATCGGTCTCGTAGGTGATGACCATGTATTCGCGGTTGACGAAGCGATAGGGCCCCGCCGGGTAACTCGGCCCCGCTGCCGGCATCGACGGCAGCTTCAGCACGTCCTCTTTGCGCATGAGAAACTCCTAATGCGCCGTCCAGCCGCCATCTATAGGCAGCATTGCGCCGGTGATAGAAGCTGCGTCTTCGGAGCAAAGGAAGCGGCAACCTGTGAAACTTCCACGAATTTCTTGGTCGACTGCGCGGCGAGGAGGTTTCTGCAAGGGGGGGCGCTCTCGGTGCGTACCAGGCCGGTGTCTATCAAACAATGCACGAAGCAAATATCCTGCTCGACTTTTCAAGAGCATGTATGTCCCATCGGTTTAATGACCGGAAATCGATCTCAGTAAGACCTTTATGTCTCTCGCCGCTGGGCCTCCTCCAGGAAGCGGATAGGTCACTATTGCCTTCATCACGAGCCACATGGGCGATAGCTTCGGCCACGACACCAGTTTTGACGAGGATGTTAAAGCGAATGTTACGTCTTCGCATTTTTAAACCGCCTGTTCGAGAGCCCCAGCCGATGCCCGCGAAGCCGTGTCCTGCCAATCGCTCCCCATTGCTGCGCTAGTAGCCTCCGTGGCGCTAATGGTCTGTACGTTGAGCGGCAAAAGAGAGGCGCCGGGATGTTGACGCGCCATCTCGATAGCGAAGTCGAGTGCACGAAGCGACGCGGGAGAGCCATCAACCGGGATCAAGACTTTTGACGGAGACATCGATGAATCTCCTGTTCGATGCGCGATTTGAGATGGTGCAATCGTTAAGAAGGCCAGCAGAGGACAATCAAGCGACCGCCACGAGGTATCTAGAATATTGGCTGCGACGAGTGAGCAGGCGGCCGTCGCAATCCCTAAATTGCTCGAGCGCAGGCCAAGAGTCTATCGGTTATGTTGGAGCGACTGACGACACGTGCACAAGGGGGGCGGGATAGGATTTGAGATGGCAGCTTGGCTCTTTGAACTGCGAGTGGTTTGGATGGCTGTCGTTATTTTCGTTGCCACACTAGAATGAGAAATGCCCCAGTGTGTCCAGGCACCGGGGCATTTCTTCGGGGGATTCGAAGGGAAGACCGACACATAGCGCCGGACTGTGACAGTTGTATAACTGTGACGGTTTTACGACGGTTGCCTGGAGCCCGGTGAATTGCTCTCCGGTACGAGGGACGCTCGCTTCCAGGAGAGTTGGCGGATGGCATGCGCCGAGAGTTTCGCTCCGGCCCTCGATCCGGCGCCGGACGCCGCGGTTCTTGCAGCCGAATAGCGTCGCTCAATCCAGCCGCTGCTTCGTCGTGAAGCCGCTCACCTTATCCCACTCGGCAGGCGTCATTTTTCTCACGGTGACGCTGAAAGTCCAAATGTGGCCCTCTGGATCCCGGGCACGATAGGAGCGGTCGCCATAGAACTGCATCTCAGGTTCCATAATGACTTCTGCCCCGGCAGCGCGTGCGCGCTCGCAGTGAGCGTCCAAATCTTCACTCTCAGCCAGTTGGACATGAATTGACTGGGAATTTATTCCCCCGATCGATCTAGGGCTCTTGTGGACGGCACTCCACTCGTTACCAACCATGACAACCGAGTTCCCGTAAGTCATTTCCGAGTGGCCGAGATTACCTTCGGCGTCCAGCAGGACGAATAGCGGTTCGAAACCGAAGGCCTCTTCGAGCCAGCGAAATGCGGCCTTGGCATCTTGATAACAAACAGCGCTTGAAAGCCCCTTAGGCCGATATGCTTCAGGCATTGCCGATCCCCTTCTCGGAGTAAATGTTATCTAGCAAACTGCGCCCCCAAAAAAAGCGTAGTGCCCCTTGCATTGCGCCGAAGTCTGGGCGGTGAAGCGCAGGATGCGGCGGCAAGTGAACCAGAGACGTTCGCTTTATCCCAGAAGCGGGGGACATGTTTCGTAAGATCGACGTTGGCCAAGTGCCATTTGCAGTGACGTCAAAGCGGACATGTAGACTGGTAAGCTGCCAAGTGCCAAAAGCGACGCTTGGGCCGAGGAGGCTAGAAACCGTCCGCATGTCAAGGTAGGCCTCGAGTAAGCCCCGCCCGGGGGGCCGAAGAAGAGATCGACCGGTGCGGCGGCTATCAGTTTGATCTCTAGGATAACAAGGAGAATCCGATGAAAAAATTTGTCGTTCTGTACATGGCTTCGGGGCACGACTTCGAAAAGATGATGAAAAACTCCACACCTGAGCAGCAGAAGAAAGGTATGGATGCCTGGATCAAGTGGATGGATGCCAATAAGCAGTCCATTGTTGACGGTGGAGCGCCTTTGGGGAAAACCAAGCGCGTTGATTCGAATGGATCCTCTGACACAAAAAACGAAATTGGAGGCTATTCGATTGTGCAGGCTGAATCGCCTGATGCCGCCACGAAGTTATTCGGTAAAGATCACCCCCATCTGCAAATGCCGGGCGCTTGGATAGAGATTATCGAAGTCATGCCGCTGCCTGGGATGTAGCCAACATCGCATTTCCGTCACGTTGGAGTGAATGTCGTCGAAGACCGGGATGACCGTGCGATGGCCTCAATCTGGGTCACATTCGTGGGTCAGCCGGCGGTCGCCTTGTCCATTGCGTCCGCACGATTGAGCCGTGACCAACGCTGAGACGTTATGAGACGTCCCCTCAGCTGCAATCTCAGCTCGCGCATGCTTAAACCGCAAACCCCCGCATTGTTCCGAAGGGTACCGGCTTCGCGCTCCAAACGCACGAAGCCGGTAGCGCATGCCGCTAGTCGCAGCTGTTTTCAACATCCCCGGAGAAATACTCGCAGGGCTGCCAATAAGGATCGCTGTATCTCCGAGCCTCTGTCTTGCTCAATTTGCGGGGTTTTCCAGCCAGGTAGTTCCCATGGTGATATTCGAGCTTGGTGGGTATCTTGCTGACCGATGCGGCGGCGGGGACGCTCAAAGCGGCGAGCAAAGCAGTTGCTAACATGAGTTTGGTCAAGATCGATCTCCTTATCTCTTGAGTGAGAGCTTGATAGGCGTTCAGGCCTGATCAACAAGGAGACTCGGTCGAAGACGCTCTTATTCCCCAGCGCGGCCGTTGGGATTTTCACTTTGCCGTGTTCATTAATCAGCGCGGCGCCTCCAACATCAGTTGCGCTCTTGCCGCGTGCGGGTGGCTAGTCGACGGCTGGCAGCACGCGCGGCGCAAGCGCGAGTCGGGATTCGTCGTCCAGCACTGACTGGGTGCGCAGGTACAACGCATCGGCCTCAGCGGCCGAGTCTCCAATCGCCACGAGCCCGATCCGCCCGTTCTCAGCCAGTGAGGCCAACATGTGGAAAATGACCCCGGTCTCGCGCGTCTGGTCGAAGTGGAGGCCGCGGCGAACAGCGATGTCGAACAGGTCGTCGGGCGACAAGGCGCGATAGGCCGGTGATTCCAGGTGGTCGTGGGCGACGAAGTGCTTCTCCTGGCCGCCCGGGGTAAAGAATACCGCCCTGTCGGGATCGTAGGTGCCATCGGTGAGGAATTGCAGGGTCAAGAACGGGTGCGTCGTTCCACCCTTTCGCAAATTCACCTCGATGGCGTAAGGCTGCCAGGCTCCCTTATCGGAACGGACGACCACGAAATCGATCGCGAAGCGGCCGAGGACCCCTTCCTTGGCAAGCCTAGTCCCGACCTTCTTGGCTTCACGGGTGATCATGGGCGCGTATGCAGGATCGGCCGGGAACCGGCAGCCGAGATATCTCTGTCCGCCTATCCCGCCGAGCAATTGATCGTGCGTCGACAGCAGCTCGACCTCGCCTAGGGGCGTAACGCGCAGTTGCACACTGGGGCTCCGACATTCTTCGCCGGCGATCCACTCCTCGACGACACCCCCTAGCCCTTCCAGCCTCTCGCAGAACGCCTCATACGTCATGCCCGCGAGCTCGCAACGCATGACGCGCAGACGGTCCTCGATCCGGGAAGCCTCGTCCGGTGCGCCCGGCGGCGGCAAACCTTGCAAGTCGGCGAGCGCGTTTCCCTCTCCCGAGAAGGCCTCGTTGAGCTTGACGATGACTTGGCATACGCTAGGCTTTTCATGTCGGATGGCGCGGATAGCGTCGATTGCCGCCGCGGTGGAATGGATGTTCTCGCGACCCACGGGGTGCGGAATGCCTTCCTCGACGAATAAGCGGCGGGATCCACTCTTCGTCCCGAAGGGTAAGAACTTCGGATCGGCACCGTACATCGGGATGCCGAGCCGCAAGGCCAGATCGCGCTCGAGGGTCGTAGTATTATAGGGTACCAGATGGGCGCGGTCGCAGTCCGGGATCAGAGATCGGATCCGCTCGATCAGGTGCGGGCGCTCGAGCAGCTTGACGGTGAGCGGCCGCGGGCTCCCGTCCTGCGGAGAGACGAGGAAAAGGCGCGACCGAGCGTGGCTCGCGATCACGCCCGGGAGCATTCCCAGATAGTAATCCACCGTGCTTGTCTGGATTGACTGTGAGGTGACGTAGATCAGCCGGGCGCGGGGCTGCCGCAGCAGGAGGAGGAGAAAAAGGAATCGCTCCTCGTAGGCCTGCATCTCGGCGCCCGTGATGTCGATCTCTGCCGTGATCGACGGAACGACAACGATTGTCTGCTCTGTTCCTGATTGAGGGCATTGATGGATGCCCACAGCGGAATGAGCTTTCGTTGTAGCCGCGCGAACCGGTCGGCCGCCTCCTCGGGCGACAGGCCAAGTTCCGGTAGACGCAATGTGCCGGGGTCTGACATCTTTGCAGTGACGGGGGCTCCTCAGCGGTGAGCAAGCTCAATGCGGTCGTCGCGTGTTTCCCCCGGTGTACTGGGGACGTTCATTCCTTATAGTAGCCGACACCGCAAATCTGATCGCCGGTCTTCGTGAAAAACGTCATTTTCTAAGCGGCTTGTCGGAGCCAGGGCGCGGCCACCAATCAGTAACCTCTTTGATCGTTCCAAGTAAGGGTTGTTTCTCTGGCGCTGAGGCCCTCTTCGGGACGTCTAAGTGTCGTAACTGAAGTCAGGTGTGGGTGCAGCCAAGGTGAGGCGGGAGCGATCTTAGTTCGTGTCGACGTCAAAAGACGTAGCGAATTGAACTCGCGCCAGAGCATGGCCCGACGCGCACACTTGAAGCATCGTCGGCAAATAACCACAAACAGGCCCCGACGACTGAGAGAGGTGCGTCGCGCTCCCGCCTGCTTAGGTCATCAGGAGTCCTGCGATCATGCCCCTCGTTCGTGAGCTATCTGACGAGTACAGCCCAGAACTTCAGGCAGCGCTCGAGCAGGCATATGACAATGTTTGGACGACGCTCTATGCCCACATGCCTGCCGCGACTTCCGATCAATCGGTAGCATTGCAAATCAGGCTCAACCGAACTTTGGTCGCCTTAGCCGCCAATGGTGTGACTGATCCCGCGGAGCTGCGCGTAAAGCGCGGAGACCATGGCGCTGAGCGGTTAGCGCCGAGCTTCCGCCGGAGCCCTTAACTTTGGTGCGGCGAGGAATCGCGTTCGCAGCCAGCAGCTGGAGAACGGGCTTGAAACTTACGCGGGCATTAGACGGTTCTATCTCGCCGAGCCTGCACGCAAATAATCAGGGGCTGCGGTCGTTGCGACGATCAGTTTGGATTGGTGGTGTGTGTTTGCACGCCAGGCGGACCGGGCCGATGGGCATCCTTCCACGGCTCGATGTAGTCGCGTGTGAGCGGCACAGCATCCATGCGCCGCGCCAGCTGCAGTTGAAATACCACGAAAGTGTCCTGGCGGAGTGCGGCTTCGGAACTGGCAAGATAAAAATCCCACATCCGGCAGAAATTTTCCCCAAATCGGCCTTTGACCGCTTCCCAATTGGCATGCAGGCGCTGTCGCCAGGCGGCCAGCGTCGGCGGATAGTGCTGGCGCCACACTTCGATGTCGGTGACGAACAGCCGCTGCTGTTCCAAAACGCGCATTACTTCCGACAGCGCCGGCGTATAGCCGCCGGGGAAAATATATTTGTTGAGCCACGGCGCGTTTCCACAAGGCCTGTCCATGTGGCCGATAAAATGTACGACGCCCACGCCGTCCTCGGTCAGCAGATCATGAACCTGTTTAAAATAAGCGCGATAGTGCCGTACGCCCACATGCTCTAACATGCCCACCGATATGATGCGGTCGTACTGTCCATGCTCGTGGCGATAATCGCGCAGGGAAAACCGGGCACGGCTCGCCACTCCGTTTTCTCGTGCCAGGCGCTCAGCATCCTGCAATTGTTCGCTAGAGAGGGTCAATCCATGGACGGTGACCACCTCCAGCCCCGTCAGAAAAACCGCTAGATTTCCCCAGCCGCAGCCGATCTCTAGCACCTTCATGCCGGGCTTGAGCAGGAGCTTGGACGCCAGGTGCAGCATCTTCTCCTCCTGCGCTTCCTCCAACGTCTCGTTGCCCTTGCGAAAATAACCGCAGGTGTATTGCATGTGCTTATCGAGGAACAGGCGATAGAACGCGACATCGAGATCATAGGTATAAGCGGCGTTACGGCGCGCCCTTTTCAGAGAATTAGAAGCAGGTAGCAGGCGCAGCGGCCAGGTGAGAATGCGCTGCAGTTGGCTGAGCGGATTATAGCCAGCGCGAAAAATATTGCGATTGATGAGGTCCATTAGCGGATATAGATCGCCGCCCTCCACAGTAAGGGTGCCGTCCATATAAGCCTCACCCACCGCCAAAGCTGGCCGCCACAACAGCCTCAGCTGTGAGCGTCTACTATGGACGCGCATAGTGACCTCAGGACCGGGTTCACGACCAGTGAGCGTATGCACACGCCCACTGGCATCAACTATGTGCAATGTGCCGAGGGTGATAAAAGGCCGCAACAACCGTGCGAACAACATGCTTATTTCCTGAAAGCCAATGGTAGCAGGTTCACTGCAAAAACCATGTCCGCGAGCCGTTCGCAAATTTCAGCTTGGTACCGGGCGTTCTTGGGTGCCGCCCAAGTTCCTTGACCTGCCATCACTCGTCGCGAAAGTCATATTCGGGTGCCAAATCGCACCAGGCTCCAGCCCCTGTGTTTACTCTTTTGGGGCTTGAGTGCCCGCGCAGCTAATTTTCGGAGTGTCGGCTTATAAAGCGAAAGCCGATAGCAATCGCGATTGCGGGCAGAAAACTCATATGCGCCACCCCATAGGAAGAGCCTAAACTTGCGGAACTCGAAATCCCCGAAAGTCCGCTGTATGGCGTCCTTATGGGCCTCGAGGTTCAGCGCCCATTGTTTAAAGGTTAGGGAGTAGCTACGGCGGTCGTTCTGCACTTCCAAAAGCTCAAGCTCAGTCTTTCTTGCAAGCTTATGTAATAGGTCGTCGAGGACGAGGCATGAATGGTTGCCGGGATAGATGTGGCGGACCATGAACGTGGAAAGCTCATATTTCTTCCGCGTCGCGCTCCCGTCGAGAAACACGAAGCCACCAGGCTTCAACAGATGGTCCACTTTCTTCAGCACGCGTTCATAGTCGGGAAGGTGTTCGATGACTCCCATGAGGACGATGGCATCGAATTTTTGTTTCGAAGTCGTAATCGTAGAAGTCGGTGAGGATGATGTCGAACTGGTCGCCGAAATTGGCGAGCTTCCCTTTGAGATAAGACTGGGAGACCTCGGAATTGGTGATGCCGGTAAAGCGCACGCCGGATCTCAGCGCGTGACCGGCGAAGGCACCCCAACCGGGGCCGATCTCGAGCACGGTCTTACCCGGGCCGAGCTCGCATTGCTCGATGGCCCAGTCGAACTTCCGCTCGAGCGCCTTCGAGAGCGGCTCATCCTCATGGGCATAAACCCCCTGGCTGTAGGCGGGGAAAATAGGATCGAGGAAGCTCAGGAACAACTTCGGGTCGGCATTGTAGTGAGAGGAGATCGCCTGCTTGTTGGCGTAGATCTGCCCGAACAGAAGCGGCTCGATGAAGCGCCAGGCCCAGACCAGCGGATGGCGATCATCGAGATGGGCGCGGAGAGCGAAAGGCTTCAGCATGTCCCCTTCGATGTCGAGGTCACCTTGTAGATAGGCTTCGGCGATGTTGCCCTCGTCCAGCGAGCGGAGTGCGCGTAGCGCTCGCTCGTTGCGAAGGCACACGCGAAACTCAGCCGCGCCTTGGCCGAATTGGTGTTTTTCTCCGCTTGGAAGCTCGATCAAAAAGGGTGTGGTAAACCCGCCGAAACGATGGCGAAAGACGTCGAGCATGTATGCGCCTGATGACATTCTTCGCCGCGGGAAGCTTATCGAACGTCGATTTGACGATGGCCGTGGCGCAGGACGCAATGGTCCATTGCTTGCCGATAGTGCTCGCGTCCTCAAGGAGTTTCAAGGTCTTGAGTGACTCGGCGAGGGGGGCTTTTGAACTATGGCGGAGAGGGTGGAATTCGAACCCACGGTACGGTTACCCGTACAACGGTTTTCGAGACCGCCCTCTCTCAACGAGCAATCGTGTTCGGTATAGGTGGCTTCGACTGCAAGATTTGAACCTACACTTCGATTCTCAGGCAATGATGATTGCGGCGGATTCGCTCCTCCGCTACCAAAACGCTGCTATTTACTGCGAAGCTGCTCGGACGAGCCTCGCACGGCGGCAAAATTAATGGCCGGGACCACGGCTTGAAATCAGCGAGGCGCATGCCGAAATAGGAGCCACGGGGGCTGGGCTGGAGCCTGGCCATGACACGGTTGCTTGTATCGTTCTGCCTTTTGGGCGCTGCAATTTATGCGGCCGACGCCCTAGTCCCCCCGCCAATACCAACGGTCGCCAGCATCGAACCTGCTCCTGCCCAGGCAAGGCAGCTGCGTTCGTGGGGCACGACCCTGTCCAACCTGCCGCTTGGGCACAAACCGCAATTGGCGAGCAATCCTAAGCCGGCTCCGTTGCCGCCTCAGCAGAGTGCCGCTGTGGAGGATCAACTTGCGGCCGTGACTGACGGTGCGGAGCAGGAGTCGGTGGAGTGGACCAAGGTGGCGACTGCCGCTAACGTGCACAGCAAGGCTTCGGTCTCCTCACCCACGGTCAAATACTATCCCTCCGGAACGGAGTTACAGGTTGTCGGCCGGGACGGCGGCTGGGTCGGCGTCTCCGACCCGGTGACCAAGGAGCGAGGCTGGGTGTTCGAGAAATATCTCGCCGCGATCGACGGCCCGAACCCGGCGAAGACGCAAACTGCGATGCGCTCGGCCGCCGAGAGCGACCCTTCACAGCTCGTCGCCTCTAAACCACCGTTAACCAACCTGAAAAAGCGGACTCCGGCGCGCCCGCTCTTGGTTTCTCAGGCCATGCCGGTATCCGATGCGGTGGGTACGACGCCGGACGCGCAAGGTACGCGCGCGTCTCGGCGCGCTGACGGGCCTCGGCGCAGGTTTTTCATGTTTGCCCCCTTCGCGCGATTCTAACGCCGGATCCCGTGCTAAGACCTTGGTACTAGGGCGTTGCCGAAGTTCTGCTAGAGTGCGCCCGTTCCGCCTGGCCCCCAATCCCCAACATCGGCTTTCTAGACCAAGTCACGATTTGAAACTCGACCGCGAAACTGAAGCGCTGCTGTATTGGGCGTCGTCGGCGACCGCCACGCCGCTTTGGACGCTCACCCCTGGCTCGGCGCGCGACGAGTATCGCCGCACGCTGGGCAAGACAGAGATCGAGCCGCCGAGGATCGGCGAGGCCATCGACATCCTCATTCCTGGACAGGTCGGAACTCTCCGCTTGCGCAAATATGTTCCGGCCGATCAGGGACGAGCGGCCGGTGCGGCCATCCTGTTCATGCATGGTGGCGGTTGCGTTCTTGGCGACATCGAGACCCACGACGTCATGTGCCGCACGCTCTGCCACGACACCGGCGCGACGGTGTTCTCGCTCGACTACCGACTCGCGCCGGAGCATCCCTTCCCTGCGGCGGTTGAGGACACCGTGGTCGCGCTGACCTGGCTGTCACATGAGGCGTCCAGTCTCGGCCTCGATCGGCAGCGCATCGCAGTGGTAGGCGACAGCGCCGGCGCCGGTCTCGCCGCGGTCGCTCTGCACGAGACCATGGGACGTCTTGCGGCTCCCGCGCGCGCCCAGGCTCTGATCTATCCCGCGCTCGACCTCCGCTGCCGCTTTCCTTCGCGCAAGGATCTCGCCCAGCAATTCCCGATTCCGCGCGACATGATCAACTGGTTCTTCGGCCATTATTTCGGGACGTCGTGGCCGGTGGCCGATCCGCGCGCCATGCCCTCTCTTTACGAAGATTATACCGGCCTGCCGCCGGCGCTTATCATCACCGCCGGGCACGACCCGTTGCGCGACGAGGGCGAGGAGTATGCCCAGATACTAGCCGCTGCTGGCGTGCCGGTTGAGTATGAATGCGCCGAAGGCACGATCCACGGCTTCATGAATATGGGCCGTGTGCTGCGGGGAGCGCATGGCCGCGCGCGCCAGCGTCTCGGGAACTGGTTGGCGGAGCGCTTGCACGCGGCTTAGGAGAAGGTGAGCGATGAGGTTCCAAGAGCAAGATGGTCCGAGGACCGATAAGCCAATTCTTGCGCGTGCCCTCGATTGGGTCATAGAGGGGCGCACCGTAGCGCTCGCCACCGTGCTGCAAACTTGGGGCTCGGCACCGGCGCCTGCCGGCAGCCAGCTCGCCATCGACGGCGAGGGGAATTTCGCGGGCTCGGTATCGGGCGGCTGCGTCGAAGGCGCAGTGATCGCAGAAGCGGCGGAGGCGATGGCTTCGGCCAAGCCGAAGACACTTCAGTTCAGCGTCGCCGAAGAGACCGCCTGGGCGGTGGGTCTCGCTTGCGGCGGCACAATCCGCATCTTTGTCGAGCCGCTGGTGCCGGGGCATAACCTCGACGTGCTGGCGGAGCTTGCCAACACCCTGTCGGGCCGGAAGTCGGCGGCGCTTGTCACCGATCTTGCAAGCGGGACGCATAGCCTCGCGCACGAGGCCTCCGATGTGCGCCCCGAGCTTCGCCCGGCACTGCACGAGGCCTTCGCACGCAACAAGAGTGCGGTGGTCGAAGGCAAGCACGGCGACGTGCTGATCAACGTGTTCAGCCCGCCGGTTCGCCTCGTCGTGGTCGGCGCGGTGCATGTGGCGCAGGCTTTGGTGAAGATGGCGCGCATACTTGGCTATGAAGTGGTGGTGGTCGATCCGCGCTCGGCGTTTGCTACGAAAGAGCGCTTCGGGGATGTGGCCATCAGGGAGGAATGGCCCGGCGACGTGATGCCTGAGCTTGGCATCGATACGCGCACCGCAATCGTCACACTCAGCCACGAGAGCAGGATCGACGAGCCGGCGTTGATCCGTGCGCTGAAATCGGACGCCTTCTACGTGGGCGCCATGGGAAGCAAGAAGACCCATGCCGGCCGCGCCGCGCGATTGGCGGAGGCCGGCGTCGCGCCGGAGGACATCGCTCGCATTCACGCGCCGATCGGATTGGATATCGGCGCGACCGGGCCGGCCGAGATCGCGCTCTCGATCATCGCCGAGATCACCGCGGCGCAGCGTGGCAAGGATCGCGGACGCGCATGAGCGGCGCGCCGAGCGGCGGGCCGCGTCGCCTCAAGATCGCGGCCATCGTCCTCGCCGCCGGGCGATCGTCGCGCTTCGGGCGGCGCAACAAGCTTCTCGAGCCGATCGACGGGATCGCAATGGTGCGGCGCGTTGCTCTTGCCGCGCGAGCGAGCGGCGCGCGACCCGTGATCGCCGTCATCGGCCACGAGGCCGCGCGCGTTGCCGACGCGCTCGCCGGCGCCGAGGTGACCACCGTCCTCAATCAGGATTGCGAGCAGGGTCTCAGCCTCTCGCTCCGCGTGGGACTACGCGCCCTGCCGTCCGGCTGCGACGGCGCGATCATCTTGCTTGGCGACATGCCGGCAATTGGCGAAGGCGAGCTGAAGGCTTTGATCTCGGCATTTGTCGCGCGCGACGGGGAGGGGGTGTGCGTGCCGGTTCGGCATGGCAGGCGCGGCAATCCGGTGCTGTGGGGTGCGCGCTTCTTCGCGGAGATAGCGGCGCTCTCAGGCGATGCCGGCGCTAAAGCATTGCTGCGCCGGCACGCGGATCAAGTAATCGAGGTCGAGATGGATACGGACGCGATCTTCGCCGACATAGACGCGCCTGCCGATTTCGATCATCTCAGCGCCACACTCGATCAGCGGAAATAGATGCGAATGGTATAGGACACCGAAGAAGAATTCGGCGGTGGGAAGGGCGCTGCATTGCGCACGGTGGCGAGCGCCATCTGGTCCAGCTGTGAATCGCCGCTCGAACTGCTGATCCGCACCGATTGAAGCCTGCCACCCGGTCCGATGGCGAAGGTCACGCTAGCGCTGCCGCTCTTGCCGGTCTTTGGCTTACGACGCGCGAGCGCAGACCAGATCTTGGCATTGTAGCCGCCAGCGATCTCGGTGCGCTTCGGCGAGAGTTTCGGCTTGGCCACGGTATCTTTGTCGGCGGGAGCGAACGCCATCGGCGACCAGCGCGGCTTCGTTTCCGCCGAGGGCTGCTCCTTTTGCTGTGGTGCAGTCGTTTCAGGTTTCGGCGGCGGCGCCTTCTTGGTGTCCGCGGCCGGGATGGGTCTCGGCCTCGGCAGCGGGACGCTCTCTGGCTCCGCCGATCGTGAGGCGACCGCGGCCTTTGGCTTTGGCGCGGGCTGCGCTGCGGCTATTGCAGCAGCGGACGCGATGGCTCGTGGCATGGCGCTGGCGACGCCGGCAGTCAGCGAGGGTGACTTCGCTTCCTGGCTTGGCGATGACGAAGCCGCGACTTCGTCGGCTGCAAAGATGGCCGCGCTCGCATTATCATTGGTCCCCGCCGTCGTCGCGGGCTCGCCGAGATCGGTCGGCCGGATCGGCTCGGACGTGGGCGCGGCCGAGGTTTCCGCCGACGAAACGGGTTGCCCGGCGACCCGCGCGTGAGGGTCGATGTCGCTCGGCTCGGACGTGGGCGCGGGAACGGTTCCCGCCGACGCAACAGCTTGCTCGACTGCCGGCGCGTGAGAGGCGACGTCGCTTAGCTCGGGCGCAGGCGCGGCAACGGTTTCCGCCGAAGCAACAGCTTGCTCGGCTGCTGGCGCGTGAGAGGCGACGTCGGTCAGTTCGGTGCTGGCATGCTGCTCTTCGACCGGAGGACCCACTGCATGCTGCGGCTCCTCAGCGATCTCTGCGACCGCGTGCTGTTCGGGGAACGAAGCATTATCGGTGGGCTGTGGTGCGGCGGACGCAATTTCGGCGAATGCCGTTTCGACCGGTGCGGCTTGAAGCGTTGGCGTCACGGCGGGAGCTGCGTCATCGGAGCCGAGACTGGTCTGGTCCCCCGCGAAAGGAGAAGGCGTCGGCGAGGATTGGGGTAGCGATGCGGTGATCTCGCGGCTAGCTGATGGGGGAAGAGGCTCGGGCGCCGCGGGTTCGGGAGCGGCCTGAGGATCAAGCGGCACTTCTGGGGCGCTCTCCGTCGTGATGTCGATGGATGTTTCCGAGGTGGGTGCCAAGGACGGCGGCGAAACCGGTAATTCGACCTCGGAGGGTTGCGGCTCGAGCGACGGCTGGCTCGCGATCAACAGTAAATGTGTGCCGCACACGAATATGGCGCTGGCGAGCAGCGCGGAGCAGGACTGGAGAAAGCGGTTCTCTGACACGACAGAGATACAAGAGCGATATAGTTAACCAAGCGTTTATCGCCCGAAGGATTCTTCGCCGCGACGTTAGAAGCCCCGCCACTGTGGCAAATCAGCCACCAATTACCCGGCGAAATGTGATCTCCTGGAACGAGTAAGTGTGACGTCAGTTGCGTTATGAGTAGGGGCTAGTAATGCGTGTGATCGCTATCTTGGCGGTCCTGGCAGCGCCGGTGGCGCTGGGGGGCTGCTTCTTCCACCACAATCAGGCCGTCGTCGCTCAGCCGTTGCCGCCGCTGAAATAGCGCGCCGCGTGACGTTGCCGAACGAGGCTAGAGACCCGCGAACGATGCGGCGGTGGCCCTTTGGCATGCCGGCAGCCCGTCAGGGATTGATGCGGGTGATCTTCGAGCCTTCGAGGGTCAGATTGTACATCAGCCCCTTCTGGTCGAGCACGAAGCCGATGACAGGGCTCGTGAGGTTGTTCGTATCGATCGAGCCGTCGGCGCCGAGCGTGACCAGCACCACCGATCCGTCAACGCCCACCTTCCAGCCGGCGGTGCGATCGAACTGATTGAGCGCGTCGTGGGTCATGAACATGATGATGATGGTGCGCGCCTGCACGCCGAGTTGAAAGCCGAACGACGCCGAGACGATGTTGTAATAGGTCGTGGGCTGTCCGCGCACCAGCAGCGCCCCTTCACCGTATTCCCCACCGAAGCCGAAGCCGGCTTTTACTACCGATGGAAACACGAGCACACCCTCGGCCTTTGCGGCGAGATCGCGCGCACCGCGCACCTGCGTGGCGAATTTCTCGGACGCCGCGCGAACATCCGCATCGATCGCCGCCTTTGAGGCCATGCCTTTGTCCGGCGCAGCGAGGGTCGCCGAGGCGGCAATGACGACAAGGCAGAAACCTCTGAACAGGGTCTTCATATGGCAGATCTCCCGACGAATCACGGTTCGCGCTAACCTACCACGGTCGCCTCTAGCTAACACGCCATCCTCCGCCGCAGTTCCGCGCTGGGCAAAGGTTTCAAGGAGATAGAAGCGCAAGATGGACTCGCATGAGCGAGCCGCTCCCGCTAACCGAGGAATGGCCGCGGATAACGCCGGTTTCACCTCACCAAGACGTGACGCCGAGCCTCATTTCGGCGCGGCGCATTTAGGCTAGAGTTCACGACGATGAGACACTTCTTCCCGTCAATCCAAACTGAACTTTCGCTCGCCCTCATCACGCTCCTAACGGGGCTTGCCGGCGAGATTTCCGCCAGCGCTGCCGAGCCTGACGACCGCAACCCTTGCACCCAAGATGCGATGATCGTGTTCGACGCATCGGGCTCGATGGCCGGCAACGTCAATCAGGGCATCGCCACCACGATTCCGCGCATCGACGAGGTGAGAGGCGCGCTCGGCACAGTGCTGCCGAGGGTCACCCGCGCCCGGCGCGTCGGGCTCATCACCTATGGCCCAGGGCCCTACGCGCAGTGCAATGTCCAGCTCAATCTCAAGCCTACCGAGAACGCGGCCGGGCTCATCATGCAAGAGGTGAATGCGCTCAGCCCCGCCGGCAAGACTCCGCTCACCGCCGCGGTGAAGAACGCCGCGGAGGTGCTCGACTACCGCCACAAGCCCGGCCTGATCGTCGTGCTCACTGACGGCGAGGAAACTTGCGGCGGCTCGCCTTGCGATCTCGGCAAGGAATTGCACGCGGCGGCGACACAACTCACAATCCACATTATCGGCTATCGGATGAAGGGCCTGAGCTGGACGGGGGAGGGGAGCATCCTCGATGCCAAATGTCTCGCCGAGACAAATGGTGGCCTCTATATCAGCACCGAATCGAAGCAGGACCTGATCGAGGCGCTGGAGAAGACGCTCGGCTGCCCGATGCTGTCCGAGCTCGATCCAGGCGATTTCGGCCGCGCGCCGAGATAAAGCCGTGGGCAACGCTGCCGGCACTTGACCCGAGGGCACACCATCACCGGCGCGATCGTCGGGGTCGGCGCGCCCCGCAGGGTCTCAGCCGTGCGCTGGGCCATCGCCGGCAGCATCGTGATCGCCGGGGTGGTCACCCTGCCGGCCGCGGCGCTAATCGGCGCGTTCTCCTATCTCTCAGGGCGGCGTTCCCTTAGCGTGCTCAGTAGAGTAGATACGGCCGTCTGATCTCGGCGAACTCGGCCTCGCCTGGTGCCCAGCTCGCGACGATCTCACGTAGCGGCACCTGCGCCTCGATCTGCTCGCGCAGCTCTGGCGAGCCGGCGAGGATGTCGATCGGCATCTTGTCGTGCTCGTATTCGTAGGGCGGATCGCGCCATTTGAAGCCGTCGGGCGCAAGGCCGTAGCTTTCGCGAAGCACCGACACACCGGACGCGACCGGCGCGAAGGCGGTGCGCTCGGTCAGATGGATCTGGCAGCCGCCGCAGGTCGTCTTGGCGTGCTTCTGGAAGGTCGGCTCGAAGGTCGCGGCGCGAAAATGCACGCCCGTCAGCCCCACATCGTTCAGGCGCGCGGCGAGAGCCTCGCCATCGACCCACGGCGCACCGATCAGCTCGAACGGCCGGGTGGTGCCGCGCCCCTCTGACAACATGGTGCCCTCGAACAGCACGGTGCCGGGATAAACGATCGCCGTGTCGAGCGTCGGCATGTTGGGAGAGGGCATCACCCACGGGACATCGGTCTCGTCGAAATACATGTCGCGCGACCAACCTTCCATCGCCACGGTCTCGAGCTCGGCGCCGAGTTTGAAATGCTCGTTGAACAGGTGCGCCAGCTCGGCTGTGGTCATACTGTGGCGCATCGGCATGCGGAAGAGGCCGACGAACGACTCGTAGCCGGGCTCGAGCGTCGGTCCTTCCACCTCGATGCCGCCGATCGGGTTCGGGCGGTCGCAGACGATGACGGGGACGCCGGCCCGTGCCGCGGCCTTCAGACAATTCGCCATCGTGTAGATGAAGGTGTAGATGCGCGCGCCCACATCCTGGATGTCGATCACGAGCACGTCGATGAGCGACAGCATCTCGGGGGTCGGCTCGCGCGTCTCGCTATAGAGCGAGAAGATCGGCACGTTGCGCCGCGGATCTTTCGTGTGCGGGCTTTCGATCATGTTGTCCTGCAGGTCGGAGCGGAAGCCGTGCTGCGGGCCGAAAATCGCTGCGAGCTTGAATGAGGAGGCTTGCCCCAACCGGTCGACAACATGGGTGAAGGCATGGTCGATAGAGGCGGGGTTGGCGAGGATGCCCACTTTCAGGCCGTTCAGGCGTGAGGAGTCGAGCAATCGTTCGGAGCCGAGCAGCATGGTGTCAGGCAGTCCTGGGCTTTTGGCGGTTGTCGAGCTTACGGGGCGGAAGCTGGCGGGTTTGAAACTTCGATCATGCTATGGTAGTCGGCGGCGGGGGCGACAGGAAGCAAAAGCGGGCTCCCCTATATCGCAAACGACGAGGCCGCAAGCCTCTCCTCGCGGATGGACCGGCAACCCTCCGCCTCGGTAGACCGTGCAGGGAGCTCGAATTAGATCGCATGACGAAAGACCGTACGCGGCCGATTGCGGCCTTCATAGATTTGGCGGCACAGCGCGAGCAGCTCGGCGACAGCGTCGTGACGGCAATCGCCGCGGTGCTCAAGCACGGCCGATATGTCCTGGGGCCGGAGGTCAGCGAGCTCGAACGGCGGCTCGCCGAATTTTGTGGCGCCAAGCACTGCATCTCTTGCGCGAACGGCACCGACGCTCTGCTGCTGGTGTTGATGGTCGAGGGTATCGGCCCTGGCGATGCGGTATTCGTTCCCGACTTCACATTCGTGGCGACGGCTGAGGTGGTCGTGCTGGCGGGCGCCACGCCGGTGCTGGTCGATGTGCATCCCGACACGTTCAACATGGACGTCGAGAGCCTAGAGGCGGCGATCGACGAGGCAAAACGGCTTGGCCTCAATCCGCGCGCGGTGATCCCGGTCGATCTCTACGGCCAGCCGGCCGACTACGCCGCGATCAACCGCGTGGCCAAGGCTAATGATCTCATCGTTGTGGCCGACGCGGCGCAGAGCTTCGGCGCCAGCCTTAACGGCAAAAATGTCGGCACGCTTGCCGACTATACCGCGACCAGCTTCTATCCCTCGAAGCCGCTCGGCGGCTACGGCGACGGCGGCGCGATCCTCACCGACGGCGACGCCAAGGCGAAGCTGCTCGTCTCGCTCCGTTGCCACGGCAAGGCGCCCGACCAGGCGGAGAGCGAATATGTCGGGCTCAATAGCCGGCTCGACACCATCCAGGCGGCGATCTTGCTCGAGAAGCTCCGCCTGTTCCCGAGCGAGATCGCAGCACGGCAGAATGCGGCGGAACGTTACGCCGAAGGTCTCGGCGGGGTTGTGCAGGTGCCAGTGCTGATCGACGGCGCGGCCTCGGTCTGGGCGCAATACACTATCCAACTCGAGCGGCGCGACGAGTTCGCCAAGGCGTGCCACGAGGTGGGGGTCCCCACCGCGATCCATTATCTGAGCGCCATCCATTCGCTTCCGTCCTACCGCGAGTTCCCGCGCGCGCCGGGCTTGCGCCACACCGACCGGCTCGCGCGCCACGTCATCAGCCTGCCGATGCATGGCTACCTCGGCGCCGAGACGCAAGAAGGCATAATCGGCGCGGTGCAGACGGTTCTCCGCTCGCTCAAGGCAGGGGTCGCCGCCGAGTAGCGGTCAGGTAGAATCCATGGCAGACCAGATCCGCGTCGCCATTGTGGGGGCTGGCTATTTCGGGCGGTTCCATGCCGATCATTATTCGCGCAACCCACGCGCCAAGCTGATCGCCGTGGTCGACACCAGCGCGGAACGCGCCCGCGCCGTCGCGGCCGAGTTCGGCGCCGAGCCGCTGTCTGATTACCGCGAGATCATCGGCAAAGTCGATGCGGTGAGTGTGGCGGTGCCGACCCCACTTCATTACGACATCGCTCACGCGCTCGCCGGCGCTGGCATGCACATCCTCGTCGAGAAGCCGATCACCGATAGCGTCTCGAGCGCGACTGCGCTCGCCGACCTCGCCGAGCAGCGCAAACTCGTGCTCCAAGTCGGGCATATCGAGCGCTTCTCGAGCGCCTATAAAACGCTCGCCAAGGTCATCGTTGATCCGCTCTATTTCGAGAGCTATCGCATCGCGCCGTGGAAGAATTGCGGCGTCGAGGTCGACGTGATCCTCGATCTGATGATCCACGACATCGACATGATCATCGGCCTGGTCGCTTCGCCCGTGGTCAAGGTCGATGCGGTCGGCACGCCGGTGCTCGGCCAGAGGATCGACGTCGCCAATGCGCGCCTCACCTTCGCGTCGGGCTGCGTTGCCAACGTCACGGCGAGCCGGGTGGCCTACAAGACCGAGCGCAAGCTGCGGGTATTCGCGCGCAATCATTATCTCAGCTGCGATCTTGGCGAGGGGCGCATTCAGGGCTATCGCCTGCGCGGCGACCCGATGACCGAGGGGTTGGCGGCGATCGCCATGGAGACCTACGAGATCCCCAAGGAGGACAGTCTCGGCAACGAGATCGAGGCGTTTCTCGACTGCATCGCCACAGGCAACAAGCCACTGGTCGATGGCCGCGCCGGCTGCGACGCGCTGCGTGTGGCGAAGATGATCAACGAGAGCATCCAGGAACATCTGAACGTCGTGCAAGGGTCGTCCGGCTCCGCGCCGGCGTCTTAGCGCTTGGGCATGATCCTTTCGGCAGGCCGCTCCCCGCTTTTCCGGAGCGTGTTCTAAGACTTGTGGCCGGCGACGACGTCGAGCACCACTTTGGCGGCGCGCTCGCTCGGGCTTGGGTGAGGCTCGCCGAGCGCGGTCACCACCTCGCGGAAGCCACGGCGTTGCACCTCGCGCATCTCGCCTGAGAGGAGCAGGGCCTCGACGCCAGAGGCAAGCCGCTCGGGGGTGCATTCCTCCTGGAGAAATTCGGGCACCACCTCGCGGCCCGCCAGCAGATTGACCAGCGAGGCGTGCTCGACGCCAACGCCCATGCGGCGGACGAGGAAGGCGGTCGCCGGGCTGACGCGGTAGGCGACTACCATCGGGACATCGGCGAGAGCGAGTTCGAGCGTCACCGTCCCCGACTTGGCCATGGCGGCGTCGGATGCGGCAAAGGCGTCGAAGCGGTCGGCCATCTTGGCGAGCACCACCGGAAACGGCCATTCGCGGCTAAGGAGGCCGATGGTCTCGGTGACCGCGTCCGCGACCGGAATGACGACGCGCAAATCCGGGTGGCTCTGCTTGATCAGGCTGAGCGCTGCGCCGAACACCGGCAGCATGCGCCTTGCCTCGCCAGCCCTGCTGCCGGGCAGGACGCAAAGTAGTGTGGACTCCGCCGGGATGCCGTGACGGGCCCTGAAGCCCGGACCGTCACCAAAATCGGATTCGATGGCGGGATGGCCGACGAAGATGCTCTTGATGCCGTAGCCGTCGAAGAACGTGACCTCGAAGGGCAGCAACACCATCAGCTGGTCGACGCGTGTGGCAAGCTTGCGCGCGCGCCCCGGACGCCACGCCCACAGCTGCGGCGCGACGTAATGGACGATCGGGATGCCGGAATCGTGGAGGCGATCCGCGAGCCTGAGACAAAAACCCGGCGAATCGACGGTGACCACCGCGTCGGGTTTGAGCGCCAGAGCCGTTTCGGCCGTCTGGTTGAGCCGCTTGATCAGGCGCGGCAGATGCGGAAGCACCTCGGCAAGGCCCATGACCGATAGCTCGCGCATGGGAAACAGGCTCGTCAGGCCTTGGGCCTCGCTTTGCAGGCCGCCAATGCCGGCGAAGCGTATGCGGCCGTCAGTTGCTGCCTTGAGCGCAGCCATCAGCCGCCCGGCAAGGTTGTCGCCGGACGTCTCGCCGGAGACGATGAAGATCAGAGGCTCCTTAACGCTCATGCAAACTCCGAGGCGCCGCCCGCATCAACGCACGCCGGAGCGCGCTCCGGCGGACCCTGCCACTGGCTGAGGTGAATTTCAAACGCTCCGCCAGGAGTGAAAGGTTGCGGCTTGGCCGTGCCTCACCCCGTTCTGGTCGACGAGTTCCCAAACGATTCCATTCTCGATGATGAAGTGCCGGCCGGACTTAGCAACGCGCAAACCGCGATAGCCCGACATAAAGCCACGCTCGGCGACCGCGTCGAGCAAGGCTTGGCGCTCGGCGCGATCCGGCGCTTCGGCCGAGAGCCGCGACGGCATCGACACCATCTCATCCCAGTCGTACTCGAAGCAGGCTTGCGCGCAGCGATTGGCGTAGACGAATTTCGGGTCCGGCCCGTTGTCGTGGGCGAGCACGGCGAACGGTGCGTCGGCATAGAGCCACTCGGGACTGGTCCCCTCTGGGACGAGCTTCGTACCGACCAGCCGCGCAAAGCTTCCGGTCAACAGCGCGAAGAAGTCGGAATCGGTCGACCGGTTCATGACAGTGGTCCGGGCATCGTGGCGGAGCCGGGATTTAGCCCAAGACGCTTTCCTATGCGTGAGGAAATTTTATGCCGCTCGGCGCGGCGATCGGCGCCGCATGCCACATGAACCTCACCTGAACAGGCCGGTTCTTGCCGAAAATTAATGTTCGCGACGTTCTGCCACGTCCTGCGCACGAAGCGGAATTTGGCGACTACATTGCATGGGTGGGGCATCGCGGGGACGCAGTTTCGATGCAGCGACACGTGAAGCAAAGCGAGGCCGTACCGGCGCTCGACGGGCAATCGTCGGAGCCGTTTGTGGAACGGCCGGAAGAGGTTCCGGCTCCGGTCGATGAACCGGCCAATCCGGCGCGCAAGCGGGGCGCGTCAGCCTGGCTGACCGCGCTCGTCGTGCTCGCACTCGGGGCATTGCTGATTGTCGATCGATCGCCGACCGAGAAGACCGGCGCGACGCCTGACAAGACCGCAAGCAACCCGGACCGGAAGCAAGGCCCGCCGCCGGTGCCGGTGACCGCCGCCGAGGTCGGCGTGCGGGACGTGCCGATCTATTTCGAAGGCCTCGGCACGGTCCAAGCCTCAAACACAGTGGCGATCCACAGCCAGGTTGACGGCAAGCTGCAAAGCGTGAATTTCACCGAAGGGCAGCGCGTCAAGGCGGGCCACGTGCTGGCGATCGTCGATCCCCGGCCGTTCCAGGCGGTACTCGATCAGGCCAAGGCCAAGAAGGCGCAAGACCAGGCGCAGCTCGTGTCCGACGCGAAGGACCTCGCGCGCTTCCAGGACCTGGTTAAGAAGGGCGCCGGCACCCAGCAGGCGGTCGATCAGCAACAGGCCAAGGTCGATGCCTTGAACGCGACCATCGCCTCCGACCAGGCCGGGATCGAGAACGCTGAGACGCAGCTCAGCTATGCGACGATCACCGCGCCGATCAGCGGGCGCGTCGGTTTCCGCCAGGTCGATGCCGGCAACATCGTTCATGCCGGCGACCAGACGCCGATCACCGTGTTGACCGACCTGACGCCGACCATGGTGGTGCTCACTCTGCCGCAGCGCGACCTCGCAGACGTGCAGGACGCCATGGCGAAGGGTGAGGTGACGGTCATCGCCATGGATCAGGACAATGTGCATGAACTCGGCAAGGGCAAGCTGCTGCTGATCGACAATCAGATCGACCAGACCACGAGCACGATCAGGCTCAAGGCGTCGTTCCCCAACGAGGACGAGCGGCTGTGGCCCGGCGAGTTCATCAGGGCGCGCGTGCTGGTCAAGATGCTGAAAGATGCGGTTGTCATCCCGCAAGGCGCGGTGCAGCGAAACTCGCAAGGGTTGCTCGCCTGGGTGATCGATGCCGACAATACGGCCGAGAATCGCCCCATCGAAGGCGGGCCAACCGTCGACGGCATGACCGTGGTCAAGAGCGGGCTTAAGTCCGGCGATCGCGTCGTGGTGAGTGGCCAGTATCGCTTGAAGCCCGGCGTCAAGGTGAGCGCCGCGGCGGCGCAACCGGCTAAGCCTGAAGCCGCGGCGCAACCGGCACTACAAGTCGCGCCGCACGCACATGCGGCAAAGGCGGCGCCATGAACATCTCGGCGCCATTCATCAACCGTCCCGTCGCGACCACCCTGTTGATGATCGCGCTTGCTTTTGCCGGAATGGCGGCGTTTCCGCTGCTTCCCGTGGCACCGCTGCCCAAAGTCGACTTTCCCACCATCAACATTTCGGCGTCGCTGCCGGGGGCCAGCCCCGAGACCATGGCTTCGGCGGTGGCGCAGCCGCTCGAGCGTCAATTCTCGCAGATCGCCGGGGTGACGCAGATGACCTCGACAAGCACGCTCGGGGCAACCTCGATCGCGCTCCAGTTCGAGTTGAGCCGCAATATTGACGCGGCGGCGCAGGACGTGCAATCGGCGATCGCCGCAGCGGGTAGGCAATTGCCGACCGACCTGCCGTCGCCGCCCACTTACCGCAAGGTCAACCCGGCCGATTCGCCGGTGCTGGTGATGGGCGTGCATTCGGATTCCCTGCCCCTCACTGTGGTCGACGACTACGCCGACACCATCCTTGCCCAGCAGATTTCGCAGATCGAGGGCGTGTCGCAAGTCTCGATCGGCGGCGAGCAGAAGCCTTCCGTTCGCGTTCAGGTCGATCCCGCCAAGCTCGCCGCGAAGAATCTCACGCTCGAGGATTTGCGCTCGGTGCTCGGCGCGGCGACGACCAATGCCGCCAAGGGCACGCTGTACAGCAACGACCGGAGCGTCACGCTCGCCGCCAACGACCAGCTCTCCAAAGCGAGCGACTATGCCGACGTAATCGTGGCCTACCGCAATGGCGCCGCGGTCAGGATCAAGGACGTGGGGGAGGCGATCGAAGGTCCCGAGAACCTCTATACCGGCGCGTGGGACAACGGCAAACGTGCGGTGCTTCTTGTCGTCTTTAAGCAGCCGGGCGCCAATGTCATCGACACTGTGGACAGGGTGAAAGCGGCGCTGCCGCGGCTCAGGGCGGTGATCCCGCCGGCGATCAGCGTAGACATCCTGTCGGATCGCACCGAGACCATCCGCGCCTCGGTTGACGACGTCGAGTTCACGCTCGCGCTGACCATCGGCCTCGTGGTGCTGGTGATCCTGCTGTTCCTGCGCAATCTTCGCGTGACCTTGATCCCGGGATTGGTCGTGCCGCTGTCGCTGCTCGGCGCGCTCGCGGTCATGTATTTTTGCGGATTCAGCCTCGACAACATCTCGCTGATGGCGCTCACCATCTCGGTCGGCTTCGTGGTCGACGACGCGATCGTCGTGGTGGAGAACATCTATCGGCATATCGAGGACGGCATGCCGCCGCGCGAGGCTGCTCTGAAAGGCTCGCGCGAGATCGGCTTCACCGTGCTCTCGATCAGCGTCTCGCTGGTCGCCGTGTTCATACCGCTCTTGCTGATGGGCGGCATCGTCGGGCGGCTGTTCCGCGAGTTCTCCATTACCGTGACGGCGGCGATCGCCATATCGGCGCTCGTGTCGCTGATCCTGACGCCGATGCTGTGCGCGCGCTTCCTGCATCACGAGACCGGCCAGCATGGCATCGTGTGGCGCGCCATCGAATCGGTGTTCGACGGCATGCTCTCCTTTTATCGCCGCACGCTCGACGGCGTGCTGCGGCACCCATTGATCACGCTGATGGTGTTCTTCGCCACCATGGCGGCGAGCGTCTATCTATACATCGCCATTCCCAAGGGCTTCTTCCCCATTCAGGATACCGGGCTGGTCACCGGTTTCGCCGAGGCGGGGCAGGACATCTCACCGCAAGAAATGGCGCGGCTGATGGTGCGGCTCGGCGACGTGGTAGCGAAGGATCCGGACATCGCCGCCGTCGGGTCAGCCATGGGCAGCACCGGCAGCGCGCAAACCGCCAATACCGGGCGCTTTTTCGTCGGGCTTAAGCCGCGCGATCAGCGCAGCACCGACGCGAGCGGGATCATCGATCGGTTGCGACCACAGCTTGCGCGAGTCGAGGGCGTCAAGCTCACGCTTCAGCCATCGCAGGACATCACCGTCGGCGGGCGCATCGGTCGCGGACAGTTCCAATACACGTTACAGGATACGGATATCGGCGAGCTCAACGAATGGGCGCCCAAGATTCTCGCCAAGCTCCAGACGCTGCCGGAGCTTGCTGACGTGTCGACTGACCAGCAGGGCAACGCCCCGCAATTGATGGTCAGCATCAATCGCGACCAGGCGGCACGCTTCGGCATCATGCCTGAGGTGATCGACTCCACCCTGAATGACGCATTCGGCCAGCGGCAGGTGGCGCAGTACTATACCCAGACCAACACCTATCACGTGATCCTCGAAGTGCCGCCGGCGATGCAGGGCGACCCGAATACGCTCGACCGGATCTATCTCAAGTCGCCGCTGACCAATGCGTCAGTGCCGATCTCGACTCTCGTCACCATCGACAACACGCAAGTTGGGCCGCTATCGGTCTCGCATCAGGGCCAGTTTCCGGCGATCACGCTCTCGTTCAACCTGCAAAGCGGGATGGCGCTCGGTCAGGCGGTCGATGCCATCAACAAAGCGGTCCTCGACATGGGCACTCCCGTAACCCTAACGGGAACGTTCCAGGGCAACGCGCAAGCCTTCCAGGATTCGCTCGCCAACGAGCCGGTGCTGATCGCCGCGGCGCTGGTCGTTGTGTATCTGATCCTCGGCATGCTGTATGAGAGCTTCATCCACCCGCTCACCATTCTCTCCACGCTCCCTTCGGCCGGGGTGGGCGCGCTGCTCGCGCTGATGGCTGGCGGCTTCGATCTCTCGGTGATCGGCATTATCGGCATCATCCTTCTGATCGGCATCGTCAAGAAGAACGGCATCATGCTGGTCGATTTCGCCATCCAGCGCGAGCGTGTGGGCGACACGCCGCACGAGGCTATCCGCGAAGCCTGCCTTCTGCGCTTCCGGCCGATCCTGATGACGACGATGGCGGCGATGCTGGGCGGCGTGCCGTTGATGCTCGGCCACGGCGCGGGCTCTGAGCTCCGGCAACCGCTTGGTTATGCCATGGTCGGCGGATTGGCGCTGTCGCAGGTGCTGACGCTCTACACCACGCCGATCGTCTATCTCTATCTCGCGCGACTCCAGAACAGGCTCCGCGGTGCGAAGCGCGAGATGCGCAAGGCTGAGGAGCTCGCTCCCGCCGAGTGAACAGGCCGGCTCTTGGCCGCTTGTTGCATTCCCGACCGATTGACGTGGACGGGCACGCGTATGGCCGACTATTAATGTTGGCGAGCCAAGGTTGCGGACTGAAGTGGTTGCTGACGATGGCCAATAGCGAGACCCGAATCGACGTGATCGTCAGGTTCGCCAATGGCGGCAGTTTCGTGCCGGAAGACCTCGCGCTGATCGAAGCAATCCGCACGTCCCGCTCGATCCTCGGTGCGAGCCGGACAACCGGAGTGTCCTATCGCAAATGCTGGCTGATGGTCGACGCGATGAACCGTACCTTCGAGACGCCGGTGTTCGCGACGTTTCCGGGCAGGAAGGGCGGCGGCGCCGAGCTCACGGATTTCGGCGAGCGGCTCGTCGCGCTCTACCGCTCGATGGAGCGCCGGGGAAGGAGCGCGAGCGCGCAAGGCCTTGCCGAGCTCAACGCCTCGCTCAATCCGTCCTATCGGCCGCGGGCCAGCGGCGAGGCTCGGGAAGTCGATCGGCCTCAATCGCGCCTTTCCCGAGCACGACGGTCTTGATCATGGCCCAGGCGCGAAGCCCACGCTCGAGTCCGAGCCGCTCGACCAACTCGGTGGTCACCAGAGCGTCGAGACGGGTCGCGCCGAGAACGAATGTGACTCGCACATAGGGTAGCGCCAGCGGCTCGACGGCGACGATGGTGCCAGGCAGGCGATTGGTGATCGAGACGTCCATGGGCCGCGACAGCGCGATCGAAACGTCGCGCGCATAGATGGTCACCCGAACGCCGGAATCGACCGGAGCTGCGACCAGCGGCACGCGCAGCTCCCCGTCGCCGAAATAGAGCGTCGACAGGCCGTGTCCCTCGTCATGCCGGAGAATGCGGGCGTTCAGGGTGGTGGAAAGGGTGGGCGGCTTGATCGACTTCGCTGCGAGCGTCTTTGCCTGCCTCGCCTGCTCAGTGCTCATGGTTCGCCTCTCTCTCTCTCTCTCTCTCTCTCTTGCGCGCGCGCACGCACGCACGGTGCGGATGGTGTGGGGATGGTCATGCCTTCGCGCTAAACGAGAATTTTAGAATGAGCAACCATCGGCTTAAGCCAGTTTGACACGCACGTATATCGCGAGCGAAATAGATTCAACTCGGGAACGTCCATCGATACCTTAAGGGAACGCTCATAAAGATTTCTGCACGCAACGCCCTTCCGGGCAAGATCGTCGACATCAAGAAGGGTGCGACCACCGCCCATGTGCGCATCGACGTGAACGGCACCGTCGTGACCGCCTCGATCACCAATGAATTGGTCGACGAACTGGCGCTCAAAGTCGGCGACAAGGTTCATGCCGTGATCAAGTCGTCGGACGTGATGGTGGCCGTTCCCTAGCCGCCGAACTGAACTAGATCAGAGTCTTCGCGTAGAGGTCGGTGCGGCGGTCGCGGAAGAAGCCCCACTCGGCGCGATAGCGTTCGATTGCGCCGAGGTCGAAGCTCGCGACCAGAGCTCCCTCGTCGGCAGAGCTGAAACTCGCGACGAGCTCACCTTTATGATCGGCGATGAAGGAGTGGCCATAATAGCTCTGCGTCACGCCGTCGTTCTCCTCGGCGCCGATGCGGTTAGCCGCGACGATCGGCACCGCGTTGGATACGGCGTGGCCTTGCATGGCGCGCTGCCATTGCTCGTGGGTATCGAGCGTGAGGTCGTAGGGTTCAGAGCCGATGGCGGTCGGGTAGAGCAGGAGCTCAGCGCCCTGTAGCACCATGGCGCGCGCGGCCTCCGGGTACCATTGGTCCCAGCAGATGCCGACGCCGATCGTCCCGTAGCTGGTTTTCCACACCTTGAAGCCGGTGTCGCCGGGGCGGAAGTAATATTTTTCCTGGTAGCCCGGCCCGTCGGGGATGTGGCTCTTGCGGTACACGCCGAGGATCTCGCCGCCCGCATCGGCCACCGCCACGCTGTTGTAATAGCGCGGCCCGTCCTTCTCGAAGAACGAGATGGGGATGACGACGCCAAGCTCGCGTGCGAGCTTGGCCAGCGCCAGAACCGATGGATGCTCTTCAACGGGATGAGCGGTCGCGAACCATTTCGGGTCCTGCCGCGTCGGGAAATAAATGCTCTGGAACAGCTCCGGCGGGAGCACGACCTCGGCGCCCTGCTCGGCGGCCTCGCGCACCAGCGTCGCCGTCTTGGCGATGTTCGCCTCCATGTCGTGGCCGTAGGTCGCCTGGAGCACCGCAACCGTCAGCTTGCGCACCACCATCACAGAGGCTCCTGTTGCGTGATGCAATGGAACGAGCCGCCGCCCGATATGCCCGAGCCGAGCAGTCCGTGCGAGGAGAGGCCGACGATCTTGCGGGTGGGGAATACGCCTTGCAATGCCTCGAGTGCGAACGGCGCGGCTCGCGTGCCGTAGACTGGCACGACCACGATGCCGTTTGCGATGACGAAATTCATGTGCGAGGCGGGCGAGGCATCCCCGCCTGAGTTGGCGAGCAGGCCTGGGCTCGGGATGCGGGCGATGTCGAGCTTCCGGCCATGCGCGTCGGTCGCAGCGGCAAGCTGTTGAGCGACGCTCTCGAGGACGTCAGCATTGGGATCGTCAGCGCCTGACGGCGACTGACAGACGACGCGGCCAGGGGCGACGAACCGCGCCACATTGTCGATATGTCCGTCGGTGTGGTCGTTGGCGAGGCCCTGATCAAGCCAGATGATCTTGCGCGCGCCGAAGGCCCGATGGAGCGCCGTCTCGGCCTGATGCTGGTTCCACCCGTTGCGATTTGCATTGAGCAGGGTCTGGCGCGTGGCGAGCGTGGTGCCCTCGCCGTCATGATCGACGGCGCCCCCTTCGAGCACGAAGTCGAAGCTCTGCGTGCTTACGCCCGCGAGCGCTGCCACTTCGCCGGCGACGGTCGCATCGTCAGGGAAGTCGAACTTGCCGCCCCAGCCATTCTTCCGGAATGTCAGCGCGACCGCCCCATCCTCGTTTCGCGCGAAGATCGGGCCGGTGTCGCGTAGCCAGATGTCGCCGTAGCGCGCGCGAACGAGCTCGGCTTCCTGCCCCAGTTCGGCGCGTGCCGAACTCTCGGCTTCGGCGCTGTTCACGAGGAGACGAACGTGGTTCGTCGCGGCGAGGGCGTGCACCAAGGCCGCCAAATCGCGGCGCGGCGCGGCGAGGTCGCCGTTCCATTCCGCGGGAGAGGCGGGCCATGCCGTCCAGATCGCCTTCTGTGGCGCCCATTCGGCGGGGACTGAGATCGATGTATCGGCCAAGGGAGCTCTCATGCCGTCCTACTATAGAGAGTGGCAGCGATGCGCAAAGCCTAAGGCCGCGCCAGCGCCATCGGCCATTGCGCGGCGACATATTGGCGGAACCAGACGCTGTAGCGCTCTGGCGTGGCGGCGCTGTCGGCGCGCAGTTCGTCGAGGCTCGCCCATTGATAGCCCTCGGCCTCTTGCGGATTGGGCGCGACCGTGCCTTCATAGACTCCGCGGAACACATGCACGAGCTCATGCTCGGTCATGCCGCCGTCGAGCTCGGCGCGGTAGGTGATGGTGCCAAGCGGGGCGAGGAGGCAGACGAAGCCCATCTCTTCTTCGAGCCGCCGGCTGGCTGCCGCTCCGATGGCCTCACCCGGCCGCGGATGGCCGCAACAAGCATTGGTCCACAATCCGCCCGAGTGGTATTTGCTGACGTGACGCTTCTGCAACAGTTGGCGCCCCATGCCGTCCCACACGATCACCGAAAAAGCGCGGTGGAGGGCGCCGGCGTGGTGCGCTTCGAGCTTGCCGGCGGTGCCGATGACATGGTCGCCAGCATCGACGAGGACCAGCAACTCTTCTTGGTCGCGCATGACCGACCTTCTTGTGGATGTTACGAGGTGAGTAGTAGGTCCTTGGCCGCGCGGGGAAAAGCACGATTTCTGTAGGCTTTTCGCCACGCTGGGCGCTCGGACGCTGCACTGGGCTCGACGACGCTCCTATATGCCAATAAGAAGCAGGCCATGCCAGAGTTTCCCGTACGCGCAAGTACCGTCCTGATCGTCGTCCTCCTGTCGCTTGCCTGCGCCGCGCCGGCGCTTGCCAACGCCAAAGTCTGCCGCAGTCAGGAGCAGCGCTACGAGCAGATCGAGCGCGACCCCTCGTCGATCGAGATGAATGCGGCTCTGTTCTCGGCCGCCGACAAAGGCTGCCTCGACCTTGCCAAGCAGCTGCTGGAGTTGGGTGCCTCGCTCGATGCGCGCGACCGGCTGGGAGCCAGGCCGTTGGCGCGCGCCGCCGTCGCCGGCGAGGTCGAACTGGTCGCGCTTTTCCTCGATAAGGGCGCGTCCATCGATGCGCAGAATCTCGAGGGCTCCTCGGCGCTGTATCAGGCGGCAGAGAACGGCCGGTTCCCAGTCGTCCAGCTCCTGATCGACCGCGGCGCGAACGTAAACCTTCCCGGCCGGAGCGGCATCACGCCGCTGTCGGCGGGGGCCTATATGGGCAGCGTGCCGATCGTCGAATTGTTCATCGCCAAGGGCGTCGATCCCAAAACGGCCGACGGAACGGGCAAGTCTGCCATCATCTACGCCGCGGGGCGCGGCTTCCCGGCGGTGGTGCGCCTCCTGCTCGACCACGGCGTCGGCGCCAATGCGCGTTACGGCAATGATCTCACCGTGCTGATGTGGGCGGCCGGCTATTCCGACGAAGCGGGCGTGCAGGACGAGATCGAGGTCATGAAATTGCTGCTCGATCGCGGCGCGCATATCGACGATGCCGACAATCGCGGCCGTACCGCGCTGATGATCGCGGCCGAGCTCAACCACGCCGCCGCCGTCGACCTGCTGCTCGCGCGTGGCGCCGACAAATCGCTCAAGGATCAGCAGGGTAAGACAGCGAGCGATCTCACTACGCTCACCGCGCTCCGCGACAAGCTCGCAGCCAATCCCAACTAGCCTCATTCCGTCATGGCGTGGCTTGCCCCGGCCATCCACGCCTTCTGTGCCGGCGTGTTGGACGACGGGCTACTGGCCCTGGTTGAGATATTGGTCGATCTGCAGCCCGGCCAGATATTGCGCCAGCGCCGCGAGGTCGTCCGGCGAGGCCGCATTCATCAGATCGGACATGCCGGGATTGTTGCCGCGGGTGCGGTCACGAAAGTCGGTCATGGTCTTGAGGAGATAATCGTGGTTCTGCCCGGCGAGGCGGGCGGTCGAGCCGTCTCCCTGGAAGTGATCGAGATGGCAGCCGATGCAGCCGATGGCGGCCACGGCCTTTTGCGCGGTGGCGGCGACATCCGCCGGAGCCGGCGGCTGTTGCAAATCAGGCCATTTCAATTTCGAGAAATACTCCGCGAGCGGCAGCAAATCCTCCCTCGCCAGCGTCGAGGCGATCGGCGACATGAGATCGTTTTTGCGTGCCCCGCTTTGGAAGTCGCGCAATTGCAGGAAGAGATAGCCGGCGTTCTGACCCCAGATCACCGGAAACGCCTTCTGCATCGGGACGCCCTGCTCCCCATGGCAGGTCGCGCAGATTTTGGCCTTGGCCTCGATCACATCGTCGGCGAAGGAGGCGTGCCCGGTCACGATCAGGGCACCGAGAAGTACCGCGCGCCAAAGCCGCGAGAGGAGGGGGGAGAGCGTCATGGAAGCGGCCTTTCGCTATGAAAAGGACGGGGCATTGCTGCCCCGTCCCATAATGTCTCAACAAACAGCGCGCGTGAACGATCAATCGACCGTGAAGGCGATGATGTTGTTGCCGCGCTTGAAGTCTATCTGGGTGTTACCACCCGCGCCGACCACGATGTACTGCTTGCCGTCCACCGAATAGGAGGCCGGAGGTGCATTGACGCCGGCGCCGGCGAAGAACGACCACAGGACCTTGCCGTCCTTGGCATCATAGGCGCGGAACCAGCCGTTGCCCTCGCCGGTGAACATCAGGCCGCCGGCGGTCGTGAGCGCGCCGCCCATCATGGGCAGAGGCGTCTTGACCTGCCAGGCGATCTTGCCGGTGTTGTAGTCGACGGCGGTGACATTCCCGAACGACTCTTCGGACGCGATCACCTTGAACGCGCCGCCGAGCCACAGCTTGCCGCCCGGATAGGGCGAGCTCTGCACCTGATAAGTCATCGGCTGGTGCAGGTTGACCGCGTAGGTCAGCCCAAGCTCTGGGTTGACCGCCATCGGCGACCATTCGACGCCGCCATTAGCGCCCGGAAGCATGCGTGCCCCGGTAGCGGTCGGCAGCGTCCATAAGCCTTCTTGCGATACCATCGGCTCGGAGAAGCGGATCAGGCTGCAATCCTTACGGCTGTTGACGAACACGTTGCCGATCTTGTTGCCGTGCAGGACGGCGGGGACGACGTTGCCGTCCTTGTCCTTGGCGTCGACCAGAATGGCCGGGCTCACGGCGTCGAGATCCCACACATCGTGCGGGATGAACTGGAAGTGACAGACATATTTGCCAGTATCGAGATCAACCGATACGAGCGATTCCGTATAGAGATTGTCGCCGGGCCGAATGGCGCCGTCGAGATCAGGCGACGGATTGCCGACCACGAAAAAGATGCGATTGTTCTTGAGATCGACCGCCGGGTTCTGCCACACGCCGCCGCCGACCGTCTTGTAAGGGTCGCCGGTCTTGGCGAGTTGAGCCTTCTCGGCCGCGATGTCGCGATGCATGTCGTGGCCGGTGGCGTCATTGGTCGCCCACACGCCGACCGAAGTCTCGGGCGTCGTATCGAAGTTCCAAATCAGCTTGCCGGTCTTGGCGTCATAGGCGCGCACGAAACCGCGGATACCGTACTCGCCACCGTTGGTGCCGATCAGGATCTTGCCATTGACGGCGGTCGGCGCCATGGTCTCGCTATAGCCGAGCGTGGGATCGGCGATTTGGGTCTGCCAAGCCACGCTGCCAGTCTTGGCATCGAGAGCGACGAGCTTGGAATCGAGCGTCGCGAGATAGACCTTGTCGTCATATACGGCGACGCCGCGATTGTTCGGGCCGCAGCAATAGGTCGTGACCGGACCCATCGCGTGCTTGTAGTGCCAATACTCCTCGCCTGTCTTGGCGTTGATGGCGTAGACGTGATCAAACGACGTCGTGACATACATCACGCCGTTGACGACGATGGGCGTCGTCTCCATCGACTCCTTCACCTCGGTCTGGAAGATCCAGGCGGGATGAAGCTTGCCGACATTCGAGGTATTGATCTGCTTGCCGGGATAATAGCGGGTCTGATCGTAGTTGCCGTTGGTGTGCAGAAAGTTGTTTTCATCACCGGCAGCGGCGTTGAGTTGATCTTGCGAGACGGGAGCCGCCGGCGCCCCTGCATCTGCGCACCAAGCCGGGCTCACCGCACCGACAATGCCTATCACGAGCGCGCTCGTTAGCGCGCCACGCACCTTCCAACTCACCATGTTTTCCTCCCTTGGGTGTGGTCCCGAATTCCCGCTCTTACGGGTGCTCCAGTCGGGTCTTCACGCCAAAAACACTGCTCGCGACCTTGCCATTTGTCAATAAAGCCATTGCTGATCGGCCCAATGTGGGCTGCTGAGAGGCAACGCAATTGCTAATTCTGACTGTGTGACTTGCTATTTTGCGCTCAGGCGAACGGGTACATTTGAGACAGGAGCTTCGCGTTCACCGGGTCTTTGCGCATGCAGTCAATCCAGCGTCGCTGGTCGAATAGACCGATCAGCCCGGAGCCGCGGCAATCCCGCATCGCTGCGGGGCATTTCCTGTCGGCAATCGCGGCATTGCTGTTTCTCCTCGCTGACGTTCCTTGTGTCCTGGCCGAGGATGACAGCGCGAAGGGGGCCGATGCGCTGGCGTCGCCCGGCGACGTCGTTACCGTGCCAATCGGCTATCTCGAGCAGGAGGTGAAGCGGCCGCTTCCTCTGTCACGGCTCAATGTCGCGCCGGAGGATCTCGGCGTCGCAGGTGCGCAGATTGCGCTCAAGGACAACAACACGACCGGGCGCTTCACCAAGCAGCAATTCACCCTCGAGGTCGAGCGCGTGCCGCCCGATGGCGACGCGGTCGCCGCCTTGGCCAAGCTGGTCGCGAGCGGGCATCATTTCGTGCTGGTCGACGCGCCGGCAAAGACGCTGCTCACACTCGCCGACTCCGTCAAAGGCAAAGACGTGCTGCTGTTTAATGTCAGCGCGCCCGAGGTGAGCCTTCGCCAGGAGGATTGCCGCGCCAACGTGCTGCACACCGCGCCGGACCGTACCATGCTCGCCGACGCGCTCGCGCAATATCTTGTTTGGAAGAAATGGCCGCGCTGGCTAGTGGTGAAGGGCACCTTCCCCGAGGACCTCGACTATCTCGCGGCGGTGGAGAGGGCAGCCAAGCGCTTCGGTGGCGTGATCGTCGAAGAGCGCGAATACAAGGGCACGCTCGAAGCGCGCCGCACCGATTCAGGCCAGCAGCAGATCCAGCAGCAGATGCCAAGCTTGACGCAAGGCGCGCCAGTTTACGACGTGGTGATCGTCGCCGACGAGAGGGAGGTGTTCGGGCCCTATCTTCCGTTTCGCACGTGGGACCCGCGCCCGGTCGCCGGCACGGCCGGCCTCAAGGCGATGAGCTGGCATCCGGCGCACGAGCAATGGGGCGCGACCCAGATGCAGAACCGCTTCCAGCGCTTCGCCAACCGCTTCATGATGCCGCTCGACTATCAGGCCTGGGTCGCAGTGCGCGCGATCGGCGAGGGCGTGACGCGCAGCGGCTCGGCCGAGCTTGCGCCGGTCGCCGCCTATATCAGAGGCGACAAGTTCGATCTTGCGGCGTTCAAGGGGCAGAAGGTGACGTTCCGCACCTGGGACGGCCAGCTCCGCCAGCCGATCATCATCGCCGGACCCGACATGACGGTGTCGATGTCGCCGCAGGAAGGCTTCCTGCATGAGCATGCCGAGGTCGACACGCTCGGCATCGATGAGCCTGAGACCAAGTGCAAATTCCAATGAGCAAAGAAGCGAGTCTCGTGCGCGTCAACGGCGAGGCCGATGGGAGGACGTCTTGAGAGCGATCAGTGTTTCCAATCTTGCTTCGGCGCTCGCAGCGGCGGTCGTGTTTGCCGCAACACCGTGTGCCGCCTACACGGTCTATGTCTCGAACGAAAAGGGGAACTCGCTGACGGTGATAGACAGCGCCACGCTCGAGGTGCAGGCGACGATTCCGGTTGGCCAACGTCCGCGCGGCATCAAGATGACCAAGGACGGCAAGCAAGTGCTGATCTGCGCGAGCGATGACGACACCGTGCAGATCCTCGACGTGGCGAGCCGCGAGATCGTCGGCGATCTGCCGTCAGGTCCGGACCCTGAGCAGCTCAACATTCATCCCTCCGGGAGTCCGGTCTATGTCGCCAACGAGGACGACGCTCTGATGACAGCCATCGATCTCAAGGACAGGAAGGTGCTGGCCGAGGTTCCGGTGGGGGTGGAGCCCGAGGGCGTGGGCGTCAGCCCCGACGGCAAGATCCTGATCGCCACGTCCGAGACCTCCAACATGGCGCATTTCATCGACACCGACACTTACGAGGTGGTCGACAACGTGCTGGTCGGATCGCGGCCACGCTTTGCCGAGTTCACTGCGGATGGCACGCAGCTCTGGGTCACCTCCGAAGTGGCGGGGACGGTGTCGGTGATCGACACCAAAACGCGCAAGATTATCAAAACGATAGGGTTTCAGATTCCGGGCGTGCAGCCCGAGCACATCCAGCCGGTCGGAGTGCGCCTCACCAAGGACGGCACGCGCGCCTTCGTCGCGCTCGGTCCCGCCAACCGCGTGGCTGTAATCGACGCCAAAGCGCTCGAGGTCGAGAAATATCTGCTGGTCGGACAGAGGGTGTGGCAGCTCGCCTTCACACCCGACGACAAGTTGCTGTTCGTGACCAACGGCAACAGCAACGACGTGTCGGTGGTCGACGTGCCAAGCCTGACAGTGGTGAAGTCGATTCCCGTCGGGGATGCGCCCTGGGGCATCACGGTCTCACCGGAGTGAGCCAGACCGTTTGCCAACCAACTCACTGCCGCGACGGCTTGCACCGCACGCGCGGCAGTTGAGGGTTCTAGACTGGGCGCCTAAGCCGCAGCGATCCATTCTCCGGCAACATAGCCGAAAGCGCAGGCGTCGGGATTGGCTTTGGCCGCCAGCCGCAGCTTATCCTCGGCGTCAACCAGGACCTTGCGATGCTTGGTGCTCCTATCCCAGGCTTCATCCTTGAAGCCGCTCAGGAGAATGATCTTCCTGCCGCGCAGGACGATTTTGGGGAGTGCCATTCCCACCTCCTCGAGTTACCTCGGAAGGGTGCGCTCTGAATATTGTGAAGGCTTCAGAGTCGCGGCTTCCAAGGCAACAGCCTTGCTCCGATGGCGACCCCCGTCTGCCAATTAAGGAGACTAGCAAAAAAATGCGACGAAGGTAAGACGTTTCGACTCCAACACACCTAAAAAGTCGCGCGTTTTTGTGCAGTGCAGCTAAGAGACAATTTCCTCGCGCAGAAGCGCGGCGAGCGCGGCTTCCGTTGTCGCCGGCGGCTGCCAATCGAGACGCTGGAGCGCCGATGGATCGGCGACGAGGGAGCCAAACAGCGGCGCGTACATCTCCGCTTGACGCGTGGCGCGGAGGCTCGCAGCAAGCAGCGGACCAGGTACATAGAAGAGACCGGGCTTGCGGCCGAGCCCACGTCGCATGGCGGCGATCATCGCGCCGATGGTGAAGGGCTTGGGATCGGCAACGATGAGCGGACGCTTGAGGGGCGCCGGAGTCGCCAGAACTTTGTCGACGGCCTCGACCAGATTGTCGAGAGCAAGCAGAGAGCGCTCACCCTTGAGCCCGGCGAGCGGGAGCGGGTAGGGGGAGCGCGCGAGCTTGGCGAGCTTCGCGACGTTGCCCTGCACGCCCGGCCCATAGACGAGCGCAAGCCTGAGCGCGACCCAGTCTAGCCCGGTCGCGGCAAGACCCTGCTCGGCGGCGAGCTTCGATCTGCCATAGGCATCGGTCGGGCGCGGCTCGTGCTGTTCTGTGAGCACGCCCGAGGCGGTCGGCCCCGATTGCGCCCTGACCGAGGACAGGAACACGAAGCGCTTCACATGCGCTCGTTCGGCGGCCTTGGCAAAGCCGATCGTCGCCTCGGTGTTGAAGACGCGGTAATCGTCCTCGGGCACGCCGGACATCGCCTCGGCGAGGCCCGCGGTGTGGATCACCGCATCGACATCGGCGAGCGCCTCGGTCATGTTGTAAGGCTTGGCGAGGTCGCCGATCACGGCGCTCGCGCAGCCGGCAGGGAGCACGGTCGGGCGGCGCAGCAGCACTCGCAAGCGATAGCCGCGCTTCGCCAGCTCTTTCAGCAAATACTGGCCGATGAAGCCCGTCGCGCCGGTCAGCGCCACCAGCTTCTTGCGCGCCTGCTTCTCGGTGTTTTTCGGCTGTGCGTTCATGCGGCTCCGGTGGGCGAGACCCGTCGTGGCCTCGCCCTCTAGGAGCTTAGTTCACAACCACATTTGGGCCAGAGCAAGCCCTCGAGCGGCGGCCCGGTATGCCTACTCTATTGCGGCAGGCTCAGCCGCCCGGCGGCCTTTATGACCGGCGGCGGGTTCCACTTGCTCGTCAGCGCGTCCGATTTCGGCGCGTAGAGCCGCATCGTCAGATTGTAGGGACCTTTCGGGGCCGGAAGCCAGTTCGCTTCCTTGCTGGCGCTCGGGCGCTCGTTCTGGAAATAGAGATCGAGAGAGCCGTCGGCGTTGTATGCGAACGGCATCCAACTCGACACGGCGAAACGGTTGATCGCGTTCGCAACCTGGAAGCCTCCATTGTCGTAAAGCGTGATCGACCAGAAGGCCTCAGCCGGAGGGATGTGATCCTTGTCGAAATGAATTGTGTAGGCGTTGGCGCCGTCGAGCGGCTTGCCATCGCTGTCGCCGAGATTGAGCGGGTAGATGGCGTCTTCGGGCAGATTGGCGCCGAGGCCAAGCTGGGCGACGAGGGCACGCTTCAAATAGTAGTTGCCGTAAACGCCCATCGTGTCGGTGTTCATCGACCAATAGTTGGCCACGCGCGCCAAGGTCGGGATCTTCCACTGCATCAGCGCCTGCGCGTCGGCAGGCGCACTTGCCAAGCCTTTCTGTATGGCCGGATCGGCCGCATTCAAATCGAAGCCTTTGCCGACTTCGAAACCGAGGCGGCTCAGCTGCGCGATAATCGGTTGGTCCGTGACATGCGGCGGCTGCAGTTTGAGGATCTCGGCGGCCAGCGTGAAATATTTGTCGGCGGGCATGGAATCGACCTGTGTCTTCGGCGGCGTCTTCATATCGATGTCGGGATCGATCTTCACTTCCGCCGCGACCGGTTCCTTGCCCCATAGCGAGAGCGGCGTGATCTTGTAGCCTGCCTGAATTTTGTGAACGGTGTCGTAGTCGGCCGGTCCGTCGGTCTTGGTGCGGCCGATGATCCAGACATAAGGCGTCGGCGCGGCGATGCGCGCGAAACCGACTGGCACGGTTCCGGCCCAGCCGGGCGGCGTCACGAGGAAATTGGCGGCAGCGGTGCCGGTCGTCCGCCAGCCGGGCGAAGCGAATACGTCGGTCCACATGTCGAGCATCGGCAGCAGGTAGTAGCGCCCGCCCGTATCGGGCGCCGACACGACGACCGGCTCCTTGGTGAGATCGAGCCAGCCGCTCGAGTAGAGCGTGTCGAAATTCGGTCGTACGACAGCCCTCATGTCGGCAGATGGAAAGGCGGGAATATTGGCGAAGCAATTCATCGGCCCGCCGAGCGACGCCGGTCCCGGCTGCTGATTGGTAAGCTGCCGCCGGGTGAGCTCCATCGTCACCAGCGGATAGAAATAAAGATAGGCGTCGACGCCAATCGCGTGCGCCTGATCCTCGGTGAGGGTTTCGGCGGCTGGTGCCAGAGTGGGAAGGAACGTGCAACCCAACGCCAACGCCAACGCAAACAGATATTGCCTCATCGCGCCCCTCCTCAAGTGAATGACGGTCAGTCCGGACGCCCGGTCGAAATTGAAGCGAGCGGCTGAATCAGCGCTAGTATTCACGGCCGATCATCGCTCGTGTTTGTGGGCCAAAGAGTTCGAAATCGCGCGCATCGCATCCCTCCCAAGATGCGAGCAACGGCTTGGATGCCCGCGGATCAGATGGACATCACGAGTTCGGCCTGCAAGTGGCTATGGGATGGGGCGGTTGAACCTCGGCGAGAAATATATGCAAATCGCGGAGAGAAATCGAAACGGCGGCGGAAATGTCCGCCGCCGTTCATTTACGAAGTCTAACCTAGGCAGAACGATCTCAATAGGTCGGGTAGCCTATAACCCTTGATCCACGGGCCGGTGCCGTACTCCGCGGCACGAACACTCGAAGTGGCGAGAGAAGCGGTGAGCGTAAATAGGATACCAAGCGCGCAGCGTGTCGGTGCATCAATACGTAGCATCGCGACTCTCCCCGGACACAGTAGACGATCCTTCTCGCCGAGATTACGATGTGGTTCTTTGCATCGCTATTCGGCAGCACTAGAGCGATTGAAGTTGCGATCGAGTGAGAACAAAATTGCCACAGTGCTCCACGCGTGCGTTTGCCGCCCTACTACAACTGCTTATCTCACGCAGGCTTCACGCCGTTTTCGCAATCTTGCCGTCAAATTCTGATCCAATCGAGAGTGGCTGTTCGGACGAAGCTGGTCGCGTCCGCGGAGCCGATAAGGCAATCTCGATTGGCGCAAGGGAGGGCATGCCGATGAGGGTCGAATGGCTTGCGTGTCAAATGCAACCAGCTGTGGGGTTATCGCGCACGGCTTGAAGCGTAAGAGATTGCTTTTCAGTACTGCGTTCTGTGGCGCTAGGAGTTGGGTCGCTCACACACTCCGCCCGCGCCGTTGGAAGCCGCGCGACAAAACCCACCCGGCAAACTTCACTATCGATCCGGTGGCAAAGGAGTGAAGGAGCAGATCAAGGAGATGGCTAATGGGCGGCGGGTATAGGACGAAAGACGATGCGAGGCGGTTAGCAAGGGTGCGTGCTGTCGAAATTTGTGGGAGCTCCGCCATCCGGTTGGATTGTGGCACATTAGGGAGGTAGTGGCATGGTGCAGGATTCAAGTGAGTCGGGTTCGAAGGACCCACGTCAAAGCAATCTCGATCGCAGGGGAACGACCGCCCTCGCGGCGGTTCTCGCGGCCGGCTTGGCCGCAGCCGGACCGGCTGTGCCGGCGGCGGCTCAGGACCAACGACCAAATATTCTCTTCATTATGGGCGACGACGTTGGTTGGTTCAACATTGGCGCCTACCATCAAGGCATCATGTCGGGAAAGACACCGAATCTCGACCGGCTCGCGTCGGAAGGAATGCGCTTCACCGACTACTATGCTGAGGCGAGCTGCACCGCCGGTCGCGCGAATTTCATCACAGGCGAATTGCCCATCCGCACCGGATTGACCACCGTTGGTCAGGCAGGCGCGGATGTCGGCATGCCGGCAGAGGCGCCCACCATCGCTACCGCATTGAAGGCGATGGGCTACACCACCGGTCAATTCGGCAAGAACCATCTCGGCGACCTGAACAAATATCTCCCCTGTGTGCACGGCTTCGATGAGTTCTTCGGCTATCTGTACCACCTCGACGCCATGTCGGATCCGTACTGGTATTCGTATCCAACGGATCCGGCGGTCCGTAACGCCGTCGGACCGCGTAATCTCGTTCATTGCTGGGCGAGCGACACCGACGACGCCACCGAGCAGCCGCGCTGGGGCAAAGTCGGTAAGCAAAAGATCGTCGACGAAGGCCCGCTTGCGCCGGGACCCTACACCGGACGCACGCCTTATGGCGGCGAGGGCGAGGGGGTCGGCGACGCCAAATACGACATGACCACATTCGACGACGAGCTGGTCAAGGATTCGATCGGCTTCATGAAGAAAGCCAAGGACAGCGGCAAGCCGTTTTTCCTCTGGCACAACACCACGCGCATGCATGTGTTCACGTTCCTCTCCGCCAAATACAAGGCGATGATGAACCCGGAGACGAATTTCGGGCTTGAGGAAGCAGGCATGGCGCAACTTGACGATTCCATCGGCGCATTGCTGAAGGGGCTGGAAGATCTCGGCCTTGCCGACAATACGATCGTCGTCTTCTCAACCGACAACGGCGCGGAGGTGTTCACCTGGCCGGACGGAGGCATGACGCCGTTCCGAGCCACCAAAGGCACCGTCTATGAAGGCGGCTTCCGCGTGCCGGCGATCGTCCGCTGGCCAGGCAAGGTGCAGCCTGGCAAGGTCGAGAACGGCATCTTCTCTGGGCTCGACTGGTTCCCGACATTTGTCGCGGCAGCTGGCAACCCAAGAATTGTCGATGAGCTGAAAGCCGGCAAGGACCTCGGCGGCACGACCTACAAGGTGCATCTCGACGGCTACGACCAGAACGACTTGCTGACCGGCAAGGGACCGTCGAAGCGGCATGAGGTTTGGTACTTCGCCGAATCCAACCTCGGCGGACTCCGTCTCGATGAGTTCAAGTATCGCTTCATCGACCAGCCGGAGGGTTGGCCGGGGCCGAAGGTTCCTATCAACATGCCGATCCTGGAGAACATCAAGCAAGATCCGTTCGAGCGGCTGCCGGTTTCGAATTTGCTCGAAGGCTCGCCGGCCTACTTCAACGACTTCTACGCGCGTGAGTTCTGGCGCTTCGTCTATGTCCAGCAGAAAGTCGGAGAGCTTGCACAGACGGCAATCGAGTTCCCGCCGATGCAGAAGGGCGCATCGTTCAACCTCTCCGCGGTGAAGGAGCAGGTCGAAGCCGCAATCGCCAAGGGGAAACCCGGTAACTAGGACGAAATCCGATAGCGGGCAGGTGCCGGAGACTCCGGCGCCTGCCTCCAACGTTCGCGTCAACTCCGCTTGTCGGGATACCCAACTTGATCAGCCGCTACATCAAGCCGATCCTGATCGTCACCGGTCTCATCACTGCGAGCATGATCGCCGCGGTTTTTGCGCCCGCACTCGTGCTCGACCAGCTTTTCGCCGAGCCGCCCTCCGACGCGGTAACCCTCGCCGTCATGCGGCATTGGGGCTTATTGGTGTTCTGCTTCGGTGGGCTGCTCGTCTGGGCGGCCTATCGCCCGGATTTGCGCAAGCCGGTGCTCGTCTTCACCATCGTTGAGAAAGTCGCGCTGGTGCTCGGTATTTTGCTGCTGCCGTTGGCCCTGAAATCGGGCGCCTACGTTGCGGCCGGCACCGATGCCACGCTCAGCATCGTCTATCTGCTCTATCTCGCCGGACTCTAAAGGATAGTCTCATGCCCCTCATTTTCTCGGGCTTCCATATCGGCAACTTCGTGCGCTGCGTGGCGCTCGGTGTCGCGCTTCTAATGTGCGGAATGGCGCCGGGGGGAGCGGCCGGCGCCGATCCGCTGCCGTCATGGAACGACGGGGCGACCAAGCAATCGATCATCGACTACGTGGCCCGCGTCACCAAGGAGGGTGGTCCCGATTTCGTCGCGCCTAAGGACCGGCTCGCCACCTTCGACAATGACGGCACGCTGTGGATCGAGATGCCGATGTACAACCAGTTCGTGTTCGCCATGGACGAGGTGAAGGCGCAAGTTAACCAGCATCCCGAGTGGAAGACCAAGGAGCCGTTCAAGTCAGTGCTCGCCGGCGACATGAAGGGCGTAGGCGCCATGGGCCAAAAAGGGATGTTGGAGATCGTCGCCGCCACGCATTCCGGCATGACGACGGTCGACTTCAACAAGAGCGTCAAGGGTTGGCTGGAGACCGCCAAGCATCCGCGCTTCAAGGTGCACTATACCGACCTTATCTACCAGCCGATGATCGAGCTGCTCGACTATCTGCGCACCAACGACTTCGAGACCTTCATCGTCTCGGGCGGCGGCGTCGAGTTCATGCGGAACTTCGCCGACAAGACCTATGGCATCCCATCGGAGCAGGTGATCGGCTCCTCGGGAGTGACGCAATATGCGACGTGGGATGAGAAGCCCGTGCTGATCAAGGAGCCTAAAGTGCTTTTCGTCGACGATGGACCGGGCAAGCCTGAAGGCATCAATCATTTCATCGGGCGTCAACCAATCTTCGCCTTTGGCAATTCCGACGGCGACAAGGAGATGCTGGAATGGACCGCGGCCTGCGAGCATGCCTGCTTCATGGGCCTCGTGCATCACACCGACGCAGTGCGCGAATACGCCTATGATCGTAAGTCCGACGTCGGCAAGCTCGACAAGGCGCTCGACGAGGCGGTTGCCAAAGGCTGGACGGTGGTCGACATGAAGAACGACTGGAAGACCATTTTCCCGGCGCCGAAGGTCAATCCTTAAGAGGCTTGCATGAGCATCGCGCGCAAGGCCAAGCGAGCAGGCGGCGGCAGGATCAGGCCGAAGCCGGAGATGATCTACGTGCCGGGCGGCGAGTTCACCATGGGCTCGGACGACCATTATGCCGAGGAGAAGCCGGCTCATCGCGTCAAGGTCGACGGCTTCTGGCTCGACAAGACTCTGGTGACGAATGCCGAGTTCCGCCGCTTCGTCAGGGAGACCGGCCACGTCACCTTCGCTGAGATTGCGCCCGACCCCAAGGATTACCCCGGCGCGCTGCCGCATATGCTGCGCGCGGGCTCGCTCGTCTTCGTGAAGACGAAAGGTCCGGTCGATCTCACCAACTGGTCGAATTGGTGGACCTTCGCTTTTGGCGCCGACTGGCGGCATCCGTATGGGCCGGGGAGCTCGATCAAGGGGCTCGAGGATCACCCCGTCGTGCATGTCGCCTATCGCGACGCCGAAGCCTACGCGAAATGGGCCGGCAAGGAGCTGCCGAGCGAGGCGGAGTGGGAATTCGCCGCGCGCGGCGGCCTAGAGAACGCGGAGTTCGCCTGGGGCGATGAGCTCGAGCCGGGCGGCAAGTGTTTCGCCAATACCTGGCAGGGCGAGTTCCCGTGGCACAATCTGCTCAAGGACGGTTACGAGGGGACTTCACCGATCGGCATCTATCCGCCCAACGGCCATGGCTTCTACGACATGATCGGCAATGTCTGGGAGTGGACCACGGACTGGTATGCCTCGACCCACAAGCAGCAGCACGCATGCTGCATGCCGCAAAATCCGCGCGGGCCGCGCGAGGAGGACAGCTTCGATCCGTGCCAGCCCAAGATCAAGATCCCGCGCAAGGTGATCAAAGGCGGCTCGCATCTCTGCGCGCCGAGCTATTGCCGCCGCTATCGGCCGGCGGCGCGCCACGCCGAGCCGGTCGATACCTCGACCTGCCATCTCGGGTTCCGCTGCATCAAACGGGAAAGGACGACAAGCGATGACGCTCGCGCCTAGGCTTCCGCATCTGCTGCTTGGTTTGATGCTACTCGCTCTGGCGGCGTCGTCCGGTCCGGCGCGCGCGGAGGGCGATACGCCGATCCCGCCGTCGCTCACCACGCCAGATCAGGTCGGGACCTCGATCGGGACGCTCAAATTCCGCGACGGCATTCCCGATGCTGCGACGGCCGCCAAGATTTACGACCAGCTCGACTTCCAGCGCGGCGTCTCTGCCTTCCTCAACGGTCTTCGTGGCGTCTCGATCTACGCGGCACGCCAGGGCATCAGGGATGCCGGCGTGAAGGACAACGAGGGCGTCCTAATCTTCTCCGGGCTCATGGACTCGCGCTCGCTGTTCCTGACCGCCAACGCCGACACCGTCTACTTCCTCGCCAATATCGATCTCTCCAAAGGGCCGATGGTTGTCGAGACGCCGCCGGACTCGCTCGGCTTGTTCGACGATCTCTGGTTCCGTTGGGTGATCGATTTCGGCGCGCCGGGCCCGGACCGCGGCATGGGCGGCAAATATCTCCTGCTGCCGCCGGGCTATGACGGGCCGCTGCCCGACGGCGGCTATTTCATCGGCAAACCCACGACCACCTCCGTCGCGCTGCTCGGGCGGTCGTTCCTCGTGAACAACGATCCGAAGCCGACCGTCGAGACGATCAAGAAGACGCTCAAGATCTATCCCTACGTTCCGGGATCGTATGGGACGAGCATGGGCACCTTCCTGACCGGCAAGGGACCGCTCGCGCCGTTGAGCAAGCCCGGCACTCTGACCTTCGTCGAGGGCACCGGGCTCGCCATGAATAGCATCCCGCCCAACGACTTTTCCTATTACGAGATGCTCAATGCGCTGGTACAGGAGCAGCCGGCGGAGGCGTTGCAGCCTGAGATCGGCGGCCAGTTCGCGGCGATCGGCATCGTCAAGGGCAAGCCTTTCAATCCCGATGCCCGTATGCGCAAGATCCTGACCGACGCCGTTGCGGTGGCGAATGCCGCCGGACGCACGATCGCCTTCACGCCGCGCGAGAGCGAGGGCTTCGGCTATTACGGCCCGGCGTCGAGATGGCTGAACCCGCTGTTTATCAGCGGCTACGATTTCATGCGGCCGCCGCCTGAGGTCAGCAAGGAGGGCGTGAAGCCCTATCCGAACACCGGAGCGCGCACGCTCGACGCGCGCACTGCCTTCTTCTATGTGGCGACCGGTGTGACCCCGGCGATGATCATGCGGATCCCCGAGGTCGGGTCGCAATATCTGTTCGGCATAACGGACGCGGATGGCGAGCCGTTCGACGGCGCAAAGACCTATAAAGTGACGCTGCCGCCCAACATCCCGGCGGCGAAGTTCTGGTCGTTCACGGTCTATGACAACCAGACTCGCTCGATGCTGCAGACGCCGCAGCGCTTCCCGCGCGCCGGCAGCCAGAGCTTCCCGAGCCCGGCTGCCCAGGCCGGCGCTGACGGCTCGACCGTTGTCTATTTTGGCCCGAACAAGCCAGACGGGGTGAAGGATGGAAACTTCATCCAGACTCTGCCCGGCAAAGGCTGGTTCGTGATCTTGCGACTGTACAGCCCGCTCGAGCCGTTCTTCGACAAGAGCTGGAAGGTGAGCGAGATCGAGAAGGTCGGTGGCTAGGGTTAGTGCTTCGCCAAGCTAATTGGCCGATACGCAGACATTCTTGTCGGCCGACCACTTGCAGCCAAGCGAAGTGTCGGATTCGCAGATGGACTGGCCTCCGTGCGCGGCGCAGGCATCCTGTTTTGGCGCGGGGCCCGGATAGCATCCGCGCTTCTCGCCATCCCAGTGACACTCGGGGTCGCCTAGGCAGATCGCGGAATCGCCGGTCATGCAATGCTCTTCGGCGGCAACCCTAAAGGAACCGGCGCCGATCGCCAGCGTGAGCGCAGCCAGTGCCAGCGATCGCATGGGGGACCTCCAGAGATCTGCAATCCTGACAACGATAGTTGAGCCGCGTCCAAGAGTGTAGACAAATTGACAGCGGGTGCAGGGGACATTGCGGCGCCTCCACTTTGCATCGCCGAAAGGTTTGTTGCCTAGCGGCAACGTCCCGGCAATATTTGCCGATCGTTTAGGATTGCGGCGTGCCCGACCCACAACGGCTAAGCTGATTGAAAAAGTTGTAGGAAGCTCAAGCAATGAGCTTCCTCACAGTGTAACATCTAGGAGATGGCAATGAGGATTCGTCTCGAAATTGCCGCGTCGCTCCTGTTGGCCGTGCCTGCTCACTTCGTCGCGGCATTACTGTTTTCCGTTCAGTGATGAAGTGCCAAGGCTGCGATACCGAGAATCCGGACGGGGCCAAGTTCTGCAGTTCCTGCGGTGCTCCCTTGGCTCTTCGCTGCCCTAAATGCGGCGAGCTGAACCGCCCGGGATCCCGATTCTGCAATCAATGCGGCGGCGCTCTCGCACTCGCTGATGTTGCCGAGCGCAGCCGCCCGCCATCGCCCGCGCCGGCACCTCCACCGCACGCCGAACACTCTCAGGCCGTGCCCGAGGGAGAACGCAAGCTCGTCACCGCGCTGTTCGTCGACATCATCAATTCGACGGGCTTGGAACAAGACCTCGACCCCGAGGAAGCTCGCGCACTCGTAGATCCCGCGCTCAAACTCATGATCGAGGCGGTGCGGCGCTATGACGGCCATGTCGTGCAATCGACCGGAGACGGAATCTTCGCGCTGTTCGGGGCGCCGGTCGCGCACGAGGACCACCCGCAGCGCTCGCTGTATGCGGCCTTAAGGCTCCAGGAGGACATAAGGCGCTTTGGGGACAGGCTGAGAGCTGAGGGACGGGCGCCGATCCAGATCAGGGCGGGAGTGAACACCGGCGAAGTCGTCGTTCGCCAAATTCAAACCGGCGTCGCGCAGACAGAATACACGCCAATTGGCCACACCGTAAACTTGGCCTCGCGGGTGCAGTCGCTTGCGGATGCCGGCTCGATCGTCATCAGCGATGCGACGCGTCGGCTGGTCGAGGGCTATTTCGCCTTGCGGCCGATGGGACCGGCTCGCGTCAAGGGCATCGACGAACCGATTAACGTCTATCAGGTCATCGGCTTGGGCCCGTTGCGCACCAGGCTCGATAAGTCGGCGGGCCGTGGCCTTTCAAAATTCGTCGGCCGCACCAAGGAGAAGGATCTATTCCGCGCCGCGGCGGACATGGCCAGGGCAGGCTCGGGTCAGATCGTCGCCGTTGTTGCCGATCCCGGAGTCGGCAAGTCCAGGCTCTTCTTCGAGTTCAAGACCGAAGTCAGCGCCACCTGGACCGTGCTCGAGGCGTTTGCCGTGTCGCACGGCAAGGGTTCGGCTTACCTGCCACTCATCGAGCTTCTGCACAATTACTTCGGGTTCGCCGAAGGTGACGATGCCTCCGCTCGACGCGAGAAGGTCGCGATGAAGATCGGTAGGCTCGATGCAGGACTCGAGAATAGCCTGCCTTACCTGCACGCGCTCCTCGAGATCGGCAACGAAAAGGATCAACTCGGCGGCATGGATGCTCAATTGAAGCGTTCGCGCACCTTAGAGGCGCTTCAACGCCTGCTGTCGAGCGAGGCGAACCGCCACAAGCTGATCGTCATCGTCGAAGATATGCAATGGCTGGATGACGAGAGCCAGGCCGTTCTCGATCTGCTCGTCGAGGAGATCGACACGGCGCAGATCCTGCTGCTGGTGAACTACCGTCCGGAATACAGATTGCGGTGGGGAGACAAGGTCTCGTGTCAGCAGGTGCGGCTTGAGTCCTTAGGCGAACTGAACGCTGGCGAGATGCTCTCGGCGGCTCTCGGCGATGCCGCGGACTTGGCGCCGCTCAAGCAGGTCATCATCGAGACGACTGGCGGCACCCCGTTCTTCATGGAGGAGACGGTTCAGGCCTTGTTTGACGAGGGCGCTCTCCAGCGAGAGAACGGCATCGTAAAGCTGGTCAGGCCGCTTGCTTCGCTCAGAATCCCTCCTACCGTGCAAGCAATTCTCGCGGCACGCATCGACCGGCTGCACAACGACGAGAAAAATCTGCTGCAGACATTGTCGATCCTCGGCCGCGAATTCGTGCATAGCCTGGCGAAGGCGGTCGCCGGAAAGTCCGAGGCCGAGCTCGACCGCTTGATCGTAAATTTACAGCTCGGGGAGTTCGTCTACGAGCAACCATCGATCGCCGATATCGAGTACACGTTCAAGCATGCCCTCACTCAGGAGGTTGCCTACAATTCCGTGTTGCTGGAGCGACGAAAACAGCTCCATGAGACGGTCGGTCGCGCTATCGAGCTGATTTATTCGGCCTCGCTTGACGACCACGTGGCGGATCTGGCGCACCACTTTGCTCGCAGCGCAAATCAGGCCAAGGCCATCGAGTATTTGCAACTGGCGGGCTCACAAGCCGCTTCCCGCGGGGCGCTTCCCCAGGCGGTGCAAGCTTTCGAGTCTGCATTGGCCCTCCTAAACAATTTCCCTGGCGGTCCTGTGCGCGATCAATTGGAATTACGGGTTCTCGGCCCACTTGGCACCGCCTATATCGCCGCGCGCGGCTATGCGGCGCCCGAGGTGGGCCCGGTGTTTCAGCGCGCGCGTGCCCTCTGCGAGAAAATCGGCGAGCCTCAGCAGCAGTTTGCAGTCCTGTTCGGCAATTTTGCCTGGCGGGTGGTCAGAGGCGAGATGGGCCTGTCCATGGACCTCGCGCACGAGGCGCTCGGCGTCGCTGAACGGCTCGACGATCCCGGCGTGTGGATGGAAGCTCTGTTCCTATTGGGAGTCACGCTGTTCTATCGCGGCGATTTCGTAGGCGCGCGCGAACAATACGAGAGAGCGCTTTCGCAATACGACGACCGCGAACGGACGCGCGCCTGGGCCGGCCGGGTGGGCGAAGACGCCGGCGTGACGCACCGCTGCTATCTCGCGCTTGCGCTATGGCACCTCGGCTATCCGGATCGGGCGCTCAAACAAAGCCAGGAGATGCTCGGCATCGCCCGCTCGATCGACCATCCCTACAGCCTTGCTTACGCGCAGCATCACGCGAGCTGGCTTTACCAGCAGATGCGGCTGCAGGCCGAAACGCTCGCATCGAGCGAAGAGGGCACGCGCATATCTACCGAGCACGGCTTTCCGCTCTTCCACGCGACGGGTGTGGTCTTTGGCGCGGCCGCCTTGCTTCTTCAGGGCCGCGCGCAGGAGGCTTTGCCTTCGCTGATGAAGGGTTTCGATGCATACCGCGCAACGGGAGCGGCGCTTGCGCTCCCATATTATCTCGGACTTGTCGGCGACGCCCTTGCGCAGGCAGGCGTCGCCACCGACGCTAACAACGTTTTCGACAACGCCTTGGCGATCGCCGAGCGAAGCGCCGAGCGATGCCACGAGGCGGAGCTGTACCGTCTCAAAGGCGAGCTTGCCCTAAGCGAAGGCCGAGATCTCGTCGAAGCTGAGGGACACTTTCTCCGCGCCATCGCCACGGCGAAGGAACAGCGGAGCAAAGCATGGGAGCTCCGCGCCACAACGAGCCTTGCGCGCCTTTATCAGCGCCAAGGTCGGCGCAAACGGGCGCAGGAGATGCTCGGTGGTGTGTTTGGTTCGTTCACAGAGGGATTCGGAACTCCGGACCTCAAGCATGCGAAGGCGGTTCTCGACGAGCTTGGCGTCTCGCTGAAGGGATAAAGCGCCCAGTTTCCGGGAATAGCCGAATCGCGCCATCGCTTCATTCTTGAAGTATTGTATTGGGGCGGAAGGATTGCTGGTAGCTAACCGCTATCTTCGGGGGAGTATCCTTGGAAGAACACGCTGCCGCGCATGGCCGGGCATTGATCCAATGCCGAGGGTTCGGGCGCGCTCAGCCGCCGCTTGAGCGGCGCGCGTTCCTCCCGTAAATAGGCGCGGAAAGCCGTCTGGTGGGGAGTGGAGCATCATGGATCTGGCCGAGTTGAATAGGGTGGCGAACGCCATGGTGGCGCCCGGCAGGGGCGTTCTCGCGGCTGATGAATCGGCGGGCACCGTCAGGAAGCGCTTCGAGGTGATCGGCGTGGAATGCACCGAGGATAACCGGCGCGATTATCGCGAGCTGCTGTTCCGCTCCAAGGGCATGGCCAATATCTCGGGCGTGATCCTGTTCGATGAAACCATCCGCCAGAACGCCAAGGACGGCACGCCGCTCGCGCGCATCATCGAGCAGTCGGGCTCGATGCCGGGCATCAAGGTCGACAAGGGCGTCACGCCGCTGCCGTTCCATCCCGGCGAGGTGGTTACCGAAGGCCTCGACGGCTTGCGCTCGCGGCTGGTCGAATATCGCGAGCTCGGCGCCAAGTTCTGCAAATGGCGCGCGGTACTCGACATCGGCCGAGTCATCCCGAGCTATTACTGCATCAGGGCGAATGCGGCGGCCCTCGCCCGCTACGCGGCGCTCTGCCAGGACGAAACGCTGGTGCCGATCGTCGAGCCCGAGGTGCTGATGGACGGCGATCACGACATAGACCGCTGCTACGAGGTCACCGAGAAGGCGCTGAACACACTGTTCCAGGAGCTCTATCTCGCGCGCGTGAAGCTCGAAGGGATCGTGCTCAAGCCCAACATGGTGGTGCCGGGCAAGAAGAGTCCGAATCAGGCGTCGGTTGCCGAGGTGGCGGAGAAGACGCTGCGCGTTCTCAAGGAATGCGTGCCGGCCGCTGTGCCGGGGATCGCGTTCCTCTCGGGCGGGCAATCGGACCTCGATGCTACGGCGCGGCTCGATGCCATGAACCGGTTGGACGGCGGACCGTGGAACATCACATTCTCCTTTAGCCGCGCGCTGCAAGCCGCACCGCAGAAGGCATGGTCGGGAAAGGCCGAGAATGTCGGCGCGGCGCAAGCTGCTTTCGCCCATCGCGCAGCGATGAACGGGCTCGCCTCGATCGGCAAGTGGTCTGCCGATCTCGAGAAGAAGGCCGCCTAACTTACAGCCGGAGCACCATCGGCGCTGGCTGACGGGAGCGGGCACGACCGGCGGCAGCAGCAGCGGCATCGGTGCGGCGGAAATCGGCCAACCACGCCGAACAGGAAGCCGATCTA
>CAWFLU010000016.1:0-18715 GCA_963816805.1 uncultured Alphaproteobacteria bacterium
CCATGTCCGCTATTGGCACTTAGCGGACATGAAAACCGTGTTGGAGAATGTCTGCTTCGGAGCGCAAAGCGGACATCGCTGATCCGGCCTCAATGTCCGCTAATGACCCATAGCGGACATTTCGTTGGCGCGATTGCAGACGCTGCACTCGGTGGAGGATCCCCGAGCCTTCTTTCGTTCATTGAACTGATCACGCAGGACTCACCAGCGCCTGTGTGCCCTTACTGGTGATGCTTTAGCGTGCGTCTTTAAGATGACAGCAGTGAGGTAGATCGTTTGCTTTCGTACTTTTGTTGGGAAACGACAAAACCGTTCTAAAGCAACACCGTAAGCAGTATCGCATCCTAAAAGACATGCGCGGACCACTGGCATTCGGGCTACACTTGCGCGGCCGAGAGTGGATTGCCTGATGATCAGACTATCAATCAGAAGAAAGATCATGGGCATCGCCGTGGTGCTGATCGTCCTGATGACGATTACGGCGATTCTGTCAATGGTGTGGGTGATCGAGGTAGGCCACCGCCTACAAGAGCTGACCAACAGCTACATCCCGGCTTATGGCCACCTCGCGCGCACGAATATACGCTCCCTCGAGCGGGCGCTGGCACTTCGCCGAATGGTTATTGAAAAGCTCCAGTCGCCATCAAGCGGCGACAAGTTTGCGACCATCCGCAACGAATTTGACGCCAGGGGCGTAGAGGTTGAGCGGGAAGCTCAGGCCGCGCGCGCGTTGATCCATGACCTTATAGAGAAAGGGGCAACGTTCGGCGACGCAAACGCGCTCGTTCGAACTCGAGACCCGCATCGATTCAGCGATGGCCGATACTCGCCGTGAACTCAACGCCGAGATAGAGCGCCTGCCTGTCGCGCTCGATACCGGTGACGCCAAGGCGACTGCCGACAGTCTCGAACGTGTCGACACGTTGCGTGACAACCTCAATCAGAAGCTAGACTCGATCCGAGCGGATATGCTGGCTATCGTCAAAGCCGATGCAGCGATGACGGTGCACAAGCAGCGCCAGGCTATGCTCATCGCCGCGATCCTGACCGCACTCGCCGCCAGCTTGGGGTTCGTGTTTGCGGCGTTGGTCAGCAGCGGCATGGCGCGTCCAGTCCGCCGGCTGCTAGAGGGAGCGCGCGCGGTCGAGGCGGGCCGTCTCGACGAAACGTTGACCGTCACCTCTCAGGACGAGATTGGCCACTTGACCACCGCTTTCAACCGAATGGTCGAGCAGTTGCGCCATAAGGAGCGGATGCGCGAGACCTTCGGCAAGTATGTCGACCCGCGAATTGTCGAGGGATTAATCGACCGACCGATGCTTGCCGTCGATGGGGAGCGTCGCGTCATGACCGTGTTGTTCTGCGATGTCAAAGGATTTACTGGCGCGAGCGAGGGAATGACGCCGCAAGGGCTCGTCAAGGTCATGAACCGGTACTTTTCGGTGATGTCCGCACCAATCCGCGAGCATGGTGGAGTGATCGACAAATATATCGGCGACGCCATCATGGCCTATTGGGGACCGCCATTCACCGAGAACGCGGATCAGGCTCGCCTCGCCAGCCTGGCCGCATTCGACATGCTAGGCAGTGTGGCGTCCTTGCGGGCCGAATTTCCCGAGCTACTCGGCGTGCGCACCTTGCCGATTTCGTTCGACATCCGCATCGGCATCGCCACCGGCGAGGCACTCGTCGGTAGCATCGGCTCTGAGCTGATGATGAGCTACACCGTCATGGGTGATACCGTAAATCTGGCGTCTCGCCTGGAGGGGGCCAACAAGGTGTATGGCGGCCGCGTCCTCGTTTCAGCTGCTACCGTTGCGGGCGCCGCCGACAGCATCGAGGCGCGCGAAATCGACCGAGTCATATTGCTTGGTCAGACCCAGCCGCAGGCGGTGTTTGAGATCATGGGGCGAAAGGGCGAGTTGACCCCTGTGCAGGTCGAGCTGCGGACCCACTACTCTGAAGGACTTGCCGCCTATCGAGCACGACATTGGGACGAGGCACGCCGTGCCTTTGCCGCTGCGCTCGAGTTCGTTCCCAACGACGGACCGTCGGTGATGTTCGTCAAGCGCATCGATGGCCTAGTGACAAATCCCCCCGCCGACGGATGGGACGGATCGTGGCATCTCGACCAAAAGTAGCTGCCGTTCGACGGACCGATGGAGTCCGCTTTGAGTCGTTAGCGGATCTCCCAGCGGGGATCTAGAGAGACGGACATATCAACGGGCGCGCGGCAGTAGGAAAGATTTGTTGCCGCCGCCATCATGAAAGTCGCGATCACGGTCATGGGCTTTTTTTCGAGCAAGTCAGGATCGCTATTTCCGCCCAAAAATCTCATGCTAAATTATCATCGGCTGACTAACTAATGTTTACGCAGTAAGCGTAACTAATTTGTATGACCCGTATCGAATTGTTGAGTAAGCCGGGACGGGTAGTTGGATCGTCTCTCGAGCAGATCTCAAACAAGCTTCTATCTGCCGAGGCGGCCGTCGAGGTCGTGAAGCCTGGCCACTGCGTATTTGTCGGAACGGCTTGTGCAACGCCATTTACACTGGTGGAGGCGCTTGAGCGCCGCAAGCCGACCCCGCCTGACATCGAGCTCTGTGGTTGGCGGTCAGTTCTTAGCCCCTTTTGTTCTCGTTTTTGGGGGTCCGACAGTGCGCAAAAGCGTGCGTCGCTGATGACACCGTGATGACACGTAATCAGCAATATGGGGGAAATTTCCCTTTGACACGTTGATTATTTATCAAATGACGATGGCTACGGGGCAAGATCGGGGTGAGATTGCGCCTGGGTGCGGGGGCGGGGAGAAAAATTATCCCTGCGAATGGCATGTCCGCTAAGATCTTCCAATCGAAAATCGATGCAGCGTAGCGACGCAATCATGCAGGGCGTCCTCGCGCGCGATTTAGCTTTGAAGGGTCAATGTGAGACGGTCCTTCGTCAATGGCGAGGGCCAAAGGGGCAGGGCAATGACTTCCATAAATTTGCTGATAGTGCTGATTGTGGGCACCTTGGTCGGGACATTCACGGGCTTGGCACTCGGCGGCGTGGTCGATGACCTCTATCTGGCAATGATTGCCGGAATCTTGGCCACGATTGTTGCTGGCATCGTTCGCAACACAATCATGACGCGCGTAACTCCGGAACTGGAACTAGAGGGGATGCCTCTAGAGAGGATGCCTCCCGCCGTTGACCATCGACCGCAGCATTCCTTTGCGAATGATCGCCTACTCCGCCCTTGCCTCTCTTGCTGGCAGCACGTCGGCTGTGCTGGTTGCCACTCAGAGCGGGGTGACATCGTCGGCTCTGATCGGAACATTGGCCGGGCTCTTCTCAGGAATTCTGATGGCGATACTGTTGTTGGCTTACGACATCCCACGGCCGAAATTGTCGCTGCGCCTGCCCGAGGCTGAGCGCGAGCTGCTCCGCAGTGTCTTCACCGGCCTCGACGATGTACAGATTGCGCGGCTGCTCGTCGCCGGGCGGTTCAATGATATCGCCAAGGGCACGACGCTGGTCGAGGAAAACAAGCCGCTCGAAACGCTGTTCTTTATTTGCGCGGGCCATGTGAAGGTCACTGTCGCGGGACGTGAGGTCGCGCACTTGGAGAAGGGCAACTTCGTCGGCGAAATCGCTTTCCTGACCGAGAAGCCAGCCACTGCGACCGTCGTTGCCGAGGATAGCGTGCGAGCGCTCGTCTTCGACAGGGCCGAACTCAACCAGTTCTTCAGCAATGAAGCGGAAGTAGCGGGCCTTGTCTATCAGCTTCTGGGACGCGAACTCGCCCAGAAGATCAAGGTCAGCAACATCCGTATCTCCGAGGCAGCGTTTTGAAGAAGTTATTGGAATTGATGGCTTCGCACTGGAAAGCCAAAATGGCGCGATGCTAGCTGGAGGGAAGCCTGGAATGCATTTCGTGCCGCGATCTACTTACCGGGCTTCGTGAGGCGGGCTTCCTTGAGCCGCGCTTCGGAGTGTGATTTTTCCAAGGCTAATCTGCTATTGGCACTAGCGGAAGTCGATGCCTGACGCTCGGGATGTCCGCTAAGTGGGGTAAAGCGGACATGCCTAACTCTCTCGCTAATGTCCGCTAATGACCCATAGCGGACCTGATGGCGTAACGACGCTCTTACAGTCGGATCCCAGATGCAGCGGTATCACCGAAAGGGCTTGGTGCGCAGATCATAAGCCGGCCAAATCTCGCCGCATAACTCGTCGCTCGAGCAGAAGCGCACACCTTAGCGCATTACCAAACCCGAACGCGATCTTTGGGGGCGAGGTAGAGCTTGTCCGTCTCCTTGATGGAGAAGGCGGCGTACCAAGGATTGAGATTGCGGACCGTGAGCGCGCGATATTGGGCGGGCGCGTGGCCGTCTTTGATCAGGAGCTGACGCAGAGCCTCGGGGCGCCTGTAGACGCACCAGCTTTGCGCATAGGCAAGGAAGAATTGCTGGTCGCCGGTGAGGCCGTCGACGGCGGGCGCTTCCTTGCCGTGGAGGGAGGCACGATAGGCGTCGTACGACGCCGCGAGACCCGCTAGGTCAGCAATGTTCTCACCCAGTGTCTGCTGACCGTTCACGCCGAGATCGGGCAAGGGTTTGTACCCGTCGAACTGTTTTGCGAGCGCTTCGCCCGCCGCCTTAAATTGCTTCAGATCGGCGTCAGTCCACCAGTTGCGCAGATGGCCTTGGGCGTCGAACTGCGCGCCCGTGTTGTCAAAGCTGTGGCTGATCTCATGCCCAATCGCGGCGCCGATGCCGCCGTAGTTCACCGCGGCAGGTGCGGCGGGGTCGTAGAACGGCGGCTGCAGAATGCCCGCGGGGAAGTTCAGCGCATTGAGAATCGGCAGGTTGACCGCGTCCACGGTTTGCGGCGTCATCACCCACTCCTTGCGGTCGACGGGCTTGCCGAGCAGTGAGCGGCGATAGTTGTACTCGAAGATCTCCGAACGCTCGGCGTTGCCGACGGCGTCGCCGCGCACGACTTTGAACGCGGAATAGTCGCGCCACTTGTCGGGGTAGGCGATGCCAACCGCTAGTGTGGCCAACTTGCGCCTCGCCTCCGCCTTCGTCTTCGGCGACATCCAGGCCACCGCGTCGATGCGCTTGCGATAAGCGGCTTTGATGTTGGCGACAATCACCTCCAACTGCGTTTTGGCGGATGCCGGGAAGTACTTCGTAACGTAGAGCTTGCCGACGACCTGGCCCAGGGCATCGTTGGTGGCGTCGACCGCGCGTTTCCAACGCGCGCGTTGTTCGGGTGTGCCTTGCAAGGCCGTTTCGTAGAAAGCGAAGTGTTCGTCCGAGAGTGCCTTCGGCAGAAAGTTTGAATAATGATCGATGACGCGGAACGTCAGATAATCCTTCCAGTCGTCGATACTCTCGCTCGCGACGAGGGCGGAGCAGCCTTTGACCGCGCCGGGCTGCCAGACGATGAACGTCTTCTGCTTGTCGAGGCCGGCGGCCGCGAAGTAGGCGTTCCAATCGAGGCCGGGGGCTTTTGCAGCGAAGTCGGTGCGCGCCCACAGGTTGTTGCCTTTTTGGATGTCGCCGCTGTCGCTCCGGCTGGCGTGGCTTTGGGCAATCTTCGTTTCGAGCGCCATAATGCGGGATGCCTTCGCCTCCGCGTCCGCGATTCCCGCTAGCCTCAGTATGGCGGTGACGTAGGCGAGATAGGCCGTGCGCGCTTTCTTCATCGCGTCCGCGTCGGAAAGGTAGTACTCGCGATCCGGCATGCCGAGGCCGCCTTGCAACAGGAACGGCGAATAGCGGGTCGGGTCTTGGAACGATGGCGAGACCCACAGGCCGAACAGATTGTCGGTGTAGAGGTCAGTCGCGTTCAGGACGTCGATGTCAGCGCGCAAGCCTTCGCCGAGGTAGCGCGCGAGCGCGGTGCGGTCGCCAATTGCCGCGATCTTTGCGAACATCGGCTGCAACGGAGTGAGGCCTTTCGATTCGATGCCGGATTCGTCCATGAAGCTGGCGTAGTAGTCGCCGACCTTCTGCGCATCGGAGCCGGGCTTCGCGTTCTGTGCCGCGGCTTGGATGAGGTCGACAGTGCGTTTCTTCGTCTCCTCCGTCAGGACTGCGTCCACCCCATAGGAGCTGCGGTCGGCGGGAATTGGATGCGCCTTTGCCCAGGCGCCGTTCGCGTAGGTCCAGAAGTCATCGCCAGGCGCCGTGGAGGTGTCCATCGCATCACGTTCGATGCCAACGGCAAGAGCAGTGAACGAGGTGACGGCGAAAAGCGCGCCGACCAGTGATGTGCGGAGCATGGTGTTACTTGTGCTGTTCTGGCGGGGATTCACCTTGATGTCAGCGTCTGGCACTTAGCTGACACTAGACTCCTTAGTCCTAGACGTCAGCTAAACGACCTATGCGATGTCCGGAAACTTACGTTCCCTGCTGAGCGCGAGCAACCGCATCGGGAGGATGTCTGCTTATGGCACTTAGCGGACATCGATGCCGACGCTGAGCATGTCTGCTTCTGGGGGTAAAGCGGACATGCCGCGGATCCGCTCTCTTATGTCTGCTAATGACCCATAGCGGACATTTGCTCGCCGAGTTTTCGGAACTCCTACTTCGGCGGCGTGTACCAGATGGGTGACGTGTAGGCGCGCTCCTGCATCTGCATCGGTACTTCCGCCGCCATTTTGACACCGAAATATTTGGCGTCGTACGCCGTCCAGCGCGGCGTCGGTATCTCGAGCACGCGGCCGTAGTAGAACGCTCGCTGGGCTGGATCGAAATCGGGGTCTTTCCAGACCCCGATGAGTTCAGGCGCGCCTATTGTGTTGGTCCAGGTAGCATTAGCAACATCGACCGTGCTGCCCACTGGCGGCACCTTGCCGTCAGCATCAGGCTTGCGGTTACCCGACCAGACGACATCGTAGACCTTTTCGTGCATGTCTCCGTTGGCATCGACCCAGCCTTTGACGATTTGGTATCGGTCGAGATTGGCGCCGATTGAATCCTTTAGCGCCGCGACAAGGAAGGTCGGAGCCTTGCCTGCCGGCGCCGGGCCGAGATCGGCTCCCATCGGGACGCCCTCGGTGTAGCCGATCACCGCGGGACTGCGAGTGTTTGCGTCGGAGGCATCGAAGTCGTAGCCGCCGAAGAAGCGCACAATCATGCGCGGGCCCGTGGTGGCGTAGGTCTCGCGCCGCTCCATCGCATCAAAAATGGATTCGCGTGTGTTCTCGAGCGCCCATACTGCTGCATAACCTGAAGCGGTTGTCTCCCAGCCCATGATGACGGCTTTGTCGGTTTTCACGAAGGGATGCGTAGCGCGTTCGGAACTCGGCTCGGAACTCGTCGTCTTGCCGAAGAAATTGTTCTCTTCGACTGCGGCGAGCCCCGTGTGGGCGTCGGTCGAGCCGATCATGCCGAATTTGTAGGGATTCACGCCAAGCTCTCCCTCGAGCTTGAGCCCGAGCTTAAGCGCTGAGCGAGCGTATTCAAACTCCAGCATCTCCGGCTTCTTGAGCTCACTCAGATCGAGGTTGCCCTTATCCCAGCGCTCGAAATTGGCGAACTCGTCGTTCGGGGAAAGGAACGGGTGGGTTTCGCCGTCCCCCTTGATCTGTGTCGCTTCATAGAGGCGCTCCCAGGTCGCACGGGCCTGGGCATATTCGAGATCGATCGGCTTGCCGGTGAAGGACTCGATGATCGGAAACATCCGACCATTGGAAAGATTGCCATTATGGGCGATAGCGAGAACGTCGCCACCAGTCTCTGCCTCGTAGGCCGCCATCCACTTCCACAGGTCGCGCGGATTGTCGCTACCGAGTGGGCTCATCGTGATGAATGGCTCGACGCGACTGGCCCGGTCACCGTTGTCGCGAAAGATGACGTTTCGGTGCAGATTGTTTCCGCCCGTGTTCGAAGTCCATTCGTATCCAATGAAGGCGGTGAACCTGCCCGGATCGTTCGCCTCTTCCGCCGCCTTGATCGTTTCCTGCCAGGCGCTTCGGTAGGCTGGCGTGCCGGGGAGCGAAAGGAGATCCTTCGGGAACGTTCCTTGGGAGAAGGCAATGATCATTTCGATCGCCGCATCGGCGCCCTTTCCGGATTGGATCATGTCGTACCAGCGGCGGCCGGTGGGATCAGCCAGAATGCCTGGCTTCCCAGCAAGGAGGTCCGGGAAGAACCCCATATTGTCGGAGTGGTCGGCAACCACCAGAAAATCGAGCGGCCGTGACAGCTTGGCCGGTTGGCCTGATGACGCCATTATCTCTTCGCCTTTGGCGAAGCGATAGGCGTCGCTCGGTCCGAGCCGCGCGCCGAACGCGCCAGCGTCGAAAGAAAACATGGTGTGGAGATGCGTATCGCCGAAGAGCGGCCGAGTAGGAAAGTTGCGTCCCGCGTAAGGCGAATAAGCCCGCTTGTCGGGAAACACCTTGTCGGCGGAATCCTTGTCGAGCGTGCCCACGTCGGTGATGAGCCGATCGTCGGCATGGGCGGGGAGCACGAAGCTAAGAGTTCAATCCGGCTAGCAGAGCTTGGGTGAACACAAGGCGTTTCATTTGTTTCTCCCTAAATTCTTTTGAATTCAAAAAACAGACACGCGCTGGATTACCCAGAACATGGCCAAGCTGCCGATGAGGTAAGGTGGGACAAGACCGGCCCAATGCGGCAAGGGTCGCCGTACGAGACGGACGAGCGCCGCTAGGCTCAACACCACGGCGACAAAAAGAAGCTGCCCGATCTCGACGCCGACATTGAAAAACAGAAGGGCCACGGGGATGTGGCCGGCGGGAAGACCGATCTCGCTCAGCGCGCCGGCGAAACCGAAACCATGAAGCAACCCGAAGGCGAATGCCACGAGCCACGGCGCTCTTGCGGCGATACCGGGCTCACCATCGCGCGCGCGGACGATTTCCAGCGCGACGAAGGCGATCGAGAGCGCGATCGCCGCCTCTACCGGCTTCGGCGGGACATGGACAAAGCCAAGGGTTGCGCCGGCTAAGGTGATGCTGTGCGCGACCGTGAAAGCCGTGATGGCCTTGATCAATTCCCGCGTGTTCCGGGCAATTAGAATGAGAGCGAGCACAAAGAGCAGATGATCGACACCGAGAAGAATGTGCTCGACGCCGAGCTTGAGATAGGTAGCGGCGACGGCCCAGGCGCTTTGACCAGCAGGGATCGTTGCCCGCGGCGCACCAGGCGTCAGTCGTTCTATCCATTCGCCGCCGTCGGCAAACTGAACGCGCACGAGGGCGTCGGTCATAGTGCTCGCCAGGCCGTCGATCCGCACCTCCTGACCCGCGAGCGGCTCAATTGCAGCCAGGCGCCATGTCTGCACCATGGCGTTGTCCGTTGTCCGCGAAATGACCGGCGTCGCTCGCTCCACGCGCCCGGAGAAGCTGACATCAAGCGCCAGCCGGGCGTCGCCTTGCATCGGCGTCTTAAAGAGGACTTCAAAAATTCCGGGCGCGATTTCTCTCAGCTCGAGATACGCCGGACGAACCTCGTGGGCGAACGCGCGGCCCACGGGAAGGACGCAGGCGCAAAGAATCAGCAACCGGAGGACGGCAGCGAGATGCCCACATGCCGAAGGATGGCGAAAAGGCCGGATCATTGCGTATTCGCCCCAGCGGGGGGCGGCGCGAACAAATGACTGGCGCTGTCGTCGATGACGACGCCATACTTCTCGCGCAGTTTGCCCAGATACGCGGCCTTTGCTGCGGTCTCTTGCTGGTGCCGCCACTCCTCCAGGACCTTCGGCCGAACCTGCTCAAACGGCCGCAATGTTCCCGGACTGAGGTCGGTCACGCGGACGAGATGCACGCCGTAGCCGGATTTTACCGGGCCAGCCCACGAACCGGGCTTCAACGAGAACACCGCCCGAGCGAAATCGGCACCGAACACGTTCGAGACGGTCTGCTCGTCAACCTCGCGGAACTCGTTCTCAAGCAGTATTGGGTCGCCGACTGACACGGCGTCATTGGCACCCGTCGCCGAAATCGATACAAGCGCCGCGCGCGCATCGGACTCGGCGTGCTGTCGCCTTTCCGGGTTGAAGAAGAGTTGGGTGAAGGATACGCGCGCCTCAGTCTGGAAGCGCGCTGCATTGGCATTGTAGAACCGACGCAACTCCTCATCGGTGGGCTCGACGATGCGCGACGTGTCGTCGATGAGGAACGTCAACTTCTGCGCTAGCCGCCGACGCACGATCGTGTCGTTCTGATCGAGGCCCAATGCCTTGGCCTCCCGTGCAAACAGTTCCTCCTCGAGGAAGCCTGCTACTAATCCACGCAATTCGTCCTCGGTCGGTGGACGACGCCATTGGTTGCCAAACGTATTCTTTAGCCAGCCAATTTCGCCTTCACCAATATGAACGGGATCGGGCGCAGACGGGCTCATCTCACCGCGGTTGATTAACTCGTACCCGGCGAACAGGATCGCGCCAGCGACAAAGAAGTGCAGAAACGGGTCCTTAAGCAGCTTCAAACTTCGCATGGGAACTAGCCGTCAAAACGAGACATCCACGTGCCACCTATACGGGCTAATAATTGTGGGCGTTCGAGGGCGACAAGCGAATGTCCGCTTATGGCACCTAACGGACTCTTTGAGCGGAGTCGCCTCACGTCTGCTAATGAGGGTAAAGCAGACATCCCACGCGTTTATGAGTTCACGAGCTAATACGTTGACTGATCGGATCGATCGGCTTTTGTATTAAGGGGCGCTATGACAGCAGTCTTCCCATTTTAACTGACACCGAGGGATAAAGCGCTACATGCGCCTGCTGCTGATTAACCCCCGATTTCCGGAAAGCTTTTGGAGTTACAGGTGGATGCTGAGCACGATCATGCCCGGGCAACGCGCTATCAATCCTCCTCTCGGGCTTGCCACGCTTGCCGCACTCTGCCCTCCACATTGGGATGTAGAGATCGTAGACGAGAATATCGAGCCTACCCCGCTTTTCCCCGAGGCGGACATCGTCGGAGTTTGCGGTATGGGAATCCAGTTTCCACGCCAGAAAGAGCTGCTTTCCTATTACCGCGCCCGCGGGCACTACGTTGTATCGGGCGGTAGTTATGGGTCGCTGTGTCCTGAGCAGTACAAGGAACTGGCTGACAGCGTCGTGGCCGGCGAAGCTGAGTACATCTGGAGACAGTTCTGCGCCGACTTCGAGCAGCGCTCGCCCAAACCGCTGTACCACGAGACCGGCACGGTCGAGTTGGCTGATTCCCCCACACCACGCTTCGATCTGCTCAAGCTGGAGCGTTATTCCGGTGCCTCGCTACAATTCTCACGCGGCTGCCCATTCCGCTGCGAGTTCTGCGACATCATAGTGATGTTCGGGCGCAAACCGCGGGTGAAAAATCTGGAGCAGGTCGGTCGCGAGTTGGACGAGCTGCGTCGCTTCAACGTACGGAGTGCCTTCTTCGTTGACGACAACTTGATTGGCAACCTGCCCATGGCCAGAAAATTGCTGCAGTATCTCAAGGAGTACCAAGAGAAACACAACTACTGGTTCAGTTTCGGTACTGAGGCGACGCTCAACATGGCGCAGCACGAGGACCTGCTTGAGTTATTCCGCGCCGCCAACTTCAGCTGGGTATTCATCGGTATCGAGTCGCCCGACCCCGCCAGCCTGAAGGAGACGCTTAAGACACAGAACCTGCACGAGGACATGCTTACGTCACTGCGGCAAATCTACTCCTATGGTGTCGACGTGCTGGCCGGTTTCATCATCGGCTTCGATAACGACACGCTGGATACCTTCGAGCACCAGTACCGCTTCATCACCGAGGCGGGCATCCAGTCGGCCATGATCGGGCTGCTCACCGCCTTACCTAAGACCCCCCTTTACGAGCGGCTGGAGAAGGAGGGCCGACTGAGCGCGCTGGAGCATGCGTCGGACAACACGCGGCCCGGTACCAACGTCGTTCCCAAAGGTATGCCCTACGACGCAATGATCGAGTCTTACATCGCCCTGTACCGCCGTCTGCTGGCCGACCGCGAAATCGCGCTACGCATCAAGAACAAATTACGTCATCTGGGCAGTGCAGTTTACCGCGACGGCCACGCGTCGCGGGAGTCGCAAGGTGTCCGCTCGCGACGTGGCTACGCGCCGCTGGAGGGGCTGGGCATTCTCTGGCGGCTGGTTCGCAAAGGCATCCTCCCCGGAGGTCCGAGTCGTGTGTGGCATTTTCTGCGCTCAATTCCTTGGTGGATGCCGTCGCGCGTTAACACAGCGATCTCGGATTGGATCGTGGGCCTGTCGATGCGCGACTTTGCCCAGCGACGCCTGACCTCGGAACCGATCGATGCCTCGGTAGTAAAGCTATCGGTGGATGCGCTCCGCAGCGCAATCGGCGACGACCTCACGCGCGGGAAGGTCACGCTCTCGCTGCACCAATCAGGCGGGCTGGATCTCGCTATCTGCTTTAAAGGCTCACCCGACCACAGGTTCTTCAAGCGCGCAGCGCCGAGCTTGGAGCGGTTCCTGAAGCACCCTCATGCAAGCCTTACGCTACGCATCGAGGCCTTTAAGGCAGCGCACATATCGCAGTTGCAGGAGATGCTGCGAAAATTGGCCCACTACGGCGATCGCATTTCTATCGAGGTGGACGAGCGGCTGAGCACGTTGGTACCGATCAACTCGTCGGTGTTCCACTTAGTGCTAGCCGGGCGACGGGATTGACATCGCACCGTTCGACTTATGCGCAATCTCAACCTGCATTCCTCGCCATTCGTGCTAGAGGGCTTTGCATGAGCAAAAAAGCTCCCGCCCCTCCCTCTGATCCGCTGGCCTACTTCATCCACGGCCAGCGGTTCTATGCGTGCGACTGTGCCCTAATGCATGAGGGCTTTGATCAAGAGGTTAAAGACTTCACCGTATATGGTGCCGTTGTCATGTCAGCATTGGCGGCGGAGCTGTTCCTCAAATGCCTAGGTGCCCTCGAAACTGGCCAAGTGAGCCGCACTCACAATCTCAAGACCTTGTTCAAGAACCTATCGCCTAAAATCCGGAAGCTCATCGAGCGGCGATGGGACGAAATCACAGCGGGCAAGAAACACTTGTATGATGAGCTAGAGCCCAAAGTGGGAAGTCCGATCCCGCGCAAACTTGAGGATGCTCTCCACGTTGGTGCCAACAGCTTCGAGTGCTTGCGCTATCCGGAACTCTCTCCGCAGGCTAATTACTTTTTGACTGACCTACCTCACGCGCTGCAATTAGCAATTCTTGAGCTAAAGCCGGAGTGGCAGCGCGAATTGAAATTGCATGTTTCCATGCCGACTCCCGAAAGCAAGGGAACAGGCGCTATCATCAGGGCACCCGTGCAACGCCGACGTAGAGACCGATAACTCGAGAACGTTAAAGCCAGCCTTCTTGACGGCGGCTCGGGACGGCGTAGCTGCCTCCGAGATCAGCATTTTCGTGCGCAGCCGCAATCAGTTCGATCGTGCGCTCTCAGGGCTACTGAGGCGGTGGCGCGCAGCTGCCATCTTCTAGGAGCGTCGTTCCCTCGGGACACGGTTCGGCTTTCGGAGCGCCCTTCTTGGCCTTCGTGCCATTCTTATGGGCGTTCCCATCTGCCGCTGGTGGAGGTGGTACGGACGACGAAGGCGGTCCCATAGACGGAGCTTCCGCCGGCGGAGCCTCCTCTTCCTGCTTGGGCTTGGGCTTGCCCTTGTTCTTTGCCTTGGGTGGCCCAGCGTCTTCGGCGGGATGCGGTGGTGGGGCTTGTGGCGCAGAAGGCTCCACAGAAGGAAGCTCTTCCGGCTGAACCTCCTCCTTCTTCGGCCTGCCCTGCTTCTTCGCCTTGGGCGCTCCCGAAGTCCTCCTGAGGCGGCGCGACAGGCGGCGGTGGCGGCGGCGGCGCTTCCCCTGCTGGAGCCGGTGATAGCTGCGGCGCTGCTTTCCCCGCAGGTGGGAGCGGTGGAGGCGGTGGCGCAACCTGATCGATAGGTGGGGGTGGCGGCGCGGGCCCCTCCACAGGCGGCGGTGGCGGGGGCGCTTTCGGCTCCATAGACTGCGGTTCGCCTTGCTTGGACTTGTCGCCTTTGCCGTTCTTCAACTTAGGCCCACCTTCCTTCGTTCCGGGCTCCTCCGTCCTCGGCTGGCGGGGGCGCAGCCCCCTCGCTGGGGGGCGGAGGAAGCGCTTCTTTTCCTTGAGCGGGAGACGGCACTTGCTCGCCAGACGCCGGAGGCGGCGTCTCTTTCGCCGGCGGCGTCGCCTGCTCGGCGGGAATCGGCTCACCGGCAGGCGCTCCACCGGCCGGCGGCGGCGCCGAGACTTCCTTGCCCGCCGGCAGCGAGGGCGCCAAAGGCTTTGCCGGGAGCGGCGTCGTTGCGGGCTCGCCTTGCTTGGGAGCCTCACCCGCTGCGGGCTTGGCTTCAGTTTCGCCTGTCGCTTTCTTGATCTCCGCAGGAACGAGCATCTCGTCGGTGGCGGCCTCGCCCCCAGCCTGCGCCTTCGTTTGACTTTGTTTGGCAACTTCCTCGATTTTCTTTGGCTTCGGCGGCGCCACGTCTTTGGGCTTCTCCTCAGCCGCCGGCTGGAAGATCTCGACCGCGTCGGCCTCGACCTTGCTACCGCCTTTCGGGTCTGTGCCGCGGTCAATCCTGCGGGTGACCACTTTTTGCTCCGTCTTCTCCTCGACGTAGTTCACAGTGAGGTTGTTGTTGACGACCACATTGTTGTTGTTAACCGTCACGTCGCCCAAAGGCTGGGTGCGCTCGATGATCGGCCGGGATCGCTCTCTGTCCCGCACGATGCGCTGAGAAAGATCATCGGACTGAAATTCGCGAGAGGGTACGACCTGCCAGTAATAATCCGGCACAGGGGTATTGGCCGTGACATTGACGCTGACCCCCTCGTCAGGGGCCGGCGGCAGCGGCGCCCAGGCGAGATAGTCGTCCGAAGAGCGCCAGGACACCCATGCAGGCGCCCAGCGACGACCCGGGACCCAGAACCATCCGGAACGCGTGGTCGAAATGCTATGCGTTGAGACGGCCTGTGGTTATGCAGCGGGTCGGTGACCTGCCGCACCCAAAATATTGCGGAATGACCAGACAGAGGCCATCCTGTTGACGGAATCAGTCGCGAGATCTCGGCCAACGGAGGGGTTCTATGGCCCGTAATGCGTTCTATGCTCAGTCCGGTGGGGTCACCGCAGTTATCAACGCCTCAGCCTGCGGCGTGCTAGAAACCGCGCGCAAGCATTCAGACCGAATTGCGAAGGTTTATGCTGGCCGCAATGGTATCATTGGTGCTCTGACTGAAGATTTAATCGATACAAGCATGGAATCCGGGACGGCGATCGGGCGCTAAAACACACCCCGGGTGCTGCGTTCGGGTCTTGCCGTTACAAGCTTGGGTCGATTTACGAGCACCGCACTCAGTACGAGCGCTTGATCGATGTGTTTCGCGCCCACGACATCGGTTTCTTTTTCTACAATGGTGGCGGTGACTCGCAAGACACCACGCATAAGGTCAGCCAGATTAGTGCTGAACTCGGCGAGCCAATCGTGAGTGTAGGCATCCCCAAGACAGTGGACAACGACCTGGCCATAACCGACTGTTCGCCAGGCTTCGGCTCAGCAGCCAAATATCTTGCCACCTCGCTTCGCGAAGCGGCGTTCGACCTGGCGGCGATGAGCCGTACTTCGACCCAGGTGTTCGTGCTAGAAGTGATGGGCCGGCATGCTGGCTGGACCACTGCCGCTTGTGCGCTCGCGGCCGAACAGGAAGGCGATGCGCCACACGTTTTGCTGATGCCAGAGGTTGCGTTCAATGAGGACCGGTTTCTGGCGAAGGTCACCGACGCTTTTAAGCGATACGGGCACTGCGTTATCGCAGTCTCCGAAGGAGTCAAAACGCCAGACGGTCAGTTCCTCTCCGCTGGCTCAGAGGACGCCTTCGGCCATGCGCAGCTGGGAGGGGTCGCGCCGCTCATTACCAGTTTGATAAGTGCGAAACTCGGCTTCAAATGCCATTGGGCGGTTCCCGATTATCTGCAGCGATCAGCTCGCCACATTGCCTCCAAGACCGATGTCGAGCAGGCCTACGCTGTCGGTCGCGCGGCGGTGGAATTCGTAATCGCCGGAAGGAACGCAGTTATGCCGGCGATCCGTCGGATTAGCGACGCGCCCTATAGATGGGACATCATGGAAGCGCCGCTCTCCCAGGTTGCCAACCGGGAAAAGCTGTTGCCTCCGGACTTCATCAGCCCAGACGGCTTCGGGATCACCGAGGCGGCCCACCGCTATTTGGCGCCGCTCATCATTGGTGAAAGCTATCCACCATTCAAAGAAGGTCTACCTGACTATGTGAAACTGCAGAACGTCGCGGTGCCGAAGAAACTGGCCAGCACATTTACCATTCCGGGGTTGACAACCGCCGGTAGCTGACTTCATTGGAAACGCAGCGCAAATCGCGTTGGCACCCCTGTGCGTCGGAACTAGGTGATTACCCGTCAACTCGCTGCGCCGCTGATCTTCTCGAACAACACCACGACGGAGCGCGGCATAACTCGATAGCTACAGTCGGACAGGACGGGCGCCTCGTTCCATGGGAAGATGTCGAGCGGCGAGTTCGATGGAAGTGTCGATCCATCGGCGCCAGGAGGCATGACTGGCAATCGGTGGGAGTTCAAAGTCCAAGTGCTCCCAGTACGCGTTCAGGGCGATATAAACTCGGAGCTGCTCCCGCTCGAGCACTGCCTCAAAGGCTATGCTGTGCGATTCGTCGGCCCAGTCGGGCTGTCCGACTCTTATGCCGTGCCATGTCTTTTTCGCCTGTCGGATCATCTGGTTCAAACTAAGGCGCTGATGTTCATGCTTCACGTCTCGCAATAGGCGCCGTGCGTTGAGCAAGCTTACGAAGCGGTGCACGTCTGCATGCTTCTCGAGTAGGCGCCAATCGAACCAGCTGGCTGCGCTATCATGGCAATAAGCGTTGTTGTTGCCGGACTGGGTCCGCCGTACTTCGTCGCCCATCACGAACATCGGAACACCGAGCGACAGGAGGGTGACAGTCAGGAAGTTCTTCACCTGCCGATTTCGGAGTTTTTCGACTTCGGGCTCGTCGGTCGGGCCCTCCCAACCGCAATTCCAGCTGCGGTTGTCGTCCGCACCATCGCGGTTTTCCTCGCCGTTGGCCTCGTTGTGCTTGTCGGTTGTAAGAGACCAGATCGTTGAGCGTGAAGCCGTCGTGACAGGTGACGAAGTTGACGCTTTGCTCGGCCTCGCGTTGCTTGTGGCCGTAGATTTCGGGGCTGCCGACCATGCGGTCGGCAGACGCCGCAGCGAACCGGGCTCGCCGCGGAAGAAGTCGCGAACGTCGTCGCGGAATCGGCCGTTCCACTCTTTCCAGCTATCGCCGACGAAGCTGCCGACCTGGTAGAGCCCGGCGGCATCCCACGCCTCGGCAATCAGCTTGTGCCGGCCAGCACCGGGTCGGATTCGATGTCCCAGAGCACCGGTGGGTTGGCGAGCGGAGTGGCCGGTAGAATCGCGCGAGAGGATTGACGCCAGATCGAAGCGGAAACCATCGACGTGCATCTCCGCGACCCAGTAGCGCAGGCTATCGACGATCATCCGCCGCACGAACGGGATGGTTGGCGTTGAGGGTATTGCCGCAGCCGGTGTAGTTCGCGTAGCGCGACGCCGCCGTCTTCGAGCATGTAATAGGTAGGGTTGTCGATGCCGCGAAAGCAGAGGGTCGGCCCGGCGTGGTCGCCCTCGGCCGTGTGGTTGAACACGACGTCGAGGATGACCTCGATGCCCGCGCGATGCAGCGCCTTGACCATGTCGCGAAACTCGTCGACCGGGCCGAGCGGATCCCGATGCGAACTGTAACGCTGATGCGGTGCGAAGAACGAGACCGGCTGATAGCCCCAGTAGTTCACCTTTCCCGGTGGGACACGCCTGCGTATCGAACTGGAATACGGGCAGCAGTTCCACGGCGGTGATGCCGAGTTGCTGGAGATACGGGATCTTCTCGATCAGCCCGGCGATAGGTGCCGCGCTTCGTCTCGTCGACGCCGGAGCTCGGGTGCCGGGTGAAGCCGCGAACATGCATTTCGTAAATGATGGTTCGCGCCGACGGATGGCCCAGCGGTGCGTCACCTTCCCAATCGTAGGTGGAGGGATCAACCACCACGCTCTTCATTGCGGTTGCGCAGTTGTCACCGTCCGTGGTGGCGTCCTTGCGCTGATAGCAATCCGGAACCACCACGCCGCGACCATACGGATCGAGCAGAAGCTTGGTGGAATCGAACCGTAGCCCCGCGCCGGATCGTGCGGCCCCTCGACACGATAGCCGTAGAGCTGGCCGGCCGACACCCCTGGAACGAAAGCGTGCCAGTAGTGGTACGTGCGATTGTCGGCCGGATCGAGGCGGATAACGCGCGCCGCACGGGCATCATCGACATGATCGAACAGGCAACAGCTCCACCCCGGTGGCGTGACTCGAGTAGACAGAGAAATTGACGCCATCGCCGGACAATATTGTCCCGAGTGGCGAGCTGCTGCCTTTCCCGATTGCTGCGGCTGGGTTCAGGCGCTCCGGCCGTTGTGCATCAGCAAGAGCGATGGTCATGTCGTGTCCGCACGATCCGGGTCAGGATGACGGTGCGGAGCGTCGCGGCCTCGATCGCGGTCGCGTGCGGCACTCGCTGTACGGTGGCATTGTCCTTGCGCAGTAAATCGTTAGCGCGCTTCTGATCCACTCCGTCACGTCGACGTCGGCGGGGGC
>CAWFLU010000017.1:0-4311 GCA_963816805.1 uncultured Alphaproteobacteria bacterium
CCAAACTGATTGCCTTGGCTTGTTCCAAACCTCCCAAGGGACGCGCACGCTGGACCCTGCGGCTGTTGGAGAAAAAGGTCGTGGAGCTCCACATTGTCGATCGCGCCAGCGACTTAACGATCGGAAGGGCGCTCAAAAAAACATTCTCCAACCCCATCGCCGACAGTGCTGGGTCATCCCGCCGAAGGCCAATAGCGCGTTCGTAGCCGCCATGGAGGACGTGCTGGCTGTCTACACGCGGCCACGCGATGCCGATCACCCGCTTGTGTGCCTGGACGAGACCTCAAAGCAAATGCTCGCCGAAACGCGCCTGCCGATCCCCATGAAGCCGGGACGCCCGGCCCGTTGCGATTACGAGTACGAGCGCAACGGCACCGCTAACCTCTTCATGATGTTTGCACCGCTCGAAGGCTGGCGCCACGTCAAAGTCACTGATCGCCATACCGCCCTGGACTACGTCTCACGTCTTGAAAGACTTGGCCGATGTCCACTTCTCCAGCGCCAGGACCATTGTCCTGGTCCAGGATAATCTCAACATCCACAGCAAGGCATCACTCTACGAAGCCTTTCCGGCCGCTGAAGCCAGGCGGCTGGTCGAGCGCTTTGAATGGCACTACACTCCAAAGCATGGCAGTTGGCTTGATCTGGCGGAGTCCGAACTCGGCGTCCTATCGTCCCAGTGCCTCGATCGCAGGATTCCTGACAAACAAACCCTCGTCGAGGAAATCGCCGCTTGGGAGCACGACCGCAATGCCAACCACACCAAGGCAAACTGGCACTTCACAACCCCAAATGCTCGTATCAAACTGAAGCACCTTTACCCTTCAATCTGACTGAATCGGGCGACTAGTAGGGTCGATATTGTCCGAAAATCGTTTTGGCTGGTTTTGATGTCGTTCTGGATGCTCATGACTTATTGCCGTGGTATGAGGACGACGCCTGCTTCCAGTTATTGTTTTGCTGAGAAGAAGAAGGCTGGCCGCCAGAGGCTTTCAGAAAACGGATCGCCGCAAAGCCGGCGAGCACCGAAATCCCAAGGAATGCAGCGGGCTGGCGTTTCGCAAAATCCGTCGCGCCGTCGACGAGGTCACGGAAGCTTCCATTCCGGATCTTTTCGGCGGCGTCCTCTACATACTCGGCCGCTGAGTTAATGCCCCGGGCGGCGAAAGGTGCATCGCTTTCGAAGGCCCGGGCGGCATCCCTGATGTTACCAGCGAAGCGCTCCACGAAATCGGCTCCGCTGCGCTGCTGTTCCTTGACCTGATCCTGAAGACGGTCCGCAGCCCCGGAGGCCACGTCCTTGGCGGCATCCGCCGCTTCTTGAAGCTTGTCCTGGGCGACATCAGTCGATGCTTTCAGCGCGTCGCCGGCGCGTTGCTTCAGGTCGGCCCCGGCATCGGCCACCTGATCCTTTAGGTTCTGCGAGGAGCCGGTGTTCTTTTTCTGGGAAAGGTTCGTCTTCTTCAGATCCAAGTCGCTCATGGCAGCCTCTTTCAGGTGTTCGGGTTTCGGGAAGGATTGAACGCGGTCTTCACAACGTCGTCCGCGACGTCCTTGACGGTACCGGTCATGTTTTCGGCGATCCGGCTGGCGTGTCCGCCGAGATCGGCGTCGGCAACGCTTTTCGCCGCGGCATCGGCTACCGACACCGCAGCGTCCTTGGCCGCTTCGAATCCGGATTGGGCTGCGTCGCCCGCGGCGCGCTTCACGCCTTCGCTTGCCTCGCCCAGGACAGAGGCCTCCGCCCTGGTAGCGGGAAGAGAAGCCGCGATGATCGCACCAATCGCGATGCCCAAGACCGCCAATCAGCGCGGCGTTATCGCCGATCACCTGGCGGGCCTTTTCTGGCGCCGCCGTTGTCGCGTCGGTTACGGTGGCGCGGGCACGCTCCATGGTATCCTTCGCGAATTCCGAAGCGGCATCCATGCCGGTCCTTAACTTGTCGGTGACGGCACCGGCGGCCTGCGCTGCCCGATTTCCGATATCGTCAGCCACCCCCGCGGCGGCATCTTGCGCTTCGTTGGCTATACCGGTGGCCTGGCTTCGCGCCGAGGAGACTGCCTCTCGAACATCACCGTGGAGCGATTGCGCGTGCTCCATTGCGTCTCCCATCATTTCCCTGGCCTTGTCCACCGCTGGAGCCGCCGCCTCCGCGGCTCGCTCACGCACGGTCTTCGAGCTCAACGCAAGCCCGGCCCCAATCATCAATAGTGGCAGCGGAAAGCCACGCGCGAGCCGCAGCACCGGCACTGCAATAGCGGTTCCCGCCGCGATCGCCTGCATCGGATTTTCTTTGGCGTGCTGTTTTAGCGAGTCGACCCAGCTCAAGGTCTTGGTGCTGATGAAATCGGATACTTCCGACTTGATGTGTTGCGGCGAGACCTTGTAGCGGATGTCTTCCGCGGTGTCGGTGATCTGCTCCCTCACCCGATCGACGGTCGTCGCCAGCTGCGCGCGGTTGCGCTCGGACTCTCGTCTCAATTCCTCAACGGATCGTGTCATCGTGTCACCCTCTTGGATTTCTTCCAAGACGAACTCACGCTGTTTTGAATTGTTCCTCGGCGTGACGAAGGCACGCGGCTTGCACCCCACGTGAAAGCCGTTGGTTCCACTTCTATTGACGAGGAGACGCCAAGCCCACCGAGCAGGTCCAGCTTTAAGTCGCGCGATACCTCGGCGTCGGTCACCACCTCTTGGCGAGTTGCGGCCAGTCAACTGTAAGCTTGGTAGCGTTCATAAAGTCCCACCGCCTCCCCGCAACCGCGGCGCTCGAAATGCGCTCAGGCTCTGCGGCTTCGCCTCGTACCTCTCCAAGTCGCCCTGAAGGCTCCTGGTGGGGACGGCGGTCTCATTCGTCGCCAGCGAGAATGAGACGGCCTAACGGGAGGATCGGGTCGCGCCGGTTTTAAGATGCTAGGTCTGCAGAAAAACCCGCGGCTTCTCAACTCAGCCGGCGACGCTGTTGCTTCCTTCGAGAGGAACAGGCGTCCGGAAGGAACTCGGTCACCCCCAGAGCATTGGCATTGGGTTAAAGTCTAAGTGTCGCGATTGGAGATTTTGAAGGGTCGCCTGCGGTGTGGAGCATTCTGAAAAGCGCCGTTGAGGGATATATCGCGCACGGTGCGTTAAGTCGGGGCGCCGCTATCGCCTTCTACGTCGTGACCTCGCTTGCACCCGTCCTTCTCATCGTCGTCGCCGTGGCCGGCATTGTATTTGGTCAGGATGCCGTGCGCGGCGGCCTGGTGCAGCAGCTAAGTGGTTTGTTCGGCCAACAGGGGGGCGAACTCATCCAGACCATGCTTGCGAGTTCGAGCGATAAAACTTCGGGCGCGACGGCGTCGGTGCTCGGAGCGATAATGGTTTTGGTCACTGCCTCGGGCGTGTTCAGCGAGATGCAGACCGGTTTAAACCAGGCCTGGCAGGTCAAAGCTCCGGATCAGCCCGTCCTTTTGATGTTGCGAGCCCGTGCAGCCAGTCTCGGGTTGGTCGCCGCGCTCGGCTTTTTGCTCATGGTTTCGTTGGCTGCGAGCGCGGCGCTTTCGGCGCTCGGAACTTATCTAGGCGGTCGGACAGCGTTCGCGCCGTTGCTCCTCGCCGCACTCAATACTCTCATTTCCCTGGGGCTATTCACCCTGCTCTTCGCCGCAATTTACAAGGTTCTGCCGGACACGCCTATCGAGCTGGCGCGAGGTAGGCATCGGCGCTCTGATCACCGCCGTGCTGTTTACGGTCGGCAAGTCTCTCATTGGCTGGTATCTCGGCACGACGGCCGCCAGTTCGGGCTATGGGGCAGCCGGCGCGCTTGTCCTCATTCTGCTATGGGCGTATTACTGCGCGCAGATCTTCCTGTTCGGCGCCGAGCTCACCCGAGCTATCGCGGGCCGTCCGGTAGAGCCGGCGAGTATGCCTGACACTCGCAAACCTGGCGCGCTCGCATGACGCCGCCAGATGCATCGCGGGGGGCGCACTTCACAGCAACGGAGCATCCGCCATGGGCTCACGCACCAGCACTTGTCGGCGACGCTAATATCTGCCTGAAGCGGTGTGCACCGCTGATCCGGACGATCGCAAATGCGTACTACGACCCGGCAAGGCCTTAGATTCCCAAGGCCCGTTCCGAAATCGAAGGTACGTTGCTCATCGCGGCAAGCGCTATAGGTGTTCGACTTGCCGTGCGTCGATCATCGAACAACAGTCGGAACCGAGGTTTTGAGTCTTTATGACGCTTAGGGGACGATTCAGCCGAGCCTGCTGCAATCAGACTGCGCAAACGGCAAGTTACGGAAGTTCCACTGAGACTGTGCCTCTTTC
>CAWFLU010000018.1:0-50869 GCA_963816805.1 uncultured Alphaproteobacteria bacterium
TCGCCGGGCAGCATCTTGTCCTCGGTGCTTGGCGCGCCACCATTCGGCCACCGCCGCGCTGGCGTGGCGGACCTCGTGGGCCAGGTTAAGCCCAACGCAGCGGCCTGCGCCGTAGGCTCATTCGGCTCGGCTATCTCGAGGAAGCCGGGTTCAGTGCGCGCGGCTATTTCGCGGGCAAGCTTTACTCGGTCACTCATCCTGTTCGGTTAGCCAGTCCGACGTCCCTCAATGCGTCTATGTCCTCTATTGGGAGAGCTGCGCGAAGCCCGGTGTCAACAGACATCCATCGGTTGCACCCTAGGCATCCGAACAGGCACTCACCGTAGTGATCGATCGCAATGAGAGGGAGTTTGCAGGGGTTACACCCGCTCGTTTCGGATTCACTTGCGGACATGGGAGCAAATACCCATTAACCAGATGGGACCCATCCCAACCGCGTGGCGTTTACCGACCAGCGGACAAAAAGGAGAGGTTGTGTCGCCATGGACACTACAGCAAAGCCTACTGTCATATCGAAGACAGAAGCCAGACAAGCCACCAATGTGCGAGGAATGTTGCCAGTGCTAGTAATCAGTACCGTTGGCGCTTTCATCGTGCTCGCCGGCCTATACATCTACTATTTTGGCTTGCCGTACTAAATCCGTCTCCAACAGCGACAGCTCGAATAACACCCGACATGGCAAGGTGCTCACCATGGACGAGGCTCCGCGCATTGCGAGCAACGCCAAGCTACCGCTCTACTAAATAGCTAATGCCGATCCGATCGACGAATGAAGTAGTGGAGGGCCTACATGGTCGAAAAGGAGCCGACCCAAGAGTTCACAATGTCAGGATTAGAGGCGACGACGTTCAAGGCATGGCGAAATAGTCGGGACAGCCTACAACTCACCCCGGCTCATTGCGGGGAGAACAAAAATCCTAATCGGGTTGGCTGCCGTCGCCGTGACTCTCTTGGCTATTGCAATATTCATGTTGTGGCGTGTGCTGAAGCAGCTGGGCTAGCTGACCCCTTGGGGGCACTAAAGCGGGAACACCGTCAGTTGCAAAGGCATTTACAGGTAGCGCGGACCCCCCGCGCAGAGTATCGAGTAGGAGGAACCCGGTCACCCAACCCAGCGCGGGTCCGGGCTTGTTCTGGGTCATCACACAATCCCCAACTGCGGATAGTCAATCTTCCGATTGAAGCGTGCCATTCTCGATGGCTCTTCATAGGCAATCGCCATCAGTCCGATGCATCAGCCGCGTGGCTTGACCAGTCGTGCCAGGTCCAACCCCTAATTACGCTGCTCGTCCTTTTTCTCGTGATAGAAGCCAAGCGCATCACGCCACTTCCGTGGTCGCATCATTAAACCAGCACTTTGGGAAGATGCGTCGCACCTCCTCGATGCGCATGGCCGCGGCGCCTGAGCCTTCGTTGGGAATTACCTCCACCTTGAACTCGGCACCTCGGAGATGGGCGGCAGGCGGAAAGATGGTGCATAAAACCGCTGATAGAAAAGGGGTTCAGGAGTATCTAGGTAGCGCCATGCGGCGGCAGGTTTCACGAGGTTCGCTGATAAGTGATCAGCTGCGGCGAGACCTCCGCCTAGGATGGCCCGAGACGAGAGCGCGAACCGAGAGAGGAACCCATGGACACAATCAAGCCCCTATATACCGCGACGGCAACTGCCGTTGGCGGCCGCAACGGCCACACCAAGTCAAGCGACGGCATCGTTTCGCTCGATCTGTCGGTGCCGAAGGAGATGGGCGGCCCGGGCAAGCCGGGAACCGCGACGCCAGAGCATCTTTTCGCTGCAGGCTATGCCGCTTGTTTCGGCGGCGCGATTGACTTTGTTGCCAAGCAGCACAAACAAGACGCGGCCAACGCTCAAGTCACCTGCGCCGTCTCGATCGGCCCGCGCGACGGCGGCGGCTTCGGTCTTGCCGTGAAGATGCGTGTCGAGGACAAGAGCCTGAAGCAGGTGGAGCTCGTGAACCTGGTCAAGGAGGCGCACGAAAAGATATGCCCCTACTCTCACGCCACGCGTAATAATGTCGACGTCAAGTTCGACGTGATCGGCGCTTAGCGCTGGACGACCTCAACCACGCCCGCCCGACAAGTAAGCCACGTGGTAACGCATTAAGCTCGCGGAAATGGTCAAAAGCGTTCAAGAAGAGCCCGCGCTCCCATCGCACGTCGCTAGAGGTGATCGGGGAGTCACTTCTATATAGGGCGGCCCTGACCTCACCATTGGCCGCCGAGGCCATGAGCGGTCTCCTCGCGCGGCCTAGGTGAGGTCCCAGGAAACGTCAAGTTTGAGCCACAAGCGGACATGAGCTTGGCTGCCCGCCTTGTGCCATTTAACGGACGCATTAGTTCATCGTGATCGCTAAACCGCTGAGATCGGCGTTTGCCATCAGCCCGACCTGCTGGCCCGAGAGCTCCAGAATAGCGCCGTTCTGGTTAGTGAGAACTTGCGCGCGGACGCCGCGCCCGAGCGCAAGCCCAGCGCCAGCCGCGGCGTAGACGCCAGCAACGTCCGAAGCAAGTTGGATGTTACTCACCCGACCGCGCAGCACCGTCTTCGATCCGCCGAATACGAGGCCGTAATCTATGCCGCCGACCCCCAGCCGATAGTTGCGACCGCGGAAGAAGAGCGTACCACCGCCGGCCGAGCCCCCGATGATCCAGCCCCCCTTGTAGATCGTAAGCGTAATGCTGCCGGTATCGGCTTTCGCGCTATGGAGCCCAACACTAAATAGGGCGATCAGCACGACCAAAGTGCCTCGGAACAGGATCGGAATTCGCATGCCTTGACTCTCCCTCGTTACGACAAATTCTCATCATCATTTCTGATCAGGCTGCTGTATCGCGCGCCTGAGGAATAGACATTTTTATGGCGACTCTCGGCCGTGAAGGTGTGGTTTTGGTCCTCTCGCGTGCGAGGCGCCATCTTGTCGGACGAACATTGTTATGTCGATACTGCAGGGTCATCGCTTCTTTTGAGGGCAAATCCTCTCCGGGGTTTAAAAGCGATGCCTTCAGATATCCGGGTGATACCCATGCGTAGGCGCGGCAGTGGTGCTTGATTGGAATCACGAAGTCGGCGCTGACTGAGCCGACAGACTGACAATTAGTCCGAGTGTCAGTTATCCATCGCTATCGCGGATCCTGCACTGCCCAAGCGCCACCGTTGATGCGCTCCGTCTTCACCTTGTGAATGATGATATCCGATTGGGCGTTCGAAACGGTCTGTGCCGCATCGTTTGGCCCCGTAACGGCTGAACTCGCCAATCGCGCTGACGATGAGCTCGCCCCACCGGCGACTATTGCCGGTGCCTCAGTGTCCGCGATCCGAGTTCCGCACCACACGATTGCCGCAAGCGCTAAGCCAGGCAGAACTAATAATAGTAGGCAGAACGTAGCGATCGCACGGACACTCAATTTTCCAGCGGGTGAAGTTCTTTCGGCCGCGGGGTTATTCGAAGCGGAATGCACAAGGTAGGAAAGCTGAACTGTCGGCTTCGCCGTCTCGGCGCCGTTTGCATAGAACTTCGCTGACGATTTGATGAGCTCCAGCCCACGAGGTGTTCGCAACGGTAGTACGGGGACCAGCTGACGACCATTCGTTTGAGCGTTGCACCCACGCATGCCACTCTCCCAAAACGCCGTCGAGAAACGACGAGGAACCCCCACCCAGAAGTAGGTCTTCGTACTGAAATGACGTAGTGACGCGGTACCAAAACGCTCAGATTACTACTGATGCCCTCAGCGGGGCACCCGGGGAGCATGGTTTACCAGAAGCTTATCTTTGCGGATATGGGACGGCAACGCAAGACAGATTGGATGCGATGGCTTGGCGGTCTTCAGTGCGAAGCGAATGGTTCAGAGAAGTTAGCCTCGCCGAGTTCGCTTCTTTGGGCGCTGACGGTGACCGATCGAAATTCCGAGATGGCGCGCTTTCTGTCTAAGCGCCCCCGGTGTGCGCTTTAGCGCTTTTGAGATTGCTGAGACAGGCGTCTTATCCTTTGAGTGTTTCTTCAGTGCCCTCTCATCCTGTGCAGTCCATTCGCGACGAACGACGCGCTTCGCCATGGTTCAGTCTCCGTGTGGTTTCTTAGAGGGGTGGTATATCAGATTGTCGTTCGCGCCCCAGAGCATTTTCTGAATATCCATGTGAAACCCGAAGCCGTGTTGCATGTTGGACGCAGCAGCGAAGAGCATTGTCCGGAATCACAAACCTGATCGGCTGATTAAGCCAACAGACTGATCATAAATCCGCGTGTCGCCCTTAGGTTCGGGTGACGCTAGTCTGTTTATTGGGTGTCTTTCGGACATCGCGGGATGGGCCGGCAATGTCGGCTAATGACCCAAAGCAGACGTCCAAAAACTGCTTTTTATAACACCGCCCGGTAAGCCGGAGGTTTGGAGGGATAAATGTCTACGCCGTTCAGGTCACGACCTTAGTGCTCAGTTCTTTGAATCCCAACGATGATCGGTCCCATCGGGAAAAGAGCGTCATCACGATGGAGCGCTGGCACATATAGGCTCGATATGCTGCCATCGAGAAAGAGGGCATTGGGGATGCCAAGTCCCTCGCGGAAAAGACGCGCAAACTCCCAGAAAGTTACTGGATCGTCTGAGATAGCGAGAACCACTGTGTGGGAGTCGCGAACGCCGACCCCATTGCGGATTTTACGTGAGGTCATACGGGGCCGAATTCGAGGGTGAATTTTGCCATCGATGACGAGCATGGGTCCAGATTGCGTTGCAAAATCCGCTCGCGGATGCACCGTGAGAAAACGCTGCGTAGCCAGCACGCCGGCCGTTTGATCGCTCAAATAAAAGACGCCATTCGGTTGAATATGAAAGTTCCCCGGTCCTTTTGCTGTGTTTGCTCTCTTGAGCGTTTTGCCGTGCTCCACATAGAGGCCAACGGGCGACAAGTCGGCCTCGTACATACCGGCATTCATTGCGAAGGCTATTGGAATCCCGTTCACGCTACGCGGCAGGCGATTGAAGCCGCCATAGGGTTGCCCGTTCTCATCCTTCCAGTACAAACGCAACTCGTATGTTCGAAGATCTAATACACAAATGGTGTAGTCCGATCCTTCGAATACGAACGGGCTACAGGGTGATGCTGCGTTGGCCGCGCGTGCGGAGTCATGTGCGAAGGCGCAGACCCCGAGGATAATTCCTGCAAATGCAAGAAGCCCACTATCGGCGCGAGTGCGTGAGTTGCTCATCCAAGCTCCCGGGCAAGCGAAAACCAGACAACAAGGAAGATGGAGCAAGGCTGGCAGCCGTTACTCGCAAAGTTGAGAAGCGGGTCGTTGCCATCGCGGATCCCTCCAAAAGGGGTGGACCATAATCGACGTTTTACTAGCCCAATCCGAGCGCTCATCCGGAATGCTGACCGACGCAACCGAAACTATACATCGTATCGGATCGCTGTCGTAAACCGGAGTAACTGAGAACTTGGTCCGGCCGTTGCGGGTCACCTCTACCTCGTCCATAAAGCCTCCTCCATTGGACCAAAGTGTGAGACAGGGGTGGCATGCAAAGGCAGGTTCCGCGCATGCAAACCCGACCGCTACCCGTTGCCACACATCTTCCGAAAACGGGGACGCTAGTTGGCCAACGTATAAAAAGCATTGGCCCCTGATCGCGAGAAGCGTTCCGCACCGGTTTTGGCCGACCTTTTTTTCTGTTATCCACCCTGCAAGGACTGTGAAGCGGACTCCTCATACGAACTTTTGCCGGTGGAGCCCGCTCTTAAGCCGCCGCCGAGTTGAACAATCCAACCCACAATGATTATGGCAAAGATGATTAGCGCTAGAACGACAGCCAACCGATTTTGCGACACGACTTACCCCCGCGGCCTGTAAATGCCGAATTGCATCGCCCTCTTCACGAAGCTGCAACATCAGGGTTGATGTTACTGCGTAAAGCCACGTCCCCGCGCTTAGATGCGCTCACTCGGTAGCGATTGGACCCGAACTCGCTGTCAGAAATTCGGCATCGAACATCAGGCGATCGTGCTTCCAGATTCGTAACCTGTTGATGTCCATGACGTCGTCGAGCCGTGCATGCTCGTTGGGCTACAGGAGTGTAAAATTTGACGGGCTGTCCGCGTCTTGGCACTCAATGCTTAAGGTCGCTCGGACACTGCCATCGTCGGCTGGCTTGCCGCGCGCCAACAGGTAACTCAGCACGAAGTCCGATATCTGCCGGGTCATTTGGGCCATGGGGGGAACGAGGTCAGAACCCGTCTCCTGTGATTGCGGGGTGAATAGTGCTGGTCAGCCCGTTGGCACGCCGGGCCACTCGACATCTGCACGTCAAATCACGTGAGTTCAGGAAATCGCGCGTTTGCTTGCGCCGCACCGCCCACTGCTGGCAAATTTAGGGACGACTGCGATCCGAATTTTCGGTGTCGTCATTTGCGGGACGAGGAGGCGCCGGAGGAGTGCCCGCATCACGCGTTAGAACATCGCCGCCCTCGTCCGCCTTCGTCGTGTCAGTTGCTCCGCCGGCACCGGCTGGAAAAGTAGCAACAGATTGATCGGATCACGTTCATGGTCCTATCCTCGGGCGCCTAGTAATCCATCCCACCCATGCCGCCCATTCCGCCGCCCGGCATGGCCGGAGAGCCAGAATCCTTCTTCGGTCTTTCGGCAACCATCGCTTCCGTTGTCACCAGGAGGCCAGCAACCGAACTCGCGTCCTGTAGGGCGACCCGCACGACTTTGGCCGGGTCGATGATGCCCTTCTTGATCAGGTCACCATATTCGCCGGTTTGGGCATCATAACCGAAGGAGGCCGACTTCTGGTCGGTCAACTTGCCGACCACGATCGAACCTTCGACGCCGGCATTCTCGACGATCTGGCGGATCGGCGCCTGGAGCGCCCGGCGGATGATGTTGATGCCGGCTTCCTGGTCCTCATTTTCGCCTTTGACCTTCAGCGACTTCGCCGCCCATAGAAGGGCAACGCCGCCGCCGGGGACGATGCCCTCTTCGACCGCGGCACGGGTCGCGTTCAGCGCATCGTCGACGCGGTCTTTCCTCTCCTTCACCTCGATTTCACTTGAACCACCGACCTTGATCACGGCGACGCCGCCAGCGAGCTTGGCCAGCCGCTCCTGCAGCTTCTCCTTGTCGTAGTCAGAGGTGGTGTCCTCAATCTGCTGCTTGATCTGGGCGATGCGGGCCTCGATGTCAGTCTTCTTGCCGGCGCCGTGGACGATGGTCGTGTCGTCCTTGGTGATGGTGACGCGCTTGGCGCGTCCCAGCATCTGCACGGTGACGTTCTCAAGCTTGATGCCGAGTTCCTCGGAGATGAGCTCACCACTGGTGAGCACGGCGATATCCTGCAACATGGCCTTGCGGCGGTCGCCAAAGCCGGGGGCCTTTACGGCCGCGACCTTCAAGCCTCCCCGGAGCTTGTTGACCACGAGGGTGGCGAGCGCCTCGCCCTCGACGTCCTCGGCGATGACGAGCAGCGGCTTGCCCGCCTGGACTACGACCTCGAGCAACGGCAATAGGGCCTGCAGGCCGGACAGTTTCTTCTCGAAGATGAGAATGTAGGGGCTCTCGAGCTCCGCCACCATCTTCTCGGCATTGGTGATGAAATAAGGGGACAGATAGCCGCGGTCGAACTGCATGCCCTCGACCACTTCGAGTTCGCTTTCGAGACTCTTCGCCTCCTCCACGGTGATCACGCCCTCATTGCCGACCTTCTGCATGGCCTTGGCGATCATGTCGCCGATGGCCTGCTCGCCGTTCGCGGCGACCGTGCCGACCTGAGCGATCTCCTCCGACGAATTGACCTTCTTGGCCTGCCGCGCAATGTCCTTGACGACCTCATCTACTGCCATATCGATGCCACGCTTCAGGTCCATCGGGTTCATGCCAGCCGCAACTAGCTTGATCCCTTCCTTCACAATGGCCTGAGCCAGCACCGTCGCGGTGGTGGTGCCGTCGCCGGCGATGTCGCTGGTCTTCGATGCCACTTCGCGCAGCATCTGCGCGCCCATGTTCTCGAACTTGTCCTCGAGCTCGATCTCCTTGGCGACGGTGACACCGTCCTTGGTGACGCGCGGCGCGCCATAACTCTTGTCGAGGACGACATTGCGGCCTTTGGGCCCGAGCGTCACTCTGACAGCATTGGCGAGGATATCGACGCCATGCAGCATCTTATCGCGCGCATCGGTGGAAAATCTGACGTCCTTGGCGGCCATTTTGGTTCTCCTAAATTTAACTGATGGAAGGCTCCGGCAAGCCTAAGCGGCCTTCCTGCTGGTCTTGGCGCCTTCGAGCACGCCCATGACGTCGGATTCCTTCATGATGAGGAGTTCTTCGCCGTCGATCTTCACTTCTGTGCCTGACCATTTGCCGAACAACACTCGATCGCCGGCCTTGAGATCAATGGGGATGAGTTTGCCCGCTTCGTCACGCCCGCCAGGACCAACGGCGACGACCTCGCCTTCTTGCGGCTTTTCCTTGGCGGTGTCGGGAATGATGATGCCGGATTTCGTCCGCTCTTCGCCTTCAAGGCGACGAATGACGATGCGGTCGTGTAGAGGTTTGAATTTCATGGGCTCCCTCTCGGTGTGGCCTGAATCTCGAGGATGCACCTCTTTAGCACTCGTAATGTAAGAGTGCTAGCAATTAATGGGGGCACAGCCAAAGCAAGCAGGGCACATCGTGGTGATGCCATTCTTGGCCCGTTCCGAGGAATGGTCCAATAAAGACGGTCAAAATCAATGTCTGACCATTTCATGCTCGTTAAGGGACACACATTTCTGGCGGCGATCTTACATGATCGCATTCGCTATCGCGTATGTCGTGAGTGCGCAGGTGATCACGCTCACGCTAATTGGCGACAGTCGCCCTCAACATGGGCGCTTTGCATTGGCTATCAGGCCGCTGAAATACGCAGGATCTCTGGGGCTTCACGCCTGCTCTCGAAAGCACGACGTGCCATGAGGATTGCGCCGTCCAAAGGATCGCTTTGCGGGAGAACCAGAAACTGCTTCACCCGACTGGGCAACCAGGGTGCCAAGGGCTCCGCGAGACCGCCTATCAGGCTAATCGTTGAAGTACCTCCGGCAACCAGGCGGTCGATAATGCGGGCCGCAAAACCGGCCGTCTCTTGCACGAGCTCTACGGCCAAAGAATTCTTGGCGCGATGCGTATTCAAATATAAGCGGCGCCAGTTCGGCATACTGGGCCGGCGTCGCCTTTGCTGCAAACGAAACGATTTTGGCTGGGTCACGCAGGTGACGATCGAGAATGAGCTCTGAAAGCTTCGTTCCCTCGGCTCGTCCGTCGAAGGTCCAGAGCGACCGACGGAGCGCTTCCCGACCCATTCTCTGGCCACCAGCCTCGTCGGAAATTTCGGCGCCCCATCCACCGACCTCAAGGCGCCGGCCATCGACAAAAGCTAGTCCGCACGATCCAGTGCCAAGTATCACGATTCCTCCATTGCCACCGTGATGGGCACCGAGCCAGGCTATGTAGGCATCGGTCGACACCACAGTTGATGCGAAGGAGGTTAGCCCCGCGCGTAACTGCTCGCATGCGCCCCTCAAGCCAGCGCCTGCTAAGCCCAAGCCGGCGTACGCGCGGTGAAGAATGTGCTCGTCGAGACCTACCGCCCGTATGGCTGCTCTGCTTGCGGTCCGAATGGACTCTCTAGCCAGATCTAAATCAAGGTGGATATTCGCCGGACCACCAAAGCCTTCGCCTAGCAAATTGCCTTCCATATCCCGGAGGCGGGCCCGGCAAGATGAAGCGCCTCCATCTATTCCGATGAAGAAATTCTCAGCCATCGATTTAGTGGTTAATGCTCACAGCAGGGAAAACTGGATGCGGTTACCAGCCCTGATTCTAAATGTCGAGACCTAATGAAACACGAACGCTGCGTCCGGTTTGGGCACCAATCTCAGCTCTTTTTGACGCAGTTGTGGCAGCGTATGGGCTTTGGGGAATGGCCGAAAACCCGCGTGCAGCGATAAAATCCGTTTATTCCTCTCCCGCAACCCAAGTGCCCAACACGTCGAAAGTAACGGAGCTTAGTGCCACAACATCGGCCCGGTATCCCGGACGGAGGCCGCCCAAAAGGTGGCCAAGGCCGATAAATTCTGCGGCATTCCGGGAAGCAAACCGGAGCGCATCCTCAAGCGAGACCCCAAGCATTTGTACGCAATTGCGTATCGCCGCGGCCATGTTGAGGGTCGAGCCGGCCAACGTACCGTCGGGCCTCCCGCAACGCCCCCCAACCACCTGAATTTCCGTGCCGTAGAGGTCAAATTTTGATTGGCCGCCGCCGACCGGCGGCATCGCGTCCGTCACAAGAATGGGTCGAGCCAAGCCCCGTAGTGCCAGCCGAAGCATCGCGGGGCTCACGTGGAAGCCATCAACGATCATCCCGAACCAGGCTTTAGGCGACTCTAGAGCGGCGGGTATGGGGCCCGGGTCCCGGCTAGCCATCGGCCTCATGGCATTGAAGAGGTGTGTAAAGCCGCTGAGCCCTTCGGCCATCGCGGCAAGAGTCTGGTCATACGTTGCCATCGAATGGCCGAGCGAAACTCGAACACCAGACTGAACGAGCTTGGCAATGAAGCCCTCCGGCACGCGCTCGGGAGCCAGAGTCACAAGCAGGGCTCCTTTACGCGGGCCGAGAAACATATTGAGGTCGGCAGGGCCGGGTTGACGCATCAGATTTGCGTCGTGTACGCCCGCTTTTTCCGACGACAGAAAGGGGCCCTCAAGATGGATGCCGAGGATGCTCGGCTCGTTTTCCGCCAAAGATTCGGCTGCTGCAAAGGCAGCTGTCATCTTTTCCGACGTATCGGTAATGAAAGTTGGGAGAAGCGCGGTCGTTCCGAATTTGCGATGAGCCGCGGCGATCGCCCGAATGGCTTCTGGCGCCGGCGAGTTATTGAATAAGACGTCTCCCCCACCATTGACTTGTAGATCTATGAATCCCGGGGCGAGCCAAACCTCCGAGGGCAGCTTATGAACTTCAAGGCCTAATGGTAGCTCCGACTGCGGAACCACGCCGACGATAAGCGAGCCTTCAACCACGACGGCTGCATCTTTGTGCCTCGTCCAGCCGTCGAAGACTTTGCCGGCGGCGATAGCATGGCGCTTCGGTTCGCTCATCGGGTTCGGGTGATCTTCCGCAAATGCCTAGGCTGATCGACGTCAATGCCGCGGTGCTGGGCGAGTCGAATCGCCGATGCGTATAAACTCTGGATCAAGCACACCGCGTCGGTGTCGGGATGGTCTGGGGCAAGTACGGGCAGTTCGCCGCTCACCCCGCCACCATTTGCCGTGATTAGTACCGACGCGCGCTTGCGCCGAAGATCGGCTCCAAGCTCTGCCAAGTTGGAGGCAGCGGCATCCGTCGGCATGAAAATAAGAACCGGATAGCCACTCGAGACCAAAGCGATCGGCCCATGCTGGAATTCGGCGCCACTGAACGCTTCCGCATGAATGTTGCAGACCTCCTTCAGCTTCAAGGCGGCTTCCTGCGCGATGGCAAATGTCGGTCCACGGCCCAACGTGACGAGGCTCTGTGCCGCGGAGAACGTGCTCAGAGTCTGCGTCCAATCCAGCTCGGCAGCCGAGGCCAACCGATCCGGCAGGCGATCGAGGGCCGCCGTCATCTTCTGGTCATTAGTCCAAGTTGCAACGAGGTTCAGCAAAGCGGCGACGGAGGAGACAAAAGTCTTGGTTGCGGCGACGCTCAACTCCGCTCCGGCTCCCATGGGCAAAATAATGTCGCAAGCTGACGCGAGAGGACTATTCGTGTCGTTGACCAGAGCCACGGTGATGGCACCGGAACACTTTGCCCGGGCCGCAGACTTAATGAGATCCTCACTGCGACCGGATTGGGAGATCGCGAGGAAGAGCTGACCTTCGAGCATTAAGCTCTTGCGGTAAACTGACATGATACTTGGGGCGGCGTCGGCTACGGGAATACCGAGATGTCGCTCGATCAGGTATTTTCCAAAGGTCGCAGCATTGGCTGAGCTGCCACGAGCGCACGTAACTACCACTCGCGGCGGCGAATTTCTTAGCAAGGCGGCAAACTTGTTGAGGGGACGGGCGAGCGTCTGCGATTGGCGGCGCACGACGTCCGGTGCTTGGCGAAGCTCGGTTGCCATCAGCAGCCCGCTTTCTTTTCTCGGTGAACTCACAGTAAGGATGCCTCCTGACACTCGTTCAGCACACTTGCTCCCACCAAGGCCTCGTGCAATTGCTCAGCGATCGCTTGGCTGCAGCGAACATTCCGCCGGGCCTGTTAACGCACCTTCTGAGTGCTCTAGAGTTCACATGAAGACCGAAGAATCCAGTCCCCGCTACTCCAGCATAGATCGTTGGGAACCGGGCGATGTCTTGGAATCTCTGATCGAAGGACAATTTTCTGCCGTAGCAGCCGTACGGGCCGCTCTCCCCGCCATCCGATCCGCCGCGGTTGCCATGGAGGCGAGGTTGCGAGAACGAGGTCGGCTAGTTTATGCGGGCGCCGGCACCTCGGGACGCCTCGCGGTGCAGGATGGGACCGAACTCACGCCGACCTTTGGATGGCCTAACGACCGGATGTTGTGGCTAATCGCGGGAGGGCGAGACGCATTGCTGCGGTCCGTGGAAGGAGCTGAGGACGACATCGGCAATGCGCGGCAACTCGTGGGTCATCACGGAATTGGCGCTGACGATGTTCTCGTAGCCGTGGCCGCCAGTGGGACAACGCCCTTCACACTGGCGTGCTTACGTGCATCGCGAACGCGAGGCGCATTGACCGTCGGAATTGCAAACAATCAGGGAACTCCGATCTTGGAGGAGTCTCATCACCCTATTTTTCTCGACACTGGTCCAGAGCCGATCGCGGGTTCCACACGGTTGAAGGCAGGCACGGCACAGAAGATTACGCTCAACGGCCTATCGACCCTACTCATGATCCTGCTTGGAAGAGTCTATCGCGGTCTAATGGTCGACGTCCGAGCCTCGAATGAGAAGCTCGTGCGTCGAAGCGAGGATATCTTGGTCCAGTTGACCGGGTGCAGTCAGGCTGACGCGCGAAATGCGCTAAATTCCGCGAGCGGCAGCGTAAAGCTCGCCGTTTTGTTGCTCCATGACTGCAATCTCAAGCTAGCCGAGGACTTGCTGAATCGCGCCAAAGGCCATCTGTGTAAGGCTTTGGATCTCATCAACTCCCCGGATCAAGATTCTAGCTGAACTCACAGTGCCTTACCTTGGGGCGGGAGGGACCTCTTTACTGGGGGCGGGAGGGACCTCTTTACTGGCTTCGGACGTTAGAATGAGCAGCCGGGCGCACGCCAAGCCCTATACGTAAAAGGGCAGGACGACGATAATGGACCACCAACCGGCGCCCGGTGGCGAGGGAAGGAAATCCATGGACCGCATCCGCATTGTCGGCGGCGAGCGCCTGAACGGCATCATACCGATCAGCGGTGCCAAGAACGCTGCGCTGCCTTTGATGATTGCCAGTCTTTTGACGCGCGAGACACTGACGTTGACCAATGTTCCGCGCCTCGCCGACGTGAATATGCTTGCCCGGATTCTGGGCAATCACGGGGTCGACGTGACCATCGCCGGCAAGAAGGCGGGTCAGCGCACCACCGACGGGCAGACCTTCAGGCTCACCGCTCCTGACATCGTCGATACCACTGCGCCCTATGAGATGGTGGCGCGCATGCGCGCGAGCTTCTGGGTGCTCGCGCCGCTCGTCGCTCGCTGCGGCAATGCCAAGGTCTCGCTGCCCGGCGGTTGCGCCATTGGCCCCCGACCGGTCGATCTGCACCTGACCACGCTTGAGGCGCTCGGCGCTGAGATCGAGCTCGAAGGTGGCTATGTGATCGCCAGGGCGCCGCGCGGACTCACCGGCAACAAGATTAACCTCTCAAAGGTCTCGGTCGGCGCCACGCACAACGCCTTGATGGCGGCGGTGCTCGCCCGCGGCGAGACGCTAATCGAGAATGCCGCGCGCGAACCCGAGGTGGTCGATGTCGCCAATTGCCTGATCAAGATGGGCGCGCGGATCGAAGGCGTCGGCAGCCCGACGTTGTGGATCCAGGGACGCGAGACCCTGCATAGCGCTGAGCATACCGTCCTTCCCGACCGCATCGAGACGGGCACCTATGCCATGGCCGCCGCCATGACCGGCGGCGAGGTGTTCCTCGACGGCGCGCGTGGTGATCTGTTGCAGGAAGCACTCCAGACCCTGCGCTCGACCGGCGTCGAGATCGAGGAGAAGCCGACCGGCATTCGGGTGGCGCGGAACGGCGGCGGCCTTCACGCGGTGTCGGTCGAAACCCAGCCCTTCCCGGGCTTTCCCACCGACCTCCAAGCCCAGCTCATCGCGCTGATGTGCATGGCGAAAGGCACCTCCGAGGTGCGCGAGACCATCTTCGAGAACCGCTTCATGCATGTGCAAGAGCTGGCGCGGCTCGGCGCCCGCATCGACCTCAAGGGCGATACTGCACTCGTCACCGGCGTCAGCGGCTTGCGGGGCGCTCAGGTCATGGCGACCGATCTGCGCGCTTCGGTGTCGCTGATCATCGCCGGGCTTGCCGCGCAAGGCGAGACCACGATCGGCCGGGTCTATCATCTCGACCGCGGCTTCGAGCGCATCGAGGAGAAGCTCGGCAAATGCGGGGCCCATATCGAGCGGCTCACGAGCTAAGCCCACTTCTCGTGAACATGCCGATGGCGCTCAACGACTACGCAACATTTCGAAGGTCTATCAAGCCATGAGGCCGTATGTATCCGGATCTAGCTACGTCAATTATTGTGATCTTGATATCCCCTATTGGGCCACTGCTTACTGGGGTTTGAAATCTTCCTCGGCTTCGCCGGATCAAGTCCATTTACGATCCGGACAATCTATTCGTACACCTCAGAGCGTGCCCGCCGATGAGAATCTTCTCTGTCTTATAAAGTCGACAGTGAAGCATTCTAGGACTCCGGCCCGTGGTACCGGCTGCCTCGAGGGGGGCCCTCTCGCGCTAACTTCGATTCATGAGACTTTATTGAGGTTTGATCGTTGTAACCTGGCGTAAAAAGGTCCATATGGCCGACGTTTATCAGAGGTTGGAGGCCGATGCCCGCCCAGTCCAAGACGCCAGTGAGGAAACAGGCGGGCTCCGTCGAAGCGCGCTCGAGCGGCGCTGAAGTCGATGCCTTCCTTGCCCATGTGAACACGCTAGCTCCGATGAGCTCCGATGGCCTCGGACAACTCATCTTCGCCATGGACGCAACCATGAGCCGGCAGCCGACCTGGGACCTTGCGCTTGGGCTTCAGGCAGACATGTTCCGTGCCGTAAAGGAGATCGGCGGGCTCGATGTGCAGTTGGTCTATTTCCGAGGATTCGAGGAAACCCGCGCCAGCAAATGGGTCAGCGATCCGGAAGCGCTCGCGCGACTTATGACGCGCGTCTCCTGCCAGGGAGGCTACACGCAAATCGGCAAAGTACTGACCCATGCTCGCCGCGAAAGCCAGCGGAACAAAGTCAACGCGGTTATTTACGTCGGTGACTGTATGGAAGAGAACATAGATGAGTTGAGCCAGCGAGCGGGTCAGCTCGGCCTCCTGGGTGTGCCAATGTTTCTCTTTCAAGAGGGCCGGGAACCAAAGGCGGAGATCGCTTTCAAAGAGATTGCTCGGCTAACACAAGGCGCTTACTGCCGTTTCGACGCCGGCTCGGCTCGGCAACTGCGCGAGCTATTGGCAGCAGTTGCTGTGTACGCGACGGGCGGTCGCAAGGCCCTGCGAGATTACGGCACGACGACGAAGAGTGGTGCCGCGGTTCGCCTTCTTGAACAACTGACCTAATAACTTCCGATGCCGGTCTTCATTGCATTCGCAGCCTTTTTGCTTCTTGTCTTCGGGCAGCGTCTCGGCCTGCCTATGGCCACTTGGGTCAGCGCGCCGTTTGGAAATGCGCGCAAGACTCCTGGACAGAAATCAGGAGTTCGCACTTCTTCGCTTGAAATGGTGCTCGACCATGACACGGGTCGCATGGAGGGTCGGTGTCTGAAGGGTAGATTTGCAGACCGAGATTTGGATTCTTTGAACGAGAAAGAGCAACTACAGCTGCTAGACGAGCTTCGCACCACCGATGCTCAGGGTGCGCTGTTGATGGAAGCGTTTCTTGATCGTCGATCGCAAGGTTGGCGAGATCGGCATACTGGCGGTTCTGCACGGAATGAGCAGTCGAGGCCTGGAGGCCCGGGCACCGGCATGACGACAAACGAGGCCTACGAGGTGCTTGGCCTGAAACCAGGCGTAAAAAAAGAGGAGATCCGCGCTGCTCACCGGAGGATGATGATGAAATTTCATCCCGATCAGGGCGGATCGACCTACTTCGCGGCCCGCATCAACGAAGCAAAAGAGATTCTTTTGGCATGAAAATGAACGCCAGCGCTCTGTGGCGCATCTATGCCTCTTCAGCCAACACGTTAAACAGAATCTGAAAGAATCTGGGCTTACGCACTGACGGGCTGACTTTTGTCAGGCCTCGTAGACCGCTTGTCCGCCTAACCGGCGACTGCCTTTGTGGATAAGTCTCGAGAGAAATCGGCAAAGTGCTCGACCGAGATTATCATTTGGGCTTGAAGCGGGGAGGGTGAAGGGATGGCTCAAGAGCTGATGGTCGACGTGCATGGACACGATATTTCGATCTACGTTCGTGGAACGTGCCTGAAAATGTCCTATCGAAAAGGCGATGCGCCCTGGCTTGTTTGTACTGAGCTAAGAGCCGATGACCCCGAGGCGATTTTCACACGCGATGAATTCAAGGCACTCGCATGGACGACCGCTAACGCTAGGGCTCGAGAGTTGGGCTGGATCGTCTAAAAGTGATCGTTAGGCGTTGTCCTTGTGCGTCTCCTTGTAAATTTTCCACTGGTGCTTAACGCGCCTGGTTGAAAAGGATGCATCCCGATTTCCTTAGAAAGAGCGGATGAAGACGTTTCGAGACCACTCCCGGTGATCATAATCATCGATGACGCGCGGTGCGTCGCCGGTCTGCTGCAAGCGCCGAAGAACGCCCGAATTTGCTATGTCCTAGCGCATGGTGCGGGCACCGGAATGTCGCATCCGTTTATGGTCGCCGTCGCAGACGAACTCGCCGAGCGTGGAATCGCGACGCTGCGTTATCAGTTTCCCTACATGGAGCACGGCTCCAAGCGGCCGGACGCCCCCAAGCTTGCACAGGCGACCGTTCGTGCCGCTGTAGCCCAAGCATCACATATGCTTCCGAAACTTGGTCTTGTTGCAGGAGGTAAATCGTTCGGAGGCCGCATGACATCGCGGGCACACGCCGAATCCCCATTGCCCGGAGTGCGAGGACTCGCATTCCTCGGATTCCCCCTGCATGCCGCAGGGCGGCCATCCGAGGAGCGCGGAACACACCTATTTGAGGTGGAGATTCCGATGCTTTTCTTGCAAGGAGCCCGTGATGCGCTCGCAGACGCGGATGTCATGGAAAAGCTGGTCCAACGGCTCGGCCCGCGTGCAACCCTCAAGCTGCTTTCCGATGCCGATCATTCCTTTCACGTGCCGGCGCGCAGCGGGCGTAAAGACGAGGAGGTCAGAGCCGAGTTACTGGATACGCTAGCGGCTTGGATCGAAACTATGGTTTAGGTGTCTCGAGATTCCTATCGAACGCCCATTAGCAACCGCGCGCCTATCTGCCCCATTGTTCTGTATCGAGGGGGGATTGTTTGGAATCCCAAAAAGACCATGAGCCTCGGTCCGACAGTCTGATGTTTGATCCGCGTGTCGCTCCACTTAAGGTCCGGTTTCGGTAACAAAGCGGACTAATTCGACACCTAGCTATTACGTCTGCTAAGGACCCATAGCAGACGGTCGCGTGGGAAGCTTGGGTGCCAGAGATAAGAAACGCCCGCTTAGATCGCTCCAACGATCCCGAGGCCGACCATTGTAACGGGTACATGAACTGCAACACATTGAAGCGCGCCGCAGCGGCTGGTGGCAGGATCATCTGCTAATCCTAGCGCAAGTCGCTAAACGCCTCTTAGACCGTTTCGGCGGAGGTCACGCGCGTCTTCACTTGCTTCCGTGATCGCCTCCTTCATAGCGCGCAGGATCGAGGCCGTGCCGCGAGATCAGAAAGGTTCAGGCACCCACAGGCAGCAAAACTTGCTCTGACGTGCCAAAGATTTGTTCTGACCGACCATTGCCTCAATTGATCTCGAGATTGCTCCAGTCTCGTCATGAAATGAGCGCGTTCGCGCGTCGAATCCGCGCCCTTCAGCCCAAATTTTCCGATCAAACTGAAGGAGACGAGAGTGCGGATTCGCCTACTATTCACACTTGCACTTTTTCTCTTAGGTGGCGCGACACCTCTTTATGCCTCACTCGGCGTTGCGCCCCCGTGCCCTCCACTGGCTTCGCAAGGGGCGAGAACCAAGGATGTCAAATCACCCCTTACGGCGGGCGGACAGGTCATTCCGAATTACGACGCCGAGGATCGTGACTACATGATAAGGACCATTGCCTTTGAGGCTAGTGATGAGCCGGACGAGGGCAAGGCCGCAGTTGCTTATGTCATCCTCAATCGCATGAACGGCAGCCGATGGGGGGACAGCATTAAGGAGGTGGTGACCCGCCAAGGTCAGTTTGAGCCATGGATGACGCGGCGCGATGAGATGGAGAAGCTATCTCCTGAAGATCCCAGCTATCGGAGCGCCGCTCAAATCGCGGATGCCGTCCTTACTGGGCAGACGCCGGACCCTACGACAGGTGCGACGTACTTTCTCAATCCCACAGTGGTTCGACAAAGGCGCGGAGGTTCCTTACCCTCGTGGGCGCAAGGCGAAGGACTGCCGATTGGCAGGCACACCTTTTACCGGCCTGACGAAAGTGTCACGCTGCAGCGGGCCGCACTATCGTCGAATACGGTGGGGACAACCCTTTCGTGTACACGCCTTGAAGCTGGGGAAGCTCCGCCCGTCGGCTAATCCCGTTCGGATCGAAACCCTATGACTTAAGTGGTGCGGCTAATGTCTGCTTATGGCACTTAAGCCGACATCAATGCCGACGCGGAGCATGTCTGCTCTTAGGGGCAAAGCGGACTCTCTTACCCCTCGTTTTTCAAAGTCTGCTTCTGACCCGAAGCGGACATTCAAAGACCCGCAGTTCACTCACGTAAGCATTGTTGCTTGCCCACTCAGCAAGGGCCGTTGTTTTTGCCTTGGTAAAGATCGATCGTTCCACGCGGCCCATTTTGCGTCCTCAACTCCTGCATTGTTAACGCTTGCCTTGCTAAGCTGATTTCATGTCATAGTATTTGGCAAACGGGAGGGCGGCACTCAGACAAGCATAAAAGTCCAGAAGCAGGTTGGTACGTGCAAGTAACTTTTTGGACTGTGCTTTCCGCCTGTCTACTAGTCGGGTCAAGCGTGATTGTCGCTTTGGTCAGGTGAATTGCGCCCCCGTCACGACACAATCGCGCAAGGGTTGCCGGAAGATGCACCGAGAGCTCGCCGCCTTGGAGGAGCCGCTCTCGACGTTTAAAAGCGGCTGGCTGGGGGTCGTAGCTAGCGGGTGAGGACTACCATGTCGTGCCGACTACTTTTGATATCTGTTTCTTTGGTCGTCTTCGCCAGTCCAGCTTTCGCGAATTGGTGGATTGTTCGCTCATCCGATGGCGAATGCCTTGTTGTGGATATAGAGCCAGCAGGCACCGGAGTTACCAAGATTGGCAAGGCGGTTTACGCAACACAGGAACAGGCGGAAACCGATGCCAAAGCGCTCTGCAAAGAGCCAAAGCCCAAGGTCCCGCGCGAGAATGCGGAGTGACCATCAACGTAAGCTTACCTAGCACCTAAGGTTGCAGCGGAAGCGCACCATTGCCATGCGTGACTCCATTGGGCGATTGTGGACCTAACGGCAATCCGCTGCTGTCGAATTGCTTCATGGATGCAGGCATGGTTGTTGCCTCGTCGCTGCTGGGCTCAGGCTTATCACGTAGGGCGTCGCGCATTGTGCTATCGAAATGGTGAAGTTGCGCGACCACCCGTTTCGCAAGCTCAATGTAGCGTTGATGCAGCCTTGCAAGGCGCTGTCTTAGTTCCTCCTGCGCAGCCCTGGAGGCTGCCAATTGGCTACGAAGATTATTGCGATCGGCAATTAACCTTTGAACAGCAGCCGCTCCGGCCACTGCCGCCGTTTCGAGCTCTTCGTCCGATTCGGCCTGAGCAACGTTGATGTATCCCTCGATCATCTCTTCCCTCTCCGGTTACTCATTACTTCCCCCTTCCCCGGTACATCCTTGGCGCGAACGGCATCAAAATTATGGCTATGAATCAAAATCACGAGGTTCGCGCGATCACTTTGGAACTCAGAATCAAAAGGGTGAGAACAAACAGAAACCTCTGCAAGGGTATGGGGTGTGGGTAACGCCGGGGTGACCAAAATGCATGTGGTTAAGCGTGGCGCCATGCAACGGTGTGCTGCACGCTAGAGTCGACAGGCCACCTCCGCAAGAATCTAAAGCCTCACTGAAAATCTGCGTGTCGGTGGTTCAAATCCGCCCCTGGGCACATTCTTTTCCCAAAGCATGTGCTCTCGATTGACGCAGGCTCAGCGCGGCTGATGTCGGTCGCTTTGGCCAGCGATTTGGCGCATCGTGAAGCGTTGCTTACCCGCGTCGTCGCGCTCATCGAAGATGAAGCGATAGATGACATCTCGATGGCGTCGCGGTCGAGGTATATTCCTTCGGGATGTCAACCCGTGGACAGTCGACAGCAGACAGACGCAATGGCCCAACCATCCCAATAGGCGATCTCGCGCTGCTCGATGACCGCACCGGTGGCTTGAATCCGCCCCGGCGCTTCATTTTTTCCAGAGGAGGCGGTGTATGGTATAGGTGTATCGGCGGTAGGCTAATTTGAGAGGACAACATGGCAGACAACCCTTCCTTCGAGATTCCGCCGCAGCTCCGGGAAATGGCTGAGAAGAATGTCGAGCAGGCGCGCGCGGCTTACGGCCAGTTCATGGACTTTCTGACCCAGGCCATGAACACGTGGGCTAAGTCGCCGGCCGGAGGTGGCACGCCGGGTCTCAAGGCGGTCCAGGACCGTGCCGTCGGCTTCGCCAAGGAAAATGCCGAGCGCTCCTTCGGCCTGGCGAGCGAGCTCGCCCGCGCCAAGGACGTACAGGAGGTGCTGACTCTGCAGAGCCGCTATGCGCAAACGCAGATGCAGTTGTTCGCGGTGCAGGCGCAGCAGCTCAGCTGGCTGATGGCCGACGCAATGCGGGACTTGCAGTCGAAAGGCTAAGCGCGCGTTGCCCTCGCCGGCTCAGTCGATCTGCTTGCCCAAATAGGCCGCCACGTCGTCATGCATCTTGACTTTCACGTCGGCCTCGGGCGCCTTGTTGTTGACGGCGGCGACGCCCATCCACAAATTCTCCGGCAGGCCGATCTCGCTCATGCGCGCATGAATCACTCCGTCCCTGATCCTCGCCCGACTGGTAGAGCAGGATGAGCAGGTTCGACTTGATCGAAACCTCGAACAGCGTGCCGGCGGGGGTGCCGAATTTCTGCCCGATCACGCTCCCGAGCGCGGCGGGTAGGGCTTGATCTTGACCTCCATCGCCTGCGCCAGTGGTTTGATGCCGGACATAGATCCTCCTGGTTGCCTTGCGCGTAGAGGATACCCGCGAGGCTGAGCTGGTCGCCGAGGCGCCAGGCTGCCGCCTTGGCGAGCGATCATGAAGCTGATGATGTTGTTTATGAATACGCCGAAATTTACGGTCGGTGCGCCGGCCTGCTGGGCCAGCGAATCGTAATGCTCCCCGTTCAGCGCGATGAACAGGCTGGAAAAATCGACCCCGCCCGTAACCACACCCATCAGCGGCATGATGATGTCGTCGACCAGAGGCCTGACGATGGTCGAGAATGCCGCGCCGATATTATGCCGATTGCCATGTCGACCATGTTGCCGCGCAGCGCAATTCCTTGAATTCGCTCAGCATCGCCCCTCCTTTCTTTGGCTCAGCAAGATGCAACGCCGATGGCGGCTGGCAGTTTCCAAGCCGCCTGCTTACTGTTAACGCTTGGCGGCAGGATAGACGGGAGGAACAAAGTGGCGATTGAGGTTCCCGTTTCGGACAATCCCCCGCGCGACCGCCATCAGCTGACCACGCTGATCCTCGCGATCGCCATCCTGTCGGTCGGCCTACTCGCCGTCTTTCTCGCCATCACCGCCGCGGCGTTCCTCAACCAATATTGGTTCCTGCATTTTCCGCTCGGCTTTTATCTGCTTGCCCAAGGAGTGCTGATCTTCCTCGTCGCCGTGAGCTTCTGGTTCGTACGCGTGCAGGAGCATATTGACCGCATAAGGGCCGAGAGCGAGGAGCTCGGCTAGCGATGAGTGCTTCCTCGCGGCTCCGCGCGCCGAACCCGCATCTCGGCGCCTATTACGGAATCGTCGCCAGCGCCTTCGTGTCGCTTGCAATCATGCTCGCCATGCTCGAGCAGCTCGGCTGGAGCGAGACGTTTGTCGCGGAGACGATGGTCGGCGTGCCGCTCGTGCTCTATCTGATCATTGCAGTCGGGGCGCGGACTATGACCATCGAGGATTTCTTCGCCTCGGGGCGCCGGGTGCCGTCGGTGTTCAACGGCTTCGTACTGGCGGCCATCGCCGTCGGCGGCGTCGGCTTCTTCGCCTATACCGGCACGCTTTTCTTCCTCGGCTTCGACGCGCTCGCGATCGGCCTCGGCTTGACCTGCGGGCTGCTGATCGCCGGCGTGCTGTTCGTGCCGTATCTGCGCAAGGCCGGATCCTACACGCTGCCGAGCTTCCTCGGCCACCGCTTCCGCTCTCGCTACGTGCGCATGGCGGCATGCCTGCTCCAGCTCCCACCGAGCGCGCTGCTGCTGGTTGCCGAGCTCAAATTCGCGGCGCTGATCGCCTCGCTGTTCCTGCCGCTGTCATTCTCGCTCGCGGTGATCGTGATAACTGCTCTGGTCGCCGCTTGTGTTCTGTTTGGCGGGATGCGGTCGTTGACCTGGACCGGAAGCGCCCAGTTCTTGACGAGCGCGGTCGGCGTCGCCGCACCGCTGATCGTGGTGTCGATCATGCTAACCAATTTGCCGGCGCCGCAATTCACCTATGGCGAGACCTTCTCGCCGCTGCATAACGCCGAGATCACCGCGGGCCTGACGCCGGTGCAGCCGAACCCGGCAACGCCCACCCTCCCCGGTGCCCAACCGACGCCAGTGACCAAGCCGTTCCTCGAGCCGTTCGGCTCGCTGAGCCAAACCGATTTCACCATGCTGTTCCTCTGCATGGCGCTCGGCATCGCTTCGCTGCCGAGCCTGCTGGTCAGGAGTGGGGTGACGGGCTCGACCGCCGATCAGCGGCGTTCGGTCGCGTGGGCTGTGCTGTTCGTGGCGCTGTTCGCCATGACGGCGCCGGCGATCGCCGCCTTCGCCAAACTGGTAATGTTCCAAGACATTGCCCAGGTGCCGGCCTCGGCGCCACCGCCTTGGCTCAGCGAGCTTTCGGGACGGCATTTGCTGCAATCCGGCGACGCGAACGGCGACGGCGCGATCGGGGCGAGCGAACTCCATATCGCACGCGACTCGATCGCGACCGCGCTGCCACTCGCGGCGAAGCTCCCCTACCTCTTGACCGCACTGATGGCGGCGAGCGGCATGGCGATTGCGCTCGCCGCGGCGGGCGCGCATCTCTTCACTCTGGCGGCGAGCCTCGCCGAGGACCTCTACCGCGTGCTCGACCGGCGGCCGACGGCTCTACCGAGGCTGATCGCCGCTTGGGCGGCGGTCGGAGCTTCGGCGCTCGCTTCTGCCATGTTCCTGCTCATCGCCGATTTTGATCCGCTCCGCGCGGCGTTGACGGCCCTGGCTTTCGCCGCCTCGACCTTCTTTCCCATTCTGCTGCTCGCCATCTGGTGGCGACGCTGCACCTCGCTGGGTGCGCTGGCAGCCATGAGTGTCGGCTTCATCGCCATGGTGGTTGAGACCGTACTGGGCGCCGCGGGAGGAGGCCATGCGATCATCGCGACGGCGATGACGAGCCTGATCGGCGCAGGGCTTGGGCTCGTCGCCGGAATCGGCGCAAGCTATATCGGCTCGCGGCCATCCGAGGCCGAGGCGAGCTATTGCGAGGCGATGCGAAACCCCTCGGGAGAGGCGATTTACGATCGCGCGCAACAGAAGGTGGCAGCAGCGGCGGCGGCCGGGCGCGCGACCAGTGAGCGGTAAGCGATAAGACAAACGTATGGACCAGCAGCAGACACCACATCAGTCCCGCCTCACCCTCTACCCGGAGATCGTGCCCTATCGCACTGGGCGGCTCCAAGTCTCCGACCCGCACGAAATCTATTTCGAGGAGTGCGGCTCGCCTGCGGGCAAGCCCGCGGTGCTGCTGCATGGCGGGCCCGGCGGCGGCATCAACCCGGTGATGCGGCGCTATCACGACCCGCGCTCCTATCGCATCGTGCTGTTCGACCAGCGCGGCTGCGGACGCTCCACGCCGCATGCCTCGCTCGAGGAGAACACTACTTGGGACCTAGTCGATGACATCGAGCGCCTGCGCATCCATCTCGGCATCGAGCGTTGGCAGGTGTTCGGCGGTTCGTGGGGCTCGACGCTCGGCATCGCCTATGCCGAGACCTATCCCGAACGGGTAACCGAGCTCGTGCTCCGGGGCATCTTCACGCTCAGGCGTTCGGAGCTCGAATGGTTCTACCAGGACGGCTCGAGCTGGATGTTCCCCGACGCGTTCGAAGATTATCTGCGGGTAATCCCGGAAGCCGAGCGCGCCGATATGATCGCCGCCTATCACCGCCGTCTGACCAGCCCCGACCCAGACGTTCAGATCGAGGCGGCGCGCGCCTGGAGCGCCTGGGAGGGCAAGACCTTGTCGCTACTTCCCGATGCCGAGCGCGTGCGCCGCTTCTCGGAGGACCACTACGCGCTCGCGTTCGCCCGAATCGAGTGCCACTATTTCGTCAATCGCGGCTTCTTCGCGAGTGACGATCAGCTGATCGCCGACGCCCATCGCCTCACCGATATTCCAGGCGTGATTGTGCATGGGCGGTACGACGTGGTGACGCCGGTCAAGATCGCCTTCGACCTCGCGCGCAACTGGCCGCAAGCGAAGCTGAGGGTCGTGGCCGATGCGGGCCACGCCATGACCGAGCCCGGCATCGTGCACGAGCTAATCGCGGCGACCAGCTGGTTTGCCCGGTAGATCTTGGCTCAAGCCTCGGCGACGTGGCCGATGAAATTCAACACGATGTTGCGCTGGTGCGGGGCGGCGCGGTGCTCGATGAGATAAACCCCCTGCCAGGTGCCGAGCACCATGCCGCCGCCTATGACAGGTATCGCCAAGCTGACTGCGGTCAGCATCGACTTGATGTGGCTCGGCATGTCGTCCGGGCCCTCCTCCTGGTGGGCATAGGCGCGGCTCTCCGGCGCCAGCGCCTCGAGCGCATCGAGCAGGTCGCGCCGCACATTCGGGTCGGCATTCTCCTGGATGACCAGGGACGCAGAGGTGTGGCAGACGAAGACGGTCAAGAGGCCGTTCTCGCCGTCGATCAACTTTAGCCAATCCGCAAGCTCCCGCGTGATCTCGGTGAAGCCCTCGCCGGGCGTCTGCACAGTCAGCCGGTGGCTTGCCTGCACCATCTCAGCCATTGCGTCCCCCGCGGCAACTATCCCTCGCATCGTCCTTCCCCTGTCGCGCGTTGACAAGCCGTCACCGCTCCGCCGCCCGTTCAGCGGCGTCGTGGCACACGCGTTTGTCCCACAATAAGCCGCCGCTTAACGCAAAATTTACTCCACCTTGCCACCGTGAGTTTCGACCGCTTCGTCGCGTGTCTCTCGAGTTTTTGAGCCCCACGCCCGATCGGCCGCGCGAGTTTTCAGCGGCGTCACACTCATGGGGATTGGGATGGCTTCGGAAGCTACTTGGCAGACCGGCGGCGGTTACCGAAATGGCGAGACGGCCGACGACAGTCCCATGGACCAGCGGACCGTCGAGAGCCTGCTCCGCCGGCTCGTCGAGCGGGTCGAGGAGAGCGAGCGCCGCTATAGCGATGCGCTGGGTGATCTGCATGCCCGGCTCGACCAGCTGGCGCAAACGACCGACGCTGCGCGCGCCGCCGGTGCACCGGAGAATTCAGTTTCGCTCGACCGGCTCCACGAACAAGTAAGCAATTTGGCGCGGCGGTTCGAGCCGCAGGGCATCAATCCGCTCGATGATTTCGAGCGCCTCGGCAAGGCGCTGTCCGCCAGTCTCGATTTCACCACCGGCGGGTCGGACGCGCTGTCGGGCATGGCCGACATGCCAAACCCGTTTGCCTCGATCCCCAGCGCCTTCCCGTCGAGCCCAAGTCCCTTCCCGCCGCTCGCCGAAACGCCGGCGCAAGGCCGTCCCGATTTCAGTTTGAAGGCGCCAGACCTTTCCTATGCGGCGCCTTCGTCCCACCTTCCGCCGCGTCAGAGCGTGGCCGCCGCAATCGACAAGCGTCTTGTCGACATGGCGCAGAGACTCGAGCATTCGCTCGGCGTGGTAATGCCGGCCGATACCATCGAGGCGTTGAACGCACGGCTCGACGAGATCGCGAGCCAGCTCAGCCAGGCGCTCAGGCAGGCGCCTAAGCTCGACAATCTCGCTTCGGTCGAGAAGCAACTTTCCGAAATGGGTCAAAAACTTGGCCGCGCCGAGGCGCAACTTGCCCACGTCACCGGCATCGAGGACCAGCTCGTCAAGCTGATCGAGCGCTTCGACACCGCTCCTGACGTGCTGGAGGAGATCGCGAACAAGGCCGCGAGCGAGGCAGCCAAGCTCATCACCACTTCGAAGCCGGCGAGCGAGGAGCGCCTCGATGCCATGCATCGCGACCTCGTGGCGACGAGCGATAAGGCCCGCCTCAACGACGAGCGACTGGCGAGCACGCTGCAATCCGTGCACGATTCTCTGAAGCAGCTCGTGCAACAGGTCGAGAAGGGCAGCGATGCCACCTTCCAGAGACCCCAAAAGCCGCGCGCTCCATTCGCCGACCGTGTCCGCGACGAACCAGCGTTCACTCAGCCGCCAGGTCTTCCGCCCTTCCAACATCCCGGGATGCCGGCACAAGGCGCAGCGCCATGCAATGGCAAGCCGCCGCGTGCCGAAGCCAAGGACCAATCGTCGAAGACCAAGCTCGGCGGCGCGATCCCGGACTTCCAGGAGAGCGAGCCGCTGCCCTCATTAGGACGCGGCGAGCTCGGAGCGTCGGATGAGGATGCGGTCGATCTCGACGCGTCGGTTCCGCGCCGTGCGCGAACCGCAACGGGGCTCGACGCCGAGCTCGATCATGAGGACCTGGTCGCCGCGGCGCGGCGCGCGTCCCAGGCCGCGGCGCTCAGGGCCGAGGAGAGATCGGCCAGTGGCCGGGCACGGCGCTCCTCGGCCACGGTCGCTTCCGACAGCGTCCCTGGCGCCGATGCGCCGCCCAAGCACAAGGGCTCGCTGCTGATGATCGCGGCGGCCATACTGCTCTTGATCAGTGCCGCCCTGCTTTACGGGCGGCTCGGCTCGAAGCCCGACGCGTCAGGCAGCCCGCCGGCCGCCGAGGAAAGCGTCCCCAGCCCCGGCGGCACCGACCGGATCACGCCTTTGCCCGACGGCTCGCGCCACGGCACGTTGCAGCCCGGCGCCAAACTGAGCGCTCCGGCTCCCGTCGAGCCTGGCACCGAGGCCACGCCTTGCGAGGCCACGCCCCCGGCCACGTCCGGTGCCTCCGAGCTCGATCCCGGCGTGCTGGAGGATGATTCGTCCGACACCGCGGCCACCGGCTTCAATCAGGGCATCGACCCGAGTCCCGACGACGCCGCGCTGAGCGCTACCGCCGCCGGCTTCAGCGATGTCGCCAAATCCTCCTACCGCACGCCGGCCGCCTCGTCCTCGGCTGAGACGCTGCCGCGCCCGCAGCTTGCCTCGCTCAAGTCCGAGACCGCCGCGGCGCTACCGCCCGGCGTTTCGCTCAGTCTCGAGGAGCCGACGCTTGGCGGCGGCTCGTCCAGCGCGCCGCTATCGGTACCGGGCAAGCTGCCGCTGCCTCGCGAAGCGCACGGCGCGCTGTCTTTGCGCCAAGCCGCATCGGACAGCGACGCGCGGGCGCAATAAGTAATCGCGCTCCGCAATTCGCAAGGTCAGGGCGGGGCCCAGGACCTGACCGAGGCGGCGCACTGGCTCGAGCGCGCAGCCAACGCCGGACTTGCACCTGCGCCGGATCGTCTCGCCTCAATGTATGAGCGGGGGCCAAGGCGTCATCAAGGACCTCGGCGAGGCGCGCTCGTGGTACGGAGGAGCGCTTAGTGAAGGGCAACGTGAAGGTGATGCACAATCTCGCCGTCAGCGCGAGCGCCGGCGACCAGGCCGATTACGTGCTCACCGCATAATGGTATGGCGCGGCCGCCGCATACGGTCTCGCCGACAGCCAATACAATCTCGGCATCCTCGCCGAGCACGGGATTGGCATGCCGAAGAAACTGACCACAGCCTATGAATGGTTCGCTCTCGCCGCCAAGAACGGCGACGCTGAAGCCGCAAGGCAGCCCGACCTGATCAAGGTCCAGCTCGACCAGAAGATGCTCGCCGCCGCCGACCAGACGGTGAAGACCTGGCAGCGCAAATCTGCCCTCGCTGAAACCAATGAGGTCGTCCAGCCTGAAGATTGGGCCGCGCAGGCCGAGGCGCCGAACAGCTCCCTCATCGCCCGCGCCCAGAAACTCCTCGACGAGCTCGGCTACGATGCCGGCCCCTCGAACGGCCAGCTCGGCGAGCAGACCCGCGATGCGGTCAAGAGCTTGGAGCGTCGGAACGGCCTCGAGGAGACCGCCCAGGTTTCCATCCCGCTTGTCACCAAGCTAGAGCGACTGACCAGATAAGTCAGACTCCATAGCGGAACAGCAGAAGTCGGTAGCGAGAGCCGCCGATTTCTGGTTTCTGGGCCTTAGATTTCTTCGATTTTCGGTCCCCGATGCTCCAGGTCTATCTGCCTATTGCCGAAGTCTCGGTGAACCTCTTGGTCATGCTGGGGCTCGGCGCGGCAGTCGGTTTCCTGTCGGGCATGTTCGGCGTCGGCGGCGGCTTCCTGCTGACACCGCTTCTGATGTTCTCGGGCGTCGCCGCGCCGATCGCGGTCGCGACCGGCGCCAATCAAATCATCGCCACATCGGTGTCGGGTGCCGTCGCGCAATGGCGGCGCGGTAATATCGACCTCCGCATGGCCAATGTGTTGATCGCTGGCGGCGCGGTCGGCGCGATGATTGGCGTCGTGCTGGTCAGACTGTTGCGCCAGGTCGGTCAGGCGGACCTCTTAATCTCGCTCACGTATGTCGTTTTTCTCGGCGTCATCGGCGCGCTGATGCTGGTCGAGAGCGTCCGCGCCATTCACAAGTCGCGTTCCGGAAAGCCGATTCCGGCCCGCCGCGCCAACACGCATCACTGGATTCACGGGCTGCCGCTCAAGATGCGCTTCCCGACCTCGCGGCTCTATATCAGCGCCATCCCGCCCCTCCTGATCGGCACCGTGGTCGGCCTGCTCGCGGCATTTCTCGGCGCCGGCGGCGGCTTCATCATGGTGCCGGCCATGATCTATCTGCTGCGCATGCCGACCAATATCGTAATCGGCACCTCGATGTTCCAAATCATCTTCGTCACCGCGATCGTGACGCTGCTGCACGCGACCTTCAACCACACGCTCGATGCGGTGCTGGCGCTGATCCTCGCCGCGGGCGGCGTCATGGGCGGTCAGTTCGGCGTGCGTGCAGGGCTGAAGCTCAAAGGCGAGCAGCTCCGCCTGCTTCTTGCTCTGCTGGTGCTAGGGGTCGCGGCGAGGCTCCTTCTCGATCTCGTGCTGAAACCCGACGACGTGTACAGCGTCGTTCCTCTATTCGTGGACTCCTGATGGGCTCGCTCCGTCTCGCCGCCATTCTTCTTGCGCTGTGCTGCGCGGCACGGGCCGAAGACCCTGCGCCGCAGGAAACCATCCAGTCCGACATCTCGACGCGCGAGATCTCCATCCAATCGAACTTCACCGGAATCGAGATCCTGATTTTCGGCAGCGTCGATTTCAGCCGCACGCCCGCGCCCGACGAAGGCGACTTCGACGTGATCGCAGTCATCCGAGCGCCGGACGAGCCGATAGTGGTCAGGCGCAAGGAAAAGGTGGCCGGGATTTGGGTGAACGGCGCCAGTGAGACCTTTCCTTTGGTCCCAGGCTTCTATGCCGTGCTCGCCTCGCACCCGTTCAGGGCGATCGCGACCGAGGAAACGCTTAAAGCGCTCGACATCGGCTATCGCAATCTCGACTTCGCGCGGGGCGGCAAGGACGACGCCAAAGAAGTGGCCTTCCGATCCGCCGTTATTCGGCTGAAGCAGCAGAAGAACCTGTTCCAGGAGCATGACGACGGTGTGAGCTTCATCGGCCGGAGCCTGTTCCGGGCGACCGTCGATCTGCCGGTCAACGTGCCGATCGGCCGCTACACGGCCAATGTCTACCTGTTCCGTGACGGGAAGCTGCTCAGCACGAACCACAGCACGCTCGAGGTAAGCAAGGCCGGGTTTGAGCGCGTGATCTACCTGCTTGCGCTGAAACGCCCGTTCCTCTATGGGCTCTCGGCAGTGGCGATCGCCGTGCTGGTCGGGCTGCTCGGCTGGATGGTGTTTCGCCGCGAATAACCGCTTATTAGCGCACGATCCGGAACAACCGGTTTCCGCTTTTTGCCGATCCTGCTCAATCCGGAATCAGCAGGCTGCCGAGTACCGGATAGACGTCGGCCCGTCCCATCATCCAGGCTTCGAGCCGATGGCGCAGGAACAGCTCGGCGAACGCCTCGTCGAGCAAGTTGAGCCCGCCGGCATAGGCGCCGAAGGCCGGCATCACCAGGCGGTTGCCGTCGGTGGCGAAGCAACGGCGCCTGATCACCGCGCCGCGCCTGGCGATGCGCGCAACCGGGTGCAGGTGGCCGGCGATTTCCCGGCCGGATGCCGTCTCGGACGGCTCGTGACGAAGGGTCACGCCGCAAATGGTGAGCGTGGTGCAGATCGTCCCGCCGATCGAAGGCGGCAGATGCGGATCGTGATTGCCGCAAATCCAGTACCATTCGCGGCCCTTCTGCAACCGCAGCAGGAAGGCGAGGTCGTCGGCGGCAAGGCTCTTTGCCGATGCGCTACGATGGAAGCTATCGCCGAGCGCGACCACCCGGCCAGGCCTGACCGCGTCGATCGCCTTCTCAAGGCGCTGGAGGGTGGTCCGCGTGTCGTAAGGCGGCAGCAACATGCCGAGCGCGGCGAAGGCAGCGCCCTTCTCGAGGTGGAGATCGGCGACCAGCAGAGTGTCCTCGGCCTCCCAATAAAGTGCACCGGCGGCGAGCGGCCGCATCTCGTGCCGGCAAACGGTTATGCGCTTGCGAAGCGAGGGCGCGGTCTCCGGCATGAGATCAGGTTTAGCGCGCAGCATGTTCGCTTAAGGCCTCCGCGATGAGCTCTTCGACGGTCTCACGCAACAAGGTCTCGCTCGCCTCCCCGGGCACGCTCTCGCACCCGATTTCAAGCATGACCGGCACAGCGAGCGGCGAAACTTGGCTCAAGCCAATATGCCTGATTCGTCCACTGATCCGTTGCAGGAAAAGGTTGAGGCGACCGACATCGATGAGGCCGGTTGCCGCATCGGCGAATGCCGCCTGCAGGAGGATGTGGTTGGGCTCGTGCTGCCGGAGCACGTCGTAGATAAGGTCGGACGACACGGTCATCTGGCGGCCGGTCTTCTCCAGCCCGGGGTGACGACGTTCGATCATCCCCGAGATGATGGCGCAGACGCGAAACGAACGCTTCATTAGGCTCAATTCGGCAAGCCACGCGTCGAGGTCGTCTCCGAGCATGTCGGCATCGAACAATCGAGCGAGCTCGAGCCGCCCGTCCCTGACCATCTCGCCCATGTCGTTCAGGGCCCAGATAGCGAGAGCATATTCGTTGGCGACGAAGCCGAGCGGGCCAGCGCCGGCACGCTCCAGGCGCCGCGTCAGCAGCATGCCGAGGCTCTGATGGGCGAGCCTCCCCTCGAACGGATAGCAGACGAGATAACATCGATTGCCGCGCGGGAAGGTCTCGACCAGGACTTCGTCCGGACCGGGCACGACCGAGAACAGAGCTTGCAGGCGGATCCAGTCGGAGACCTGCTCGGGAAGCCGCGACCAATGTTTGGGGTCGGCGAGGAGCTTGCGCACGCGCTCCGCGAGATACGTCGACAGCGGAAATTTGCCGCCCTCATAGGCCGGCACTTTGGGATCGGTCGCGTGCGCGCGGGTGACGATGGCGTCCATCTCGCGCAAGCCCTCGAAGCGCAACACCTCGCCCGCGAACACGAAGGTGTCGCCCGGTGTAAGCTGCTCGATGAAATATTCCTCGACCTCGCCGAGCACGCGGCCGGCGACGAGCACGTTGCCCTTGGGCCGCGCAAGCCTGACGCGGAGCATCGGCGCCTCAACGATGGTGCCGACATTGAGCCGATATTGCTGGGCGATGCGGGGATGAGCGAGGCGATATTCGCCGCTCCGGGGTCTTCTTCAGCTTGGCGTAGCGCTCGCAATTGGCGAGCGCATAGCCGCCGGTCGCGACGAACCCCACGACCTTGTCGAAGCCCTCGCGCGTCAGGTCCTGGTAGGGCGAGGCGCTCACTACCTCGCGGTAGAGACGATCGGAGTGGAAAGGACCGGCGCAGGCGGTGCCAAGCACGTGTTGAGCGAGCACGTCGAGCGCGCCTGGCCGCGACGGCGGCGTGTCCTGCGCGCCTTCCGCCGCTGCTTCCAGCGCCGCCTGGCACTCAATCACCTCGAAGCGATTGGCCGGGACGAGCAGAGCCTTGCTCGGCTCATCGAGCCGGTGATTCGCGCGGCCGATGCGCTGGGCAAGCCGGCTCGCACCCTTCGGCGCGCCGACATTGACCACGAGATCGACATCGCCCCAGTCGATGCCGAGATCGAGCGTCGAGGTGCACACCACGGCGCGGAGCTTGCCAGCCACCATCGCCGCCTCGACCTTGCGGCGCTGCGCCACGTCGAGCGAGCCGTGATGCAGCGCGATCGGCAGATTGTCGTCGTTGCAGCGCCAAAGCTCGTGGAACAGCAACTCGGCTTGCGAGCGCGTATTGACGAAGATCAGCGACATGCGGTGAGTTTTGATCGCCTGGTATATCTCGGGCAGCGCATAACGGGCGGAGTGTCCCGCCCACGGCAGCTCGGCCTTGGAAGTGATGATGGCGATGTTGGCTTTGGCGCCCTCGCGCGCCCCCACGATCTCGGCGAGCCGCGTCGAAGCCTGGCCCTTGTTGGCCACGAGAAAGGCGGCAAGGTCGAAAGGACGCGCCACGGTCGCCGACAGGCCGATCGAGGTGAGCTCTGGCGAATGGGTGCGGAGCCGGGCGAGATCGAGCGCAAGCAGATCGCCGCGCTTGCTCGATGCAAGCGCATGCAGCTCATCGAGGAGCACATATTTGAGGGAGCCGAACAGCTCGGCGGCACCGCTATGCGACAGCATGAGGGCAATCTGCTCGGGCGTGGTGAGGAGGATGTCGGGCGGCAGCAGCCGTTGGCGCGTCCGGCGTAAGGGCGGGGTGTCTCCGGTGCGCGTCTCCAACCTTATGGGCAAGCCCATCTCAGCGATGGGAGCGGCGAGGTTGCGCGCGATGTCGGTGGCGAGCGCCTTCAGGGGCGAGACGTAGAGCGTGTGCAGGCCGGCCCTCGCGCCCGGCTTCGGCGCGGATCTCTGCGCGAGATCGACCAGGCTCGGCAGGAAGCCGGCGAGCGTTTTGCCGCCGCCGGTCGGCGCAATGAGGAGCGCGTCGCGCCCCTGCTTTGCCGCGTCGAGCAGAGCGAGCTGATGGGGATGCGGCCGCCAGCCACGGTGCGTGAACCACGACGCGAACGGTTCGGGCAACGGGGGAACACGCAGCTCAGCCGCCTGAACCGCGCTCACGGGCAAATCGAGCCTCATCCTTGCGCTTCTGACCATGCACGTCCTGCTTGACCTTATCGGCCGCCGGCACCAATTCTGCTGCAATTTGAGTCGAAGCTTACGGTCTCTTCAAGGTGGGCGCCTCAAGGTTGGCCCCTGCCTCGCGCGAAACGGGAGCGATAGATGGAACGGTTCTTTGGCGGCAATCCGGCGCTCGTCCTGGTCAGGCTCGTCATTCTATCCTTGATCGTCGGCGTCGTGCTCGCGGCGCTCGGCTTCAGTCCGTTCGACATCATCGACAGCCTACGCCGCCTCGCCCAGCGCATCTACGACATGGGCTTCGCGGTCATCGAGCGGTCGGCCCGCTACTTCTTGCTCGGCGCGGTGATCGTGTTTCCGGTGTGGCTCGTCATGCGCTTGCTGAAGATCGTCGGTCGAAGCGGCAGCACCGCGGTGGCCGACGCGAGCTCGCCCAACCGCGAGGCCTAGGGCTTGTTCTAGAGAATATCGAGCACTTGCTCGGGCGGTCGGCCGATCGCGGCCTTGGCGCCGCTCACCACGATCGGGCGCTCGATCAGGATAGGGTTCGCTACCATCAGCCTTATCAGATCGTCTTCCGACAGCTCGCGATCCTCGAGGCCGAGCTCGGCATAAAGCGGCTCGCCTCGACGGACCAGCTCTCGCGGCTTGATCCCAAGCTTCTTCAGGATCGCCTTCAGCTCGGCCGCTGAGGGCGGATGTTTCAGATATTCGACGACCTTCGGAGTGATGCCGCGCGCTTCGAGCAGGTCAAGCGTCTGGCGCGACTTCGAGCAGCGCGGATTGTGATAGATGGTGACGGTCATCGCGGTCTCTAGAGCAGGCTTTCGGCCGATTCGTCGGCGCGGGCGCCAATGAGAGACTTTAAGTCGTTGGCGCCGGCCCGCTCAACCCCTTCAACGAGCGCGTGCTTGATGCGGCCGATCAGTCCCGGCCCTTCGAACACGAGCCCGGTATAGAGCTGAAGCAGGGACGCGCCCGCCGCGATCTTGGCAAGCGCGGCTTCGCCAGAATCGATGCCGCCCACGCCGATCAAGGGCAGCTTGCCGTCGGTCAGCCGGTGGACGCGCGCGAGCATCCGGGTCGCGCGGGCGAACAGGGGCCGGCCCGACAGCCCGCCGGTCTCCCGAGCGAAGGCGGCGTCCTCGAGCCCATCCCGCGCCAGCGTGGTGTTCGACACGACGATGCCGTCGACGCCGTTCGCGGCAATCACTTCGACCACTTCGGGCAGGTCGGCGTCGGCAAGGTCGGGCGCAAGCTTGACCAAAAGCGGCGGCTTGCTCGCTAGCGCGCCGCGCGCGGACAGCACGCGCTTGAGCAGCAAATCGAGCGCTTCGGGTGCCTGGAGGTCGCGCAGGCCCGGTGTATTGGGCGAAGAGATATTGACGGTGAAGTAGCTTGCCACCGCGCCCATGCGCTCGATGCCCGACACATAATCGGCGATGCGATCGGGGCTGTTGCGCCCTGCCCCGATATTGATTCCGACGATACCCGGCGGACGGTGGCGCAGGCGAGCGAGCGCAGCGCCCTGGCCCTGATTGTTGAAGCCGAGCCGATTGATGATCGCCCCGTCCGCGGGCGAGCGGAAAATGCGCGGGGTGGCGTTGCCGCTCTGCGCGCGCGGCGTCAGCGTGCCGACCTCGACGAAACCGAAGCCCATGGCGAGAAGCTCACGCGGCACGCGCGCATTCTTGTCGAAGCCCGCCGCCATACCGAGCGGATTGGCAAAGTCGAGGCCAAAGATGCGTTGCGCCAAGCGCTTATCGTCAGGGCCTGCGGCGCGGGGATAGAGACCGAGTTCGAGAGATTTTATGGCGAGGTTGTGGGCGCGCTCCGGGTCGAGCGCCTGGAGCAGGGCCTGGCCCAAGCCGAACAGCGCGTTCACGCCAAACGATCCCCTTCGCACTTTTGAGCAGAGGCGTTGTGCGCTCCGCTCACCCGCGCGACCGCCACCTGTCGACGCCGGGGAGCGATGAGATCCCGTCCGGGAGACGATGCTTACCGTCGGCCCCGAGCGTCAGCTCCTCGATCGAGTTCACCGCGCTGAGCTCGAGCGGGCCGTAGAGGTGTGGAAATAGCGCCCCCCCGCGCGCCGGCTCCCATTGCAGGCGCTCGCCGAGGCTTTCGCTGTCGACGGCGAGCAGAACGAGCCCATCCTTCCCGGCATAATGTTTAGCGAGCGTGTCTTCGAGCTGTTCGGCCGAGGAGAGGTGAATGAAGCCGTCGCGTGCGTCTTCGCCGGAGCCCTCGAAGCGGCCGTTGACCTTGGTTTTGGCGAAGGCGTCGCGGCTCAGGACCTTGTAGACGGTGCCATCCATTATCCGATCCTATTAACGCCGGGGCACCAGACGGCGCAAGCGGGCCGACGCTGCACGCGCAATTAACGTCTGCCCCTGCTTACGGTTGCATTTCTTGGGTTGAACACGCTTAGACACACAGCCGCTATTGGCATTGGACAAGGACAGCGGGGATAAGCCACAATTCGTATTGTGGCGGCGCTAGTGCGCATCCCAATGCTCGGGCAATTTTCGCGGCCAAACGGAATGTCAGGGCCTCAGAAAGGCCCGATCTTTGAGTTTCGATCACAGGATCGACCAACATTTCCTGATCTCCGGCAATGGCACTTGCGTCCCGCATTCTGTCGATCCTGCTCGGGCTCGCTGTGGTTGGACTGCTGCTCTGGCCGATCAACATCCCACTCGGCTTCGGCCAGGCGTGGTGGGCCAGGGACATTGCCGCCAATCGGCAAACCCCCGCTCCGCCGGCGCCTTCGCCACCGGTGACGGCAGCATTGCGGGAACCGGCTGAGCCGCCGGCGCCGCCCCCGCCGCCACAAGTGCCGCAAGCCGTGCCTGGCTCGCAGGCGAATGCGATCCCCGATCCCGCAGCCCCCAAGCCCAACATGCTTGCCGCAGAGAAGGCCGAGGCCGAGCGGCTGGCGGCGCTGCAAAAGGACAAGGCCGATGCGGCCCGGACCCCGCCGCCGGCCAAGCTCTACTACAAAGTGCAGGTGATCGATGCCGGGACGCTCCAGTCGGGGGCGACAATCATCACGCTCGATGGCATCGTCGCGCGCGATGCGAAAGCCAAATGCAAGGACGCGCGCGGCAACGACTGGGCGTGCGGTTCGGCCGCCCGCGTCGCCCTGACCAAACTGATCCGCTCGCGCGCCGTCAGCTGCACGCTGCCCAAAGAGGGTGAGCAGAAGGCGGTTGCCGCACATTGCAGCGTGGCCGGCACCGATCTTGCGACCTGGGTCGTGCGCCAAGGCTGGGCGAACCCGAAAGACACTCAGGAGCAGGAGCTTGCCGAGGCGGAAACCGCCGCCAGGAAGGACAAGATCGGCATGTGGCGCGGCGGCGACGTCGCTGCGAAGACGCAAACCGGAAGCCAGTAGCGCGTCTCGCGGATCGCGGACCCGTTCGAACCGACCGCCTCAGAGCGCGCCGGTCGGCCTGAAACGCACCGGCGACGACGGTATTCTAAGCAGGCGGCCGAGTGCATCGGGCTTATCGCGAAGCGGTGAAGCGTCTCAAGGACGATCCCGATGCGCTGGCCGCGCTGAAAGACGCGCAACGTGCCTGGATCGGTTTCCGCGACGCGAAGTGCGATTACTGGGAGAAGCGCTGTGCTAGCGGAACCTTCGCCTCAGTCGCCGCCGGCAATTGCATGCGCGTGACCACTGGCCAGCGCGCACTCGAGATGCGCGCAATCTTCGACGATCTGGACCATTAGTTCCGAACGAGAAGGCGCGGACCAGCCGGCAGCCAGATCCGCGTCCTTGCAAATGCGAACGAAGCCCGAGCGGGACGGCGGCGGAAAGCAGTTAGCTCAGGCTGGGGCGGTTGCCGGCGCTTTCACCTCGTCGGTGACGACCTTGAACGACACAAGCGCGTGCGGGCCGAACGAGGTGGTAATGGCGACGTCGGTCGCGTCGCGCCCGCGCGCGATCAAAATGCGGCCGATGCGGGGTTTGTTGTGGCGCGCATCGAACGTGTACCAGCGGTCGCCGATATAAGCCTCGAACCACGCGCTGAAATCCATCGGCGCCGGGTCGGCGGGCACGCCGATATCGCCGAGATAGCCGGTGCAATAGCGCGCCGGCACATTCATGCAGCGGCAGAGCGTGATGGCCAGATGAGCAAAATCGCGGCACACGCCCTTGCCGTCGGTGAATGCGTCGTAAGCCGTGCGGGTCACGTCGGCATGCGGATAGCCGAAGGTAATGTGGTTGTGCACGAAATCGACGATGGCCTGCACCAGACTCCAACCCTGTGGAATGCTGCCGAAGGTCGACCAGGCGAAACTGGATAGCCGGTCGGTCTCGCAATAGCGGCTGCCGAGCAGATAGACCAGCGTCTCGACGGGGAGCGTCTCGAGCGGGCCCTGCGTTGCGCCGGGAGCGATCTCGTCGGCCCGCCCGCTATCGAGAATCCGGAAATCGGCTGACAGCGTTATGCGTCCGGCCGGTGCGCGGATGACGTGACAGATATTGCCGTAGCGATCGGTATATTCCGTCGCCGGAACCTGTGGCTCCAGGCGTATCTGATCGAACGTGATGAGGTCTCCGCGTCGGCTCGGATGGACGCTCAGAGCGAGGATCATCGGCGTCGGCTGGGGACAGTCGTAGGAGATCGCGTAACCTGCCCTAATTTTCATTATTGCCGCCCTTTCCGCGAAAACCTCACCAAACAGGGTGAGCCCGGAGACGCGGCAAAGCCGCGCTACGGGCCGAGTTTTCGAACATTCTCACCGCAACGCTCATTCGCATGGAATGTTTCCAGCAACACCCATGCCAAATGCATTGCATTCCCGTGGCGATTGCGCTCAGCGTTCGGTCAGTCGGCGGTGACGAGGTCGCCCTGCAAAGCCTTGACGATCAGCGCGCGCGTCTCCTCGACACCATAAAGCTCGACGAAAGAACCGAAGCGCGGGCCTTGCGTCTGACCGAGCAGAACCTCGTAGAGCGCGGCGAACCAGTCGCGCAGCGGCTCGAAGCCATGCTCCTTGCCGACGGCGTAGACCTCGCTCTGAATCTCCTCGGCGAGCGCAGATTTGGGCAGCTTACCGAGACGCGCATCGAGATCGAGCAACGCTGTGCGCTCCTTATCCGATGGCGCGCGGTATTGCTTGTTCGGCTTCACGAAGTCATGGAAGTAGCGAATCGCATAGCCTACCAACTGATCGAGCAGAGGATAAGCCTCGGGCGTGGCGTCCTGCTTATAGCGGCGGATGAACCCCCATAGCACCTGACGATCCTCGGAGTTCGATGCGCTAGCGAGGTTCAGCAGCAGCGCGAAGCTGATGGGAAGCTCGGCCTCTGGCGGCGTACCGCTATGGATGTGCCAGACCGGGTTCATCAGCTTCGCCGCCTGATCTTCCTTGGGATAGGCGGCGAGATTGCCGACATACTCGTCAACCGCGCGCGGGATCACGTCGAAATAGAGTCGCTTTGCCTTGCGTGGACTCTGGAACATATAAAGCGCGAGAACTTCTCGGGCGAGGCGTAGGTCAACCACTCCTCGATGGTGAGCCCATTGCCGCGCGACTTCGAAATCTTCTCGCCGTTCTCGTCGAGAAACAATTCGTAGTTGAAGCCCTCGGGCTGCTGGCGGCCGAGGATGCGGCAGATCTGCCCCGAGAGGCGGACCGAGTCGATCAAGTCCTTGCCCGCCATCTCGTAATCGACGCCGAGCGCCGCCCACCGCATCGCCCAATCTGCCTTCCATTGCAGCTTGCAATGCCCGCGGGTGACCGGAACCTGGGTCAGCTTGCCGGTGTCCGGGTCCTTGTAGGCGATCGAACCCGAGGCGAGATCGCGATCGACCAACGGCACCTGCAGAACCTTGCCGGTGGTCGGCGAGATCGGTAGGAATGGGCTGTAGGTGGCGCGACGCTCGGGCCCGAGCGTCGGCAGGATCACGTCGCGGACCGCTTCGTAATGATGGAGCACGTTGAGCAGCGCCGCATCGAACCGCCCCGACGTGTAGCACTCCGTCGCCGACAGAAATTCGTAGTCGAAGCCGAACGTATCGAGGAAGGCCTTGAGCCGTGCATTGTTGTGCTGGCCGAAGCTCGGGTGCAAGCCGAACGGATCGGGCACCTGGGTGAGCGGCTTGCCGAGATGCTCCGCCACCATGTCCTTGTTGGGGATGTTGTCGGGGACCTTGCGGAGGCCGTCCATGTCGTCGGAAAACGCGATCAGCCGCGTCGGCACCTTGTCCTCGGTGAGCACGCGGAAGGCGTGGCGCACCATGGTGGTGCGCGCGACCTCGCCGAAGGTGCCGATATGCGGCAGTCCGGACGGACCATAGCCAGTCTCGAAGATAATGGCGCCGGTCGGCTTCGGAATACGCTTCAGCCGGCTCAAGACCTTGCGCGCTTCCTCGAACGGCCAAGCCTTGCTCACATGGGCGTGCGCCAGCAGTTCTGAGTGGACCTCAATTTTGGCGGTGCGGGGCATACGTCGTGCCGGCTTTGCGTATCGGTGTGAATTCCACGGGGCCCGACAGATTTCACAGTTTATCGCAGAGCGCCAGTGTTTCCGGGCTGCCCAGGCCTGGAGCGAACCGCCGCAAAGGCACCCTAAGGCGGCATCGCCGCCTCGTTTTCCCCGCTTGCCGCCCCTGCCGCAATTGCCTACGGTCGCGCGCTTTATACCTCAGCCAACAGAGGGGGCCTGCGCCATGACCGAGCCGCTCGACCATCACGCCGCGCTGATCTATGCGATGGTCACCATGTCGGCCGTGGACCGCACCATGACCGATGCCGAGCTCTCACGGATCGGTGAGATTGTCTCCAATCTACCAGTTTTCGCCGATTTCGATCAGGAGAGACTGGTCAAGACAGCCGAAGGCTGCGGCGAGGTATTGAGCGAGGACGGCGGGCTCGACCGCGTGCTGGTCTTAATCAAGAGTGCGCTCCCGAAGAAGCTTCGCGAGACCGCTTACGCCATCGCGCTCGAAGTTGCCGCCGCCGACATGAACGTAAAGGCGGAGGAAATCCGCTTTCTCGACATGCTGAGCGAAAGCCTTGAGCTCGACAAGCTCACCACCGCGGCGATCGAGCGCGGCATCAGAGCGCGCAATACGGTTCCGTAGGCACCGTGGAACGCGAAGGCCTACCTGGTCGTTTTGCGCTATGCTCGCGCATCTGCAGGCGGGCGGCGTTGGGCTTCGCAAAGGAGGATATTGATCATGTGGCATTTGGGAAGGCCTGAGCGCAGCCTGGCGCGGCTCAAGGATCTCGACATCGACGATCTGTACGACCAGATCGAGACATTGCGCGCCTACATGAACCAGCTCACCGGCAGCGCGGGAACGACCGCGAGCCGCCAATTGGGCAGAGCCCGCGTTTACGCCTCCGGCGCCGCGCATGAAGCCGAGGACCTTATGAAGGAGAAATCTTGCGGCCTCGTTCGTGCTCGCGCTCGGGCTTGGTGTCGTGGTCGGTTATTTCATCCGCCGCGGTACCGAGTAGAGTCGCCACGGCAAAGGGCGAGGACGGAGCCCGAAGCGTCACCCTCGAAACAGCGGCGGAAGGTGCGGTTCAAATTGAAGATATCGCCGAAGCCGGCAGCGAACGCATCCCTAGCCGAATCGAACAAAAAGCCCAGCGCGAAAAGCTGGGCTTCTTATTTCAGGCGAGGCCCTCGCCCGTGACGCTCAATGCGCGAGCTTGACCGCACCGGTGTAGAGCGCGCCGCCGATCACACACGGAATAGCGATCTCAGGCTGAGCGAGAGCGGTCGCGGCCACGCAGCCGGTGGCGATGGCGATGGAGCCCGCGGTCGCGCCCTTGGTCATGCCGGCCTCGTTGGTCATTTGCGCTTTCTGCGCGTCAGCGATAGCTCCGAACTGATCCTTGCGCACGATCTCCGATTCGAACGCCTCGGCAGCGACGATCACGTCATTGAGCGGCTTGGCGATCGCCTCGGGCTGACGCGAGGCTTCAGCGCGGTAGAGATTGAGCAGTTCGCGATCGCGCTCGGCGTAGGATGCGAGCGTCCATTTGGCGGTGCCGCCGGTCGTGATTTTTTCCACCGCGCTCGGGTCGTTGCCCCAGCCAGAGAAGATCTTCTTGAAGGAGAAGCTGCTGTCGTCCTTGTTCCGCGACCATTGCAGCGCCTGCATGATGCGCACCACCGGCTCGTGTTGGCCGGTCGCGACGTAATAGCCCCACAGCGCGTAGATGCCGGGCGAGCCGCCGTCGGCGAGCGGAAGCTCCATCAGCGTCGGCCGCTTGCCTTGCAGGAAGTCGTCGATAAGCGGACGCCTAAGCGGCATGCGTGAGGAATTCTTCTCGAGCAGCTCGCGCCAATCGGGGCGCTCCGAATAGACGATGGCCCTGATGATCACCGCCTGCTCCTTGTCGGGCAGCGGGAACATGCGCGGGATCAGCGCCGGACCGTCCTTGGGGTTGGTGCCGAGCACGCCGGCGATGAAGCCGATGCAGAACCACTCTTTCTCCTCATCGGCGAGCAGTCCGTAGTCGAGCATAGCGTGAACGGCGGGGGGGACGCGCGAGGGGTTCGGATGCTTGCGGTAGGTCGTCACCCAATCCATCAGCTTCTCCGGCGAGGAGAACGCGCCCTGCTGCTCGGCTGCCGCTTGCGGCTGGTCGGGCGCCATGGACATCGGCTGCGGGATGGTGGCGTAGAGCTGCTCAGGCGCCGGTATCACCGAAGCCGAAGGGTGCGGCAGTGATGGCGCGGCCTGAGCCGGCGTGGCCACCGCGGGCTCAGCCTGCGGCGGTGCTAGGCGCTCGGGCGTCGTCGCCTGCTTCGCAATCGAGACGGTTCGAATCGCAACCGTCTCGCTTTGCGCGGCGCAAGGGGTGCTTAACCCGACAACGCCAACGGCGAGCGCAAGAATAGCAAGTCTACGCATTTCATCAGCTTCCTCCCCCCAACCCCAGAAGTGCTGACGATACTGACTACATAGTTGACGACATAGTTAATGTCCGCGCGGCTTCTACCAGGCGGGAAACACGTTGATTCTCAGTCGTTTCGTGGCTTTTTGAGGGCCGCGAAGCGTTAACCATAATGAAAGTTTAAGGCGCTGCGTGCTCGCGGGTCGAACTGGGCCCAGCGCTCAGGAGGAGAATGTGCCGGTCTTGATCTTGAGTGCAGGCGCCTGAAAGGTCGCTAGCCTGATCGCTGCCGCATCGGCCTGACGAACGATTTCAGGCACCGCTGTGATCTCCCAGAGCGTGCCCTGGCAAAGAGGGCCAATGGCGAACAAACCTTGGCTCGGCTCCCCTCCCCGACCAAGCACTTGGCCGTTCGGCTCGACAGCGAGCCCGAGCCCATGGGGGTCGGGCCGCGCAAGCCCAGCGTCGATCAAGCCTTGGATCAGGGGCTGGTCGAGATCGGGCCTGACGCCCGAGCAATCGAAGACGAGATCGGCGTCGATCGTCTCCGGGGCGCCCGCGCCGCGCCGCAAGATGTCGAGCTTGTAGCCGTCTGGTGTCCTCTCGAGGTTTGTCGCCGAACCGCGGACCAGAACCGCACGGCCTCCATCGAGCTCGGCCATCAACCTCGCGTGAACCTCGATCGGCAGGCGATGGCGATGTGCGTCGAAGAACGGGCGAAGATGCCGGAGGAAGCGTGCCTGCTCGACGACCGGAAGCGCCCGCCAGATGTCCTGTAATGACGAGCGCAAGCCGTTGACCACGGCCTGCCAGGGCGTGCCGCCCTGCTCGGCCATCTCGCAAGCGATGCGGAACGAGGCCTCGAGCATCGACAGGCGCTTGGAGCGAGGCAGCGCGACCGGCTCCGGCACGACGCCTTTCGGGGCGTGCGATCGCGGCAATTGTCCGCGACGCGAGACGATGGTCGCCACACCCTGAAAGCCCTCGCGCCGCGCGCCGAGCAGCACATCGACCATGGTTAGCCCCGAGCCGATCAACACGATCGACTTGGCACGGACCATGCCCTCGGCGGGCAAATGGTCAAATGGCGCGAGCGCGCCTTTTGCCGATGCGGGCTGCACACCATAGGCGGTGGCAATCACGACCGCATCGCACAGTGCTGTCTCTTGCCCAGCGCAGGAGATCGCGTAACGGCCGCGCTCGACGTGAACCGCGTGCGCCGCGCTCGGAATGACGGAGAACTCGACGTCAGGGCGCCGCTCGACGGTCTCGAACAGGCGCTGACGCACATACTCGCCGAACAGCTGACGCGGCAGGAAGGTATGCGCGAGCGCGTCATGCAGCCCGGCATGATTCTCGCCCTGATCGAGCTGGTGAAACGCCCAGTTCAGGAAATCGCCGGGCTGGCTCGCGCGGATCGAGAGATCGCGGGTGCGCACATTGAGGAGGTGCAACGGGTGATGACCGCCATAGGCGACACCTTGGCCGAGCGCCGGCGACGGCTCGATCAGCACGAGATGGAACGGATGGGGCAGGCGCGTGAGGCAGCCGATCGCACTCGCCGCTCCGGTGAAGCCTCCCCCGATAACGCCAATGGTCAATGGCGCCGCACGCATGCCGCTTCGAAGCTCCTCGTATTCGCTATCGGGTCTTACACAGGATTTGGGCCGCGATGAAGCCGTTCCGCTACAGCGGCCCTCTCGTGCCTGGGAGGAATTGGCGCAGGCGCGCGCGTTCGCGCGAGAGACTGCGCGTGCGAGCGCCGATGGCGAGATGAGTGTGCTCTAGGCGGGGCGGCGGTTAGCGCGGCCATTGCTTCCTTGTCGGAAGCTCATTCAAGCGCTCCTCTCGCGGCGTCGTTCGTTGACACCGCGAGAGTTAGAGATCCTCGCATCTCCTGCGCTCGGTGAAACCCTTTCCAGCCTCCTTGGCGGCGACGCCGGTCCCTGAGCGCGGCTTCGAGCGCTGGCCTCGCGGCCTCTTTGCTGTTGCTTCAAGCATGGCCATTCAGGTATCATCAGTCCAATCGATAGTATCAATGACAGGTATTGATCACGCCAATTTAAGTAGACTCGACCTGAACCTGCTGGTCGCGTTCGATGCGCTGCTCACCGAGCGGAGCGTCACGCGGGCGGCCGCCCGAGTCGGGCTCGGTCAGTCGGCCATGAGCCACAATCTGGCGCGGCTCAGGACATTGTTCGGGGACGAGTTGTTGACGCGGGGCGCCGAAGGCATGCGGCCAACGCCCCGCGCGCTTGCCCTGGCCGACCCCCTGCGCGTCACCCTCGCCCAAATACAGGCGGCGGTGCTTCATCGCGAGGACTTCGATCCGGCAACCGCCGACCGGGTATTTCGGATCGGTCTCGCCGATTCGATCGAGGTAGCGGTGGCGCCGGGCCTGATGGCGCGTATCAGAGCAACCGCGCCGGGCGTCGCCTTGCGCTTCCGCTCGATCGATCGCATGTCCGTGCTCGAAGAACTCGACACGGGGCGGCTCGACCTCGGTATCGGGGTGTTCAGCCAGGGGCAAATGCACCATAAGCGGCGCTCGTTTTACGCCGACAACTTCCTCTGCCTGTTCCGCCCCGAGCAGCTCAAGCTCTCTCCGCCAATATCGCTCGAAGATTATTTGCGCGTGCCACACGTGCTGACGAGCCTCACCGACGATGCGCGCGGCGCGGTCGACGAGGCGCTCGCCAAGCGGAAGCTGAAGCGCACCATCGCCATGACGACACCGGGCTTCCTCGCGGTGCCATTCGTGCTTCGCCGCGCGCCGGTGATCACCACCATGCCATCGCGCCTCGCGCGCTACTTCGCCGAAGCCTTCGGGCTCACTACCAGCCCCGCCCCGATCGAGCTGCCGAGCTTCACCATCTCGTTGCTTTGGCATGCGAGCTTCGATCAAGATCCGGGGCATCTCTGGCTGCGGCAGACGGTATCCGGGCTCGCCTCCGAGGTCGGCGCGAAACTCTGAAACGCCCTAAACGCGGATGTGGACAAGTGCAAAAGAGCGCGTTTGCCGGAGCCTGAGATTGGCTCCATCATTGCCGATTATCAATTCGTTCCAAGGCATTGGCCTCGGCTATCTGATCAACCTGGCCCATCGAAGGAGGAGTTCCCATGGCTGCGAGCACAGCATCCGGTAAAGGTCGCACCGACGCGCGCTGCGACGCAATGAGCGAGGTCTTGGCGGACGGCTGGTGGGCGGTCGGGCTCCGCGGCATCTTGGGCATCGTTTTCGGTCTGATTTGTCTGCTGAACCCCGGCGTGGCCGTCCAGGTGTTCGTCATCCTGTTCGCCGCTTACATGTTCGTCGACGGCGTGTTCGCCATCGTCTCCGGCATCAAAGCAGCGCGGCACGGCGAGCGGTGGGGCCTGCTCATCCTCGAAGGCGTGGTCGACATCGCGGCGGGCGTGGTGGCGGTGCTATGGCCGGCGATCACACTGGTCGCGCTGATCTGGATCATCGCCGTGTGGGCGACCGCGTCGGGCATCCTGATGCTCATGGCTGCGTTCAGCCTCAATCTCGACCACGGACGCTGGTGGCTCGCGCTCGGCGGCATCGCCTCGATCGTTTTCGGCATCCTGCTGATTATCGAGCCGTTGATCGGCGCAGTCGTGCTGACCATGTGGATCGGCGCCTACGCGCTGGTGTTCGGCGCGTTCCTGCTGGTGCTCGCCTTCCAGCTTCATTCGCGCAAAGAGGAACGCGATCGCGCGGCGTTGCCCACTGCGGCGAAGAAGGCCTGACCTGGCGCGTCATTCCGGCGAAAGCCGGAACCCAGTCCTAGCGGTTCAATTGAAACGATAATGGATCCCGGCTTCACCGGGATTACGCACGTCACGGAGCCACGCTACGTGTTGCAGAGTTGCTCTCCCATGGTGACCGCTCTTGCCACCGTCACACTACCCTCCGGCGAAACCGTGCCGCAGCTCGGCCAGGGCACCTGGCGCATGGGCGAGAGCCGCCGCACCTTCGATGCCGAGCTCGCGGCGCTCAAGCTCGGGCTCGATCTCGGCATGACGCTGATCGACACCGCTGAGCTCTATGGCGAAGGCGGCGCCGAGGAGGTCGTGGCAAGGGCCGTCGAAGGTCGTCGCGATGAGTGCTTCATCGTCAGCAAGGTCAAGCCGGAGAACTCAACGCGGGCCGGCACCATTGCCGCCTGCGAGCGCAGCCTTAAGCGGCTTAGGACCGACCGCATCGACCTCTACCTGTTGCATTGGCGTGGACGCCCAAGGCTTGAGGAGACGCTCGCGGGGTTCGAGGCGCTGATCAAAGCCGGAGCGATCCGCTTCTTCGGCGTCAGCAATTTCGACGTCGACGACATGGAGGAGCTGTTCGCGCTCGACGGCGGTAGCGCCTGCGCCAGCAATCAGGTGGTCTACAATCTCAGACGCCGTGGCATCGAAGCAGGCCTCCTACCTTGGTCGCGGGCGCATAACGTACCGATGATGGCCTATTCGCCAATCGAACAGGGCCGGCTCGAATGTGACAGGACGCTCGCGGGAATTGCCGCGCGCCACGAGGCTACGCCGGCCCAGATTGCGCTCGCCTGGGTGCTTCGGCACAAAGACATAATGGTGATCCCCAAAGCGTCGAATGCGAACCATGTGCGCGACAACCGCGCGGCGCTCGACATGGCGCTGACCAAGGCCGACCTCGCCGAGCTCGACCGCGCCTTCCCGCCGCCGATCGGTCGCGTTCCGCTTGAGGTGATGTAATCACTGTCATCGCAGCGTCGCGCATTTCGCTGTTGAGTGCTCAAGGCGCCGCTCGAGCTCTTGAGTCGCTGACCGTAGCTACCCGATGCCCTGGATCCTGCTTTTCGTCGCCATTCTGCTCGAGGTCGCCGGCATCACCTCGATGAAGCTGTGCCGGCTTCTCCGAACCGCTGCCGTCGCTCGCCGTCCCGATCTTCTATGTGTGCTCGGCGGCAAGCGGTGATGCTCGCGCTGAAGACGCTCGACCTCTCGGTTACCTACGCCATCTGGTCAGGTGTCGGCACGGCGCTCGCGACGATGATCGGCATCGCCTATTTCCGCGAGCCGATCACTGTGTTCAGAATGACCTCCATCGCCCTCGTCACCATCGGCGTGATCGGGCTCTCACTCGCTGCGCGGCAGAGCAACTGACGGCTTCCCCCATCCGCGCTAACATGCCGGCATGGATGGAGTTCTCGGTCAGAGCGACGGCGCGATCCGTCTGGGGGTGTTTGCGCTTGTGTTCCTGGTGATGGCGTTGATCGAGCTTGCTGCGCCGAAGCGGCGTCGGATCGCGTCAAAGGGACGGCGCTGGCTCACCAATCTCGGCATCAGCGTCACCGGCACGGTGCTGCTTCAGCTGATGGCCATGCTGGCCCTACCCATCGCGGCCGTTGCCGCGGCGGCGTTCGCGCAGGCACGCGGCATCGGGTTGCTGTACCAGCTCGATTGGCCGGGCTGGCTGAAGATCGTAATAGCGCTGCTCGCGCTGGACCTCGCCATCTGGGCGCAGCATCTCGCCTCGCACAAGATCCCGCTATTCTGGCGCCTGCACAAAGTGCATCACGCCGACCGCGACGTCGACGTAACCACGGCGGTCCGGTTTCATCCGATCGAAATCGGGCTATCGATGCTGTGGAAAATCGCAATCGTCATGGCAATCGGCGCGGCTCCGCTCGCCGTGTTTCTGTTCGAGGTGATGCTGAACGCGTGCGCCATGTTCAACCACGCCAATATCGCGCTTCCCGGGTGGCTCGACGCACCTTTGCGCCTTGCGGTCGTCACACCGGACATGCATCGCGTGCACCATTCGGTGCTCCGGCGCGAGCACGATGCCAATTACGGCTTCAATCTCTCGCTGTGGGATCGGCTGTTCAGGACTTACGTTGCCGAGCCTGCCGGCGGGCATCTCGGCATGACGATCGGACTCACTCCGTATCAGAGCGAGGCACCGGCGCGGTTGAGCTGGAGCCTTCTGTTACCCTTCGCGAGCGAAAGCGCGGAAGCCGATCAGAAGAAGCTCATGGGGAAGTAGCGGAGGAACAGCTCCTCGTAGCGACCCGAGGAGTGGACCTGCTCGAGCCCGTAATTGAGAACTTCGGCGAGATGGCGGTTGCCCTTCTTGACGGCAATGCCGACGCCCTCGCCGAAATAGGTCGAGTTGAGGAACGGCCCGCCGCGGAACTCGCAGCAGCCTTCGCTGGTTACCCCGTTTATCCAGAAGGTGAGTCCGATGCCGTCGCCGAACACGAGGTCGATCGCTCCATCCTTGAGCGCCTTCTGCGCATCGTCGGCCGTATCGAAGGTCGCGACCGCCGCCTGCGGGAAGAATTTCTGCAGATAGGCCTCATGGCCCGTGCCCTTGGCGACGCCGATCTTCTTGCCCTCGAGCGCCTCGGGCCGGATGTCTTTCAGATTACTTGCCTTGCCCGCGGCGAAGCGCGCCGGCGTCGCGTAATACCGCAGCGTGAAGTCGGCCTTCTCGAGCGCCTCAGTGGTAATGCGGATCGAAGCGATGGCAGCGTCGGCGTCGCCTTTGTCGAGGCTTGGGAAAAGGTCCTCCCAATTGACCGCAGTCACCTCGCACTGTACTTCGAGTTCCTCGCAGATTGCCTTGGCCAGATCGACATTGAAGCCGGTAAGCGCTCCAACCTCGTCGTAATAGTGGAAAGGCGGGTAATCGCTATCGGTCACGAATTTGAGTTTGCTCAGCCCTCTCATGTCGGGCTTGGGGCGAAGCACGTCGCCCTGCCAAGCGTCGGGTACGATGTCGGTCTTGGGCTGGGCCTGCGCCGCCGCCCGCTCGGGCGAAAGAACCGGCGAAGCGGCCAGCAGTAAGGCAAGCACAAAGGGCGCCTGACGCAAGCGTTGCCATCCGACCGAATGAATGAAAGACCGCAGCACAACCTCTCATAACGCGGGTTGGGGCGCGGTGCAAAGTGGGTGGTGCAACTTAGAGTTGGGCAATATCGTAATCTTCAATCCTTTATCGTAACCCATTCTGGCAACGCTCGCGGGCGCCGATTACGCTACCGTGTAGCGTCGGGAGTCACTCCTCGACTCTTCAGCGTCTGGTACAACTGCTTTTCGGAGACTGGCTTTTGCCGAAGGATGCGCTCTAGGAGCTTTTCCAAGGCTGCTACCCTGGCGTTGAGCTTCTTCACGTCCGCAGCGAGGGCATCGAGCTTAGGGTCACTCATCGCTGCTTCTCTACTCAAACAAGCACGCTAGGGCCAGCATTGCCGATGTCCAAAGTTAACAGAAGGCGACGCCGGGAAGAAGACCTAGTCTGGTTTCATAAGAGGGCCATAATGAGCTTTCTCGGAAGCCGCAAGGCGATCGCTTAGAGGATCGGAACGCGGCAAGTCGCCGCTTCTGCGCTTCGCATCTTTCATGTGTGTCTCTCGGACGGGAGTGAATAGGGTCAGGTTCGGTCATGAGTGATCAGCTTTCTAAGGTTCAGGCGCGCGCACGAGCTTTGGCACAGTCCGGCAAGTTCGCTGGTTGGAAAGCCATCGCCTTTGAACTGAAATTTGAGCCTGGCTACCAGGAGGCGTCGCAGTGGCTGTTCAGCCTCGCGACAAGGGAAGAGATCGATCTCCTCGTAACCGTGCCCGCGAAAGCTCGAAGCGCCGTAATATTCAAGCGGCGTGATTAAACCGCGGCTCGGCGGCGCCGGCCTTGTCAGCCGGCTGCACTCACGTTTGATGAATTCTTCTGCTTAAACCCGGCCTCGTCTTCACCAGTCTTGTAGAGAAGATTGAATACGAGCGCGGTAGCCTTCAGCCAATTGCCACGATCATTAATAGACCAAACGGTGTTGGGCTTCGGAAGCTTATTCACGAGAGCCTGAAGGAGTGGATCCAGCTTTTCGGGCCCATTCGTCTCTACCGTATTCACAAGCGTCAGTACGGGGTCACCGTCCGGTTCGACGCCTCTCGTTACGAGATTGCTTCTA
>CAWFLU010000019.1:0-21632 GCA_963816805.1 uncultured Alphaproteobacteria bacterium
GTTTCGATCACAGGATCGACCAACATTTCCTGATCTCCGGCAATGGCACTTGCGTCCCGCATTCTGTCGATCCTGCTCGGGCTCGCTGTGGTTGGACTGCTGCTCTGGCCGATCAACATCCCACTCGGCTTCGGCCAGGCGTGGTGGGCCAGGGACATTGCCGCCAATCGGCAAACCCCCGCTCCGCCGGCGCCTTCGCCACCGGTGACGGCAGCATTGCGGGAACCGGCTGAGCCGCCGGCGCCGCCCCCGCCGCCACAAGTGCCGCAAGCCGTGCCTGGCTCGCAGGCGAATGCGATCCCCGATCCCGCAGCCCCCAAGCCCAACATGCTTGCCGCAGAGAAGGCCGAGGCCGAGCGGCTGGCGGCGCTGCAAAAGGACAAGGCCGATGCGGCCCGGACCCCGCCGCCGGCCAAGCTCTACTACAAAGTGCAGGTGATCGATGCCGGGACGCTCCAGTCGGGGGCGACAATCATCACGCTCGATGGCATCGTCGCGCGCGATGCGAAAGCCAAATGCAAGGACGCGCGCGGCAACGACTGGGCGTGCGGTTCGGCCGCCCGCGTCGCCCTGACCAAACTGATCCGCTCGCGCGCCGTCAGCTGCACGCTGCCCAAAGAGGGTGAGCAGAAGGCGGTTGCCGCACATTGCAGCGTGGCCGGCACCGATCTTGCGACCTGGGTCGTGCGCCAAGGCTGGGCGAACCCGAAAGACACTCAGGAGCAGGAGCTTGCCGAGGCGGAAACCGCCGCCAGGAAGGACAAGATCGGCATGTGGCGCGGCGGCGACGTCGCTGCGAAGACGCAAACCGGAAGCCAGTAGCGCGTCTCGCGGATGGATTCCCCGCTGTTCCCTCGGTACCAAGGGGCATGCAAAACCTCGCTATCGCTGCCGGGATCGTACTCGGCGCTTCCGTGCCGGCCCATGCCGCGGACCCGTTCGAACCGACCGCCTCAGAGCGCGCCACGGTAGACACGTGCCTGAAACGCACCGGCGACGACGGTATTCTAAAGCAGGCGGCCGAGTGCATCGGGCTTATCGCGAAGCGGTGAAGCGTCTCAAGGACGATCCCGATGCGCTGGCCGCGCTGAAAGACGCGCAACGTGCCTGGATCGGTTTCCGCGACGCGAAGTGCGATTACTGGGAGAAGCGCTGTGCTAGCGGAACCTTCGCCTCAGTCGCCGCCGGCAATTGCATGCGCGTGACCACTGGCCAGCGCGCACTCGAGATGCGCGCAATCTTCGACGATCTGGACCATTAGTTCCGAACGAGAAGGCGCGGACCAGCCGGCAGCCCGATCCGCGTCCTTGCAAATGCGAACGAAGCCCGAGCGGGACGGCGGCGGAAAGCAGTTAGCTCAGGCTGGGGCGGTTTCCGGCGCTTTCACCTCGTCGGTGACGACCTTGAACGACACAAGCGCGTGCGGGCCGAACGAGGTGGTAATGGCGACGTCGGTCGCGTCGCGCCCGCGCGCGATCAAAATGCGGCCGATGCGGGGTTTGTTGTGGCGCGCATCGAACGTGTACCAGCGGTCGCCGATATAAGCCTCGAACCACGCGCTGAAATCCATCGGCGCCGGGTCGGCGGGCACGCCGATATCGCCGAGATAGCCGGTGCAATAGCGCGCCGGCACATTCATGCAGCGGCAGAGCGTGATGGCCAGATGAGCAAAATCGCGGCACACGCCCTTGCCGTCGGTGAATGCGTCGTAAGCCGTGCGGGTCACGTCGGCATGCGGATAGCCGAAGGTAATGTGGTTGTGCACGAAATCGACGATGGCCTGCACCAGACTCCAACCCTGTGGAATGCTGCCGAAGGTCGACCAGGCGAAACTGGATAGCCGGTCGGTCTCGCAGTAGCGGCTGCCGAGCAGATAGACCAGCGTCTCGACGGGGAGCGTCTCGAGCGGGCCCTGCGTTGCGCCGGGAGCGATCTCGTCGGCCCGCCCACTATCGAGAATCCGGAAATCGGCTGACAGCGTTATGCGTCCGGCCGGTGCGCGGATGACGTGACAGATATTGCCGTAGCGATCGGTATATTCCGTCGCCGGAACCTGTGGCTCGAGGCGTATCTGATCGAACGTGATGAGGTCTCCGCGTCGGCTCGGATGGACGCTCAGAGCGAGGATCATCGGCGTCGGCTGCGGACAGTCGTAGGAGATCGCGTAACCTGCCCTAATTTTCATTATTGCCGCCCTTTCCGCGGAAACCTCACCAAACAGGGTGAGCCCGGAGACGCGGCAAAGCCGCGCTACGGGCCGAGTTTCGAACATTCTCACCGCAACGCTCACTCGCATGGAATGTTTCCAGCAACACCCATGCCAAATGCGTTGCATTCCCCTGGCGATTTGCGCTCAGCGTTCGGTCAGTCGGCGGTGACGAGGTCGCCCTGCAAAGCCTTGGCGATCAGCGCGCGCGTCTCCTCGACACCATAAAGCTCGACGAAAGAACCGAAGCGCGGACCTTGCGTCTGACCGAGCAGAACCTCGTAGAGCGCGGCGAACCACTCGCGCAGGGGCTCGAAGCCATGCTCCTTGCCGACGGCGTAGACCTCGCTCTGAATCTCCTCGGCGAGCGCAGATTTGGGCAGCTTACCGAGACGCGCATCGAGATCGAGCAACGCTGTGCGCTCCTTATCCGATGGCGCGCGGTATTGCTTGTTCGGCTTCACGAAGTCATGGAAGTAGCGAATCGCATAGCCCACCAACTGATCGAGCAGAGGATAAGCCTCGGGCGTGGCGTCCTGCTTATAGCGGCGGATGAACCCCCATAGCACCTGACGATCCTCGGAGTTCGATGCGCTAGCGAGGTTCAGCAGCAGCGCGAAGCTGATCGGAAGCTCGGCCTCTGGCGGCGTACCGCTATGGATGTGCCAGACCGGGTTCATCAGCTTCGCCGCCTGATCTTCCTTGGGATAGGCGGCGAGATTGCCGACATACTCGTCAACCGCGCGCGGGATCACGTCGAAATAGAGTCGCTTTGCCTTGCGTGGACTCTGGAACATATAAAGCGCGAGACTCTCGGGCGAGGCGTAGGTCAACCACTCCTCGATGGTGAGCCCATTGCCGCGCGACTTCGAAATCTTCTCGCCGTTCTCGTCGAGAAACAATTCGTAGTTGAAGCCCTCGGGCTGCTGGCGGCCGAGGATGCGGCAGATCTGCCCCGAGAGGCGGACCGAGTTCGATCAAGTCCTTGCCCGCCATCTCGTAATCGACGCCGAGCGCCGCCCACCGCATCGCCCAGTCTGCCTTCCATTGCAGCTTGCAATGCCCGCGGGTGACCGGAACCTGGGTCAGCTTGCCGGTGTCCGGGTCCTTGTAGGCGATCGAACCCGAGGCGAGATCGCGATCGACCAACGGCACCTGCAGAACATTGCCGGTGGTCGGCGAGATCGGCAGGAATGGGCTGTAGGTGGCGCGACGCTCGGGCCCGAGCGTCGGCAGGATCACGTCGCGGACCGCTTCGTAATGATGGAGCACGTTGAGCAGCGCCGCATCGAACCGCCCCGACGTGTAGCACTCCGTGGCCGACAGAAATTCGTAGTCGAAGCCGAACGTATCGAGGAAGGCCTTGAGCCGTGCATTGTTGTGCTGGCCGAAGCTCGGGTGCAAGCCGAACGGATCGGGCACCTGGGTGAGCGGCTTGCCGAGATGCTCCGCCACCATGTCCTTGTTGGGGATGTTGTCGGGGACCTTGCGGAGGCCGTCCATGTCGTCGGAAAACGCGATCAGCCGCGTCGGCACCTTGTCCTCGGTGAGCACGCGGAAGGCGTGGCGCACCATGGTGGTGCGCGCGACCTCGCCGAAGGTGCCGATATGCGGCAGTCCGGACGGACCGTAGCCAGTCTCGAAGATAATGGCGCCGGTCGGCTTCGGAATACGCTTCAGCCGGCTCAAGACCTTGCGCGCTTCCTCGAACGGCCAAGCCTTGCTCACATGGGCGTGCGCCAGCAGTTCTGAGTGGACCTCGATTTTGGCGGTGCGGGGCATCCGTCGTGCCGGCTTTGCGTATCGGTGTGAATTCCACGGGGCCCGACAGATTTCACAGTTTATCGCAGAGCGCCAGTGTTTCCGGGCCGCCCCGGCCTGGAGCGAACCGCCGCAAAGACACCCTAGGGCGGCATCGCCGCCTCGTTTTCCCCGCTTGCCGCCCCTGCCGCAATTGCCTACGGTCGCGCGCTTTATACCTCAGCCAACAGAGGGGGCCTGCGCCATGACCGAGCCGCTCGACCATCACGCCGCGCTGATCTATGCGATGGTCACCATGTCGGCCGTGGACCGCACCATGACCGATGCCGAGCTCTCACGGATCGGTGAGATTGTCTCCAATCTACCAGTTTTCGCCGATTTCGATCAGGAGAGACTGGTCAAGACAGCCGAAGGCTGCGGCGAGGTATTGAGCGAGGACGGCGGGCTCGACCGCGTGCTGGTCTTAATCAAGAGTGCGCTCCCTAAGAAGCTTCGCGAGACCGCTTACGCCATCGCGCTCGAAGTTGCCGCCGCCGACATGAACGTAAAGGCGGAGGAAATCCGCTTTCTCGACATGCTGAGCGAAAGCCTTGAGCTCGACAAGCTCACCACCGCGGCGATCGAGCGCGGCATCAGAGCGCGCAATACGGTTCCGTAGGCACCGTGGAACGCGAAGGCCTACCTGGTCGTTTTGCGCTATGCTCGCGCATCTGCAGGCGGGCGGCGTTGGGCTTCGCAAAGGAGGATATTGATCATGTGGCATTTGGGAAGGCCTGAGCGCAGCCTGGCGCGGCTCAAGGATCTCGACATCGACGATCTGTACGACCAGATCGAGACGTTGCGCGCCTACATGAACCAGCTCACCGGCAGCGCGGGAACGACCGCGAGCCGCCAATTGGGCAGAGCCCGCGTTTACGCCTCCGGCGCCGCGCATGAAGCCGAGGACCTTATGAAGGAGAATCTTGCGGCCTCGTTCGTGCTCGCGCTCGGGCTTGGTGTCGTGGTCGGTTATTTCATCCGCCGCGGTACGGAGTAGAGTCGCCACGGCGAAGGGCGAGGACGGAGCCCGAAGCGTCACCCTCGAAACAGCGGCGGAAGGTGCGGTTCAAATTGAAGATATCGCCGAAGCCAGCAGCGAACGCATCCCTAGCCGAATCGAACAAAAAGCCCAGCGCGAAAAGCTGGGCTTCTTATTTCAGGCGAGGCCCTCGCCCGTGACGCTCAATGCGCGAGCTTGACCGCACCGGTGTAGAGCGCGCCGCCGATCACACACGGAATAGCGATCTCAGGCTGAGCGAGAGCGGTCGCGGCCACGCAGCCGGTGGCGATGGCGATGGAGCCCGCGGTCGCGCCCTTGGTCATGCCGGCCTCGTTGGTCATTTGCGCTTTCTGCGCGTCAGCGATAGCTCCGAACTGATCCTTGCGCACGGTCTCCGATTCGAACGCCTCGGCAGCGACGATCACGTCATTGAGCGGCTTGGCGATCGCCTCGGGCTGACGCGAGGCTTCAGCGCGGTAGAGATTGAGTAGTTCGCGATCGCGCTCGGCGTAGGATGCGAGCGTCCATTTGGCGGTGCCGCCGGTCGTGATTTTTTCCACCGCGCTCGGGTCGTTGCCCCAGCCAGAGAAGATCTTCTTGAAGGAGAAGCTGCTGTCGTCCTTGTTCCGCGACCATTGCAGCGCCTGCATGATGCGCACCACCGGCTCGTGTTGGCCGGTCGCGACGTAATAGCCCCACAGCGCGTAGATGCCGGGCGAACCGCCGTCGGCGAGCGGAAGCTCCATCAGCGTCGGCCGCTTGCCTTGCAGGAAGTCGTCGATCAGCGGACGCCTAAGCGGCATGCGTGAGGAATTCTTCTCGAGCAGCTCGCGCCAATCGGGGCGCTCCGAATAGACGATGGCCCTGATGATCACCGCCTGCTCCTTGTCGGGCAGCGGGAACATGCGCGGGATCAGCGCCGGACCGTCCTTGGGGTTGGTGCCGAGCACGCCGGCGATGAAGCCGATGCAGAACCACTCTTTCTCCTCATCGGCGAGCAGTCCGTAGTCGAGCATAGCGTGAACGGCGGGGGGGACGCGCGAGGGGTTCGGATGCTTGCGGTAGGTCGTCACCCAATCCATCAGCTTCTCCGGCGAGGAGAACGCGCCCTGCTGCTCGGCTGCCGCTTGCGGCTGGTCGGGCGCCATGGACATCGGCTGCGGGATGGTGGCGTAGAGCTGCTCAGGCGCCGGTATCACCGAAGCCGAAGGGTGCGGCAGTGATGGCGCGGCCTGAGCCGGCGTGACCACCGCGGGCTCAGCCTGCGGCGGTGCTAGGCGCTCGGGCGTCGTCGCCTGCTTCGCAATGGAGACGGTTCGAAGTCGCAACCGTCTCGCTCTGCGCGGCGCAAGGGGTGCTTAACCCGACAACGCCAACGGCGAGCGCAAGAATAGCAAGTCTACGCATTTCATCAGCTTCCTCCCCCCAACCCCAGAAGTGCTGACGATACTGACGACATAGTTGACGACATAGTTAATGTCCGCGCGGCTTCTACCAGGCGGGAAACACGTTGATTCTCAGTCGTTTCGTGGCTTTTTGAGGGCCGCGAAGCGTTAACCATAATGAAAGTTTAAGGCGCTGCGTGCTCGCGGGTCGAACTGGGCCCAGCGCTCAGGAGGAGAATGTGCCGCTCTTGAGTGCAGGCGCCTGAAAGGCCGCTAGCCTGATCGCTGCCGCATCGGCCTGACGAACGATTTCAGGCACCGCTGTGATCTCCCAGAGCGTGCCCTGGCAAAGAGGGCCAATGGCGAACAAACCTTGGCTCGGCTCCCCTCCCCGACCAAGCACTTGGCCGTTCGGCTCGACAGCGAGCCCGAGCCCATGGGGGTCGGGCCGCGCAAGCCCAGCGTCGATCAAGCCTTGGATCAGGGGCTGGTCGAGATCGGGCCTGACGCCCGAGCAATCGAAGACGAGATCGGCGTCGATCGTCTCCGGGGCGCCCGCGCCGCGCCGCAAGATGTCGAGCTTGTAGCCGTCTGGTGTCCTCTCGAGGTTTGTCGCCGAACCGCGGACCAGAACCGCACGGCCTCCATCGAGCTCGGCCATCAACCTCGCGTGAACCTCGATCGGCAGGCGATGGCGATGTGCGTCGAAGAACGGGCGAAGATGCCGGAGGAAGCGTGCCTGCTCGACGACCGGAAGCGCCCGCCAGATGTCCTGTAATGACGAGCGCAAGCCGTTGACCACGGCCTGCCAGGGCGTGCCGCCCTGCTCGGCCATCTCGCAAGCGATGCGGAACGAGGCTTCGAGCATCGACAGGCGCTTGGAGCGAGGCAGCGCGACCGGCTGCGGCACGACGCCTTTCGGGGCGTGCGATCGCGGCAATTGTCCGCGACGCGAGACGATGGTCGCCACACCCTGAAAGCCCTCGCGCCGCGCGCCGAGCAGCACATCGACCATGGTTAGCCCCGAGCCGATCAGCACGATCGACTTGGCACGGACCATGCCCTCGGCGGGCAAATGGTCAAATGGCGCGAGCGCGCCTTTTGCCGATGCGGGCTGCACACCATAGGCGGTGGCAATCACGACCGCATCGCACAGTGCTGTCTCTTGCCCAGCGCAGGAGATCGCGTAACGGCCGCGCTCGACGTGAACCGCGTGCGCCGCGCTCGGAATGACGGAGAACTCGACGTCAGGGCGCCGCTCGACGGTCTCGAACAGGCGCTGACGCACATACTCGCCGAACAGCTGACGCGGCAGGAAGGTATGCGCGAGCGCGTCATGCAGCCCGGCATGATTCTCGCCCTGATCGAGCTGGCGAAACGCCCAGTTCAGGAAATCGCCGGGCTGGCTCGCGCGGATCGAGAGATCGCGGGTGCGCACATTGAGGAGGTGCAACGGGTGATGACCGCCATAGGCGACACCTTGGCCGAGCGCCGGCGACGGCTCGATCAGCACGAGATGGAACGGATGGGGCAGGCGCGTGAGGCAGCCGATCGCACTCGCCGCTCCGGTGAAGCCTCCCCCGATAACGCCAATGGTCAATGGCGCCGCACGCATGCCGCTTCGAAGCTCCTCGTATTCGCTATCGGGTCTTACACAGGATTTGGGCCGCGATGAAGCCGTTCCGCTACAGCGGCCCTCTCGTGCCTGGGAGGAATTGGCGCAGGCGCGCGCGTTCGCGCGAGAGAGTGCGCGTGCGAGCGCCGATGGCGAGATGAGTGTGCTCTAGGCGGGGCGGCGGTTAGCGCGGCCATTGCTTCCTTGTCGGAAGCTCATTCAAGCGCTCCTCTCGCGGCGTCGTTCGTTGACACCGCGAGAGTTAGAGATCCTCGCATCTCCTGCGCTCGGTGAAACCCTATCCAGCCTCCTTGGCGGCGACGCCGGTCCCTGAGCGCGGCTCCGGGCGCTGGCTTCGCGGCCTCTTCGCTGTTGCTTCAAGCATGGCCATTCAGGTATCATCAGTCCAATCGATAGTATCAATGACAGGTATTGATCACGCCAATTTAAGTAGACTCGACCTGAACCTGCTGGTCGCGTTCGATGCGCTGCTCACCGAGCGGAGCGTCACGCGGGCGGCCGCCCGGGTCGGGCTCGGTCAGTCGGCCATGAGCCACAATCTGGCGCGGCTCAGGACATTGTTCGGGGACGAGTTGTTGACGCGGGGCGCCGAAGGCATGCGGCCAACGCCCCGCGCGCTTGCCCTGGCCGACCCCCTGCGCGTCACCCTCGCCCAAATACAGGCGGCGGTGCTTCATCGCGAGGACTTCGATCCGGCAACCGCCGACCGGGTATTTCGGATCGGTCTCGCCGATTCGATCGAGGTAGCGGTGGCGCCGGGCCTGATGGCGCGTATCAGAGCAACCGCGCCGGGCGTCGCCTTGCGCTTCCGCTCGATCGATCGCATGTCCGTGCTCGAAGAACTCGACACGGGGCGGCTCGACCTCGGTATCGGGGTGTTCAGCCAGGGGCAAATGCACCATAAGCGGCGCTCGTTTTACGCCGACAACTTCCTCTGCCTGTTCCGCCCCGAGCAGCTCAAGCTCTCTCCGCCAATATCGCTCGAAGATTATTTGCGCGTGCCACACGTGCTGACGAGCCTCACCGACGATGCGCGCGGCGCGGTCGACGAGGCGCTCGCCAAGCAGAAGCTGAAGCGCACCATCGCCATGACGACACCGGGCTTCCTCGCGGTGCCATTCGTGCTTCGCCGCGCGCCGGTGATCACCACCATGCCATCGCGCCTCGCGCGCTACTTCGCCGAAGCCTTCGGGCTCACTACCAGCCCCGCCCCGATCGAGCTGCCGAGCTTCACCATCTCGTTGCTTTGGCATGCGAGCTTCGATCAAGATCCGGGGCATCTCTGGCTGCGGCAGACGGTATCCGGGCTCGCCTCCGAGGTCGGCGCGAAACTCTGAAACGCCCTAAACGCGGGTGTGGACAAGTGCAAAAGAGCGCGTTTGCCGGAGCCTGAGATTGGCTCCATCATTGCCGATTATCGATTCGTTCCAAGGCATTGGCCTCGGCTATCTGATCAACCTGGCCCATCGAAGGAGGAGTTCCCATGGCTGCGAGCACAGCATCCGGTAAAGGTCGCACCGACGCGCGCTGCGACGCAATGAGCGAGGTCTTGGCGGACGGCTGGTGGGCGGTCGGGCTCCGCGGCATCTTGGGCATCGTTTTCGGTCTGATTTGTCTGCTGAACCCCGGCGTGGCCGTCCAGGTGTTCGTCATCCTGTTCGCCGCTTACATGTTCGTCGACGGCGTGTTCGCCATCGTCTCCGGCATCAAAGCAGCGCGGCACGGCGAGCGGTGGGGCCTGCTCATCCTCGAAGGCGTGGTCGACATCGCGGCGGGCGTGGTGGCGGTGCTGTGGCCGGCGATCACACTGGTCGCGCTGATCTGGATCATCGCCGTGTGGGCGACCGCGTCGGGCATCCTGATGCTCATGGCTGCGTTCAGCCTCAATCTCGACCACGGACGCTGGTGGCTCGCGCTCGGCGGCATCGCCTCGATCGTTTTCGGCATCCTGCTGATTATCGAGCCGTTGATCGGCGCAGTCGTGCTGACCATGTGGATCGGCGCCTACGCGCTGGTGTTCGGCGCGTTCCTGCTGGTGCTCGCCTTCCAGCTTCATTCGCGCAAAGAGGAACGCGATCGCGCGGCGTTGCCCACTGCGGCGAAGAAGGCCTGACCTGGCGCGTCATTCCGGCGAAAGCCGGAACCCAGTCCTAGCGGTTCAATTGAAACGATAATGGATCCCGGCTTCACCGGGATTACGCACGTCACGGAGCCACGCTACGTGTTGCAGAGTTGCTCTCCCATGGTGACCGCTCTTGCCACCGTCACACTACCCTCCGGCGAAACCGTGCCGCAGCTCGGCCAGGGCACCTGGCGCATGGGCGAGAGCCGCCGCACCTTCGATGCCGAGCTCGCGGCGCTCAAGCTCGGGCTCGATCTCGGCATGACGCTGATCGACACCGCTGAGCTCTATGGCGAAGGCGGCGCCGAGGAGGTCGTGGCAAGGGCCGTCGAAGGTCGTCGCGATGAGTGCTTCATCGTCAGCAAGGTCAAGCCGGAGAACTCAACGCGGGCCGGCACCATTGCCGCCTGCGAGCGCAGCCTTAAGCGGCTTAGGACCGACCGCATCGACCTCTACCTGTTGCATTGGCGTGGACGCCCAAGGCTTGAGGAGACGCTCGCGGGGTTCGAGGCGCTGATCAAAGCCGGAGCGATCCGCTTCTTCGGCGTCAGCAATTTCGACGTCGACGACATGGAGGAGCTGTTCGCGCTCGACGGCGGTAGCGCCTGCGCCAGCAATCAGGTGGTCTACAATCTCAGACGCCGTGGCATCGAAGCAGGCCTCCTACCTTGGTCGCGGGCGCATAACGTACCGATGATGGCCTATTCGCCAATCGAACAGGGCCGGCTCGAACGTGACAGGACGCTCGCGGGAATCGCCGCGCGCCACGAGGCTACGCCGGCCCAGATTGCGCTCGCCTGGGTGCTTCGGCACAAAGACATAATGGTGATCCCCAAAGCGTCGAATGCGAACCATGTGCGCGACAACCGCGCGGCGCTCGACATGGCGCTGACCAAGGCCGACCTCGCCGAGCTCGACCGCGCCTTCCCGCCGCCGATCGGTCGCGTTCCGCTTGAGGTGCTGTAATCACTGTCATCGCAGCGTCGCGCATTTCGCTGTTGAGTGCTCAAGGCGCCGCTCGCGCTCTTGAGTCGCTGACCGTAGCTAACCGATGCCCTGGATCCTGCTCTTCGTCGCCATTCTGCTCGAGGTCGCCGGCATCACCTCGATGAAGCTGTCGCCGGCTTCTCCGAACCGCTGCCGTCGCTCGCCGTCCCGATCTTCTATGTGTGCTCGGCGGCAAGCGGTGATGCTCGCGCTGAAGACGCTCGACCTCTCGGTTACCTACGCCATCTGGTCAGGCGTCGGCACGGCGCTCGCGACGATGATCGGCATCGCCTATTTCCGCGAGCCGATCACTGTGTTCAGAATGACCTCCATCGCCCTCGTCACCATCGGCGTGATCGGGCTCTCACTCGCTGCGCGGCAGAGCAACTGACGGCTTCCCCCATCCGCGCTAACATGCCGGCATGGATGGAGTTCTCGGTCAGAGCGACGGCGCGATCCGTCTGGGGGTGTTTGCGCTTGTGTTCCTGGTGATGGCGTTGATCGAGCTTGCTGCGCCGAAGCGGCGTCGGATCGCGTCAAAGGGACGGCGCTGGCTCACCAATCTCGGCATCAGCGTCACCGGCACGGTGCTGCTTCAGCTGATGGCCATGCTGGCCCTACCCATCGCGGCCGTTGCCGCGGCGGCGTTCGCGCAGGCACGCGGCATCGGGTTGCTGTACCAGCTCGATTGGCCGGGCTGGCTGAAGATCGTAATAGCGCTGCTCGCGCTGGACCTCGCCATCTGGGCGCAGCATCTCGCCTCGCACAAGATCCCGCTATTCTGGCGCCTGCACAAAGTGCATCACGCCGACCGCGACGTCGACGTAACCACGGCGGTCCGGTTTCATCCGATCGAAATCGGGCTATCGATGCTGTGGAAAATCGCAATCGTCATGGCAATCGGCGCGGCTCCGCTCGCCGTGTTTCTGTTCGAGGTGATGCTGAACGCGTGCGCCATGTTCAACCACGCCAATATCGCGCTTCCCGGGTGGCTCGACGCACCTTTGCGCCTTGCGGTCGTCACACCGGACATGCATCGCGTGCACCATTCGGTGCTCCGGCGCGAGCACGATGCCAATTACGGCTTCAATCTCTCGCTGTGGGATCGGCTGTTCAGGACTTACGTTGCCGAGCCTGCCGGCGGGCATCTCGGCATGACGATCGGACTCACTCCGTATCAGAGCGAGGCACCGGCGCGGTTGAGCTGGAGCCTTCTGTTACCCTTCGCGAGCGAAAGCGCGGAAGCCGATCAGAAGAAGCTCATGGGGAAGTAGCGGAGGAACAGCTCCTCGTAGCGACCCGAGGAGTGGACCTGCTCGAGCCCGTAATTGAGAACTTCGGCGAGATGGCGGTTGCCCTTCTTGACGGCAATGCCGACGCCCTCGCCGAAATAGGTCGAGTTCGAGGAACGGCCCGCCGCGGAACTCGCAGCAGCCTTCGCTGGTTACCCCGTTTATCCAGAAGGTGAGTCCGATGCCGTCGCCGAACACGAGGTCGATCGCTCCATCCTTGAGCGCCTTCTGCGCATCGTCGGCCGTATCGAAGGTCGCGACCGCCGCCTGCGGGAAGAATTTCTGCAGATAGGCCTCATGGCCCGTGCCCTTGGCGACGCCGATCTTCTTGCCCTCGAGCGCCTCGGGCCGGATGTCTTTCAGATTACTTGCCTTGCCCGCGGCGAAGCGCGCCGGCGTCGCGTAATACCGCAGCGTGAAGTCGGCCTTCTCGAGCGCCTCGGTGGTAATGCGGATCGAGGCGATGGCAGCGTCGGCGTCGCCTTTGTCGAGGCTTGGGAAAAGGTCCTCCCAATTGACCGCAGTCACCTCGCACTGTACTTCGAGTTCCTCGCAGATTGCCTTGGCCAGATCGACATTGAAGCCGGTAAGCGCGCCAACCTCGTCGTAATAGTGGAAAGGCGGGTAATCGCTATCGGTCACGAATTTGAGTTTGCTCAGCCCTCTCATGTCGGGCTTGGGGCGAAGCACGTCGCCCTGCCAAGCGTCGGGTACGATGTCGGTCTTGGGCTGGGCCTGCGCCGCCGCCCGCTCGGGCGAAAGAACCGGCGAAGCGGCCAGCAGTAAGGCAAGCACAAAGGGCGCCTGACGCAAGCGTTGCCATCCGACCGAATGAATGAAAGACCGCAGCACAACCTCTCATAACGCGGGTTGGGGCGCGGTGCAAAGTGGGTGGTGCAACTTAGAGTTGGGCAATATTGTAATCTTCAATCCTTTATCGTAACCCATTCTGGCAACGCTCGCGGGCGCCGATTACGCTACCGTGTAGCGTCGGGAGTCACTCCTCAACTCTTCAGCGTCTGGTACAACTGCTTTTCGGAGACTGGCTTTTGCCGAAGGATGCGCTCTAGGAGCTTTTCCAAGGCTGCTACCCTGGCGTTGAGCTTCTTCACGTCCGCAGCGAGGGCATCGAGCTTAGGGTCACTCATGGCTGCTTCTCTACTCAAACAAGCTCGCTAGGGCCAGCATTGCCGATGTCCAAAGTTAACAGAAGGCGACGCCGGAAGACCTAGTCTGGTTTCATAAGAGGGCCATAATGAGCTTTCTCGGAAGCCGCAAGGCTATCGCTAGAGGATCGGAACGCGGCAAGTCGCCGCTTCTGCGCTTCGCATCTTTCATGTGTGTCTCTCGGACGGGAGTGAATAGGGTCAGGTTCGGTCATGAGTGATCAGCTTTCTAAGGTTCAGGCGCGCGCACGAGCTTTGGCACAGTCCGGCAAGTTCGCTGGTTGGAAAGCCATCGCCTTTGAACTGAAATTTGAGCCTGGCTACCAGGAGGCGTCGCAGTGGCTGTTCAGCCTCGCGACAAGGGAAGAGATCGATCTCCTCGTAACCGTGCCCGCGAAAGCTCGAAGCGCCGTAATATTCAAGCGGCGTGATTAAACCGCGGCTCGGCGGCGCCGGCCTTGTCAGCCGGCTGCACTCACGTTTGATGAATTCTTCTGCTTAAACCCGGCCTCGTCTTCACCAGTCTTGTAGAGAAGATTGAATACGAGCGCGGTAGCCTTCAGCCAATTGCCACGATCATTAATAGACCAAACGGTGTTGGGCTTCGGAAGCTTATCCACGAGAGCCTGAAGGAGTGGATCCAGCTTTTCGGGCCCATTCGTCTCTACCGTATTCACAAGCGTCAGTACGGGGTCACCGTCCGGTTCGACGCCTCTCGTTACGAGATTGCTTCTATCGTTCAGTGTATCAACCTTGGCGCGTAGGTCCGTGATGTTCATGACTGTACCCTCGCTATAAGCCTCGAAGAAACGCAGGGCTTAATGGGTCGTTCCCTGAAGAATAGCCCAGCCAGTTATCCAGGAAACGGCAAAAAAACCCTCGAGCAATTAAAGCGGCTCGGCTTGGTTTATGCAAGTTTGCGAAGCTCGGAGGCACGATCCGCATTATCAGCCAGAAGAGACGCTGCCGGAAGAGCTGATGCTTAGGAAGCAATAGGTTACCGAGCGGGCCGGCGGCAAAAGACGCAGCGCAAAAATAATCGGGGATCCCGGTTTTTGATTGAGGTTTTGGCATGAGCGTGTGTCCCTCGTGCAAAGGTCCAACTATTGAGATCGAGCACTACGGCGAGAGGGTCCCTGCGCTGTAGCTGGCTGATTGAAGCTTTTCTCGCACGTATCCTTGACTTGCTGCTCGGTGAGCTTCGCCGCTGAAGCCCCGACAGAAAAAGCAAAAAGCGCAGCGCAACAAGCAATCAAAAAAATGATTTGCCGCATAGCATCCTCCTGTAGGACTGGCCAATGCGCCCCGGCACACGCAGACCAACCGCGCTCGGGGCCACAACTCCATGATTTTCGGCCTCGAATTTAGTTTCCGCGCTGAATGAGGGTTTTATACCCGCGTCGGCGCGGCGGCTTCTGGTGCGCCTGTTCGCGCTCTAAGTCGGAGGCAAGGCGGTCCCACCTCTCAGCCAACTGCTCGAACTGTTGGGCAAGCCGCGGCGGCGATTGCTCAGCCAACCAACGACATCGGCCCGCCTGCTCTCTACACTCTTGGTGTGAGAAGGCCATGCTGTAAAAACGGTGGCTGCCACACCGCAGTTCCTCAAAGCGCCCCGACCCCGATTTGCGCCCTCATATCCACCACGCGGCCAAGGTGGCGGACGCCGACGAAGTGACGCTTATCCCCTTTGGCCCCAGGGCCGGCCTACAGCATCCGTCTGCTGCCAAGGCTCTTCACCGACGGTAGCCTCCGCAGTCAGCGCACCGCAGGCGGGTTGAGATCTGCGTGGTGAGTCCCATCGAGATTTTCGCAAGCTGGGCGATTGCCCGCAATCGTCTCACGCAGCAGCGCGGGCAGTTGGTGCGTGTAACCCTCGGTGGCGAACTCCTCGAGGGTGGCGTGAAGCGGGTGCATCGGAAAATCCGAGCTATTTCTTACCGTAATCCACATGGCGCGTAGCGTGAGCCGCTCGGGAAACGCCATTGAGTTCTTTAAGGGCTGAAACTACCGTCCGAAATAAGCCGTATACGAGGACCACCAGGGTAAGCATGAGGAATGCAGGCATTGCATCCCTGATGAGATGGGCGAGCCGATCGGCCTGATGATGCTCGAAAACTGCGTACGCTGCACCCGACGCCGCGATCGCAGCATAAACAAGCGCGATCCCTAATCTTTGCGCTGCGCTCATTCGATCCGGCGGGGCCCCTTGTACCACGCCGCATATTTAACATGAAAAGGGCGCCGGCCGAAGCCGACGCCCTCGCGGTCATGAAGCGGCCCTAAGGAACCCCCTCCTCGCTATCCAAATAGTCTAACTCACTCGCCTCAACCTCGCCGCGGCGCCGACTGGCAAGGGCGGACAAAGGGCAACTCTTCCATCTGGTGCTAGGACTCGCTCAATCAGTGAACTCTTCGCGAAGAAGACTTGCCGCCTTTTTTAGCCGGCCGCTTGGCTTGCTTGCGACTTGTTCAATTTGGCGCCGACCCTGAAGTTACGGACTTGCGCCGGAAACTCGAAATCGCCTCTTTAGGCTCGTGGGGGCTGCCACACGTTCCTCAGTTTCACCAACCTCAGGCCTAGTCACAATTAATACAACCCGCCAAACAAATGCATTGCGGCTTCGAGAGCGGAAACGGATCCGCGCATCGGAACTCAGTTATTAGAGCTTGCCCAACAACGGGAGCATGTAGCGAAAACCTATGAGTTCCTCGCTAGCCTCGAGCGCTTTTTTGATCGACCAACAGAAGGACACGCTACCGATCGAGATAGAGTCGCTGACCAAAAATGATCCGACGAGTTAGCGCCAGCGCCTTCGCCAAGCCCTGCCCGTTGCGTCAGTCGGCCACCACGGCTTGACCGACAACAGCGAGCCTATTTCCTTGCGTCGTTTTTGGCGGAGAACCGGCCGACGCCGACATTCCAATCAAGAGATGCTGGCCGTCATCTTTTGAGTTGGAAATCTTGCAGTTCTTCGTCTCAGGATTCTGCACTACGAAGAACTCTTCAGCCGCAACTGCGGGACCGATGAGAAGAGCCATCAAACCGGCTGCCAAAAGATTGATTCTCATGAAGTCTTTCCTCCTTATGGGATTGAAGGCTCTTTTCTCTAACGCTGCAACGCCGAAGCACGCGATGCTGAGCGCCCCGGCCGGTCTTCAATGCCGTGATGACTTCTGGGTATGCCGTCAACTGATTTACGATCCGCGCGAGTGGGATATTGGCGAGGAGGAAGCCATAGCCCAAATACAGGTGGATGAGTTGTCACGTTGCACAGGGTGAAATCAAAGAGGCTGACCGCGAACGCGTGAGTTTTATCGTCATCCACATCGTGTCACCTCCGCCGAGACCGCAAGATCCGCATTTCTGGAATAGCGTGGTAGCCAATCGCGATGGTTTTAAGCCTTCCAGTTCTAGCTGCATAAGCTGATGCTTTGAGGTGGCGGATGCGCTGGGCGCTATGGATCACTACTACGCTTGGCATTGCCTTGGGCGTTTATATCGCATCGCCACTGATTGCACTGCATGGCATAGCGTCCGCGGTAGAGGCTCAAGATGCGGCTGCCCTGAGCGAACGGCTCGAATTTCCTGCTTTGCGGCGATCACTCACCAAACAAATCGTAGCTGAATATCTGAAGCTCACTGGCAAGAAACTACCGATACAGGCAATGGCCAGGACTTTAGTGGTCTCCGTTGCCGATCCCATCGTCGCCCGCTTGATGACCGTCCGTGCCATTTTGGATTTGCTTGGCAAGGGAGATGCTGGAGAAAAGGCGAAGCTCCCGATCGATCGTGCTCCCTTCACGGCGTCTTCATTCCAAAGCCTTTGGCGGCTCTGGTTGGAATCCGACTATCGAGGAAGCAATTACTACGTCTACTTGCCGCCGAAAGGCTTACGCGAAGAGCAGTTCAGAGTGCACCTCAGAATTATTCGTTGGCATTGGCGGGTGGTTGGTCTCGAACTGCCGGAGGATCTGAAGGAGCGATTGGCGCGAGAGCTGATCAAACTCACTCAGGATCGCATCCATCCAGTCCAGTAATATCGGCCTTTTGCACTGACTGTAAGCCTCTGCAGTCCGGAGGTTGGCCGCAAGCTTAATGTTTAACGTCCGATAATGTGTCTTCTCGGAAGCCCAACTGGACTTGGCATGGGCTCATAACGCGATAGGGGCATCCATGCCAGACCCAGACGAGTTAGCTACGATTACTGCTCGTGGACTTCCGGACGGGAAGCCAAAAAGTAGCCAATGGCTCTCCCGCATCAGCCCCTGGGACGGCATCTCACTTTTTAATGGCGGCGGTGTTCCAGTCGCATAGCGTCAGGCCTTTCACGATGAGCCCGTCAATATTGGTTTCGGGGAACGTGTCTTTGTTCCAAATGCGCTGGATCGGAGGGTATTGCCATCCCGCCAGTGTGTTGACCGCGTAATCTTCGCCACCAACATTTATAATCACCGCCCCAGCACCTTCGCACCGCAACTCACCGTCGGCCAGCTTAGGGGAAGGCTTGCCAAACATCAGTACGACAACAGTCGCAACGATGGTGCCGATAACGATCAGCGCAAGCACCTCGACTGCATATTTCATGGCAACGCCCAACGCTCCAGACGCAAGGCTCGTACCGAACTTCTTTCAATTTTATTAAAAGGCGAGCGGGCAGCGGGGCCCCGGGGAATGGGATACCCGGGGCCGCCTAGAAACCCCAAAGCGCAAAACCGGCGAGGGGTCGCTTGCCTAAATTTGGACTGGGTCAGTTAACAGAGGTAAAGAAAGAGCCCGACTTGGGGCGAGCGACGCCTGCAATGTCAGCTTCTCTCCCTGGCCGAGGCTTCCTGGAGTTCAGTTATCCTATCGCCGAATAGCCATTGTCACTGTGGGCTAACTGGGTGCCTTTCTCGTACTGCTCGGAAATGCGCCGCAAGTGCAGAGCCATGGTCGACACGCCTAAAGTATTGGTTAGCATACAAATACCCAAGGTCATTAGCTCGAGCCCGATCCAACCCCCCGAAAGCCCTCGTTCCAAAAGCCCTATCGTGAATTGGTCAAGCTCCTGCCGAATGATTGCGTCCTCGGCCATTTTCCCCTCTTCTTTAAAAGCTTCCCGACACTGCGGGGATCAGAAGTCTCCTCGATTTTGTCGCCAAAAAAGTTGCATTGGCGTTAAGGCTAACAGCCAGCCATGGCCACGCCGCCATCTAGGGCACGCCAACACGATTGCTCCAACCATTGCGGGGTGATTCCATGCCCCTGGTACTTCTCAAAAAGAAGCGGCCCCGGATGGTGGGGCCGCAAGTTAAGAAGGGTCTCTCCAGGGAGAGATGGGCCACCATCAGATATTATGATTAACGACAGGTTAACGTCTGTTTCGCCCGACCTTGTCGAGCGCCCATGTTCGAGCGGAACGGGAAACGGCCCCAGGAGATGTCCTGAGGCCGCTTAAGCTTGGGCAGCACCCGTCCTTTGATCGGGACGGTGAGCGAAGCCTAGGCCTCAACCTTTGATGAGGGGTTACCGGCAAACCCCTCGACGGTCCATACGGGGCGTGCGGTACCTCGGTGACGAGGAAGGCGCCCGCCGCAGCAGAGGCTCTGCGCGCGATTGTCGCCGAGATACCCTCAGAATCATCAAGAAAAGAGCTGAGGCCGCCGGTTTCGATCCGACTATCTTCTCCGGACATAGCCTCCAAGCGGGCTTTGTGACCTCGGCCTTGCACCCACGGCGCCGACATTCTTTGCGTCATGGACGTGAGACCCGTCACCGAGAGGTCAGCACGCTCAAGACCTATGATCGACGCACGAAGGCATTCAAGAAACATGCAGGCGATGCATTTCTCTAACCCAGGTTATTCGCCAACGCCCTCACGTGGTCGTATCGCGCCGACACTGGGGGGCGTCGACGCCGCGGCAGTCATATTCGCGGAAGGTGTCTTGGGGGTTTCCCGCGTTTTCGGCTCCGGTGGTTCAGTCGCGCACCTGCCGTTCAATAGCCGGCAAAAGAAGCTCATGATTGTCATGGTTCAAGCTCTCCTGTCTGCCAGAACCATAACGCAAAACTGACACTGACAATTTTAGAATCTCGAATCGCGCGGCTAGGGTAACTCCTGAACACCGACTTCCGCAGTCGGCTGCGCGCTACCTTCACTTGGTTACGCGGGACGAGGGTCGGTAGTTGCAACAGCACCCAATGGATTGCGGAGTTACGTAACCCCGCTGCCGAGGTGCGTTACGCCTGCGGATGTCGAGGACCCGAGAGAAGGTGTCAGACGACAAATAAGCTTAGACCAAGACGCCGTTCCTGGCCGTGGCGATGATCACGTGTTTTTGGAAGCACGGCCACTACTCCGCTAGTCCATCGCGCTGTGGAGAGCCTCGTGGAGCGGTGCTAGGAGCGGTGAGGACCACAGGCTCCTGCGTCTGAGCCAATCCACCAGGAATATCCCGAAGCAACCGGATTCAGTACGGGACACAGTGACCCTCCTGATCATGATAGTAGCCGTGCGGGCACACAGATGGCGCTACTACCGCATGCGGCACATAGTGCGGCGCCACTACGACGTGCGGCACCACCACAGGCGGCACATAGTGCGGCGCCACTACGACGTGCGGCACCACCACCACAGGCGGAACATATTGGGTGCCATTGCGGACGCAGTGGCCATACTCGCGGTGAAAGCCCCACCCGCAAAAGCCCCGAACCAAGGTGATATTGTCGGCCGAGGGTTCGAATGCCATGGGCAGGGGTAAGGCTTGGGCGTCGAATGAGAATAGCGATACCAGCACGCAACCAGACAGCATCCAAGACATGTTTTTTGTCATCGGCACTCTCCTATACGGAAGGCTCAGTTTAGCCGTAGTACAAACGCCGCTATTGTTCGCTCGCGCAGCGTCTCGACATCTATCACACCCTCACGCGAAACCTCCACGAGCTTGCGGATCAGTTTGTCGCTTAATTCGCGAGCCTCAGTGGGATCAACCAGGTGTTTGTCTTGGTTGAGCGCCCTCCAAACCGAGCCATGGGCTTGATGTACGATCATCATATCAACAGGTCTGATGTACTTCTTTGCTGAACGCATAGCCCCTCCATTACTAGCTACTAGGGCGGGGAACTGACTTCCCACTGGCGACGCCCTGAACCTGCCATTCCGGTGGGTAGCTTTAGCTTGGCGTTTTCAGTACGTGAGTTGGAGCCTCCCGACCTCACTATTTCAGGGGCGGAAGCGGCTGAGCTACAACTGCCTGATTGTGGTGGAAGAAGCAGCCTCCCAGCGGCACCGAAGCCACCGAGAGGACCGCCAAAATGGCGATCATACGCATTACAAAACCCCCCGTTACGCGGAACTACGCCTGCCAAAAAAGCACGTTTCCGGTACGGGTAGGTAGCGAAATTGCAACAGCCTCTGGGAAAGCTACACAATTCAACTGAGTTCGCGCGCCTCGATTTAGCAAAACAAGCAACTCAAGGGATCAGCGGTGTGCGAAGGGTATAGATATGGCGGATTGATAGGCGCCGGCCGAAGCCGACGCCCCCTACTTCTGGGTTTCCTGTTAAAGTCCCGCGCGGCGGCGAAGGTCGCGGACCGCCTTTGATCGTCGCTTGATCCTCGTTCGTGAAGGGCCGGTAGCATCAGTAGGATCGCGAGTTGCGATGTGCAACGCGATTAAATGGATCTTCGCTGCTGCCTACCTCGTTCTCCTCGGGATGGTCACGGTTGGCTTGTTGACTGCTGGCAGCGATCATTTCTCAAGCTTGCTTTTAATTGGCCTACCCTGGACTTTGTTTCTCGATTCGCTCTGGGCGACTGATTTCTATATCGGGGTGTCTCCGGCCGCGCTCATATTGCTCGCGCCGGCGATCAACCTAGCTATCCTTTTCTCGGTCTGCTCGACCTTGCGCAGACGTCGAACGCTTTCCAAAAGGTGATGTGGGCAATCAACGTCAACGTGAGGCATTGACCGAGGACAACGCCGACCCAGCGGCTGTGAAGCAAGCGTTGGATGCACGCGTTGCGCGAGAACGGCGGGGTGAATCTGAGGGGTCTCT
>CAWFLU010000020.1:0-38189 GCA_963816805.1 uncultured Alphaproteobacteria bacterium
AGATTTCTCTTTCGGGGCGTCTTGATGTGGAAGGTGCTCTCAAAATCGACAATGAGTTCACCGAAATCGCCACGCAAAACAAAAATGTTTTAGTTGATCTCTCTGATGTGCCGTTTATCGCTTCGCTTGGCATTCGCACACTTGTCGTCGGAGCGAAAGCGGCGGCAAACAATGGCGGCAAGATGGTTCTTTTGAACCCGCAGCCGAACGTTGAACAGGTCTTAAGGACAACACATGTGGACACCGTAATGCCAATAATTCACGAGGCTGGGGAAATCGCAAAAGTCTTCGGTGCCTGAATGTCTTTGTCGCCGGAGAAGGATGAGGAGAGTAGGTGGCATCGCTTGTTCCAGGGCACTATGTTGGCAATTCCATGCGCGGCGCGTTGGATCGGGTCAATAGCTGCTGATTTAAAGCTCACAGAGTTGCGTACGTTTGCCATGCAGATTTGTCTTGAAGAACTTATGTCCAACATTGTCCGGCACGGAAACGCACCGTCCGATTCTCGGGCCCATACAGATCCAGCAAAACCCCTTTCGATTTCGATCACCGTCGCCGCTCACGCAGACCGGATAACTCTGACCGTCGAAGACGATGGACGCCCCTTCAACGTTGCAGAAGCGCCTGCGAAGTGGATTGACCAGCCACTAGAAAAACTTGAACCCGGTGGCCTTGGCGTTCAGCTTATCAAGACATTCGCGAACGGTTTAGAGTATTGCAGCACCGCGAAAGGCAATCGTGTCACCGTCGAGTTCCGGGACTAGACGTTTAGCATATTCTGTTAGCGCATCGGTCCTCGTGATGCTGCTAATTGGCAGCCGCGGTACAATCGCCGCTTGTAGGGCGCTGGACCCTATGGACCTAAACATCGACGACCACACCTTCCAATTCGAGCAGATTGATAGGGCACTAGCCCTGGGAATCGAAAAACCGCGTGCTCCTCGACCGAATTTGATTTGTGCACTCGTTCCTTACCCTTAAAGGAAAGTCATGTCGACTTCCGACCGAAAGCTAATCCTGGTCGTCGACGATACACCGACCAATGTCTCGGTGGTTTCAGGACTGCTAAAGGACTCTTACAGAACTAAGGTTGCGACCAACGGGGAAAGGGCCCTGGCGATCGTCAGCGGACCTGAGAAACCGGATCTCATTCTTCTAGATGTAACGATGCCGGATATGGATGGCTTCGAAGTCTGCCGAAGGCTGAAAGCAAATCCTGACACGCGTGAAATACCCATCATCTTCCTGACCGCTAGGACTGACTACGTCGATGAGATTAAGGGCTTTGAGGCCGGCGCGGTGGATTATATCCATAAGCCGTTCTCTGCTCCGATCGTCCTCGCTCGGGTCAAGACGCATCTCGCAGTGCAAGCTTCGCTCGCTCAGGCGCGCCAAGGATCCTCTGAGCAGAGCTTCGTGTCCTCGGAGGCTCTAGCGAAAGTCTTGGCCTCACTTCATCCAATCGATCTTCAATCGGGAGACGTTCTAATCCATCAGGGCGACGCAAGTGACGCCGCATATTTTCTAAATGGCGGTTCACTTCTGGTTTACGTGGAGACCAGTTACGGCCCCGTCTCACTCGCGACGCTTCAAGGACCGAGCCTTGTTGGTGAGATCGGAGCACTGACCGGTCTTGCGCGCACAACGAGCGTCAAAGCGCTAACCCCCGCGCAAGTGTTTCGGATAGCCCGCGCGCAGTTGTTCGAACTTAGTCAAAAATCCCCTGAACTGCTGATGTCTGTCGTCCGTCAACTCGGGCAACAGATTGATTCCGTTAACAGGGCTGTCGCGCTCTACACGAATGCTCTTGCGGCACTCGGCACGCGAGAATTTAACTCGAAAATCTTGGACGAATTGGCGAACCCTTCCCCCCAGCTTGCTGAGTTCTCGACCGCGTTTCGTCGCTTCGCGGACGAAATATTAAGCAAGAGGCGCCAGGAGGCTGAAATGGCAAGTGCCGCTCTGATCCAGCAGTCCTTCTTGCCGAAGCAGTCGGCGATGAACGTGGCCGATCGCGACGTTGAGATCGAGGCCAAAATTCGGCCAACTCGCGAGGTTGGTGGCGACTTCTACGACTTTTACATGCTGGATGCGGACCGGTTGGCGATAATGATCGGCGATGTCTGCGGCAAGGGGATACCTGCGAGCCTTTTTATGGCAGTGGTGGTAACAGTTTTGCGGACGGCCGCGCGTGAAGAACCGGATGCGGCTTCCACGATAGCCCGTGCAAATACCGTATTGTGCCGTGACAATGCGGCATCCTTGTTCGCTACCGCTTTCTACGCCGTGCTGGACTTGCGCAGCGGAGCTCTCCAGTATTGCAATTGCGGTCACAACGCGCCGGTCCTTATCCCCGCTTCCGGTGAGCCCCGAAGGCTTCTTTCCACCGGTCTTCCACTTGCTCTGTTTGCTGATCGTCCCGCTACTGCCTCGTCGATCCAACTAAATCCAGGCGACAATCTTGTTCTATTCACCGACGGCGTCACAGAAGCAATCAATCCATTGAAAGAAGAGTTCGGCGATTCCCTGTTACTCGAAACGCTGCTACGCGACCAAAATTTGACAACGACTGCACTCGTTTCGCAGCTGTTTACAGCCGTAGACGATTTCGCACTGGGAGAGGAGCAGGCCGATGATATCGCATGCGTCGTGGTCAGGCGCCGGCGTTAGTTGGGTTCAAGGTACCGCCGCAAAAACCAGCGCTTTGGGAGAAGGCTACCGGGAGACTTCAAAAGTGAGGATACCGACAGAAGCCGATTGGATCCTTAAGGTGATGGTCGCGATGGCCGCGGCGGATGGAAGGCTGGATGCCCGCGAGGTGGGTTTGATTCAGAAGGTCTATAAGGACTGGCTCGGCCGTTCCGTGGACGTGAGCGGCGTGGTGTTGGCAGCACAGGCGTACGCCACCAAGCGAGACGTTTTGGTAGAGCTCTCTTTGGCTGCAGGAAGCATGAGTCGAGAGACCAAGGAAGAGATCATCCGCGCCGCATATCTTACGCTGCTCGCCGATAAGCGCATCGCCACGGAAGAGCGGAAAAAACTCAAAAATGTCGCCATCGCGCTGCAGATTCCCGAGGATCAATTCGACGCGATCCTACGAGCAATTGAACATACGTTAGGTGGAGAGCCTTCGTAACGCATATATGTGTGAAGAAATCGACCTCGGTAACGCATCCGTTGTACACAACGGGAGGTGAGTGCAAGTCGCGGACTCTCACAGCAACTTCCGGCCTGCTCTCGGCACCCTGCCCATGGTCCTTCGCCATTTGTTTTCGATGTTGGCAACTGAGTTCACGTACCTGCGCGACCTATGCCTCGCGGCGATAGTCAAAAATAACACGCCCATAGGGTAGGGTCAGATCAGCCACGAAATGGTGAGCGACGATGATCTTCTTCACCGGGAGATCGGCGACCGGCGCGTTGACATGCGGCACGAGATGCAGTCGCCCCGGGCCGATCCACGATCCCTTCACCGTGATCTCGGTGAGATTATAGGCCACCAGCTGGCAGATCTCGGGAGAGCCGTCGACGCCTGGGATCAGCTTCAGATTGACCTGCGTCTTTGACAGGGTGGCCCGCGTCCGCTCGCCGTTCCCAGCCATCGCCTCGTGCTTGTAGCCCATGGTACCCATCGCCACGAGCTGGCCGCCATAGTCGAGCGTGCCGGTCAGAGTGTCCTTGACGATCTCGAGCTTGGGGTGGGCGTATTTCTTTGGGAAGCCCCAGATTTCGCGCCCCGCAACGATCGGCGGATCGTCGTCGAGATACATTTGCGAGATGAAACCGACTTCCTCGTCGTCGAACCGGCACGGGATCACGATTCCCGACTCGGTATAGCTGCCAAAGCCTGAACTGTCAGGCATCTTGATCCACTCGTAGTGGACGAGCGATTGTTCAATCGGCTCGAGCGGCTCGGGCAGCTGCGCGCGGATGGCCTGAGCATCGGTCTCGTAGGTGATGACCATGTATTCGCGGTTGACGAAGCGATAGGGCCCCGCCGGGTAACTCGGCCCCGCTGCCGGCATCGACGGAAGCTTCAGCACGTCCTCTTTGCGCATGAGAAACTCCTAATGCGCCGTCCAGCCGCCGTCTATAGGCAGCATTGCGCCGGTGATAGAAGCTGCGTCTTCGGAGCAAAGGAAGCGGCAACCTGTGAAACTTCCACGAATTTCTTGGTCGACTGCGCGGCGAGGAGGTTTCTGCAATGGGGGTCCTTTCGGTGCGTACCAGGCCGGCGTCTATCAAACAATGCACGAAACAAATATCCTGCTCGACTTTGGAGCCCGGTGAATTGCTCTCCGGTACGAGGGGCGCTCGCTTCCAGGAGAGTTGGCGGATGGCATGCGCCGAGAGTTTCGCTCCGGCCCTCGATCCGGCGCCGGACGCCGCAATTCTTGCAGCCGAATAGCGTCGCTCAATCCAGCCGCTGCTTCGTCGTGAAGCCGCTCACCTTATCCCACTCGGCAGGCGTCATTTTTCTCACTGTGACGCTGAAAGTCCAAATGTGGTCCTCTGGATCCCGGGCACGATAGGAGCGGTCGCCATAGAACTGCATCTCAGGTTCCATAATGACTTCTGCCCCGGCAGCGCGCGCGCGCTCGCAGTGAGCGTCCAAATCTTCACCCTCAGGCAGTTGGACATGAATTGACTGGGAATTTATCCCCCCGATCGATCTAGGGCTCTTGTGGACGGCACTCCACTCGTTACCAACCATGACAACCGAGTTCCCGTAAGTCATTTCCGAGTGGCCGAGATTACCCTCGGCGTCCAGCAGGACGAATAGCGGTTCGAAACCGAAGGCCTCTTCGAGCCAGCGAAATGCGGCCTTGGCATCTTGATAACAAACAGCGCTTGAAAGCCCCTTAGGCCGATATGCTTCAGGCATTGCCGATCCCCTTCTCGGAGCAAATGTTATCTAGCAAACTGCGCCAAAAAAAGCGTAGTGCCCCTTGCATTGCGCCGAAGTCTGGGCGGTGAAGCGCAGGATGCGGCGGCAAGTGAACCAGAGACGTTCGCTTTATCCCAGAAGCGGGGGACATGTTTCGTAAGATCGACGTTGGCCAAGTGCCATTTGCAGTGACGTCAAAGCGGACATGTAGACTGGTAAGCTGCCAAGTGCCAAAAGCGACGCTTGGGCCGAGGAGGCTAGAAATCGTCCGCATGTCAAGGTAGGCCTCGAGTAAGCCCCGCCCGGGGGGCCGAAGAAGAGATCGACCGGTGCGACGGCTATCAGTTTGATCTCTAGGATAACAAGGAGAATCCGATGAAAAAATTTGTCGTTCTGTACATGGCTTCGGGGCACGACCGCGAAAAGATGATGAAAAACTCCACACCTGAGCAGCGGAAGAAAGGTATGGATGCCTGGATCAAGTGGATGGATGCCACTAAGCAGTCCATCGTTGACGGTGGAGCGCCTTTGGGGAAAACCAAGCGCGTTGATTCTAATGGATCCTCTGACACAAAAAACGAAATTGGAGGCTATTCGATTGTGCAGGCTGAATCGCCTGATGCCGCCACTAAGTTATTCGGTAAAGATCACCCCCATCTGCAAATGCCGGGCGCCTGGATAGAGATCATCGAAGTCATGCCGCTGCCTGGGATGTAGCCAACATCGCATTTCCGTCACGTTGGAGTGAATGTCGTCGATTACCGGGATGACCGTGCGATGGCCTCAATCTGGGTCACATTCGTGGGTCAGCCGGCGGTCGCCTTGTGCATTGCGTCCGCACGATTGAGCCGTGACCAACGCTGAGACGTTATCAGACGTCCCCTCAGCTGAAATCTCAGCTCAGCATGCTTAAACCGCAAACCCGCATTGCTCCGAAGGGCCGTACCGGCTTCGCGCTCCAAACGCACGAAGCCGGTAGCGCATGCCGCTAGTCGCAGCTATTTTCAACATCCCCGGAGAAATACTCGCAGGGTTGCCAATAAGGATCGCTGTATCTCCGAGCCTCTGTCTTGCTCCATTTGCGGGGTTTTCCAGCCAGGTAGTTCCCATGGTGATATTCGAGCTTGGTGGGTATCTTGCTGACCGATGCGGCGGCGGGGACGCTCAACGCGGCGAGCAAAGCAGTTGCTAACATGAGTTTGGTCAAGATCGATCTCCTTATCTCTTGAGTGGGAGCTTGATAGGCGTTCAGGCCTGATCAACAAGGAGACTCGGTCGAAGACGCTCTTATTCCCCAGCGCGGCCGCTGGGATTTTCACTTTGCCGTGTTCATTAATCAGCGCGGCGGCCTCCAAACATCACGTTGCGCTCTTGCCCCGCGTGCGGGTGGCTAGTCGACGGCTGGCAGCACGCGCGGCGCAAGCGCGAGTCGGGATTCGTCGTCCAGCACTGACTGGGTGCGCAGGTACAACGCATCGGCCTCAGCGGCCGAGTCTCCAATCGCTACGAGCCCGATCCGCCCGTTCTCAGCCAGTGAGGCCAACATGTGGAAAATGACCCCGGTCTCGCGCGTCTGGTCGAAGTGGAGGCCGCGGCGAACAGCGATGTCGAACAGGTCGTCGGGCGACAAGGCGCGATAGGCCCGTGATTCCAGGTGGTCGTGGGCGACGAAGTGCTTCTCCTGGCCGCCCGGGGTAAAGAATACCGCCCTGTCGGGATCGTAGGTGCCATCGGTGAGGAATTGCAGCGTCAAGAACGGGTGCGTCGTTCCACCCTTTCGCAGATTCACCTCGATGGCGTAAGGCTGCCAGGCTCCCTTATTGGAACGGACGACCACGAAATCGATCGCGAAGCGGCCGAGGACCCCTTCCTTGGCAAGCCTAGTCCCTACCTTCTTGGCTTCACGGCTGATCATGGGCGCGTATGCAGGATCGGCCGGGAACCGGCAGCCAAGATACCTCTGTCCGCCAATCCCGCCGAGCAATTGATCGTGCGTCGACAGCAGCTCGACCTCGCCTAGGGGCGTAACGCGCAGTTGCACACTGGGGCTCCGACATTCTTCGCCGGCGATCCACTCCTCGACGACACCCCCTAGCCCTTCCAGCCTCTCGCAGAACGCCTCATACGTCATGCCCGGGAGCTCGCAACGCATGACGCGCAGACGATCCTCGATCCGGGAAGCCTCGTCCGGTGCGCCCGGCGGCGGCAAACCTTGCAAGTCGGCGAGCGCGTTTCCCTCTCCCGAGAAGGCCTCGTTGAGCTTGACGATGACTTGGCATACGCTAGGCTTTTCATGTCGGATGGCGCGGATAGCGTCGATTGCCGCCGCGGTGGAATGGATGTTCTCGCGACCCACGGGGTGCGGAATGCCTTCTTCGACGAATAAGCGGCGGGACCCACTCTTCGTCCCGAAGGGTAAGAACTTCGGATCGGCACCGTACATCGGGATGCCGAGCCGCAAGGCCAGATCGCGCTCGAGGGTCGTAGTATTATAGGGTACCAGATGGGCGCGGTCGCAGTCCGGGATCAGAGATCGGATCCGCTCGATCAGGTGCGGGCGCTCGAGCAGCTTGACGGTGAGCGGCCGGGGACTCCCGTCCTGCGGAGAGACGAGGAAAAGGCGCGACCGAGCGTGGCTCGCGATCACGCCCGGGAGCATTCCCAGATAGTAATCCACCGTGCTTGTCTGGATTGACTGTGAGGTGACGTAGATCAGCCGGGCGCGGGGCTGCCGCAGCAGGAGGAGGAGAAAAAGGAATCGCTCCTCGTAGGCCTGCATCTCGGCGCCCGTGATGTCGATCTCTGCCGTGATCGACGGAACGACAACGATTGTCTGCTCGTCCTGATTGAGGGCATTTATGGATGCCCACAGCGGAATGAGCTTTCGTTGTAGCCGCGCGAACCGGTTGGCCGCCTCCTCGGGCGACAGGCCAAGTTCCGGTAGACGCAATGTGTCGGGGTCTGACATCTTTGCAGTGACGGGGACTCCTCAGCGGTGAGCAAGCTCAATGCGGTCGTCGCGTGTTTCCCCCGGTGTACTGGGGACGTTCATTCCTTATAGTAGCCGACACCGCAAATCTGATCGCCGGTCTTCGTGAAAAATGTCATTTCTCAAGCGGCTAGTCGGAGCCAGGGCGTGGCCACCAATCAGTAACCTCTTTGATCGTTCCTTCGGCAGCCGTCTGCATTATCTCTTTCCGAACGGCGCACCATGCTTGCCCTCAATCCCGTTCAAATCTTTGCCCTTAAGCGTAGGATGCGCCGTTACGATGCCGTCTAGGCGTTGGCGCACCAAACGTAAAGATCACGGTCCTTGAAGCCTCCTTCGCCCCTGTTGAACATATCAGGTGCTTTTGCCTTGTCCTCTTTCACCGCGGCGACTGCTCTCTCAAGCATGGCCTTAGCTTCTTCAGCAGTGCCGAATTGGGCTGCCGGAACTGAGGTGAACGTGAAAAGAACTAGGAGCGCGGCATAACCGACGAATGCGAAATTGCGCGACATGACTTGCTCCAGTTGACGCTGTCGATGGTGGCGTGAAGCGGGTCCATGCTTCCAACATACGGCCAGCGGCCCACATAAAGAAACCCCGGCCTGAGTGACCGGGTTAAGTTTGCTTATGGACGTTCAAGCCTGAACGCCGGAACTGATTATATCCGACGATGCGAGTGCAGCCTATCAGGCGCGAGTCCCAGCCCCATTTCTCTACAACTTCTGCCGGATCCTCGAAGGCTGGCGAGAGGCTCTGCGGCGAATCGTGCAAGCTGCGCTAAAAGAGGGATCGGCCAACGGCGATGTTGCCGTGACGATGGAGCAAGGGGCTTAACCGGCGTCGGAACTGACCCGCAAAAGTAAAGGTTGTTTCTCTTGCGCTGAGGGCTCTTCGGGGCGTCTAAGTGTCGTAACTGAAGTCAGGTGTTGGTACAGCCAAGGTGGGGCGGGAGCGATCTTAGTTCGTGTCAACGTCAAAAGACGTAGCGAATTGACTCGCCAGAGCATGGCCCGACGCGCACACTTGAAGCATCGTCGGCAAATAACCACAAACAGGCCCCGACGACTGAGAGAGGTGCGTCGCGCTCCCGCCTGCTTAGGTCATCAGGAGTCCTGCGATCATGCCCCTCGTTCGTGAGCTATCTGACGAGTACAGCCCAGAACTTCTGGCAGCGCTCGAGCAGGCATATGACAATGTTTGGACGACGCTCTATGCGCACATGCCTGCCGCGACTTCCGATCAATCGGTAGCATTGCAAATCAGGCTCAACCGAACTTTGGTCGCCTTGGCCGCCGATGGTGTGACTGATCCCGCGGAGCTGCGTCGTAAAGCGCTGGAGATCATGGCGCTGAGCGGTTAGCGCCGAGCTTCCGCCGGAGCCCTTACTTTGGCGCGGCGAGGAATCGCGTTCGCAGCCAGCAGTTGGAGAACGGGCTTGAAACTTACGCGGGGCATTAGACGGTTCTATCTCGCCGAGCCTGCACGCAAATAATCAGGGGCTGCGGTCGTTGCGACGATCAGTTTGGATTGGTGGTGTGTGTTTGCACGCCAGGTGGACCGGGCCGATGGGCATCCTTCCACGGCTCGATGTAATCGCGGGTCAGCGGCGCAGCATCCATGCGACGCGCCAACTGCAGTTGAAATACGACGAAAGTGTCCTGGCGGAGTGCGGCTTCAGAACTGGCAAGATAAAAATCCCACATCCGGCAGAAATTTTCCCCAAACCGGCCTTTGACCGCTTCCCAATTGGCATGCAGGCGCTGTCGCCAGGCGGCCAGCGTCGGTGGATAGTGCTGGCGCCACACTTCGATGTCGGTGACGAACAGCCGCTGCTGTTCCAAAACGCCCATTACTTCCGACAGCGCCGGCGTATAGCCGCCGGGGAAAATATATTTGTTAAGCCACGGCGCGTTTCCACAAGGCCTGTCCATGTGGCCGATAAAATGCACGACGGCCACGCCGTCCTCGGTCAGCAGATCATGAACCTGTTTAAAATAAGCACGATAGTGCCGTACGCCCACATGTTCTAACATGCCCACCGATATGATGCGGTCGTACTGTCCATGCTCGTGGCGATAATCGCGCAGGGAAAAACGGGCACGGCTCGCCACTCCGTTTTTCCGTGCCAGGCGCTCAGCATCCTGCAATTGTTCGCTAGAGAGGGTCAATCCATGGACGGTGACCACCTCCAGCCCCGTCAGAAAAACCGCTAGATTTCCCCAGCCGCAGCCGATCTCTAGCACCTTCATGCCGGGCTTGAGCAGGAGCTTGGACGCCAAGTGTAGCATCTTCTCCTCCTGCGCTTCCTCCAACGTCTCGGTGCCCTTGCGAAAATAACCGCAGGTGTATTGCATGTGCTTATCGAGGAACAGGCGATAGAACGCGACATCGAGATCATAGGTATAAGCGGCGTTACGGCGCGCCCTTTTCAGAGAATTAGCGGCAGGTAGCAGGCGCAGCGGCCAGGTGAGAATGCGCTGCAGTTGGCTGAGCGGATTATAGCCAGCGCGAAAAATATTGCGATTGATGAGGTCCATTAGCGGATATAGATCGCCGCCCTCCACAGTTAGGTCGCCGTCCATATAAGCCTCACCCACCGCCAAAGCCGGCCGCCACAACAGCCTCAGCTGTGAGCGTCTACTATGGACGCGCATAGTGACCTCAGGACCGGGTTCACGACCAGTGAGCGTATGCACACGCCCACTCGCATCAACTATGTGCAATGTGCCGAGGGTGATAAAAGGCCGCAACAACCGTGCGAACAACATGCGTTTTTCCTGAAAGCCGATGGTAGCAGGTTGACTGCAAAAAACCATGTCCGCGAGCCGTTCGCAAATCTCAGCTTGGTACCGCGCGGCGTTCTTGGGTGCCGTCCAAGTTCCTTGACCTGTCATCACTCTCCGCGAAAGTCATATTCGGGTGCCAAATCGCACCAGGCATCCAGCGCCTGTGTTTACTCTTTTGGGCCTTGAGTGCCCGCGCAGCTAATTTACGGAGTGTCGGCTTATAAAGCGAAAGCCGATAGCAATCGCGATTGCGGGCAGAAAACTCATATACGCCACCCCATAGGAAGAGCCTGAACTTGCGGAACTCGAAATCCCCGAAAGTCCGCTGTATGGCGTCCTTATTGGCCTCGAGGTTCAGCGCCCATTGTTTAAAGGTTAGGGAGTAGCTACGGCGGTCGTTCTGCACCTCCAAAAGCTCAAGCTCAGTCTTTCTTGCAAGCTTATGTAGTAGGTCGTCGAGGACTAGGCATGAATGGTTGCCGGGATAGATGTGGCGGACCATGAACGTGGAAAGCTCATATTTCTTCCGCGTCGCGCTCCCGTCGAGAAACACGAAGCCACCAGGCTTCAACAGATGGTCCACTTTCTTCAGCACGCGTTCATAGTCGGGAAGGTGTTCAATGACTCCCATGAGGACGATGGCATCGAATTTTTGTTTCGAGTCGTAATCGTAGAAGTCGGTGAGGATGATGTCGAACTGGTCGCCGAAATTGGCAAGCTTCCCTTTGAGATAAGACTGGGAGACCTCGGAATTGGTGATGCCGGTAAAGCGCACGCCGGATCTCAGCGCGTGACCGGCGAAGGCGCCCCAACCGGGGCCGATCTCAAGCACGGTCTTACCTGGACCGAGCTCGCATTGCTCGATGGCCCAGTCGAACTTCCGCTCGAGCGCCTTCGAGAGCGGCTCATCGTCATGGGCATAAACCCCCTGGCTGTAGGCGGGGAAAATAGGATCGAGGAAGCTCAGGAACAACTTCGGGTCGGCATTGTAGTGAGAGGAGATCGCCTGCTTGTTGGCGTAGATCTGCCCGAACAGAAGCGGCTCGATGAAGCGCCAGGCCCAGACCAGCGGATGGCGATCATCGAGATGGGCGCGGAGAGCGAAAGGCTTCAGCATGTCCCCTTCGATGTCGAGGTCACCTTGTAGATAGGCTTCGGCGATGTTGCCCTCGTCCAGCGAGCGGAGTGCGCGTAGCGCTCGCTCGTTGCGAAGGCACACGCGAAACTCAGCCGCGCCTTGGCCGAATTGGTGTTTTTCTCCGCTTGGAAGCTCGATCAAAAAGGGCGTGGGAAACCCGCCGACACGATGGCGAAACACGTCGAGCATGTATGCGCCTGATGACATTCTTCGCCGCGGGATGCTTATCGAACGTCGATTTGACGATGGCCGTGGCGCAGGACGCAATGGTCCATTGCTTGTCGATAGTGCTCGCGTCCTCAAGGAGTTTCAAGGCCTTGAGTGACTCGGCGAAAGGGGCTTTGAACCAGTCGGAGAGGGTGGGATTCGAATCCACGGTACGCTTACCCGTACAACGGTTTTCGAGTTCTTCGTCAGCACCCTTGCGAGGTTAGGGAACGACTTGCCAATCATCTCGTTTGTACTCGGGGAGCCGCACCACGGATTGCGGAGCTTAAACGGGGGAAACAATGGCCAAAACATCGGGATATTTTTGGTTCCAGCCAAAAACGAGGGACGAGGCAGACGTATTGGCGCCAAAGCTGTTCTGCCTGGGCTCGTTCATCCTACTTGGCCTGATCACAGCTGGGGTTCTCTAGGTCAGGACCCAAAGCCGCTCAGCATTGAACGCGGCTGTCAGACTTTAAGTTCGAATTACTTGGGAAAGCTGAACTCTCGAAGTTTGGCCCCTCAATGGACATTCCCGACCAATTTCTTGATATGGGCCTGGGTGACCGCTACCGTACCGGAATCCTCATCTGAGTGACGGAAATCAGTTTTGACTCTGTCCAGTGACCAGACCATCCGGCCAGGGCCGCCGCGGCCCGCAGTCGTCATACGGCCCGGCACCCTCGCGCCTGGTGAAGAGCGATACACCGTGCCGGGCGCGGGCGCCATCGCCCTTCGGATTCACGCGGGCGACCGTGTGCGCGTTGTGGACGTGGAGGGGATGCAGCGCTGCGAGCTGGTGGCGGCCGATGCCACCGGTGTTTTCGATCCCGCAATTCTCGGCGCGCGCGGCAATGGCGATGCGAGCGGGTTGAAGCAAATTCTTGCTGAGCATGGCGAAAGCGCGCGTTCCATGCGCCGCCAGCTTGAGCGGCGTGGTGCCGATCTCGGCGCGGCGCGGGCGGTTACGCTGTTCGGCGGCGACTCCCGTGCTGGGGACAAAGCCGAATTCACCGTTTCCCGCGACGGCCTGTTGCTCGTGGCGGCGCCCGGCGTGCCAATGCACGCGGGCGCGCAAGACACGGCGACGCCGATCCGCGTGCATATCAAGCGGAGCCGCATCCTCAAGCCGAACGAGACCCCGTTGCCCGAGCCGCTCGCCGACCCCTTGCAGGATATCCGCGTGGACAGCGCGACGGCCAAAGCCTATGTCGTCGGTGCCGGCGAGTACATCCAGATCATCGACGTCGCCGGGCGCCAGTGCACCGACTTCCAGTGTTTCGCCGCGCGCAAGTTAGACAAGGGCGTCGAGCATCCACTCGACGTCACCACAACGCGCTCTCTGATGGGGCAGAGCTATCCGCACCCCGGCCTCCGCTCCAAAGGCTTCGATCAGGACATGCAGCCGTTGGTGGAGGAGATGCGCGACACAGTTGGCCGCCACGACGCCTTCGGGCTTGCCTGCAACGCGCGCTATTATGACGACCAAGGTTATCCCGGCCATGTCAATTGCACCGATAATTTCAACAAGGAGCTCGCGCCCTACGGCATCGGTCCGCGCAAAGGGTGGATGGCGCTCAACTTCTTCTACAACACCGGTATTGACGCCAACAACGCACTCTATTTCGACGAGCCGTGGTCGCGCCCCGGAGACTATGTTTTGCTGCGCGCGCTCACCGACCTCGTCTGCGTCTCCTCAGCTTGCCCTGACGACATCGATCCTTCCAACGGATGGAACCCGACCGACATCCATGTGCGGACCTATTCCGACAAACAGAGCTTCTCCAGGGGAGTGGCCTATAGGATGACGCCAGACGCCCAACCCCAACTCACGCGCGAGACTGCGTTCCATCCGCGTTTCTCAGCCTTAACGCGCAATTACATCGAGTATCGCGGCTATTGGCTGCCAAAGTTCTCCAATGACGGGCCGGTCGCCGAATACTGGGCCTGCCGCGAGCGTGCCGCCATCATGGACCTCTCGCCGCTCCGAAAGTTCGAGATCACCGGCCCCGATTCCGAGTCGTTGCTGCAATACGCGCTCACCCGCAATGTGCGGAAACTCGCCGTCGGCCAAGTGGTATACACCGCCATGTGCTACGAGCATGGCGGCATGGTCGACGATGGCACGCTATTCCGGCTCGGTGACAACAATTTCCGCTGGATCGGTGGAGACGATTATGGCGGCATTTGGTTGCGCGAACTCGCTGAGAAACTCGGGTTGAAGGCCTGGGTGCGCTCTTCCACCGATCAACTGCACAACGTCGCCCTGCAAGGACCGAAGAGCCGTGACATCCTGCGGCAAGTGATCTGGACGCCGCCGACGCAACTCACCGTGGATGAGCTCGGCTGGTTCCGCTTCACCATCGGCCGCATCGGCGGATTCGACGGGGCGCCGGTCGTCGTGTCGCGCACCGGCTACACCGGGGAGCTCGGTTACGAGATCTTCTGCCATCCCAAGGACGCGGGTACCGTGTTCGACGCGATCTGGAACGCGGGGGAGCCGCATGGGCTGAAACCACTCGGTCTTGAGGCCCTCGACATCCTGCGTATCGAGGCGGGTCTCGTCTTCGCCGGTTACGAATTCTGCGACCAGACCGACCCGTTCGAGGCCGGAATCGGCTTCACCGTGCCGCTCAACTCGAAGAACGACGATTTTATCGGCCGGAATGCGCTCATCGAACGGCATGCGCACCCGCAAAAAAAACTCGTCGGGCTTGAGATGGATGGCGAGGAGGCGGTCAAGCACGGTGACTGCGTCCATGTCGGCCGCGCGCAGATCGGTACAATCACGAGCGCCACCCGCTCGCCAATCCTGAAGAAGACGATCGCGCTTGCCCGCGTCGATGTCGCCCATGGCGACATCGGCACCATGGTCGAAATCGGCAAGCTCGACGGCCAGCAGAAGCGGCTGCCCGCCCGGATCGTGCGCTTCCCGCATTACGATCCGGAGAAGATGCGGGTGCGCGCGTAAGGGCGGGCCCTTGGCCCCTCGCGCGACACCTATTCCGCGGCAGCCCTCTTGACCGAGAGAAACGTCTTCATCGTGTCGTCCATGGCCTCGAGCCACGGCGTGTGATGCACCGGCGCCGTGGTTCCCGTGCAGGGCGACTTGAACGCCTTGTTGCGGTAGCCGACGATCGAATTCTGCTTGTCGTGCTCCCACTCCTTGAACTCGTCGACCGTCATGTCGATGTCGAATTTCGGATAGTCGGTCGCCGCGCACAGATCGCGGACATAATCCGCCTGGAAGTCGATCTTCGCGAATGCGTCCTTCAGCGCCTCTTCGCGCTTGACCCACTTCTCGTCATCCTTTTGCATCTCCGCCTTAGACGGCAGCTTGACCCTTCCCAGGATCACGTCGCGCGCGTACCAGGCCTGCGCGTCGAACATCGAGAAGGTATAGAACTGGTCTTGCATGCCGAGATACATGAGTTTTGGATTGTCGATCCAGAAAATGCCCTTGTAGATGTGCGGCGGATGCATGCGGTTATGCGTGCGCAGCTTCAGCGAATTCTCCAGGAAGGGGAAGTGATGCTGATAGCCGGTGCACAGGATGATCGCGTCGAAATCCTTGGCCGACCCATCCTTGAAATGAACGGTCTTGCCGTCGATCTTGGTGAGCAGCGCCCGTTCGTCCATTCCCTTCGGCCACTTGAACCCCATCGGCTGCGTGCGCCAGCACGTGGTGACGGATTTGGCGCCGTATTTGTGGCATTGGAGCGCGATATCCTCGGCCGAGTAGCTCGCGCCGACGAGCAGCAAGTCCTTACCCTTGAATTCGTCGGCGCTGCGAAAGTCATGCGCGTGCAGGACGCGGCCGGGAAACGTCTCGATGCCGGGGAAGTACGGCACGTTCGGCACGGAGAAATGGCCGGTTGCCACGATGACCCAGTCGAACGTGTCGTGATGCAGCGTATGGTCGGTCAAGCGCTCGACGGTCACGGAGAATTTATCTGCTTCCTTGTCGTAGTGGACGCCGCGGACGACTGTGTTGAACTGAATCCAAGACTTGAGGTTGCCGTCCTTCGCGCGTCCGGTGATGTAGTCGTAGAGCACTTCCCGCGGCGGGTAGGAGGGGATGGGCTGCTTGAAATGGTCATCGAAGGTGTAGTCGGCGAACTCCAGGCACTCCTTGGGACCGTTCGACCACAAATAGCGGTACATGCTGCAATGCACCGGCTCGCCATGTTCGTCGATCCCGGATCGCCACGTATAATTCCAGAGGCCGCCCCAATCGCTCTGTTTCTCGAAACAGACGATCTCGGGAATGTCCGCTCCCTTGCTCTTCGCCAGCTGGAATGCCCGCAATTCACTGAGGCCGCAGGGCCCCGCCCCGATGACGGCAACACGACCTGTCATGACTAATTCCCTCCCTAGCTCCTACCGCTAACGCGTGACACTGCTCGTTGCGCGCAGCTTCTCGACCGCTGCGCCGCCAAACCGACTTTTACTTTAAGATGCCATTGTAACAGGCGCCATCGAAACCAAAGCGGCGCAGGCGAACCAAAGTGGCTCCTATTCCCTAGCGTCGGCAACGGGTTTAAGCTTTCGATTGCATTGCGCGAAAACCGAGGCGGCAACGAGCGCAAGGCCGATCGTCCGTTGCGACGGTCGCACTGTCGATCGACGTGGAGGGTATCTATGACGACGTCCGTGTTCGGCGCGCTCAATCGCCGCGAGTTTCTCTCAACAACAGCTGCCGCCGCACTCATGGCCGGCGCATCCATGCCGAAGATCGCCTTCGGCGCGGAGAAGGTGGTGAAGATCGGTTTCCTCGCCCCACTGACCGGTGCGGTCTCAGCCTGGGGCAAGCCCGGGCTCGACGGGTGTCAGATCTGGGCCGATTGGGTCAACGCCGATGGCGGTATCCCGATCGGCGGCGACGCCTACAAGGTCGAGTTCGTCGCCTACGATGACGAATACGATCCCGGCAAGGCGCGCACTGGCGCTGTCAAGCTTATCAAGGAAGATGACGTCAAGTTCATCATGATGCTTGGCGGCGATCCCTGGCCCGGCGTTTTCCCGGTGGCGAGCAAGGAGAAGATGCTGGTCTCGACGCTGTTACCAAGCGATCTCACGCCCGAGACCACGATGCTGGTCGCGCCATGCGAGGTGCATCCGATTTACAACGTCACCGGTGTCGAGTGGCTGGCGGAGAACAAGCCGGACATGAAGACCGCGGTCATCTGCGCCCAGGACGACTCCCTAGGCAAGCCGTCGGTGGCAACCTATCTCGCGGCCTTCGAGGCGGCGGGGATCAAGGTTCTGGGCGATCCGATCTTCTTCGATCCGGCGACCACCGACTTTGCGCCGATCATGTCGAAGATGTTGGCCCTCAAGCCTGACATCCTGTGCCTCGACACCTGCTACGCCGACTACGTACACCCGCTCACCGAGCAAGCTTTCCAGCAGGGCTTCAAGGGCCAGATGATCTCCTGCACCGCCGACTTCTACCACAAGATGATCGACAAGACCTCTAAGGAGTTCATGGAGGGCTTCATCTTCCAGTTCCCGGATTTCGACGATCCGGCGCTTAACGAGCCGCAGATCAATTTCAAGAAGCCGAACCAGTTTTACGCGGAGTACGCGAAGCGCTACGGCGAGGGTCAGTGGAGTGCGGTGTCGTGGGAATACTCCTCTATCATGAATTTGTGGTCGGATGCCGCGCAGACAGCCGGCACCACCGATCCGGAGGCCGTGCTCAAAGCGATGAAGGATGACGGCAAGGGCAAGCACATCTTCGGCGAAGCCGAATGGTGGGGCAAGGATCTGTTCGGGATCGACAACGCCCTGGTCGGTTTCTGGCCGGTGGTCGTCATCGAGGATGGCAAGGCCAAGATCAAGCAATACAAGTCCATACCCGATTGGTGGGGGAAGCATAAGGATCTCATGATCAAGCACTTCGAGGCGCTCAACCAGATGTACTATCAGCGCAAGTGAGCCGGCCCTCCTGCTCCTGCGCTGCATTGTGGGTCAGCTAACCGCTGTATCTTGCCTCTGGTGCAATCGCCGATTTGACGAATGCCGTGCTTCGCGCCGGCCTGCGGCACGAATGTTCATCCGAGGTTGGCTGGATCGCGGAGCTTTACGGTGACGCTCGACCTGTTCCTTCAGACCGTCGTGAACGCCACTTATGCGGCGAGCTACATGGCGCTGATCGCAGTCGGCCTGGTGCTAATTTTCGGCGTGATGGGGGTCGTCAATTTCGCCCATGGCGAGCTCTACATGGCCGGAGCTTATACCGTCGTTTCCCTTTACGCCGGGCTTGGCGCTCCCTTCTTCGTCGCCGTTGCCGCCGGTCTCATTTTTGTCGGCCTGCTCGGCCTGGTCATGGAATACGCCCTGTTCCGACCACTACGCGACAATCCGCTCGGCGGGCTGATCGCATCGATCGGATTTCTCCTGATATTGCAGACGATCGCGGTGCTCGGCTTCGGCGTGCAAATGGAGCACGTGTCGCCTTCGACCCAGGACAAGATCGTGTTCTCGGACGGCGTGGTGCTCACCTATCAGCGGCTTTACGTCATCCTCGCCACAGTCGTTCTGTTGAGCGCGCTGTGGCTCTTTCTGCGCAAGAGCAAATTTGGCTGGGCGCTGCGCGCCTGTGCACAGGACCGCGAGGCGGCGGCTCTCCAGGGGATGTCGATAAACCATACCGCGCGGCTGGCCATGTTCATCGGCGCCGCTCTCGCGGGCGTCGCCGGCGCGCTCACCGCGCCGCTCGTCGCGCCGACGCCCCATATGGGGCATCCCGTCATCATCACCGCATTCATCATCATCATCGTCGGCGGCATCGGCTCGCTGGAGGGCGCCGTGCTCGCGGCCATCCTCTACGCCTTCGTCAACACCTTCGTCACCACGATCTATGACGGGACGATCGCCAACATCGTCGGGCTGCTGTTGATGCTCATCGTCTTGATCGTGAAGCCGACCGGTCTGTTTGGAGCCAAGGAACGTGCCTGAGCGCGCCATCAAAAGCCGATTGCTCTGGGCTCTTGGCTTTGTCCTGCTGGCGGCGATGCTGATCGTGCTGCCGCACTTGCTTTCGCTGTCGCAGCAGGAGATCCTCGTCCTGCTGGTGATCAACGTGCTGCTGGTCTTAAGCTACCGGTTGTTGACGTTGACCGGTGAATGGTCGCTTGCCCATGTGGTCATTATGGGCGTGGGTGCCTACGCCTCGGCGCTCATCTCCAAGGAGCTCGCCGTGCCGGTGCCGTTATCCATGCTGGCGGGCGCTTGCATCGCCGCATTCATCGCCTTTCTGTTGAGCTTCCCGCTGTTCCGCATGAAGGGCTTCTACTTCCTGATCGGCTCGTTCGCCGCCGGCGAGATTATCCGCTTGATCTGGAAGTGGAGCGACCTGACCTGGCTGTTCGGCGGACCAAAGGGCATCAAGCTTATTCCGCCGTTCCCCAATATCGATTTCCTCTCGGTCGATTTCTACGACCCGGTGAATTACTATTATCTCTGCCTCATCGTGGTGGCGGTATCACTGGTGGTTCTTTATCGCGTCGAGCACTCCCGCATCGGACTGACCTTCCATGCCATCCACTGGCAGGACAGGCTCGCTGAGTTCGTCGGGGTCAGCACCTTCCGCTATCGCATGCTGGCCTTCGTCATCGCCTCGTTCTTCGCCGGTCTCGCTGGTGCGCTATATGCCCACTATATCGGCGCGGTGGCCCCTAACCGGTTCGACGTCGAGGAGATGGTCTACGTCGTCATCTGGGCGATCGTCGGCGGGACGGCAACTTTCTACGGCCCGATCATCGGCGTGGTCACGCTGACGATCCTCAACGAAGTGGTGCTGCGAGCGCTCGGCGTGGACCAGATGCGGCCGATGTTCTATGGCGCGCTCCTCATTCTGTTTATTCTGTTCCTGCCAACTGGCCTGGAGGGCCTAGTTCCCAAGGTCAAGGAATGGATCGCCGGCCGAGGGCGCAGACGCGCCATCGTGGAACAGCGGGTGGAAGTCGAGCAGCCGGCGAAATAGATCCCAGCGCTTTGCTTTGGTTATTGCGGGTGGGATACGCGCTTCCGCGGCGGCGGGGCGAGCAGCAGTAACGCTGCCCCCATCAGCTTGCGCGTGTCGTTGAGCATGGCCGGCCGCTCGCGCCGCCAGCGCGCCAACGCCTCGGCCGAAGTTGCGCAAGCGTCGGAGTCGTTGTTGGACGAGTTCAGTCCCTCGATGCGCAGCTTCGCGTCCGCCGTCATCGCTTGCCAGCGTTCCTGCCATCGGGCCCGGTAGGTGTCGCGGTGACGCAACTCCATGCGCAGGTGAAACAGCGAGCTGCGGGCGGATCGCGGCGCGTCCATGCGGGCGATCCACGGGCCCGCCGCGCGCCATACGTCGAGCCCCTCACGAAACAGATGGGCAACCCCCTCGCTGTGGCCGGACAAATGCAAGCAGAGGCCGTAATTGGCGAGGCTGCTGCCAAGGCGAGGGTCGATCGGCTCGAAGCCAGCTCGCGCCGTCTGCAGCGCTTCCCCAGCCTTGCTCTTGGCCGGCGCGAAGTCCTTGTGGGCAACAGCTTCGGCGGTCTCTTCCGCCGTCCGCTCCCAGGCGAGATCGGCCTCGCTCCAGCCTGCGGTGAGGAGCTCTTGGATGGTCCAGTCCTCAGCCACCAAGATAGGCCCGCCGCACATGCTCGTTGTCGTGCAGCTCGTGCGCCGGGCCTTGCAGCGCAATACTTCCGGTCTCCAGCACATAAGCGAAACGCGCCAGTCTGAGCGCGAGCTCGGCGTTCTGCTCGACCAGCACGACGGCCACGCCACGGGCGACGATCTCGCGAACGATGCGCGCGATCTCCTGCACCAGGACCGGCGAAAGACCCATGGAGGGCTCGTCGAGAACCAGCATTTTCGGCCGCGACATGAGTGCGCGGCCGATGGCGAGCATTTGCTGCTCGCCGCCGGAGAGCGACCGCGCCCACTGCTTGCGGCGCTCCTTCAGCCTGGGGAAATGGCCGTACACCTCGTCGAGATCCCTGTCGATCGCCCCCTTGTCGGTGCGCAGGAAGGCTCCGCTGCGCAGATTCTGCTCCACCGTCAGGCCCGGAAAGACGCGGCGGCCTTCGGGCACATGGGCGATGCCGAGGGCCACGATCTTCTCGGGCGGTAGTCCGTCGATGCGTTGCCCATCGAACACGATCTCGCCTTTGCTGATCCGCACCAGTCCGGAAATGGAGCGCAGTGTCGTGCTTTTGCCCGCGCCATTGGCGCCAATGATGGTAACGATGCCGTCTTCCGGCACCGCCATGTCGATGCCCCTGAGCGCCGCCACCTTGTGGTAATGAACATGAACATTGTTGATCTCAAGCAGCATCGACGGCGCTTCCTAGATAGGCCTCGATGACGGCGGGATTGGCACGCACCTCGTCCGGCGTTCCTTCCGCGAGGCGCGTGCCGAAATTCATCACGGTGATGATCTCGCACAGCCCCATCACCGCTTGCATGTCGTGCTCGATCAGCATGATGGTCACGCCCTGCTCGTCGCGCAGCCGCCTCACCAGCTTAGCCATCCGTCTCGTCTCTTCCGCGTTCATGCCAGTGAAAGGTTCGTCGAGCAGCATGAGCTTAGGATCGGCGGCCAGCGCCACCGCCACGCCCAGCGCCCGCTGATGACCATGGGCGAGGTTGGAGGCGAGCTCGTCAGCCATCTCCTGCAAACCGAAGAACGCGAGGATGTCGCGCGCCTTTTGGTTGGCAGCCTCCTCGGTGGCACGATCGCCGCCGAGAATACGCTTGAGGAGACCGGCCTTGGCGCTGCGGTGACAGCCGAGGCGGACATTGTCCAACACGCTCAGCTGATGAAACAGGGTCGTGCCTTGAAAGGTCCGGACCAGTCCCAGCTCGGCCAGCGCGCTGGTTTCTCGTCCCGAGATGTCTTCCCCGAGATAGACGACCTTGCCGCTGGACGGCGCGTAAAAGCCGCTGATCACGTTGAAGGTCGTCGTCTTGCCGGCACCGTTGGGACCGATCAGGCCATGGATCGAGCCCGGATACACATCGAGGCTGAAGTCGTTGACGGCAACGATCCCGCCAAAGGCTCGAACGAGATCCCGAACCTGGAGAATAGGTTGCTCGGCTGACATCATTGGCGTGTCGGCATCATCACAACAAGGAACACCGCATTGCTACGAGACCGCAAAGAGCGAACATAGTACGACCGCCCTATTCCAAAGCACTAACTCCATAACCGCCAGTATTATGGCCAAACTCTATCTCCGCGCCCACCTATGCGCTGATCGAACGGTCAATGGCCAACGGGCGAACCCCAGGAATCAACTCTCGGCCAAACCTTAAGGAGACCCTCCATGAAGAAGCTTGTCCTCGCCGTCGCTTTGGTTGTCGCCTTCGCCGCGCCCGCCATGGCACAAGATTTCCCACAGGGCTACAACCAGAACTCGATAAACTTCGACCAAGTTATCTCCCCTTGCTGGGCACCCGCTTGTCGGCGGGTGTCCCCACCCACTATTATTGACGGGATCATGGTGCCCCGTCGTCCCTTGCCAATAGCACCTTCCGCCGCGATAGACGCCTGACCTAGCGGCTGCTGTAGGACTGTCTGTAGAAACGCGATGATCAGTAAAATCCATTATACATCAATGGTATCTGGCGGAGAGGGTGGGATTCGAACCCACGGTACAGTTACCCGTACAACGGTTTTCGAGACCGCCCTCGGTCAACTAGCAATCGGGTTCGGTAACAGGTGGCTTCGAGTGCAAGATTTGAACCTACACTTCGATTCTCAGGCAATGATGATTGCGGCGGATTCGCTCCTCCGCTACTAAAACGTTGCTATTACTGCGAAGCTGCTCGGACGAGCCCCGCACGGCGGCAAAATTAATGGCCGGGGCCACGGCTTGAAATCAGCGAGGCGCATGCCGAGATAGGAGCCACGGGGGCTGGGCTGGAGCCTGGCCATGACACGGTTGCTCGTATCGTTCTGCCTTTTGGGTGCTGCAATTTATGCGGCCGACATCCTAGTTCCCCCGCCAAGAGCAACGGTCGCCAGCATTGAACCTGCTCCTACCCGGGCAAGGCAGCTGCGTTCGTGGGGCACGACCCTGTCCAACCTGCCGCTTGGGCACAAACCGCAATTGGCGAGCAATCCTAAGCCGGCTCCGTTGCCGCCTCAGCAGAGTGCCGCTGTGGAGGATCAACTTGCGATCGTGACTGACGGTGCGGAGCAGGGGTCGGTGGAGTGGACCAAGGTGGCGACTGCCGCTAAGGTGCACAGCAAGGCTTCGGTCTCCTCACCCACGGTCAAATACTATCCCTCCGGCACGGAGTTGCAGGTTGTCGGCCGGGACGGCGGCTGGGTCGGCGTCTCGGACCCGGTGACCAAGGAACGCGGCTGGGTGTTCGAGAAATATCTCGCCGCGATCGGCGGCCCGAGCCCGACGAAGACGCAAACTGCGATGCGCTCGGCCGCCGAGAGCGACCCTTCACAGCTCGTCGCCTCTAAACCACCGTTAACCAACCTGAAAAAGCGGACTCCGGCGCGCCCGCTCTTGGTTTCTCAGGCTATGCCGGTATCCGATGCGGTGGGTACGACGCCGGACGCGCAAGGTGCGCGCGCGTCTCGGCGCGCTGACGGGCCTCGGCGCAGGTTTTTCATGTTTGCCCCCTTCGCACGATTCTAACGCGGATGCGGTGCTAAAGCCTTGGTACGAGGGCGTCGCCGAAGTTCTGCTAGAGTGCGCCCGTTCCGCCTGGCCCCCAATCCCCAACATTGGCTCTCTAGACCAAGTCACGATTTGAAACTCGACCGCGAAACTGAAGCGCTTCTGTATTGGGCGTCGTCGGCGACCGCCACGCCGCTTTGGACGCTCACCCCTGGCTCGGCGCGCGACGAGTATCGCCGCACGCTGGGCAAGACAGAGATCGCGCCGCCGAGGATCGGCGAGGCCATCGACATCCACATTCCTGGACAGGTCGGAACTCTCCGCTTGCGCAAATATGTTCCGGCCGATCAGGGACGAGCGGCCGGTGCGGCCATCCTGTTCATGCATGGTGGCGGTTGCGTTCTTGGCGACATCGAGACCCACGACGTCATGTGCCGCACGCTCTGCCACGACACCGGCGCGACGGTGTTCTCGCTCGACTACCGGCTCGCGCCGGAGCATCCGTTCCCTGCGGCGGTTGAGGACACCGTGGTCGCGCTGACCTGGCTGTCACATGAGGCGTCCAGTCTCGGCCTCGATCGGCAGCGCATCGCAGTGGTGGGCGACAGCGCCGGCGCCGGTCTCGCGGCGGTCGCTCTGCACGAGACCATGGGACGTCTCGCGGCTCCCGCGCGCGCCCAGGCTCTGATCTATCCCGCGCTCGACCTCCGCTGCCGCTTTCCTTCGCGCAAGGATCTCGCCCAGCAATTCCCGATTCCGCGCGACATGATCAACTGGTTCTTCGGCCATTATTTCGGGACGTCGTGGCCGGTGGCCGATCCGCGCGCCATGCCCTCGCTTTACGAAGATTATACCGGCCTGCCGCCGGCGCTGATCATCACCGCCGGGCACGACCCGTTGCGCGACGAGGGCGAGGAGTATGCCCAGATACTAGCCGCTGCCGGCGTGCCGGTTGAGTATGAATGCGCCGAAGGCACGATCCACGGCTTCATGAATATGGGCCGTGTGCTGCGGCGAGCGCATGGCCGCGCGCGCCAGCGTCTCGGGAACTGGTTGGCGGAGCGCTTGCACGCGGCTTAGGAGAAGGTGAGCGATGAGGTTCAAAGAGCAAGATGGTCCGAGGACCGATAAGCCAATTCTTGCGCGTGCCCTCGATTGGGTCAAAGAGGGGCGCACCGTAGCGCTCGCCACCGTGCTGCAAACTTGGGGCTCGGCACCGGCGCCTGCCGGCAGCCAGCTCGCCATCGACGGTGAGGGGAATTTCGCGGGCTCGGTATCGGGCGGCTGCGTCGAAGGCGCAGTGATCGCAGAAGCGGCGGAGGCGATGGCTTCGGTCAAGCCGAAGACACTTGAGTTCAGCGTCGCCGAAGAGACCGCCTGGGCGGTGGGTCTCGCCTGCGGCGGCACAATCCGCATCTTTGTCGAGCCGCTGGTGCCGGGGCATAACCTCGACGTGCTGGCGGAGCTTGCCAACACCGTGTCGGGCCGGAAGTCGGCGGCGCTTGTCACCGATCTAGCAAGCGGGACGCATAGCCTCGCGCGCGAGACCTCCGATGTGCGCCCCGAGCTTCGCCCGGCACTGCACGAGGCCTTCTCACGCAACAAGAGTGCGGTGGTCGAAGGCAAGCACGGCGACGTGCTGATCAACGTGTTCTGCCCGCCGGTTCGCCTCGTCGTGGTCGGCGCGGTGCATGTGGCTCAGGCTTTGGTGAAGATGGCGCGCATGCTTGGCTATGAAGTGGTGGTGGTCGATCCGCGCTCGGCGTTTGCTACGAAAGAGCGCTTCGGGGATGTGGCCATCAGGGAGGAATGGCCCGGCGACGTGATGCCTGAGCTTGGCATCGACACGCGCACCGCAATCGTCACACTCAGCCACGAAAGCAGGATCGACGAGCCGGCGCTGATCCGTGCGCTGAAATCCGACGCCTTCTACGTCGGCGCCATGGGAAGCAAGAAGACCCATGCCGGCCGCGTCGCGCGATTGGCGGGGGCCGGCGTCGCGCCGGAGGACATCGCTCGCATTCACGCGCCGATCGGATTGGATATCGGCGCGACCGGGCCAGCCGAGATCGCGCTCTCGATCATCGCCGAGATCACCGCGGCGCAGCGTGGCAAGGATCGCGGACGCGCATGAGCGGCGTGCCGAGCGGCGGGCCGCGTCGCCTCAAGATCGCGGCCATCGTCCTCGCCGCCGGGCGATCGTCGCGCTTCGGGCGGCGCAACAAGCTTCTCGAGCCGATCGACGGGATCGCAATGGTGCGGCGCGTTGCTCTTGCAGCGCGAGCGAGCGGCGCGCGACCCGTGATCGCCGTCACCGGCCACGAGGCCGCGCGCGTTGCCGACGCGCTCGCCGGCGCCGAGGTGACCACCGTCCTCAATCAGGATTGGGAGCAGGGTCTGAGCCTCTCGCTCCGCGTGGGACTACGCGCCCTGCCGTCCGGCTGCGACGGCGCGATCATCTTGCTTGGCGACATGCCGGCAATTGGCGAAGGCGAGCTGAAGGCTTTGATCTCGGCATTTGTCGCGCGCGGCGGGGAGGGGGTGTGCGTGCCGGTTCGGCATGGCAGGCGCGGCAATCCGGTGCTGTGGGGTGCGCGCTTCTTCGCGGAGATAGCGGCGCTCTCAGGCGATGCCGGCGCCAAGGCATTGCTGCGCCGGCACGCGGATCAAGTGATCGAGGTCGAGATGGATACGGACGCGATCTTCGCCGACATCGACGCGCGTGCCGATCTCGATCATCTCAGTGCCACATTCGATCAGCGGAAATAGATACGAATGGTATAGGACGCCGAAGAAGAATTCGGCGGTGGGAAGGGCGCTGCATTGCGCACGGTGGCGAGCGCCATCTGGTCCAGCTGTGAATCGCCGCTCGAACCGCTGATCCGCACCGATTGAAGCCTGCCACCCGGTCCGATGGCGAAGGTCACGCTAGCGCTGCCGCTCTTGCCGGTCTTTGGCTTACGACGCGCGAGCGCAGACCAGATCTTGGCATTGTAGCCGCCAGCGCTCTCGGTGCGCTTCGGCGAGAGCTTCGGCTTGGCCACGGTATCCTTGTCGGCGGGAGCGAGCGCCATCGGCGACCAGCGCGGCTTCGTTTCCGCCGAGGGCTGCTCCTTTCGCTGTGGCGCAGTCGTCTCAGGTTTCGGCGGCGGCGCCTTCTTGGTGTCCGCGGCCGGGATCGGTCTCGGCCTCGGCAGCGGGACGCTCTCCGGCTTCGCCGATCGTGAGGCGACCGCAGCCTTTGGCTTTGGCGCGGGCTGCGCTGCGGCTATTGCAGCAGCGGAGGCGATGGCTCGTGGCATGGCGTTGGCAACGCCGGCAGTCAGTGAGGGTGACTTCGCTTCCTGGCTTGGCAATGACGAAGCCGCGACTTCAGCGGCGGCAACGATGGCCGCGCTCGCATTGTCATTGGTCCCCGCCGTCGTCGCGGGCTCGCCGAGATCGCTCGGCCGGATCGGCTCGGACGTGGGCGCGGCCGAGGTTTCCGCCGACGAAACGGGTTGCCCGGCGACCCGCGCGCGAGGGTCGATGTCGCTCGGCTCGGACGTGGGCGCGGGCACGGTTCCCGCCGACGCAACAGCTTGCTCGACTGCCGGCTCGTGAGAGGCGACGTCGCTTAGCTCGGACGCAGGCGCCGCAACGGTTTCCGCCGAAGCAACAGCTTGCACGGCCGCGGGCGCGTGAGAGGCGACGTCGGTCAGTTCGGTGCTGGCATGCTGCTCTTCGACCGGAGTGCGCACTGCATGCTGCGGCTCCTCAGCGATCTCGGCGACCGCGTGCTGTTCGGTGACCGAAGCATTGTCGGGGGTCTGCGGCGCGGCGGGGGCAATTTCGGCGAATGCCGTTTCGACCGGTGCGGCTTCAAGCGTTGGCGTCACGGCGGGATCTGCGTCATCGGAGCCGAGACTGGTCTGGTCCCCCGCGAAAGGAGAAGGCGTCGCCGAGGATTGGGGCAGCGACGCGGTGATCTCGCGGCTGGCTGACGGGGGAAGAGGCTCGGGCGCCGCGGGTTCGGGAGCGGCCTGAGAATCAAGCGGCACTTCTGGGGCGTTCTCCGTCGTGATTTCGATGGATGTTTCCGAGCTGTGTGCCAAGGACGGCTGGGAAACCGGTAATTCGACCTCGGAGTGTTGCGGCTCGAGCGACGGCTGACTCGCGATCAACAGTAAATGTGTGCCGCACACGAGTATGGCGCTGGCGAGCAGCGCGGAGCAGGACTGGAGAAAGCGGTTCTCTGACACGACAGAGATACCAGCGCGATATAGTTAACCAAGCGTTTATCGCCCGAAGGATTCTTCGCCGTGACGTTAGAAGCCCCGCCACTGTGGCAAATCAGCCACCAATTATCCGCCCAAATGTGATCTTCTGGAACGAGTAAGTGTGACGTCAGTTGCGTTATGAGTAAGGGGCTAGTAATGCGTGTGATCGCTATCTTGGCGGTCCTGACAGCGCCTGTGGCGCTGGGGGGCTGCTTCTTCCACCACAACCAGGCCGTCGTCGCTCAGCCGTTGCCGCCGCTGAAATAGCGCGCCGCGTGACGTTGCCGAACGAGGGGCGAACGATGCGGCGGCGGGCCCTTTAGCCATGCCCGGCCGCGCGTCAGGGATTGATGCGGGTGATCTTCGAGCCTTCGAGGGTCAGATTGTACAGATGACCAGAATGCTTGTGGCACAAGGGTTACGCGGGTCTATGTCGCATCCTTGTCGCATCCGTGTCGAGCCTAGCCGAGCAGGGCTTTCTCAGCGGCCGCCAGATCGTCGGCATCTTCGGCTTTGAACAAGTGGCCGTAGGTGTTCGCCGTCAGCACGATTGAGGCATGGCCCATGCGCTCCTGAACATTTTTCAGCGGGAGGCCTAAGCCGCCATCTTTGATTCGGTTGAGACACCAGGAAGCAAAGAAATGCCGGAAGGCGTGCGCGCCGGAGTTCCTTCACTTCGATTTTCTCGGCGCCCATCGTGTTTTTGAACATGAAGTCATCCGCTGCAACATCGGCGCCCGTCTTCCAGTTTCTGAACTCGACGCCGTAAGCTGGCCCGTTTCCCAAGAAGCTGTGCGTTCTGCCACAGCGCCAAATGGCCGTTCGCGATAGTTACGGGGTATGCGGCGATACCTCAAAGCCAATTCAACGTGACCGAGATGAGATAGCGAAAAGGTTGCGGCTGTTGGGCTGCACCGAGGAGCAGGTCCACCGTCATCTCGCTCCGCTATTGAAGGGGCAGTCAGTAAGTCGGTCGCCGGTTAATCACCGTCCTAGGTGGCGGGGATGGGACTGCCGGATGGAACTACGCGTCAACGTCACCAACGAATCCCGTCAACGTCATCAACCGTTCCACGCCAAAGGCCGATACGCTCGGACTTCGCTGCCTCGGCCGCATAGGGGTTACTAACTGATCGAGGTCGATTTCTTATTCAAGCTCGCCCTGCACCGGGAATGCCGACAGACCTCTATCGCATCCGACAGATAGCTTCTGTAGAGCCCCTCATAAGTCCCGAGCTCCGCGTTCAGGAGCCTAATGCGGGGCATCTGAGGAACGAGCGTATCGAGACCGCGTTAGCCAATCAGCCGGACGTGCGGAGTCGCTTGCCCGCGTGCGGTCAGGCCCTGGCGCGCTCCTCTGCAAGTCAAGTGAGCCGCGCCGGGCCGCCCAAATCAGTGAGGGGCATCCCGGCTGCCATCTATGGCGAGGATGGAGATCATGGCCACGAGGCGCCGACCGAAGCCGACGCCCCCAAAGGAAACGGCCCCGGGGGATTAGGGCTCCCGAGGCCGTCTTATTCCCTCAGCGCAAAACAGTAGAGACGCGCGAACATGCGCTGCGGTGTTTAACAGAAGGTGAAGAAAAAGCCCCGGCCGTGACCCGGGGCTGAGTTTGCCATAGGACGTTCGGAAGCACGAACGGCCAACTCCGACTATATCCTTCGATGGCTTCGCAGGCGATTGCGCTCGTGTCGCACCCGGCGCGAGACTGGTCACGGAACGTAAAAGGGCGCCGACCGAAGCCGACGCCTGTTGTCACCTGCTGACAAGACTTTGGCACGTTTAACGCTTGTCGAGGATCGCACTAGGTTCCTAGCTGCGCGCACCAACTCGGCGGCCGCGCTCGGGGGGAAACCTAGCGCTGCCATGTTGGGAAGGGGCCAGAGTAGATGCCATTCCCAGACTGCTGCTCTGGCCCCGATCTTCGCGAGGATGGAGATCATGGTCACGAGGCATCGGCACCAACAGTCGCGAGACGAACTACTCGCTCGGTATGAACGCGGCGTGTGGACTTACTTCTTGGCCGTTCTCGGCTTCGCGCTGTTTGGAATAGTTGTCTGGATAGGATTGTTGGTTCTGTAACTGGGCTGTCCACTGTAGGGGACGACCGCTTTTTTCGGAGGTCGGGCATGACGATCAGAGCGCGTCCCCAAGTCGTAGTGGCATGGCTCATTATCGGAGTGGCTCTTCTGCTGCTGTTCAAGATGTTGGCTTGATGGTGAGACAAGCCTTCGCCACTCACGCCGCGCCGAAGGAAGCAATAATAAGGGCGCCGGCCGAAGCCGACGCCCACCGATTTTTAGCAGTCCAGCAAACTACATGCTGCTTTTCGAGCACTTCTTCGCGCTGTCATCCCACGACATTTTAGCCTTCTCGCAAGCGGCCTTGCTCGTCGGCACTTTAGTGGTCGCGAGCACAGGCGATGCAAAAGCGACGGCGAGGCCGGCCGCAACAACAACGGAAACGAGTTTCTTCATGTGAGTTCTCCTCCAAAGTTCGCCACTAACTGGCTTGGAGAGAAGACGCTAGAAAGGTGGAGAGAAAGCGCTAGAAAGCAACTTAGTTGCTGCGGCATAGTCGCAAAAGCCTGCGACAAAGTGGCAGGCCGAATTCCCGAGGCCGATGCAATTCCCCCAGCGCATACCGCAAAGCATCAAGGCCGCCGCAACTCTAAAGCCGAAAGCTGCGACGGCCTCTAGTCGCGAGCCTAAGGAGATGACCAAAGCTCGCTCCCGCCTTAGTTTACTACCATCCACTGACCTCGAATGTTGGTGCGTTAAAAAGCCCCGGCAAGTGACCGGGGCTGAGTTTGCCATAGGACGTTCGGACGCACGAACGGCCAACTCCAACTATAATCCTTCGATGGCTTCGCAGCCGATTGCGCTCTTGTCGCACCCGGCGCGAGACTAGCCACGGAACGTAAAAGGGCGCCGACCGAAGCCGACGCCCAATTGTCGCCAAGTGCACTCAATTATTTGACGCAACGGCCACCTACTGTGCGCATTCCAACTGCACACCTGGCGGCATTCCGGCGAGCGGCAGTACGAATGCAGGTACCATTGACCATGTGATAGCCGGTACCGCAGTTCTCTCGGACTTGCGTGATCATGCCGTCTGACTGATGAAGCGGCACGAGCGACATGGCCTGCGCCACAGAGGTTGCGACGGCTAAAGCAAAGGCAGCAAATGCCATCAATTGATCTTGAACATTGCATGGCCGACCAAGGTTACGGCGCTTTCCAGCGCCGTAACCTTGGTTTTTGACCTACTCGCCTGCTGCGGCGTTCACCATCGCTACTTTGCAGGCATCGCTAACGTCAGCGATGTGAGATTTGAGGCAGGCCTCAAGGGCGCCCCCGCCAGCCTGGGTGTCCGCGCAAAATTGCTTCGCGTCATCCGCACAGGCCTTGGCGTTTGCCACCTTGAGCAACACTGCCTTGCAGTCATCGGACAGGTCCTTGATGTGCGTCTTGAGGCAGTCCTTGATCTGGCCTCCTCCAGCTTCCACCCCGGGGCACTGCGCCTTGGCATCTTTCAAGCAAGCGCCGGTTAACTCTGCCGACGACGCCATTGACGATGGGAGCAACAACATGGCGGCAAGAAAAAGAGAGCTAGTGAACGCAACACGTACGGTCATGTGAACCTCCTGGTGTGTCAGTCACCGGAGTCTGTCGTCATCGTGCGCCGGTGACGTTTAAGTGTGAGCCGTAAAAATTTGAATAGCGAGATTCTTATTTGTCCTTCGCCGTGGAACTTTATTCACATCGTGATAACTACAAGTGCAATGCCTGGAGGAGGTTGAGTTTCCACCCGCCCAGAATCAAACTGCAATGGCGACCCCCGCAAGGAAAGTGGCGGGAGAGGCAGCGAGGCCAATCCGCGCCCACTGCAAAGAAGCGCGTCAGGGCCGAGCCCGCAGCTCGGACGATAAAGCTGCGAGGTCGGCGCACGCGCGGCGGTTATTTTTCTTCGGCCGGCTTCGGTGAGCCGAGTGGGCCTATAGGCCGAGGGGTGCGGGCACCAGACCGCATATCGGTCGGCCATCTCAGAACTGCGGCTCGGTCTGCCAAACAAAAAGCACCTTAACGCGAGCGGGGTAAAGCGATCGGTTCTGTCGACACGGGTTTAGCGTTAGGCCGCTCGCGCTTCCTGGGCCTTTCTCGATGGCGTAAAGACAATGGACTCCTTCCGCTAGACGAATGTTGCTGACTCGGCCACTTCGACGGGCGGCAATTAGCTCAAGACCGGGCGTCATGGTCTCATGCTCTTAGCCAGCACGCTGGAACAGCGCCGGAAGTCTAACGCAGGCTGGGCATGGTGTTTGCCGCTACCTTAGTCTCGCGCCGCCAGTCCTTGTCGCATCGATCGACGACCTCCACGATAACGGGACTGGATAGGTTTCAGGTGCATGAGGCGAATCGTGGCGTCCTACGTCATTCAGCCGGCATGCTCTACTGCGTTCTCGAGGCCAAGCCGACGATGATCTTGCATCTGCCTAGCCTCCGTAGAGGGCACATGAGAGGCCAGGGCTTTTCATCGACCGCAATCCCGTTCCCAGACTTGCGCTTTGCTGAATCGGGTCAAGATGAGGGACACACTCGACGATCTCTACCGTCCGACCAAGACAAGTCTTAGGTGTAAGCCGCTGCCGAACGTCATTGCTTATCACGCTCCTCGAAGTATCCTGGCCATGACCGCTGAGTGTGCTGGTCGGCGAATGCGAGATGACCGTCAAGCGCGCTCCGAAGCCGGGGTTCCGAGGTGGCGTCGAGAATGGCGCGTGAATGGTCGCGCCGAGGCGGCCCGACACCCTAGCCTAGGAGCGATCCGCTATGGCGCCGGGAGGCAAGGCAGCAAGGAAGCTTCATGTCCTCAACTGGCGAGCACATGTCAACGCTGAACGCGGGCATAAGGCTTGATACTCGCAAGTGGGCGACGGCTGTGCGAAAGTTCTGCCGAAATCTAGCGGCGACAAACTCTCGATTGATAGTGAGCAGCGAGCCTGCAGATGGTGCGTGCACTTGCTCGAGAGGCCTGTACGAGCATCGGGTATTTTCAAAAACTCAATAGGCCGCTACCGGAACAGTTCTGCGTCAAGCGAAGATCGAGCCCCTCATGCTCTGAGGAGCCCTCCCAATATCCTCCCCAAGCCTATGAGCATGAGCCGGAATCGTCCCCGCTCGATGAGCCCAGGGGGCCCTATGCTCCCCCTGAGTCTCTTCACCCCCCCGGCGTCGGGCTGCGGCCCCTGGAATAATTGGTGCATGCCGCAATGCGGCGACTGGAACCACTGGTGCGATAACGAATGCGGGCCTTGGAACAATTGGTGCCAAGCCCAATGCGGCGGCTGGAACAACTGGTGTCGCGGCGTGTGCGGTCCATGGAACGGCTTCTGCGCGTCGGAAGCCTATGGCCCCGGTCCCGGATGGGCGCCAAGTTGGAGGCCAGGCTATGGCCCCGGTTACAGGGGCTACGGCCATGATCATGACCACGATCATGACCGGGATCACCACGGCGATCATGACCAATCGACCACGACTCATGACCACGATCATGACCATCACGACCACGATCATCACGACCACGACCACGATCATGATCACGATCACGATCACGATAACGATAACGACTAGAGGAAGCGCCAACTGTTCCGCGTTGCATAAGGCGGGAAGCAAGACCCCGCCAACGCGCCGTCCTAATAGCTGTTGGCATCATGTTGGTTAGGGGCGGCAGGAAGCCTCGGTGGTCCCCATGGCCATAGGAGGCTCAGTCATGTCCCGATGATGCGCAGCGCGGCAGCATCTAGGCAAAGGGTAGGAGAGAAAGTGGAGAGCCCCAGCCACGTGGGAGAGCCAGGGCTCTCCGAACCAGTGGCGGGAGAGGGAAGACTACGCCATCGCCTAATAGGTAAGTCGGCGCAAGTGCAAATTTCAACTGCACAAAAAGAAGCCCGGCTGAGGGACCGGGCTTACTATGCGGGTCGGCGGGGGCTGGGGATGCCATAGGGCGCCGATCCTATGGCCTCAACCCCCATCCAAGGATGAAGTTCCAAATAGAGTGCCTCAGCCCGGCTGCAAGCCGCGTCTGATCCAGCGCACTGTCCCAGACAAGGTGAAGCCCGGCGTGGGGGCCGGGCTTCTTAGCCGTATACGCGGGTGCTAATACGCAGAAGCCTACTAGGTCCAGTTGGCGCCGCTTGGCTAAGCCGGTGCGGGAGAGAAAATTGACATGCGCCAACCGCTGTCCCAACGTTCGGCCGGAGTTGAAGTTCCCGACCGCGCTACTCTGCGAACGCCAACCACATCGCGCCGATAAGGGCAGCAAAACCCAGCCACGGCCAGACGTACTTCATGCGGCTCTCACGTCTCGGGTCTCCGGCCATTCCTCGGGTCGCTGCAATCGCTCGAGCCATGACGACAGGAAACGGCTGCTTTTAGGCCGTGGGGGCGAAGGGGGTGAGATGCCTTATCGGCCGCCAAACAGGCGCCTGAAAAAGCCGCCGCGCCTGCGAGGTTGGAAGTCATCTAACTCGGCATAGTAACGGGGCCTGAACGCGCGGGGAGCAGCCTGAGCATAACGAGCCGGAGATTTCGCTGTGCTTGCCACTTTGCCCTCGCCGCCAGGCGCCTCGCCGCTCAACACCACCTGCGTATTTTCCAGGCCGCTCTCCTTCACCAAGTCGTAGAGGAGCGTGGCATTTTGTGGGTCGACGCGCACGCAGCCATGCGATGCAGGTTGGCCGAGATGCTTCACGTCGTAGCTGCCGTGGATCGCGTGCCCGTCTTTCATGAAGAAAATGGCATGCGGCATAGGAGCGTTTTCCCACTCCTTGCTATACCAAATCTCATTCATCGATAAGGCCGCGAAGGTGCCCGACGGCGTGGAATAACCGCGCTTTCCCGTAGATACCGGCCAATCGTATTTTTGCACGCCGTCGACGAAGACCGTCATTTGTTGCGTGGATTTGTCGATGTTGATGAGGATCGATTGCACAGCCGGATTCTCCGTCGGTGCCGATCCTTGCGCCGCTCCTTCGGATTTCACCTCACAGACAAGCGCACTCTCGTTCCACGACATGCCGGCCAGATCGCAATCCGCTCTCGTGAGGGGCTGAGGCCTCGCCGTAGCTGCCTCTTGGGAATAGAGCTCGCAGACATTGGCCGTCTCGCTCCACGACCAACCCGATGCTGCTTCGCAATCCGCTCGTGTTGAAGGTTGAGGCAGAGCATCTTCGGCATAGGCCCGCCCCGGAATCGCACTGAACATCATTAGCAAAAGCATCGCCAACAGTTTCACGCCAATACTCCCGAGGTTCGGCCGAATGCGTGAGCGCGCCGCAGGCAGAACGCCGTGCCAGGGTTCTGGTTGCCACAATTTTTCAATTTTTGCTCGCATGTCCAGCGCCAGATGGCTTCGCAATCGATGAGGGAGAGCCTGTTTGTCGCCGACATCGCCAAGCTACCGACGTTGCTGCCACGCAAATAGATACCGCGCCGCTGAGAGCATCCCGGGATTGCCCAATCTCTCGTTGGCAGGGTCGGAAACTTTTTGGGGCGTGAGGGGTGTCGGGGTCGATTTTGGCTTGGCTCCCGAGCGAGCAAGCATGCGAAACATTTCTGCTTTGCGGGCAAATGCTGCGCGCTGTGGCCGCGGCACCATATGGTCGGCTGCGCACTTATCGTAGACCGCCGCAATTTCTGCGTGTTGCTCAGGCGTCAGGACCATTACGCCAAAATGGCTCGGAACGATTAACGGCCGGTAACCGAAGCTCAGACCGGCTAGTTCCCAACGCGCTTTCTCAGCGCCTCAAGGTCAGGCTCGGGCAGCGGCATCGTCACGCTTGCGCTGTTGCGCCAACGCCAGAGATTGCACACGACACATCCGACGAGCCGCTCGCCGTACCGGTCGATCTCGATCAGCGGTCCGCCGCATGTGGGTCAGCCCCGTATGTCGCGTTCATGTTGCATGGAGTCGCCGACATATAATGACAGCCATTGAAAATGCTTGGAATTATGTTGCAGTATGTCGCAAAGAAAAAGGGTGAAGCAGGTGGGCCTTGTGCTGCCGAAATTTCGCAGAACTTCAACGGCTTCAGGGATTGATTTGGGTGATCTTCGAGCCTTCGAGGGTCAGATTGTACATCAGCCCTTTCTGGTCGAGCACGAAGCCGATGACAGGGCTCGTGAGGTTGTTCGTGTCGATCGAGCCGTCGGCGCCGAGCGTGACCAGCACCACCGATCCGTCAACGCCCACCTTCCAGCCGGCGGTGCGATCGAACTGATTGAGCGCGTCACGAGTCATGAACATGATGATGATGGTGCGCGCCTGCACGCCGAGTTGAAAGCCGAACGACGCCGAGACGATATTGTAATAGGTCGTGGGCTGTCCGCGCACCAGCAGCGCCCCTTCACCGTATTCCCCACCGAAGCCGAAGCCGGCTTTTACTACCGACGGAAACACGAGCACGCCCTCGGCCTTTGCGGCGAGCTCGCGCGCACCACGCACCTGCGTAGCGAATTTCTCGGACGCCGCGCGAACATCCGCATCGATCGCCGCCTTTGAGGCCATGCCTTTGTCCGGCGCCACGAGGGTCGCAGAGGCGGCAATGACGAAAAGGCAGAAACCTCTGAACAGGGTCTTCATATGCCAGATCTCCCGACAAATCACGGTTCGCGCTAACCTAGCACCGTCGCCTCTAGCTAACACGCCATCCTCGCCGCAGTTCCGCGCTGGTCATAACCGTCAAGGTTTCAAGGAGATAGAAGCGCAAGATGGACTCGCATGAGCGCGTCGCGGGCGTCATTCTTGCCGGCGGCAGATCGAGCCGCATGGGCGGGACCGACAAGGCGCTGCTGCCGCTTGCCGGCGAGACGCTGCTCGCTCGTGCCATCGCTCGGCTCGCGCCGCAAGTGTCGCACATCGTTATCAGCGCCAACGGCGAACTCAATCGCTTCGCTCAGTATGCGCTTCCGGTCGTTGCCGATCGCGCGCCTGATTATCCGGGGCCGCTCGCTGGTATTCTTGCAGGGCTCGAGTGGGTCGCGGCGAATCGACCCGACATACGCCGCGTCGTCAGCGTGCCGACCGATACGCCGTTCTTTCCGGTCGACCTCGTTGACCGCTTTCTCGCCGAGCCGCCGCGCATCCCGACGCTGTTCGTGGCCCGATCGCAGAGCGGCGTGCACCCGGTTGTTGGCATGTGGACGGTCGAGATCGCGCCCGAGCTCGCCAAGGCGCTCGCCGAGGGCAAGCGCAAGGTCGGCGATTGGACAAGGCAGCAAAAGGCCGTCGAGGTCGTGTTTCCGGCGGCAGTCATCGGTGGGAGAGAGGTGGATCCCCTTTTCAACATCAATCGGCCGGAGGATCTTGCCGAGGCGGAAGCTTTGCTGAAGACGCGATGATCCGCGTGGTCAGGCCACGTGGCTCGCGATCTTCCCTTTCACCCGCTGCGGATGAGTGAAGGCTTCGAAGCCGTCCTTGCGCGCAATCGCCACGAGCGTCATGCCGCACGCATCGGCCATCCGGACGGCAAGCGCCGTCGGCGCCGAGACCGCGACGAGCAGAGGCGTGCCGATCATCGCCGCCTTCTGCACCATCTCGATCGAGATACGGCTGGTCAGCACCACGAGACCTTGGCGTGCGCTCGCCCGGTCGCGGGCCAAGACGCCGGCCAGCTTGTCGAGCGCGTTGTGGCGACCGACATCCTCGCGAAGCGCAACCAGGCCGCGCTCGGGTTCGTAGAAGCCGGCGGCATGCACTGCGCGCGTCTCGTGGTTCAGCACCTGGAGGGGGGAGAGCGCCTCGACCGCAGCCATGATCTGGTCCGGGGTGAAGACGCGGCCCTCGCTGACTTCTGGCGGCGGCCGCATCGCCTCGGTCAGACTTTCGATCCCGCACAGGCCGCAGCCCGTCGGCCCTGCCATCATGCGGCGACGCCCCAAAAACTCCGCGGCCTCGGGCGCCTTCAGCCAGATCCGGAGCTCGATGCCGACCTTCTCCTCCACAATGTCGATGGAGTCGATCGCATCGATCGACGTGACCACGCCCTCGGTCAGGCTGAAGCCTACGGCGAAGTCCTCGAGGTCTTGCGGCGTCGCCATCATCACCGCGTAGGAAGCGGTGTTGAAGGTGAAAGCGATCGCAGTCTCCTCGGCGATCGCGCGCGCGCCCTCGACGCTGCCGGAGGCGCGCCAGATCGAGCGGGGAACGCGGATGACAGGTTGCGCCACGGGCGCTTGCTCCCAACGTGTAACTCGTCCGGAAGCTATTCCTGAGAGCGTTGCGTTACAAGCCGA
>CAWFLU010000021.1:0-15291 GCA_963816805.1 uncultured Alphaproteobacteria bacterium
GATAATGATCGGCGATGTCTGCGGCAAGGGGATACCTGCGAGCCTTTTTATGGCAGTGGTGGTAACAGTTTTGCGGACGGCCGCGCGTGAAGAACCGGATGCGGCTTCCACGATAGCCCGTGCAAATACCGTATTGTGCCGTGACAATGCGGCATCCTTGTTCGCTACCGCTTTCTACGCCGTGCTGGACTTGCGCAGCGGAGCTCTCCAGTATTGCAATTCCGGTCACAACGCGCCGGTCCTTATCCCCGCTTCCGGTGAGCCCCGAAGGCTTCTTTCCACCGGTCTTCCACTTGCTCTGTTTGCTGATCGTCCCGCTACTGCCTCGTCGATCCACTGAATCCAGGCGACAATCTTGTTCTATTCACCGACGGCGTCACAGAAGCAATGAATCCATTGAAGAGAAGAGTTCGACGATTGCCTGTTACTCGAAACGCTGCAACGCGACCAAAATTTGACAACGACTGCACTCGTTTCGCAGCTGTTTACAGCCGTAGACGACTTCGCACTGGGAGAGGAGCAGGCCGATGATATCGCATGCGTCGTGGTCAGGCGCCGGCGTTAGTTGGGTTCAAGGTACCGCCGCAAAAACCAGCGCTGTGGGTGAAGGTTACCGGGAGACTTCAAAAGTGAGGATACCGACAGAAGCCGATTGGATCCTTAAGGTGATGGTCGCGATGGCCGCGGCGGATGGAAGGCTGGATGCCCGCGAGGTGGGTTTGATTTAGAAGGTCTATAAGGACTGGCTCGGCCGTTCCGTGGACGTGAGCGGCGTGGTGCTGGCAGCGCAGGCGTACGCCACCAAGCGAGACGTTTTGATAGAGCTCTCTTTGGCGGCAGGAAGCATGAGCCGAGAGACCAAGGAAGAGATCATCCGCGCCGCATATCTTACGCTGCTCGCCGATAAGCGCATCGCCACGGAAGAGCGGAAAAACTCAAAAATGTCGCCATCGCGCTGCAGATTCCCGAGGATCAATTCGACGCGATCCTACGAGCAATTGAACCTACGTTAGGTGGAGACCTTTCGTAACGCATATGTGTGAAGAAATCGACCTCGGTAACGCATCCGTTGTACACAACGGGAGGTGAGCGCAAGTCGCGGGCTCTCACAGCAACTCCGGCCTGCTCTCGGCACCCTGCACATGGTCCTTCGCCTTTTGTTTTCGATGTTGGCAACTGAGTTCACGTACCTGCGCGACCTATGCCTCGCGGCGATAGTCAAAAATAACACGCCCATAGGGTAGCGTCAGATCAGCCACGAAATGGTGAGCGACGATGATCTTCTTCACCGGGAGATCGGCGACCGGCGCGTTGACATGCGGCACGAGATGCAGTCGCCCCGGGCCGATCCACGATCCCTTCACCGTGATCTCGGTGAGATTATAGGCCACCAGCTGGCAGATCTCGGGAGAGCCGTCGACGCCGGGGATCAGCTTCAGATTGACCTGCGTCTTTGACAGAGTGGCCCGCGTCCGCTCGCCGTTCCCAGCCATCGCCTCGTGCTTGTAGCCCATGGTGCCCATCGCCACGAGCTGGCCGCCATAGTCGAGCGTGCCGGTCAGAGTGTCCTTGACGATCTCGAGCTTGGGGTGGGCGTATTTCTTTGGGAAGCCCCAGATTTCGCGCCCCGCAACGATCGGCGGATCGTCGTCGAGATACATTTGCGAGATGAAACCGACTTCCTCGTCGCCGAACCGGCACGGGATCACGATTCCCGACTCGGTATAGCTGCCAAAGCCTGAACTGTCAGGCATCTTGATCCACTCGTAGTGGACGAGCGATTGCTCAATCGGCTCGAGCGGCTCGGGCAGCTGCGCGCGGATGGCCTGAGCATCGGTCTCGTAGGTGATGACCATGTATTCGCGGTTGACGAAGCGATAGGGCCCCGCCGGGTAACTCGGCCCCGCTGCCGGCATCGACGGCAGCTTCAGCACGTCCTCTTTGCGCATGAGAAACTCCTAATGCGCTGTCCAGCCGCCATCTATAGGCAGCATTGCGCCGGTGATAGAAGCTGCGTCTTCGGAGCAAAGGAAGCGGCAACCTGTGAAACTTCCACGAATTTCTTGGTCGACTGCGCGGCGAGGAGGTTTCTGCAAGGGGGGGCGCTCTCGGTGCGTACCAGGCCGGTGTCTATCAAACAATGCACGAAGCAAATATCCTGCTCGACTTCCCAAGAGCATGTATGTCCCATCGGTTTAATGACCGGAAATCGACCTCAGTAAGCAGCTTTATGTCTCTCGCCGCTGGGCCTCCCCCAGGAAGCGGATAGGTCACTATTGCCTTCATCACGAGCCACATGGGCGATAGCTTGGGCCACGAGACCAGTTTTGACGAGGATGTGAAAGCGAATGTTACGTCTTCGCATTTTTAAACCGCCTGTTCGAGAGCCCCAGCCGATGCCCGCGAAGCCGTGTCCTGCCAATCGCTCCCCATTGCTGCGCTAGTAGCCTCCGTGGCGCTAATGATCTGTACTTGAGCGGCAAAAGAGAGGCGCCGGGATGTTGACGCGCCATCTCGATAGCGAAGTCGAGTGCACGAAGCGACGCGGGAGAGCCATCAACCGGGATCAAGACTTTTGACGGAGACATCGATGAACCTCCTGTTCGATGCGCGATTTGAGATGGTGCAATCGTTGAGAAGGCCAGCAGAGGACAATCAAGCGACCGCCACGAGGTATCTAGAATATTGGCTGCGACGAGTGAGCAGGCGGCCGTCGCAATCCCTAAATTGCTCGAGCGCAGGCCAAGAGTTTATCGGTTATGTTGGAGCGACTGACGACACGTGCACAAGGGGGGGCGGGATAGGATTTGAGATGGCAGCTTGGCTCTTTGAACTGCGAGTGGTTTGGATGGCTGTCGTTATTTTCGTTGCCACACTAGAATGAGAAATGCCCCAGTGTGTCCAGACACCGGGGCATTTCTTCGGGGGATTCGAAGGGAAGACCGACACATAGCGCCGGACTGTGACAGTTGTATAACTGTGACGGTTTTACGACCGTTGCCTGGAGCCCGGTGAATTGCTCTCCGGTACGAGGGACGTTCTCTTCCAGGAGAGTTGGCGGATGGCATTCGCCGAGAGTTTCGCTCCGGTCCTCGATCCGGCGCCGGACGCCGCGGTTCTTGCAGCCGAATAGCGTCGCTCAATCCAGCCGCTGCTTCGTCGTGAAGCCGCTCACCTTATCCCACTCGGCAGGCGTCATTTTTCTCACGGTGACGCTGAAAGTCCAAATGTGGCCCTCTGGATCCCGGGCACGATAGGAACGGTCGCCATAGAACTGCATCTCAGGTTCCATAATGACTTCTGCCCCGGCAGCGCGTGCGCGCTCGCAGTGAGCGTCCAAATCTTCACCCTCAGCCAGTTGGACATGAATTGACTGGGAATTTATCCCCCCGATCGATCTAGGGCTCTTGTGGACGGCACTCCACTCGTTACCAACCATGACAACCGAGTTCCCGTAAGTCATTTCCGAGTGGCCGAGATTACCTTCGGCGTCCAGCAGGACGAATAGCGGTTCGAAACCGAAGGCCTCTTCGAGCCAGCGAAATGCGGCCTTGGCATCTTGATAACAAACAGCGCTTGAAAGCCCCTTAGGCCGATATGCTTCAGGCATTGCCGATCCCCTTCTCGGAGTAAATGTTATCTAGCAAACTGCGCTCCCAAAAAAAGCGTAGTGCCCCTTGCATTGCGCCGAAGTCTGGGCGGTGAAGCGCAGGATGCGGCGGCAAGTGAACCAGAGACGTTCGCTTTATCCCAGAAGCGGGGGGCATGTTTCGTAAGATCGACGTTGGCCAAGTGCGATTGGCAGTGACGTCAAGGCGGACATGTAGACTGGTAAGCTGCCAAGGGCCAAAAGCGACGCTTGGGCCGAGGAGGCTAGAAACCGTCCGCATGTCCAGGTAGGCCTCGAGTAAGCCCCGCCGGGGGGTCGAAGAAGAGATCGACCGGTGCGACGGCTATCAGTTTGATCTCTAGGATAACAAGGAGAATCCGATGAAAAAATTTGTCGTTCTGTACATGGCTTCGGGGCACGACCGCGAAAAGATGATGAAAAACTCCACACCTGAGCAGCGGAAGAAAGGTATGGATGCCTGGATCAAGTGGATGGATGCCACTAAGCAGTCCATTGTTGACGGTGGAGCGCCTTTGGGGAAAACCAAGCGCGTTGATTTGAATGGATCCTCTGACACAAAAAATGAAATTGGAGGCTATTCGATTGTGCAGGCTGAATCGCCTGATGCCGCCACGAAGTTATTCGGTAAAGATCACCCCCATCTGCAAATGCCGGGCGCCTGGATAGAGATCATCGAAGTCATGCCGTTGCCTGGGATGTAGCCACATCGCATTTCCGTCACGTTGGAGTGAATGTCGTCGAAGATCGGGATGACCGTGCGATGGCCTCAATCTGGGTCACATTCGTGGGTCAGCCGGCGGTCGCCTTGTCCATTGCGTCCGCACGATTGAGCCGTGACCAACGCTGAGACGTTATCAGACGTCCCCTCAGCTGAAATCTCAGCTCAGCATGCTTAAACCGCAAACCCGCATTGCTCCGAAGGGCCGTACCGGCTTCGCGCTCCAAACGCACGAAGCCGGTAGCGCATGCCGCTAGTCGCAGCTATTTTCAACATCCCCGGAGAAATACTCGCAGGGTTGCCAATAAGGATCGCTGTATCTCCGAGCCTCTGTCTTGCTCCATTTGCGGGGTTTTCCAGCCAGGTAGTTCCCATGGTGATATTCGAGCTTGGTGGGTATCTTGCTGACCGATGCGGCGGCGGGGACGCTCAACGCGGCGAGCAAAGCAGTTGCTAACATGAGTTTGGTCAAGATCGATCTCCTTATCTCTTGAGTGGGAGCTTGATAGGCGTTCAGGCCTGATCAACAAGGAGACTTGGTCGAAGACGCTCTTATTCCCCAGCGCGGCCGCTGGGATTTTCACTTTGCCGTGTTCATTAATCAGCGCGGCGGCCTCCAAACATCACGTTGCGCTCTTGCCGCGTGCGGGTGGCTAGTCGACGGCTGGCAGCACGCGCGGCGCAAGCGCGAGTTGGAATTCGTCGTCCAGCACTGACTGGGTGCGCAGGTACAACGCATCGGCCTCAGCGGCCGAGTCTCCAATCGCCACGAGCCCGATCCGCCCGTTCTCAGCCAGTGAGGCCAACATGTGGAAAATGACCCCGGTCTCGCGCGTCTGGTCGAAGTGGAGGCCGCGGCGAACAGCGATGTCGAACAGGTCGTCGGGCGACAAGGCGCGATAGGCCCGTGATTCCAGGTGGTCGTGGGCGACGAAGTGGCATCTCGGCGCCCGTGATGTCGATCTCGGCCGTGATCGACGGAACGACAACGATTGTCTGCTCGTCCTGATTGAGGGCATTGATGGATGCCCACAGCGGAATGAGCTTTCGTTGTAGCCGCGCGAACCGGTTGGCCGCCTCCTCGGGCGACAGGCCAAGTTCCGGTAGACGCAATGTGCCGGGGTCTGACATCTTTGCAGTGACGGGGGCTCCTCAGCGGTGAGCAAGCTCAATGCGGTCGTCGCATGTTTCCCCCGGTGTACTGGGGACGTTCATTCCTTATAGTAGCCGACACCGCAAATCTGATCGCCGGCCTTCGTGAAGAACGTCATTTTCTCAAGCGGCTTGTCGGAGCCAGGGCGGGGCCACCAATCAGTAACCTCTTTGATCGCTCCTTCGGCAGCCGTCTGCATTATCTCTTTTTCCGAACGGCGCACCATGCTTGCCCTCAATCCCGTTCAAATCTTTGCCCTTAAGCGTAGGATGCGCCGTTACGATGCCGTCTGAGGCGTTGGCGCACCAAACATAAAGATCACGGTCCTTGAAGCCTCCTTCGCCCCTGTTGAACATATCAAGTGCTTTTGCCTTGTCCTCTTTCACCGCGGCGACTGCTCTCTCAAGCATGGCCTTAGCTTCTTCAGTAGTGCCGAATTGGGCTGCCGGAACTGAGGTGAACGTGAAAAGAACTAGGAGCGCGGCATAACCGACGAATGCGAAATTGCGTGACATGACTTGCTCCATTTGACGCTGTCGATGGTGGCGTGAAGCGGGTCCATGCGTCCAACATACGGCCAGCGGCCCACATAAAGAAACCCCGGCCTGAGTGACCGGGCTAAGTTTGCATATGGACGTTCAAGCCTGAGCGCCGGAACTGATTATATCCGACGATGCGAGTGCAGCCTATCAGGCACGAGTCCCAGCCCCCATTTCTCTACAACTTCTGCCGGGTCCTCGAAGGCTGGCCAGAGACTCTGCGGTGAATTGTGCAAGCTGCGCTAAAAGAGGGATCGGCCAAGGTGGGGCGGGGGCGATCTTAGTTCGTGTCAACGTCAAAAGACGTAGCGAATTGACTCGCCAGAGCATGGCCCGACGCGCACACTTGAAGCATCGTCGGCAAATAACCACAAACAGGCCCCGACGACTGAGAGAGGTGCGTCGCGCTCCCGCCTGCTTAGGTCATCAGGAATCCTGCGATCATGCCCCTCGTTAGTGAGCTATCTGACGAGTACAGCCCAGAACTTCTGGCAGCGCTCGAGCAGGCATATGACAATGTTTGGACGACGCTCTATGCCCACATGCCTGCCGCGACTTCCGATCAATCGGTAGCATTGCAAATCAGGCTCAACCGAACTTTGGTCGCCTTAGCCGCCGATGGTGTGACTGATCCCGCGGAACTGCGTCGTAAAGCGCTGGAGACCATGGCGCTGAGCGGTTAGCGCCGAGCTTCCGCCGGAGCCCTTAACTTTGTCGCGGCGAGGAATTGCGTTCGCAGTCAGCAGCTGGAGAACGGGCTTGAAACTTACGCGGGCATTAGACGGTTCCAACTCGCCGAGCCTGCACGCAAATAATCAGGGGCTGCGGTCGTTGCGACGATCAGTTTGGATTGGTGGTGTGCGTTTGCACGCCAGGTGGACCGGGCCGATGGGCATCCTTCCACGGCTCGATGTAATCGCGGGTCAGAGGCACAGCATCCATGCGCCGCGCCAGCTGCAGTTGAAATACGACGAAAGTGTCCTGGCGGAGTGCGGCTTCGGAACTGGCAAGATAAAAATCCCACATCCGGCAGAAATTTTCCCCAAACCGGCCTTTGACCGCTTCCCAATTGGCATGCAGGCGCTGTCGCCAGGCGGCCAGCGTCGGCGGATAGTGCTGGCGCCACACTTCGAGGTCGGTGACGAACAGCCGCTGCTGTTCCAAAACGCGCATTACTTCCGACAGCGCCGGCGTATAACCGCCGGGGAAAATATATTTGTTGAGCCACGGCGCGTTTCCACAAGGCCTGTCCATGTGGCCGATAAAATGCACGACGGCCACGCCGTCCTCGGTCAGCAGATCATGAACCTGTTTAAAATAAGCACGATAGTGCCCTACGCCCACATGTTCTAACATGCCCACCGATATGATGCGGTCGTACTGTCCATGCTCGTGGCGATAATCGCGCAGGGAAAAACGGGCACGGCTCGCCACTCCGTTTTTCCGTGCCAGGCGCTCAGCATCCTGCAATTGTTCGCTAGAGAGGGTCAATCCATGGACGGTGACCACCTCCAGCCCCGTCAGAAAAACCGCTAGATTTCCCCAGCCGCAGCCGATCTCTAGCACCTTCATGCCGGGCTTGAGCAGGAGCTTGGACGCCAGGTGCAGCATCTTCTCCTCCTGCGCTTCCTCCAACGTCTCGTTGCCCTTGCGAAAATAACCGCAGGTGTATTGCATGTGCTTATCGAGGAACAGGCGATAGAACGCGACATCGAGATCATAGGTATAAGCGGCGTTACGGCGCGCCCTTTTCAGAGAATTAGCAGCAGGTAGCAGGCGCAGCGGCCAGGTGAGAATGCGCTGCAGTTGGCTGAGCGGATTATAGCCAGCGCGAAAAATATTGCGATTGATGAGGTCCATTAGCGGATATAGATCGCCGCCCTCCACAGTAAGGGTGCCGTCCATATAAGCCTCACCCACCGCCAAAGCTGGCCGCCACAAAAGCCTCAGCTGTGAGCGTCTACTATGGACGCGCATAGTGACCTCAGGACCGGGTTCACGACCAGTGAGCGTATGCACACGCCCACTCGCATCAACTATGTGCAGTGTGCCGAGGGTGATAAAAGGCCGCAACAACCGTGCGAACAACATGCTTATTTCCTGAAAGCCGATGGTAGCAGGTTGACTGCAAAAACCATGTCCGCGAGCCGTTCGCAAATTTCAGCTTGGTACCGCGCGGCGTTCTGGGTGCCGCCCAAGTTCTCTTGACCTGCCATCACTCGTCGCGAAAGTAATATTCGGGTGCCAAATCGCACCAGGCATCCAGCCCCTGTGTTTACTCTTTTGGGGCTTGAGTGCCCGCGCAGCTAATTTTCGGAGTGTCGGCTTATAAAGCGAAAGCCGATAGCAATCGCGATTGCGGGCAGAAAACTCATATGCGCCACCCCATAGGAAGAGCCTGAACTTGCGGAACTCGAAATCCCCAAAAGTCCGCTGTATGGCGTCCTTATGGGCCTCGAGGTTCAGCGCCCATTGTTTAAAGGTTAGTGAGTAGCTACGGCGGTCGTTCTGCACTTCCAAAAGCTCAAGCTCAGTCTTTCTTGCAAGCTTATGTAATAGGTCGTCGAGGACGAGGCATGAATGGTTGCCGGGATAGATGTGGCGGACCATGAACGTGGAAAGCTCATATTTCTTCCGCGTCGCGCTCCCGTCGAGAAACACGAAGCCACCAGGCTTCAACAGATGGTCCACTTTCTTCAGCACGCGTTCATAGTCGGGAAGGTGTTCAATGACTCCCATGAGGACGATGGCATCGAATTTTTGTTTCGAGTCGTAATCGTAGAAGTCGGTGAGGATGATGTCGAACTGGTCGCCGAAATTGGCAAGCTTCCCTTTGAGATAAGACTGGGAGACCTCGGAATTGGTGATGCCGGTAAAGCGCACGCCGGATCTCAGCGCGTGACCGGCGAAGGCGCCCCAACCGGGGCCGATCTCGAGCACGGTCTTACCTGGGCCGAGCTCGCATTGCTCGATGGCCCAGTCGAACTTCCGCTCGAGCGCCTTCGAGAGCGGCTCATCGTCATGGGCATAAACCCCCTGGCTGTAGGCGGGGAAAATAGGATCGAGGAAGCTCAGGAACAACTTCGGGTCGGCATTGTAGTGAGAGGAGATCGCCTGCTTGTTGGCGTAGATCTGCCCGAACAGAAGCGGCTCGATGAAGCGCCAGGCCCAGACCAGCGGATGGCGATCATCGAGATGGGCACGGAGAGCGAAAGGCTTCAGCATGTCCCCTTCGATGTCGAGGTCACCTTGTAGATAGGCTTCGGCGATGTTGCCCTCGTCCAGCGAGCGGAGTGCGCGTAGCGCTCGCTTGTTGCGAAGGCACACGCGAAACTCAGCCGCGCCTTGGCCGAATTGGTGTTTTTCTCCGCTTGGAAGCTCGATCAAAAAGGGCGTGGCAAACCCGCCGACGCGATGGCGAAACACGTCGAGCATGTATGCGCCTGATGACATTCTTCGCCGCGGGATGCTTATCGAACGTCGATTTGACGATGGCCGTGGCGCAGGACGCAATGGTCCATTGCTTGCCGATAGTGCTCGCGTCCTCAAGGAGTTTCAAGGCCTTGAGTGACTCGGCGAGGGGGGCTTTTGAACCAGTCGGAGAGGGTGGGATTCGAACCCACGCTACAGTTACCCGTACAACGGTTTTCGAGACCGCCCTCGGTCAACGAGCAATCGTGTTCGGTACAGGTGGCTTCGAGTGCAAGATTTGAACCTACACTTCGATTCTCAGGCAATGATGATTGCGGCGGATTCGCTCCTCCGCTACCAAAACGCTGCTATTTACTGCGAAGCTGCTCGGACGAGCCCCGCACGGCGGCAAAATTAATGGCCGGGGCCACGGCTTGAAATCAGCGAGGCGCATGCCGAAATAGGAGCCACGGGGGCTGGGCTGGAGCCTGGCCATGACACGGTTGCTCGTATCGTTCTGCCTTTTGGGCGCTGCAATTTATGCGGCCGACGCCTTAGTTCCCCCGCCAATACCAACGGTCGCCAGCATTGAACCTGCTCCTACCCGGGCAAGGCAGCTGCGTTCGTGGGGCACGACCCTGTCCAACCTGCCGCTTGGGCACAAACGGCAATTGGCGAGCAATCCTAAGCCGGCTCCGTTGCCGCCTCAGCAGAGAGCCGCTGTGGAGGATCAACTTGCGACCGTGACTGACAGTGCGGAGCAGCGGTCGGTGGAGTGGACCAAGGTGGCGACTGCCGCTAAGGTGCACAGCAAGGCTTCGGTCTCCTCACCCACGGTCAAATACTATCCCTCCGGCACGGAGTTGCAGGTTGTCGGCCGGGACGGCGGCTGGGTCGGCGTCTCGGACCCGGTGACCAAGGAACGCGGCTGGGTGTTCGAGAAATATCTCGCCGCGATCGGCGGCCCGAGCCCGACGAAGACGCAAACTGCGATGCGCTCGGCCGCCGAGAGCGACTCTTCACAGCTTGTCGCCTCTAAACCACCGTTAACCAACCTGAAAAAGCGGACTCCGGCGCGCCCGCTCTTGGTTTCTCAGGCTATGCCGGTATCCGATGCGGTGGGTACGACGCCGGACGCGCAAGGTGCGCGCGCGTCTCGGCGCGTTGACGGGCCTCGGCGCAGGTTTTTCATGTTTGCCCCCTTCGCACGATTCTAACGCGGATGCGGTGCTAAGGCCTTGGTACTAGGGCGTTGCCGAAGTCTGCTAGAGTGCGCCCGTTCCGCCTGGCCCCCAATCCCCAACATTGCCTTTCTAGACCAAGTCACGATTTGAAACTCGACCGCGAAACTGAAGCGCTTCTGTATTGGGCGTCGTCGGCGACCGCCACGCCGCTTTGGACGCTCACCCCTGGCTCGGCGCGCGACGAGTATCGCCGCACGCTGGGCAAGACAGAGATCGCGCCGCCGAGGATCGGCGAGGCCATCGACATCCTCATTCCTGGACAGGTTGGAACTCTCCGCTTGCGCAAATATGTTCCGGCCGATCAGGGACGAGCGGCCGGTGCGGCCATCCTGTTCATGCATGGTGGCGGTTGCGTTCTTGGCGACATCGAGACCCACGACGTCATGTGCCGCACGCTCTGCCACGACACCGGCGCGACGGTGTTCTCGCTCGACTACCGGCTCGCGCCGGAGCATCCGTTCCCTGCGGCGGTTGAGGACACCGTGGTCGCGCTGACCTGGCTGTCACATGAGGCGTCCAGTCTCGGCCTCGATCGGCAGCGCATCGCAGTGGTAGGCGACAGCGCCGGCGCCGGTCTCGCCGCGGTCGCTCTGCACGAGACCATGGGACGTCTTGCGGCTCCCGCGCGCGCCCAGGCTCTGATCTATCCCGCGCTCGACCTCCGCTGCCGCTTTCCTTCGCGCAAGGATCTCGCCCAGCAATTCCCGATTCCGCGCGACATGATCAACTGGTTCTTCGGCCATTACTTCGGGACGTCGTGGCCGGTGGCCGATCCGCGCGCCATGCCCTCTCTTTACGAAGATTATACCGGCCTGCCGCCGGCGCTGATCATCACCGCCGGGCACGACCCGTTGCGCGACGAGGGCGAGGAGTATGCCCAGATACTAGCCGCTGCCGGCGTGCCGGTTGAGTATGAATGCGCCGAAGGCACGATCCACGGCTTCATGAATATGGGCCGTGTGCTGCGGCGAGCGCATGGCCGCGCGCGCCAGCGTCTCGGGAACTGGTTGGCGGAGCGCTTGCACGCGGCTTAGGAGAAGGTGAGCGATGAGGTTCAAAGAGCAAGATGGTCCGAGGACCGAGAAGCCAATTCTTGCGCGTGCCCTCGATTGGGTCAAAGAGGGGCGCACCGTAGCGCTCGCCACCGTGCTGCAAACTTGGGGCTCGGCACCGGCGCCTGCCGGCAGCCAGCTCGCCATCGACGGTGAGGGGAATTTCGCGGGCTCGGTATCGGGCGGCTGCGTCGAAGGGGCAGTGATCGCAGAAGCGGCGGAGGCGATGGCTTCGGCCAAGCCGAAGACACTTCAGTTCAGCGTCGCCGAAGAGACCGCCTGGGCGGTGGGTCTCGCCTGCGGCGGCACAATCCGCATCTTTGTCGAGCCGCTGGTGCCGGGGCATAACCTCGACGTGCTGGCGGAGCTTGCCAACACCGTGTCGGGCCGGAAGTCGGCGGCGCTTGTCACCGATCTTGCAAGCGGGACGCATAGCCTCGCGCGCGAGGCCTCCGATGTGCGCCCCGAACTTCGCCCGGCACTGCACGAGGCCTTCTCACGCAACAAGAGTGCGGTGGTCGAAGGCAAGCACGGCGACGTGCTGATCAACGTGTTCTGCCCGCCGGTTCGCCTCGTCGTGGTCGGCGCGGTGCATGTGGCTCAGGCTTTGGTGAAGATGGCGCGCATGCTTGGCTATGAAGTGGTGGTGGTCGATCCGCGCTCGGCGTTTGCTACGAAAGAGCGCTTCGGGGATGTGGCCATCAGGGAGGAATGGCCCGGCGATGTGATGCCTGAGCTTGGCATCGACACGCGCACCGCAATCGTCACACTCAGCCACGAGAGCAGGATCGACGAGCCGGCGCTGATCCGTGCGCTGAAATCGGACGCCTTCTACGTCGGCGCCATGGGAAGCAAGAAGACCCATGCCGGCCGCGTCGCGCGATTGGCGGGGGCCGGCGTCGCGCCGGAGGACATCGCTCGCATTCACGCGCCGATCGGATTGGATATCGGCGCGACCGGGCCGGCCGAGATCGCGCTCTCGATCATCGCCGAGATCACCGCGGCGCAGCATGGCAAGGATCGCGGACGCGCATGAGCGGCGCGCCGAGCGGCGGGCCGCGTCGCCTCAAGATCGCGGCCATCGTCCTCGCCGCCGGGCGATCGTCGCGCTTCGGGCGGCGCAACAAGCTTCTCGAGCCGATCGACGGGATCGCAATGGTGCGGCGCGTTGCTCTTGCAGCGCGAGCGAGCGGCGCGCGACCTGTGATCGCCGTCACCGGCCACGAGGCCGCGCGCGTTGCCGACGCGCTCGCCGGCGCCGAGGTGACCACCGTCCTCAATCAGGATTGGGAGCAGGGTCTGAGCCTCTCGCTCCGCGTGGGACTACGCGCCCTGCCCTCCGGCTGCGACGGCGCGATCATCTTGCTTGGCGACATGCCGGCAATTGGCGAAGGCGAGCTGAAGGCTTTGATCTCGGCATTTGTCGCGCGCGGCGGGGAGGGGGTGTGCGTGCCGGTTCGGCATGGCAGGCGCGGCAATCCGGTGCTGTGGGGTGCGCGCTTCTTCGCGGAGATATCCGCGCTCTCAGGCGATGCCGGCGCCAAGGCATTGCTGCGCCGGCACGCGGATCAAGTGATCGAGGTCGAGATGGATACGCACGCGATCTTCGCCGACATCGACGCGCCTGCCGATCTCGATCATCTCAGCGCCACATTCGATCAGCGGAAATAGATACGAATGGTATAGGACGCCGAAGAAGAATTCGGCGGTGGGAAGGGCGCTGCATTGCGCACGGTGGCGAGCGCCATCTGGTCTAGGTGTGAATCGCCGCTCGAACCGCTGATCCGCACCGATTGAAGCCTGCCACCCGGTCCGATGGCGAAGGTCACGCTAGCGCTGCCGCTCTTGCCGGTCTTTGGCTTACGACGCGCGAGCGCAGACCAGATCTTGGCATTGTAGCCGCCAGCGCTCTCGGTGCGCTTCGGCGAGAGTTTCGGCTTGGCCACGGTATCCTTGTCGGCGGGAGCGAGCGCCATCGGCGACCAGCGCGGCTTCGCTTCCGCCGAGGGCTGCTCCTTTCGCTGTAGCGCAGTCGCTCCAGGTTTCGGCGGCGGCGCCTTCTTGGTGTCCGCGGCCGGGATTGGTCTCGGCCTCGGCAGCGGGACGCTCTCCGGCTTCGCCGATCGTGAGGCGACCGCGGCCTTTGGCTTTGGCGCGGGCTGCGCTGCGGCTATTGCAGCAGCGGAGGCGATGGCTCGTGGCATGTCGCTCGCAACGCTGGCAGTCAGCGAGGGTGACGTCGCTTCCTGGCTTGGCAATGACGAAGCCGCGACTTCAGCGGCGGCAACGATGGCCGCGCTGCATTGTCATTGGTCCCCGCCGTCGTCGCGGGCTCGCCGAGATCGGTCGGCCGGATCGGCTCGGACATGGGCGCGGCCGAGGTTTCCGCCGACGAAACGGGTTGCCCGGCGACCCGCGCGCGAGGGTCGATGTCGCTCGGCTCGGACGTGGGCGCGGGAACGGTTCCCGCCGACGCAACAGCTTGCTCGACCGCCGGCGCGTGAGAGGCGACGTCGCTTAGCTCGGACGCAGGCGCGGCAATTGTTTCCGCCGAAGAACAACAGCTTGCTCGGCTGCGGGCGCGTGAGAGGCGACGTCGGTCAGTTCGGTGCTGGGGATGCTGCTCTTCGACCGGAGGGCCCACTGCATGCTGCGGCTCCTCAGCGATCTCGGCGACCGCGTGCTGTTCGGGGAACGAAGCATTATCAAGGGGCTGCGGTGCGGCGGACGCAATTTCGGCGAATGCCGTTTCGACCGGTGCGGCTTCAAGCGTTGGCGGCGCGGCGGGAGCTGCGTCATCGGAGCCGAGACTGGTCTGGTCCCCCGCGAAAGGAGAAGGCGTCGGTGAGGATTGGGGCAGCGACGCGGCGATCTCGCGCGTGGCTGAGGGGGAAGAGGCCCGGGCGCCGCGGGTTCGGGAGCGGCCTGAGGATCAAGCGGCACTGCTGGGGCGTTCCCCGTCGTGATTTCGATGGATGTTTCCGAGGTGGGCGCCAAGGACGGCTGCGAAACCGGTAATTCGACCTCGGAGGGTTGCGGCTTGAGCGACGGCTGGCTCGCGATCAACAGTAAATGTGTGCCGCACACGAGTATGGCGCTGGCGAGCAGCGCGGAGCAGGACTGGAGAGAGCGGTTCTCTGACACGACAGAGATACCAGCGCGATATAGTTAACCAAGCGTTTATCGCCCGAGGATTCTTCGCCGTGACGTTAAAAGCCCCGCCACTGTGACAAATCAGCAACCAATTAGCCGGCGAAATGTGATCTTCTGGAACGAGTAAGTGTGACGTCAGTTGCGTTATGAGTAGGGGCTAGTAATGCGTGTGATCGCTATCTTGGCGGTCCTGGCAGCGCCTGTGGCGCTGGGGGCTGCTTCTTCCACCACAATCAGGCCGTCGTCGCTCAGCCGTTGCCGCCGCTGAAATAAGCGCGACGCGTGACGTTGCCGAACGAGGCTAGAGACCCGCGAACGATGCGGCGGCGAGCCCTTTAGCCATGCCCGGCTGCGGCGTCATGGATTGATGCGGGTGACCTTCGAGCCTTC
>CAWFLU010000022.1:0-182718 GCA_963816805.1 uncultured Alphaproteobacteria bacterium
GCGTATCGGCGTTCGAGTTCAGCACGATGACGGCGAGCCCATCCTCGTCCTGCGGCGGCAGCACCATCGGAAAAACCCTGGCCCAAAGCTCGGTGAGTCTTCGCGAGAGAAACGGCCTCGCCTCGTCGGCGAACCTCGCGATCACGCCGCGATGCGGGTCGACCGCCTCCGCCAGCGTCTTGCCGAGCTTGTGCGTCTTGCGGTCGATGATCTTGACCCGCTTGCCCTGGACCGCATCCATCGCCGACAGCATCCGGAGCTGCCGCAGCCTGATATTCGGGCTGCCGGGCAGGTCCATGCGCGCGGGATTGGAGCGGTCGACAATGTTGAGGTCGTGATTGCCGGGAAGGATCAGCATCTTGCGCACGAGTTCGGGGTAGGGCGCGATCACGTCGAAGAACTCGGCCCATTCGCTCGCGATCCCGGCATCGGTCACATCGCCGCTGATGAGGACGACGTCGATCGGGGTCTTGGCGTTGATCTGATCGAGCTCGGCCAGAACCCGTTTGAGGCGGAGATTGCCGCGCGGCCCCAGACGCCCGCTCTCGAGCCTGAAGCCATAGTCGGCCGCGACGATGTGCACGTCGGATAGATGAGCGACGCGCCAAACGCGCCTCTTCTTGGTGCGGGTGGGATAGTCGCGCAACGTCACGGGCTGGGGTGTCAGAGCGTCGGCGAAGCCCCAAAACAGCGCAGCAGCGGCGAGATAGCCCGCGACCGCCAGAATGCTGTTGGCGAGCGTGACTTCGGCGAACCGCCCGAAGGAATTGACCTCGGCCAAAGTGGCGAAGAGATGGGCTCTCGGCCGTGCCCAATTTACGACGAGAAGGGCGAGCGCCGAGACGAGCACGCCGGCCACGGCAGCCGCTCCAGCCCGTACCTTGCCGCGGCTCAAATCGGTCGCGGTGGCGGACAGCAGCCACTCGGAAATATGGCGCAGCACCTCGCGCCAAACGGCGTAAATCGGCTGGACGAGAAGGGCATTGAGCGACCAGAAGCTCGTCTCGGCGAGACGGAACAGCGGGCGCCAGCCGAACCAGCCGATGGTGCCGACTGCGAGCAGGATCAGGATCGTCGTCCACAGCCCGACCTCCGGCGACGCGATGTTGTCGGAGAGCGCCCTGAACCACACTGTGGCGGCGATCGGCACGACGCCGAGCAGCACGCCCGGCACGATGAGCAGCATCGCCCAGGCGACGATCAGCTTCGGAAAGCTGATCTCGACCAGCATGCCGCCGAACAGCGCAAGCATCGAGCGGCGCTTTGTGCTCGAAGCGTCGTCCTCGATGTCGCCCTGGCGGGGATCGATGATCGGCTTCATGCTCACGCCTCGCCGGTCGCGGTCTCTTCGGGCTTGCCTGAGAACAGCTCGGCGATCCACCGGCAGGACTCCGAGCGCCGGCAGAAGACCAGGACGGCGATGGTGATCGGCACGCCGATCAAAGCGCCCGGGATGCCCCACAGACAGGCCCAAAAAAACACGGCGAACACGACGGCGAGGGGGGAGATGGCGACCGCGGCGCCGGCGACCAGTGGCTCCAGATAATTGCCGATGATGAACTGGATGACCATTAGGCCGACGAGGATCAGCGCGATCGATTGCCAGGATTCGAACTGGGCCATCGCGAAGGCGCCGGGAAGGATAGTCGCGATGAACGGCCCGATGAACGGGATGTAGTTGAGGGCGAAGGCGATGATCCCCCAGGCGGATGCTGGCTCGAGCCCCATCGCGCGCGCGAACAGCCAGACGGCAAGGCCGGTCAACAGGCTGAGCAGCGTACGAACCAGCATATAGCGGCGGAACTTCCAGCCGATCTCGGCGCAGGCCTGCACTAGTTCGGGGCGGCCCGACTTCGCGAGTTTCGCGCCGAACGACTCGACTTCGAGCAGCATCATCATGAGAAAGATGAAGACGAGGAGGGCGAAGCCTGCGAAGCGGTTTAGCCTGGCGGCGACCTCGTGGAAGACGCGGACCAGCCACATCATGTCGAACCGCTCGGCGATCATCGCGCCGATGAAGATGTCATGTTGCTCGAGCCAGTCGGCCCAGCTGACATACACTGCCTGGAAGCGCGCAGCGTTGGCGACCATCCATTGCCCGATCACGCTGAAGCCCCATGCCACCATCGAGGCGAACACAGTGATCACCACGACGGTGAGCAGCAAGCTCAGCAGCAGCGCCAGCGTCTTCGGCATGATCGTCTGCAGCCTTTTCTGCAGCGGCCAGACGATCGCCAACATGAGCAGCGCGAATGCGAGCGGCGCGAAGATCGAAGCGGCGAAATAGAGCGCCGCGCCGACGAGGACCGCTGTGCAAAGCGCTAGCATCGCGGCAATGGGCCGATTTCCGGTCATGGCGCGGACCTTATCACCAACCGTCGCGCTGCCCTCAAGGCGATTACGCGCCTCGCGCTTATTTGAAGAGCTTGAGCAATTCCTCGGCGAGAACGCCACCGGTCAGAGCGATCTCGGCGAACGGCGTCTTGTCGGCGATCTCGGCGTCGGTGACCATGATCTGGCCGATCTTGGTGGCGAGCTCGGCGATCGAGGCGCCATAGACCACGCGGGCGATGCCACACCAGACGATCGCGCCCATGCACATCGGGCATGATTCGCCCGATGTGTAGAGGGTAGTGCCCTTGAGCTTGTCGGGGCCGTGAGCGGCAAGGAAGTTGCGAATCGTGACCATCTCGCCATGCGCGGTCGGGTCCTTCTCCTGCTTGGCGAGATTGCGGCCTTTCGCCAGCACCTCGCCGTTGCCGACGATCACCGCTCCGAACGGGAAGTCGCCGAGCGCGGCCTCCTCGAGCGCGAGGCGCATGAATTTTTCATCTTCCGCCGTCGCGGGCCCCTCCATGCCACGGCCAAGCGCCGGCCCCGCTATCGGCAGGACGATCGCGCCGAGCGCGAGAGTTGCGACCTGACGACGGCTCAACCTTGCCGCCGCGTGTTCCCGATGGTCATCCATGCCCGGCCCCCTGACCGCTGTGCACCGCCCGGAAGCGAGCTTAACAAAGATTTCGGCACGCGACGCGAGGCCGCAGGCGCCTGGAGGACGCGAAACTGTGATCGGACGCGTGTTGCTTTGTGAGCCTCCGATGCGGCAGAACGTGCCTCGGTTCACTAAAGGAGGCGAGCAGCTCCATGACGATCTCGATGTATCAGGCCTCAGTGCCTGCTTTTCTCTCTATGCTGAAGAATCTCACGGCGTTTCTCGACAAGGCCGAGGCCTTCGCCGCCGAGCATAAGATCGCCGAGGACGTCCTTCTCAACTGGCGGCTCGCGCCCGACATGTTTCCGTTCTCCCGCCAGGTGCAAATCGCCGCTGATTTCGCCAAGGGAACGCCGGCTCGGCTCGCCGGCGCCGAGGTGCCGAACTACCCGGACGACGAGAAGACTTTCGCGGAGCTGAAAGCGCGCATCGCCAAGACCGTGACGTTCGTGCAGGGCCTGAGCGCCAAGGACATCGACGGTTCGGAGGAACGCGACATCACACTCAAGGTCGGCGGCCAAGAGATGCACTTCAAAGGCCAAGCCTATTTGGTGCATTTCGCGTTGCCCAATTTCTATTTCCACGCGACCGCCGCCTACGCAATTCTTCGGCGTTGCGGGGTGGAGCTCGGGAAGCGCGACTTCCTCGGCGGAATCTAGACCGAACGCTCCGCCGCCGGCTGGAACAGGAAGGTCATGGCGATCCCGGCGGCAAATCCGCCAACATGCGCCATATAGGCGACGCCGCCGACATCGCCGGCGCCGCCAATGGTGCCGACGCCACTGATCAACTGAAGCGCGATCCACATGCCGAGCACGATGAAGGCCGGCATGGCGACGATTTGTTGGCCGAGCAGCACGTTCACGCGCGATTGCGGGAACATGAGGATATAGGCGCCGAGCACGCCGGCGATTGCGCCCGAAGCGCCGACATTGGGAATGTTCGATTCGGGATTGACGGCGTATTGCGCGAATGTCGCGGCGATGCCGGCCAGGAGATAGAAGATCAGGAACTTGAGATGGCCGAATTTGTCCTCGACGTTGTCACCGAAAATCCACAGGAACAGCATGTTTCCTAACAGATGAAACCAGCTGCCATGCATGAACATTGAAGTGAAGATGGTCTCGAACCCGGCGATATGGTCGCGGGCAAAGCGAGCGGGGATGAATGCCCAATGCTCGATAAACTGGTCGCCGCCGCTGAGCTCGACCAGGAAGAACAGCACGTTGAGGGCGATCAGGACGTAGGTGACGACGGGCAGCGTCCGTCGTTGGGTATTGTCGTCGCCGATGGGGAACATCAGGCTTCCTGTCTCGCGCGTGGGGTCGATTGAGCGATCATAGCAACGGGTGTCGCTAAGTCCATGTGCGGCGTGGGGGAAATGCCAAGAAATCGAGGATTTTCCGTGGGGTGCGGCGTAACGGACACCGCGCGGTCATAGATTCGGGGTGGTCGAGGGCGCAACCAGAGGCTACGCTCGGAGGCTTGCGGGGGATTGAGATGGGCGGACGATCCTTAGGTGCCGGTTTCGGGGCTATCGCGTTGGCGACAGCGCTTTCGTTGCCGGCTTCGGGCATGCTCGGCGCCGAGGAGGCGTCGACCGCCACGCTCGAAGTCGCCCCGCCAAGCGCCTCGCCCGCGCCTCTGAGTGCAACGCAACAAAAGGGCGCAACCAACACGGCGGCGGTGACGCCGAGCGCCGAGCCTGCTCCCGACGCGCACTCCGCTTCGCCCGCGAACAGGAGCGCCCCGCCGCCCGATGGCGCTCCGGCACCGAGCGTCGAGACCGCAGCCCCGGTTGCCTCTGCCGACCCCATCGTCGTAGCCATCCGTGCAAGGCTCGATGATCCCGCAGTCCGCAAAAGTGCGACGTCGGACGACCTCGCCGCGCTGAAGGCGTTCTATGCCGCGCGCGCCGGCGCGCCGCTCTGGATTACCGGCATGGGCTTCTCGGCGCGGGCGCAAGCCGTCATCACCGAGATCGAGAACGCCGACGATTGGGGGCTGTCGGCAGACGCCTTCGATCTGCCCCCGGCGGCGGATCTTCCGGCGAGCGCCGAGGCGCAGGCCTCTGACGAGGTCAAGCTCGACCTCGCCATTCTCAAATATGCGCGCTTTGCCCGCGGCGGCCGCTTGTCGCCGAGCCGGATCAGCATCCTGATCGACCAAAAGCCCGACCTTCGCGATCCCAAGGCCGTGCTGAACGACATCGGCACGACAGCCGCGCCCGAAGCCTATCTCCGCTCGCTGCATCCCAAACACGTGCAGTTCGAGCGCCTGCGCCAGGCCCTGCTGAAGGCTCGGGCCAAAGGCAGGAAGGACGTCAGCGGCCCCGACATCCAGCGCATCGTCATCAACATGGAGCGTTGGCGCTGGATGCCGGCCGAACTCGGCGCCTACCATGTGCAGGATAACATCCCCGAGTTCGTCGGTCGCGTGGTGAAGAACGGCAAGTCCGTCTACGCGACCAAGGTCGTGGTCGGGCTGCCCAAATATGCCACGCCGATCTTCTCGGCCGACATGCGCTCGATCGTGTTCAATCCGTCCTGGACGGTCCCCGAGACCATCGTTCTCGAAGATCTTCAGCCCGCTCTCAAGGGCAATGGCTCCGGCCCCGATCTCTCGATCCTGCAGGATCACGAGCTGACGGTCAGCTATCAGGGAAAGCCGGTCGATCCGGCCAAGGTCGACTGGGCCAACGCCAAGATCATGTCTTACACGTTCACCCAGGCGCCAAGCTCCGACAACGTTCTCGGCAAGTTCAAGTTCAACTTCCCCAACAAGCACGCCATCTACATGCACGACACCATCCAGCCCGAGTTCTTCGGCGAGACGGTGCGGATGGCGAGCCATGGCTGCATCCGCGTGGACCAGCCGGCGCGGCTGGCTGCTCTTCTGCTGGCCGAAGACAAAGGCTGGTCGCCCGACCAGGTGAAGGATGCGGTCGCCAAGGGGAACAGCATGGTGGCGTTGAGCCACAAGATCCCGGTGCATTTGACCTATTTCACCGCGACGGTCGACGACAAGGGCAAGGTCCAGGCTTTCGCCGACGTCTACGGCATCGACGCGAAGATGGCTTCGGCGCTGTTCGGCAAGGCGGCCAGGCTCGATGAAGTCACGGCCGATGCCGCCACCGCACCGTCGGGCCGCAAGCGCTCGGCATGGAACAATAGCCGCGGCGGCCTCACCGACGCCATCAACGGCCTATTCGGCAACTGATGTCTCTACCTACTTGAGCTACTTCGCCGGCGCCGGCGCGTCGGCGCTCTCGACCGCGGTGAGAATGCTGCGCGCAAGCTCGGTCAGGGAGGGGTCGCGCGCGCCCATCACCAAGACGAGATCGCCGGCCTGCGCTTCCTCGGCGATGCGCGCGACGAGCCACTCGCGCGACGGCGCGAAATCGGCGCGAGCGCCCTGGCTGGCGATCTCGCTGACGATGTCGGCCGCGGAGAAATCGCGCGTCGCCGTGCCCCCGGCATAGAACACTTCGAGCATCCACAGCCGGTCGTGCCGCGCGAGTTCGCGGGCGAAGGTGGTGACGAAATCGCGGCGCAGGAAGCGGGTCGGGCCGTAGCCGTGCGGCTGGTAGACGGCCAGCACGCGCTTTGAGCGGAGCCGCGCGGTCCTGATCGCGGCGGCGATCTTATCGGCGTTATGCGCGAAATCGTCGATGATCTCGACGCCGCGCGCATTGCCGATGGTCTGGAACCGCCGGCCGATGCCCCTGAAGGCGGCAAGTGGTGCCACAATCTCCTTGAGCGGCACGCCGACCGCCTGGCACGCGGCGATGGCCGCGAGCGCATTGGCGATGTTGTGCGTGCCCGGAACGGGCAGGGCGAAGGCAACGCCGCCGACCAGGAAATAGCTGGCGGCCGGACCGAGCTCGACCTCCTCGCCGCGAATATCGGCGCGCTTGCTCAAGCCGAATCTGAGCGCGTTGCCGGCGAAGCGGTCGAGGCTTGGGTCGTCGCCGACCACCAGCGTCTCGCGGGTCCGCGCGCGCAACGTCGCGAACATGGCGGCGACCTCTGCCGTCTCGCGATGGTCGCGTTGAAGATTGAGGATGATGCCGATCGCCGGCGCATAGCGCACCAGCGTGCCGTCGCTCTCATCGGCCTCGACCACGAGCAGGTCGGAGCCGCCGGCATAAGCGTTGCCGGGCAAGCCTTGGGCCTGAAGCAGAGGCAGGTCGCCGCCGGTGATGATCGAAGGATAGCGGCCGGCGCCGCGCAGGATCTCGTAGATCATCGCCGCGACCGTCGACTTGCCGCTCGTTCCCGTCACCGCGATCGAGCGATGGGTGGCGACGAAATGGGCGAGCAGCTCGGAGCGGTGGACGATCGGCACGCCGAGTTCGCGCGCTCTGGCCACGTCCGGCACATGCTCCTCGACCGCGGTCGAGATGACCAGTGCCGCGCAGTCGGGGCTAACCCCGCTGCCGTCCTGCGGGTATACGGCGATGCCGAGCGCTTCGAGCTCAGACCGCATCCCCGCCCGCTCGCCGCGGTCGAAGGCCCGGTCGCTGCCGCTCGCTTTGCCGCCGGTCATCGCCTGGAACTGGGCAAGCGCGCTCATGCCCGAACCGCCGAGACCGGCGTAGTGAAACCGCCCTTGGCCCTTGGGATCGGGCAGGGCGCGTGACTCAGGTGCGGCGATCAGCACGAGATCGCCTTCGCGCACGCGCGCGAACAGCTCGACCACGTCGCGGTTGAACAGACGCACGCAGCCATGCGAGGCGGTCCTGCCGATCATCTCTTCGTGGTTGGTGCCGTGCAGATAGATGTAGCGGGCGCGCGAGTCGCAGCCGTCGCCACGATTGACGCCTTCCTCGAGCCCATCGAGGGTCAGGATGCGGGTCAGGATGAGATCGTCGACGCGCGCCTCGCCGCACCACCGCTCGCCGGTCCTCTGGCGCGAGACGAACACCGCGCCGAGCGCCGCCTGCTCGCCGATCCTGCGGCGGATCGCGTGCCAGCCAGGCGGCGTGCGGAACGAGCCTTCGGCGCCGCCGATGCCGTTCCGCGCGGTCGACACCGGCCACGCGGCGACCGGCTTTCCGCCTTCGAGCCAAGTGGCGACCTGACGCTCGGCGTCGACCACGAGCAGCCGGTCGGGCAAGCTCGCCGGCGCGCCTTGGCGGGAGAGGCCGTCGCGCGCAAGATCGAGCGCGCGGGCGGCCGAGAGTTTGTCGAGCGAGGCCGTCACGCGCGCACTCTGCCACAGCGGCTGCGGGCGGCGTTACCCCCTTTGTTGCGAATTCCGGGAGAGATTTTGGGCACCGGCAAGAGCTCGTGCGGTCCGATTGTGAGCTGTAGAACCTACCAGTAGCGGCGGTAATAGGGCCGGTTCCAGTAGGCGTACCCGTAATAGGGCCGGTAGCCGTAGCCGATCACCTCGACCGTCAAACCCCAGTAGCGCTTAGGCCTGGAGCCACGAAGTGGCGACGAGCAGGATCAGGATCTCGCCTGCCTGCTCGACCGCGCCCAAGACATCGCCCGTCTGCCCGCCGACCTGACGGATAGAAATCCAGGCAAGCGGGCCGACGCCAAGCGTGAGCAGAGCGACGGCGGTCAGCGCGCCGCCGAAGCCGAGCCCGATCACGAGCGCGATCAGTCCGAGCAGCACGGCTATGCTCGCCATGCCGGAGGGCGGTCGGCCTGCGTCGGCCAATAGCCCGTCTCGCCGTGCCGCTGGCACGCGCCGCATGAACACCGGAAGCGCGGCGCGCGCGCCCGCATGGGCGGCAAACAGCGCCGACGCCACCAGATGAGGCTCGACAAGGCTCGCGATCGCGCCCGCCCTGAGCATCAGCGAGATAAACAGCGCCGAGGCCCCGTAGGCGCCGATCCGGCTGTCGCGCATGATCTCGAGCTTGCGCTCCGCCGTGCCGCCGCCGCCGAAGCCGTCGACCGTATCGGCGAGCCCATCCTCGTGCAGGCAACCCGTTGCGAGCATGGTGGCGGCAACCGCGAGCGTCGCCGAGACGAACGGGGGAAGCCCCAGCCTGTCGGCTAGCCAATAGGCGAACGCGCCGATCAGCCCGACCAACGCGCCGGCGATGGGGAAAGTCCAGCTCGCCCGCGCCACGTCGGAGCCGGTTGCCGACACGCCGCCCACGAAGGGGAGGCGGGTGCAGAAGGCTAGGCCGGTCCTGAGGTCCGTGCTAAGGCCCCTCGCTGAGATGCCACCCTGCATTGCCATCGCTCCTCAACGCCCCATGGGTGAAGTCTAGTCCGAAATGACGCGCTTTGCTTCCCTTGGTGAGTTGCGCGCCGCCTGCCTCGATCTGCCGATCGGCGATGCGAAGGCTGCCGCCGTCGTCGCCGCGCGCGAAGCAGTTTTAACCAAGCCGCCACGAAGCTTGGGCCGGCTTGAGGAGGCGGTCGCCTGGCTTGCAAGCTGGCAGGGCGCAAGCCGACCGCATCTCGATAATGTCGAAATATTGGTGTTTGCCGGCAATCACGGCGTGACGGCGCAAGGCGTGTCGGCCTATCCGGCGGCGGTGACCGCGCAGATGGTGGCGAATTTCGCTTCCGGCGGCGCCGCCATCAATCAGCTGGCGCGCGCCGACGGTGCCGAGCTTCGGGTGGTCGCGCTCGACCTCGATGCCCCGACGGTGGATTTCACGAAGGCTCCCGCCATGGACGAGGCCGAGTTTCTCGACGCGGTCGCCGCCGGTCACAAGGCGCTCTCGCCCGACGCCGATCTGGTGGTTCTGGGCGAGATGGGCATCGGCAATACGACGGCGGCAGCAGCGATCGCGGCGGCTTTGTTCGGCGGCGGAGGCGCGCGCTTCGCCGGCCGCGGCACTGGCGTCGATGATGACGGGTTGAGGCGCAAGCAGGCGGCGATCGATGCCGGGCTCGAGCTTCATCGCGATGCGCTTCACGATCCGCTGCGTGTAGCGGCCTCGCTCGGCGGGCGCGAGCTAGCCGCAATCCTCGGAGCCACGCTCGCCGCGCGGCACGCGCGCATTCCAGTGCTGATCGACGGCTTCGTGTCGACCGCTGCGGTAGCTCCGCTCAAGCAGCTCCGCGCCGATGCGCTCGACCATGCGCTTGCGGGACACCTGTCGGCTGAAGCAGGCCATCGGCTCCTACTGCAAGAGCTAGGCCTTAACCCTCTGCTCGATCTCAACATGCGGCTCGGCGAGGGGTCGGGGGCCGCGGTCGCCGTGCTCGTGCTCAGAGCCGCGCTCGCCTGCCATAGCGGCATGGCGACGTTTGCCGAAGCCCATGTCTCGAATAAGGATGCCTGAACCCTATACCGCGGCGATAGCGTGGAAGAACGTGCCAGTGACGCGACCGCGCCGCCCGCCGGTCATGCCGACCGGCTGGCCTTGCCCGTCGGCAAGCTCGGCGAACGGCGCGTCGTTGCCGGTCGAGAGCAGGCTGGCGTAGTGGAACTCGTGACCACGCAGCCGTGCGCCCTCGCGCCCGAGCGGGCCGCTGGCAAGGAGCCGCGCCTCACGGTAGCCAAGATGCAGCTTGCGCTCGGCGAAGCTCGTGGCATGGCCGAGCAGCCCGGTCATGCGATGGCTCACACCGTCGGCGTCCGCCAACACCTCGCCGAGAACCATGTAGCCTCCACATTCGCCATGCACCGGCCGCGTCGCAGCGAAGTGAGAGAGGCCTTCGCGGAAGCGCTGCGCGTCGCCCAGTCGCCCGGCATGCAGCTCGGGGTAACCGCCCGGCAGCCAGCAGCTGTCGCAATCCTCCGGCGGCGCCTCGTCGGCCAGCGGCGAGAACGGCACGATCTCCGCGCCGCCCTTTCGCCAGCAATCGATCAAATGCGGATAGATAAAGGTGAACGCCTCATCACGGGCAAGCGCGATGCGCCTGCCGGGCGGCGGGAACGCAGTCTCGGCGTTGGCCGAACTGAGGCGAGGGGGTGTCGCGAGCTTCAGGATAGCGTCGAGATCGAGATGCTTTTCCGCGAGGGCCGCAAGATAAGCGAGCCGTTGGTCGAGATCGCCGTGCTCGACTGCCTGCACCAGCCCGAGATGGCGCTCGGGCAACGATATCGCTTCGTCGCGCCGCATCGCGCCAAGGACCGGAATCCCCAAGCCTGCGACGGCACACGATACTAGCCGAAGATGCCGCTCGCTGCCCACGCGGTTTAGCACGACGCCGCCGATCCTGACCTCCGGATCGTGCCCGGCGAAGCCCCGCACCAGGGCAGCGGCCGACTGAGATTGGCCAGAGACATCGACAATCAGCAGGACAGGCAGGCCAAAGCGCGCGGCGAGGTCCGCGGTCGATCCGCTTCGGCGGGGGCCGGCCTCGATCCCGTCGAACAGGCCCATGGCGCCTTCGAGCACCAGCATCTCTGCGTCCGAAGCGGCTTCGCCCATCAGCGCATCGAGCAAAGCCGGCTTCATCGCCCAGCTGTCGAGATTGACGCTCGGCCGCCAGGTCGCCGCCGCGTGAAACGCCGGATCGATATAGTCGGGCCCGACTTTGGCGGCCTGGACCGCAATCCCGCGCCGCTTCAACGCCGCGAGCAGGGCGATGGTGACGGTGGTCTTGCCGGCGCCGGATCGCGGTGCGGCGACAATCAGCCCGCGCGCAGTCATGGCAGAAGCGTCCCGCCGTGACGCGGACCGTTCGGCGCTTTATAGCGGTGGGCATGGCAGCGAAAACCCAAGTGCTCCGCCGCGGCTGGACCACCGGCACCTGCGCTACGGCGGCCGCCAAGGCCGCGTATGCGGCGCTGCTGACCGGCGCGTTTCCCGACCCCGTCGAGGTGACCTTGCCCGGGGGCGGCCACCCCGCCTTCGCGCTCGCTACCACCTCGTTTGCTAACGGCGCGGCGACGGCCGGGGTGGTCAAGGACGCCGGCGATGATCCCGACGTGACCCATGGCGCACTGATCCTCGCCACGGTGCGCCGCGCCGCGCCAGGAAGCGGCGTCATTTTCCGCGCGGGCGAGGGCGTCGGCACGGTCACGCGTCCGGGCTTGCCGGTCCCGCCGGGAGAGCCCGCTATCAATCCGGTGCCGCGACAGATGCTGCGCGACGGCATCGCCGAGATTGGCGCGGCGCATGGGGAGGCGGGCGATGTCGAGATCGAGATCGCCATACCGGGGGGCGAGGCGCTTGCCGCAAAGACTCTCAATGGGCGCCTCGGCATCGTCGGCGGACTGTCGATCCTCGGCACCACCGGCATCGTCATTCCTTATTCCTGCTCGGCCTGGATCCACTCGATCCATCGCGGCATCGATGTCGCCCGCGCCGCCGGCCTGACCCATATCGCCGGCGCGACCGGAGTTGCGTCCGAAGCCGCGGTGAAGGCGCTGCACGCTCTGCCCGAGACGGCGCTGATCGACATGGGCGATTTCGTCGGCGGCATGCTGAAATATGTGAAGACCCACCCCGTGCCGCGAGTCACAATCGCCGGCGGCGTCGGCAAGCTGACCAAGCTCGCACAGGGCCTGCTCGATCTCCATTCGCAACGCGGTTCCGTCGATCTCGCCCTGCTTGCCAAGCTTGCCGAACAGGAAGGCGCATCGGCCGCGCTCACCCGACGCATTCTCGCCGCCAATACTGCTGCGGAGGCGTTCGCTCATGCTGGAAAAGACGGCATCGCGCTCGGCGATGCGGTGGCGCGTGCCGGCTGGGAGACAGCGGCTGCGGTTGTGACCGGCAAACCGGTCGAGGTTGAGATCGTCCTGTTCGACCGCGACGGAAGGCTGGTCGGCCATGCGCCGTTCGTGGCGGCTCATGCGGCGCCGCCCCTGAAGCGGCGGCGATAGTCGGCGTCATACAGCGCGCTATCGCGGAAATCCTCTGCCGCCAAGGCTCGCCCGACCAGGATCATTGCGCTCCGCTCGACGGGATCGGCGGCGAGCGCGTTGGCGATGTCGCCAAGCGTGCCGCGCACGATCTTTTCCCCGGGACGGCTCGCCTCGGCGACCACGGCAACCGGACAGTCGGCGCCGTAATAGGGGATTAGGTCGGCGACGATGGTCTCAAGCGCGTGTATGGCGAGATGGATGGCGAGCGTCGAGCCGGTCGCCGCAAAGGCGGCAAGCCCCTCACGCTGCGGCATGCGCGAGGCGCGTCCCGAGACGCGGGTCAGAACCACGCTTTGCGCCAATTCGGGCACGGTCAGCTCGCAGCCAAGCGCGGCGGCAGCTGCGGCGAAGGCCGGTACGCCGGGGGTGAGCGTGTAGGGAATGCCACATCGGTCCAGCCGCCTGAGCTGCTCGGCGAGCGCGCTGTAGACTGCGAGGTCGCCGGACTGAAGCCGCGCCAGGTCATGGCCAGCCGCATTCGCCGCCACGAACTCAGCCTCGATCTCGTCGAGCGACAACGGCGCGGTATCGACGATGCGCGCGCCTGCCGGGCAATAGTCGAGCAGGGCGCGCGGCACGATCGAGCCGGCATAGAGGCAGACCGGGCAATTCGCGATGAGGTCGCGGCCGCGGAGCGTGATGAGGTCCGGAGCGCCAGGCCCTGCGCCTATGAAATGGACGGTCACCGTGTGTCCTCGGTTTCGGCCAGCGCGCAGGTGACCGGCCCGATCGAAATACGTGGCAGAATCAGCTTGGCGCTCGGACCACCCGCCGCGAGGGCGGCGGCTTCGGCGACCGACGGCACGCCGGCGAGCGCCTTTACCAGCGGGGATGAGGATTGCGTCCGGCTGCCCGCTGCTTCGAGCTCGGCGGGCCCGACCAGCACGAGGCGCAAGCGCCGTGCCGCCGCTGCCGCGACGATTCCCGCCTCTCCGCCTTTTCCGTCGGAGGTGGCGATGAGTCCGATCGTGCCCTGCGCCTGACCGACCTCCGTGAGTGCCGCTTGAATGGCGGCCTCGACCTCTTTCTCAGTGGCGCCCCTGCGGCAACCAATTCCCGCGACGATCAATGCTTCACCCATCTTAGTTGCGTTACTGGCATCGCCGGGCGCCAGCCCGTCTTGACGCCGACCGCCTCTGCCCGCGAGACGGCAATTCGTGTCAGTTCTCCGCCGACCGCCCTGTGACGAGCGATCAGCTCGGCCTCGGTCTCGAGCGTCACAGCGTTGGCGACCAACCGCCCGCCCGGACGGAGCGCGGCGATGGCGGCATCGAGCACGCCCGTCTCGCTCGCGCCGCCGCCGACGAAGATCGCATCGGGCGTGGCGAGTCCGGTCAGCGCTTCCGGCGCATGACCTTGGATTACATGGAGCCCCGGCACGCCGAGCGCTGCAGCATTCCTGCTGATGCGCTCGGCCCGGTCGGGGCGCGCCTCGATCGCGATGGCGCACAGCGACGGGTGCGTCAATATCCACTCAATGGCGACCGAGCCGGAGCCGGCGCCGATGTCCCACAGCAACTGCCCGCGCGTCGGCGCGAGCGATGACACCGTGATCGCGCGAATCTCGCGCTTGGTGATCTGGCCGTCATGCTCGAACAGATCATCGTCGAGCCCGGCGCTGAAGGCGATGACCTGTGCGTCCGCTCCAGCCTCGACTTCGATGGCGACAATGTTGAGCGCGGCCACACCGGACATGGCGAACGTCTCTGCGGTCGTGCTGCGCGCTCGCTCGTTTCCGCCGCCAAGCGCTTCGAGCACCGTAAGCCGCGAGGCGCCGAAGCCCAACTCGATTAGCAGCCGCGCGAGCGCTGCGGGCCCCTCGCTGTCCGAGGTGAGCGCGAGGATGCGGGCGCCGCGATGGAGATGCGGGCGGATGCGGTAAAGCTCGCGGCCATGCAGCGACACGAGCGCAGTTTCGGGCAGCGCCCAGCAAAGCCGCGCGGCAGCCAGGCTGAAGGCCGATAGCGCCGGCACCACGATCGTCTCATCGGGCGGGACGTGACCCGCCAGCACCGAGCCGACGCCATAATGAAAAGGATCACCCGAAGCGAGCACGCAGACCTGTTGCCCGCGCGCGGCGAGAACCTCGTCGATGCCATGCGAGAACGGGCTCGGCCAGCGCCGCGCGCTCCCTCTGATCAACGGCGCGACAAGTTTCAAATGCCGCTCGCCGCCGAACACGATATCGGCATTGGCGACCAGCGCGCGGGCGGATGCGCTCAGGCCCTCGACGCCGTCCTCGCCGATGCCGACGATGGACAGCCAGCGCGTCGTTGGGGCAGTGTCCGGCATGAACGGCTCAGCCCGCATCAAGCGTATCCTCATCCTTGGCGGCACGGCGGAAGCGCGGAAATTGGCCGGCGCGCTTGCCACCCGCGCCGACCTCGCCGTGACGCTGTCTCTCGCCGGCCGCACCGCGCAACCTCTGCCGCAGCCCGTTCCGCTGCGTGTCGGCGGGTTCGGCGGCGCTCACGGCCTTGCCGAATATCTGCGCGCCGAGCGGATCGATGCCCTGATCAATGCGACGCATCCATACGCCGCCGCCATCTCCGCCAATGCCGTTGAGGCCGCCCGCGTCGCTCATGCGCCGTTGCTGGCGCTGAGGCGGGCCGCATGGCGTCCCGTCGCTGGCGATCATTGGATTGAGATCGAGACCATGGAGCAAGCGATAGATGCCCTCGGCTCTGCGCCGCGCCGCGTGTTTCTCGCGCTCGGGCGGAAGGAGCTCGCGCCGTTCGCCGCGGCGCCGCAGCATCTTTATCTGGTGCGAAGCGTCGATCCCGTCGATCCGCCGCTTGCCGTGCCCCAGGCGATCTATTTGACCGCGCGTGGACCGTTTGGCGAGGCTGAGGATCGGGTGCTGCTCGAGCGCCACCGTATCGACGCCATCCTCGCCAAGAATAGCGGCGGCGAGGCGACTTACGGTAAGATCGCCGCCGCGCGCGGGCTGCATCTTCCGGTGATCATGCTGAAGCGCCCAGCACTGCCGGAAACCGAGAGCGTCGAGCGGATCGAGGACGTGCTCGCCTGGCTCGATCATGCCATCACCTTGGCGGCCGCACGCGGCGTGTAGACCAGCGTCTCTCGCCCTTCGCGCGCGATCACCCGCGTCTCAGCCGAGCCGACGATGACCAGCGTCGCCATGTCGGCTTCGATGCTGGTCGCCTCTGCCAGAGTCGTCACTCTGATGCTCTCCTCGGATCGCCCGACCGCGCGGCCGTAAATCACCGGCGTCGTGGCGGGAAGCCGCTCGGCGATCCGCATGAGAGCGGTAACGAGTTGCCACGGCCTCGCCTGCGATACGGGATTGTACAGCGCCGTGACGAAGCCCGCCTCTGCTGCGGCATCGAGGCGCTTCAGGATGAGCTCCCATGGCTTCAGATTGTCGGACAGAGAGATGGCGCAGAAATCGTGGCCGAGCGGCGCGCCGGCCCGTGCTGCGACCGCCAGCATGGCGGTGATCCCCGGCACGATCTTGACGTCGAACCTTCGCCACTCGTCTGGCCCGGCCTCGATCTCCTCGCAGACCGAAGCGGCCATGGCGAATACGCCGGGGTCTCCGCCGGAGACGACCACGACGTTCGCGCCTTTCGCAGCGTGGTGAAGCGCAGTCCTGGCGCGCGCGGCCTCCTCGCGATTGTCCGAGCCATGTCGGGTCTGGCCGTCTCTTGCCGGCACGCGGTCGAGATAGGCGCGATAGCCGTACAGCGCCTCGGCGGCAGCGAGCGCGTTTTCGGCCTCTTGCGTCAGGAAGCGCTCGTCGCCCGGACCGAGGCCGACGACGGTTAGGGAGCCGCTCACTGCCGTCCCTCCCAGCCCGGCACCAGCACGATGGCGAAATAGGGCGCCGGCGTATCGAGCTTGTCGGTGAGCTTCATCGTTTGCGCATTGGCCATGGTGCCGCGCTCGACATAGATGGCGCGCTCAAGTCGCCCGGCACGGTCGAGCGCGCGGCGCAGCTTGGGCAGGTTTTGCCCGATCTTCATCACCACGGCGGCATCCGAATCGGCAAGGCGCCGCTCAAGCTCGTATTCGGGCAGCGTGGCCGGAAGCACTGTGAACACGTCGTCGCCTTGCGCAATGGGCGTGCCGATCGACGACCAGCAGCCCGACATGCCAGTCACGCCGGCGACGATCTCGGCCGGATAGCGCGAAGCGAGGCGCACATGGAGATGCATGTAGGAGCCGTAGAACAATGGATCGCCCTCGGCGATGACCGCGACCACGCGTCCCTCGTCGAGACGCGCGGCGATGGCGGCAGCGGACGCGTCGTAGAACGCGGCGATCGTCTCCCGATAGGCGGCGTCGGCGCGCGGGATCTCGGTGGTGACGGGGTAGAGCAGCGCCAGCTCCTCGACGCCTTTCCTGAAATGTGAGGCAGCGATGGTCCGCGCATGGCTGGCGTATCCCGCCTTGGCGAAATGGACGACCACGCCAGCCTCGTTCAGCGCCGCGATGGCGTTCAGCGTGAGCAGGCCGGGATCGCCGGGGCCTACTCCGACACCGATCAGGCGGCCGTTCATAGTCCCTCCTTGGCGAGCGCATTGACCGCCGCCGCCGTCATGGCGCTGCCGCCGATCCGTCCGCGCACGATGAGATACGGCACGCCTAGAGCATTGGCGGCGAGCGCATCCTTCGATTCCGCCGCGCCGACGAAGCCGACCGGGATGCCGAGAATGGCGGCAGGCTTCGGCGCGCCGTCTGCCAGCATCTCAAGCAGGCGGAACAGGGCCGTCGGCGCATTGCCGATGGCGACGACGGCGCCTTTCAGCCTATCGCGCCAGAGCTCGAGCGCTGCCGCCGAGCGGGTGGTGCCGAGCTTAGCGGCGAGGTCCGGCACGCTTCTATTCCGCAAGGTGCAGATCACCTCGCTGTTGGCGGGGAGGCGCGCGCGGGTGACGCCATGCGCCACCATCTCGGCATCGCACAGGATTGGCGCGCCGTCTTTCAGGGCTGCCCGCGCCGCGGTGACCAGACCCGGCGAAAATTGAATGTGCTCGGCGATGGTGACCTGGCCCGCGGCATGGATCATGCGGATTGCGATCTCCGCTTCCTCCGGCGAGAAGCGTTCAAGATCCGCCTCGGCGCGGATGATGGCGAAGGAACGCTCATAGATGGCCGTACCGTCGCGCAGATAACTGGGGCGCTCAAGCATGAGCGGCCTCGCGCGGGTTCGTCAGGCGCTCAATCTCGGCGAGGATGCCGGCGGAATCGAGATAGGCCTCGGGCGTCATGCGCGCCGTGCCGTTGCGGACGATGCCTGCGCCGCACTCGGTGCCTACGACGGTAAGCAAGGCCGGAGACGGATGGGCGCAGCCTTTGGCGCAGCCGGAGATATGCATGAGAGAGAGCGACGGCGGCAGGTGCGGCGCAAGCTCGGCGGCGAGGACGCGCGCCGCGATCAGCCCCGATGCACAGGACGGCGCGCCGGGGCAGGCGACGATGCGCCGCCGGAGATCGCTCGCCTCGATGATGAAGCCAAGTCGCTCAGCCGCTCGGCTCGCGGGAACGGCGTCAGCCTTGCTCAATGGTCCGAGAAGTAGCGCATGGTCTGGCGCAGGCTGAACCCAGCGCGCGCCATGTGCTTGACCGATGTCTGCCAATTCGATCAGTACATCCGCTTGCGCATGATTGAAGGCAAGTCCTAGACCGAGGGCGCAGGTGCCATCGGTGAGAAGATGCAGAGCGATCGACTCGGCACGAGGTCGGGCGGGCAAAGGACGCGCCGGTTCGATGTCAAGGGCAGCTCTGAGAGCGCCAATGCCCGTGTTGCGCAGGAGATCGCGCGCGCGCGCTTCAGGGCCGCGCGCGCCGATCGCTGCGAGAAGCTGCGTTGCAATGGTGACGGCATGGCCGGGCGCCGCCAGACCGAGCGTTGTCGCCGAGGCCGCATCGCCGGCGAGCGCGACATGCAGCATCGGTCCGCTCAAGGTCGCAACCGCACGCAGCCTGATGTCGGCGTTGAGAGCATCGAGATGGAGCCCTCCACCGCCATCCACGACCACTGAGACTTTCGGCGCGAGCGCGATTCTCTTTTCGGCGACGGCCTGGCGCAGGTCCGCGGCTAGAGTATTGGCGTCGACGAGGGCGGCGGAATCGTCCGGGAGCGGGTCGGCGATCACCGGCACGCCTTCGTCAAGATCGATGTCGAGCGACGTAACATAAGAACCGAATAGCGGAGCGGAGACTTGCGTCAGCCCGCGCACTTGCAAGCTGCCCCTCGCGCTGATCTCGATCACGCCGTTGCCGTGCTGTCGCGCGGCCGCGCAGAGTCTGGAGAAGACATCGAGCGGAACCGGCCCCGCCGCTACGATACGCGCGAGCAGGCCATCGCCGGTCTGCATCGGTTCTGCGAGGCGCGGGCAAGCGCCGCGGGCATAGCGGCCGGTCATTGCACCGCCTCCACGACAAGCTCGCTCCAATCATTGTCGATGTCGTTCCGCCGCGGATGCCATAGCCCTTTGCGCCGCGCCGCATCGAGCCGCTCGGCGATAGCGCGCGCTGCTTGCGGGTTCTCGCGCATGAGGAAGTCGCGCACGCGCTCGTCGCCGAGATAAGCGTCGTGCACGAGATCGAACAGCGCGCTTGCGACCTTCCCCGTGGTCTCGGCGAAATCGACCAGCCGGTCGACGGTCTCGGCAAGCTCTGCCGCGCCGCGCGCGCCGTGGCGCATCTGGCCCTCGATGAAGCGCGGATTGACGGCGCGGCTCCGCACGATGCGGGCGAGCGCAGCATCGAGCGTTCGCGCGCGCGGCCGGTTGGCGTCGGTCACGTCGAGAACGATCAGTTCGGCGGTGTTGCCGAGCGAGGACGCAGCCGCGGCAAAGCCGCCGATGAAGGCCGCATCCTCGGAGCCTTCGAGCAAGTCGCGCGCCGGGTCGTCGCTGCCATGCAGCAGGAGAGCGGCGGCACGCACGCGCTCAGCGAACGCTCCGGGCAGCGCACGGCCCTCGCCCTCGGCGCCGCCGAAGCAATGCGAAGCGGCAGCGAGGTAGGCGGCACCGACCTCGGCGCTGTCCATGTCGCGGCCGAGCAGATCCTCAGCGCCCGCACCATAGACGCCCGGAGCGTTGCCGAAGATCCGGGCGGGCGCGCTGCCGTGCGAGGCCGCCGCCAGCGGGTTCTCCTCGTCGTCCTCGTCGCGCTCGGCGACAAGCTTCACCGCCGCGTCGATCAGCGCGATCTGGACCGGGAACAGGTCGCGGAACAGCCCGGAAATGCGCCAAGTGACGTCGGCGCGCGGGCGTCCCATTGCGCCGCAAGGCAGCACCTCGATGCCGGTGACGCGGCCGGTGCCGCCATCCCAGGTCGGGCGGCAGCCCATCAGCGCGAGACCTTGCGCGATCTCTTCGCCGCCGGTCCTGAGCGTGGCGCTGCCCCAAAGATCGATCACGAGCGCGCGCGGCATCTCGCCGTGGGTCTGCAGGTAGAGGCGCACCACCTCGTCGGCGCCGAGCCGCCCGAGCTCCGTGGCCGTCGGCGTCGGCAGCATGCGCGGGTCTGCGGTGAACAGATTGCGCCCCGTCGGCAGCACGTCGCGACGGCCGCGCTGCGGCGACCCTGCCGGCCCCGGCCTCACGCGCTTGCCGTCGAGCGCGGCGAGCAGGGCCTCGCGCTCGCATCTCGCGCTTGCGGCCCATGCGGGGTCGGCGACGGCCGCCCCTGCACGGCCATAGACGTGGAGCCCGTCTTTGACGGCGAGATCCTTGAGGTCACACAGCCAGGCATCGATCTTGCGCAGCGCCTCGTCAGGATTGAGGTCGCTCGCGACACCGGCCTCACGGGACAATCCGCTGCGCTGCGCGCTGTCGATGATGAGCCGCGCCAGCCGCATCCGCCGTCGACGGTCGAGCCCGTCGGCGATCGAATATTCGTCGACCAAACGCTCGAGCTCCTGCGCCGCGCCGGAGAGAGCTGTCTCGACCAGCGGCGGCGGCAGATGGCCGATGGTTATGCCGGCGATGCGGCGCTTGGCCTGCGCCGCCTCTCCCGGGTTCGACACCAGGAAGGGATAGATCACCGGCAGCGCGCCGGTCACGATCTCCGGGAAGCAGGACGGCGTGAGTGCCACCGCCTTGCCAGGCAGCCATTCGAGCGTGCCATGCGCGCCCATATGCACCACGGCATCGGTCTTGAAGTGATGCCGAAGCCAAAGCCCGAAGGCAAGCAGTGCGTGGCGCGGCGCAAGCGCGGGGTCGTGGTAAGCGGCGCGCCGGTCATTTGAGCGACCGCGGTCAGGCGGCAGCGCGACGAGCACATTGCCGAAGCGCGTCGCGCGGAAACGGAAGGCACCATCGCTGACGTCGGCATCGTCCTCGGGGTTGCCCCAGGCCGCGTTCACACGATCGATGACCGGCTGCGGGAGGCGGTCGAACAATTGACGATAGTCTTGCAGCGAGAGCCCATCGCCGCCGTGCTCGACACGCTCGAGCAAGGCGCGCGGCGTCTTAGCCGCTTTACTCACGGAGTAACCGGCGACTGCGAGATCTTCGAGGAGCGCGACGATGCTTTCCGGTACGTCGAGACCGACGGCATAGGCGGTCCGCCCCGCGGCGCCCGGATAGTCGGGCATCAGCACGGCGACGCGCTTCTCGGCGCGGGGCAGGCTGGCGAGCCGCGCCTGCGCCGCAATCCGGTCGGCGACTTGCGCGATGCGGTCGGGCTCGGGGCGGCTCATGAAAGCGGCGAAGCCGACAAATTCGTCTTTCGGCATCACGTCCTTGAAAGCAATCGCCCCGGCCAGAACGCGACCGTCGAGCTCGGGAAGGACGACATGCATGGCGAGATCAGCCGGGCCAAGCCCGCGCGGGTTCTCCTGCCAGGCGGCGCGGCGCGTGGTGGCGATCACCGCCTGGACCACCGGCGCGTCGGTGCCGTCGAGCGCCGAAGCCTCGCCGTCGCCGCCGGCGGCAAACGCCGTGGTGGTGACGATGACCGCCGGTGCAAGCCGCAGCAGCGCATCGCGCACGAAATCGCTCGCCGCCTGGTCCTTGAGGCTCGGGACGAATAGTGGCGCGGGCGCGAGCCCACGCGCCAAGAGCGCCTCGCACAGCGCATCGATGGGTGCGGTGTCCGAGGCGAGCAGCGCCGAGCGATAGAACAGGATCGGCACTACGGGACGCCCGGGCGCGAGCGTCGCCGCGAGGCGGGCGAGCGTCACCGCGCCGCTGCCTGGGAGATAGCCATCCATGCGCGGGACCGGTGAAGGATCAGGTGCAGCCAGTGATTCGCCGGCATGAGCCGCAAGCCGCCTGAGCAAAGCGCGCAAATTCTCGGCGCCCCCTTCGCGGAAATAGGCGAGCAGCGCGGCAAGCTCGTCGGGCGGCAAGGTCGAGGCGTCATCGAGGCGTGCATCGTCGCGGTCCTCGCCGGGCAAAACTGCAAGCGCGATGCCCTTGTCGCGGGCGACGGCTCCGAGTGCCTCGACCCCGTAGCGCCACCAGTCGAGGCCGCCGAGCAGGCGCACGACGATGATTTTGGCGTGGCACGCGCATTTGTCGATCCAGAGATCGATGGACATCGGGTGGCGGAGCTCGCGAAGATGCACGAGCCTGAGCGAAGGAAGCGCATCATTGCCGGCGGCGTAGGCAGCGGCCAGCCCGGCCAAGTCGCTGTCGACGAAGGACAGCACCACGATATCGCCGGGCGCCTGGCCGAGATCGACCGGCTCGACGATGTCGTCGAATGTCGTTGAGCTGGTCTGGAGCAGATGCATCGCTATCCTAGAAGTGATTTAGTCACCGCTGCGCGATCGAGCCCCTTTAGCCCGATCACCACGAGGCTTCCCCGGCGCGGCTCAGATGCCGCCCATGGGCGGTCGTAATAGTGGCTGACGCGCGGGCCGACGGCTTGCACTAGAAGCCGCATCGGCTTGCCCGAGACCGCCAAAAAACCCTTCATTCGCAATACGTTATGGGCCTCAGCCGTGGCGGCGATGCGGCTGGCCATCGATGCAGGATCGCCGATCTCACTGAGCTCGACGACGAAGCTGTCGAAATCGTCGTGGTCATGATCGAGTTCGTCGTCATGATGGGTCTTGCGGTTCTCGATGTCGTCCTCGGTGCCGACGCCAAGACCGAGCAGAGCGGCGGGATCGACCTTGCCGTCCGCGACGGTGACCATTTTGACCGAGCGCGGCAACGCGCCGGCGATCGCCGCGATTGCCCTCTCCAGGCCGGCGGCATCGAGCAGATCGCGCTTATTGAGCACCACGAGATCGGCGCAGGCGATTTGGTCCTCGAACACCTCTTCGATCGGATCGTCATGGTCGAGCGCACTGTCGGCCTTGCGCTGCTTGGCAAGCGCATCGAGATCGGCGGCGACGCGGCCGTCGGCGAGCGCGGCGCCATCGACCACGGCCACCACGCCGTCCACCGTGACGCGGCTCTTGATCGCCGGCCAATGAAAGGCCTGCACCAGCGGCTTCGGCAGAGCGAGGCCCGAGGTCTCGATCACGATATGCTCGACGGCCGGCTCGCGCGCGAGGATCTGGTCGAGTGCCGGCACGAACTCGTCAGCGACCGTGCAGCAGAGACAGCCATTGGCGAGCTCGACGATATTGTCCTCGGGACAGGCGGCGTCGCCGCAGCCTTTGAGGATCTCGCCGTCGATGCCCACATCGCCGAACTCATTGACGATGACCGCGAGCCTGCGCTCGTTGGCGTTCTCAAGCACATGACGGATCAGTGTCGTTTTGCCCGAGCCGAGAAAGCCGGTGACGATGGTGCAGGGGACGCGCGCTACGGAACTCATTCGCTTTCCTCCGGAAAATCGATCGGCGGCACGCGCGCGATCAGCCCGCGCTTCAACACTTCGGGGCGTCCGCGCCACGGCATCAGCCCGTCCGGCGCGAGCGCAAACAGCTTCGCACCCTGAATGAGCGCTTCGGCATCGGATCTCTCGTCGAGACCGCCGAACACATAGGCCCAACCGCCGTCGCGGCGCATGGCGGCGCTCAGCGCGCGACTGCAGTTTGCGAGGCAACGGACGCGCTGCACGGTAATGGGGGTGCCTTCCGCCGCGCCCTTGGTGGCTCGCGCCAGCAGCAGGCCAGGGCGCGGCGCATCGTCGGGATCGCTCGCGCGGCGGCAGGTGATGCAGACATAGATCGTGGTCGCGGCCAACGCCTCGTTCTCGTCGTCATGGGTCTTGTCCAAGTTGGTCTTGGCGATATCGGTGAGGGTCACCCTGAAGGTCGCTCCTCGGGCGCAAACGCCGCGACTGAAGGGTGCTCATGACGGCAGCTCGCAGGAGCGATCACCGCCGGTGAACCAACCGACGCCGAGGCACCCCGCCCGGCGGCCGACTGCATCGACGGTAGGTCTCCTGGCTCGCGGGTCTTCGCCCCTCACCGCCTTCCCGGGTCTTCCCCAGTGGCTCTGTGGCTCGGGCTCGCCGCTTACAGTTGCGGGGGCAGCCGCGGATTTGGAGGCGAAAGCCTCTTACCGCATTCCCTGTTCGCTCTCTGAGATCGAGAGACCGCCGAATGCGGGCACTTAAGCGGCGCGTACCGCCCTTTGTCAATGCGCTCGCGACGGCGCGGCCTTGACGGTCGGGGGGTGCGCCCCATAAGGTCGCGGATTGAAGTGAGGAAGCCGGTGTAACTCCGGCACGGTCGCGCCACTGTGATCGGCCCCGCGCGCGCGGAGATCGAAAGTCAGACCTTCCTTCGTCGAACGCACTCGAACGGGACGCCTGATCCCAAGAGGTGACCAATGTCAAAAATCGTTACCGCCCCAGTTTCCCCGCCCATCGCCATTTCGGTCCGCGAGATCGCCCCATGGCTTGTATTTGCGCTGCTGCTGCTGGCGATGATCTATTTCGTCGGCATCGAGGAGGGCGCAACCTCGATCATCTCCGGCATGTATGTGCACGAATACGTGCATGACGGCCGCCACCTGCTCGGCTTTCCCTGCCACTAACCGGCAACGGGAAACATCATGGTCAGAGACCTTCTCATCCGCGGGATGATCGCGGGCTTCGTCGCTGGCTTGCTGTGCTTCGGCATCGCAAAAGCGTTCGGCGAGCCTGAAGTCGATCGCGCCATAGCCTTCGAGGAGCTGCACGCTGCTGCCGAGCCGTCAGCCCATGGGCATGACGTCGCGACGACCGAGAGCCAGGGTGGCGCTGCCTCGCATGAGCATGGCGATGAGGCCCTCGTCAGCCGCGCTGTGCAGAGCACGGCGGGCCTGCTGACGGCGGTCGCCGTCTACGGCGCCGCCATGGGCGGATTGTTCGCGCTGGCCTTCGCCTTCCTCTATGGCCGCGTCGGCGACATCAGGCCGCGACTGCTGGCGCTCCTGCTCGCTCTCGCCGCGTTCGTCGCCGTCTACTACGTTCCGAGCCTGAAATATCCGGCCAATCCGCCTGCCGTCGGCGAGCCCGATACCATCGCGCTCCGCACCGGGCTCTATCTCTTCATGATCCTGATCTCGCTCGGCGCAATGGTGTTCTCGGTCGCGCTTGGCAGACGGCTCGCAGCTCGTTTTGGCGGCGTCAATGCGACACTGATCGGCGCTGGCGTGTTCGCCGTTATCGTAGTCATCGCCCAACTCGCATTGCCCGATATCAACGAGGTGCCGGCAGATTTCCCCGCCGGCGTGCTGTGGCAGTTCCGCATGGCATCGCTTCTCATGCAGGCGGTGACCTGGGCAACGCTCGGCCTCGTGTTCGGTTTCCTCGCCGATCGGCTGCTCAACCAAGCGACCGCCGCAAGGGCGCCGAGGACGGCCTGAGCGCCTCACCTATCAGCGGCGCTGCCGGGCGTGGGCTGGTTACGCTCGTGCTTGGCGGGGCGCGCTCCGGCAAGAGCCGTTACGCCGAAGGGCTGATCACGCGCTCGCCGAAGCCCTGGATCTACGTCGCCACCGCCGAGGCGCGCGACAACGAGATGGCTCTGCGCATCGCCGCGCACAAGTCGCGCCGCGAGGACGGCTGGCAGACGATAGAGGCGCCGCACGAGCTTCCTGAATCGCTCGCCGCCGCCCCGCAAGGCGCCGCCGTGCTGGTCGATTGCCTGACGCTATGGCTGGCCAACGTGATGGAGGCGAAGTTCGACATTGAGAAGATCTTCGCGAGGCTCGATCAGGCGGTTGCGGCGAGGGCCGGAGCAACGGTCCTCGTCTCGAACGAGGTCGGCTTGGGCATCGTGCCCGACAATGAGCTTGCCCGGAGCTTCCGCGACCTGCAAGGCGTGCTCAATCAGCGTTTGGCGGCGCGTGCGCCACGGGTGGTGATGATGGTTGCCGGCATTCCAATCGCGGTGAAAAGCCCATGACCAAGACCGAAGAGCAGGAGGCCGAGCGCCATCGCGCCAAGATGGCCAAGCGCAAGGCCGTTCAGGACGAGGAGGTGGCCGGCAAGCAGATCGAGAAGGGCCTGCTCATCGTCCATACCGGCACGGGCAAGGGCAAATCGACCGCGGCTTTCGGCTTGGCGCTCCGCATGCTGGGGCGAGGAAAGCGGATCGGCGTCGTGCAGTTCATCAAGGGCGCCTGGCACTCCGCCGAGCGCGACGCCCTCGAGCAATTCGGCGATCGGGTGTCGTGGCACTCGATGGGTGAGGGCTTCACCTGGGAGACCCAGGACTTGGCCCGCGACATCGCCGCAGCCGAGCGCGCCTGGGGCAAGGCGCGAGAGCTGATGGCTGATCCTTCCTTCGCGCTCGTCATTCTCGATGAGCTCAACATTGCGCTCCGCTACGACTATCTGCCGCTCGATACGGTAATCGCGACGCTGAAAGCGCGCCGGCCCGATCTGCACGTGATCGTCACCGGGCGCAACGCCAAGCCGGCTTTGGTTCAGGCAGCCGACCTCGTCACCGAGATGACGCTGGTGAAGCATCACTTCGCCTCGGGCGTGAAGGCGCAAGAAGGCATCGAGTTCTGAGCATGGCCGCCCGCGCCATCATGTTCCAGGGCTCGGGCTCGGATGTCGGCAAGTCGCTGATCGTCGCTGGGCTCGCCCGTGCGCTTGCATCACGCGGCCTCAAGGTCGCGCCGTTCAAGCCGCAAAACATGTCGAATAACGCTGCGGTGACAGCTGACGGCGGTGAGATCGGCCGTGCGCAAGCGCTCCAGGCGCGCGCCGCACGCGTAACCCCCAGCGTCCACATGAACCCCGTTCTGCTTAAGCCGCAAAGCGAGGTCGGCGCCCAGCTCGTGGTCCAGGGCCGCGTCTATGGCCGCGCCACCGCCGCCGAGTATCAGCTGATCAAGGCCGAGCTGATGCCGCTGGTGCTCGACAGTTTTGCGCGGCTGAGGGAGGAGGCCGACATCGTCCTCGTCGAAGGAGCGGGCAGCGCGTCGGAAATCAATCTCCGCGGCAACGACATCGCCAATATGGGCTTCGCCCGCGCCGCCGGCGTGCCGGTGGTTCTGATCGGCGACATCGACCGGGGCGGGGTGATCGCGAGCCTGGTCGGCACCAAGGCTGTGATCGAGGAGGACGACGCGACGCTGATCCGGGGCTTCCTGGTGAACAAATTCCGGGGCGATCCCAAGCTGTTCACGAGCGGCATGAATTTGATCGCCGCGGCGACGGGTTGGCAGCCGCTTGGTCTGATCCCGTTCTTCCCAGAGGCGCGGCTCCTTCCGGCCGAGGACGCTCTCGCCCTCAACGCGGAGCGTCCTGCCAAGAAGGACGCCAGCGTCAAGATCGCCGTGCCGGTCCTGCCGCATATCGCCAATTTCGACGATCTCGATCCGCTCGAGGCGGAGCCCTCGGTCGAGGTCGTGCGGGTCAAGCCGGGCACGGCGCTGCCGGGTGACGCGGCGCTAGTCATTTTGCCCGGGTCGAAGGCGACCATCGCCGATCTCGCCGCGTTCCGCGACGCCGGATTCGACATCGACCTGGTGGCGCATCTTCGCCGCGGCGGCACGGTGCTCGGACTTTGTGGTGGATATCAGATGCTGGGCCGCGCCCTTCACGATCCGGACGGCATCGAGGGCGAGGCCGGCTCGGCCGATGGCCTTGGCCTGCTCGACGTCGAGACGGCGCTTTCGGGCGACAAGCGGCTCGAGAGGGTCGATGGCGCGACCGCCGACGGCGCGCCATTCGCCGGCTACGAGATGCATATGGGCACGACCGAGGGTCCCGATCGGGCGCGCCCCTTCGCCAAGCTCGGCGATGGCACGGCAGAAGGCGCCATGTCGCTGGACGGTCGCGTCGCCGGCACCTACATCCATGGCCTGTTCGCCGACGACCGCCAGCGCTCGGTCTGGCTCAAGCGTCTCGGCGCCGGAGAAGCCGCCGTCGCCTATGACGGCTTGGTCGAGGAGACGCTCGACGCCCTCGCGGCCCATCTCGCCGCCCATGTCGACATCGACAAGCTTCTCACGCTAGCGCGATGAGGGTCGCGAGCAGCGCCACCATGCCGATCAGGATCATGTCGGCTCGGCGATAAAGCGTGAGCGCGGCGCGAATGTCGTTAGCTTCGGCGGCGTAGCGCCCATCGCCCATCCACACATCCTCGACCAGCTTGCCGCCATAATACCGGGGCCCGGCAAGCGCGAGGCCAAGCGCGCCGGCCATCGCCGCTTCGGGGTAGCCGGCATTGGGCGATTTGTGACGCGAGGCATCACGCATGACCGCTCCGATTGCATTCCCAGCCGAGGAACTGGGCGTGACATAGGCGGCGGCCGCGATCAGTAGTGCCGCAAGCCGCGAGGCCGGCAGGTTGACCAGGTCGTCGAGCCGCGCCGAAGCCCAGCCGAAATCCTGATGCCGCTTGGTGCGGTGGCCGATCATGCTGTCGGCAGTGTTGATCGCCTTGTAGACAGCGGCGCCGGGCAGTCCGCCGACCGCCATCCATAGAGACGGCGCCACCACGCCATCGGAGAAGTTCTCGGCGAGACTCTCGATCGCCGCGCGCGCGACGCCGGCCTCGTCGAGCGTCGCCGTATCGCGGCCGACGATCTCCGTTACGGTTTCGCGGGCGCGCTCGAGCCCATCCTCTTCCAGCGCAAGCGCGACTCGCTCTACATGGGCGTGCAGGCTCCGCTGGGCGATCAGCGTACTGGCGACGATGGCGAGGGCGATCACGCCAAGGGGCAGGAGCAGGAGACCATGCTCGACGAGCAGGGAGAGTCCGCCGGCGACAAGGATCAGGATCGAGAGTGCCAACGCTCCGGCGCCTTTCCGCTGCCATGGCGCCGCTCCCTTGCGGTTGAGCAAGCGGTCGAGCGCGCCGATCAGGGCGCCCATCCACATGACAGGATGACCAATTGCGCGCGAGACGCGCTCCGGGTAACCGAGCATGGCCTCGAACAGAAGCGCCAGCAATGTCAGTAGAGCGGACATGACCCTTCCAGAGCTCGCGCCACTTGATCATGGCGGCGACTTTTGCGCCGCGCGAGCGATGTTCCCCGGCGCGACCGAACCTTTCGTCGACCTCTCGACCGGGATCAATCCCCAACCCTACGCCTTGCCGCAGCTTTCCGCTGATCGCTATGCCCGGCTGCCCGAACGGGCCGACCTTGCGGCGCTCAAGGAGGTCGCGGCCAACGCCTATGGCGCGCCGTCCCCGGCCCATGTGGTGGCCGGTCCGGGCTCGCAGGTTCTGTTTTGGCGCAGACGGCGTTTCTGCTGGCGCGCGGCCGCGCCTCGATCCTGGCGCCGACCCACTCGGAGCACGCGCGCGCGGCCGAGCTTGCCGGCCATAACGTGGTCGAGGTCGCCGAGGTCGGCCAGCTCGCCGAGTCCCGCATTGCCATTGTCGTCAATCCCAACAACCCCGATGGACGCATCGACGGCAGGGACGCCCTGCTCGCCCTCGCCGATCGTCTGCGGCGGCGCGGCGGCCTGCTCCTGGTCGATGAGGCCTTCATGGATGTCGGCCCATACGGCGTGAGCGTCGCCGACCAGACCGGGCGCGGCAACATCGTGGTGCTGCGCTCGTTCGGCAAGTTCTACGGGCTCGCGGGCTTGCGACTGAGCTTCGCGCTCGCCTCGCCGGAAATAGCCGGACGCATCGGCGCGGCGCTTGGGCCCTGGCCGGTCTCTGGCGCGGCTCTCGCCGTGGGGCGGGCCGCATTGGCCGACGCCGATTGGCGGGAAAAGGCGCGCGGTCTGCTGGCGCAAGCCGTCCTCAGGCTCGAGACGCTGCTTGCCAACGCGGGACTGGAGATCGTCGGCGGCACATTTCTGTTCCGGCTGGTGCGGACCAAGGATGCGGCGGAGCTGTTCCAGCGGCTCGGTCAGGAGGGGATCATCGTGCGGCGCTTCGCCGACCATCCGTCCTGGCTGCGCTTCGGGCTTCCCGGTAATGAGGCCGAATGGCAACGGCTTGGCGCAGCGCTCGCCGCGCCGGTCTGATGGACAGGACTATGCGGGTCAGTGCGCCCAGCGGCGGGCGTATTGCTGGGCGGCTTCAAGGTTCCCTTGCACCTCTTCTGGCAGGAGCCTCGCAATGACGCCCATGGCAAGCTCGACGGAGATCTCGCTCGCCCCGCACTCTTTAAGTTGCTCGCGCAGCCAGCCATAGATCTCCTCGTCCCCGGCTTTGAGGCCGACGGCGATCTCTTCCAGCATTTGCACCAACGATTCTGCTGCCATCGCGCCCCTCCAATCTAACAAAGCCAAAAGGCTCAAGGCTCGGCGTCACGCTCTCCTGGTGCTCTCCCCCAACTCAGCAATCATACTGTGTCTTGTGCGCCTGCGAAGTTGCCAACCGGCCACAGTACCGGTCTTTTCATCTAGTTCGGCCCCGGCCTGAGAAAAGGAATGGGCATGACAGAGGCTGTCGCTCTTGGTTCGCTCGCCTCCGCGATCGGAGCGCCCGGGAACGGCCGGCAATAATGGCGACCATGCGAGGCGTTGCTCTGTAGAAAATCGACGTGGATGTGGTTGTAGTGGAAGCGGTCGCTACCGGGGCCGAGCACGGTATAGAACTCGTTGCAGGCTCCGGCGAAGATCGCCTGGAGGAAGGCCCGCTCGCGCGGTGTGCCCCGCCACCAGTCGTTGACCACCACGATCTGTTGGCCGTTCGCGAGCTGGAAGGCAGCCATGTCGAGGGCGTTGCCGAAGGCGTGCTCGGAGATGTTGCCGAAGCTGTTGCCGTTTCGTCCGCGGCAGCCATAGGAGGCGATCTGCGTGATGCCGACCACGCGGCTGCCGAAATAGCGGATGGCTGCCGGCTGAACTGAGGCTTTGATCCAACGGTCGAGCCCGGCGGTGATCGGGCAGCCGATCAGAGCGGGCGGCGACAGCGCGACCGCGCCGTCGGCGAGGCCCGAGACGCGGAGCGGCCGCTCCAAGCCGCACACCCCCGGCCCGTCGATCGGCGTCATTTGCTGCACATAGGACGAAGCACGCACGGCGCCGCCCGCGATGCAGGCATCCTCGGCCTGCTGTCGCCACGGCGCGCGCTGGCCGGAATTGAACGACCCCCCGCCGCCGCAGCCTTGGAGCGCCCCAAGACATGCGGCCACGGCCAAGCTGGCGGCGAGATACGCAATACGTGCCCCCATGGCACTAAAATGCAGCCAAGGGTCTGAACAATCTTTCAATGGAAGTTAACGGGATAAGAGGATCGCTGCTTCGCTGATCGAGGTCCTTCAGGCGATCTTCTCAAGAGGCCAGAGGCATATCGATCGCCAGATTTTGTGTTGCAAGCGGCAACGATTGGGCCGGACTAGCATCTCGCCCGAATACTAGGTCTCGTTGGAGTTGACCCTCGAGCCTCATGCCGCGGCCAATGATCTTGAATCCATAGGAACTCAGAAATTCGGCAATGCGCTGGCCGCTTCCATTTTCCCTAGCCTCAACCTGAATCTGCCGAATAGCGGGGTTCGCGAGAGTGCGCCAAGCGCCGAGAAAAATCTCGTTGGTGAGCCCGGGGACATCAATCTTGATGTAGTTCGGAACGGGGACCCGATACCGGTCGATAAAATCGTCGATTGTGCAGAGCTGAACCGCCTGAATTGAGGGATAGGTTTTCTTGTTGGGTTTGTTCTTTTTGCTTTCTTTGAAAGTGAACGAAAGCGCCGTCATGAGCTGTGAGACATGCAAATCCGCAATTTCGATCTTGTCGCTGAAGCCGAGCTGCAAGCATCGCACGCGCTTTTCGAAACCGTTCAGTTCACAGTTGGCCGCCAGGCAGTAGTAATTAACGGCCGCCGGCTCAAAGGCCCAAACTTCAAGGTCGCCACGCTGGGCGGCGTACAATGTGAGGGCACCGACGTTAGCGCCGATATCCCAAAACACAGACCCAGGCTGCATAGAATCAATCCACTTTAGAGAATCTGGCTCTTTGGTCATCAGCGTCTGAGCTCGCCAGCAACTCCCGCGGCCGTGGTTTAAAACGAGTATCTTTCCTCGAGCCGTCTCCACAACAGCGGGTGTGCTTAGAAGAATATCGACGGCATCGGCGCGGTGTGCCTCTGGGAAAAACCTTAGGCTATATAGGGCCATCGTTACGCTGCTACGTAGCGCCTTATGCGCCTTCCCCATCACGTTCATATTCGTGCGCTCCTCAACCTACCTCGCAGACGTTCGGGGGGCATAAGATAAAAATCGGGCAAGTCTGCTGGCCTTGCCGCGATCAAGTGGCGCACGGGACTGCGTGTCGCAGTAGATAACTTGATTGTGCACAAAGATCAGAAGCGTTCGGCTCAAGCCATGACGCGCCGCTTCTCCCTCTCAGGAACGTGCGGCAGCACCATTTCCTCGAGTTCGCAAATCTCGGCGCGGAGCCTTCGCAGCCCGATCACGATAGCCCTCGCCGCCTGCCGTGTCGCCGTCCTCAGTGGCCTGCTCAACGGCCAGCTCGATTAGGAGCGTGTCTTTAGCGAATAGGCTCAGCCGGTCGGCAAAGTCGAGCGTCTCAGGCGCGCGCGGGCGCAATCGGTTCTTGAGTTTCAATCTCCAAGTGTTGGGGAGGGCGCGAGTGCAAAACAAAAGCGGCAGCGACCTTAAAAGGCGCGCTGCCGCTCGGTTTCTGGCCATTGGCTCCCTCCGGGTTACCTTACTGGTTACCTTCGGGGGGATGGCTAAGGCATCAAGGCATTAAGCCCTTGAAGCGCTTGGTGATCCATCCTCTAGCCGGATCGTTGGCCCACAACCTTGAGACACTGGATCACCTCCTTTCGTTTGTTGCGTGGAAAGTCACATGTAGGGCATCCGGCACGAAAAGTGAACAGGGGTGCGCGCCTCAGGACAGCAGCATCCAGGCGCCGATGCCGATCAGCGCCGCGCTCCAGATGAGATCGAGATTGATCCAGCCGCGCCGGAGGAAGTCGAGACCGATCCACTGATAGACCACGAACGCCACCGCGCCGGTTACGACCAGCATGGCGAGGCTATGCACGATGACGGCGAGCGTCGCGATCCATAGCGATGCCGTCGCCGGCATATGGTGGGCGTGCTCGCCCGCGAGGTGCTCGAGCGGCATCAGCACGGGGATCAGCATCATGCCCGCGCCGTGCGCCGTGGCCATCATGAACGACCAGGCGGCGAGACCGAGCAGCCCGGTCTTAAGTCCGATATGCACGCGGTGGCGGTGCCCGCAGACGAGATGATACGTGCCCCAGCCGATAAGCAGCGCGCCCGACAGGACGCGGAACGTACCCTCGTCGATCGTCATGCCGAGACCGACGACCGCGTAGACCACCACGGCGATTGCGGCCGCGTGGCCAAGCGCGATGGGGATGAGCGAGACGAGCACCACCCGGCGGCTCGTCTGGTAGAGCCCGAGGGCCACCGCGAAAAGCCAGCCCATGACTGGGTTCAGGCCATGAAAGGCGCCGAGCGCGACGAGCACCAGCCATGGCGAGATATCTGTCATGCGGCGGACTGTTTGAGCGCGACCGGGAAAAGAGCTTTGAGCGGCCTCAAGGCCGCTCTGGCGACTAGCCTAGCCCAAGCGCCTTCTTGGCCTTCGCCGTGATCGACCGGCGGGTGGATAAATAGCCCTCCCATGGGTCGCCCTTCAATGTCTTGAGCCGCGCCGGCAGCGTGTGCACGGTATAGGGGGATGCCGTCTTCAGTCCCTTTAGCTCGTCCCAGCGCAGCGGGCAGGCCACCGTCGCTCCCGGCCGCGCGCGGGTCGAGTAGTTGCAGATCGCCGTGCCGCCACGCTGGTTGCGCAGATAGTCGACGAAGATCTTCTGGGTGCGAACCTTCTTCGCCATGTTCGCGGTGTAGCGGTCGGGCCTAGCCGTCACCAGAGCGTCGGCGACCCCCTTGGCGAATCCCTTGACCTCGTCCCAGCCGAGCTTCGGAGTGAGCGGCGCGACGACATGCAAGCCCTTGCCGCCCGTGACCTTGAGGAACGTGGTGAAACCGAGCTCACCGAGAAAATCGCGCACCTCGACCGCGGCGGCTTTGAGAATGGCGAAATCGAGATCCTCGTCAGGATCAAGATCGAACACGATATGATCGGGCTCCGTCACCTTGGGCAGCTTGACGCCCCAATCGTGGATCTCGAGCACGCCGATCTGCACCAGACCGAACAGGCCGGCTTCGTCGTCGATATAGAGATATTTCTTCTTGCTCTCGCCGCCGGGAATAGGGATGTCCTTGATCGCCTTGCTCATGCCCTTCATGGCGTGGCGCTGGAAGAAGCGCTGGCCGTCGATCCCATCGGGGCAGCGCACCAGGCTGATGGGCCTTTTCGCCACGTAAGGCAGCATGAGCGGCGCGACCAGCTCGTAATAGCGCGCAACGTCGAGCTTGGTGACGCCGATGTCCGGATAATAGACCTTGCCGGGATTGGAGAGCGTGATCCCGGCGAAGGTCGCATCGCCCTGCTTGCCGCCAGCGCCTTTTGTCGCAATGGCCATCTGGGTCTCCTCGTCGTCGCTTCGCTCGCGATGCACCTCGCGGGCGTCCTTATCCTGGCGCAGTCCCTTGAAGCTCGGATGTCTTAGCCGTCCGTCACGTGTGCGCTCGGCGAAGGCGATCTCAGCGACGAGCTCGGGCTCGAGCCAGACCGCCCCCTTGCGCTCGATCGACGGCACCTCTTCGAAAGGCGAGGCCGCGCGCTCGAGCGGCGCAAACTTCCGCGATAGCTTGTCGAAATCGGCGCTGTCGAACCCGGTGCCGACCTTGCCCGCATAGATCAGCTTGCCCTCCTCGAACGTGCCGAGCAGTAGCGATGAGAACGGCTTGCCCTTAACCTCGGAGCGGCTGTAGCCTCCGATCACCAGCTCCTCGCCCTTCAGGCATTTGATCTTGAGCCAGTCCCTGCCGCGTCCCGAGCGATAGATCGAGTTGGCACGCTTCGACATAATGCCTTCGAGGCCGAGCACGCAGGCTTGCTCGAAGAACTCGGCCCCCGCACCCTCGACGTAATCCGCATAGACGAGATAGTTCGACACGCCTTTCGCCGCCATCAGCTTGGCAAGCTTCGCGCGCCGGTCGACCAGCGGCTTCTTGCGCCAGTCCGTGCCGTCGAGGGAGAGGAGATCGAACACGAAATAGCGAATGGCGGGGTGCGGTGTGTCGATATGCTCTTGCAGCGACTTGAAGTCGGTGATGCCCGAGGGCAGCACGAAAGCGGCCTCGCCGTCGATCAGCGCGCTTTTCGCGGGGAAGCTCCGCATCGCACTGGCGATAGCCGGGAAGCGCACCGTCCACTCGAGCCCGCTCCGGCTGTAGAGGGTGATCTCGTCGCCGTCCTTCCGCGCGAGGATGCGGTAGCCGTCATATTTCGCTTCGTGCAGCCAGTTGCGGCCCGTCGGCACTTCGGTGTCGAGCGTCGCGAGCTCGGGCTCTACGAATTCCGGCGCTTTGGCGCGGCGGGCCGGCGACGGGGCTGTGCCGTGCCAGCGCTTCGCTTTGCCGTCGGCTTGGCCCGCGCCGGAGTTTTTTTTTGAGCCTTGTTGGAGCTCCAGATCGCCGAGTCGCCGGTCAGGATCTGGTCCATGGTGCGGCCGCTCTTCACGCTGGTGTCGAATTCCAGCGTCGGCTCGCTGCCGTCGCCGGCATAGTCGTCGCGCTTCTTGATGAGCAGCCAGTTCTCGCGCTTTCCTCCGGTGCGGTCCTTTTTCATGCGCACCAGCACGTAGTCGCCCTTCAGCCGCTCGCCGCGCAGGTGGAACTTTAGGTCGCCCTTGGCGAGACCTTCGTCAGGATCGCCAATCGGCTCCCACGTGCCGCGGTCCCAGATCATCACCGGACCACCCCCATATTCGCCCTTGGGGATCACTCCTTCGAAGCCGCCGTATTCGAGCGGGTGGTCCTCGGTCCTGACCGCGAGCCGCTTTTCGGCCGGGTCGAGGCTCGGGCCCTTGGTGACGGCCCAGCTCTTCAGCACGCCGTCCTTCTCCAGGCGGAAATCGAAATGGGTGCGGGTCGCGGCGTGCTTCTGGATAACAAAGCTGTTGCCTTTGGCCTTGCCGCGCTTGGGTCCGGGCTCGGGCGTCTTGGCGAAGTCGCGCCGCGCCTTGTACTCGGCGAGCAGGTCCTTGGCTTCCCCACGCGCCATGGCTTACGCCGACTTCCGCTTGGGCGCGCTCTTCGCCGCCTTCTTGCCGTTGCCTGACTTGGCCGAAGCCGCGCCGCGCTTGGCGGCGGTCTTGGTCGGAGCGGAGCCTCCGCCCTTGTTTTGCTGCACGCTTTTCTTCAGAGCGTCCATGATGTTGATCACCTTGGCGGTGCCGGGCTGCTCGGTCACGATATCAGGCGCCCGCTTCTCGAGCTTGGCGTGGATCAGCTCCCACACCGCATCGTTATATTGGTCCTTGAACTGCTCCGGCTCGAACTTGCCGGCCTTTCGCTCGACCAGCTCCTTGGCGAGATCAAGCGCCTCCTTGTCGATCTTGACGTCGGTGATCTCCTTGAAGATAGGCTCGGCTGCGCGGACCTCGTTAGCGTGACGCAGCACTTCGAGAATCAGCCCTTTGCCGAACGGCTTGATCGCGACGATGTTGCCGTGGCCGCGCAGGATGAACTGGCCAACGCCGATCTTGCCGGTTTCCTTGAGAGCCTTCTGGATAATGACATAGCCCTCGTCGGCGAGATCGCCGTCGGGCAGCAGGTAATAGGGCGTCTCGTAGTAGCGGTCGTCGATCGCGTCCTCATCGACGAAGCGCACCAGCTCGATGGTCTGCTTCGCTTCGAGCTTCAGCTCGTCGATCTCCTTGGGGTCGATCAGTACGTATTTGCCCTTCTCGTATTCGTAGCCCTTGATGATCTCCTCGTTCTCGACCGGGCCGACGCCCGGAGCGACCTTCTGGTAGCGAATGCGCTTGCCCGACGGCTCGTGAATCTGGTGCAGTTCGATACGCCGCTCCGAAGTGGTGGCGGGGTAGAGCTTGACCGGGATGTTGACGAGCGAAAGCCGCAAATGGCCGGTCCAGAATGCGCGCGGTGCCATACTGTCTACTCCTCGAAAGACGGGAGGCCGGTGTCTCGTCGAGGCGCCGGGGCCTTGATCAAACGGGCCTGGAAGCCTTGGAGTTCCGGCCTAAATGCGTCGGCTGGGGCTCAGTCCTCAATCTTATAGCCGGTTTCCTTAAGCATATGTTTGAGGGCATCAGGGAAGCTCATTTGGATCGTCTGGCCGGAACACTCGCCCTGCTCGTCGAGCGGCTTGTCGCAAGGCTCGAGGCCCAGTCTGAGTCCTTGTGTAATATTTGAGCATGATCTGTCAGGCCGCCAGGCTCTTCTCGGCGGTGAGGGCACGAGTAGACGGGCAGCGCGCCAGAAGCTTGCCACTGACATCGCCAACAAGCCCTCTGTTGTCATAGCGAAGACGAGCTGGAAAGCATGCGGTCCGCTCACTCTACCTTGCTGGAGGGGCGGTTTCCCCGGCCCTTCAACCGGGCGATACTCTCGCGCCGAACTTGCAATCGCGCCTTCCGGCGCGCTGTGCTACGGCCTTGCTGGCCCTTGCCGCCCCAGTTTCCAGGCCCTGGATGCACATGACCGAGCTGAACAAGACCGCCCAGCAGGGCTGGCCCTGCGTCGTCATCACCGGGGCGACGCAAGGCGTCGGTCGCGCCCTGGCCGACGAATTCGCTCGCGATGGTCATGCGCTGCTGTTGGTCGCGCGCGACGAGGCAGGTCTTGCTGCTGCAGCGGCCGAGCTTGCATCCGCTCATGGCGTCACGGTGAATTTTGCTGCCTGCGATCTTTCCACCGATGAGGGCTGCGCGGGCGTCGAGCGGGCGCTCCAGCGCTTCTCGCTCTATGCCGACATCCTCGTCAACAACGCGGCGATGATGGCGGCAGGGTTCTTTCAGGATCAGGAGCCGGCGATGTTGCGCAAAATGGTCGATCTGAATATGCGCGCAATGGTCGATCTGACGCGCCGCTTCCTGCCGGGAATGATTGGGCGCGGCACCGGCGGGGTGCTCAATGTCGCCTCGGTCGAGGGCTTCATGCCGATCCCCTATCAGGCGACCTATGCCGCCACCAAGGCCTTCGTGCTCTCGTTCAGCCGCGCGCTCGCCTACGAGACCATGTACACCGGCGTGCACGTCTGCACACTGGCGCCGGGGACGGTGGCGACCACCCTGCATGAGAAAGCCGGCGCGGAATATTCGCGCTACGTGCGGTTCCTGCCGACCAATACCGCCGAGGATATTGCGCGAATCGGCTACCGCAATTTCAAGCGCGGCAGGAAGTTGACCGTGACCGGCTGGTTCAATCGCCTCGGCATCCTGGTCTCGCGCTTCGTGCCGAATCTTCTGCTGGTTCCTTTCATGGGCCTGTTGTTCCGCGTGCTCGACGCCGAGGGCAATCCGCAAATGCCGCGCGTGCTCCCGCCTGACAAGCCGCCAGTCACGCCCGCGCCCCGAAGTCGGAGCAACTAGGCCTGGGCCTGTTCGGCAGAGGCGCCGGAGTGATGCAACGCGAACCCTCGCTGCCGTCGTCGTACTGGCAATACTTCGCGCCATTCACTCGGTCCCGGAGGGGACGTTAGCATTGTCGTCATCCGACGATAGCGGTTGCCTGCAATCACCATCCACGCACGAGGAGCCACTCGGACATTCGCTGTCATAGATGCAGGAGGCGAAGGCTGGAGTTGAGATGAGGCAGAGGATAGTCACTACGATCATACGGCGCATTGCGATCCCTCGTAAAATCTAACGGTCCTAAGGTCAGCCGCGCCCGTCCCCATGGTCGCCCGGCTGCATCAGCCTGCCGCCAAGGCTTGACCGACAGCAGCGGACCTCCGCACTCAGCGCAGCGCAGCCGTCGCGCAAGCGCATCGAACGTGAGGCCCGTCGAGACTTTCGGAAGCTGGTCGATGGCCGAAGCCGGATCACGCGGCAGCGCGAGCAATTCGCCTCGACGTGCGTGGTGGCGTGAAGCGGGTCCATTCTTTAGCCCTTCGCGACGTGTTGCAAAGCTTGAAATGCCACTAATCCGGCAGCAATAGCCGCAAACATGGCGCCAATCGCGATGATGAGGGCAATCGCCGCAATTCTATTGGCCTTGGTTGCCATTGCGACTGCCACCGATTCCGCCTGTGTTATAGATTGTGCACCTTGCGCAGGTCTGATTGCTCCGCGCTCAAGGTACTCCTCAACCAGCTTGAGCTGTTCGCTGTCCCATGACGGAAACCGCGCTTCGATTTGGCTCGGGGTAAGCTGATCGAGCTCGGCGAAAAACTGGTTACGGTCCATCGCCTGAGCTTAGAGCAAAAAGGGCGCCGACCGAAGCCGACGCCTAGACCCTTCGAGCACGTCGCCCCGGCTTGACCGACGGCGAGCCGTAATCGGCCCCACTTGGCACCGGATTTTACGGTCCAGAAGTCCGGGGCAGCCCGCCTATTCTTTTACTTGGTAGCGGCGGTGCCCATCGCAGCGACGCGTTTGGTCAGACTTAATGGCTCATCCATATCGCCATCGGTTGTGTCTTCCAAAATGATGAGCCCTGCTCGAAGAACCTTCACAAGATTGCGAACCTCTTCTGGAGTACCCAGGCGGGCAGATATTTCAAGCGCGCCCGGGACGACTGACACGCGATAACCCGTAGGTGGCCCCGAAGGCTCGGTACCATCATTGCCCTTCGATGATGCTGTGTTCCCGCTCATATCCGCATCCTTGCCAGCCAAAATGGACATTAGGGAATGCTGACAGCGGATCGTTAACGGAAAGTCACCATGCAGAAAGATAAAGGGCGCCGACCGAAGCCGACGCGGCAGCCTTTGGTCCGGCGTCGTACCGACTCTTTGGTTGACCGGATAGTCTCAATGGAATCGTACTAAGCCCTTCGCGCAAGGAGCACGAAAATGACTGTGTTGACGAGGTCACTGGATGATCGGGAAAATTGGCAGATGGGCTATAGCATCGAAGCTAAGCGGCTTTACGTGGAGTGCCCGAGCGACACAGACGCAATTCGGTGAACGACTTCTTGGCTCGAGGACCGTGGACGTCGGGCAAAGGAAAGCCTCGTAGGGCTGTTGTTGGTCATGTTCCCGAACACTCCTGAGGATGTCGATGACTCTGACGATTGAAGGGCCCGGCACGAGACCGGCGCGGTGCTTACACTTTGTTTCCAGGCCCGCTGACATTATTGAGCCATGCGCTGGATTTTGCTTTTCTGCTCCCTGGTTGGCGCGTCGAGCTGCAGCGTCAGGCTGCCTTCCTCGTCGTTCTCTGCCTCCACGCCACCCGCAGCGGAGCAAACCGGCTCGCTGCAGGCCACTGGGCCAAAAGGGGAGCGCCGTCTTTGAGACGAAAAGCCCCGGCCTGAGTGACCGCTGCGGAGGTTATGGCGGAGTTCGCGGCAGCGACCGCCGAGCAAGAAGGCAACGACCAATGACCCCTTTCTATGATCTTTCCAATCCGAGAGAGTGTTGCGACGGTTGCGGAGATGAGGGTCGCTTCGGAGTTAGTCGTGCGGCGTGTTGGTCGAGGGGCGGTGACCTTAAAGGGGAGCCCATTTATTGAATAATGCGAAGATGGCTAGGCCGCCTAAGGCCAGCAGCAGGAGCATAGCGGGGAGGCCGGGAGCGGAACGCTTCCGCTGCGGCGCACGACATCTTCCGGACTTGCTCTTGGTAGCGGTCCATGTGCATCAGTGGCGGTCTTGCTTTCGTCGACCAAAGATAAAGCCAACGACGCCGCCGAGCAGAGCCCAAGGAAGGCACAACAATAGCCATCCGGTTTGCGTGTTTGAACCGGCGAGATAGGCCCGATCAAGCAGAGCGAGGCCGCCGCCAATGATCGCGAGAACGAGTGCAGTGATGAGACCGCGAGCCATAAGGAACAATATCACTGCCAATAGGAACAGCGCAGCGGAAGGAAGTTGGCCCGACGCTACACGACTGGCAGGAATGTAGCACCGGGCCTGACCAGCCCCTCGCCGGGGAGGCAGCGGGCTGGCTTAAAAGTACAACCGGCGAGAGTTTCGGTCGTTCCTACATACAAGTCGGCCCGGCGCAGCTCACTTGATTGGGAGATAAGTAGCGCGCCAGGGCCTAGCCGGCACGGGGTTCGTGCATCCCACGCATCGGCTGAGAGCCCTAACGCAGCCCTGATGTGCTCGTTCCTCAATCGCCTTGCCCGACAGGTTTGACTCTCTGGTCGGCAACATGGCCTATAGGGCCATGAGTAACAGCGCGATCACAGCAGGACTGATAGTCTCCGCAATCGGGTTACTGCTGCTGGCTATTTGTGGGCCCTCTATTCGAGATTGGTACAGGTCAGCCCGCAACAAGGCCATAACGGCTGCTGAAAAGCGCCGCCTTCAGAACAACCCACCTTCATGAGTAACCGAGTAAAGCTTGCCCGCGAGATCGCCGCTCGCACTGCGCATCCAGGTCTGAGCTAGGTCCTTAAACTGAGCTTGGCGAGAGGCGACGACGCTTCGGCTGCCAACGTAGGCAGCGCTTCGCGTGTTCGCGACATCTGTGGGGTTGCCTAGCATGGCTCCCGTCGTTCCTGCTATCAGGCGGGAGTTTTGAGCTCTCAGCCAGCGGATGCCCGGGGGAAAGGCCCCGATGATGTCCCGAGAGTGCGGATCGCCACGGGGAGAGTTCGAGTCGAAACACAGTACGGAAATGAACAGATAAAATGGCGGCCCTCAGACGAATTGTGCCGAACCTTTCGCGTTATCGCAAGTTCGCAGAGGCATGTCTGGCGATGATGCAGAGAGCCTGTCGAAAGCACTCAATCGTGACGTTACTATGGTTGAGGCAGACGAGCGAGCGCGGTTGACATCCGAAGCCCTGATCGCCGCTCATTGACCAAGGCAACAATATTAAACACCTAAAGCGCTTCTCTGAGGCGCTTACAGTGGCACTCATTGCTGCGCGCCGAAGGCCGAGAGGCGGACGCCTAGCCTCTTCGCCCCCAAGCCCGTCCGCTTGCATCGGTCTGCCGCCACGGCTCGACCGACAGAAGCGGACCTACGCGCTCGGCGCATCGGAGCCGCCGCGCGAGTGCATCAAGCGTAAGGCCCATCGAGATTTTCGGAAGCCCGTCGATCGGACGAAGCCGGATCACGCGGCAACGCGGGCAGTTGGCCTCTACGTGCGAATAGCCTCGGCGGCGAAATCCTCGATGGTGGCGTGAAGCAGGTCCATCGACGGAGCTTAAGGGAACGGGGCCCTGGGAGCGGCGTTATTTACGCGACGGGTGGCACGCCCTCTAGGAGGCTGCCATGAAGCACCTTCTGTTGCTACTCACGAGTTTTACGCTTGCAGCTTCGGTGAATGTCTCCGCGGCTAATCCGGCGAGCGACAAGTCGCCGGTGGCAATGCATTCAGCGTTAGTGGATACGCCCAAAGTCATCGACTTATCGCGAGCAGATCCGACAACTTGGCCCGTTCCCCCGATCTCCCCTACGTCGCCGACTAGCAAAAGCTGGAGATACTTCGAAGAACGTCGAATAGCTGACGAATAGCTTGGCTGGGTTGGGGTGGAACCAATTCGCTTCAACCGAATTAAAAAGCCAGTGGCGCCGAGTCTCTCCATCCCTGCGAACCGGCGTCAGGTGTAAGAGCGTTTTTAGAAGCCCAGCCGCCGACCGCGTGCTGGGCTTCTTGCACTGGAACCAAAGTGGGCCAGCCAGAGTTTAATTCTCGGTGGCATTGGCGCAGCGTTTTCCCCCAAGGCGTCTCCCCCGTCGCCTAAAGCGGTGTCCCAATGCCCCTTTGTTTGGGAGTAGTGAGAGGCTCGGTGCTGAGAACGCGCCGGGCCTCTTTTTTCCGTAGCCCCAGAAGGCCTCGCCGGGCGCGCGAGCTGATCGAGCGTCAGCCCATCGAGATTTTCGGAAGCTGGTCATCGCCCGCAATCGGATCACGCGGCAGCGTGGGTGCGTATAGGCGTTGGCGGCGAGCTCTTCGATGGTGGCGTGAAGGGGGTCCATAAAAAAGAAAGCCCGGCCGCAGTGCCGAGCCTTCTTACGTCACGTTCCCCCAAGTCTTCGCGCGAAGTCACTGTCAGAGAAGGCTGGAAGGGTGGCAAGAGTGCGGCAATTAACGGTAGCTCGACGATTTCATTCGTTGTGTTACGTAAAAGACACATACCCCTTGGTGGGTCTCCCTCCCCACCACAGGTCCCCCAATAGGAACCCGAAGAGGCCCCGACTCCCCCGTATCTGGGGCCTCTTTTTTCGTTACCAAGAAGGGCGCCGACCGAAGCCGACGCCCTCAAGGTCATAAGAAGAACGCCCGTCCAGTGGCGTTCAAGCGTTCCGATTTTATCTGATTCGCGAAGCCGCCTTCAGCCCGTCTTCGGCAACTTCGGCTCACCCCAATGCTCGACGATCGCCTTGGCGCTCTAGATCGTTGGCTAGACGCAACCAAGTTTGGGCTAAGTCCTCAAACTGCGCTTTGGCGAGGGGCAACGTCGAGTCCGCCGCCATCCTCAGGCAACAAGATGGACGGTCTGCGCCGGCGAATGCTTCTGATCGCTGGGCCGCCGCCGGCACGCGCGACTTCGCCCACAACGACTCCGGCGCCATCATCTGTGAGGCGTTGCTCGAGGTGGAGAGCGGGCTGGAGGCGATCACTACGGGGTCGAAACCCACCACCATCGCGACGGACTTGCAGGCCCCCGCGTGGGGAATGCTTCTTGTCCGGTGTCTAAGACACCTGCGCGTTTTCACCAGTGCAGGGACTTTGTAGGGGGGTCCTGGACCCTTTGGTGACCCGGTGGATTTTGATTTGGGGTGTTTTGGTCTAAGTCCTGGATTTTATGGTGGAGCCGACCGGGATCGAACCGGTGACCTCAGCAGTGCGATTGCTGCGCTCTCCCAACTGAGCTACGGCCCCTGCGGAGGGGCATTTAGGGATCGGGGTTCCGCCCTGTCAAGCGAGGCCAAACTCGCCTTGACAGCGCCCTTGCCCTTTTCGCCGCCTCTCCGCTACATGGTTGCCGCGAATCGAGGAGAGCTCTTGATGGTGCCTTTGATCGGATTCATCGTTCTCGTCATCGACCTGTATATCTGGGTCGTCATTGCGGGCGCGATCCTGAGCTGGCTGATCGCCTTCAACGTGGTGAACACCAACAACCGCTTCGTCTATCAGGTCGCCGACATGCTCTATCGCGTGACCGAGCCGGCACTTCGCCCGATCAGGAGCATCTTGCCCAATCTCGGCGGTATCGACATTTCGCCAGTTATCCTGATCCTGTTCCTGCTGTTCATCCGCGACGTGGTCCTGCTCGGCTGGATCCTGCCACTCTTCGTGCCGACGGGCGGTCTTTGAGCGGAACGAGCCTCAAGCTCAAGCTTCGCCGTGTCTATGCCGGAATCATGCTCGCCGTGTGGCTCACGCCGAAATCCGGCCGCGACTAGATTGTAGGTGTCGAGGCATTCGGTGCCGAAACGGTGCTTAAGGCACGCGTGCGCGCAGTGCCGGAGGCGCCAAGGCGAATGCGGCGCTCGAGAAGCTGATTGCCGCCCGGCTCAGGGTCCTCCCTCCCGCGTGACGGTCACGCAAGGCGCATGAAGCAGGTGCTGATCGAAGGCGATGCCGACGCGCTAGCGCGGCTGGTCGGGGCACGCCTCACCGCGCTATCGGGATAAGGCCGAAGCGATCTCGGCGGCGATGGCCTCGGCTGCGGCGCGCGGGGCGGCAACGCGGGTGATGGGCCGGCCCACGACAAGATAATCCGCGCCGGCCTCGATCGCTTTCGCCGGGGTAACCGCGCGGGCCTGCTCCTGAGTGGCAGAGCCTTGCGGCCTCACCCCGGGCGTCACGATGAGACAGCTGGGACCAGCCGCCTCGCGGATCGCCTCGGCTTCATGGCCTGAGGCAACCACCCCATCGAAGCCTGCCTGCTTCGCCAGCAGCGTGCGGTGCAGCACCAGCTCGTGCAGCGGATGGTCGATGCCCTGCTCGATCAAATCTGACGGCGCAAGGTTGGTGAGCACCGTGACGCCGAGCAACTTCAAGCGGCTCGCGCCGCGCCCGCGCACAGCGGCATCGAGCGTCTTGCGGTCGAGCGCGTGCACGGTGAGGAACGCGGCGCCGGTTGCAGCGATCACGGCTGTCGCGCGCTCGACCGTCGCCTCGATATCGAGCAGCTTCGCATCGACGAACACAAAGCTGCCCGCGCCCGCCAGCTCCTGCGCCAGAGCGACGCCGCCGGCGAACAGCAGCTCGAGGCCGATTTTGTACCCGCCGACGCTTTCGCCGAGCGTCGCGATCAGCTCGCGCGCCTCGCCGACGGTCGGCACGTCGAGCGCGACGATCAGCCGTTCTTTACCCGGGGTCATAGGCCGAGTTGATTACAGCGTTTTGCACTCTTTGGTCGATGCCCCAATTTGCGAACGATCGGTAATCGCTCCCCAAAAACGCTTTATCGGGAGGCGCAGCGCAGCCGCACTTTCCGCTGGTCCGCCGGGGTTTGCCGAGGACTAGCACGCCGCTGATGAAGCACACCACCCCGCCGCTCATTATTCTGTGGCCTAAATTGCGAGTCCCGCTTCGGCGGTGCCGCTGCCGGCGGTACGCATCGACATCAATCCAACCCGAAAAAGCGTTCTCGGCATGATACCCTTGCTTTAGTCGATTTGCAGGACCGTCGAGAGGTTCGCCGACAAGGTCGTGACCCGCCCCGGATTTTGCTGATGGTTGCGGCAAAAGCAGCTGGTGGATTTGGCGCTCCTTTTCGAGAGGGAGCTGCACCAGCCGATATTGGTAAGGCAGACTTTCTGCTGTTTGAGAGCCCTGTAAGGCTGCTTCAGCGTGCAGGCATCTGCGCTCGAGATCGCGAGTGGGATTGCCATCGCGAGCAGCGCCAGCGCGATTCTCCCATAGCGTGCGGCGCGGTAGAGCTCATTGACAAGACGCCACGCCCTTGACCTGCGCTTCGTATCTGAGCACGCCCGACGCCAAGCCGCACGCGCAAGACTCTCCGAGCAAACCAACACGATTCTATTTATCGCCGATACATCGCTATCGAGCGGACCAGCGTATCCGAACGCGTCACGAACGACCCGTTGGTCCTCACGAAGCAAGTTTCCGCGCGGCGATGGCGAGCGCCTCGACGACGCCCTTTAACATCTCCTGCTGATTTCTGTCCTTGAGGCTGCCGTCGGCCTCGAACGCATCCATCGCCCGCGGCAGGGCAATCTGCTCGGGAATCACCAGCGCGCCAATGCCGACGGCGAGGATCTGGCGGAGGTTGAGCAGGCTCCGCATGCCGCCGTAATAGCCGGGCGAGGCGCCGGAGATGGCAAACACGCGTGACTTGAACACTTCGAGTCCAGTCTCGCCCTTGGCGCGCACGCGCGTCACCCAGTCGAGCGTGTTCTTTAAGAGCGGCGTCACCGAGGAATTATATTCGGGGCTGGCGATGAACACGCCCTGATATTCGCCGAGCAAGGCCTTGAAGGCGCTCGCTCGCTCGGGCGGGCCCTCTGCCGCTTCGAGATCGCCGTTATAGATCGGCATCGGATAGTCCTTGAGGTCGACGAACACCGCCTCGATGCCGTTGGCCTCGGCAATGTGGTGGCCGAGCAGCGCGAGCTTCTTGTTGAACGAGGCTTCACGCGCCGAGCCGGCGAAGAACAAGAGACGCATCGAGCTTTCCTATTTTTTGACAGACTTGGTCTTGCCGCCGTCGTCCTTCTCCATCCCGAATATGTAGCGGAGCGGCACGGTCGCAGCAGCGGCGAGCGGTGTGGCGAGCGCAAGGCCGAGAAGCCCGAACACGGCGCCGAACACCAACTGATTTAGAATGACGACCGCCGGCGGCATCGACACCGCACGCGCCTGTATCAGCGGCGTGAGCAGGTAGCTTTCGAGGAACTGGATGATCACGTACAGGCCGACCACGAGAAGCGCGAGGTGCAAGCTCTCGCCCCCCGCGACCAGCACCATGGGGATCGCGCCGATGATCGGCCCGAGATAAGGCAGGAAGCCCGCTAGGCCTGCAAACAGCGCCAGCACGAAGGCGATCGGCACACCGAGTATGAGCAGGCCGATAAAGGTGAGGCTGCCGATCACAATCATCGAGATGCCCTGGCCTATCAGCCAGCGCCGCAGGCGGTTGCCGGTCTCGTACATCACTTCGAGGATCGCGGCGCGCCGGTCGGGCGGCGACAGCCGCGCGACGATATTCACGTAGGTGTCGGGATCGGCCGCGAAATAGACGCCGAAGAACAGCACGATCAGCCCGGCGCTGAAGATGCCGACGATCGACAGCGCGACCGAGGTAGCGCCGGTGGCGATGCCCCACGGGCTCAGGAATTTGCCGAGCACATCGACCAGGTCGATGTTCTGCAGGATCGAGGACTGGTCGGCGAAGCTAGCGAGCTGCTTGGTGAGCGTGGTGGCGCCGGTGGCGATGGCGTGGGCGAGCTGAGCGATCTGCTGGGTCAGCGTCGGCCCTGCGGTCGAGAACACCAGCACGAAGAACAGCGCTGTGACCAGCACGACCACCGCCAGCATCGCTAGGCGCGGCAGCTTGGTGAGCTCGGCGAGCGCTTTGCTCGCGCCGTAGACCACGATGGCGAGCAGGATGCCGGCAAAGGCGAGCAGGATGGCGGTGCGCGAAAACCAGAGCCCGACGGCGACGGCCATGACCGCGATCACGGCGGCGGTGATCCTGGCGGCATGCGCCGCGTCTCGCGCGCCGCTCCGCGTCACGGGAGGGGGAGTTGGCTTTTGCCGGTTGCGCAAAGCGGGCTCGACGGGCATTTGCAGCCTTTCTGGCGGCGCGAACCCGCGGGAGGCGGTCATGCCAATCTACGGCAAAGCTCGCGGCGAAGGGTAGACGCTTACTCGCCGATGCCCTCGAAGAATTCCTTGACCCTCGCGAAGAATCCGGTCGAGGCCGAACTCGTGCTCGGGTTCGAAGCTTCCTCGAACGATTTCAGGAGGTCACGCTGCTTGCGGGAGAGGTTCTTCGGCGTTTCGACCTCGACCTGGATGTAGAGGTCGCCCTGCTGCTTGGAGCGCAGCACCGGCATGCCCTTCGATTTCATGCGGAACTGCTTGCCGGTCTCGGTCCCTTCCGGGATTTTCACCCGCGTCCTGCCGCCGTCGATGGTCGGCACCTCGATCTGGCCGCCGAGTGCAGCTGTCGTCATGGCGATCGGCACGCGGCAGAACAGATCGGCGCCGTCGCGCTGGAAGAACTCATGCGGCTTGATCGAGAGGAAGATGTAGAGGTCGCCGGGCGGCCCGCCCCGCACTCCGGCCTCGCCCTCGCCGGCGAGCCTGATGCGCGTCCCGTCCTCGACCCCGATCGGGATGGTGACCGAGAGCGTGCGCTCGCGCGTGACGCGGCCGCCGCCATTGCAGGACGGGCAGGGCGTCTCGATTGTCTCGCCGCGTCCCTGGCAGTTCGGGCAGGTGCGTTCGATGGTGAAGAAGCCCTGGCTCGCGCGCACCTTGCCGATGCCGCCACAAGTCCGGCATGAGGTCGGCGACGTACCGACCTTGGCGCCGGAGCCCGAGCACGCGTCGCAGGTGACGGATGTCGGCACCCTGATCTGCGCGGTCTTGCCCTCATAGGCCTCGGCGAGGGTGATCTCCATGTTGTAGCGGAGGTCGGCGCCGCGCTCTCGCGCCGAGCGCTGGCGCGGGCGGCGTCCGGCGCCCATGAACTCGCCGAACAGATCGTCGAACATCGCCGACATCGAGGCCGAGAAATCGGAGCCGAAGCCGTGACCGCCGGGGCCGCCGCCCATCGCGCCGTCGAAGGCGGCATGTCCGAAGCGGTCATAGGCCGCGCGGCGCTGCGGATCCTTCAGTGCGTCGTAGGCCTCATTCAACTCTTTGAAGCGCTTCTCGGCGGAGGGATCGCCGTTGCAGCTGTCGGGGTGACATCCCTTGGCGAGGCGGCGAAACGCGGATTTGACCTCGCCGTCACCAGCGCCGCGCGATAAGCCGAGCACCTCGTAATAGCAACGTTTTGCCATCGCCCCTCCGGCCCTTTACACCGCCGTCAGCCTGGCGGCGCATAAGCCTCTTGTGTTGGGCAGCGCCATCACCTTTGCTTACGCCGACTTCTTGCTGTCGTCGTCCTTGACCTCTTCGAAGTCGACATCGACCACCTTGTCGTCGGAACCGCCGGCCTCAGCCGACGGACCGCCGCCCGCTGCCTGACCCTGGTTCGCCTGATACATGGCCTCGCCGAGCCTCATCGAAGCCTGCGCGAGCGCGTCGGTCTTCTGCTTGATCGCGTCCGTGTCGTCGCCCTGGAGCGCCGACTTGAGGTCGGCGACTGCGGTTTCGACCAGAGACTTGTCTCCGGCGGGGACTTTGTCGCCGTAGTCCTTCAGCATCCGCTCGGTAGAGTGCACCAGCGCCTCCGCCTGGTTCTTGATCTCCACCATCTCGCGGCGCTTCTTATCTTCCTCGGCGTGGCTCTCAGCTTCCTTGACCATGCGGTTGATATCCGCCTCGGTCAGACCGCCTGACGCCTGAATGCGGATCGACTGCTCCTTGCCGGTCGCCTTGTCGGACGCCTGGACATTGACGATTCCGTTGGCGTCGATGTCGAAGGTCACTTCGATCTGCGGAATGCCGCGCGGCGCCGGCGGAATGCCGACGAGATCGAACTGGCCGAGGAGCTTGTTGTCGGCCGCCATCTCACGCTCGCCCTGGAACACCCGGATGGTGACCGCATTCTGATTGTCCTCCGCAGTCGAGAATACCTGGCTCTTCTTGGTGGGGATGGTGGTATTGCGGTCGATCAACCGGGTGAACACGCCGCCCAGCGTCTCGATGCCGAGCGACAGCGGGGTCACGTCGAGCAGGAGCACGTCCTTGACGTCGCCCTGCAGCACGCCCGCCTGGATGGCGGCGCCGATAGCCACGACCTCGTCGGGGTTCACGCCCTTATGCGGCTCGCGGCCGAAGAAGTTCTTCACCGTCTCGACCACTTTTGGCATGCGCGTCATGCCGCCGACGAGAACGACTTCCTCGATCTCGGCGGCCTTCAATCCGGCGTCCTTCAAGGCGTTGGCGCACGGGCCGATGGTCTTCTGGATGAGGTCGTCGACCAGGCTCTCGAGCTTGGCGCGCGTGAGCTTCATGGTCAGATGCTTCGGGCCGGACTTGTCAGCCGTGATGAACGGCAGGTTGATCTCGGTCTGCGTCGTCGAGGACAGCTCGATCTTGGCCTTCTCAGCCGCCTCTTTCAGGCGCTGGAGCGCGAGCTTGTCGCCGCGCAGATCGATGCCGGTCTCCTTCTTGAATTCGTTGGCGAGGTAATCGACGATACGCATGTCGAAATCTTCGCCGCCCAGGAACGTGTCGCCGTTGGTCGACTTCACCTCGAACACACCGTCGCCGATCTCGAGGATGGAGATGTCGAACGTGCCGCCGCCGAGGTCATATACGGCGATGGTCTTGCCCTCTTTCTTCTCCAAGCCATAGGCGAGCGCGGCGGCCGTCGGCTCGTTGATGATGCGCAGCACTTCGAGGCCGGCAATCTTGCCGGCGTCCTTGGTTGCCTGGCGCTGGGCGTCGTTGAAATAGGCTGGGACGGTGATGACGGCTTGGTCGACCTTCTGGCCAAGATAAGCCTCTGCCGTCTCTTTCATCTTCTGCAGGATGAAGGCCGAGATCTGCGAGGGCGAATATTTCTTGCCGTGGGACTCGACCCACGCGTCGCCGTTATCGCCGCGCACGATCTGGTAGGGAACGAGCTTCTTGTCCTTCTCGACCATCGGGTCTTCGTAGCGCCGACCGATCAAGCGTTTGATGGCGAAGAACGTGTTCTCAGGATTGGTGACGGCTTGTCGCTTGGCCGGAAGTCCTACGATGATCTCGCCGTCATCGGTGAAGGCGACCATCGAGGGGGTGGTGCGCATGCCTTCCGCATTCTCGATGACCTTAGGGCTCTTGCCCTCCATCACCGCAACACAGGAATTGGTGGTGCCGAGATCGATTCCGATCACTTTCGCCATTTAGGACCTCTCTTTCTGGCAGACCGTGCGGGCCCTGAAGCGGCACCCGGCAACCTCGCGCAACGCGTAAGCGTCGGTCCCCAAGATTTCGGCGATCCGCCAACTCATCCGGCGGGGTTCCGCGGTTATATAGGTGGCAACCCTATGGCCCGCAAGGAGAAGCGGGAGATTGCTGCGGCATGCGCGCGTGCGCGTTATGCAAGGCGCTTCCAGGCGCCAATCAGAATGGGGGTCAGACAGTAATAGCGCCCGTCCTCGGCGGCCTCCGCGATGTCGACCTTGAAGGCCTCGGCGCGGACCGGATCGGCCATGCCGAGTTCGGTGGCCGAAGCGAACAGCGACTGGTAAACGCCGACCAACATCGCCGCCATGTCCTTGAGCGGGATGAATTTCGCCTCGGCAAGCGTGCCGTCGGGAAGCCCAAGCCCGGCCGCCTCGAACTGCATCGGAAGCTGGCGCCCGGCTCTGAGGTTCCGACCATGCGCCCTGAACACGCCCTCGAACAGGCGATTGAACTCGCCCATGGCCGGGCACAGCGGCTCGATCGCGATCGAGCCGAAATCGAACTCCTGCGCCGCGATCACGCCACCCGGCTTGGTCCACGACGCCATCTTCTCGAGCGCTGCCACCGGGTCCTGCATGTGCATGAGGAGCAGCCGGCAATAGGCGAAGTCGAACGGCGCGCCCTTGACCGTGTCGAGCTGTTGCAGGTCGGCCTCGATCTGCGCGAACTTGGCGCCGCCCTCGGCCAGGAGGTCGGCGAGCGCCTGGGCACCGAGCTTGGCATCGATCTCGACGCCGGTGACGCTGCCGTCAGGTCCGACGCGATTGGCTATCAAGCGCATCACCGCGCCTGGCCCTGAACCGACGTCGAGCGCGCTCATGCCGGCCGACAGGCCGACCGCGTCGAGCAGTTGCTCGGTCGCACCCTGCCACATCACCGCCTGGTCGCGCAGCCGCCGGTATTCTTTGGCGTCCCGCGTGTGGACATAGCCGTCAGGATTGAGTTTCCGCGCCTCGCTCGCCAATCTCTCGCTCCTTTGGCTTGCCGTCCCGTCGAACCGCTATAGCTTGAAGGTACGGCAGCCATGCGGCGGAGCAAAGGGACGTGGAGCATTTTCCTGAATTTCTCGATAGCACGGCGCAGGCCGCTTTGCTGCCGGAGATCAGGCGCATTGTCGCCAAGGCGCCGCTTTTCACCCCTGCGATGCCGCGCTCCGGCCAGGAGATGTCGGTGCGCATGACGAATTGCGGTGAACTCGGCTGGGTCACCGACAAGGAGCGCGGCTACCGCTATCAGGCCGCTCATCCCGTGACCGGCCAGTCCTGGCCGTCGATACCGAAGCTGCTGCTCGATCTCTGGCGGGAGGTGGCCAAATACCCGGCGTTGCCCGAGGCGTGCCTGGTCAATTATTACGCTGGCGCCGCCAAGATGGGGCTGCACCAGGACAAAGACGAAGAGGATTTCGCGGCGCCAGTGCTGTCAGTGTCGCTCGGCGATACGGCGATGTTCCGGATCGGTGGCGAAACGCGCAAAGCCCCCACGCGAGCGTTCGAATTGCGCTCAGGGGATGTTGTGGTTCTCGGCGGGGAGGATCGTCTCGCCTATCACGGCATCGACCGCATCCTGCCCGGCACGTCCAACCTGCTGGCCGAGGGCGGCCGGTTCAATCTCACGCTCCGGCGCGTGACGAAGCCAAAATGAGTTTGACTGAAGCCGACGGCGATCAGTCGCCGGTCGTGCCGCCGCCGGGGAAGTCGTCATTGGCGGCTTTGTGCCCAGGCGCGCCGTTGCCCTGGCCTTGCGGTTGGGTTGCGGCCTTGCCGCCGCCTTTCGCTACCGCGACCAGAGCGGGCCTGAGGCAGCGATCGCCGATCGTGTAGCCCGCCTGCATCACGTCGACGACCGTGCCGTCGGGCACATCTGCGTTCGGTACCTCGTACATTGCCTGGTGGCAGTTCGGGTCGAAGCGCTGGCCGAGCGGCTCGATGCGGGTCACGCCGTGGCGCTCGAGCACGTTCACGAGCTCGCGCTCGGTGATCTCGACCCCGTCGAGGAAGCTTTTGAGCGCCGGGTCCTGCGCCGCGGCGCCGGACGGCACGTGCTCGATGGTGCGCTTCAGGTTGTCGCCGACGGTCAGCACGTCGCGAGCGAAATTGGAGATGGCGTAACGCGCTGTGTCGGTCTTCTCTCGCTCGGTGCGGCGGCGCAGATTCTCCATGTCGGCCATGGTGCGGAGCAGCCGGTCGCGCATCTCCGCGTTCTCCGTCAGGAGCGCGTTTAGATCGGCGCCGACCTGCGACCCAGCATCGGCGTTGGGATTTTGCGCACCGGCCTCGGCGGCGTCGGCAGGTCTTGCCTGATCCCCGTCAGCCTCACGCGGATCGGTTGTGTCGTCGGGCATGCAGAGCCTTGGCGAAAGCGGTTTCACTCAGGAGTCGTGCGGGATATCAACCGTGGCGCGGCAAAAATCAAGTGACAAGGCGCCCGAGCAGCCGTGCCGTGTAATCGACCATGGGAATGATGCGGCCGTAATTCAGCCGCGTCGGGCCGATCACCCCAAGCACGCCGACGATTTTCTGCTCGGTATCCTCGAACGGCGACACGATCAGGGCTGAGCCGGACAGAGAGAACAGCTTGTTCTCCGAGCCAATGAAAATGCGCACGCCGTCGGCCCGCTCGGCGAGGCCGAGCAGTTGGATCAGGTCCTTCTTGGCGTCGAGGTCGTCGAATAGGAGACGGACCCGCTCGAGGTCCTCCATCGCCTTGACGTCCTCGAGGAGATGCGCTCGGCCGCAGACGATCAGGCTCTTGCTGTCGTCGGCGGTTCCCGACCAGGTGGCCAGGCCTTCAGTGACGACGCGCGCCGTGAGCTCGTTGAGCTGGGCGCGGCGCTGCTCGATTTCCCGCTCGATGCGCCCGCGCGCCTCGGCCAGCGTCAAGCCGCCGATCCGCGCATTGATGTAGTTTGACGCCTCGTTCAGCGAGGAGAGCGGCAGCCCTTCGGCGAGCGAGATGATGCGGTTCTCGACGTCGCCGTCCTCGCTCACCAACACCGCGAGAGCCCTGCCCTCGCCGAGACTGACGAACTCAACCTGCTTTAGCCGCTTGCTCTGCTTGTCGACCAGCACCACGCCGGCGCAGCGCGACAGTCCTGACAACATCTGCCCCGCCTCGGCGAGGAATTCCTCGGCCGCGCGGCGCCTGCCGTCTCCGGCCATGCGGCTTTCGATCTGGCCGCGCTCCTCCTCGGTGATGTCGCCGATCTCGAGCAGGCCATCGACGAACAGCCGAAGCCCGGTCTGCGTCGGCAGCCGGCCTGCGCTAGTGTGCGGCGCGTAGATGAGGCCGAGGTTTTCGAGGTCGGACATGACATTGCGCACCGAGGCGGGCGACAGCGTCATCGGCAGGGCACGCGACAGATTACGCGAGCCGACCGGCTCGCCGGTAGCAAGATAGGTCTCGACGATGCGCTTGAAGATCTCGCGCGAGCGCTCATTCAGCTGGCGAAGCGGCAAGGCCTCGGCAGCGGCCCTGACCTCGCTGAAGTCGGTGTGAGGCATTGTGGGGTGAATTTAGGTGCGCCCCACTCGCGCGTCAAACGGGCCGGCGAGTTATCGGCTCTCTAGTTAAGCGGGACGGATGCCGCCGAGCCAGCTGTGGTGAGCTCGTCGGGAGCGCCGAAATGGTCGAAATAGCGTGGTTTGATCGCCGCGACCGGCATTATGACGAATACGTCGGTCGTGCCGAACTGATGGTCGATCACCGCGCCGTCGCCGACATAGGCGCCGACCCGGAGATACCCCTTGATCAGCGGCGGCAGCGCTTTCATGGCGGCGCGCACGTTGACCGCCTCGCGCGGCATCATGTTCATGTCGATGCGAAGATGCTCGTGCGCGGGTACGCGCCAATCCTCCGGCGCGAGCGCGTAATGATGCAGGTAGCTCAGTGCCTCGGCATGCGCCGGAGGGTCGGTTCCTTCGAAGCTCGCACAGCCGATCATCACGTCGCCGCCGTGCTCGCGCACGTAGGACCACACCCCTTGCCACAGGAGCTCGAGCGTCCGCTTGTTGCGGTAGGGCTTCAGCACGCAGGAGCGGCCGAGCTCCATGAAGCTGTAGTCGGGCTTGGCTGCGAGCAACGGGGCGATGTTGTATTCGCCCTGAGTGTAGAAGCCGTCATTGAGCTCGGCAACCTCCTGCCGCAGCATGCGGTAGGTGCCGACCACCTTCGAGCGCCGCCAGCGCCGCCCGTCGTTGAGATCGCCGCGATCGACCACCAAGAGATGATCGAACACCGCGTCATAGGCGTCCTCGTCGCGCCGCGACAATATGGCGAGCGCGCCGGGAGTAGCCGACATTTCCTCATAGAACACTTTGTACCGGAGCCGCTGGGCGCGTCTGATCTCGCTGCTCTTCCGCGCAAGTCTCACTTCGAGCGAGCCTAAGCTTCCGTAGACCTTGGGGGGCTGAAACCGATTGCCGAGCGCGCCGACATTGAAGCGTCGCTTGCCCATGAAGGGCAGCATGCCCCCATGGCTTGGCTTGAACATCAGTCCGGGAAACATTGCACTGCCGCGAAAACTGCCAGCAAATCGTCCAGAGACTGGCTTCATAGGCATGAAAAGGCCCGTTGGGAGGGATTTAGTACCGCGGACGACCGATGCAACCCCTATCCGCGGGAACTGAACCCAATTCGGCCATAACGAAAACGGGTTAGCAAACCAATTCGAAGCCTATGTGACAATCTGGGGATTGGCGCACAGCTTCGCACCTAATCGGCCAAGTCCCTCAGGCCGCGCCGAGGCCAGCGCCTTGCTCGGCCTCGCTGGCCTTGCCGCCCCAGCGGGCAAACAGCGCGGTGAGGTCGGCCTTTTCGAAGGGCTTGGCAAGGTAATCGTCTAGGCCCGCGGCAAGATAGGCGGCGCGGTCCTCGGCGAGGCCTTGGCGGACCACTAGGGCGCCCGATTTCTCGAGTACGGTCGTGGCGAGCAGCGCGTTAATGTCGTTGTCCCCTGCAAGCAGGATGAACACGCCCGCTGCGTCGTCCGGCACGGCGTGCAGCGCGGCGGGGTGCGATTGCCTCTGCGGGTTTCGACTGCTGCTCCTCCTGCTCGCCGAACGGCTGTACGAGAAGCAACAACGGTTGATCGGGCGGACGAGATAGAAGTTCACAAAAATGGAAGTGGGATGAGCCAGGATCTCTCCGCGCTATTGTCCTGCCTCTTAGCAGCGCCGCGCGGCCGGACTAGGGTCTAGCGAGGAACCTTGGCGCGGCCGCCGCCCCGCGTGGCGGCAACGGGACGATAGCATGTTCAAAGACCTGTCGATGCGCATCTTCCTTCTCCATCTCGTGGCCTATGTCTTGGCCGCCGCGATCTGCGCCGGCATCAATCTCTATGTCTCGCCGGGAACGATCTGGTGGCCGTGGGTTCTGATCGGCTGGGGCGTTGCCTTAGCCACCCACGCCTTCGCGCTTCTGCTCCGCAAGACGCGACGGCGCGAACGCATCTTCGTCGATCGCAAGGCGCGCGCCTTCGCCGTGCATCTCTTCGCCTATGTGGCGGTGGTGCTCGTGCTGCTGCTGGTCAATGTGGTGACGCCGCCGAAGGTCTGGTGGTTCTATTGGGTGGCGCTTGGCTGGGGCGCCGGCGTCGCGTTTCAGGGCTGGTGCACCTTCTTCCGGAACCGCAAACCGGCGCCTACGGCGCAAGCGAAACCTGCTGCTCTAAAACAGACCGAACCCAAGACCTCGCCGCCTGCGTCCAAGGCGAAGTCGGCTCGAACGCGCGCGCCGTCAAAGCGAGCTCCGCGCACCAAGAAAGCAGAGAGCTAATATGTGGCGAAGGCCCAGTTCCCGGACGAGAACACGATCGCGTAGACGAGGCGCGGCCGCCGGCGTCGGTTCCCGGCGTCCGGTCGGCGTCGACCGAGCGCCCGAACATTTAGCCGAGGATGGTGCCGAGCAGCCCGAACACCGGTGCGGTCTGCTTTTCGGAATAACCCGCCACGATCAGGAACAGCGCGGAAGACGATCATCACAAGGAGAAACGCTCGTAGGATCTACGGATGCACCGCGGGGATATGTCCAAAGTAAAGACCAAACTGGCGTCGGTCACAGCTGAATCGTGAAGGGTGGTTAAGGCGCGCCGACGCTAGGCTTTCTTCTTCCGCTTCTGCGCGGCGAGCTTCTTCTCCAGCACGTCCCAGATCATGGCGGCGATATCCGGTCCGCCGAACGCGGCGATCTGCCTGATGCCAGTGGGCGAGGTGACGTTGATCTCGGTGAGATAGTCGCCGATCACGTCGATGCCGGTGAAGATCAGCCCGCGCTTCTTGAGCTCGGGTCCGAGTCGCGCGCAGATCTCATTGTCGCGCTTGGTGAGCGTGGTCGGCTTGGCGGTGCCGCCGACATGCAGGTTGGAGCGGGTCTCGTCCGCCGCCGGCACGCGGTTGATCGCGCCCGCGATCTCGCCGTCGACCAGGATGATGCGCTTGTCGCCCTTGCGCACGGCCGGCACGTAGCGCTGCACCATGATCGGCTCGCGGAACGTCATGCCCATCAACTCGATCAGGGAGTTGAGATTGGTATCGCCGAGCTGGAGGCGGAAGATCGCCGCGCCACCGTTGCCGTAGAGAGGCTTCACCACGATGTCCTTGTGCTTGTCGCGGAAGGCGCGGATCTGCTCGGACGAACGGGTGACGAGCGTCGGCGGCATTAGGTCGAGAAAGTCGAGCACGAACACCTTCTCCGGCGAGTTGCGAACTGATGCCGGATCGTTGACCACGAGAGTGTTCGGCTTCAGCCGCTCGAGCAGATGCGTCGTGGTGATATAGGCCATGTCGAATGGCGGATCCTGACGGAGATGCACGACGTCGAACTCTGCCAGGTCGACGCTCCTTGCATGCGCGAGCCGGTAATGATTGCCGGGCCGGTCTTCGACCGTGAGACTGTGGCCTTCGGCGATCAGTCGGCCGTCCCGGAGCGAGAGGTTGGCGGGCGTGTAATAGAACACGTCGTGGCCGCGCCATTGCGCCTCCAGCAGGAGCGCGAAGGTGGAATCGCCCCGAATATCGATGCGCTCGATCGGGTTCATCTGGAAGGCGACCTTGAGGGCCATGGCGCTCCTTATAGACGAGTCACCGTCAACCCGGGAAGGCGTTGGCGATATAGCGCGACCAGCTGAAAGGAGCGGTCAGCACGACGTCGAAGGCGATGTCGTGGCCGGCATACTCGGGGTGGCCGGCAAGCCAATATTGCGCGGCGCGCACGATCCGCCGTCGCTGCCTGGTGGGCAACGTCCACTCCGCGTCCTCGCGCGTCTTGCGCCGCTGCACCTCGATGAAGGCGAGCCGCTTGCCCCTGAGCGCCACGAGGTCGATCTCGCCGACGGGCGTCTTGTAGCGCCGCGCGACGATGCGATTCCCCTTGAGGCGGAGCAGGGTTGCCACGAGCGTCTCGGCAAGCCGCGCGCTCCGCATTGTCAGTCGCGCTTGCGCGTCATGACGAGCCCGAGCTGGTAGACGCGCGAGCGCTTCACTTGCAGCATCTCGGCGACGCTCCGCACCGCGTCGCGAAAGCTTTCCACATTGAGCGCTTTTTCGAGCTGCTCGATGATATTCGCGTCGCTGATGTCGGCCTCGTCGTCCTGCGGCGGCGCGATCACCACCACGAACTCGCCTTTCAACGCTTCGCTGTCTTGAATCTCACGGGCAATCCGGTCGAGCGTTCCGCGCCTCACCCCCTCATGCAGCTTGGTCAGCTCCTTGGCGATTGCTGCTTCGCGCGCGCCCAGGACCGCCGCCATATCGGTTAGGCTCTTAACGAGGCGAGGTCCGGTCTCGAACAGGATGAGTGTCGCCGGCACGTCCTTCAGTTCTTCGAGCCGGCAGCGCCGCGGGCCCGATTTCGGCGGCAGGAAGCCCGCGAATAGGAAGGTGTCGGTCGGCAGCCCCGCGACGGTCAGGCTCGCCAGGACGGCCGAAGGTCCGGGGATGCTGGTCACCACGATGCCTTGGTCGAGCGCCTCGCGCACGAACTTGTAGCCGGGGTCGGAGACGAGCGGCGTGCCGGCGTCCGAGATCAATGCGATGGCCTGGCCGGCGCTGAGCCGTGCCATGAGGCGAGGGCGTTCCCGCTCGGCATTGTGCTCGTGATAGGGCGTGAGCTCGCCCGCGATGCCGAAATGGGTTAGCAGCTTCTTCGAGTGACGGGTGTCCTCGGCGGCGATCAAATCGGCGCGGGAGAGCACGGCGAGCGCCCGCAAAGAAATGTCGGCAAGATTGCCGATCGGCGTCGCCACCAGATAAAGCCCGGGCTGAAGCGGCCGCATCATCAGCTCACTCAGCACTTCGCTCGCGCGCGAGATCGTCCTGCGCCGCGCCGCCTCATCAAGTTCCTCATTCCGCTGATTTTGCACGCGCATGCCCGCGAATATGTGCCTCGGCCCGAATCGATTTAGCGCGGCGCAAGGAGAGGGTGATGGCGCCCTAGGCGCAAAAACGTTACGTGATATAGTCGCGTCTCGTCCATCACGTTTGAGCCACAGTCGCGGGCAAGGTTCGTCCGGGCGCCAAGGGCCAGGGCCGCCCACAGCTGCGCCTCGCCCTGGAGCAAAAGGGGACATGCGCCTTCCGTTCGGTACCGGTCGCCAACGCGGCTCCATCAGGTCCGCTCTCGCGGGCCTGGCCGTGGCGCTGCTGTTCTCGGGCTGCGGTGGCGGCGGTGGTGGCGGCGGATTGCCGGGCGGGCCCGGCATCACCGGGGCAACCGGAACCTCGGTCAAGGTCGCGCTGCTGCTGCCGATCGGCGCGGGCGGATCGACACAAGGCGTCGCCAAGGCGCTGAAGCAGGCGGCCGAGCTTGCCCTGTTCGACTTCGACAACCCGAACGTCCTGCTTGTCCCAAAGGACACCAAGGGCACCCCTGAAGGCGCGCGTATCGCCGCCGAAAGCGCGATTCATGAGGGTGTCGAGCTGATCCTCGGCCCCTTATTCGCTCAGGAAGTCGAAGCCGTGGCGCCGGTCGCGCGCCAGGCCCGTATCCCAGTCATCGCGTTCTCCAGCGACGAGAAGGTGGCCGGCGGCGGCGTCTATCTCCTGAGCTTCCTCGCCGGGCGCGACGTGCCGCGCATCGTTTCCTTCGCCGCGTCGAGGGGAAAGCGCAATTTCGCCGAGCTCGTCCCGCAATCGGCCTATGGTCGGATCGCCGAGGCGGCCTTCGGCAGGGCGGCGTCTTCAGGCGGCGGGCAGATCGCCGTCAACGCCGGATTCCCTTCGGGCAATTCCAACGCCATGCTCGGACCTGTTCGCCAAGTGGCCGCCGCGGTCAAAGGTGGCGGCGTCGATGCGGTGTTCATACCGGCTGGCCGCGAGGACCTGCCCTCGCTCGCGCCGCTGCTCGCTTCGAGCGATTTAACCAGCGCCCGCGTTCAGCTGCTCGGCACCGGGCAGTGGGATTATCCCAATATCGGCAGCGAGCGGGCTCTGGTCGGCGGCTGGTATCCGGCGCCGGACCCCAAGGGCTGGAGCGACTTCACGCAGCGCTACGCCAAGACTTACGGCGCGGCGCCCCCAAGGCTCGCGAGTCTTGGCTATGACGCGGTCAGCCTCGCCGTGTCGCTGTCGCAAGGCGCGCCGGGCGAGCGCTACTCCTCGGCCCAGCTCACCCGCTCGAGCGGCTTCGCCGGGGTCGACGGGCTGTTCCGTCTGCTGTCGGACGGAACCTGCGAGCGCGGTCTCGCCATCCTCGAGGTTCACGAAGGCGGACCGCAGGTGATCGACCCGGCGCCGAGCTCGTTCGCCACCGCGTCGTCTTACTGACGGCAAGGGGGCCGTCATTCCGGCGCAAGCCGGAATCTGGGGGTAAGCGTTGGGGATAGTTCTGGATACCGGCTTTCGCCGGTCCGGTATGACGAGCAACGGGCGGGTGCTGTCGATTCGACAACTAGGCCGCGAGCTCGAGGATCAAGCGGTTCAACACGAGGCGGCCGTCAGGCGTCGCGGCGAGGCGCGAGCCTTTGCGGGTGACGAGGCCGTCGCTTTCGAGCGCGCTTAAGCGCCTCTCATCCAGAGCGCCCCCGCCGATCGCGGCGAGCCGATCGAGGTCGATCCCTTCGGCTAGACGCAAGCCCATCAAGAGATATTCCTCGGCAGCCTCCTCAGTGCTCAGAGCCTCGTCGCTGATGAGCCCGTGGCCGTGCGCCTCGACCTCGGCAAGCCAGCCCTCCGGCGACTTGATCGTCGAGAGCGCGCGCTTGGCGCGATGCGCGGTGATGCGGCCATGCGCACCGGCGCCGATGCCGGCATAGTCGTGCCCGCGCCAATATAGGAGGTTGTGGCGCGATTCAGATCCTGGCCGCGCGTGGTTCGAGATTTCGTAGGCCGGCAGTCCCGCTCGCTCGCACAGCTCCTGGGTGAGTTGATAGAGCGCGCTCGCCAACTCGCTGCCCGGTACCTTCAATGAGCCGGCTGCGTGTCGCGCGGCGAACGGCGTGCCGTCCTCGATGGTGAGCTGATAAAGCGAGAGATGATCCGCCTCGTGGCTGAGCGCGAGCTTGAGCTCATCCTGCCACGCCCGCTCCGTCTGCCCCTGTCGCGAATAGATCAGGTCGAACGACACGCGCGCGAAATGTCGCTTGGCAAGCGCGAGCGCGGCGAGCGCTTCGTTCGCGCTGTGCCGGCGGCCAAGCGCCTTCAGGCTTTGATCGTCGAGCGCCTGAACGCCGAGTGACAGTCGATTGACGCCTGCGCTCCGGTAGCCCGCGAAGTTCTCGACCTCGACGCTGGTCGGGTTCGCTTCAAGTGTGATCTCGGCGTTGGGCGCGATCCGCCAATGCTTGGCGATGGCTGCGAGGATCGCCGCGACGCTGCTTGGACGCATCAACGACGGCGTTCCGCCGCCGAAGAAGATGCTGGAAACGCTGCGCCCCGGCGCGAGCGACGCGAAATGGCCGAGCTCCGTGAGATAGGCGGCGAGAAAGCGGCCTTCGTCGATGCCGCCATGGCGGACATGCGAATTGAAATCGCAATAGGGGCATTTGGCGCGGCAGAACGGCCAATGCACATAGACCCCGAATGGCTTGCCGACGGGCGCCGCCGCCGTGCGACGCGTCAAATCGTCGGCTACTGCCAAGCTATTGCTCATTGTTCTGCCAGGTTGCCTGGATCAGTTGGTCGAATGCCTTCTGGCGGTGCGACATCGCATTCTTCCTGCGGGGGTCGATCTGGCCGAAGGTCTCGCTCTCGCCGTCAGGCACAAAGATCGGATCATAGCCGAAACCGCGGCTCCCACGCGGCGGCCAGACCAGCGTGCCGAAAATCTTGCCGGTAAACACCTTCGTCCCGGCATCCGGGCCCGCCAGCGCCAGCGCGCAGGTGAAATTGGCGCGCCGGTCTTTGGCGCCGCTTGCCTCCAACGCGCGATTGACGCGGTCCATGGCGAGGCCGAAATCCCTGGCCGGTCCACCCCATCGTGCGGAATGGATGCCGGGCTCGCCTCCAAGCGCCGCGACCTCGAGCCCCGAATCGTCGGCAATCGCGACCATGTCAGAGGCGGTTGCCGCCGCTTCAGCCTTCAGCATGGCGTTGGCGGCGAAGGTCGCGCCCGTTTCCTCCGGTTCGAGCAGTCCGAGCCCGCCGGCCGAGACGGTCTCGACCCCGAGGGGGGCGAACAGCTCGGCAAGCTCGCGTACCTTGCCCTCGTTATGGGTGGCGACGACGATCCGCATCCCGCGCTTGAGCTCGCCCGCCATCGCTCAGGCGACGGTGAGCTTCTGCAGCGACACCAGCTCGGCGATGCCTTGGCGGGCGAGCAGCATGAGCTTGTCGAACTGCTCCTGGCTGAACGGCTCGGTCTCGGCCGTGCCTTGCACCTCAACGATGCCGCCGGTGCCGGTCATCACGAAATTTGCGTCCGCATCGGCTTCCGAATCCTCGGCATAATCGAGGTCGAGCACGGCCTCGCCGCCATAGAGCCCGCACGACACCGCGGCGACGTGATCTCGCAGCACGTTGGCCTTGATGATATTGCGGGCTTTCATCCAGGCGATCGCGTCATGCAGCGCGACCCACGCGCCGGTGATCGAGGCGGTGCGCGTCCCGCCGTCGGCCTGCAACACGTCGCAATCGACGATGATCTGCTTCTCGCCGAGCGCGGCAAGATCGGTGACGGCGCGGAGCGAGCGGCCGATCAGGCGCTGGATCTCCTGCGTACGCCCCGTCTGCTTGCCGGCCGAGGCCTCGCGCCGCGTGCGCTCGGTGGTGGCGCGCGGCAGCATGCCGTATTCCGCCGTCACCCAGCCGCGGCCCTGGCCCTTGAGCCATGGCGGCACCGGCTCTCCGGCGGTCGCGGTGCACAGCACATGGGTCTCGCCGAAGTGGACGAGGCACGAGCCTTCGGCATGGCGCGACACCGCGCGCTCGAAGCTGATGGGGCGTAGCGCGTCGGGCGCGCGTTTTGACGGACGGACGATGTGAAATCTCCTTGAGACGACGGCTAATGGGCCGCAAGCGGCGCACCCTAGAGGACGCTAGAGCAGGGGAAAAGTCCTTTCCCAGCTTCATGGGAAGGCGGTCTTGAGCAGCGGCGAACGCTGGTAGCTTGAGCGGCCTCGCGCCCCTTGGCTGGCCATTGCATAATGCCGGAGTTGGGAGGCCATTCGGCCGCGAGGAGTTTTTTCGACGTGAGACAGGTGGTCGACGAGGAAGCACAGCTTGCGGCGGAGAGCGGCCGGCAAGCATCGGTCCTCGACGGCGCCACGCCGGTGATGGCGCAATTTCTGGAGATTAAGGCGGCCAACGAAGACTGCCTGCTGTTCTACCGCATGGGCGATTTCTACGAGCTGTTCTTCGAGGACGCTGAGATCGCCTCGCGCGCGCTCGGCATCGCGCTCACCAAGCGGGGCAAGCATCAGGGCGAGGACATCCCGATGTGCGGCGTGCCGGTGCGCGCGGCTGACGACTACCTCCAGCGCCTGATCGCCCAGGGCCACCGCGTCGCTGTGTGTGAGCAGCTCGAGGACCCGGCCGAGGCCAGGAAGCGCGGCTCGAAATCCGTGGTGCGGCGCGACGTGGTCCGCCTCGTCACGCCGGGCACGCTCACCGAGGAGAGCCTGCTCGATGCGCGCGCACATAACTTCCTGACGGCTTTGTTCCGCGGGCCCCAGCCAGAAGGCGGTGCGACGCTGCTCGCGCTCGCGTCCTTCGACATCTCGACCGGGGAGCTGATCGCGTCTTCGGTGCGCACGACCGACCTTGCCGGAGAGCTTGCGCGGTTGAAGCCGGGAGAGGTGCTGGTCGGCGACGACCTCGCTGGCGATGCAGAGCTTCGCGCGAAGATCACCGAAGCCGGCGCGGCGCTGACGCCATGCCCGCGCGCCCATTTCAATTCACAGAAGGGCGAGCGGGCGCTCAAGTCCCGGCTCGGCGTGGCGGCGCTCGATGCCTACGGGGAATTCAGCCGCGCCGAGCTTGCCGCGCTCGCAGGTCTGCTCACTTATGTCGAGATCACCCAAGTTGGCCGGGCGCCATTGCTCCGCCCGCCGCGCAAGGAGAGCGCCGGCAGCCTGCTCGTCATCGACGCCGCCACGCGCGCCAATCTCGAGCTGATCCGCTCGAACCAGGGCTCGCGCGCCGGCAGCCTGCTCGCCGCAATCGACCGGACCGTGACGGCGGCGGGCGCGCGCGAGCTTACGAGCCGGCTCGGCAGCCCGTTGACCGAGGTCGAGGCGGTGAACGCCAGGCTCGATGCGGTCGCTTATCTCGCCGACGAGCGGCGGTTACGGCAAACGCTGCGTGAGGAGCTGAACGCTGCGCCTGACCTCGCCCGCGCGCTGGCAAGGCTCGCATTGGGCCGCGGGAGCCCGCGCGACCTAGGCGCGGTACGCGCAGCGATAGGGTCCGCTCAGGCTCTTGCCGCAAGCCTCATGCGTGCCGGCAGCGCGCTCGGCCTGCCGCGCGAGCTAAGCGCAATTGCGGAGCGTCTCCAAGCCGCTCCCTTCCGCGTCGAGCAGGCGCTGGGAGCTGCGCTCGCCGAGAGCCTGCCGGTCAATGCGCGCGACGGAGGCTTCATCCGTGACGGCGCGAGCGCCGATCTCGACGAGCAGCGCGAGCTCCGCGACGGCTCGCGCCAGGTCATCGCCGGACTGCAGGCGACCTATGCCGAGGCGACCGGCATCAAGTCGCTGAAGGTGCGCCATAACAACGTGCTCGGCTACTTCGTCGAGGTGACCGCCACCAATGCCGCTGCGCTCGGCAAGCCGCCGCTTGCCGAAACGTTCGTCCACCGCCAGACCCTCGCCAATGTCATGCGCTTCTCGACGGTCGAGCTCGGTGCGCTCGAGGCGCGCATCACGCAGGCCGCCGACCGCGCGCTCGCGCTCGAGATCGATCTGTTCTCGCTCCTCTGCGATCAGGTGCTTGCGGAGCAACAGACGCTCGCGGCGGCGAGCGCGGCGTTGGCTGAGCTCGATCACTATGCAGGTCTCGCCGAGTTGGCGATCGAGCAGAGCTATGTTCGCCCAAAGATCGACGCGAGCCTCATGTTCGCCGTCGAGGATGGCCGTCACCCGATGGTTGAGCAGAATTTGCGGCGGGGCGACGGCGGAAGCTTCGTCGGCAACGACTGCAAGCTGGGCGATGAGGAAGCCGGGGAGGGGACGCGCATCCTGCTGGTGACCGGACCCAATATGGCCGGCAAGTCGACCTTCCTCCGCCAGAACGCGCTGATCGTCGTACTGGCTCAGTCGGGCTCGTTCGTGCCGGCGCGCGCGGCCCATATCGGCATCGTCGACCGGCTGTTCAGCCGCGTCGGCGCGGCCGACGATCTCGCCCGCGGCCGCTCGACCTTCATGGTCGAGATGGTCGAGACCGCCGCGATCCTCAATCAGGCGAACGCGCAGTCCTTCGTCGTGCTCGACGAGATCGGCCGCGGCACCGCGACCTTCGATGGACTCTCGATTGCCTGGGCGACGCTCGAATATTTGCACGAGGTCAACCGCTCGCGCGTGCTGTTCGCCACTCATTACCACGAGCTGACCGCGCTCGCCGACAAGCTGCCGCGCGCCGCTAATGCCACGGTCGAGGTCAAGGAGTGGCGCGACGAGATCGTGTTCCTCTATCGTGTGGTCCAGGGCACGGCCGACCGTTCCTACGGCATCCATGTGGCCAAGCTCGCCGGGCTGCCGCCCCAGGTACTCGGCCGCGCCAAAGAGGTGTTGAGCGCTCTCGAGAAGGCCGACGGCCGTCCCAAGCCTTCAGACCTCGCGGACGATTTGCCGCTGTTCAGGGCGGCGAAGGGGCTAGCTGAGCCGAAGCCCGACCAGGCCTCCAGGGTCGAGCAGGCGCTTCAAGGCATGTCCCCCGACGCCATGACCCCCAAGGAGGCGCTGGAAGCGCTTTACCGGCTCAAAGCTTTGCTTGCTAGCGAGCTGTAAACGGGCCATGTGCTAGACTCTACCGACGTTTCGCCATGGACCAGCCCGCACCGAGACAAGTCCCGTATTTCGATCTCGACCTCCTGCGCGTGGAAACCTCGGAGCTTGCCCACGCTCATTCGGGGCAGGACAACTTGCTGCGCAAGGCCCTGGTCGAACGGTTCCGCCATCTCGTCGACCACGCCCATGCCACCGCCAGGCGCCAGCTCAAGGCTGACGGCGACGGCCGCGCCTGCGCCGAAGGCCTGTCACAGTTCCAGGACGCGCTGATCAAGCTCGCCTACGACTTCACCACCACCCACGTCTACCGGGCCGACAATCCCTCGACTGCGGAGCGCATGGCCGTGGTAGCCCAAGGCGGCTACGGCCGAGGCCTGCTCGCGCCGGGTTCCGACATCGATCTGCTTTTCCTGTTGCCGTACAAGCAGACTGCCTGGGGCGAGAGCGTCGCCGAGTACATGCTCTATCTCTTGTGGGATCTGGGCTTCAAGGTCGGCCACGCCACCCGCACCACCGACCAATGCGTGCGGCTCAGCCACTCCGACATGACCATCCGCACGGCACTGCTCGATGCGCGCCTGATTCTCGGCGACGAGGCGCTCTACGCCGATTTCGAGCACCGCTTCCGCAAAGAAGTGCTCGAAGGCAATGCGCGGCCGTTCATCGAGGCGAAGCTCGCCGAGCAGAATGCGCGCCACGCCCGGGCTGGCGCCTCGCGCTATCTGGTCGAGCCGAACATCAAGGACGGCAAGGGTGGCCTGCGCGACCTGCACACTCTTCACTGGCTCGCTAAGCACCTCTATCCGGACAAGGCAGAGGCCGAGTTCGTCGAGGCTGGCGTATTCACGCGACACGAATATCGGAGCTTCCGACGCTGCGAGAGCTTCCTGTGGACCGTGCGCTGCGAGCTGCACTTCCTCACCGACCGGCCCGAGGAGCGGCTCGGCTTCGACCTCCAGCAGCCGATGGCCGAGCGGCTCGGTTATCGCGGCAAGGGCGGTTTGAGCGCGGTCGAGCGCTTCATGCGGCACTATTTCCTGGTTGCTAAGGAGGTCGGCGAGCTGACCGGCATCGTCTGCTCGGCACTCGAGATGAAGCAGCTGAAGTCGCTGCCCTCGCTCGACACGATTCTCGCCCCGTTCAGCTGGCGCCGCCGCGCCAGGCTCAGGCGTACCTCGGACTTCCGCATCGAGAACGGCCGCATCTACACCATCGGCAAGGACGTGTTCGCCAAGGACAAGGTGAACTTCATTCGGCTGTTCGTGGCGGCCGATGAGAACCAGGCCTCGTTCTCGCCGGAGGTGCTGCGTCAGGTGCGCGCCAATTTCCGCCTGATCGACGACGAGCTGCGCAACAGCCCGACCGCGAACCGCCTGTTCCTGCGCCTGCTGACCGATTCGCGCGACCCCGAAGGGGTGCTGCGCAAGATGAACGAGGCGGGTGTGCTCGGCCGCTTCATCGGCGATTTTGGCCGCGTGGTGTCGATGATGCAGTTCAACATGTATCACCACTTCACGGTGGACGAGCACCTGATCCGCACCATCGGCTATCTGTCCGGCATCGAGCGCGGCAAGCACGCGATCGAGCACCCGGTCTCGACCGAGATCGTGCGCACCATCGACAATCGCCGCGCGCTGTATGTCGCCGCCTTGGTGCACGACATCGCCAAGGGCCGCGAGGAGGACCACTCGATCGCCGGCGCCCGCATCGCGCGCGAGCTCGGGCCGCGCTTCGGGCTCACCCCGTCCGAGACCGAGACCGCCACCTGGCTGGTCGAGCATCATCTGACCATGAGCCTGTTCGCCCAGAGCCGCGATTTGAATGATCCCAAGACGATCCGCGACTTCGCCGCCATCGTGCAGAGCCGCGAGCGCTTGAAGCTTCTTCTCCTGCTGACCGTGGCCGATATCCAGGCGGTGGGTCCCGGCGTGTGGACCGGCTGGAAGGGCCAGCTTCTGCGCACGCTCTATTTCGAGACCGAACCTTTGCTCGGCGGCGGCCATCTGACTTTGAGCCGGAGTGAGCGCGTCGCCCGTGCCCAGGATGGGCTACGCGAGCGGCTGGCAGGCTGGCCGAGCCACGATCTCGAGCGCTTCATCGACCGGCATTATCCGTCTTATTGGCTGAGGACCGATCTCGAGGTGATCGGCGAGCACGCCAAGCTCATCCGCGACGCCGAGGCGCAAGGCAAGTCGCTGGTCACCCATATCGCTACCGACGCCTTCCGCGGCGTGACCGAGATCACCCTCCTTGCGCCCAATCATCCGCGCCTGCTCGCGCTCGTTGCCGGCGCCTGCACCGGCGCTGGGGCCAATATCGTCGATGCGCAGATCTCGACCACCCGCGACGGCATGGCGCTCGACACGATCCATCTCGAGCGCGAGTTCGATCAGGCCGAGGACGAGGAGCGCCGCGCCAAGCGCATCGCCCAAACCATCGAGTGCTTGTTAAAAGGCGAGGCGCGGCTCGCCGACGTGGTGTCGTCAAAGCGGAAGCCCAAGGCGCGGCTCTCGGCATTCACCGTCCAGCCGCAAGTGGTGATCGACAACACGCTGTCTGACGCGCTGACCGTTATCGAGATCAACGGGCTCGACCGCCCCGGCCTGCTCTATGACGTGACGCGCGAGATCTCAGACATGAATCTCGACATCGCCTCGGCGCATATCGCCACATTCGGCGAGAAGGCAGTCGACGTGTTCTACGTGACCGATCTGACCGGCAAGAAGATCACGAGCTCGAGCCGTGAGGCCGCGATCCGCGAGCGCCTGACGAAGGCATTGCAAGCCCGCAACGACGCTTCGCTCGTCCCGGCCTGATTGAGCATGAAGCTCTATCGCGGCTTCGTCACCGTCGGCGCGATGACCATCCTGAGCCGCATGCTTGGTTTCGTGCGCGACGTGCTGATTGCCGCGGTGCTCGGCACCTCGTTCGTGGCCGATGCCTTCTTCGTCGCCTTTCGCGTGCCGAACATGTTTCGACGCCTGTTCGCCGAAGGCGCGTTCGATGCGGCCTTCGTCCCGCTCTTTGCCAGGCGCATGCACACCGACGGGCTCGAAGCGGCGCGCGCTTTCGCCGGACAGGCGCTCTCCGGTCTTACTTTCATCCTCGTCGCGTTCACCATCCTCGGCGAGATCGCTATGCCATGGCTCATGCTGCTGCTCGCGCCGGGCTTCAGGGACGACCCCGAGAAGTTCGCGCTCGTGGTGCTGCTGGCGCGCATCGCGCTGCCCTATCTCGTCTGCATGTCGTTGGTCGCGCTCTATACCGGCGTCTTGAACGCGCTCGGGCGCTTCGCCATCGCCGCCTTCACGCCGAGCCTGCTCAACATCGTGCTCATCGCCGTGCTGCTCGCCCTGGTCGCCACCGGCAACGTCGATCGAGGCCATGCCGGCGTGGTGCTCGCCTGGGGCGTCGCCGTCTCCGGCGTGTTGCAGATCGTCGTGATCGGCTTCGCCGCGGCGCGGTTCGGCGTCAGCGTGCCGTTCAAGCGCCCGCGTCTCACGCCCGAGATGCAGCGGCTGATCGCGCTGGCTGCGCCCGGCATCGTCGCCGGCGGCATCGGCCAGCTCACCGGCGTGATCTCGACCATCATCGCAACCTTCCAGGATCGCGTCGTGTCCTGGCTCTACTATGCCGACCGCATCTTTCAGCTTCCACTCGGCGTGATCGGCGTCGCCGTCGGCGTCGTGCTTCTCCCCGATCTCAGCCACAAGCTCCGCACTGGCGATCTTCGGGCGGTGATCGCCAGCGAGAACCGCGCGCTCGAATTCGCGCTGCTGCTGACGCTGCCCGCCGCCACGGCTTTGCTGATCGCCGCCACGCCGATCATGCGCGTGCTGTTCGAGCACGGCGCATTCACCGCCGCCGATACCGAAGCGACCGCCAAGATGCTGGCCGCGCTGGCGCTCGGTCTTCCCGCCTACGTGCTGATCAAGGTTCTGCATCCGAGCTTCTTCGCCCGCGAGGACACCAAGACGCCGATGGTGTTCGCAGCGATCGCCATGGCATTGAACGTCGTACTTAGCTTCGCGCTGTTCATGGCGGTCGGCGGCACCGGCATCGCCATCGCCACTACGCTATCGGGCTGGGTCAATGTCGGGCTCCTGGTCGCCTGCTTGGAGGGCAGGGGCGAGTTCGCGCTCGACGCGACGTTCCGTCGGGCTCTGCTCGGCATTCTCGCAGCGACAGTCAGCATGGGCGGCGCTCTATTGGCCATTGCCCGCCTGCTCGAGCCCTATTTCGCGCCCGAATACGGCATACCGGCGCAGGCGGCAGCTCTGCTCGCCCTCGTCGCCGGCGGGCTCCTCATCTATCTCGCCGCCGCGGAGCTGTTCGGCGCCGCAAAATGGCGCAACCTGCTCAAGGATATCAGGGCGCAGTAGGTTTGGCTTGAGACCGCCGCCTCGGCAGAGGTGAGGTGGGGAGTTTCAACATGCAGGGACGGCCGCGGCGAAGTGCTTTGTACATGCCGGGCTCGAACGAGCGGGCGCTGGAAAAGCCAAGGCCATTCCCGACCAGGGGTGGCCGTGCAACGAGATCTTCTCACCGACGCGCGAAGAGGTCGAATGGTCGCGCAAAATCATCGAACGTTCGGCGAGCCCCACAACGCCAACAAGGGCGTCATCGTGGTCGAGGGGCGCATGATCGAGCGGCTGCATTTCTCCATGGCCCAGCGCACCGTGGAGATCGCCGAGCAGATCCGCGCGATGCAGAGCGGTTGCGGGTGACGCCGTCACCCCGGCGAAGGCCGGCTCTAGTTTTTCGACGGCGCCTTCGCGCAACCGTCATTCCGGCTTGCGCCGGAATGACGCTGGGAGCGCTTGCGTGTGCCTTGCGACCAAGCCATAACCGCCCCTTCGTTACCAGGGGCGAGGCATGGGACAGCATAGGATCCGCGTCTTCTCGGGCGTGCAGCCGACCGGCAATCTACATCTCGGCAATTATCTCGGCGCCATCACCAAGTTCGTGGCGCTGCAGGCCGAGCATGATTGCCTCTATTGCGTCGTCGATCTGCACGCCATCACCGTGTTTCAGGACCCTGACGAGCTCACCTGCAACACCCGCGAGGTGACCGCGGCGTTCATCGCCTCGGGCATTGATCCCACCCGGCACATCGTGTTCAACCAGAGCCAGGTGTCGGGCCACGCCGAACTCGCCTGGATCTTCAATTGCGTGGCGCGGATCGGCTGGCTGAACCGCATGACGCAGTTCAAGGAGAAGGCCGGCAAGGACCGCGAGAACGCGAGCGCGGGGCTTTATGTTTATCCGAACCTGATGGCCGCCGACATTCTGCTCTACCACGCGACCCATGTGCCGGTCGGCGAGGATCAGAAGCAGCATCTCGAGCTTGCCCGCGACATCGCCCAGAAGTTCAACAACGACTTCGCCAAGGCAATAGCGCGCGAGGGTTATCCGGCGGGCTTCTTCCCGCTGCCTGAGCCGCTCATCACCGGCCCGGCGACGCGCGTCATGAGCCTGCGCGACGGCACGCGCAAGATGTCGAAGTCCGACGAATCCGACATGACGCGCATCAACCTGACTGACGATGCCGAAGCGATCGCCAAGAAGATCAGGAAAGCCAAGACCGATCCCGAGCCGCTGCCCTCAGAGGTGAAGGGGTTGGAGGCGCGACCAGAGGCCGACAATCTCGTCGGGATCTTCGCCGGCCTGGCCGCGACCTCAAAGGACGCGGTGCTGCGCGATTACGGCAACGCAACCTTCTCGAAGTTCAAGGAGGCGCTTGCCGAGCTTGCCGCGGCAAAGCTCACTCCGATCGGCACCGAGATGCGCCGGCTGATGGCCGACCCGGTCGAGATCGATCGCATCCTGGCCGATGGCGCCGCCCGCGCTCACAGCATCGCTGATCCGATCCTCGCCAAGACCAAGGACATCGTCGGCTTCATCCGCAGCTGACGTGCGATGGGAGAGTGCTACGCCTCGACGCCGGTGCCGATCTGGCAAGTGACGCCGGTGCCGCCGAGACCGCAATAGCCGTGTGGGTTCTTGGCGAGATATTGCTGGTGGTAATTCTCGGCAAAATAGAACTCAGGCGCCGGCAGGATTTCCGTGGTGACGGCCCCGAGCCCGCGCGCCTTCAGGGCCTGCTCGTAGGACGCCTTGGCCGCCTCGGCCGCGCGCTTCTGCTCCTCGGTGAAATAATAGATGCCGGAACGGTATTGCGTGCCGACGTCGTTTCCTTGACGCATGCCCTGGGTCGGGTTGTGCGCCTCGAAGAAGGTCTTGAGAAGCTGCTCGTAGCTGACCTTCGCCGGGTTGTAAACGAGGAGCACAGCCTCGTTATGCCCGGTCATGCCCGAGCAAACCTCTTCGTAAGTCGGGTTCGGCGTGAGCCCGCCGGCATAGCCGACGGCGGTGACGTAGACGCCCGGCACCTCCCAGAACTTCCTCTCGGCGCCCCAGAAGCAGCCAAGCCCGAACAGCGCCTTCTCGGCGCCTTGCGGGTAGGGTCCCTTCAGCGCCGCGCCGGTCACGAAATGCGACGCTGCGGTCGGGATGGGATTGGCGCGGCCGGGCAGGGCCTGGTCGGCAGAGGGTATGGTTGAGGGCTTGCGCTTCAGCGTGAACATTGGCGCCTCCGTTTGAGCTGAAAAGTACCGTCCCCCGATTCGTGAACCTCGTTGGTCCGCTAGTTGATGAACACCTCGACCGGCTTCCGCTTCTGCCCAAGCCAGTAGAGAAGCACCCCGAGAATGCCGAATACCACCCAGGTCGGCGCGTGCAGGATGGTCGCGATCACCGGGTCCCACAGGAAGGTGACGGCAGTGCTCTCCACCCAGGCTTTGGCGGCATCGAGGCTCTGCGCATTGAGCGCCTTCCACTGGTCGCCCATCGGTGTGACCACCCACGTGCCCCCGCCGGCGAGGCTCTTGGTGGCATCGACAACGGCGGCGACCATGGCGATCAGAAGAAGCCAAACGCCGATAAAGCGCAGCAGGAGAAGCATGGCTCAATTACACGTCTGATTGGGATATCCGCAATACTACATAAGCCATCGCGCGATCACGTTCAAACCGGTGTTGCTTCAGGATTGCGTGAGCTTGCCGTGCGCGCAATACATGAAAGACCGCCTCGCAATTTCCAAGGGCTATGAGCGTCGATCTTGACGGGTTCGCCGCCGGGCAGAGTTCCCGGCTCGAGATACGTGCGCGTTCGCTTCGCCTTATCATCGGGCGGCGCCGCTTCTTTAGCCGCTTTTTTCGCCAGCACTCTTATCGGACCGTCCGTTGGTCTACTCAACTGGCTGAGAAGTGTCGACCTTGTAGCAGCAGCACACCTGGTCGCCGTCTTTCAGCTTATCGCAGCGGTTGATCAACGGCGATGTGCAGCCGCCGCCGCCTTTGCCAGGCGTGGAGACGTGGCACGTATCCTGCTGCTTGATGAGCTTGACGGTCTTGGTTCCCTTGTCCTTGTCCTTGCCGTGATGATCGTCATGTCGTCCGAATGATGTTTCTTCTTTCCGCATTTCAATTCGCCGTCGACGTTCATACACTTAACTTCGGTCATCAGGCCCGCACGAGTCGAGGTTCGGTTTGAGGATTGCAATCGCCGATGCCGAGCCAGCGACCGTTACAAGTGCGACAGCAAGTGCATGAAAACCTAGCCAACTTCCCGCACGAGCAGTTTGACTGTCGCAAAAAGTGTGTCGGGCTGCCCGAAGGGTGGTGACCAGCTCCCAACGCATCCCCGCCGCCCCCTGCGTCTGACCGCCGCATATGTGCGTCGCCGATTCGGCGGTGGTTGATCATGGTCGGTCCCAGTCTCGCTGCGCGCGGCGAGCTCGCGCCGACGATCGGACATGCGGCGGTGAAGAGCACGCCCCCGCGAGCGGCTCAAGCCGCTAGCGCTGAAGCCTGATCTTCACTCGCTCTCCGTTTGATTCTCAAGTTCGACCATTTCTCGCGGTGACCGCCAGGGATATAAGCTTCGGACAATAGCAGCGAGTGGAAGAATAGTTTTTAAAATCAGATAGTTAGAAAGATAATGGCGGAGGGGAAGGGATTCGAACCCTTGAGACGGTTACCCGCCTACACACTTTCCAGGCGTGCGCCTTCAACCACTCGGCCACCCCTCCTTGAGGAAAAATGCGCTGAAAGGCCGCAACTATATCGAAGCGGTTTTCCGGTCAAGCAATCCCGTGACGCGGGCTGCGGCGCAGACGCCGCTTGGGTGATGATGCGACGCCCATCCCTGTAAAGCGAGCTCCGGGACGTTCGGAAACAAAGCATCACAAATTACCTTACCTCGGCTGCAACTCGTCCCAATTTGCCGCGCGATCTCCGCGCAACCTGCAACTTCAAGATACGGGTTGCGCAAAGGAGATCGAGATGCAGAGCCGATTTCAGATTTTCGCCTGCTTGGCGACGCTGGTGGCGCTATTCGCCGGGCGGGACGATGCCGATGCTGCCGAGAAAGAGGTAGACTCGAGCAACGCTTCGACCGCCGTGCTGTACACCGATGGCTCGATCATTCGATGGGCTGAGGATGATCAAAACGATCACCGATAGCGGCGGCGATATGCGCCGGCCTGGCGCCCGGCCGATCGCTTCGCCGGCTATCTCCCGACCTCACTCTTGATGCACTGCTTGAGGAAGCCTGTTTTGGCGTCACCGGCGACCTTCTGGTCTATCGCGCGCCCCTCGCACGCCATCTCCGCGAGCGCCTTGCAATTGGCCATGAAGGTTTTGAGCTCGTCGCCGCGCAGCTTAGCGGCCACCGCCTGAGCGCTGCAGGAATCGTCTGCCGCCGCCGCGGTGATCCCCAATTCCACCAGCATCAATGCCAGAAGAAGTGTTTTCATGGCGTCCCCCCACGTCAAATCCTACGGCATCGCGGCAAAAGTGGGGAGGCCGCCAGGTCGCCACTCCACGACAAAACGACGCCGGCCCGAGCCGATCCGAATAGTCATTCCTCGGACGATGTCGGTGAGGTAGGACACATCTCAGCTGTCGGTACTTGGCGTTTCAGCCAAGCCAATGCGCCGCGGTTTCACAAGGCGAAGGAACCGAATAGAACTCCCTTCCCAGGGAGCTTCAGGAGTGTTGTGATCTTATGGCTCAAGTGATTCAGAACGTCTCCGACACCGCTTTCATGGTGGCAGGCTTCCGCGTTGAGACCGAGCGTGTCCAACCGCTGTTCGCGCATGAAGCGCTTCGCTGCCTACGTGCTGCTGACCCCGACCTAGAATGACTACCGACGCCGCGGAACTGGCCGAGCTGGAGAGCCGTCTCGGGCGCCGCCATGCTCGCGCGCGGCTTGGCATCGAGCGGGATCACGAGGCACAGGTCTTCGGCCAGGGCATCAACTTCTTCCACATCGAGAATTTGACACTCTCGCATACCGTGATCCGCGCAATCCTGATGGCTTCGGGGCTCTATTGGCGCGGCCGCAGCAATGCGGCGAAGGTGGAGTTGCGCGAGAACCACATCGTTTTGCCGCGCCTGCCGGCCGCCTTCGATGGTCTCACCATCCTTCAGCTCTCCGATCTCCATATCGAATTGAGCGAAGCAGCGATGGAGCGCGTCGTCGACCTCGTTACGAACGCGCGCTATGACCTATGCGTGCTCACCGGCGACTATCGCGCCCAGACATGGGGTTCCTACGAGGCGGCGCTGTCAGGCGTTGCGCGCGTGCGTGCCGCCCTGCGCGGCGCTGTCTATGGCGTACTCGGCAATCACGACACGATCTGCATGGTGCCGGGCTTGGAAGCCATGGGCATCAGGATGCTTCTCAATGAGTATGTGACCATCGAGCGCGCGGGCGAGCCCATCCATCTCGCTGGTGTCGACGACGCCCATTTCTACCGGATGGACAATCTGGAGAAAGCATCCGCCGGAATTCCCTCCGAGGCGTTCACCGTTCTCCTCACGCACACGCCGGAAATTTATCGGCAAGCGTCTCATGCCGGTTTCGACCTGTTGTTGAGCGGGCACACCCACGGGGGCCAGATCTGCCTTCCTGGCCGTATCCCGGTCACGCTCAATTCGGTGTTGCCGCGGTCCTTCGGGTCCGGGCCTTGGCAATATCACGACATGATCGGCTACACCTCAGCCGGCGCCGGTTGCACCGGCGTTCCCGTTCGCTTCAATTGTCCGCCCGAGATCACCCTGCATCGCCTTCACGCCGCGCGCTGACGCGCTCAATAAGGCTTATCGCGCAGGCGAAGCTTGAACAGGATGCGCGACAGGACGAGCTCAGCGCCGAAGAAGATTATCACTCCGACAACGATGTCGAGCCATCCCACGGGCAGCACGACGCGGCTCGCGAGCAGCGGAAGAAGCGATTCGGGTATCTGATCGAGTCCGATTGCCATGCTGCTCGGGGGAAGACCGAGCCTCCGCTTCATGAAGCTCGAGAAGAGATCGCCGGCGATCGCTGCGCCCGCGACCAATGCGCCGACCTTCCATGGCAGTCCGAGCAGCTCCGCCGCGAGCGGTGTAGCCAGCAGAGAAAGGGCAACTCCGCGAATGGTTTTTGTCGGACCGAACGGCGGGCGTCCGTCGGCCAAGACGGTTCCCCCGTCGAGTGGTCGGTCGAGGCGCGTGCCGAGCGCCCTTTTGGCGAGCACGGGGGCGCCGTTGGCGACGACGATCAGCAGGACGAGCTCGGCGATTAGATTCAAGTCCAAGAGGGCTCCTTTCGGCCGCAAAGTCCTCCCCAACCGATCGGTAGATCCTAGAGCCGGGCAAGCCCAGCCACCATTCGCTCGATCGGCGTGGAAAAGAACTCTTGCCCACGGTGCGTGGTTTGGCCCAATTCTCGCCGCCAAATGCCATCACCCAACCAGCAATGAACATCGAAGCACGCAGGACAGCGGTCGGAAGCGCAGTGCAAGGCACCGCGGTCGTGGTGTTGGCCGCCATTAGCATTTGTCACATGCTAAACGACGTGATCCAGTCGCTGATCATGGCGATCTATCCCATGCTGAAGGAGAACCTCGCGCTCGACTTCGGGCAGATAGGGCTGATCACCTTCACCTTCCAGTTCACAGCCTCTGTGCTCCAGCCGCTGGTCGGCTATGTCACCGACCGCTACCCGACGCCCTATTCGCTGGTGCTCGGCATGAGCTCGTCGCTGATTGGGGTACTCCTCATCGCCTTTGCCTCGAGCTATGTCGCGGTGCTTGCCGCCGCCGCACTGATCGGCATGGGCTCTTCGGTGTTCCATCCCGAAATCCTCGCGCGTCGCCCGGCTTGCCTCGGGTGGACGCCACGGCATGGCGCAATCGGTGTTTCAGGTCGGCGGCAATTTCGGCACGGCGCTCGGGCCGCTCTTCGCGGCGTTCATCGTGCTTCCTTTCGGGCAGCACAGCATCGCCTGGTTCTCCATCGCCGCCCTGGTTGCCATCGTGCTGTTGTCAGGCATCGGCGTTTGGTACGGCAACACCCTCAAGCTGAAGCGCGAGACCCGCGCCAAGGAGCGCGAGGCGATCGTCGAGGCGACGCACGGCAAGGTCGGACGCTCGATCGCTATCCTGATGGCGCTGACCTTCTCCAAGCATTTCTATCTCGTCAGCATCACGAGCTTCTTCATCTTCTATCTGATCCACACTTACGGCCTTACGGTGCAGCAGGCGCAGCTCCATTTGTTCATTTTCCTGGCCGCGGTGGCTGCCGGCACGGTGATTGGCGGCCCGATCGGCGACCGCATCGGCGCCCGCCGCGTCATCTGGTGGTCGATCCTGGGCGTGCTGCCGTTCACGCTCGCGCTGCCTTACGTCGGGCTGACCGGCACGGCGATCCTGAGCGTCATCATCGGCCTCATCCTCGCCTCCGCCTTTCCGGCGATCCTCGTTTATGCCCAAGGACTTATCCCAGGTCGCGTGGGCATGGTGGCGGGATTGTTCTTCGGGCTTGCCTTCGGCATTGCCGGCATCGGCGCGGCGGTTCTCGGCTGGCTGGCCGACGTGACCTCGATCGATTTCGTCTATCACATCTGCGCCTTTCTCCCGGCCATCGGCCTGCTCGCAGCCTTCCTCCCCGAGACGGGGAAGCCAAAAGTTCCCGGAAGGCGAGTGAAGCACTGACGGCGAGCCGGCGGGTCGCCCCATTCGCCAAGAACACCCCCGCGCTCTTACCGATTTCGTTTTTTTTGTTCAACGGAGGTCTTGGCAGCGTCTGTAGTAGTGGTGCCCGACCCATGAATTTACGTCGCTTGGGAGGCGTCAATGTTTGGCATTTCTGCCTAAATCGGCATAGCCGAGACAGGGCCCGCGGCATTGGCTAGTATGGCGTTTCTGACCGTCAGGCTGAGGCTTTTCCCGGGCGGTCGGGAATCCGAACACTTGCCGAGCGCGGCGGTCGGCAGGTCTTCAATTAGTCTTGCGTTGAAACCTGCCAGCCAGCTCGGTCGTTGGGTGAAAAGCCATGAGAATGAGGGGCAAGCAATGCGTGACATCAGAAACGACCTTCAAGACCGAGCCAGCCTGCTGGAGGAACAGATCAACGCCGCCGAGGCGCAATTCGAGAAGCTGGCAGAGCAACTCCGCACCGAGCATGAGGGCAAACTCGAGGATCTGAGGGCCGAGTTCGAGGCTGTGAGCCGGTTGCTCGAGGTCGAACAGCGGCGGCTCGCGAACATCCCGGTTACTTCCGCGCCGCCGTCAAAGCCGCAGCCGCAGACACGCGTGCAGGCGTCTTCGCCGCAGCAGCACACGCCGGTGCACCAGCAGATGCACGAGCTCTCGCACCCGCAGCAAGCTCACCCGCAGCAGGCCCAGCCGCACCCACAGCAGGCGCGGCCATACGCGCAGCAGGCCCAGCCCTACGCACAGCGACCGGAGCCGCATGTGCAACAAGCCCAACCGCACACGCAGCAGCAACAGCCGCAGGTCCAGCAGGCTCAGCCCCAGCCGCCGCTCACCGATTTCCTGGTGCGCCAGCTGAGCGAGCAGGGCGCCATGTCGCGGGACGATCTGCGCCGGCTGGCGGTCGATGAGGGCTATTTCAACGACGCCGACAGCGCCGAGCGCGGCGTTCATGCGGCGCTCGTCTCGGTCAACAAGGCCGGCCTCATCCGCCAATTGCCGAACGGCAATTTCGCGCCCGCGACGGTCATGGACACGATCAGGCTGCGCCGTGCCATCTAGCGTCGGTCTCAGGGTGGGTGACGGGACACCGTAACCCACCTCTCACCACCTCAGACCGTTCGCGGCCCGCGCAACAGCTCGACCACGTCCTTGCGGACCTTCTCCTCGGCGTAGCGCGCGAGTGCCTTGCGGTCGGGGAATCGGTCGAGCGGCACGGGCGGCCCAATGCGAACATAGGCGTCGAGCGGGCCGAGCCCGAGCAGCTTCCAGGCGTGGCTCGCCATGTCCATGTCGCCATACCAGGCGACCACCGGGCGTCCGCGCCGGCAAAGCGGCAGCCCATAGACTTTGGTGTAGGTAAGCGCCAGGGTCTGCGCCGACACCTTATCGCCCATGGCGCGTCCACCAACCGGCTTGGCCGCGGCGAACAACCCGGTCTTGAACGGCACCACGCTGTTGCCGTCGCTCGAGGTCCCCTCGGCGAACAGCACCACATGATCGCCGGCTTCGAGCCGGTCGAGGATCTCGTTAGCCTTGTCGCCCACCTCGTTTCGCCGGTTGCGGTCGACGAACACCGAGCGCTGCAGCTTGGCGAGCCAGCTGACGAACGGCCACGACGCCACCTCCCGCTTGGCTACGAACGACACCGGCGCGACCGCCGACAGCACGGTGATGTCGAGCCATGAGACGTGGTTCGAGATGATCAGCACGCCCTGCTCGTTTGCGACCTTGCCCTCGATATAGAGGCGGATGCCGACGATCCGGCAGACTTGGCGATGATACCAGTGCGGGAGGGTGCGGGCGTAGCGCGAGCCGGTCTTGAGTAGCAGGAGCTGGAGCGGCATCAACGGCACGGTAAAGGCGAAGAACGCGCCGAGCACGAGGAAAGCACGCACGCTCCTCATGACGCGGCTTATCGCTCCGTCATTGCCGGGTCGAGTTCTGGCATGACCATACGAGCGAGATGAATCATGCGTTAGCTCTTCTTGATGGGAGTGCCGAACAGCTCGAGCCGGTGGCCGATCAGGCGGAAGCCAAGTTCGCGCGCCACGCTCTCTTGTAGGCGCTCGATCTGCTCGTTGCGGAACTCGATGACCTCACCGGTCTTGATGTTGATCAGATGGTCGTGATGACCGTGCCCGGCAGGTTCGTAGCGCGCACGCCGCCCGTCGCCGAACTCGTGGCGCTCGAGAATTCCTGCGGTCTCGAACAGCCTGACCGTGCGGTAGACCGTCGACAGCGAGATGCGCGGGTCTTGCGCGCTCGCCCGGCGATAGACCTCCTCGACATCGGGATGGTCGTCGGCCTCCGACAACACGCGGGCGATGGTGCGTCGCTGACCGGTCATGCGCATGCCCCCCTCGGCACAGAGACGCTCGAGCCTGCTTTCCCGGTTCGCACCTTTGGGCATGGATCGCGGCGGGCCTCTCGGAGACTTTAGCCATCATCGGCGGCAGGCGGAGAAAGGGCAAGGCTGAAGATCTCGGCATCCGCACCGCTGCCGTAATAGCCCGGCCTGTGGCCGACGGCGTTCGCGCCGAGCGAGCGGTAGAGCGCCAGCGCCGCTTCGTTGCCCTCATCGACTTCCAAGAAGAGGCACGTGGCCCCACTGTCGCGCAAGGCGGCAATGGCAGCCTGCAGAAGCGCTCGGCCGAGCCCTGCGTGGCGACAAGCGGGCGCGACGCCCAAGGTGATAAGTTCCGCCTCGTCTGCGGCCCTCCGTGCGATCAGCAGGCCGGCGAGCACGCCACCCGAATCGTCAGCGACGGATCCGATCAGGCAAAGCACGTCCGGACTAGCCAGGAATTGGGCCATGGTCGCTTCGTCCCAGGCCGTCACGAAGCACGCCCTGTGAATCGCCGCCATGGATGGCGGATCGTATGGGCCCGCGGGGGAGACATGGAGCTCGACCGACATCAGCGCCTCACGATGCCCGCTGCTTGCGGCCGCGCATCGGGCGGACGCAGATACAGCGGGCGCAAGGTCTGATGCGTCTCGCCGGCTCCGAGCGCGATCGCTGCCAGCGCGGCGGCACTCGGCAGAAGCTCGGGCAGGGCGACTTCGATACTGCGCCCTCGCAGCGCTGAAGCCTCGGCGAGCAGCGACGCGCCGCTGCCGGCGGCGATGCCAACATCTGCCGGCAGAAGGCCCGCCGCCTCGTCAGGCGCAACCAGCAGAGGTCCGTCGCGCCGCCGCCCAGCGTCGTCGTAAAGGCCGAGATAGAGCATGCCGCGCCTTGCATCGACCGCGACAGCGAACGGCGCGTCCGGCGGCAAGTCGCTTTCGCGGGCGGCCCGCGCCATCACGCTCAGGCTGTCGGTGCCATAGAGCTTGGCCCCGGTGGCGAGGGCGAGACCGCGCGCCGCGGCAATCGCGATGCGCACGCCGGTGAAGCTGCCCGGACCCTCGGTCGCGGCGATCAGGTCGAGATCCGATGCTGCGATCGCCGCCTCGGCGAGCAACCCGGCGACCATCGGCATCAGCGCCTCGGCGTGGCCGCGTGCCATCGCCTCCTGCCGCGCATGAAGACGAATTGCGCCGGCCTCGGCACGCAAGATCGCAGCCGAGCAGGCGCCCATGCTGGTGTCGAGCGCGAGGATCTTCATGGCAGCGTTCTAGAGCATGATCCGGAGAAGTGGGTACCGGTTTTCCCGAAAAAGATCATGCAAGCGCTAGACGATGCGCGACATCTCGTCGAAGGCGAAGCGCGGCGAGCGCGGGAACAGGACGCTCGCATCGCCATAGCCGAGCGAGCACAGGAAGTTCGATTTGGTATGCGTGCCGGCGAAGAATCCGCGATCGACGCCGTCATTGTCGAAGCCCGACATCGGTCCGCAATCGAGCCCGAGCGCCCGCGCCGCCATGATCAGATAGGCGCCCTGCAACGTGCCATTGCGGAACGCGGTCTCGGCGATCTTCTTGTCGTTGCCCTCGAACCAGCTCTTGGCGTTGGCGTGCGGAAAGAGCTTCGGCAGGTGCAGATAGAAATCGAGATCGTAGCCGATGATGGCGCAAACCGGCGCCTTCATGGTCTTGTCGCGATTGCCTTCCGACAGTAGCGGCTCAAGCCGCTCCTTGGCCGCGCGCGATTTGACGAAGATGAGCCGCGCCGGGCTGCAATTGGCCGAGGTCGGCCCGAGCTTCATGAGATCGACCAGCTCGTGCAGCAGAGCGTCGGGCACGTCCTTGTCGAGCCACGCATTATGCGTGCGCGCCTCGCGGAACAGCTGGTCCAGGCAGGCGACGGGGAGCTTGGCGCTCAAACCGGGCGAACCTCTTGCACCTCTGGGATGAAGTGCCGAAGCAGGTTCTCGATGCCGTGGCGGAGCGTCGCCGTCGAGGACGGACAACCGGAGCAGGCGCCGCGCATGTGAAGATAGACGATGCCCTCGCGATAGCCCTGGAAGGTGATGTCGCCGCCGTCCTGGGCGACGGCCGGGCGCACCCGCGTCTCGAGCAGCTCCTTGATGGTCTTGACGGTTTCCTCGTCCTCGGGCGCGTAGAACTCGCTTTCGGCGCTCTCGGACCCGCTCGGCTCGCCAACCGTGACCGCCTCGCCCGAGACGTAATGCTCCATGATCGCGCCGAGGATGGCGGGCTTCAGATGCTGCCACTCGCCCTCGCCCTTGGTGACGCTGATGAAGTCGGGGCCGAAGAACACGCCCTTGACGCCGTCGATCTCGAACAGGCGCGAGGCGAGCGGCGAGTCCTTGCCCTCGGCCGGATCGGTGAATTCCAGCGTCCCCTGGTCGAGCACGGCCCGCCCCGGGATGAATTTCAGGGTGGCGGGATTTGGCGTAGCTTCGGTCTGGATGAACATGGCCCGTTCTCTTGCGATTCGCCGGTTTCGGTACCGCTTCCTAACGGGCGAGGCCGACGAAAGACTCGCCCGACAACTTAGAATGGTTCTAGTTAATACTTGGCCTCACGGGTGCGAAAGTCAAGGAGCACTGCTTCGGGTGAGCAAGAGATAGGCGCTCACGGCAACGAGCATCAGCGCCAGAATCACGCCGAGGGCGAGATCAGGCAGGATACCTGGCGAATGCACCGCCTGGTCATCCAGCAACCACCCCTTCCGCATGAAGCGGAACGTCGCAAGGAGGATTGCGATGATGCCGACGGCGATGAAGGCGTGGGCTGCGCCCCAGCCGGACCCCGAGAATTGCTCGAGCTGCGGGTGGGCCGCCGCACCGAGCGCCGTGGCATTGAGGTTGAACTTCTCGATCACGAAGCCGAAGGCAATGACGACAATGCCCGAAGCCAGGCGAGAAACGTGCGCTCTTTGGCGGCGCGGTCGGCCTAGCCACAGATCATCATTGCCTCCCTTTTCGCGTCCTAGTTAGCGAGCACGTAGTCACCACTATTGAGGGATGGTCAATCTGCCCGCAAGGCCAGCGCGAAAGCGAACCGCGCCGACATCCAACAGCCAACGCAGAGATACCACCAACGCACGAGATAGAGACCGAGGGGGTCGCTTTCCCCGGTCTCGCTGTCGAGCCTAAAACCCGAACAGAGCGCGGGTGAAGTCGTTGTCGAGCGACTCACGCTTGCGCTTGCCGCTCGGCCGCTGGTTCCACTGGCCGGCCACGACGTCGCTGTCGGTGCCGGCAGTTGGCTCCTCGTAGATCATCGGCTTGCCGGACAGCGCCGCGGCCATCCTGGAATCGTGACCATAGATGTCGTTGTAGGTCGAGACCGAGCCGTCGTCGTCCACCTTGAGGGTGAAATAGGTAATGTAGACGGGAATATGCGTCTTGAGCTGGATGTGATTGTCCTCGCCGTCCAGCGCCGATTGGATCTGCGCCTGGGACCAGCCCTGATCGTGATGCAGCAGGAGCAGCGCGAGCTGTTGCGGATTCTGCACCCGCATGCAGCCATGGCTCTCGGCGCGGACCGTCTGCGCGAACAGATTCTTCTGCGTTGTGTCGTGCATGTAGACGTCGTGCTTGTTGGGGAACACGAATTTCACCGTGCCGAGCACGTTGTCCGGCCCCGGCGGCTGGAACAGCTCGTAATTGCGGATATCGACGCGCCCCCAATCGATCGAGTTCGGATCGATCTCGCGGCCGCTCGCGCCGCGGATGCGAAGGTTATGCCGGGCCAGCACCGAAGTGTCCCATCCCCCGCCGAAGAAGCCGCCGCCTTGCTGCAGGTAGGGCGCGATCTCCTGCACCTTGATCGAGTTCGGCACGTTCCAATAGGGATTGAACACGATCTCCTCCATCTCGTCGGAGAATATCGGCGTCTGCTTGTCGGGCTTGCCGGTCACGACGCGGGTCTGGTGCACCACCTTGTCGTCCTCGACGACGCGCAGCATGAATTCGGGGATGTTGACCGTGACGTAATACGGCCCGAGGTCGTGCGGCAGCCAGCGCCACCGCTCCATGTTGATCAAGAGCGCCTGGATCCTGGCCTGGCCGGTGATCTGGCGGACGGGCTGGGCGTCTTGCCCGCTGTTCAGCATGCGCCGCGTGCCGGAGCCGACCAATCCGTCGGGCGCCGCGCCACGCGCGAGCTGGAACCGCCGCACCGCGTCGAACACGGCCTTGTCGTACAGCTTCTCGTTGGCGCCGGCCTCGGTCGGAACCTCGAGCCGCTTCCTGAGCAGCACCACCTGCTCGTCGACCACGCCGTATTTGAGCACGGGTCCGTCGGGGATCGTCACCACGTCGGGCTTGGCTGCGACCGGCTCGGCCGGCTTGCCGCGGCCGCGCGCCTCGAGCAGCTTCTGGCGCAGCGCTTCGAATTGCGGCTGATCGGGCTGGAAGCTCCTGAGATAGGCGGCGGGGTCGGAGCGGATGGCGATCGATCCCAGCACCTCTGACGGATCTGGCAGGGCAAGCGTCGGGTCGAGATTCTCGCTCAGGCGTTGCGGTTCGAGGCGGCCGCCTCGCGCGTCATTGGCGTAGCCGAGCACCGCGTAGCTGATCTGGATCTCGGCATCGGCGAGCCAGTCGCTCGCCTTCGCATCGGCCGCGTTGAACGTATCGGGCTTGGGCAGCGTGTAGTCCAAGGAGCGCAAGCCGTAATCGTCGGCCTTGGCAATCTCGGCCATGGCCAGCTTGCCTCGCTCGGTCACGCCCTTCTCGTCGACCCACAGCAGCGGCTGGTCTGGCACCGAGTAATACTCGACCATGGCGCCTTGCGCAGCTTTCCGGACATTGGCCTTGGGCGAGAGCCGGCTCTGGATCGCGATCCTGACCGCCTCTTTCTGGTTGATCAGCTCGCCCGGCCCGTCAGGTTCAGCTGCGAATCCCGGCAGACTGAACGAAACCGCCAAAATCACCCCCAATGCGATCGGCCTCATGCCCGCTCCCTGGATTTTTCGAGGTCTTGGTCCTTAACCGCAGCTTACCGCCTAAACCGAAAAACGGCTCAAATTGGGGCCAACACCATAGCAAATTTGCGTGATTTTGGCGGGTCAGGCCAGCGCCAAAATCTCCTCGATCGACAGATGGCCGGGCACCACGGTGATCGGCACTGGGAACGTGCCCATATGGCCTGAGCCGGTGAGCGCGGTCACCAGCTGTCCCGGCCCGGCAGGGTCTTTCGAGGCGCCGAGCACCAGCACGCCGATATCCTGGTCCTCCTCGGTCAGCACCAGGATCTCGTCGGCCTTGACGCCCTCGCGCACGATCTCCTCCGGCACCAGATGCTCGAAACCGATCGCCTTGAGCTTGCGGCCGAACAGGCGGAACACGGCGCGGGCCTTGTTGTGACCTTCCTCGCGCGCGACCTCCTCGATGCCGAGCCAATGCTGGAACTCGAGCCCGGGCTCGACCACGTAGAGCAAAGCGAGACGGCCGCCCGTTCGCTGCGCGCGGCTCGCGGCAAAAGCGAGCGCGTTCTCGCATTCGGGCGTCTCGTCGACCACCACGAGGAATTTCCGCTTGTGGCCCTCGGCGTAGATCTCCCGTTTCTTGCGCGCTTTGCGGGGGGGTTCCGGCGCGGAGGCCTTGGCGTCTTCAGGCTTCTTCTTCTTGGGCATGGCTTGTCGCCGCTAGGCGAGATCGATCGCGTAGCGCTTCAGGTCCCTGAGCGCTACGACCTCGAGCGTCGCCTCGTGCGTCGCGCCGAGAATGACGCGCGGCGGGCTCCCTGCCTCGAGCGCCTCACGCCAGCGCGCGGCGCACAGGCACCAGCGGTCGCCTGGCGTGAGCCCGGGAAAATCGAAATCGGGCTGCGGCGTGGAGAGGTCATTGCCGCGCGCCTTTGAGAAAGCAAGGAACTCAGCCGTCACCTCGATGCAGACGGTGTGCATGCCGGAATCGTCGGGTCCTGTGTGGCAGCATCCGGTGCGGAAGAAGCCGGTCAGCGGCCGCTCCGAGCAGCTCGTGAGCGGCTCGCCATACACGTTCTTCTGGCCCTCGAGGGGATTTGGCCGCCGTTCCTGCATGGCGGCGATATTGCCTGATGCCAAGGCTAAGGTGAAGCCTTAGCGGACCGGGTTCCGATCCGGCAGCGGCATGTCGGCGCCGCCCGCCGTTGCGGTCTTGTCGACCTTGGCGGCAGTCAACGCCTTGACCTGCTCGGGAGTGAGCACCGGCAGCGGCGGTCCGGCATCCTTGGCTGCCATCGCTTTCAGCGCCGCCTCCGGCTTGTCGTCGCCGATCGCCGGCGGCACGAATCCGCCAGCCGTCAGCACGGTGCCACATTCGCGCGGCAGCTGGGCCATGGTCAGGGGCGGCTTCCCCGTCCAGGGCTTGGTGCCGGGCGGCACCGGCTTGGCCGATTCGATCGCGGCCTTGGTGATCATCGCATACCAGTTGGCGAGCTCCTGGCCGCAGCCATTGTCCCCGCTCACCTCTTTCTGGTTCTCGCAGCCGTCGGCACCGGGCGGGCAGGAGAGGCGGATATGGAAGTGGTAATGATGGTTCCACCATGGGCGCACCTTGCCGAGCCAGGCCGTGTCCTTGCCGATCTCGCTCGCGTGCTCGCATAGCGCCTTCTTGATCGCCGGGTGCACGAAGATGCGCGCCACTTGCGGATAAGACGCGGCCCGCCTGATGAGCTTCATCTGCATGGTGGTGAAGATGGCGGGATCGACGCTGAACGGGTCCTTGAGCATCGACACCGCGCTCATGTCCTCGCGCTCCTGCGAGGTGAGGGTGCGATCCGGCATGGGAGTGAGCCAGATATCGGCGTCGAGACCGACTTGATGGCTGGTATGGCCGGTCAGCATCGGCCCACCGCGCGGCTGCGACATGTCGCCGACGAGCAGCCCGGGCCAGCCGTCGAACGTCCGGGCATCGCTCGCCAGCCGCTCCAGATAGTCGAGCAAGCGCGGATTGCCCCAGTTGCGGTTGCGCGAAAGCCGCATGACTTGCCAGTCGGGACCGTTGATGGGAAGCGCGACGGCGCCGGCGAGGCAGCCTTTGGCATATGAGCCGATCGAACGTGCAGCGAGGGGGGCTGGCGCCGTCACGGCGCCGAACAGCTCGCGGGCCGGCGGCTGTTTGGGTGGCGGCGGCTTCTTGGCAGCAGGTTTGGCGGCGGGTTTCGTCGACCCGGGCGTGGTGGCGGCAGTCTTCGCCGGGCCGCTCGTCACCTGTTCGGCGGCCACGGCCCCACAGCACAGCATCAGCACGAGGCTCAAGATCAGCCTTCGCATCCGCCCTCGACCCGCTCCCCGGAGCCCCAAAAAGAGCCCTTCGCCCCCCAAAGAGCAAAGACCCTAGCACAAATGATGGCGGCAATTAGAACTGGAACCCCATTCCGAATGCGCGTCGCCGGTGGATAGGCTCACGACGTTCACGCGCCGTTCAGGCGGGCGGCGTAGACTTTCACGAATTCCTGATTCGCAAGTTGCATTCGCCGGCATCTCGCCCCCCGCATGCCGCGCTGAACGGGGGAGGGCCCATGCGACGATTGATGCTGCTGGCCGCGCTGTTCAGCCTGGTCTTGATCGTGCCTGGCATCGCTTCCGCGGGCATCGTCGCCAAGATCAATATTTCGAGCCAGCGCATGGACGTCTTCGTCGACGGCGCGCCGCGCTACAACTGGGCGGTGTCGACCGCGCGCTCGCCTTATCGGACGCCGACCGGCACGTTCAGGCCGACCGCCGTGGTGCGCTACCATGCCTCGACCATCTATAGCGGTTCGCCGATGCCGTACTCGATCTTCTTCCTCCGCGGCTATGCGATCCACGGCTCTTACGAGACCAAATATCTCGGGCGGCCCGCGTCGCACGGTTGCGTCAGACTGCACCCCGCCAACGCCGCCGCGCTTTATTCGCTGGTGAAGCAATACGGCGCCGGCAACACGCTTATCCAGATCGGTTACTAGCGCCGCCCCCCGCTTCGCGCTGCCTTGTGCTTGCATTGGAACTGGCGCGAGCACTCGCGCGCTTAGCGGACAATCGACGTTCCATCTCGGAGCGCGTCCGTCAATCGGGCGGAATACGCCTTTTTGAAATGGGCGCTGATCTGCTTGTTGATCTCGCTCGTCGCCCGGCGCACTCGGTTTCACCGGCGTCGCGCGCGGCGCAGTCTCCAAAGTGCTGTTCTTCATCTTCCTCATAATCTTCATCGTGATCATCATCTTGGCGATTTCAGCCAACCAGCTGGTGTTCTGAGCGAGCCCCTGCCGGTCACTCACAGACCGAAGGCGCAGGCGCGCCCCTGAAGCACTCGTTGATCCAGGCCAGCGCCTGGCCGACGCTGTCCTTAGCGGCGAAGGTATGGGTGACGCCGGGCAGCAGGACGAAATCGACCCGCGTGCCCTCCTTGCACAGCACTTCGCCGAACTGCTTGGTGATCGCCGGCCTGACGGTGGTGTCGGGGGTGCCTTGGGCGATGAACACAGGGGCTCCCGCAGGTGCCTGGCCGGGAGTATTCCGTGCCATGATCGATTTCCACGGTTCGATCTCGGTTGGGTTCGTTTTTAGAAATTGCTCGCGATTGAGCGGTTTCTCGGCGTTCTCGATTGCCGCAAACTCGGCGAGCGATTCGATGCAATCATGCGCCAATTGCTCGAACACCGGCATGGCGGTGGGATCGACCAGGCTCGTCGCCGAGTCGTGATAGAGCTCGGACCAGGAGTAGAGCGCCATGGCAGCCAGCTCTTTGCCGGCCGGGCTTGAACTGTCGGCATTGAAAAGTTCGGCGAGATAGGTCGCGGGCGCCGCCGCTGCGACGCCGACCAGCGTCAGGTCCGGCGCATAGCTCGTGGCGAGCTCGCCGGTGTAGAGCGAGGCATGGCCGCCCTGGCTATGGCCCCATACGGCGAAGCGGTTTGAGGTTTTGGCGTCGGGCAGGTCGCGCGCCGCGCGCACGCTGTCGAGCACGGCGCGCGCCTCGCTGATCCCGATGAGGTAGGGATGGATGCCTGGCGTGCCGAGCGCCGGATAGTCGGTGGCGACCACCACGTAATTTCGCGCCATCATCTCGGAGAGGCCCCAGATGGTGCCGGCAAGATCGGGCATCAGTGAGGGTGCGCAGGCCTCAACCACCCCGCTTGTCGGATGCGCCCAGGCGATCACGTTGCGTCCCTCCGCCGGCGCCGCGCCAGGCGGGATGAAGATGGCGCCCGAGACTTCGATCGGCTCGCCGTTCAAGCCGGTCGAGCGGTAGAGGATGCGAAATGCCGTCGAGCCGGCGCCGCTCGGTCCGCCGCCCTCGAGCGGCCAGACCCTGATGATCGAACCAGGGCCCTCGGCTGCCGCTCTATCCGAGGCAATCGGGATCAGGCCTACGCAAAGGGCAAACGCAAACGAAGCCAGACGCTGCACATCGTCCTCGAAGAAATGCATTCTCGATCCCCCGATTGATCACAAGCGGCGCGATGATAGCGGCATCAACCGACGATTCGGCAACAGCTGCCCATTTCAATCTCGAAGTTTCCGGGGCAAAATTACAAGATACTGCGTGGTTCGGCTCGCGCAGGGGTCAAGCCGTGCGCCGGAAGCCGGGGAATAGGACGATGTCATCAGCTGCAAGCACGATGGATGCCTTAATCAACCGCGTCGGCTGGGTCGCCGCGCCTTTCTCTATAGAATTGCCGGATGGCGAGAAGCGCAGCATTGGCGAGGGGACGCCGGAGTTCTCAGTGGGCCTGCGCAATGAGCGGGCGATGCGTGCGCTTCGTACGCTGGACGAGGGCGATATCGCCGAGGCCTATCTGCAAGGCGACATCGACATCGAGGGCGACATGCTGAAGCCGTTTGCGCTCAGAGCCCATCTCGACGACAGCCACCCGCTGGTGCTCGCCTGGCGCTTCCTTCAGCCGATGCTGTTTGGTCAGGTCTACACCAACAAGCAGGCGATCTCGTCGCACTATAACGTCGACCCCAAGCTGTTCCTGAGCTTCCTCGATCCGATCTTCCCGGCCTACAGCCAGGGCGTCTACGCCAATGACGATGAGACGCTCGCAACCGCGCTCGAGCGGAAATTCGACTGGACCATCGAGCAGACGCGGCTTGGGCCAGGCAAGACCGTGCTCGAGATCGGACCGGGCTGGGGAGCGTTCGCCGGCCACGCCCTACAATCCGGCGTGCGCTTTACCGGCATCACCAACTCCGAGGTGTCGCAATCCTACCTGAAGGGCAAGCTTGCCAATTTCGGCCACCGCTTCGACATCGTGCTCACCGACTTCTACGAGTACGAAGCGAAGGATCAGTTCGACGCCATCGTCATTATGGGCGTGATCGAGCATCTGCCCGACTATGAGCGCGTGCTGAGGAAGTTCGAGCGGCTGCTCAAGCCGGGCGGCCGCGTGTTCCTCGACGGCAGCGCTGCCAAAAAGAAATACGAGCTGTCTACCTTCATGGTGCGGCACATTTATCCCGGCAACCATTCCTTCCTCGTGCTCGACGATCTCCTCAACAAGCTCGCCAAGACCGACCTCGAGCTGATCGAGGTGCAGAACGACCGCTGGAGCTATTTCCTTACCTTCCGCCAATGGGCGAGGAACCTCGATGCTCACCGCGATTACGTAACCCGCACCTTCGGCGAGTTCGAGTTCCGCAAGTTTAGGCTTTATCTATGGGGCGCCACTTACGAATTCCTAACCCGCGACCTCGATTGCTACCGGCTGATCCTGGAGAAGCAAGCCGCCTGAGCCCGGTCGCTTGCGCGCTTTGGGTTCGCACAACCACGAGGAGGAAAGCCCGATGCGGCTGATCGACGACACTCCGATCCTGTCAGACGCGCTTGCCGCCAAGAAGATCGCGATCTCGGGTGGTGTCTACGATATTGCCACCGGCAAAGTAGGCCTGATCTAGGAGCGTGCCGTGGAAGACACGCTCGAGCGCTGGCGGTCAGAGAAGACCGCCGCCTATCTCTCGGGCGCCGTCGCTGCGGCCGAACGCGATCCGGGCAAGGCCAAGCTGTTCAGGGAGATGGCCGACGCCGCCGAAACGCAAGCCGCGATCCTGGCAAAGGACTTGAAGCATGTCCCAAAGTTCGAGCCGTCGCTCAGATCGAGATTGACCGGCTCCCTCATCCGGACGTTCGGCCCACGCGCCATGAAGCCGATCCTGTCGGCCTCGAAGGTGCGCGGCGTCTCGGTCTACGGCGCGAAGCTGCAATCCGACGGGCATCCCTGGCCGACCTCGGTGGAAGATGTCGGGCGGCGCCACAAATCCTATGGCGGCGGCACGCTCAGGGCAGGAGTGTTCGGCGTCAATGACGGGCTCGTCTCCAATACCTGCCTGGTCATGGGAGTTGCCGGCGCTGAGGCCGAATCCTCGGTGCTGATCCTGACCGGCGTCGCGGGATTGTTGGCCGGCGCCTTCTCGATGGCCGCCGGCGAGTACATCTCCATGCTGTCGCAGAAGGAGATGTTCGAGCATCAGATCGGCCAGGAGCGCGACGAGCTCGAGCGCTACCCTGCCGAGGAGGCCGAGGAGCTCGCGCTGATCTATGCCGCGCGCGGTCTGCCTCTGGACGAAGCGCGGGGCGTGGCGAAGAAGCTGATAGCCAATCCCGCCCAAGCGCTCGATACGCTCGCCCGCGAGGAGCTAGGGCTGAACCCCGACGATCTCGGCTCGCCGATCGGGGCAGCGCTGTCGTCGTTCGTCGCCTTCGCCATCGGCGCGAGTCTTCCGCTCATCCCGTTCCTGCTGGGCTTGAGCCCAGGCGTTCCGATCGCCGCCGCCATCTCCGGCGCGGCGCTGTTCGCGGTCGGCGCCATGCTCAGTCTGTTCTCGGGGCGAAACGCCTGGCTCGGCGGGGCGCGCATGTTCCTGATCGGCGCTGCCGCAGCAGCAGCGACCTATGCCATCGGCTCGCTGTTCAACGTCGCCGGGCTGTGAGAGCGGGACGCCGCCGCCCGTCGTCCCGGCCTAGGTCCCACAGGCAAATCGTCAGGAGCGCGGCGACGTGATCGATCTGAAGAAGGCGATCGGTGCCCCAAACGGCACGATCAAGACCAACAAGATGGAATGCGAGCAGTCGATCGTCGACATTTCCTCTACCTTCATGAGCGGCAAGCAGACCTCTGGCGCCGAGCAGTAGCCAAAGTTACGGCCAAAGCCTTTGCGCTTGAGGTCGGGGAACATAAAGGCCCTCAGCTTGTTATGCGGGCGCTCGGCCTCTCTGCGCCGACCGCCCGCGGCTGAAGCCCCTATCGGAGCTGTGCGCGACTTGTTATGCCGGAGACACGCCGGCGCCGGGAGATTCGCTGATATGCCGCCCCGCTCGTCCCTGCCGTTCTTCTCCTCGTCTTCCGACGCGCGCACCGCGACGCTCCAGGGCCTCGTTATCGCCACCATCATGATCTGCGCGCTCTATTTCGGGCGCGAGGTTCTCCTGCCGCTCGCGCTCGCCATCCTGTTGAGCTTCGTCCTCACCCGGCCGCTCATCCTGCTCAGGCGATGGAAGGTGCCGCGCCTGCTCGCCGTCGGGATGGTGGTCGGCTTCGCGTTCGTCGTCATCGCCGGGCTCGGATGGCTGCTCTCGCGCGAGGCCACCGACCTTGCCGGCGACTTGCCCCGCTACCAGACGACGCTGTCGGACAAGATCAAGGCGCTGCGCGACTCCACGGCGAGCTCGCCCGTGTTGCAGAGGGCCGGCAAGGTGTTGTCGAATCTCCAGGGCGAGCTGTCCGGGCCCGATGACGGCAGCTCGCCGTCACTTCAGCCCGAGGTGGGCACACCCGCACAGAAGCCCGCCGACAAGCCGCTTGAGGTCGTGGTCAAAGATCGCGAGCTGACGCCGTTCGAGTTCTACCAGTCGATTGCCGGAACGGTCCTGCCGCCGCTCGCCACTGCAGGTATCGTTCTCCTCATCGTCGTGTTCATCCTGCTGCAGCGCGAAGATCTGCGTGACCGGCTTATCAGGCTGTTCGGTTCCTCCGATCCGCAGCGCGCCACGTCGACCTTGACCGACGCGGCCAACAGGCTGAGCCGCTATTTCCTGCGCCAGGTGATCATCAACTCGGCGTACGGCACGCTCATCGCGGTCGCCCTTTGGGCCATCGGCATGCCGAGCCCGCTCGCATTCGGCCTGCTCGCCGGGCTGATGCGCTTCGTGCCCTATGTCGGCGTGTTCATCGCCGCCGCTCCGCCGCTCTTCGTCGCCGCCGCGGTCGATCCGGGATGGACGACCTTCCTGCTGGTGCTCGCGATCTATGGCGTGGGCGAGTTCACCATGGGCCAGGTCGTCGAACCGGTGGTGTTCGGCCACGGCACCGGCGTGTCGCCGATCGCCGTTGTCATCTCCACTGTGTTCTGGACTTGGCTGTGGGGGCCTCTCGGGCTGATTCTCGCCATGCCCATGACCGTCTGCCTCGCGGTGCTCGGCCGCCACATCGAAGGACTCGAGTTCTTCGACGTTCTGCTCGGCGATGAGCCTGCACTCACCCCCGAGCAGCGCTTCTATCATCGGGCGCTCGCCGGCGACGCCGCCGAGGTCACCTACGAGGCCGAGCTCGCGCTGAAAGACGAGAGCCTGCAAACTTATCTCGACACGGTGGTGCTGCCCGCGCTCAAGGCCGCCGAGCGCGATGCGAGCCGCGGTACGCTCGACACCGGGCAGACCGATAAGGTGGCTACAACCGTCAAGGAAATGCTCGACAATCTTTCGGACTTCGAGCCGCGCCGCTGGTTCGCAGCGCTGCGGCGGAAGCCCAATCATGACAAGGAGGCGGACGCCACGAGCGGCATTGCCTCACTGCAGGCCGCCGAGGAAGGCGAAGAGGCCGACGACAGCGTGAAGCTGGTCGAACGCTCGGAGCTTGCGCCGGGCTGGGTGGTCGATGAGCCGGTTTTGTGCATCGGCGGGCGCAACCCCCTCGACGAGGCGGCTGCGACCTTGCTGGCCGGAGTGCTGAAGAAGCGCGGGCTCGGCGCCAAGGCGCTGCCGCCCGAGGCGATCTCGGCCGCGCATATCGCCTCTCTCGCGCAGACCGAGGCCAAGCTCGTCGCGCTCTCGCTTCTCGATCTCGGCAACGGACCGGCGGTGATCCGCTACATCGTGCGGCGCTTGCGGCGCATCCTGCCCAAGGGCACGGCCATCGTCGTCTGTCTCTGGTCTGAGGGGGAGGCGCCCACCTCGCTCAAGGCGGTGTTGGAGACGGCCGAGCCCGACGCTTATGCCACCGGGCTGCCCGAGGCGGTCGAGCTCTGCATCTCCTTCGCCAAAGGCGAGCACGCCAAGAACGACGAGATGCCTTCGGTCGAGTCGCCCGCGATCCTAGCGACTGCGACTGCGCGTGCAGTCGTGACCCCCGCGGCCCTCTCGCCGGAGATTGCGCCGCTCGCGCCGGTGACGGAAGCCGCGCAGCCCAAGAACAGCAAGAAGCGCCAAGCTACTCCGCGAAAACCACAGACCGCGTCTGCTTGAAGTCGGCGGTAGTGACGAGGGTCGCGATGATCTCCGGGAATCGGGATAACATCGGCACCGGTGGGATCAACCACTGGAGGAGACACACAAATGGCGATGACAATGGCACAAGCGTCGGCCGCCATGCGCGAGGCCATGCGCGAGACGGTCAAGCGTTATTCGACCTGGTATCTGCTTGAGGGTGTGTTTCTGGTGATCGCCGGCGTGCTCGCGCTGGTCTATCCCTACGTGGCGTCAGTCGCGCTGGTCTTTCTGATCGGCTGGATCCTGATCATCAGCGGCGTGCTGCAAGGCATCGGCCTGATCGGCGCTAAGGAGGTGCCGCATTTCTGGCTGCAGCTCATCTCTTCGGTGCTGGCGATCGTGATCGGCCTGCTGCTGCTCCGCAATCCGAATGCTGGGTTGCTGATCATGACGGTGTTGCTTATCGTGTTCTTCATCGTCGAGGGCTTCTCTAAAATCATCTTCGCCCTCAACATCAGACCGGTGACGGGGTGGGTGTTTGTGCTGCTCAGCGGTGTCATCGGCGTTCTGCTCGGCGTCTATCTGTGGAGCAGCATGCCGCTCAGCTCCGAATGGGTGCTTGGCATTCTGCTCGGCATTCAGTTGATCTGCGAGGGCGCCGCGCTCGCCTTTCTCGCGTGGATGGTCCGCAGCGGCTAGGGGTCGGACCGCTTTGGCGCCCTAAGCAAGACGCTGGAGCAGGACGCCGGGCCTCTCTCCGGCGCGCCTGCTCCAGGTCTCGCTTAAGGACTAGGCGTTTCCTCGACATAGCGCGAATACACCCAGCCCGTCTCCGACGTGGCAGGATCCGTGACCTGCACCCAATTGCCTTTGCGGCCGGCGACGCGAAGTTTCATTCCCTTCTCCGCCACCTTGATCGTCTCTGCCGTCGATGACGGCTCGGCCCGCAGGTTTGCGTAACCCGCCATCGCGACCCATTCGCCCTTGCCAGCAAGTGCTCCGTCCGGAGCGCCCGAAACCGTCACGGCCGGCAGGGCAGGTTCGGGCTGAGGTGTTGCCTCTGCCACCGGCGCGACGGCGGCCGGCGCCGCCTCTGGCGCCGGCTGAGGTTCCGCGTGCTTGGCCAGTTGATCGCGGAGCTCGGCGAGCTTGGCGTCGCTGTCGTCGGCCCCGAGCTGCTTCGCGCGCTCGTACCAGGCGATCGCCTCTTTGGGATCGGCCTTGATGCCCTGCGCGCCGATTTTGTCGATGAAGGCCTGATCGTAGGTCGCCCCGACCATCAGCGCCGCTTGTCCGCTGCCCGCCTCGGCCGCGCGCTTGAAATAGGCGCGGGCGCCGGCGAAATAGCCGACATCGATCATCTTCTGGCCATGGGCGATGAGATCGTCGATGCGGCCGCTCTCGCTGGCACGGAGGATCAGTGCCTGCTTGGGGTCGGGCGCGATGTCGAGCCGCGTGATCGCGCTGGCGAGGATCGTTCCATCGGCAGCGACGAGATCGATGTGGATGTCCGAAGCGCCCATGGCTCCGGCCGGCACGTGGAGCCTGAGATCGCCGATCTCATCGGGGCGGAGGCTCCATTCACTCTCACCATATGGGCGGCCTTGCGAGAAGGTGGCGCCCTCCGGCATGGCGCGGATCGCAACCACGCTCCGCGCCGGCAGCACCTCGTCGGTATCGAGCGTGACGTCGAATGCGATTTCCTCGCCGGCCCGCGCCACCAACTTGACAGGGGCGGTCAGCGCGATGTCGGGCTCGACTCGCCCGGTCTTGGGGATGGACGGCGTTGCCGCGACCGAGGCCTGCTGAATGGCAGGCGCCGGTGCATCATCCGCTGCGGTAACGGGGCTGCTCAGCCCCGGAAAGCGCACGCCGCTCTGCCACAGCACCATGAGGAGCAGCGCTGCCGGGATCAGCGACACGACGCTCAACGCGGTGATTACCCAGCGGTGAACCGAGGGATCACGGCGGCCTTCGGTGGTTCGCTGGAGAATCGCCGTCGGCTCGATCAGCGGCTCGCCCGCGCCGGCGGCGAAGCCCTTCTGCGCTTCGGGGGCGAAACGCTCGGCCATAGACGACACGGTCGCCTCGCCCCCTTGCGTTGCCTCCTCGTGAACATCCGTACGGACTTCGGTGGCGAGACGATCCGCGAGACGTCGCGGCTTCGCCAGTTCTGATGGACTGAGCGCCCATTGGCCCATGGCACCCTCCTACGCGATACACTCAACCAAAGGGACTGGACGGCAAGCGCCGCCAATGATTGCCGTCAGTTGCTGCCGCTATTGGCAGCTTGGTTCTTGCTCCATTCGATGAACGCCCGGAACAGATCGGCCCGTTCGGCATCGGAGAGCGGTGCGCCGCTCGCGGGCGATGCTTGCGCCAGGAACGTGTCGAAGCGCTTCGCATCTCCGCCGGCGCCGGTCCCGCCCGCAGCCACGCTCCGTTTGGCCCGATCGATCCAGTCCTGCGCCGCCGGCGCGCGATGCCAGCCCTCGAGCGTCGCCGCGAAATTTACTTCGCGCCATTTGGGGTGACGCGGCGCCTTGAGGAACTGATCAAAATCGTCGAAGAAAGCATCGACGAACTTGCCGATCTTGCGCGAGCGTATGCCGTCGTCGGTCCAGTTGAACGACACCAGGACAGCGCAGACGGCGACGGTATCGACCCGCTTACCCTCGTCGATCAGCTCGGGATAGTCGTCATGGGTCAGCGTCGCCGGGTAGTAACTGTCCTCGAGCTCCTTGGCGTACGGCACGGCGAGCAGCTTCAGTCCGCTCGTATCCTTGAGATTGGCGAGCACCGGCGCGGGCTTGCCCGTCACCACGATGGTGGCGGCGATCTCGCCCGATTTCAGCTTTTGCAGCGCCTCGGCGTCGGCGAGATGGACCTGCTTCACATCGATGCCGAGCGCCTCGAACACCAGACGTCCGGTGATCTCGGTGCCGCTGCCTTCGGCGCCGAAGTTGACCGGGCGGCCTTTCAATTCATCGACCGAGTTCACGTCCTCGCGCACGAGGATGTGCATCTCCTCGTTGAACAGCTTGGCGACATAAGCGATCTGGTCGACGAAGTTCGGTCCGAGCTCGCCGGTCTTCGCGAAATATTTGAGGATGTTGGCCTGGGTGATGCCCATGTCGACGCCGCGCAGGAACATCACGTCCTTGATGTTCTGCTCCGGGCCTCGGCCGACCATCGGCACGACGCGCATTCCGGGGACGCCGCTCAGCACCTCGGCGATGTCCTGGACGACCGCAAGGTCGGTTCCGGTCGAGCTGCCGGCCATGATCGTCACCACGTTCTCGTTCATGCGCGAGCGATAATTCTCACGCACGCTGTCGGACGACCGGGTGGTCTTGGCCGCGACCTCGGTCTTCGCCTCGGACTTGGCTTCATCCTTGGTCCGCGGCATCGCCACTGCGGTGTCGATTATTACAAGCTGAGCGAGCAGACACAGTCCGCACGCGAGGGCAATACGCATGACACTTCCCTCCTCGGCGCGCGTGACGCACGGACCTTTACGCTACGCCGATTGGTTAATTCGAATCAACAAATTATCGGCCAGTAGTTAACAGAAGCTAACCCAACTGATGGACCAAGCCGTCGCGCCTGCGATGATGCTTGCGGAGGAATTTTCGGGGCCCGATAAGCGCCCGACATTTCCCCCGTCGTGCTGCTATCCCTCTAGGGGCTGATGGAATGTGATATTCTGGACGCTGTCAAGTATCAGTCGGCAACTGCACGACAAAACCTTGATATTGTCACCAGTATGCCAGAATCCATCGTAGATAGGCAAGAATAAGGCGGGAGATTTTCTTAAGCACAAACAACCAAAACCTCATCGTTACAGCAATAAAGCCGCACCGATTGAAGCTTTGCCTGGGCCGACCTGGTTCCTCTTGTAAGGGAAGTCACCGGTTGGCAGGGGTTAACGTGCTCGGTGCGTGAGAGTTCCATCGCCCGAGCCGTGGCCGCTGAGTGATGAAGATGCGAAGTTTGCGCTGGCTCGATCCCGTGCCGCCCTGCCACGCATTGGCAGCCGGCGTAGGCCATCGAATCGGCCGCCGAACAGGAGTCAATCGGCGTCCATCTTCAGGGCGGATATGAACGCCTCTTGCGGGATGTCGACGCGGCCGAAGCTCCGCATCTTTTTCTTTCCGGCCTTTTGCTTGTCGAGCAGCTTGCGTTTGCGCGTGATGTCGCCGCCATAGCACTTGGCGGTCACGTCCTTGCGCATGGCGCTGATCGTCTCGCGCGCGATCACTTTGCCGCCGATCGCCGCCTGGATTGGAATCTTGAACAGGTGCCGCGGGATTAGATCCTTTAGCTTCTCGACCATTGCGCGGCCGCGCGCCTCGGCGCGCCCGCGATAGACGATGACCGACAGCGCATCGACCGGCTCGTCATTGACCAAGAGCGCCATCTTGACGAGCTCGCCCTCTTCGTAGCCGATGATGTGATAGTCGAACGAGGCATAGCCTCTGGAGACGGATTTCAGCCGATCGTAGAAGTCGAACACCACCTCGTTTAGCGGCAACTCATAGACCAGCATCGCGCGCGCGCCCGCGTAGGTGAGGTTCTTCTGCCGCCCGCGCCGGTCCTCGCAGAGCTTGAGCACCGCGCCGAGATATTCGTCGGGCACGAGGATGGTCGCCTCGATCCACGGCTCTTCGATCTTGACGATCTTCTGCGGCTCGGGCATGTCGGCGGGATTGTGCAGCTCGATCATCGTGCCGTCGGTCAGGTGCACGCGATAGATGACCGATGGCGCCGTGGCGATCAGGTCGATATTGAACTCGCGCTCCAGCCGTTCACGAATGATCTCGAGATGCAGGAGGCCGAGAAAGCCGCAGCGGAAGCCGAAGCCGAGCGCGGCCGAGGTCTCCATCTCATACGTGAAGCTCGCATCGTTCAGGCGTAGCTTGCCGACCGCCTCGCGCAGCGCCTCGAACTCGCTCGCATCCACCGGAAACAGGCCGCAGAACACGACAGGCTGTGCCGGTTTGAAGCCGGCGAGCGGCGCGGTCGCGGGGCGCTTCTCCTCGGTGACCGTGTCGCCGACGCGAGTGTCGGCCACCTGGCGGATCGAGGCGGTGAAAAAGCCGATCTCGCCGGGTCCGAGCCGGCCGCGCATTTCCTGCTTGGGACGGAAGATGCCGACACGGTCGATTCCGTAGGATCCGCCGGTAAGCATTAGTCTGATGCGCTGGCCCTTGGTGAGCATGCCGTCGAAGATGCGCACCAGCACCACCACGCCGAGATAGGAATTGTACCAGCTGTCGATCAGCAGCGCCTTCAGCGGGGCGCTGGCATCGCCCTTGGGCGCGGGCAGGCGATGCACGATCGCCTCAAGCACCTCCTCGACGCCCTTGCCGGTCTTGGCCGAGATCTCGAGCGCGTCATGGGCGTCAAGGCCGATCACGTCCTCGATCTGCTGGCGCACCCGGTCGGGCTCCGACGCAGGCAGGTCAATCTTGTTCAGGACCGGCACCACCTCATGATGGTTGTCGAGCGCCTGATAGACATTGGCGAGCGTTTGCGCCTCGACGCCCTGGGTCGCGTCAACCACCAGCAGCGAGCCCTCGCAGGCGGCGAGCGATCGGTTCACCTCATAGGCGAAATCGACGTGGCCCGGCGTATCGATCAGATTCAGCTCGTAGAGCTGGCCGTCATTCGCGCGATAGTCGAGGCGCACGGTCTGCGCCTTGATGGTAATACCGCGCTCACGCTCGATATCCATGGAATCGAGCACCTGCTCCTTCATCTCCCGCGCCGTGAGCCCGCCGCAGAGCTGGATCAAACGATCTGCCAGAGTGGACTTGCCGTGATCGATATGGGCGATGATGGAGAAGTTGCGGATGTGGGAAAGCGGCGTAATTTTGGAGTCACTCATGCCGCGCTTGGTACGGAGCATGGCGCTCAGGGTCAAGCGCGGCACGCCCAGAAAATACGGCGAAACGGTGGGCGGATCCGCCTCATTGTGGTAGCGGTTCGATTCTAGACGTTCCTGGTTTTAGCGAATCTTAGAATTCAACGGAGGCATTATGCTGAAGAAGATGCTGTTTGCTGTTCTCGCGACCGCGCTGGTCGCTGCCGTCGCGTTGCCGGTTCAGTTCACCCCAGCCGAGGCCGCTCTGACTTGCAAGGAAGCGGCTAAGGTCAAGTTCCCGGCTGACACTAAAGAGCGCCACGCCTACAAGAAGGGCTGCAAGGCCGCTTGGAAGGCCGCCAACAAGCCCGCCAAGGCTTAGTTGACGCTTCCAGGACAGGTTTCGATTCGAAAGGGGCCCCCTCGGGCCCCTTTCCTTTTCAGTATCGACGGCTCAAATACGCGGTTGGGCTAACTTTCGCGGGTGCGACATCGCGCTCCTCTCGCGCGGCCTAAGCACTTGAAGAACAACAATTCCATCTGGCGTCAGCCGAGTAACCGAAAAGCAACGGCGTTTCTCGAACCGGAAGTTCCGGGTTGACGAATTTTTCTTGCTGGGGCCTTATCGGGCCGCGTAACGTTGCGTAGTCATTCACGGGAGTAACCGCATGCTTAATAAAGTGTTTTTGGCCGCGGCAGTCTCACTCATCATGGCCGGCGCCACGATGACCGTCTCGTCGGCCCCCGCGATGGCCTGTGGCGCCTGCCATAAGGCTGCGAAGGCCGCGTTCCCGGACGATAAGACCGCCCGCAAGGCCTACAAAGAGCACTGCAAGGCCGTGCACAAGGCCTACAAGAAAGCTCATAAGAAGCATCATCTGTTCGGCAAGTAGGCGCTAGCTGTCTCAGCCATGTGACGAGATTGGAGGGACTCGCGCGGGCTTTGCTCCGCGGGTCGCCTCCCGTTTCGTGCTCTAGATCCCGGCGTACCACTCGTAGCCGAGATCTTCCCAGAAGCCGCCGTGGCCGCCGCGGATGGTGGCGATTTCGTCCACCGCTTCGATCCTCATCACGTATTTCGCCATCTTGTAGCCTAGCTGTCGCTCGACGCGGAGCCTGAGCGGCGCGCCGTGCGCCACCGGCAGCGTCTGATCGTTCATCTCGTAAGCGAGGATGGTTTGCGGGTGGAACGCGTCAACCAGCGCGATCGACTCGTAATATCTGTCCTTCTGCTCGCCGGTATCGAACAGATTGTCGGCGCAATAGAGCACGATGTAGCGCGCGTGCGCTTTGAGCTTGGCCTTCTCCAGCAGCGCGCCGAGCGGCACGCCCTTCCATTTGCCGATGCAGCTCCACCCCTCGACACAATCGTGCCTCGTGATCTGGGTGCGTGAGGGCATGGCGCGGAGCTCATCGAGTGAGAGCGCTAGCTTCTGCTCGACCAGGCCCCCGATCTCGAGCTTCCAATCGGCGAAGCCGGTCTTCACATGAGCGAGATAGTCGGCCTCTTGCGGATTGGTCGAGCCATTGGCCTTGAACTCCTTGGAGAGATCGGCCTCGCTATATTCGCGTGCGAGCGCTTGCGGCGTGAGGAGCGCGCGCTGGCTGACGCGCGTCAGCGTCTCGGCCGAGTCGAGCATGCGCTTGACCCAAGGCTGGTCCGAGAGATCGTCGCAGCCGCCGAGCAGCATTGTGCTCGCCGCCGCAAGCGCGCGCCCAAGAAAGCCGCGCCGATCGAGGAAGAGCCCGCCGCTCATGAATTCTCCTTCGCGGGCTCGATCACGTAGCGGCCGGTAATCATCGAGCGAAGATTGTTCCAGACGCCTGAGATCAGCACCATGACGAGATGCACGACGACGAACAGCACGATTCCGCTTGCGGCGATGAAGTGAATGGTGCGTGCCGTCTGTCGGCCGCCGAGAATTTCGAGAAGGAGAGGGAAGGCCGCGTCCATGCCCGGCGACATGGCGAGCCCGGTGATCAGCATCAGCGGCAGAAGGACGAGCGCGACGAAGAGATAGGTGAGCTTTTGCAGCACGTTGTAGCGCTTGGCCTCTTCTCCTCGCGGGAACCTGAGCCGCGCATGCTCGGCGATCGAACTGCCGATATGTTTGAGGTCTTCGGCCGAAGGCGCGAGATCGCGCCGGAGATGGCCGCTCGCGAGGCTCCAGGCGAGGTAGATGAGCCCGTTGAACAGGAAGAGCCAGGCGAAGAAGAAATGCCAGCGCCGTCCCATCGACAGGTTACGATGGCCGGGCAGCGTCACCGACCATGGGAAGCCGCGTTCGTCGAGGTCGCCGTCGGCATTGGTGCCGAGGCCGAACACACCGGTCGTGTCGAAGTCGTGGCCGAGGATAGCGGTGACACCCTTGGTGGTGTCGCCTTCCTCCACCGCGTCCATCGACATTATCGGATCGTCGAAGGTCGACTTCAAACCGAGATAGAGACTGGGATGGGCGTTGAAGATCTGCAAGCCGCTCATCAACAGGACGAGCAATACGAGCGCGTTCAGCCAATGGGTGATCCGCACCGCGCCCGAATGGCGATAGATGACCTCTCGTTTCTCCATACACCTATCCTTCGTCATGGCCGGACTTGTCCCGGCCGTCCACGTCTTCGACCCGAGCACGATCGAAAATCGTGGATGCCCGGCACAAGGCCGGGCATGACAAGCAATTTTTGCCGCTCTGTTTCGGGATCAACATCACGACGGCTTGCCCCAGATCTGCTCGAGCCGTTGCGCGCGACCGCAGCCCCATTTGTAGTACTTGTAAGAGACCGGATTCTGGTTGTGGTAATCCTGGTGGTAGTCCTCCGCCGCGGTAAAGGTCGTGGCCGGAACGATCGCGGTCGCGACCTTCTGCTTGAAGCGATCGGCGATCTCCTGCTTGGTCTTATCGGCGAGCGTCTTTTCCGAGTCGTCGTCGGTGAAGATGACGCTCTGATACGCGCTGCCCTTGTCGCAGAACTGCCCGTCTGGATCGAACGGGTCGATATTGTGCCAGTAGTGGTCGAGCAGCGTCGCGTAGGTCACCTTGGCGGGATCGTACGTCACCTTGACCGCTTCCTTGTAGCCCTCGTGGTTGCCATAGGTCGGATTCGGCTGGGTACCGCCGGCATAGCCCGAGATCGTCTCGGTGACGCCGTCGACCTCATCGAATGCAGCTTCCATGCACCAGAAGCAGCCGCCGGCGAAGATCGCGGTCTTGGACTCCGCCGCGTGCGTGCCGGCCGACCCGAGCGCGATCACCAGCGCTGCGAGGAAAGCGGCCGTCAGCGCCGCGCTGATCCATCTCGCCATCGTAAGACATCCCCAGCTTGGGTTTTGCGTGAACCTAAGGCGCGCTCCGGCGCGGGCATAGTGGCTCTCGCGCGACCGTGAAATGAATTGATGCCGGCCGGCGGGAGATAAGCGCTTGGGCAGCCTCGCACCTTTGGGCTATTCAAGAGCGATGCAACAGCGTCTGTCCTCACTGCAAAGCGCGATCGGCCCGGCTTATGACGTGGTCGTGGTAGGCTCCGGCTACGGCGGCGGCGTCGCCGCCTCGCGGCTTTCGCGCGCCGGCCAAAGCGTCTGCGTCATCGAGAAGGGCAAGGAATTCCTCACTGGGGAGTTTCCGAGCCGGCTGCCTGAGCTTCGCCGCGAGCTGCAATTGAACGGCGGCAAGATGCGCTCCGGCTCGCGCACCGGTCTGTTCGATTTCAGGCTCGGCACCGACATCCATGTGCTGGTCGGCTGCGGGCTCGGCGGTGGCTCGCTGATCAACGCCGGCGTTGCGCTCAAGCCCGACGCCCGCGTGTTCGCCGACCCGACCTGGCCGAACGAGGTCCGCGACGACGGATTGCTCGCGCAAGGCTTCGAGCGGGCAGCTTACATGCTGCGCCCCACCCGCTACGCGCGCGCACGCGAGCTCGCCAAATACCGCGCTCTCGAAGCGGCAAGCTCCGGCCTCGCCAAGGCCCCGGTCGCGGCACCCGTGGCGGTGAGCTTCGAAGAGACGGTCAATCCAGCCGGCGTAACGCAGGCCGCCTGCACGCTCTGCGGCGATTGTTGCTCGGGCTGCAATGTGGGCGCCAAGAACACCGTGGCGATGACCTATCTCCCCGACGCCCGCGCGCATGGGGCCGAGATCTTCACCGAGCTTTCCGTTAGCCATATCGCCAGGCGCGACGGCGGCTGGCGTATCCATTTCGCCCCGTCCGACGCCAAGGACGGAACCTCGAGCTTCGTCGATGCCAAGACCGTCGTGCTGGCTGCCGGCGCGCTCGGCTCGACCGAGATCCTGCTCCGCTCGCGCGAGCGCGGGCTCGGCCTGTCGGACCGGCTCGGCATGAGCTTCTCAGCCAATGGCGACATCATCGCCTTTGCTCTTGGCGGTCGCGAGCGGGTGAACGGCATCGGTGTCGGCTTCCCGCCGAAATATATTGGCGACGCCATAGGCGCCGTCGTCACCGGCCAGATCGAGCTTCCCGATGCGCGCGATCTCGACCGCTCGATGATCGTGCAGGAGGGTGTGCTGCCGTCGGCGCTGGCTCCGCTGCTCCCCATATTCTTCATCGCCGGCGGCAGGCTGCTCGGCGCCGCGCAGAACCTGATCAAGGGTGTCTATCACGGGCCTCTGTCGCATCTTCACACCTTCTTCGTCGTCTCGCACGACGACGCGAAAGGCCGCATCAGGCTCGACAATGGCAGCGCCAATATCGACTGGCCGGGCGCCGGCACGGAGCCCGTCTATGCCAGGGTCGACGAGGCCCTGACTAAGGCGGCTGAGGCGGTCGGCGCTCGCTACATCAAGAGCCCGCTCGCCGCGACCAGCATGGGCGTGAAGCCGGCGACCGCGCACCCGCTAGGCGGCTGCGGCATGGGCGAGGACGCAGGCGGCGGCGTGGTCAATCACAAATGCCAGGTGTTCGACGGCAGGGGAGAGACCAGCGTGCATTCCGGGCTCTATGTCTGCGACGGCTCGGTGATCCCGCGCTCGATCGGCGTCAATCCGTTGCTGACCATCACCGCTCTCGCCGAGCGGGCGATGGTGCATCTTGCCCGCGACCGCAATCTCGGCTTCGATGCGGTGACGCGCTTCCACCGCGAGGCCGACCAGGCCCTGTCATGAGGACCGGCTGACCATGCAGCGCCGCTCGCTCAAGCTGATTGGAATCGGAGCGGCGGCACTCGGGCTGCTCCCCGCGGCCATGCTATATGGCGCGACCCGTGCCGCGCCATGCGACACGACCGAACTCACCGCTTCGAACGGCGCTAATGCTGGCAAGGGGCCAGGGCTCGACCGCATGAGCATCGTGCTGGTTGGCGACGCTGGCTTTAATCCGACCGACGCCGCGGTCGATGCCAAGGGGCTGCACAAGGGCAGGGCGGTCACGGCGTTCAAGGATATGACCTCGGGCATCGCGCGCGAGATCGACGGCGACCTCGCTTTCGTCAATCTCGAGACGGTTATCACCGACCGGAACGACCTCAAGCCCGAGAACAAGGGCACCAGCAAGGAGGCGCCGCTCCATTTCAGGAGCCATCCGGCGGCGCTCAAGGCGCTCATCGAGATCGGCTTCAATCTGTTCTCGCTCGCCAATAACCACGCGATGGACTACGGCGATCAGGGCGTCGAGGAAACGCTCTACCACCTCGCCGTCGCCAACACCGAGCGGGCCATCGCCTATGCCGGCCTCGGCAGCACTTTCGACGAGGCGGTCAAGCCTGCCTGCCTCGACCTCGACGGCACGCGCATCGGCTTCGATGCGATCGGCATCATCACCGGCGATCTGCCGCAATACCGCGCGGCCGCCCACAGCCCCGGCTACGCGTCATACCGCCAGCGGGAGGATTTCGAGGCGCTGGTGAATAAGCTCGCCGCGTTGCCGGCCGATTACCGCATCCTGTCGGTGCATTACGGGCTTGAGGGCCGCGTCGTGCCCGACGATAGGCAGCTCACCGACTGGCGCGGCTTTGCTGCGGGCGAGAAAGGCATCAACCTGATCATCGGCCATCACCCGCACGTCGCGCAAGGCGTGGAGATCGATGGCAAGTCTCTGATCTTCTACGGGCTCGGCAATTTCCTGCATCCTGGCACCGCCGAGATGACCCGCTTAGGCATCTGTCGCGACTACGGGCTGATGGCCAAGGTGCATCTCGCCCGCATCGACGGGGCCTGGCGCGTCGAGGCGATCGAGGCGATCCCGCTCGCCAATACCCAAACCAAGCCCGAGCGCTTCGCGGCGAAGAATGCCGAGACTCGTATCTATGCGCTCAACCATCTCTCGGGCGGTCTCGACGACGCGGCCAAGGGCGCCAAGGGCGTGCGCTTCACACCGCAGTCCGACGGCTCGGGGCTCTATTGCGCCGACGGCGCCGCAACGCTCGGCGGCAAGATCGGCACGCTCTGCCAGAATTGGCTGCCGGCGGCTGAGCCGGACAAGCCGATTGCCAAGAAACTCGCCGACGCGTGCCAGGACAAGCCGTTCTACGGCCGGCCCGCCACTGCCAAGCGCCGCGCTCCGCCGCGCACGCAAGGACGCGGCGACCCCTCGCCGTTCCCGTTCGGCGGCCTCCGCCAGTTCTAGGATGAGGCGTCAGCCGCGTAGGCGGGCATCCAGTAGCTACCGCCTTACCTTGAGAACGATGACAGGGGTTACTGGATCGCCCGGTCAAGTCGGGACGATGACCCGTTTTGGAACGATCTTGCTCCGACTAGCCGCGCAACTCGCCGCCGGTGGCTTTGGTGACGGCGGCGACGATTCTGGCGGCGACCGCCTCGATCTCGGCGTCGGTCAGGGTCTTGTCACGCGGCTGGAGCGTCACCTCTATCGCCAGCGACTTCTTGCCTTCGGGCACGCCTTGGCCGGTGAACACGTCGAACACGTTGACGCCGGTGATCAGCACGCGGTCGGCGCTTGCCGCGGCACGGACCACGTCGCCCGCCGCCACGTCGCTGTCGAGCACGAAGGCAAAGTCGCGCCGCACGGCTTGCAAGTCTGACGCATAGAGCGCGGCCTTCGCCGTCCCCTTACGCTTCGCGAGCGGGATCGCGTCGAGATAAAGCTCGAACCCGGCGATCGGCGCATCGACGCCGAGCTTGGCGAGGCGATCGGGATGGAACTCGCCGAATATGCCGAGCACCGTCTTCGGTCCGAGCTTGAGCGCGCCCGAGCGTCCAGGATGAAACCATGCCGGCGCCTCGCGCGCGACCGTGAGGCTGGCTTGAGCGACGCCGATCGCGGCGAGCGCCGCGATCGCATCCTCCTTCACGGCAAACACGAAAGACGGCGGCGCCTCTCCGGACCAATGCCGGCCCGATCCGTAAAAACTCGAATGACCGAAGCGCACGCCAGAGGCGGCGACGAATTGCTCCTCCGGCGCTGCGCCGCGATAGGCCTGGCCGAGCTCGAACAGCGCGCCGTCGGCAAAGCCGCGGTCGCGGTTCCGCTGCGCCGCATTGATCAGCCCCGGCAGCAGAGAGGGCCGCATGACCGCGAGCTCTGACGAGATCGGATTGCTCAAGGTCAACTCCGGCGCGCCGCCGCCGAACAGCCTCGCGTGCTGAGGCGCGATGAACGACCAGGTGATGGCCTCGACCAATCCGCGCGCAGCAAGCAGCCGGCGCGTGAGGCGCTGGCGCTTCTGCGCTTCGGTCAGCACTGGCCGCGCCACGCCGGCGGCGCGGGGCATCGGCGTCGCCGGCACGTTCGCGACGCCCACGAGCCGCACCACCTCCTCGACGAGGTCGGCTGGACCGGTAATGTCGGGACGCCAGGAGGGCGGTGCCGCCTCGGACCGTTTGCCCTTGCCGCCGAGCGCGATGCCGAGCGCTTCGAGCATCTCCTTGATCTCTCCAGTGTCCAAATCGAGCCCGCTCAAGCGCTTGACCAGGCCGAAATCGAACTCGAACGGGGCATTCGGCTTGGGAGCCTTGCCGGCGATCTCGACCTTGCCGGCCTCTCCTCCGCAAAGCTGAAGCACCAGCTCAGTGGCAAGCTCCAGCCCAGGCACGACGAATTCGGGATCGACGCTGCGCTCGAACCTGAACCGCGCGTCGGATTGAATGTTGAGCCGGCGACCGGTGCGCGCGGTGCGCTTCGGATCGAAATAAGCCGACTCGATGAACACGTTGGTCGTGGCCTCGGTGACGCCGGTCTCGGCGCCGCCCATCACGCCACCCAAGCCCAGCACGGCGCGGTCGTCGGCGATGACGCACATATCGGCGTCGATATCGTAGGTCTTGCCGTCGAGGCCCGCGAGCGTCTCGCCCTGGCGCCCTAGGCGCGCGCGAATCGCGCCCTTGAGCTTGTCGGCGTCATAGACATGCAGCGGCCGGGCGCGGTCATAGGCGATGTAGTTGGTGATGTCGACGAGCGCGTTGATCGGTCGCAAGCCGATCGCCTTCAACCGGTGCTGCAGCCAAGCGGGGCTCGGCCCGTTCTTGACGTTCCGCGCTACGCGACCGGCGAACATCGCACAGGCCGAGGCGCTCTCCCTGTCGAAGTCGAGTTCAATCGGCACGGGATTGGCGAAGCCGCCTTTGACCGGCTTGACCGCGTCCTTCTTGAGCTTACCAAGGCCGGTCGCGGCGAGGTCGCGGGCGATGCCGCGCACGCCGAGGCAATCTGGCCGGTTCGGCGTGACGGCGATTTCGATCATCGCATCGTCGAGACCGAGCGCCGCGGCGGCCGGGCTGCCGATCTTTGCGTCGGCGTCGAGCTCGATGATGCCGGTGTGCTCGTCGGACAGCTCGAGCTCGCGCTCTGACAGCAGCATACCGTTAGACTCTACGCCCCTGATCTTGGCCTTGGTCAGGGTGAGGTCGATGCCGGGAACGTAAGCGCCCACGGGCGCGAATACGCCCTTCAATCCGGCGCGCGCGTTTGGTGCCCCGCACACCACTTGCAAGCGCTCGGTGCCGGTATCGACCTCGCACACCTGGAGCTTGTCGGCGTTCGGGTGCTGCGCTGCGCTCAGCACTTGCGCCACCTTGAACGGCGCGAGCGCGGTCTCTGGGTCGAAGACCTCCTCGACCTCAAGCCCGATGCTGGTGAGCGTCTCGGCGACCTCATCGACACTCGCCTTCGTATCGAGATGCTCCTTCAGCCAGCCCAGCGTGAATTTCATGATCGGACCTCGCTACTCGACGAAGCGTCGCTGCCTTGGCTCGACCATGTCGCGTAGACCCCTCTCCCCTTGTGGGGGAGGGAAGGGAGGGAGGTGCCCCTCAGCCACGCGCCGTCATCCCAGCGAAAGCCGGGATCCGGAATAGACAATATCCTCGAAGGAGAATCTGGATTCCGGCTTTCGCCGGATTGACAATGCCAGTTGCTCACGACAGTCCCCCCGCAAGGGTGGGGATGGCGAGCGGCGCGAAGCCATAATGGGTGAGCCAGCGGAGGTCGCCGGCGAAGAACGCCCGCAAGTCAGGCATGCCGTATTTCAGCATGGCGATGCGGTCGATGCCCATGCCGAAGGCGAAGCCCTGATACCGCGCAGGGTCGAGCCCGACATTCTTGAGCACTTTCGGATGCACCATGCCGCAGCCGAGGATCTCGAGCCACCGGTCACCTTCGCCGATCCTGATCTCGTCGCCGACCTCGGCGTAGCCGATATCGACCTCCATCGACGGTTCGGTGAAGGGGAAGTGGCTGGCGCGGAAGCGCATCTTCACCTCGGGCACCTCGAAGAACGCCTTGCAGAATTCCTCGAGCACCCATTTCAGGTGCCCGAGATGCGTCTTCTCGTCGATCACCAGCCCCTCGACCTGATGGAACATCGGCGTGTGGGTCTGGTCTGAGTCGCAGCGATAGACGCGCCCCGGGGCGATGATGCGGAGCGGCGGCTTCTCTATGAGCATGGTCCTGATCTGCACCGGGCTCGTGTGCGTGCGCAGAACCGGCCGCGTGCCATCGGCGGTTTCCGCGAAATAGAACGTGTCGTGGTCCTGCCGCGCCGGATGCTCGGGTGGGATGTTGAGGGCGGTGAAATTGTTGAAGTCGGTCTCAATGTCCGGCCCCTCGGCGACCCCGAAGCCCATGTCGGCAAATATTTCGGTGATCTCGTCAGTGACCTGGCTGACTGGATGGATGCGACCCTCTGCCAGCGGACCTTCGCGGACCGGGAGCGTCACGTCGGCGCGCTCGCCGGCGAGCTTCGCCCCGAGAGCTGCGCCGGCCAGCATCTCGCGCCTCGCTTCGAGCGCCGCGACGACGCTTTCTTTCAGACTGTTGACTGCCTGGCCGTAATTCTTGCGCTGTTCAGGGGGCAGCGATCCCAGCCCCCCCATCAGCTCGGAGACGCGGCCCTTTCGCCCGAACGCGGCAATCCGCACCTCTTCGAGCTTGCCAAGATCGGAAGCGCGCGCGATCGCGTCAAGTAGCTCCGTCTTGAGGCTGTCGAGCTCTCCCGCGCTCATGGCGTCCCGCTCCCATGCCCGGCAACCCCCCCGGCAAGGGGGGTCAAACCCGCGCTGCGGCCGCGGCGGCCTCGACCAGACCCTTGAAGGTTTCCGGCTCGTGCACGGCCATGTCGGCCAGCACCTTGCGGTCGAGATCAATCCCGGCCTTCTTCAGGCCGTCGATCATCCGGCCATAGGTAAGGCCATTGGCGCGCGCCGCTGCGTTGATGCGCTGGATCCACAGCGCGCGGAAGGTGCGCTTACGCACCTTGCGGTCACGGTAAGCGTATTGACCGGCCTTCTCGACCGCCTGCTTGGCGATGCGGATGGTATTCTTGCGGCGGCCGTAATAACCCTTGGCCTGCTTGATCACCTTGCGGTGGCGGGCATGGGAGGTAACGCCGCGTTTCACACGGGCCATAACAGTGCTCCTTCGAAGCTAAGCTCTTGAGGCCGCTAACGGCTGTAGGGCAGGAAATTCTTCTTCACGATCTTGGCGTCCTCGTCCGAAAGGACCATGGTTCCGCGCGCGTTCCTGATGAACTTGGTCGGGCGCTGAATCATTCCGTGACGCTTGCGCGAGGCTTGGCACTTCACCTTGCCTGTAGCTGTGACCCTGAAGCGCTTCTTGGCACCGCTCTTGGTCTTCATCTTGGGCATTTGGCTTCCTTTTCATGGGCCCGCGCGGGCCTCAAGAGGAGACGGGGGCAAAGAGTTCGACGGTTATGAAAGCATGCGAGCCGCCACGGCATGCCCCGCCGGGCGGCTCCTCAAGCGCGCCTTATAGGTTGGATTTGGGGCCGAATGCAAGGGCGCCAAGGTCTTTCCCGGCTCTGCGCATTTTGCTCCCGGGCTCAAGCGGGATTTAGGACGGCTGCTTTATCCTAAGTGAGGCAAAAAGACTTTCTTGGAGGCCCGCATGGCGATAACCGACCCCGCGTCCCCCTTTCGCCGGCGACGTCAATCTCGGGTTTCCTGCAACGGCACGGCGGAAGGAATCGAGACCAGGCCGTGCTCGAACGGCTGGCCGAGCTCAAATGCGAGACGGGTCAGGGCGACCTGTTCGGCCTGCCAGGCTCGGCCGCAGCTACGACCGTGGCTCTCCGCACAGTGCGCAACGAGATGCGGCGCAGCGCCTAACGCGGCGCGAGGATCATCACCATCTGCCGGCCTTCGAGCCGCGGCTCGGATTCGACCTTTGCGATCTCCGTGAGGTCCTGCTTGACGCGATCGAGCAGCTTGGCGCCGAGCTCCTGGTGAGCCATCTCCCGGCCTCTGAAGCGCAAGGTCACCTTGACCTTGTCGCCCTCCTCGAAGAAGCGGTGGATCGAGCGCATCTTCACGTCGTAGTCGTGCGTGTCGATGTTCGGCCGCATCTTGATCTCCTTGATCTCGACGGTGCGCTGCTTCTTGCGCGCCTCTGCGGCCTTCTTCTGCGCCTGATATTTGTATTTGCCGTAGTCCAGGATCTTGCACACCGGTGGCTCGGAATTGGGCGCGATCTCGACCAGGTCGAGACCCGCCTCAACCGCGCGCGTAAGGGCTTCGGACGTGGAGACCACGCCGACATTGTTGCCGGTAGCGTCGATGAGCTGGATTTTCGGGATGTCGATGCCCTCGTTGATGCGAGGACCGCCCTTTTCGGGAGCAAGCTTCGTCGGCCGTCTTACGATGTCTCGTTCTCCTCTGCCGGAACGCCACCATCCCCGCTTCACGGCGAGGCACTGACGTTCTTCAGATGTTGCTAAACCCTACACGTTGTACAGCATGGGCGCGGCCTTGCAAAGTCAAGCCGTCGCGCGTGAGTGGAGCGGGGAATCCACACCCCTCAAGCGCCATCTTTGGGTCCGACTGCCGCTTCGAGCGCCGGCGGATGGGCGAACCGCCGGGCGAGGTCGGTGCCGAGCAGCTCGTCATAGACGGCGAGCGTCTTGGACTGCATCTGCGCGAGCTCGAACAGCGCGCTGACCCTTGCATGCGCCCGCGCTCCGATCTTCGATCGCTCTTCGTCGGTCAGCTTGAGCGCGGCATCGATCCGCTCGGCGAGACTGTCCGAATCGCCCGGCGGCACGAGCCAGCCGGTGAAGCCTGAAGCATCTCGATCCGCCGCGTCGATGGTTTCGGGGAGCGCGCCGAGCTCGCTGACGATTACGGGACAGCCCATGGCCTGCGCCTCGATGCTGGTGCGGCCGAAGGTTTCGGCGACGAGCGAGGGCAGAATGGCGACGTGGGCGGCGAGGAAGGCCGACGGCATATCCGCGCAATGGCCGACGAGGCGCACCTTCTGTTGCAGGCCATGCCGGGCAACGAGGTCGAGCAGTTCCTGGCGGTAGGCAGCCTTGCCCGGAGCGTCGCCGGCAAACACGATGACCGCGTCGTCGAGCGAGCCCCGGCCGACGAGCTTCGCCGCGGCCTCGATCGTATGGCGATGGCCTTTCAGCCCGGTAAGGCGCGCGGCGTGCAGCACGATCTTGATTTCCGGCTTGACCCCCCACCGCTCCCTGAGCTTGGCGACCGGGCCCGGCGGCACGACCAAAGGATCGAACGTGGCGCTGTCGATGCCGCGATAGATGATCCGAATGCGCGCCCTCGCCGCGTGCACGCGCTCGCCGATCAGCTTCGCCGTGTAGAGCGAGTTGGCGATCACGCGGTCGCCGCGCGCCATGACGCTGTTATAGGCGGCCTTGATCGGCCCCGGATTGCCATAGGCGCCGTGATAGGTTGTGACGAACGGCCGGTTGCTGCGGCGCGCGGCGAGCAGCGCGCTCCACGCCGGTGCGCGGCTTCGCGCATGGACGAGATCGACGCGGCGTTCGACGATCAGCCGCTGCAGGCGCCGAGCATTCGCAAGCATGGTGAACGGATTCTTGCTCGCGACGGGAAGGGTGATGACCTCGCCACCGGCCTGCCTGATCGCCGTCGTCAGGCGTCCGCCTGCCGTGACGACCAGGGCAGACGCGCCAGCGCGGGTGAGCGCCTCGGTGATCTCGACGGTCGCCTGCTCGCTTCCCCCGGTATCGAGGCGCGGCACGATCTGCAATATGGTCACCGTTGCCATGCGCTATAGTTTCATTTGTGAAAGGTGCGGGGCGTAGCGCTTCTTAGATCAAACATGGACCATCAAGAACCGCAATTTCTCGAGGTGGGCGCTGCAGGCAAATGCCGCCGTCTCGCCTATCGCTTGGTTGACGCCAAGGCGAACTCCGATCTCGCACTGCTTTGGCTGCCTGGCTTTCTGTCGGACATGGCGAGCACCAAGGCGCTCGCTGTCGCCGAATTTGCCCATGCCCGCCACCTGCCAATGCTGCGCTTCGACTATTCGGCGCACGGGCTCTCTCCCGGCAATCTGCTCGAGGCCTCGATCGGCGATTGGTTGGAGGAGGCCGCCGCCATGCTCGGCCTTCTCGGCGAGCGCCGCACCCTCGTCGTCGGCTCATCGATGGGCGGGTGGATAGCGCTTGTGCTCGCCCGGCAATTGGCGCGAGCAGGGGAGATCGACCGCCTCGCCGGCCTCGTGCTGATCGCTCCGGCTTTCGACATGACGGAGCGGCTAATGTGGCGCCGCATGCCGCCAGAGGTGAAAGCGGTGCTGGAGCGCGACGGGGTCTATTACGAGCCATCGCTCTACGGGCAGCCCTACCCAATCACCAAGCATCTGATCGAAGAGGGCCGCAATCATCTGATCGGCGTTGAGACGCGTCATCTCGATCTGCCAGTGCGCATCCTGCAAGGCATGTGCGACCCGGACGTACCGTGGGGCCACGCGCTCGACCTGGTCGATCTGCTCTGCTGCGGCGATGTCGAGCTGACACTCATAAAGGACTGCGACCATCGCCAATCGCGCCCGCAAGATCTGCGGCGCCTCGAAGCGACAGTCGCTGGGTTGCTGGAAAAGGTGTCGCAAGTAACATTACCTCGTCGTGGCCGGGCTTGTCCCGGCCACCCGCGTCCTGCCTCCTTACCCTAACGCAAAAATCGTGGATACCCGGCACAAGGCCGGGCATGAGGACTATTGCATATTGTGCTTCTCCAAGAGCGAAGCGAGGCCCTCGCGGTAGGTGGGGTAGCGGAGCTTGACGCCGAGCTCGGATTTGATGCGCGCATTCCCGATGCGCCGGCTCCCATCATAGAAGCTCCGCGCCATGGGCGAGAGATCGGCGTCGTCGAAATGGACCTCCGGTGGCGGGGCCACGCCGAGCAACTCGGCGGCATAGGCGACCACCGCATCGGGCGCCGCCGGCTCGTCATCGGCGACATTATAGATCGCACCCGCGCGCGGCTTCGTCATCGAGGCCTCGAGCACGCTCGCGATGTCCTCGACATGGATGCGGCTGAACACTTGGCCGTCCTTCTTCACCCGCCTCGCGGTGCCGGCGATCAGCTTGTCAAAAGCGCTCCGCCCGGGACCATAAATTCCCGCGAGCCGGAACACATGCGTCGGGACGCCGATCTCCTCGCCGAATCTGAGCCAGGCCGCTTCTGCCTCGACCCTCGCCTCGGTCCGCTCGCTGTTGGGTTTGGGCGGCGTCGTTTCATCGACCCAGCGCCCTCTCTGGTCCCCATAGACGCCGACCGTCGAGAGATAACCGATCCATTGCAGCGTCCCGATGGTGGCGATCTGGTTGCGGTAATGCGCGAGCACGGGATCGCCTTGGGCGCCGGGCGGGATCGAGTGGACCACATGGGTCGCGCCTCGCAGTAGCCGAGTTACATCGTGATTGCCGGTCTCGCCGGCGAAGCGCGTCATTTCGTAGCTGCGCCCCCCGAGCCTGGCGATATTGGCTTCGTCGCGCGCGGTGCCGGCGATCTCGAAGCCGCGTGCGGCGAGCCGCGACGCAAGCTCCTGCGCCGAGAATCCGAGGCCGAAGGCGAATAGCCGGCTCACGCCGCCTCATCCATCCATTCGCCCCTGACGGCAGGGTCGGGGTCGGCGGAGCCGCGTGCGCGCAGCGCGCCGAAGCGCTGGGGCGCGAGCCGCGCCAACGCCCACACCGCCATGGCCCGCACCAGCGGCGACGCGTCGTCGAGGTGTGCCTCGACCAGAGGGGAGAGCTCCGCATCGCCGGAATTGCCGACGGCAATCAGGACGTTGCGCAGGAAACGGTCGCGCCCCGTGCGTTTGATCGGCGTGCCCGCGAAGCGCGCGCGGAACGCGGCATCGTCAAGCACGAGCAGCTCGGAAAGCGGCGGATCGGCGCTTGCCTCCCTCACCGCGAGTTTCGCCTCGCGCGCGCCTTGCGCGAATTTGTTCCAGGGGCAGACGGCGAGGCAATCGTCGCAGCCGAAGATGCGGTTGCCCATGGCCGCGCGATAACGCGGCGCGATGTGCCCCCTGTGCTCGATGGTGAGGTATGAGATGCACGCGCGCGCATCGATCCGATAGGCTGCGGTGAAGGCGCCGGTCGGGCAGACATCGAGGCAGCGCCGGCAAGCCCCGCAATGATCCTGCTCGGGCTCGTCGGGCGCGATCGCTGCGCTCGTGAAGATCGAGCCGATGAACAGCCATGAGCCGAACTCGCGGGAGACGAGATTGGTGTGCTTGCCCTGCCAGCCAAGCCCCGCTTTGGCGGCGAGCGGCTTCTCCATCACCGGCGCGGTATCGACGAATATTTTCACTTCACCGCCGAGGAGAGTCCGCGCCCGCGTCGCGAGTTGCTTGAGCTTGGCCTTGATCACCTCGTGATAGTCGGCGCCTTGCGCGTAGATCGAGATGGCGCCGCGCGACCGCTGTTGCAGGATCGCCAGCGGGTCGCCGAGGCGACTATAGTTCACGCCAAGCAGGATGACGCTCTTCGCTTCGTCCCAGAGCGCTCGCGGCGACTTCCGGTGGTCCGCGGTGGTTGCGAGCCAGCCCATGTCACCATGCCGCCCCTCGGCGATGAAGGTCTCGAGCGCCGAACCTGCGCCTGGCACGGGATCGGCGGTGGCGAAGCCCACGGCGTCGAAACCCAGCGTCTTGGCTTCCTCGGTTATCCGTTGTTTTGGTGTCACGGTCATCGTTGTTTTTTTACGTCATATCGGCGAAAGCCGGTATCCAGATAACGGTTAACGTCTGAAAAGTTCTGGATTCCGGCTTCCGCCGGAAGGACAACTCCGCCCGAATTCATCTAGAAATCGAGATCGGCGTAGGTGCTTGAGGGTAGGAAGCCGGGCAGCCGGTCCTGGAGCAGGGGCCTGAACGAGGGCCGCGACTTGAGCAGCGCGTACCAGTTCTTGGCCGCCTCGTGCTCTTCCCAGGGCACTTCGCCCAGATAATCAAGCGCCGAGATGTGGGCTGCCGCGGCGAGATCGGCGAAGCTCAGCGCGTCGCCGCCAAGCCAACTCCGTGTCTCGGCGAGATGGCCGATATAGGCGAGGTGATAGCGCAGATTCTCATGGCCCGCGCGCATCGCTTCCATGTCAGGGGAGGAGCTTTGCGGTCCGAATCGCCGGAACACCTTTTCCTCCAGGAGATAGGAGGTGACCTCCTCGTGGAACTTGCGGTGAAACCACTCGACCAGCCGCCGCGCCTCCGCCCGCGCCTTGGCGTCGCCCGGGAACAGTTGAAAACCCGCCGCCGCGCGGCCGTCCCGCTCGGACATGATGTCACTGAGATATTCCGAAATCGCATAAGTCCCGACGATCGGGCCATGCTCGTCGGCGATCAGCACGGGAAGGGTGCCTGCGGGGTTCTGCTGGAGGAATTCTCCCCGCCATTCCCAAGGCTTCTCCTCGACAAGCTCGACCTCGACGCCGCACTCGGCAAGCGCCAGGCGGATCGATCGGGAGAATGCATCGAGGGGGTAGTGCAGGAGTGTCGCCATCGACCCGTTCGGTGGCTATTAAAAAGAATTGCGCGGGCTAGAGCCTCGGTATAGAACCTGCTCGCGCGCGGAACAAGCGGGGCGACAAGGGGATATGTCGATAGAGCAGATCATCGTGCTCGCGGTGGTGCAGGGCATCACCGAGTTCCTGCCTATTTCCTCCTCCGGGCATCTGATCCTCGTTCCCCAGCTGATGCATTGGAAGGATCAGGGCATCGTCGTCGATGTCATGACGCATCTCGGCACGTTGCTTGCCGTCCTCATCTATTTCTGGCGCGACGTGTGGCGGCTGATCCAGGGCACGCTCCTCCTGTTCAAAGGCAAGGTCACCGACGACGGGCGGCTCGCCATTTATATCGTGCTCGCCACCATCCCGGCCGTCGCCTTCGGCGTCGTTCTCAAGAAGCTGGGCTATGCCGATCTCGAGCGAAACGTGGCCATCGTCGCCTGGAATACCATCATCTACGGCATCCTGATGATGATCGCCGACATGGTCGGGCCGCAGGAGCGGACCATTGCCAATATGACCCTGTCGAGCGCGTTGATCATCGGCGTGGCCCAGGCGTTGGCGCTGATCCCCGGCACGAGCCGGTCAGGCGTGACCATGACCGCCGCGCGGTTCCTGGGCTTCACTCGGCCCGACGCCGCGCGCTTCTCGTTCCTGCTCGCGATCCCCGCGACCGCGGGGGCAATTGTTTTCACCGTCGGCGATGCACTGGCGAGCGGCGGGGGAGTGACCATGGATGCGGTCTACTGCGCGGCGCTCACCTTCGTCGCCGGCATCTTGGCGATCGCCTTCCTGATGAATCTGATCCGCCGCATCAGTTTCCTGCCCTTCGTGCTCTATCGCATGGTGCTGGGGGGCTTCCTGCTGGTGATGCTGTATAGCTGAGTGCTCACGGCTCGGGCCGGTAGACCGAGAACTGGCCGCGCGGGCGGAACTGCGCGAGATAATCGGGGACGACGCTCGCGACCGCGATAGGCTCGATTCCCAGGCCTTGGAGCGTATGGTTGGCGCGCTTCGCCTCCTTGCTCACGACGTTGTCGGTCTCGAGCATCCGCACCTGGTCTACGGTCAGCATCGGCTTCGGCAGCATTTGCAGAAATTTGCCCTGGAGCTTGGCGAGCCAGAACGGCTCGCTGATCAAAAGGCGCTTCCGCATCGTGTAGGCGAGCACGCGCTGCATCACCTCCTTCATGGTGAGCACCTCAGGGCCGCCGAGCTCGTAAGGCGCCCCAGCTTCCGACTTGCCAGTGAGCGCAGCGATGACTGCCTTCGCCACATCGCCGGCGAACACCGGCTGCATCTTCGTTTTGCCGCCGCCGATTAGGGGAAGCGCTGGCGAGATGCGCGCGAGCGCGGCGAACCGGTTGAAGAAATCGTCCTCCGGCCCGAACACGATCGAAGGTCTTAAGATGACGGCGTCAGGGAACACCTCCTTGACCGCCGCTTCGCCCGCCGCCTTGCTGCGGGCATAGATCGACGGCGCTTTCGCGCCCGCGCCGATCGCCGACATATGCACGAGCATGCGCGCTCCCGCCTGCCGCGCGGCTTCGGCGACGTGGCGCGCGCCCTGGTCCATCACCGAATTGAAAGTCTGTTTGCCGGACGGAAACAGAATGCCGACGAGATTGACTACGAAGTCGGCGTCTTCGGCCGCTGCCAGCAGCGAGTCGGGATAGCGTACATTCGCCTGCACGGCGTTGATCTGGCCGACCCCGCCTAGCGGCTGGAGGAAACCTGAGAGCTCGGGCCGCCTGACGGCGATCCGCATGCGCGCTCCGGTCCTCGCAACGGCGCGCACCACGTGGCGTCCGATGAAGCCCGAGCCGCCATAGATGGTGATGAGCGCCCGGTTATTCAGAATGATCGCCATAGCGCATCCCTCTCACCGCTTGTCATAGCCGGCTTTGATAAAGCTCATGCGCCGTCCGTCGGCCAGCAATACACGACAGAGCCAAACCCTGGAAGCCGCCGCGCGATTGACTTTGCGGGGGACGGATCGTACTTGAGGCGCTCAAGCCCAGGTGGCGGAACTGGTAGACGCGCTAGCTTCAGGTGCTAGTGCCCGAAAGGGCGTGGAAGTTCGAGTCTTCTCCTGGGCACCATTCCCGCTTTCTTAAGCGCTCGCGTCCATGATGCTGCCGCCAAAAGGAGCGCTAAACAGCTTGAGCCAGCCCCCAATCGTAGAACTTTACCAGGGCGATCTACCGCCGGGACGCTTCGCCGGCGCCCGCGTCGTCGCCATCGACACCGAGACGTTGGGCTTGAACCCCTATCGCGATCGGCTCTGCCTGGTTCAACTCTCCGCCGGCGATGGCCGCGCCGAGCTCGTGCAGATCGACGCCAGCCGCGACGCTCCCGAGCTGACGCGGCTCCTGGCCGACGACAACGTGCTCAAGTTGTTCCATTTTGGCCGTTTCGACATGACCGTTCTCAAGCATCGTTTCGGCGTCATGGCACGCCCGGTCTATTGCACCAAGATCGCCTCGAAGTTCGCCCGCACGTTCACCGACCGCCACGGCCTCAAGGACCTCTGCCGCGAGCTGCTCGGCATCGATCTCTCCAAGCAGCAGCAGTCTTCGGACTGGGGAGCGCCCGAGCTCACCCAGGAGCAGCTCAATTATGCCGCGAGCGACGTGTTGCATCTGCACGCGCTAAGAGAGAAACTCGACGCCATGCTGCGGCGCGAAGGGCGGGAGGGGTTTGCCCGCGCCTGCTTCGAGTTTCTCCCCGTTAGGGCCGAGCTCGATCTGGCAGGCTGGTCGGAAATCGATCCCTTCGCCCATTAGTGCTTGCGGCCCAAGGGTTTGGCCCGTCGCTGGACTTGGCCGCGGAGCCGCTCGCCGTCGCAATGTGAGCAAAGTCCTGCGGCTAGCTGTCGAACCGGCGATGCCGGGCTTTGTCGAGGAGCCTCGGGTCGCAACACCTCTGGCGGGAAAATGACCGTTGACGCCAATATCGCCACGGCCGGCCAGCGCTATCGCGTGCGCACCAAGGCTGAGAACGAGCGCGCGTTTCACGTGGCGTTGCGCCACAGCCGGCATGTGGTCATTCTGCGCAAGGTGCTTCCCGCCTTGGCGGCGCTCGTCACCGCGAGCTATTTCATTTCCTCCAGCATGAGCGTCACCGTGGGCGACATTTCGGCGAGCATCAGCGGCGTCCAGGTGACCAACGGCGCGCTCCGCATGACCAATCCGAAGCTGCAAGGCGCCGACAAGAAGAATGGCGCTTATGTCATCTCCGCCGAATATGCCGATCAGGACCTCAAGAGCCCCAACATCATCAGGCTGCATGACATCAAGGCCGATCTTTCCAATCCGTCCGGCGATTGGTCGCGCATGCAGGCCGTGCGCGGCGTGTTCGACTCCAAGGCGGAACGTCTCGTGATGCAGGAGAAGATCACCCTCGCCACGAGCTCCGGGGTAACTGGTGAGCTCACGCATGCGAGCCTCGATACCCAGAATCAGACGCTTCGTGCGCATCAGCGCGTGCATTTCGAGTTGACCAATGGCACCGTCAAGGCGAACGCACTGACCTTCAACTCTGGTGCGCACACGCTCACCTTCCGCGGCAAGGTCCTGGTCCACATCGTCAAGCCTGAGAAGGCAGCCGACGCAAACGCGGCCGATGCCCAATCGAAGAAGGTCCAGGTAGAGGCACCGCAACTGCCTGACGGTGCGGCTGTCGGCACTGCGCCGGAGACCGCCGTCGCCGCGCCCAACAACCCGGTGCCCGACCTGCCGGCGGTGTCACAATGACCGGGTGCAGTTTGATTTCCCAGTATGCGCGATCGGCCGCAGCCCTCGCCGTTGCCCTCCTGCTCGCGACGCCACTAGAGGCGCAGACCCTGACCAACTCGTTTGGCGGCCTGTCGCAGAGCTCCAAGGACCCCATCGACATCGAGTCCGACGTGCTCGTGGTACACGATCAGCAGAAATACGCGACCTTCAAGGGCAGCGTTAAGGCGGTTCAGGGCACCACCACGCTCCGGGCCGACCAGCTGGATGTCCATTATGTGGGCGGTGGCGACAAGCTCGCCATCGGCAAGGGAACGGCGGAGGCGCTTCCCGCCAAGGCGACCGGCGACAACGCCAGCACCGCCGCCGCCGACAGCACCGAAGCGAAGATCACCAAGATCGAGGCCAAGGGCAACGTCATCATCAACAGCGATCAGGACCAGACGACAACCAGTGACTGGGCCCTATACGACGTGCCTGCGCAGATGGTCACGGTGGGCGGCAATGTGGTGTTAACCCAAGGTCAGAATGTGCTAAAGGGGGACCGGCTCGTCATCGATCTCAAGACGGGCGAAAGCCGATTTGAGAATCCAGGGAATACCCCGACCGGGGGCCGAATCCGTGCGCTGTTCATGCCGAAGGCTGATGCCAACGCGAAGTCGAAGGACGCGAAGTCTGGCGACGTCAAACCGACGGAAGCCAAAGAGGCAAAGTCCGGCACGGCGGCTCCTGGGGCAGATCCTAGCGATGCCGCGCCTGCCGCCGCGTCAGAGGGTGCGGCATCGCCGGAAGACGATACGGCGCATAGCGGTCCTAAACCGGCTGCCCAGGACGACAAGCCGTGGTCGCTCATCCCGGGTGTCGCCCAGTAGGCGGTTCGAAGTACGTTATTGGATGTTAACCGGCCAACGCTTCAACTAGGGAGCGGAAAGGTCAGTGGGCAAATTGCTGTCATTCCCAGGTCGCCAGGCGAACGCCATTGAAGCTGCTCCGGCCAAGGCTGAACAGCGCCAGCCGGCGAGGCCGACACCGGGTGCGCCCGCGCCGGCTGCGCCCGCGCCAAGGACGCCGGCGGCCGGAGGGCTCGGCCCTGGGACCAAGGCCGATACCACCACAACTGGCTGGCTCACCGTTCGCAACGTCGTGAAAGCCTTCAAGAAGCGCACGGTGGTCCGCGGCGTCAGCCTTGACTTGCGGCGCGGCGAGGCGGTCGGCCTGCTCGGCCCTAACGGCGCCGGCAAGACGACGGTGTTTTACATGATCACCGGGCTGATACCCGCCGACGAAGGCTCGATCAAGATCGATGGTCACGACGTGACCAAGCTGCCGATGTATCGGCGCGCCCGCCTCGGCATCGGCTATCTGCCACAGGAGGCCTCGATCTTCCGCGGCCTCACCGTCGAGGAGAATATCCTCGCCGTGCTCGAAACGGTCGAGCCCAACAAGCAGCAGCGCCAGCTTCAGCTCGATGCTCTGCTCGAGGAGTTCCGCATTACCCGGCTCAGGACGTCGCCCTCCATGCGGCTCTCGGGCGGCGAGCGGCGCCGCGTCGAGATCGCCCGCGCGCTCGCCACTCGCCCATCCTTCATGCTGCTCGACGAGCCGTTCGCCGGTATCGACCCGATTGCCGTCGGCGACATCCGCGCGCTCGTACGTCACCTGACCCAGCGCGGTATCGGGGTGCTGATAACCGACCACAACGTGCGCGAGACGCTCGATCTAGTCAGTCGAGCTTATATTATCCATGATGGCATGGTGCTCACCCACGGCACCGCGCATGAGGTTATCAATAACGAGGACGTTCGACGCGTCTATCTCGGCGACCAATTCAGGATCTGAGCGGCTGATCGCGAGTGAGTTCGATAATGGCGATCAACACAAAGCTCGAACTTCGTCAGAACCACAGCCTGGTCATGACGCCGCAACTGCAGCAGGCGATCAAGCTGCTGCAACTCTCCAACATCGAGCTGACGACCTTCGTCGAGACTGAACTTGAGCGGAACCCTCTGCTCGAGCGCGCCGAGTTGGAGGAGGGCAGCCCCACTCCTGGCGAGCCCACCGCCGACCCGCCGCTTAACGCGGCGAAGGACGAGGAGCGCGAGGAGGCTGCAGCCGCCTCAGGCGAGACGCAGGCTACCGACGGCGAGCTGTTCGAGAGCGATGACTTCGTCGATCTCGAAACGCCGAGCGCCGCAGGAAGCGACGCGATGGACGCCGAGCCGCAAGACGTCTTCCCCGAGGCCGACAGCTTTTCACCAGGCGCGATCAAGGATTCAGGCTGGGCGACGCTTGGCCAGGGCCAAGGCGCCGGTGGCGGTGAGGAGTCGAACCTTGAGGCTTATGTCGCCGAGCAGCTGACCCTGCGCGATCATCTCACCGGGCAACTGATGCTCGCCTTCGCCGATCCGGCGCGGCGGCTGATCGGCCAGCATCTCATCGACATGACCGACGAGGCCGGCTACCTGCTCGGCGATCTGATCGCAGTCGCCGAGCTTCTCGGCGCGTCGATCGATCTGGTCGAGGAGACGCTTTGCGTGATGCAGGGCTTCGAGCCGTGCGGCGTGTTCGCCCGCGACCTGCGCGAATGTTTGACGCTCCAGCTGAAGGAGCAGGACCGCTGCGATCCGGCGATGGCGGCCCTTATCGAAAATCTGCATCTTCTTGCCGCCCATGATCTCGTCGCGCTGAAGCGCGTGGCGCGTGTGTCCGACGAGGACCTCTGCGACATGATCAACGAGGTGAAGCGGCTGAATCCAAAGCCCGGGCTCAAATATGGCACCAGCCCAAGCCAGCCGATCGTACCCGACGTGCTGGTCCGCGGTCTGCCCGATGGCAACTTCCATGTCGAGCTCAACAGCGACACGCTGCCCCGCGTGCTGGTCAACCAGTCCTATTACGTGACCGTGTCCAAGTCGACGACCCGCAGGGAGCACAAGAGCTATCTCGTCGATTGCCTCCAGACAGCGAACTGGCTTGTCAAGAGTCTCGACCAGCGCGCGCGCACCATCCTCAAGGTCGCGCAGGAGATCGTGCGCCAGCAGGACGCCTTTTTCACCTACGGCGTCAGGCACCTGCGTCCGCTCAATCTGAAGACAGTTGCCGACGCCATCTCGATGCACGAATCAACGGTGAGCCGGGTCACCGCCAACAAATACATGGCGACCAATCGTGGCCTGTTCGAGCTCAAATATTTCTTCACCTCGTCGATCGCCGCGACCGCCGATGGCGACGCGCATTCCTCGGAGGCCGTGCGCCACCGCATCCGCGAGATGATCGATGCCGAGCCGGCGAGCGACGTGCTGTCCGACGACAAGATCGTCGAGCGGCTTAAGTGCGACGGCGTCGACATCGCCCGGCGCACGGTTGCCAAATACCGCGAGGCGCTGCGCATACCCTCTTCGGTACAGCGCCGCCGCCTGAAGCGCATAGCCCTTGGAGCGAGCGCCTGAGGCGCCTAACTCATTGGCCAAGCAAGCGAATCATGTAAAGATCGGGGTGCGAAATAGATGGTTTGACACCTTGGAGGGAGCGGTCTAGCTTCCGCCCCCTTGGGTGGAGACCGAACGAGGTTGGGCGCTTAGGCGTTATTACGCCGGCGAGATCGGCTCCCGAAGAAGCGACAGTCCCGGGAAGCGCGGTTGTAAAAGGGGCTTTGCGAGTCTTCCCTAGGGCGATGACAATACAAGTTACCGGAAAGAACCTGGACGTCGGAGAGGCGTTGCGCAGTTACGTCCAGGAGCGCGTCGTTCACACCGTTGAGAAGTTCATTGGGCGCCAGCCTTCGGGTCACGTGCGCATCGAGAAGGAGCATGGGGGATTCCGGACGAATTGCACGATCCATCTCTGGCAGGGCATGAGCCTCGAGGCCCACGGCGTCGCGTCTGATGCCTATCAGAGTGCCGATCGTGCCTGCGAGCGGCTCGAGAAGCGGGTCCGTCGTTACAAAGGTCGGCTGAAGCGGCACGGGGCAGGGGAGACCGCACGCAAAGAGACGCAGGCTGCGTCTTTCGTCATCCAAGCCTCACAAGAGGAGCAGGAGGAACGCGATGAGGACAATCCAATCATCATTGCCGAAGCCGAGACGCCGTTGCACGAGATGGCGGTTGCCGACGCCGTGATGCAGATGGACCTTTCCGACCAGCCTTTCATTCTGTTCCGCAACGCCAGCCACGGCGAGATCAACGTGGTCTACCGGCGTGAGGACGGCAATATCGGCTGGATCGATCCTGCGGCGCCGCTGCGCTCGATGAACGAGGCCGGCACACGTTCCAAAGGCAAGAAAGCGCGCTCTCGGCGCTAGGCGGTAACGACTTCTGTGTCGTTCCCCAATCAGCAGATGGGTAAGACAATGCATTTAGGCGACTTCATCTCACCCGAGGCTGTGATTCCCTCGCTCAAGGCGAGGAACAAAAAGCAGCTGCTCCAGGAGCTGTCGACCCGCGCAGCGCGCTTCACCGGCCTCGAGGAGCGCTACATTTTCGATGTGCTTCTACAGCGCGAGCGGCTTGGATCGACCGGGCTCGGCCAGGGCATCGCCACGCCGCACGGCAAGCTCGCCGGGCTTAAGCGCATCGTCGGCATCTTCGCCCGCCTCGCCGAGCCGATCGACTTCGACGCGGTCGATGGCGATCCGGTTGACATCGTTTTCCTGCTGCTTGCCCCCGAAGGCGCCGGCGCCGACCACCTGAAGGCGCTCGCGCGCATATCGCGGCTGCTGCGCGAGGGCAGCGCGGTCGAGAAGTTACGCGCGTCGAAGGACGCCGCGGCGCTCTACGCCGTGCTCACCGAGGAAGCCGCCTCCCACGCTGCCTGATCAGCGCGGGGCGAGTTGCTCCAGTAGGCCATTGGCAAATTCACCCATGGCCAACGCGGCGCCAAAATCCAATTTGTTGTGGCGATGAGCACCGCCGTGCCGCGCGTCGGCGCGAAGGCGATATGGGTGAACGTGCCCTGAAGTCCGCCCGCCTTTTGCAGGATCGAGGGGCGGTCCTTGCCCCACCTAGGGGCGGGGCGATGAGAGGAAATGTTAGCGCACCGGAGAGGTGAGCCGTCTAGTGCACGCTGACCGGCACGAGGTCGTTCTCGATGGCGTTGGCGATCGCCGCGTTGCGGCTGTCGGTCAGCGCGAGGGGCGTGCCGTCGGCGCCGAGCACGGCGAACAGGTCGATGCCCCTGGGCGTCGACTGCAGTGCCGGGAACAGCTTCTCGGCCACCTCGGGATCGAGCTGCTTGATATAGGCCACTTCGCCATCGCCAAGTTGCGCGAGCTCGCGGCGGCTCATCGGCGCAAGCGTGAGGTCTTCTTCTTCGTATTCGTTCTTCAACTTATACTCCTCCTTACGAGGGGTTGGCGAAGGCACGTCCAAACTTCAAGTCTCAGTCGGCGGCAAGGATGCCGACCTTCAGCACGCGTTTCTCCTTGCGCGGTCGTCGAAGCTCGATGGCGAGCAGCCCATTGTTCAGCTCGGCCTTGCTGACCTCAACGCCGTTGGCGAGCGAGAAAGTCCGCTTGAACTGGCGCGCGGCGATGCCGCGATGGAGATAGTCCTTAGCCTCGTCGTCGCGCTGCCGCCCCCGCACGGTGAGAACGCCATCTTCGACGCTGACCTCGAGCTCGTCGCGCGTGAAGCCGGCGACGGCAAGGGTGATGCGTAAGGCCTCAGGCTGGTCGACGTCTCCCAACAGCTCGATATTGTAAGGCGGATAGCCCGACTCCGCACCCTTAGCCTGTCCGCGCACTTGGCGGTCGGCCGAGAGGCTGAGCCAGAGATTCCCGTCGAGAACTGTCATGCGCGACATTGGAGCGAACGCCCTTTCATAAGCGGCTGCGCCCTGTCTAGCGGTTTAAGGCCCTTACGGCACCTCAAGCAACATGCCCGGGCCGGCGTGGGCCGAGCAACTCAACTCGACTCCGCATATGGGGAAATTCCACGGCCAATTCAAGCAGAAGGACCCGCGCCGATCCCCCGCCTTTCGTCGCGCTGGGCCTTCGACTAAGCTTTGCCCTGCTTCTCTTTCCGACGGGTTGCGTGGCGCCATGATCTGGTATGTCAGCTCGAAACAGGGCAGCGATACGGGCGATGGCCGAAGCCTCGCGACGGCCTTTCGGACGCTCGCCCGCGCCGTCGAGGCGGCATCCCCAGGCGACACCGCCCTGATCGCCCCTGGCGCCTACGACCAAGACCTGCCGGCGCGTGTCGGCGCGGCGCGTGCCGCCAATATCGCCGTGGCTGTGGTCGGCGGCTAGGCGAGGTCGTCGCCGGCGTGCTCGATAACGCGGAGCCGTTTCACCGTAAGATCGTCGATCTCGAGCTTGCCGAGATGCACCGTGTCGGCGTCGGCCCGCAGAACGCGCAAGCGGCCGATGGCCAAAGCCCCGATGGCAAGCGCGCCCACCGCCAAGGCGCCGAGCGCAAGCGCGCCGATCGCCACCGATGGCACGCCGACCGGCGGCAGCTCAAGATGCCGATATCTCGCACTAGTGCGCGGTGAAAAGCGGGTCGGGCGCATTGCTAATTCGATCAGCCTGCGAGGTATTTGTCCACCGGCCCGGCCCCCCGAGGCGCTGTCTTGGCCATGGGCCACCAGTGCCTTCCTGTGGGCGTCTCAGGAGCCACTGCCTACGATCAGCTAAAGAGTTTGGTGGAACCAGGCGGGATCGAACCGCCGACCTCGTGAATGCCATTCAAAAAGGATCCTTAAACATGGAGCCTGCTGGTCTACATCGTCGTGTGGACAGTGCGTTGGGTCAAACAAGGCTTCCAGCCCTTGACCTAGATCCCGATCCTCTCGCGCTGTTCCTCTCCCGGCCCAGCTCGGATGCGGCTGTCCTTTCCAATGGGCATTGCTCCGCCAACCCCCAAAAGATCGGCGCCTGAGCAATTTTGACCAGTTCTTTGTAGGACTTCCCATTACCGTCTCCGAACTAGACGGGGGGTCGCGAAACGGCGACCCCATGGACCTTTTCTGGCAAATTAACCCGGAGGAAATGCTGAGCGGCCTGATGGTCGCTACGTTCGTTATCCTGTTGGACACCGCCATCGTGGTCGTTTGCTCGATGGTTACTTTTCCTCTGATCGATCTCGTCTTCAAGAAGAAGGCTAAGCCTGCTCCTGCTCACGTTGAAACTTGGCACCCTGGCGGCCTAGCCGCACAACACCCGCAGCTTTCAGGGCTGCCTTGGTTGGCTATGAGATCGGATTTCTTGCGTCCAGACGTGGTACCACATTCCCAACTGATGCGTTATCCCACCGCCCAGGAGTGCGCGGTTGAGCGTATTACACCTTTAAAAGCTCGATCACTGGTGCCGAAAGGTTCCGTGGGTGCGCCGCCGGTAACAGCACCGCCGACGCTGCTGACCTCAAACCGCAAAGCTGCCTGAGCAAAAAATTGAGGATGCTACTCTCTTGCCGCCTTCGAGCTACGACTAGGTCAAAGAGGAGAATGTGATGAAAAAGACAAGTGTGATTGGAGCCACTTTAGCGGCAGCAGCAATGCTGTGCGCAGCGCCTATATCGTTTCAGCTATCCCAAGACAAAGGTTTGTCATTGTCCGTAGACAAGGCGGGAGCCGTTGTCGGGCGACCTCTAACACCCGGGAGCATTGCTGGCGTGCACCGCAGACATGAGAGGCGTGAATATCGCCGTGGATCTTATGGCCAAGGATCTTATGGCCATGGATATTATGGCCACGGCGGCTCGCAGGCGGCAGGGTCACTCACCTGTAAGGAGGCGGCCAAGCTCCAATTCCCGACGGAAAAGAAGTCCCGCCACGCCTACAAGAAGGAGTGCAAGCAAGCCTGGAAGGCCCAGAACGGTCACAAAGCATAATCAGCAGAACAAGATCGAGATTGCAAAGAAAGGGATCCGCTTCGGGTCCCTTTCTCATTTATTGCAATCGCCAACGACCCTGCCTAATGCCCCGGAGGAATCCGGCCTTCGAGCAGGCCGCCAGCAACCTCAAACTCATGTAGGCTGTAGGCGACCGACAACACCACATGCCGAAGAGGCACCGAGCCGCGCTCAAATTGCTCTGACCTCCCTCCTGTTTTCAGGCGCATTGGTTATTTGACGCAACGGCCACCTACTGTGCGCATTCCAACTGCACACCTGGCGGCGTTCCGGCGAGCGGCAGTACGAATGCAGCTACCATTGACCATGTGATAGCCGGCCACGCGTTACGGCGCTTTCCAGCGCCGAACCTTGGTTTTTGACCTACTCGCCTGCTGCGGCGTTCACCATCGCTACTTTGCAGGCATCGCTAACGTCAGCGATGTGAGATTTCAGGCAGGCCTCAAGGGCGCCCCCGCCAGCCTGGGTGTCCGCGCAAAATTGCTTCGCGTCATCCGCACAGGCCTTGGCGTTTGCCACCTTGAGCAACACTGCCTTGCAGTCATCGGACAGGTCCTTGATGTGCGTCTTGAGGCAGTCCTTGATCTGGCCTCCTCCGGCTTCCACCCCGGGGCACTGCGCCTTGGCATCTTTCAAGCAAGCGCCGGTTAACTCTGACGACGACGCCATTGAAGATGGGAGCAACAACATGGCGGCAAGAAAAAGAGAGCTAGTGAACGCAACACGTACGGTCATGTGAACCTCCTGGTGTTCCAGTCACCGGAGTCTGTCGTCATCGTGCGCCGGTGACGTTTAAGTGTGAGCCGTAAAAATTTGAATAGCGAGATTGTTATTTGTTCTTCGCCGTGGAACTTTATTCACATCGTGATAATCCGCATTTCACCCATCTTAATTAAGCTTCGCGCTTGGCTGGGCGGGTGGCCAAGGCCTGGGTCCCGGGGTCGCGTTCCGCCCGGAGTGAGACGCGGGGCGCGGCGGAGAGCCGGGGCCGTCGCGATTCCCCGGACTACAAATGAGAGCCGGTATCTGCAAGGAGGGAGTGCAACATGACTGAGAAGGCGAGAACCGTTAAAGACCTCAAGAAGCTGCGCGGAGAGCTCATCGAACGTCGATTAAGGACGGCCTACAAAATCAAGAGCGCCGCCGCCGACAATGAGATCATTACGCTCGCGATGCTCCATGTCGCTATTGAAGCGCTCGATGGGGTCATAAAGAAGGGCAAGGATGAACCTGAGGGTCCAGAGCCCAAATTCGAGATGTTCGCTGTCTAACAACGTCGAGGCCAACTACGAACGCCGCCGCGCAATCGGCCTTCCGCCAATCAACGAGCTCCATAAATCTCGATGGGGCACAAACTCGATCAGCTCGCGGGTCGGCTGTGCTGCGCTGAGTGCTCAGTCAGCCCGTGGCCGCAGGTACGTATGCTCGGCAGGCCGCAGGTGCAGCTGGGCTAGCAATCTGCGGAACAAGTGTATCGGCAACGCGTTGCTGGGCGCATGAGCCGCGACCAAAATGAGCCCCAACTGGCGCCGGTATTAATTGGCACGATTTAGGGGCTAACAGCACTCGCCGTCCTAATTGTGAGCATGACGTAGCTATAGTCTGGTGCCCACTGTTTTTGGCCTATGCGCCACTGCGATGGCCCAGTCGCATATCGAGTTTTTGAACCTTCTTAGGCTACAGCCGCAGCCTTCCGCTTCTTTCGGGAAATCCATCCCATCACGCCTAAGCCACTGGCGAAGAGAGAAAGGGCGGCGAGGAGCCTGTTTGGAGGATGCAATGGCTAGCCCTGTTTCGAGGAGTTCTGTCGCAGCCCGGTTTATCGCCTCTACTTTATTCGCCTGCGGCTGCTGTTTCGGCACTCAGTCCATGGCCGACGGCCAGTTCCACAATGGGACGCGGCATTCCCACCGTGGTTGGCACGCTGAAAGTGATTTTGGGCAGGGCTGGGGATGGGATAGCAGCTCCGGTTGGTACGCGGGTCCTTTTTTCAATGGCAACGGCCGTGGCTACTTCCGGTGCTTTGACCCAGGTTATGGGTGGCATTCTTGTCCACATTACCTACCGGGTTACGCGGCGTTGAAGCCGCCTAGGGGATGGTGGCGCCGGCACTACATGTCGGCTCCGCTAATGTAACGAGCGAGGAATTTAAATCGGTGAGCAGCGGATTGCTTTCGTCCGCCTCTGCTCAACTAACCCGATCCCGCTAACCCGCCGGCGAAGACGCGTTGCCTTTCTCGAACACGGCAAGCGGCCCCAGCCGGTGCGACTAATTGGGTCATGGGACTAGCCCAATGTCGTCGTGGTAGAACGGACGGATGGAGAGCAAACGCACGGCATGTGATCAATTGCTAGGTAGACTCGTAAGCGTTGTGGTCCCCGCGCGGGCGAATCGACCAAGCCATCTACACAGGTCATCAAGGGTGAAAAGGAGGTGTCCATGAATAAGGTGTTGTTGGCGTGCGCGGTCATCGCTCTAGCGTCACCGGCATTTGCGAGAGAGTATAAGCACAGCGGGTGTCGGGATGCCGCCGAGATGAAGTTCCCGACCGACCGGATCGCGCGTAAGGACTTCAAGCACTGGTGCAAGGACCAGTGGAAAATGTACAAGGCCTCCCATCCATAAGACGGGAGAGCGGTGTGCTGTGCCTAATCAGCGCCCGCCGCAAGCACTCGGCCCCCAACTCCTCTGGTAAGAGAGGCATGGGTTCCAATAGGGATCGGCGGGATAGCCACGGTTCCATCCACCAAGCGCATTCGCCAAGCGCTCAGAGCGAGGCAGGGGCAAGACCCACGACGGAGTGGGGTAAGTGTAAGCGTGATTGGGCTGCGCCTTTCCTAGAGCAGCCAAAGCAGGGCTTGAGCAAGCAGCTGCGAGCGCTACGCCGAGAAGAAATCTATTCATGATTGCTCGGTCCTTCGGGTTGCACAGCGTTCCGCCATCGAGCGGGTCGGCATGACCATAGAGATTTGAGGCCAGTCGCCCCATGAAAATGTATACTTTTCAGATAGATTTAATGTAGATTCGGTTGACGTGGAGGAGCGGAAATGTTTCGGAAGGCGATCAGGCTCGTTCGCATATCGTTGGGGGCGATGACGAGTTGGACCCTCTCGTTCCTCAAGCTCCTACCGGCGGGACAGCGGGCTGACGCCGCTGATAACCTGCTCAGTAGGCCAGTCGTTGTCGACACGCCGCATGGCAAGATCCGCTTCCTCAATCACAGCCGCCGAAGCTTCAAGCGCGCCCGCACCATCCTGACCAAGGAGCCGGACTCGCTAACCTGGATCGACCGGATGGAGCCGGGCTCAGTGTTCTTCGACATCGGCGCCAATGTCGGGGTGTTGACGCTCTACGCCGCGACGCGCGGCGACATCGAGGTGTGGGCCTTCGAGCCCGCTGCGGTCAATTACTACAATCTGGTCGCGAATTGCGAACTGAACCAACTCGAGAATTGAGTCCGTTGCCTACAACTCGGCTTCAGCGATCAGTGCGGGATCGAGGATTTGCACGTATCGCAAATGATGTCGGCGCGCTCTTTCACTTTCAGGGAAAGTACGAAGCCCGATCCGCGCCGGAAGTCCTTCCCCTCGGTGCAGGCGGTCGAAGTGTGGACGATTGACGAATTTATCGCGAGCTACAACGTCCCGCGGCCGAACTACATCAAGATCGATGTGCCGGGTCTGACCCAGCAAATCTTCGCCGGCGCGCGGCGCACGCTCGCCCATCCCGCGCTCCGCGAAATCCAGGTCGAAGCGAGAGAGCATAAAGGCGGCCGCGTCATCGCCGAGCGCTTGGCGCCGCTCGGCTTCAGCCTGCAAAGACGCGGCATGAGATTGGACGGAAAGCTTCAGCGCGATCTCGTCTTCGTTCGAGACATCGAGCCGGTCAATAATGGGGCGAAGGCTAGCGTCGGCGTGCGTTTGGCCGATATTGCTCCCCCGGCATGGCCGTCAGCCTTGATACCGGCGGCTTCGGGCTCCCCCGCCCCCATGAGGAACCGCCGGAAAGCGATCTAAAGGGTTTGCTCGCCTCCTTGTCGAGAAGCCGGCGCAGAGGGTTGCGGCCGGTCGCCGCCCTGTACGCATTCATGCGCAATGAGGTTGTCGTATCGCACGGCCATCAATACCATCGCGTTCAGCTCTCTTTAAGCCGGGAGGCTTATTTTGGATAAATGCTGGGCGAATATTGGAGATCTTCTGATCCTAGACGTATTGCGCACGTGCGGTCTCGCCATTGGGACTATGACGCTCCTGCACCGCGCGACTAGCAGGCGCGCGGAAAGGTTCTGAGTTGCTTCCAGTGCAATGCCGAATGGCGAGAGCAGCTATCGGTTTGAGCGCCAGGAAATTGGCTGCCGCCGCGAAAGTGTCTCCCGAGACAGTCATTCGCTTTGAAGCTGGCGAGACAATCCGCAAACGCACAATCGATAGCCTCCGCCAAGTGCTCGAAGCCGCTGGGTTAGAATTTACGGATGGGCGAAAGCCGGGAGTGCGACTACGCAAACGGTAGGTACGCCGACAATCCGCGACGCTTAAGCGACGACGAGCCCAAGAAAGCGGGCTAACCTTCGGTCACCGAACCTCGCGGATAAATCGCAAGCACGATCATCCCCAATCCCTCCGCAAGGAAGTTGACGGGGGACAATCGTGGAGAGCTTCTCGGCTCCAATGGCGATAACCTTACCTACCTTGGAATGCCTGTACCCCTGTGCCCTAGGCACGCTTTCGGCGAGATCGAGCTTCTGACTCTACCAATAGCTCAATTATTTCGCCGATCTCCTCGAAACAGAGACGGTCTGGTTTTTCCATTAGGGTGAGTGCTTGCCCTCTGGCGACTGCTCGACCGAGGTAGCAAGCTGAGGCTCAATGAACCTGAGCCGCGTAGTTACAAGAGACATTGCTAGTCGGGAGTCCTTTTGCCTCTAGGCTTGGGCCTCCCCCAATCATCTAGAAGGCATTCATTTGCCTCAAAATCGGTGGCGGAGATCAGCCACGTCTTTGCGAGGTCAGACCATGTCTTTCTGACTTCTGGGTCGTTAGTCGTTTGTGCCAGTCGCACACACTCAAGCGCACGTTGGCGGCATTCACCAGCATCAATCAGCCCATCAAGCTGCCGACGCTGAGGAGTGGGTTGATTCCCTGCATCCGTTAACGTCATCGGCTCCCTAATTGGACGCAACTCACCGACCGCCGCTGATACCGACGCTGGCCTAACGGTTCCAAACAGGGCGTGGCGGAACGCGCCAAAGATTTCTCGTCAAGCGGAGGCGGACAGCAGCGAGTTTTTCGCCCTTCGCCTCGGCTACCTCCGTCGCAAGTTCGCGTCTTAGTTTCAGGTTTTCCTGAAGCGCATTTGAAAGATCGCTCGCCGATGTCATGCCGCTCTTCGTCCCATAGTCACATTCGAGCGCGTGCTTACGACACCCGGCGGCACATTGCCGGGTATCCATGGCCTCGCCGCCGAGGAATTATCGATTCCAGTGCGATCACAGAGAGTCAATGGGGCAATCGTGGGTCGAGCCCAGGAGTGATCAAAAGTGATGCCGATGGTCGCGAAATCGTGCGCCGGTGCTTATCCTGCCAGGTAACTTACGCTAAATCTTTGAAATATTGGTGGAGCCAGGCGGGATCGAACCGCCGACCTCGTGAATGCCATTCACGCGCTCTCCCAACTGAGCTATGGCCCCTTGTTCGGAATGGGAAGCGAGACGCCAGACACAACGGTTTCGGCGGCTCCCGATCCAGGCCCCTGGCTTAGGCCCGGCGACTTTTCGGTTCAAGAGAAATGCGACTCAAGGCGGGGAGCCGGACGAGCTCTCGGCGACAGTTCGAAACTTAAGTCTCCTCGCCTGGCGTGCCGACGATGCCCGACACGTCGGCTTCACCTTCCTCTTCTTCCTCGAGGAAAGTGTCGTCGTCGCCGGCAGCCGGAATCTCGGGCGCGTCGTCGCCAAGGTCGACGATCTCCTCGTCCTCCTCAGCCGCGACGTCGGCTCCTGCCTCCTCGACCTCTTCGAGGCTGATGACCTCAACGGCCTCGATCGTTGGAGCGTCGATCTCCGGCACGACGACCTTTCTCGGCTCGACCGGAGCCGCGCGCTCTGCGCGCCGCGAACTGGGTGGTGTCACCTGATAGACGGCGTGGCATGTCGGACACGTGATTGGCGTGCGGTTCAAGTCGTAAAACCGCGCCCCACAGCTCGGGCAAACGCGCTTGCTTCCCCGTGCGGGTTTAGACATTGACACTCCTCGATGCTTGGTTGGGTTCGCTCCCCATTGCCACGCCCGATCGGTGCTGTCAAAAGCTATCGAGCACCGCAAAAGCACGAAAAAGCGACAGAAGATGCAACAGCCCTTGACCGCCAGCCGTTGCGCGCGCTTACGGGGAAGCGCACGCGTGCCGGGCGACAAGTCGATTTCACATCGCGCGCTCATCCTCGGCGCCCTGGCTACTGGGCGCACCCGCATCGCCGGCCTGCTCGAGGCCGAGGACGTGGTGGCGACGGCCAAGGCCGTGGCCGCGCTCGGCGCCGAGGTCACGCGCTCGAACGGCAGCGTCGAGGTAATCGGCCAGGGCGTCGGCGGCCTGCGAGCGCCGCGCGGCCCGCTCGACTTCGGCAATTCGGGGACCGGCAGCCGGCTGATGCTCGGCGTCGTCGCGGGGCACGACATCGCGGCCGAGTTCACCGGCGATGCCTCGTTGTGCCGCCGGCCCATGGGGCGCGTGCTTCAGCCCCTCAACCTGATGGGCCTTGCCGTCGAGGACGCGCGAGCGACGTTTCCGCTCAAGGTTCGCGGCACCTCCGATCTCATCCCCATCGTCTACGATCTGCCGGTGCCCTCGGCGCAGGTGAAGTCCGCCATCCTGCTCGCCGGCATGCACGCGCCGGGTCGGACCACCATTGCCGAGACGCTGCCGAGCCGCGATCACACCGAGCGCATGCTCGGTCATTTCGGTGCCGAGCTCATCGCCGAGGACAACGCCACCGGCGGCCGCTCGGTGACCATCTGCGGCGATGCCGAGCTGCACGGCGCGGCCATCACCGTTCCGGGCGACCCGAGCTCGGCCGCCTTCATCACCGCCGCCGGTCTGATTACGGAGGGTTCCGACCTCGTCATCGAGGGCGTGCTGATGAACCCGACCCGTAGCGGCTTCGTCGACACCTTGCGCGAGATGGGGGCCGACATCGAGCTGCTCCAACTCCGCCATGAGGGCGGCGAGCCAACCGCCGATTTGCGCGTCAGAGCGAGCGTGCTTCGCGGCGTTGTGGTGCCGCCTAAGCGCGCGCCTTCGATGATCGACGAATATCCGATGCTCGCTTGCCTCGCCGCATTCGCCGAGGGCGAGACGCGCATGGAAGGGCTGTCAGAGCTCAAGGTGAAGGAAAGCGATCGGCTCGCGGCGACCGTGGCCGGACTCAGGGTTTGCGGAGTCGAGGCGCACGCCGAGGGTGATGACCTGATCGTGCAAGGCAGCGGCGGCGTGAGGGGCGGCGGCGTGGTCGAGACGCATATGGATCATCGCATCGCCATGGCCTTCCTCACGCTCGGGCTTGGCGCGGAGAAACCCGTCACGGTCGACGACACCACCATGATCGCAACCAGCTTCCCAGGCTTCGCATCGCTGATGACCAGACTTGGAGCCAGGATCAGTTGAGCAGACGAAAATGATCATCGCCATCGACGGACCGGCGGCGTGTGGCAAGGGTACGCTCGGCAAGCGCGTCGCGGCCCATTACGGGCTCGCCCATCTCGATACCGGCACGCTCTATCGCGCCGTGGCGCGCGAGACCTTGGCGCGTGGCGCCGACCCGGCCGATGCTGGTGCGGCAGCCTCCGTGGCCCGAACCCTCGATCCCGCTTCTCTTGCCGATCCAGGCCTGCGCGCCCAACGCCTCGGCGAGACCGCATCGGTGGTTGCCCGGCATCCGGAGGTGCGTGAGGCCCTGCTCGCCTATCAGCGCAGCTTCTCCCGGCAGAAGCCCGGCGCCGTGCTCGACGGCCGCGACATCGGCACGGTGATTTGCCCCGATGCCGACGTGAAACTGTTCGTCACCGCCACTCCCGAGGAGCGCGCACGTCGCCGATTCCGTGAGCTCACGCAAACCGGAAGCCCTGTTACCGAGGCCGAAGTCTTCGACGATATCCGCCGACGCGACGAGCGCGACGCGAATCGCGCGGCCGCCCCTCTGGTCCGTGCCGAAGACGCGGTCTTGCTCGACACCACGAATTTGGATATAGACGCCGCGTTCAGGGCAGCCATCGAGTTGATCGATGCTGCGCTTGCGCATGCCGGGCAGGCCGTTTGAGGCTCATGCCCGTTTCGCATTGGCGCATCACTTTTTCGAGGTTTTCCGCGGGCGAGCAAGCGGAGGCGGGTAGCCGTGAACGGGCTATCCTCGACCGGGCTTGCGACCGCTGCCGCGGTGACGAAATTCGGGTCGTGGCCCTGTTTCGGGTGAACGATGCAACGAGGAGCATAGTTATGATGGGACGGCGAGTAGGAGCCTAGATGATCGAGCCGCAGACCAGCGTTAGCCATCCGAGCCGCGATGAGTTCGCCGCTCTCCTTGAAGAGTCGCTCAGCGGAACGGCGCTTCAGGAAGGTAGTGTCGTCAAGGGCACCATCGTCGCCATCGAGAAGGACGTTGCGGTCATCGATGTCGGGCTCAAGACCGAGGGCCGCATCCCCTTGAAGGAATTCGGCGTCTCCGGCCGCGCGCACGACATGTCGGTCGGCGACGAGGTCGACGTCTATCTGGAGCGGGTCGAGAACTCTGCCGGGGAAGCCGTGCTGTCGCGCGAGAAGGCGCGCCGCGAGGAGAGCTGGACCCGACTCGAGGAGAAATACAAGGCTAACGAGCGCGTCGAGGGCGTCATCTTCAATCGGGTCAAAGGCGGCTTCACCGTCGATCTTGACGGCGCCGTGGCCTTCCTGCCCGGCAGCCAGGTTGACATCCGCCCGATCCGTGACGTCGGTCCGCTGATGAACGTGCCGCAGCCGTTCCAGATCCTGAAGATGGATCGCCGGCGCGGCAATATCGTCGTGTCGCGCCGCTCGGTGCTCGAGGAGACTCGCGCCGAGAAACGAAGCGAGATCGTCGCCCGCCTCGAAGAGGGCCAGGTGATCGACGGCGTGGTCAAGAACATCACAGACTATGGCGCGTTCATCGATCTCGGCGGCATCGACGGGCTCTTGCACGTCACCGACATGGCCTGGAGGCGCGTCAATCATCCGAGCGAGATCGTCAATGTCGGCGATACAATGAAGGTGCAGATCATCCGCATCAACCCGGAGACCCAGCGCATCAGCCTCGGCATCAAGCAGCTCGAGGCCGATCCGTGGCAGGGCATCGCCGCCAAATATCCGGTCGGCTCCAGGTTCAAGGGCACGGTCACCAACATCACCGACTATGGCGCCTTCGTCGAGCTCGAGCCCGGCGTCGAGGGGTTGATCCACGTCTCGGAGATGAGCTGGACCAAGAAGAACATCCATCCCGGCAAGATCATCTCGACCAGCCAGGAGGTCGAAGTGCAGGTGCTCGAGGTCGATCCCGACAAGCGTCGCATCTCGCTCGGCCTGAAGCAGACCCAAGAGAATCCGTGGGTCGCATTCGCCGCCAACCACCCGCCCGGCACCAATATCGAAGGTCAGATCCGCAACATCACCGAGTTCGGCCTGTTCATCGGGCTCCACGGCGGCATCGACGGCATGGTGCATCTGTCGGATCTCGACTGGACCAAGCCCGGCGAGGAAGCGCTCAAGGACTACAAGAAGGGCGATACCGCCAAGGCCGTGGTGCTCGAGGCCGACTCCGAGAAGGAGCGCATCAGCCTCGGCATGAAGCAGCTGTCCGCCGACCCGTTCGCTTCCGGCGCGCCCTCCTCCAAGCTGAAGAAAAGCATGCGCGTCACCTGCGAGGTTCTGCAGGTCAAGGAGAACGGCATCGAGGCGAAGCTGATCGACCACGATCTGACCACCTTCATCCGCCGTTCCGACCTGTCGCGTGACCGCTCCGAGCAGCGGCCCGATCGCTTCGGAGTTGGCGAGAAGTTCGATGGCGTGGTGACGCAGGTCGATGCCAAGGCGCGCAAGGTCTCGGTCTCGATCAAGGCCCTCGAAATCGCCGAGGAGAAGGAGGCCGTCGCGCAATATGGCTCGACCGACTCCGGTGCCTCGCTCGGCGACATTCTCGGTGCCGCGTTGAACAAGGCCAAGGGCGAGGACGGCGACGAGACGCCAGCCAAGCCGAAGCGGAAGCGTGCCGCCAAGGACGACGACGACGCTGAGCGGGGCGCAGCGTCCGAAGACTAGACGAGGGCGTCGCGTCCTTTTCTGACGGCCCGGCTTGGCGCCCGTTTGCGCGCAATCCTTGAGCGAGGAGTTCATGGCTCTCGACGCCGTAAGCGTGATGGACCGCCGCCGCCTCAAGCGGCGCCTCACCGCTTGGCGCATCGCCGCGGTTCTGTTCGCGCTCCTCTTCCTCAGCGCGCTCGTGCTGAGCGGCCAGAGCGGCCCGGGCACCGCCGGCCTCCTGCCGCACATCGCCCGCGTGGACATTTCGGGCATCATCACCGACGACCGCAAGATGAGCGAGCTGCTCGACAAAGTCGGCAAGTCCGACCAGGTCAAGGCGGTGATCCTCGACATCAATAGCCCCGGGGGCACCACGACCGGCGGCGAGGCCTTGTACGACGCCGTACGCCGGCTGGCCGCCAAGAAGCCGGTGGTCGCGGTCGGCGGCACGCTCGTCACCTCCGCCGCCTATATCGTCGCGCTCGCCACCGACCGCATCTTCGTCTACGGCAACACCATCACCGGCTCGGTCGGCGTGATCTTCCAATGGGCCGACGTGACCGAGCTGCTGCACACGATCGGCGTCAAGGTCGAGGAAGTGAAGAGCGGCCCGTTGAAGGCAGTGCCGAGCCCGTTCGAGCCCGCCGACGAGAAGGCGCGCGCGCTCGCCGAGGAGATGGTGCAGGAATCGAAGCGGTGGTTCGTCGGCCTGGTCGCCGACCGTCGCAAAATCGACCCGAGCGCCGTTCCTGGCCTCACCGACGGCCGCATCTACTCAGGACGTCAGGCCGTCGAGTTCAAGCTGGTCGACCAGATCGGCGACGAGCGGGCAGCGACCAGCTGGCTCAACAAGGAGCGTCAGGTCCCCACCGGTCTGAAGATCGTCGATTGGAAGCCTGAGCAGGAAAGCAACGGCCTGTTCGGCTGGCTGTTCCACTCCATGATCGGGGCTTTTGGCCTGTCCTCGGAGCGACTCCTGGGCTGGGTGGGCCAAGTCACCGGAACCCTCAAGCTTGACGGTCTTGTTTCCGTTTGGCACCCTGCATCCAGCTAGTGGGGGGTACGGCGGAAGCGGGGGAAGACCTGTGCGGCCGGGTGGGGCGTTTCATGATAAAGTCTGAGTTGATTTATAAGGTAGCGGCTGCCAATCCGCATCTCTTCCATCGCGACGTGGAGCGCATCATCAACATCGTGCTCGATGAGATCACGGGTGCTCTCTCCCGCGGCGACCGGGTGGAGTTGCGCGGCTTCGGTGCCTTCACTGTGAAGCATCGGGCAGCACGCCAGGGGCGCAATCCCCGCACCGGGGATACGGTCTTCGTGGAGGACAAACATGTGCCCTTCTTCAAGACCGGCAAGGAGCTGCGCGAGCGGCTGAACCCCTGAAGCGCGTGAGTTCTGCCTCGCGTGCAGCCTTAGGCGATTTCTGAGGAGCGGCCCGTGTGGCGTAAGCTCATTCTCGGCTTCATCGTGGTTCCTCTCGGTGTGGTGCTGATCGCGCTCGCCGTCGCGAATCGGAAGCCTGTCGCCCTCACCCTTGATCCGATCGGCGCGCTCGATCCAACCGTCGGGCTGGAGGCGCCGTTGTTTCTGCTGCTCCTCGGCGCGTTCGCGTTCGGGCTCATCGTCGGCGGCATCGCCACCTGGTTCAGCCAGGGCAGCTGGCGAAAGACCGCTCGCGAAGGCGTGCGCGAGGCACGCGACTGGCGCCGCCAGGCCGACCGGCTGGAAAAGGAGCTCGAAGGGCTCGACGCCAACCGCGCCCGTGCCCGGCTCCCCGCCGACTAGCCGCTAGCCGAGAATGCTGCACTGCGATGGACTTGGGGCCGCCTTTTGCATAGGCTGGCGTCCGCGCGAGCCCTTTTGAGCCGCCGACCCTCACCCGAGAGCTTGAAAAGTGCCGGTAAAGGTCAAAATCTGCGGCGTGCGGACGCCTGCCATCATCGAGGAAGCGGCCCAATCCGGCGCCGACTTCATCGGCCTCGTCCTATTTGCGAAGAGCCCGCGTTACGTCGAGCTTGAAGAGGCCAGGGTGCTCGCCGCGATCGCTCGCGGCAAAATCGGTACCGTGGCCGTCATGGTCGATCCCGACGATGAGCTGATCGCCGGCGTCGTCGATCACGTGCGCCCCGATTTCCTCCAGCTTCATGGCAGCGAGACGCCGGAGCGGGTGTCGGCGGTCAAGGCGCTGTCGGGCCTTCCGGTGATGAAGGGCATCGCCGTGGCCGGGCCGGCAGATTTGCGGCGCGCAGCCGGCTACGCGAGTTCGGCCGACTACATTGTGTTCGATGCCAAGGCCGCTCCGGATGCGACTCTCCCGGGTGGCAATGGCGTCGCGTTCGATTGGCAGATGCTTGCCGGCGCGAAACCGCCTTTCGCGCTCTCCGGTGGGCTGACGCCCGAGACCGTCGGCGAGGCTATCAGAGTGACCGGCGCGGTGCTGGTCGATGTCTCTTCGGGCGTGGAGCGTGCGCCGGGCGAGAAGGACGCCAAACTCGTCGCACGCTTCGTTCGCGCTGCCAAATCGGCGGTCACGCAACCGAGGGCCAAGGCGTCATGAGCACCGGCCGTCCGCCACGGAACTCCTATCGCACCGGGCCGGACGAGCGCGGCCATTTCGGCATCTATGGTGGCCGCTTCGTCGCCGAGACGCTGATGCCGCTGATTCTAGACCTCGAGCGTGCCTACGCCTATGCGCGCGCCGATCCCTCCTTTCAAGCCGAGATGGACGGTCATCTCGCGACCTATGTGGGACGACCGTCACCGCTCTATTTTGCCGAGCGCCTCACCCAGCACTGCGGCGGCGCCAAGATCTATTTCAAGCGCGAGGAGCTCAATCACACCGGCGCGCACAAGGTAAACAACGTGCTCGGCCAGATCATGCTGGCTTTGCGCATGGGCAAGACGCGCATCATCGCCGAGACCGGCGCCGGCATGCACGGCGTCGCCACCGCAACGCTCTGCGCCAAGTTCGGGCTGCCCTGTATCGTCTACATGGGCTCGGTGGACGTGGCGCGGCAGAAGCCGAACGTGGTCCGCATGAAGATTCTCGGCGCCGAGGTTCGCGCGGTCGAGTCGGGCTCGAAGACACTTAAGGATGCGATGAACGAGGCGCTGCGCGATTGGGTCGCCAATGTGCACGACACGTTCTATTGCATCGGTACGGTGGCGGGCCCGCATCCTTATCCGGTAATGGTGCGCGATTTCCAGTCTATCATCGGTCGCGAGACGCGTGAGCAGATGCTTAAAGCCGAGAACCGGCTGCCGGATTCGCTCATTGCCTGCATCGGCGGCGGCTCCAATGCCATGGGCTTGTTCCATCCCTTCCTCGATGAGCCGGGCATCGAGATCTATGGCGTTGAAGCTGCCGGCCTCGGCCTCGATAGCGGCAAGCACGCTGCCTCGATTGCCGGCGGTAGGCCGGGCGTGCTGCACGGCAATCGGACCTATCTGCTGATGGACGACGACGGCCAGATCGAGGAAGCGCATTCGATCTCGGCCGGGCTTGACTATCCGGGCATCGGGCCCGAGCATGCCTGGCTCAACGATGTGAAGCGGGTGAAATTCCTGTCGGCGACCGACGACGAGGCGGTGGCCGCGTTCCAGGTTTGCAGCAAGTTCGAGGGCATTATCCCGGCACTCGAGCCGGCGCACGCGCTCGCCCGCCTGCTAGACATCGCGCCGACGAAGCCGAAGGACCACTTGATGGTGATCAACATCTCAGGCCGTGGCGACAAGGACCTCGATTCGGTCGCGAGCTATCTGGCCGCCAAATCGCGAGGGACAAATTGACGATGGGTGCGCGCAGCACATGAAGCAGACCCGCATCGACAGAAGATTCGTGGAGTTGAAGCGCGAGGGGCGCGCAGGTCTGGTTGCTTTTGTCACCGCCGGCGACCCCGATCACGACACTTCGCTCGCCATCCTCAAAGGCCTGGCCGGCGCAGGCGCCGACATCATAGAGCTCGGCATGCCGTTCTCAGATCCCATGGCGGATGGGCCTGCCATCCAGGCCTCATCGCAGCGCGCGCTGAAATCCGGCCAGACCATGAAGAAGACGCTCGCCATGGTGCGCGCCTTCCGCTCCGCCGACGATGCCACTCCCATACTGCTAATGGGCTACTACAACCCCATATATGTTTATCCGGTGGACCGCTTCATCACTGACGCGGTCGCTGCTGGAGTTGACGGTTTGATCGTGGTCGACATGCCGCCAGAGGAGGATGCCGAGCTTCGCCCGCAAGCGAGCGAAGGCGGTCTCAATTTCATCAGGCTTGCCACGCCGACGACTGATGCTAAGCGTTTGCCGGCCGTGCTCGCCAACAGTTCGGGGTTTGTCTATTACGTCTCGATCGCCGGCATCACCGGCACGGCGGCGCCCGATCTCGGCGCGGTCAAGTCGCATGTGGCCCGCATCAAGGCGCAGACCGATCTGCCGATCGCGGTCGGCTTCGGGGTGAAGAGCGAAGCTCAGGTGAGGGCGCTCGGCGGCACCGCCGAGGGCGTGGTGGTGGGCTCGGCGCTGGTTAGCGCGCTCGCGCAGAGCCTCGATCAGAACGGTCGCGCGACGCGGGCCACCAAGGACGCCGTGCTGGGCCTGGTGGCGCGGCTTGCGGCGGCGCTCCGGCATCGGGCCGAAGCTGCCGCGCTTCAGGTGTGAATTCGACTGATGGCTTCATTGAGAGTTTCGTAGACCCGTGAACTGGATCAACAGCGTCGTCAGGCCGAAGATCAGGAGCATCCTTCGCAAGAAGGAGATGCCGGACAATCTTTGGGTCAAATGCCCCGAGACCGGGCAGATGATCTATTACAAGGACCTCGAAGCGAACCAGTTCGTGGTGCCCGGCTCCGGCTATCATTGGCGGATGACGGGCGCGGCCCGGCTCAAGTTCCTGTTCGACAAAGGCGAGTATGAAAGCTTGCCGCTGCCCGAGGTCCCCGCCGATCCGCTCAAGTTCCGTGACGAGCGCCGCTATACCGACCGGCTGAAAGACGCTCGCAGCAAGACCGGCATGGTTGATGCCGTGCTTGCCGGCGCTGGCAATCTCGATGGCCAAAGAGTTGTTTCCGCCGTGCAGGATTTCGACTTTCTCGGCGGCTCGCTCGGCACGGCCGCAGGCGAAGCGGTAATCACCGCCATGCGCACCGCGGTCAAGCGAGAGACGCCGTTCATCCTGTTCGCCGCGTCCGGCGGCGCACGCATGCAGGAGGGGATTCTCTCGCTGATGCAGATGCCGCGCACCACTGTCGCGGTGCAGGAGCTGCGCGAGGCGAAGCTGCCCTACATCGTCGTGCTGACGCACCCGACCACGGGCGGCGTGACCGCCTCCTATGCCATGTTGGGCGACATCCATATCGCCGAGCCTGGCGCGCTGATCGGCTTTGCCGGCCCGCGCGTGATCGAGCAGACCATACGCGAGCAACTGCCGAACGGCTTCCAGCGCGCCGAGTATCTCTATGCCCACGGCATGGTCGACATGGTGGTGCATCGCCACGCGCTCCGCGGCACGCTCGTCCGCATCTGCAACCTGTTGACTCAACTCAGGCCTGGCACCGAGATCGCGGTCGCCGGCGAGATCGACGGCAAGATGGCGCTGAAATCGCCGCCCTCGACCATTCATCTCAGCGGCAACGGCCTCGACACTTCGGCTGGCCACCATTGCGACGACGACGATGAGGCCTTGACGGGCAGTGCCGGCAATGGCGCTAATCCCAACCAACCGCAGAGCAACTGACCGGCTTCAAGGACTTGTCCACGTTTCCGCACAGCGCTGGGCGCCCTCCGCCCCGCTCTCGGGCCTCGTCCAGCGACACGCTGCTCGAGCGCCTGAAGAAGCTGCACCCGCAATCGATCGATTTGTCGCTCGGTCGGATAGAGCGTCTCCTGGCCGCGCTTGGTCACCCCGAGCAGAAGCTGCCCCCCGTGGTGCATGTCGCCGGCACCAACGGCAAGGGCTCATTCCTCGCCTTCCTGCGCGCGACCGCCGAGGGGATGGACAAGGGCGTTCACGTCTATACCTCGCCGCACCTCGTCAGTTTCCATGAACGCATTCTGCTCGCCGGTCCGCATGGCGCGAGCACGATCGGCGAGGACTATCTCGTCGATTGCCTTGCCCGCGCCGAAATCGCCAATGGCGGGGAGCTGATCACCCTGTTCGAGATCACCACGGCGGCCGCGTTCCTCGCCTTTTCAGAGGTGCCGGCCGACTTGCTGCTGCTCGAGACGGGGCTTGGCGGCAGGCTCGACGCCACCAACGTGGTGAAGAAGCCTTTGCTTACCGCCATCACGCCGATCTCGATCGACCACGTCTCGTTCCTCGGCGATACCGTCGCGGCAATCGCCCGCGAGAAGGCGGGCATTCTGAAGCCGGGGGTTCCGTGCGTGGTCGGCCGCCAGGTCCGCGAAGCGTTCGAGGTGATCGAGCGCAGGGCCGCTGCAATCGGCGCGGCGCTGCATGTCGCGGGGCGCGACTTCGATGCTTACGAGCAACAGGGGCGGCTCGTGTTCCAAACCGAGACCCGGCTGCTCGACCTGTCGCTGCCGAGACTCAAGGGTCGCCACCAGATCGACAATGCGGGCTCAGCCATCGCCGCCGCCAGCATCGTGTTCGGCGATGCGCTCGACGTGCGCGCGCTCGAGCACGGACTTACGCATGCGCAATGGCCGGCGCGGCTCGAGCGGCTCGCCGCCGGCGGGCTGCACGCTTTTGTCGCCGACGGCACCGAGATCTGGCTCGATGGCGGACACAATGCCGCCGGCGGCCAGGTGATCGCGCAGGCGCTTGCCGAGCTTGACGAGCGCGTGCCGCGCCCGGTGCATCTCATTTGGGGCATGATGGAATCCAAGGACGCGCATGCTTTCATTGCTCCGTTCAAGGGGCTGGTCAGGCGCATCTACACAGTGCCCATCCCCGATGAGCCGAACGCTTTCAGCGCCGCCGATCTCGCCGAGATCGCCTCGGCTGAAGTTTTTGACGTGGTCGAGGCCGACAGCGTCCCCGACGCGCTGGCGCGGTCGCGTGCGTCGCTCGTCGAGCCGGCGCGCGTGCTGATCTGCGGTTCGCTCTATCTCGCGGGCCACGTGCTCAAGCAACACGGCTAGTCCACGATCCCGAAAAGTTGCAGACTTTTCGGATAGGATCACGCGTCAGGGACAAGGCGGGCGAGCTGGCGATGCGACGATGTCTGTTAGCTGCGGCTGCTATGGCCATTGTAGTCGTCGCCGCCGCCAGGGGCGAGCACGCTCAGGCCGACGCGCTGCCGAAGATCGGCGCATTCAGCGAGATTGAGGACATCGGCTGCCGGCTCGGCGATCCCGACAGCGGCAGTGCCATCAGCTATGCCAATGGCGGCAGCCAGGTTTCCTACGACACCATCCCGGAGATTCATCGCTCGCGCGTCGGCGATCCGGTCAAGCTCTGCCTCGTCAGCCTGCCCGAGGACTGCCCGCCTGGCGACGACCGCGGCACGGTCTGTAGCGCCACGAACTTGCGCACCGGCGAAAGCTGGGAAGCTCGCGACTCGCAGCACTCCTGCGGCGGCGCCTAACGTGGCGTAGCCCGCAAAAAACGTCATGGCCGGGACGAGCCCGGCCGTGACGCTTTTCTGACTGAAGCGCGAACTAAGCCTCGACGGCCCCGTTGATCCAGGCGGCGAGGTGGTTCTTCGGATAGGCGCCCTTGAGCGTACCCAAAACCTCGCCGTCCTTGAACAGGATGAGCGTCGGGATCGCGCGTACGTTGTAATGCGACGGCGTGCGCGGATTCTCATCGATATTCAGCTTGGTGATGCGCACCTTGCCGTTCAACTCCTTGGCGATCTCTTCGAGAGCGGGAGCGATCTGCCGGCACGGACCGCACCATTCGGCCCAGAAATCGACGACCACGGGGGTCGAGGACTTGAGCACCTCGGTCTCGAAAGTGTCGTCGGATACCTTCTCAGTCGCCATTTGCTTCTCCTAATCGCCGGCAGTTTCAGTTGAACGTCCGGTCTTTGAGTCTCGGCTCCGAAACTAGGTATGCACCCCTACCCCGTCAAGACTTGGTGGGGACTGCGGCAATGCGCTGTTCGGCGCTATCAAGCGAAGTTGATGGGATCTCCATAAGCCGGGCGCCATCGCTCCAGAGCAGGGCGGCGCGCAAGGAATGTCCCGGAAACAGCCGCTTCAGCGCGAGCCGGTAGGCCGCAAGCTGGTCGATATAGGCCTCCGCCACCTCCTCGACCATGTTGGGCGGCGGGCGATTCGTTTTGTAGTCGAGGATGAGCAGCTCGTCTTCGAGGATGGCAAGCCGGTCGATATGGCCTTCCAGCTCGAAACCGTCCTCGCCGTCGCCGATCTTGGCCACGACCGACACCTCAGCAAGGCTGCCCGGCCGGAACAGCGGGCCGAAGCTTGGGTTCCGAACAATGGCGAGCGTCTCTGCGACGATCTCCTCCCTCAACTCAGGATAGAGTTTTGATCCGCGCGCCGCCACGAATGCGCGCGCCGCCCGTTCTTGATATTCAGGTTCGATCTCAGGCAGATGCTGGAGGAGGGCATGCACCAGTCGCCCGCGCGCGAACCGGTGATCGGCGCTGAGGGCGCGTGGCCCAAGGGGAGGCTGCCAAGCTGACGCGCCTTCGGCACGTCCGTCAGGTGGCGGCGTAAGGCGCGATGGCGTCAGCCTCCGCCGGGCGTGCTCAGGCCGCGCCGGGGAGAACGCCCAATCAGGCAGGGGCGGGACATCGCGCCGCTCGGGCTCACACTCATCGCCCTTCGCGGCCTCCGTCTGAGGGCTTTCCATTCTCCTGACTTTCGCGTTGCCGTTCACGCGCCCGAGAAGCCCGCCAATCCCGTCCTTCACGAGGTCGTACCAGGCGATGCCCGACTCGCGCTTCTGAAGTCCTTCCCAGCCGCAGATGTAGAGCCGGTCCTCGGCGCGCGTCATGGCAACATAGAGCAGCCGGTGATATTCCTCCCGCTCGGCCCGGTCCGCCGAAGCCTTGCTGTCCTCGATGCCGGCGAGCTTCGAAAGGCCGGCGGGCGGCCAAATGAGATGGCCGACCTCGTCTGGTCGCTCGCCGGCGCGCGGCAGCGCATAGAGCCGCACGCCTTGCAGCCGAGGGGGCATGCAGGTGTCCGGCAGGAACACGATCGGCGCCTGCAGGCCCTTCGCGCCGTGCACCGTCATGATGCGGACCTCGTTCCGGCCTTGCTCCATGTCGCGCTTGATCTCGACGTCGCCCTCGCGGAGTTGGTCGATGAAGCCTTGCAACGAGGGTGCTGCGTCGCGGTCGTAGGCGAGCGCAGCATCGAGGAACTCATCGATCGCCTCCGCCGCCTCTGGCCCGAGCCTTGTCAACATCGCGCGGCGCAATCGCTGCCCGTCGGCGCCGAGCAGTTCGGAGAAGAATTCGTAAGGCGGAAGAGATTCGGCGCGGTCGAGCCAGCGCAAAAGCAATGCGACGGCTTCGGCTACGCGCGCATCGTCTTTCGCCTTTCCCCTCAGCGCCGACCACAGCGAGCCGGTCCGCGCATGCGCGAGCGCGAACAGATCGTCGTCGTCGAAGCCGAACAGAGGGCTTTTGAGCAGGACGGCAAGCGTCAGGTCGTCGTCGGGCATCAGCAGGAAATCGACGAGCGCGACGAGGTCCTGCACCGCGAGCTGATCGGTGAACTTCATGCGGTCGGCGCCGGCGACGGGCACGCCGAGCCGCTTCAGCTCGCGGATCATCGGCGTTGTGAAGGGATCGCGGCGCCGCACCAGGATCAGAATGTCGCCGGCGCGCACGGTGCGGCCTTTGGAGGTAAGCTGCTCATCGTTGGCCAGCCACCCTTTGATCGTGGCGGCGATCCGCTTGCACAGCGCCTCGACCGAGCGCGCTCCCGCCGGCTCCTCGCTCCAGGGCTCGAACGCAGGGGTTTCGGCCGGCTTCTCCTCGGTTTCGACCTCCCACAGCTCTACCAGCCCCGCCTGACCAGTCCTGAAGGCGTGGTGCTCGATGCTCGCGCCTTCCTGCCATGTCAGTCCGTCCGATGCAGGGTGGCGTCCGAACACGCTATCGACGGCCTTCAGGATCGGCTCGGTCGAGCGGAAGGAAAGCGTGAGCGGAACCTCGTGCCACGGGAGACCGAGCGCCGCTGCCTTTCGCTTGAAGGCGCGGCCCACCTCGCCGAACCGCGCCGGGTTAGCGCCCTGGAACGAGAAGATCGACTGCTTCTCGTCGCCGACGGCGAACAGCGTGCGGAGCTTCTCGCTTGCCCCGGCGCCGGCGAAGAACTCGGCGGCAAGCGCCTCGACGATGCTCCATTGCGCCGGGTTGGTGTCCTGCGCCTCGTCAACCAGGATGTGGTCGATGCCGCCGTCGATTTTGTACAGCACCCAGGCGGCGGCGTCGGCGCGCGACAGCAGCGCCTGGGTCCTTACGATCAAATCGTCATAGTCGAGCGCGGCTTCGGCCAGCTTGCGTCGCTCGTAATCGGCCTTCACGGCGTCTGCTAGACCGAGCACCGCCGCGCTCGCTTCTGACAGGCGCAAATGCGCGAGCTTGCCGGTGAGATCGGCGAAGGCGGCTTGCGCATGGTCGAGAAGCGCCCAGGTCGACGGCGCGGCCTTTTGGACCGCCTTGCTGCAGACCTGCGCGCGCGGCTTCCCGTCCTGCGTGAGGAAGGCCAGCGTCAGCGCCGTAACACGCCTTTCGCCGGTGCTGGAGCGCGCCGCGCGGAGGGCGGCTTCCGCGTCGTTGTCCCGCGCACCCGAGGCGAATTTTGCAAGATCTGACACGGCGTCGTCGATCTCCTGATTGGTGAGAACGTCGGCGAGCTGCTCGATAAGCGCATCCTCAGCTTGCTCGGCCACGCCGAACAGGCGCTTGAGCGCTTGGCATTCCGCTTCGGACCAGTCGGCTCCCGACCCATGATAGGCGACCATGCGGGCAAGCTCGGCGCGCTTCCCGAGCACGGTGTCGATCACCTGGCGGATGTAATCGCCGGAGGTCAGTCCGACGATCTTGGCCAGAGCCTTGCCGAGCACGCTGTCGCCGTGCTTGGCGGCGCGCGTGACCGTTGCGTCGAAGGCGGCGCGGCGCAGCAGCAACTGCTCGCGCTCGTTAAGCACCGAGAAATGCGGCGTGACCTGCGACTCCAGCGGAAACCGTTGCAACAATCGCTCGCAGAAGCCGTGGATGGTGTGGATCTTGAGTCCGCCTTTGGCTTCGAGCGCCCGCGCGAACAGGCGCCGCGCGTTGCGCATATCGTCTTCGGGCGCGCGGTGCATCAATGCCGAGAGCGCGTCGTGCAATTTGGCATCCTCGATCGTCGCCCATTCGCCAAGCACCTTGAGCAGGCGGTTCTGCATCTCGGCGGCAGCGGTCTTGGTGTAGGTCAGGCAGAGAATTGATTCCGGCCGGAAGCCCGCGAGCAGAAGCCGCAACGCCCGCTTGACCAGAACCCCGGTTTTGCCCGTGCCGGCGTTGGCCGACACCCAGGCCGAGGCCGAAGGGTCCGAGGCGCGCGCCTGGTTCCTGTCGGCTTCCTCGGGGAGCGCGCTCTGCGCGCTCATCTGAAATCCTCCTCGGCCTCTTGCGTCAGCCACTCCTTCACGCGGGCTAGATGCTCGTAATCGTCATAGTCGTAGGCGCGGGCAAACGGCCCCCTCCGGCGCTTCACCTCGTAAGGCATGCTCGGATCGGCATAGCGTGCAATCAGTTCGCCGAGCCTAGCCAGCGCCTCCTTGGCCAGTGCCGACGCATCGCCCTTTGCCGCCGCGCGCTCCTCGCCACCGTCATTGCGACCCGAGGCATGGATATAGACGAGGCCGTCCACCTTTGCCCTGTCGAGCCCTTCGAAGCCGCCGCCTTGGGCGATCGCGCCTTCGAGCGAAAGCTGGGGCTCGTATAGATCATCGACACGCTTCTGCACCGGCGGCTTTCCGGTCTTGTAGTCGTAGATGACGACCGATCCGCGCTCAGCGACGTCGATGCGGTCGGCGCGTGCTGTCAGGGTGAAGTCGTTGCCGAGGCCGAGCTCGCCGTTGACCTCGGTCAGGATGCGCGCGATGCCTTCGCGCCGGTGGGGCTCGGTCACCCCGAACCAGCGCGCGAAGTGGCGGAGTTGCGGACGCCAGAACGCTTCCACCAGAGGCGAGCCGCCAAGCGCCTCGAACTGCGCGTTGGCGATGCGCGTCAGCGCGGCCTCGATGTCGTCCGGGAGCGCATCCGGATAAGCGCGCGAGAAATCATGCAAGGCGCGATGCACGATCTGGCCACGAAGCGCAGCGTCGGGTTCGGTGCCGAGCGGCTTGAGCTTCTCGAGCTTGAGGATGTTGCGCGCGAAGATCTCGTAAGGATTGGCGATCCACCGTTCGATGCGCGTCACGCTCAGCTTCTTTGGTCGCGCATCGGCCGGCGGGCAGGGACGGGGCGCTTTGACCGGATCGAAGCTCGCGCGGTCGCGGTCCCGCGCCCACTCGACGAAAGGCAGGTCAGGCACGATGCGCTGCTCAAGCCCAGCTGCTTCAACCAGCGCAAGCAGCCGCTGCAGCCAGCGCGAAGCGACCGTCGGCACGCCTTCAACCTTGAGCGCGCGGGTGAGATAGACCGTCTCGGCGCCAAGCGCTTGCGCGAAGTCATGCGCCGAGCGGCCGGTCAGCTGCTCAGGTGCAGGCAGCCCAAGCGCCTCGCGCATCGGGCGGCTGAGCCACGGCCCAGACTCTTGCGGGCGCGGCCAGACTCCTTCATTCAGGCTGCCGAGGACCACGACATCGGGCTGCTGGAGACGCGCTTCGAGCGGTCCCCAGATGAACAGCCTTGGATGAGCCGACGCGCGCGGGCGGACCACCTCGCCCGCCACCAGGCTCCGGTAGAAGCCCGGATAGAAACGGGCCTGCAAGGCCAGGCTATTGCCAGCATCGATCAGCTCGGCAAGGAGGGTGGTCAACGCTTCGCCGGCATCGCCTTGCCAGAGCCTCGACGATGAGCCGTTCTTATCGCGCGAGATTGCCTCGGCCACCGCGACATGCGCATCGGCGAGGCACGATGCTCGATGCTCGTCGCCGCCGGCGAACAGGTCTGCGAGCGGTGCGAACGCTGCTTTGAGATCCGCGACGAGCTTGAGGGCATCGTTCTGCTCGACCTCGCTGATGCGCGCCGCGCGAGGACGGCGCTGCTCCGAGTTCCGCGCCGCCTCGAGCGCCGCCTGCGCGCCGGCAAGACCCTCGCCGACATAGCTGTCGCGAAAGGCCCCGCGCTCGAGCGTCCGCGCGGCATTCCGCATCTCGAATTGGCTGCGCCCTAGCAGCGCGAGCGGATGCTTGAGCAAGGCCATGAGCGCCGGCGGGGCGAAATTGCCTTCGACCGCGCCGAGCACGAGATCGAGGAAAGCGCCCGTTAGTGTCCGCGCCACCGGTATACCGGCCGAATCGTCAATGGCCAGGTCGTAGCGCTTGAGCCGTGCGGCAACGCGCCGCGCCAGCACACGGTCCGGCGTGACCAGCGCGGCGGTCTTGCCGGGAGTTTCGATGCAGGATTTGAGAATCAGCGCGATGGCCTCGGCCTCGTCATGCGCGGTCGGCGTGACGATGAGGCGAATCCCGGCGAGTCCGTTGGCGAAGCGCGCGCGCCCATCCGACAGGAGATCGCCGGCGGCGAGAAAGCTCTGCCAGCGCTCGGTGCTCTCGGCAGGCCGGAGCGCTTCGCTCACCAGGTCGAGCCGCGCGCGCTCTACGGCGTTGGGCGCGCTTCCCGGAACGTCGGCGACGTCATCGCGGCGAACGCCGAGCTTGTGCAACAGCTCAGCCATGCCGGCTTGCGGGTGCTCAGGGTGTCGGGCAAGGCTCGCCCACTCCGCATCATCGAGAGTGCGGTGGAGTCCGGGCAGCACCACCGCGCCGTTTGGCAGCGCCGCGATTACCTTGAGCAGCCGCGCAGTGGACGGGACGGTGCCGGTTGAGCCCGCTGCGATCACCGGATGGGCTGAGCCCTTCGCCAGGCGTTCGGCTTCGATCCGCATCAACGCGCTCCGCCGCGCGACCGGCGAGACGAGTCGGTTGGCAGTCAGGTAGGCCGGCCAATTGTCGGTCACGATCTTGAGGAAATCGACGGTGAGCTGCCAATGTCCGGCGAATTCCTCAGGCACGATGGCGGCAAGTCGCGAGAAGTCGATCTCCTCTCGCTCGACATCGTCCATGAGGCGGGCGAGATCGGCGGCAAGCGAAGAGGCTTGTGCCGGCGTAACCGGCTCAAGGCTGGAAGCTTCGCCGAGCGCTTCGGGCATCATGCGGCCAAAGGCGAGAACGAGCTGCAGCAGAGCGGTGCGGCGTTGCAGCTCACCGATAACCTGCGCCCCGGCGATGCCTTCGACTCCACCATCCTCGGCGCCGAAGATGAGGGCGGCCTCCTCGTCCGGATCGCCGAGCGCCCTGATGCGCGGCAACAGCAGAGCATCGCATTTCGCCTCGGCGAGGAACGCCTCGCGGAGCGCGCGCGCCGCGCGGCGGGTGGGTAGATAGATGGTGGTGAGGGGAAGCGTCAGCGGGTCTGGCTTTTGTCCGCCCGCATGCGGCAGCTTGCCCGCGAGCACGGCCCGCGCGAGCGTCGTCAGGAACGGCGCCGAAGGCGGGATCGTGTAGAGGTTGTGCCCCGGTGATAAGGGCTCAGGCACCTTCGCGCTCGAAAGTGGCCTCGGCCTCGGCCAACGCTTCCGGTGTGCCGACATGCATCCAGCGGCCGTCGAGCCTGACCCCGTACAGCTTGCCCTTGGCGAGCGCGCGGTCCCATAACAGGTTCAGGGAGAAGCGCCCGTCAGGGGCATCCTTGAACAGCCTCTCGTCGCAGAGCGAGACCCCGGCGAAGGCGAATGGCACGACCTCGCCCTCACCGCGGCGCGCGAGCCGCCCGTCCGGCGCCATGGCGAAATCGCCCTTGGCGCCATAGCCGATGCTGGTAGTGACCGGCGCGAGAAGCATGAGACAGTCCATGGTCGCCGGGTTCCACGTCTTCAGCATGCGCGACAGCGACGGCACAGCACCCTCGCTCCACACTGAGTCGGCATTATGGATAAAGAACGGCCCGCGCCCGAGCAGCGGCAGGGCCTTCTTGGCGCCGCCGCCGGTGTCGAGCAGGACCCCGCGCTCATCGGAGACGATGAGCTCCGGCTGCCTGGCCTTGCGCCTGGCGACGTGGGCCTCGAGCTGATCGGGCAAATAATGCACATTGACCACGGCGGTCTTGACGCCGGCCATAGCCAGCCGGTCGAGCACATGATCGAGCAAAGTCCGTCCCGCGAGCGGCACCAATGGCTTCGGCACGCTGAGAGTGAGCGGACGCATCCGCTCGCCCTTGCCGGCTGCCAGCACCATCGCCGTTCTCGCCTCAGTCATGGGCGCGAAGCCTTGTAGATCGCGAGTTTGGGGTGGTCGGCGGCGTTGGGGAACTCGCGCGCATAGAAGCCGCGCAAGAACGCGAGCGCAGGGTGGGCGAGGTCGCGCTCAAGATAGCGCGCGACCCGCGGGATATGAGCGAGATAGCCGCGCTTGCCGTCACGTTTCGCCAGTCGGGCAAAGATGCCGAGGATCTTCGAGTTACGTTGGGCGCCAAGCGTCGCATAGAGCGTACAGAACTCATCGCTCGAAAAATGCGGACTTTGCGCATTTCGGGCGGAACAGTAGCGAGCGAGTTGGTCACGTTCAAGCGCTTCCGGAACGTCGAGCCTCGCGTCCTGGAGAAGCGATACGAGGTCGTAGGCAAGCGGGCCTCGCAGCGCATCCTGGAAGTCGAGCAGTCCCACGCGCTTCACGCCTTTCCGGTCGGGCAGCCACATCAGGTTCGGCGAGTGGTAATCGCGCAACACCCAGCCGGAATCTGATTTGACGGCCATTGCGAGCAGCGGACGCCACAGCGCCGCGAACTCTTCGCGCAAGGCTTGCGGCATCGGTTTGCCGTGCTGCGCCGGCCAGAACCAGTCGATCAGCAGCGAGGCTTCCGTGAGCATGGCGTCCGCATCGAATGTCGGGAGCCGGTATGGCGCGTGGCCTTCGATCGGCAGGAGCTCCGGCGGTGGCGCCTCAGCCATGGCGAGAAGCGTGTCAACCGCCGCGCCCCAGAGCTCAGCCATCTTGTGGCCCCTGGCAATCTCGGCCCCGAACACCCGATCTCCCAAATCTTCGAGGATGATGAAGCCCTGGTCGAGGTCGAAGGCATAGATGGCCGGCGCGGACAGCGCGCTCTCGCGCAGCGCGCCGGCGACCGCGACGAACGGCGTGACGTCCTCGGCAAGATGCACGAGCGCGGAATAAGGCTTACCGTCGCGGATCGGCGGTCCGTCTTGCTGGCGCGGCGAGTTCATCAGGATGGCGCTCCGATGCGGCAGCACGAGCCTCGCATAGGAGCGCGCAGAGGCGTCGCCTTGCAGATGTTGCGCGCCGGCGTCCGCGTAGGGCGTCTTGTCGAGGAAGTCCGACATTGCGCGTAGCCGTGCTAGCCGCCCCGACCAGCTGCCGCGGCCCGTCATGACGACGCGACGCACATTTGGCGTCGCCGTCTCGTCGATGGCGATGTCGAGGCGGTCCTCAGGCAACCAGCCGGCAGCCCGCTCGGGCCATTCGGACAGGACCACACCTTCTGCAAGCGCATCGTCGAGACCGAGCTCGCCGAGCTCGCTCGGCTCGAGCCGGTAGAAGTCGCAATGGGTAACGACGAGTCGCGGCGTCTCGTAGCGTTGCATCAGGGCGAAGGTCGGGCTCGGTACCTCGTCTTCGCCACCGAGCCTGCCGACCAGCGCCCGTGCCAAGGTGGTCTTGCCGGCACCGAGCGGACCTGACAGGGTGACCGCGTCGCCAGGTCTCAAGGCGAGCGCAAGCCGGCTCGCGACGATGTCGAGCCCGACCAGGTCGGCATCCTCCAAAGTCCAACTGTTGGTCATCCGGCGCGGCTTGACTTGAAGCGGGACTCGGCGTGATCGGTAGCTTCGCCCTTCGGCGCCTGGGTCGTCGCCTCCTGAGTCAGCGGTAGCAGAACCTTGACGCGCGTGCCTTTGCCCGGCGCCGAAGTCAGCGTCACCGTGCCGCAGTGCAGCTCGGCGAGGCTCTTGACGATGGACAGGCCGAGGCCAGTGCCGCGATGGCGCGAGCCGTGCGGTCGGCTCTCGAACCGGTCGAACACGGTCTGCTGATAGTCTTCGGGGATGCCCACGCCCTGATCCTCGACGCTGAGCGCAACCATCGAGTTCTCGCGGCGGCAGTTGAGCGCGATCCGCCCGCCCGCCGGCGAGAAGCCGATCGCGTTGGAAAGGAGATTATACAGGATCTGCGTCACACGGGCGCCATCGGCGACGAACTGATCGATGCCTGGCTCAATCGCAATGTCGAGGCTCATGTCGTTCTGCTTCAACCGCTCGCGCACGCCGTTCGCCGCCGCGTCGATGACCTCGCGCACGCTGACCGGCGAGAGATTGAGCTCGAAGGTGCCTGCATCGAGCGTAGTGAGATCGAGAATGTCGTCGATCAGGGCGCGCAATGTCAGCCCCGACGCCAAGATGTCGTTCAGATATTCGCGCTGCTTGTAGGCGAGCGGACCGAAGGCGGGCGTTGCCAGCAATTGGGCAAAGCCGAGGATCGAATTGAGCGGCGTGCGGAGCTCGTAGGAGACGTGCGAGACGAAAGTGGTTTTGAGCCGGTGCGCCTCCTCGAGCGCCTCGGTCCGTTCGATCAACGCCCGCTCGACGCGCTTCGCATCCGAGACGTCGTGATAGGCGAGCAGTGTACCGCCGTCCGGGAGCGGCAGGGCGGCGCAGGCGAGTACGGTCCCGTCGAGCCGGTCGATCTGCCGCTCATAGGACCGCCGCTCGGCGACGATCGCCGTAACGGCGGCCTTGGTGCGTTCCCACTCCTCGGGAGCATCGTATAGCGGGCGGCACCACTCGATGATCTCCTCGATATGCGGCTCCTTGTCGAGCTGGCGCGGATTGAGCTGCCAGATCGCGGCGAAAGCCTGGTTGTAGAGCCGCAGGCGGCCGTTCGGCGCGAACACGGCGACGCCCTCGCGCAACGTGTCGAGCGTCTCCCGCTGCACCTGGATCAGTGCGTTGTAGCGGCTCTCCAGCCCTATCCGCTCGGTGACGTTCTCGTAGAGATAGGTCACTCCGCCCGCGCCTTCGCTGTCGGCGATGACGTGCAGCGTGCGGCCGTCGGGGAGATGCCATTGGTCCTCGATTTGGGCATTCAAACCGTATGATGCGAGCCAGCTCTTCTTCCAGTCGCGGTAGTCGGCCTTCTCGGGCAGGCGCCGATCCTGGCGGAGTCGGTCGAGGATCTCGCCGTCGCGAGGATGAGTTTCGAGCCATTCTGCGTCGAGCTGCCAGAGCTCGACATAAGCCTGGTTGAAATGGGTCAGGCGTTGCCGCGCGTCGAACACGGCGAAAGCCGTAGCCAGCCGGTCGAAGCTCCTGAAGCGCGCTTCAATGCCAGGCTTCGACTCCGACCGCGCACGCTCGGCGATGACCGCTTGCGTATCGAGCAGGGCACGGAGCGAGGCGACCTGGTCCTCGAGCTGCCTGTGCTTGTCGGCCAGCTCAGCAAGCTCGAGCCGCCTGCCGAACAGGTCGCGCAGCTTGAGCATGATGGTGCGTCCGGCGATGCGGCCGTCGACCTCTATGAACTGGTCGCGCAGGGTCGAGAGCATCAGGTTGAACGCCTCGCCGCGGTCGGCAAGGGCCTGCAGTGCAAGTTCGAGCGCTGAGGCAGACGGAGCGTCCAGCCAAGCCTCGAAGGTCAACAGCGTTTCGGCATCGCGCGGCACGCCGAGCCCGACCGGCAAGTTGGCGACGAGCAGCTCCGGCGGCCCGCTCTCTGCCACGATCAGGAGCGCCTGGGGCTCGGCAGCGAGCACCGTGTCGAGGGTGCTCTCGCTCTGGCGGTAGCGATCGGCCTCCGCGGCTGAAACCCTTGCCGCCGCGCGCGCGCGCTCGGTGGCACGGAGGCAGGCGATGGCCGTGCCGATGGCAAAGGCGATGACGCCGAGATTGATGCCGAGCGTCAGCAGCGTGCGCGCGTCGAACGCGGCTGGGTCAGTCGCGGCCAGGGCATCGGTAACGGGCACCACAAGGGGAGTAATGAGAATAACGACGTGGAACAGCATTTCTGGCCACCTTGATGAAGGTGCACCCTTGCCCCCGCCGCTCCGCATAGTTGTGTTTTGCTCCACGCCGCCGTCCATGGCCTCGCCTCGCGCGCTAACGCCGCCACAGACTGAACGCGGGACTCCCTCAGCCCCACGCGAATCTCAAGTCGAATCAGGGGTAGATTAGCTGCATCGCGGACTCTTGCCCACTGGCCTGAGCTGGTTAACTTCCCTGCGGGCGCCTCGATGGGCGTCATCCCGGCGTAAGCCGGGATCCTGGCATCCGCTCAGGGCGAGAGCGTTCCTGGATTTCCGGCTTAGGCCGGAATGACGACGTGCAACGTCAGTAGCGGTAGGCTTCGGGCTTGTAGGGGCCTTGCGCAGGCACCCCGATATAGTCGGCTTGGTCCTTGCTGAGTTCGGTCAACTTGGCTCCCACCTTTGCCAAATGCAACCGCGCCACCTTCTCGTCGAGCTGCTTCGGCAGGGTGTAGACCTCTTTCTTGTAGACTCCCGGATTGGTCCACAGCTCGATCTGCGCCAGTGTCTGGTTGGTGAACGATGCGCTCATCACGAAGCTCGGATGGCCCATAGCGTTGCCGAGATTGACCAGCCTGCCTTCCGACAGAAGTATGATGCGCTTGCCGTTCGGGAATTCGATCTCGTCGACCTGCGGCTTGACGTTGTGCCATTTGTAATTGCGCAAGCCCGCCACCTGAATCTCCGAATCGAAATGGCCGATATTGCAGACGATGGCGCGGTCCTTCATCGCCCGCATATGGTCGATGGTGATGACGTCCTTGTTGCCGGTCGCGGTGACGAAGATGTCGGCACGCGACGCCGCGTCGTCCATGGTGGTGACCTCGTAGCCCTCCATCGAGGCCTGAAGCGCGCAGATCGGATCGATCTCGGCGACCAGCACGCGGCAGCCGGCATTGCGCAGGCTCGCGGCCGAGCCCTTGCCCACGTCGCCGAAGCCGGACACCATCGCCACCTTGCCGGCCATCATCACGTCCGTACCGCGGCGGATGCCGTCGACCAGGCTCTCGCGGCAGCCATAGAGATTGTCGAACTTCGATTTGGTGACACTGTCATTGACGTTGATTGCAGGGAACAGCAGCGTGCCCTTCTTCTGCATCTCGTAGAGCCGGTGCACGCCGGTCGTAGTCTCCTCGGTCACGCCGCGGATATTGGCGGCGACTTTGGTGAACCAGCCGGGCTCCCGCTTCAGCCGCTCCTTGATCGAGGCGAATAGGACTTCTTCCTCCTCGTTGGTGGCGGTATCGAGGAAAGCGGTGTCACCCTTTTCGGCGCGGACGCCGAGATGCACCAGCAAGGTGGCGTCGCCGCCGTCGTCGAGGATCATGTTCGGCGTGCCGCCGTCGGCCCATTCGAAGATGGAGTTGGTGTAGTCCCAATATTCCTCGAGGCTCTCTCCCTTGAAGGCGAACACCGGGATGCCCACGGCAGCGATCGCGGCCGCTGCATGATCCTGGGTCGAATAGATGTTGCACGAGGCCCAGCGAATGTCGGCGCCGAGGGCCTTCAACGTCTCGATCAAGACGGCGGTCTGGATGGTCATGTGCAGGGAGCCGGCGATGCGCGCGCCCTTGAGCGGCTGCCGGGCGGCATATTCCTCGCGCACCGCCATCAGCCCCGGCATCTCCGTCTCGGCGATGGCGACCTCTTTCCGGCCCCACTCGGCCAGCCCGATGTCTCTAACGTGGTAGGTCATACAGCAGCCTCACCCCTCGAACTGATAAAGATATAAGGAAGTCCTTATACCTTTTCCAGGGGGTTGCCAACGCCAAAGGTCTCACAAAAACGATTCCTTGGCGCCCGCTGGGTGGTGTTTTGGAGGCTTTACCGGTGATTGGCATCAGAGCGGAGACGGCGTTACACTGCTTTATGCTCCTAGACCACACGGCCGAATTGAGAGAGATCGCCAAGCAGATTGCCCGCGAGGCACCAGGTGCTGCGCCAGGCCGGGTCGAGGCCTATGAGGCAGATGCGTTTCTCTGCCCGAACTGCTGGGTGGCGCAGGGCGCCCGCTCGCAGCTCTTTTTCATTGCGCGCGAGGAGATCGGCGACAGGCTTCGCTGCGACGCGTGTCACTCCGAATTCGTCGTGTAGGGCGCCCGCGAGGCGGTGCTATTGCAGAGAGATCTGCATCGTGTCGAAGTCGAAGGTCACGGCAAACGGCTTGAAGAAATCATGGCCTACCATGCCGGCGAGGTGGAAGCCGAACATGTTTTCCCATGGGAACGGTCCGTCGTAGAGACCCTGAACATTGTCTTCCCGCACGTCCCCGAACGACAGCTGGCTCACCGTGTAGGGCACGATCTTCAGCTGTCCGCCGCCCCCTGAGCCCTCGTAAGCCTTATCCTCCTCGAGCTTGATCCCGGCGCCCTTGATGACCAACTCGGCGAGCTTCACGCCCGCCCCTGCGAGGCCGGTGTCGACGAACAGGAGCGTAGGCGGCATCGTCTCCACCCGGCCCCAGCCAACCATGAAATGGTCGCTCGCCATCCAGAACGGAATTGCAACGCGATCGGCCGACGCCTCCGCGGCGAACTGCTTCAGGCTCTCGGCCGTTTTCCTGCGCAACACGAGTTCGCCCTTGGGATAATCGAGCGTCGCCAGGAAATGGTAGAGCAAAGTGATGCCGATGCATCCGTCGATGCGCTTGACGCCAAGCCCGGCTGAGAGCTGGCGCAGCGCCAGCGTCACGACCGGCAGGTTGTGGACCGTCCAGTCGCCCAAAGTGAATGAGTCAATGCGCGACTGCCCAACTTTGGCGTGCTCGCCGCCGGAGAAGGTGCCTTGCATCTCGCCGAATTGGGTAAGGCCGAGCTCCTTGGCGAAGTCGGTATCGAGCGCGACCTCCGAGCCGCCGGTGTCGATGAAGAAGATGACCTCCTCGCCGCCATTCACCCGCACGCTGACGACCGGCAGCGGGCCGGTGGTGTTGACGAATTTGAGCCTCGTGACCTGGCCGTTGCCCTGCAATTCATAGGGCGTCTGGCCTTTGAAGCTCTGAAGCGCAGCCACGTTCAAGGTCGGATATTGCTCGGTGACGAGCTTGTTAGTGGCAACGTCGACGCCGTCGAGTGCGGAAGCCGCCTTCTGGAAGTCGTCGCCGCGATAGAATGCCTCCGCCAACATGATTTTGGCGTCGGTGTTGTCCGGCTTTAGCGTCAGCGCCCGCTCCAACCATTTCTCCGCATCGTCTAGACGGTTGGCGAGAAGAGCGATGCGGCCCAATTGGAGAACTGTGGACTGATCGATCGGATCCTGAGCGACGAGCCGCGTGTAGATCTCGCCTGCCTCGGCGAACCTTCCGGCCTCGAAGAGCTTTGCCGCCGACGCGGCATCTTGGAGGGTCGGCTCGGCAGTTGCCTGTCGCGCAATACCGCAGGCAATGGCGGCGATGGCGAGCGCTAAGCAGATGCTGGCATATCTCATTCTGGAGCCGACGATCATAGGAATCCTGGCCGCCAGCGTATAACAATTTCCGTTGATGCGGCTCAAGGAAGGCTTCTTTCGGGCACTGTAGGGAAATCTCATGCGCAATTCACACTAAGGCGCGTCACCGCGCGACGTCTTTGTGTGGGACCCTTTCGTCAGGCTATTCCACTGGACATTGGTCATAGCCTTTACCGTCGCCTAGGCCCTGACCGACGAGGACGTGCTCAAACTGCATGTCTGGGCGGGCCATGTGGTCGGTGCTCTGATCGTGGCGTCGGATCGTCTGGGGCTTCGCTAGACCGCCCCATGCCCGCTTCTCGGCTTCGTCTGTTCACCGGCAACCGATTTCGTTATGTGCGTGACCTGCTTCTGTGCAAGGCCGAGCGCTATCTCGGCCGCAGCCGGCGCCGCCGCCATCGTGGTGGTGTTGCTCCTGTTTCCCTGCGCGACCGTAGCACGGGTCTCGTGTGTACGGCGGAGATCAGCAGGCTGGACCTTTGGCCGGGATGTTCACGAGTGATACCGGCGAGGCGGTCGAAGAGGTGCACGAGCTGATTGCCGGTATCACGCTAGCGCTTGTGCTCGTTCATGTCGCCGCGGTGGTCTCGCGAGCTTCGTGCGGCGCGAGAACCTCGCCCGCGCCATGGTCACCGGCTACAAGCGGCCGCTCTAGTCAATCTTCTTCGCCGAAGCCCGAACTCGACGAGGGCGATCAGCGCTTCGAGCGCCTCACTCGCCTCCTTGCCGTCGGTCTCGATCAGAATGGAATGGCCTTGGCCCGCAGCGAGCATCATCAATCCCATGATCGAGGTGCCGCCGACGGTGTGGCCATCGCGTGTCACCCGCACGTCGGCAGTGAAGCGCGCGGCACAGCGCACGAACTGGGCCGATGCTCGCGCATGCAGTCCCTTCTTGTTGGGAATCACCACCTCCGCGAAGTAAAGACCTTCGCGTGGCTCTCCCTCTTTGTCGCGCGGTTTGCCCACTCTCAGTTCGCCGCGAGAATCTGGCTGGCGACGCTGATATATTTGCGCCCCGCCTCTTGCGCCTGAGTGATCGCCTCGTCGAGCCCACATTCGCCGCGCACGCTCGCGAGCTTCACCAGCATCGGCAGATTGACGCCAGCGATTACCTCGACATTGTCCTGCTCCATGGCGGAGATGGCGAGGTTCGATGGCGTGCCGCCGAACATGTCGGTGAGCACGACCACGCCGCCGCCGCTATCAACTCTTGCGAGCGCGGTCAGCATATCGCTGCGCCGCTCGTCGAGATCGTCGTCGGGACCGATCGAGATGGTTTCGATCTGCTCTTGCGGACCGACCACGTGCTCGAGCGCGGCACGGAATTCGTGCGCGAGCCGGCCATGGGTGACGATGACGACGCCGATCATTTGGACCCTTGGGTGACCGCCACCTGGCGAAAGGCGGCTATCTTTGTCAGGAGCGGGGCTCCGCGCAAGCACGTTCCTTGATTCCTACTTGGGAAGATCGCGATCCGCCCACAAGAGCGCCATTTTGAGCTTCAAAGCGGCCGAAGGCTCGAACGGAGCGAGCCTCAGATGGCGTACGGCTACGCCGGCGATCACGGTCCGTTCCCACGGCTCAGGCGGCAAGCGGGGGACATCGCCCGCGCCGACGAGATCGCAAACGAGCATCAAATCGGCCTGCGCCAGCGACGGCACCTCGATGATCCCGACCCCTCTCACCTCGATCTTGCCGGCGATGGTTTGCGGCGACGAGGCGATGAGCTCGTCGTTGCCGTTCGGCGCGACGAACACCTGATCGTCGGCGACGAGCAGCGGCAGATACTCACCGTCGCCGGGCAGGGCGAGGAAGCGCAGCGCGAGATCCGACTTGCCGGCGCCAGAGGGACCGCGCAGCAGCGCGGCACGTTTGCCAAGGGCCACGCAGGTGCCGTGCACGAGCTCGCCCGCCTCGTCTCTAGTCATTGCCTCTCGATAGGGATGGGAGACCGACGGGGTCGCTGCCGCGCCCCCTGTTTCGGTCATTCCGGCGCGAGCCGCAATCCTGGGCCCGAATCCGTGATTGATCTGATAGATACCGGCTTTCGCCGGTACGCGTGGGAATTGGCGTCTGGTTCAACACGTTACGGCTCACGCTGCGGGTAGGCGGATAACGAAACGCGCGCCGCCGCTTTTCTTGTCGCCGGTATCGCCCTTGCCGCGACCGAGCCCAGCGGCGGGACGGTTCTCCGCCCATAGCCGGCCGCCATGTGCGACCACGATCTGCCGCGAGATGTTGAGGCCGAGCCCGGAGTTCTGCCCGAAATTCTCCTGCGGCCGGTCGGTGTAGAAGCGCTCGAAGATGCGCTCGAGATTTTCCTCGGGAATGCCCGGGCCCTCGTCCTCGATGGCGATCTGGATTTCGGGACCGATCCGCCGCGTCACCACCGCTACGCGCCCGCCCGACGGCGAGAACGAGATCGCATTGTCGAGCAGATTGACGATGACCTGGCCCAAGCGGCTGTCATGGCCGGTGACGCGGTAGGGCCGCGCGCCGGGCGCATAAGCGATGTCGAACACCACCTCGGGCGTGTCGTCGCGATGGATGTCGTTGAACAGCGACACCGTGGTGCGCAACAGCTCGGCCAGGTCAACCGGCGTCGCGTCCTCGCGCGCGAGTTCGGCATCGAGGCGTGACGCGTCGGAGATATCGCTAATCAGCCGGTCGAGCCGCCTGACGTCATGCTTGATGATGTCCATCAGCCGCTCTTTGGATTCGTCGGTCTTGGCGAGCGGCAAAGTCTCGGTCGCGCTTTGCAAGGAGGTGAGCGGGTTCTTGAGCTCGTGCGCCACATCGGCTGCGAAGCTCTCGATGGCGTCGATTCGCCCATAGAGCGCCTTGGTCATGTCGCGAAGCGCGCCGGAGAGATGCCCGATCTCGTCGGAGCGGTCGGTGAAGTCGGGGATTTCGGCACGGGCCTTGACGCTGTGGCGCACCCTCTCGGCCGCTGCCGACAGTCTCTGCATGGGGCCGGCGATCGTGTTGGCAAGGATTACCGACAGCACGATGGTGACGGCCGCCGCGAACAGCGACACGCGCACGATGCCCCAGCGCTCGGCAGCGACGATGTTGTCGATGTCGCCGCCACGAGTCGAGAGCAGCAGCACGCCGAGCACCGCGCGCATGCGCTGAATCGGCACGGCGACGCTGACCACGAGCTCGCCCTTGTCGTTAATGCGGACAATCGGCACCGACGTCCCGGTCAACGCGGTGGCGACTTCGGGATATGCCTTGCCGTTGGCGCCGCCGATCTCGGTATAGAGGGGCAAATCGTATTGCCGCATGCGCGTCTTGACCGCCTGCCAGAACGAGGTGAGCGCGTCCGGCTTTTCGGCGTCGGGCGGCGGCAGGTCGTAGCGCAGCACCTCGCCTCGCGAATAGAACGTGTCGGAATCGAGGATCAGCGCGCCGTCGCGGTTATAGATGCGGGCGCGGCTTCCCGTCGGCTTCACCAGAGGGCGCAGGATCGGGGCGGCGCGCTCGGGATCGATGGTAAATTCGAGCGAGCCGCCAAGCGCGTCGTCGTCGCTCTGGCCCTGCTCGCTCTCGAGCAGCTTCTCGGGATCGAGCTGCACCTCGTTGGTGTCGACGCCGGCGGAAGCGGCGATGGCGCGGGCGATGATCTCGCCTTGGGTGAGCAGGCTCTGGACCTTGGCGTCGATCAGCCCTGCGCGGAACTGGTTCAGATAGAGAATGCCCGAGACGAGGATCGCGAGCCCGATCAGGTTCAGCACGACGATGCGCCGCGTCAGGCTGGAGAAGCCGTGCCGGAAGGGGAGGTGCAGCGCGAGCCAGCGATAGGCTCGCCGGATGCGCGACAGCATCATCCTGACGGCGCGGCGTAGACGTTCCCTAACCGCGGCGGCGTCAGGCCGTTGCCAGGACCTGTCGGCCTCGGCGGTCATCTGCCGGACCCGTTATTCCTTGAACCGGTAACCAACGCCATAGAGCGTCTCGATCACGTCGAAGCTCGTATCGACCGCCTTGAATTTCTTACGCAACCGCTTGATGTGGCTGTCGATGGTGCGGTCGTCGACATAAACCTGATCATCATAGGCGGCATCCATCAGCGCGTCGCGACTTTTCACCACGCCGGGCCGCGAGGCCAGCGCTTGCAAGATGAGGAACTCGGTTACGGTCAAAGTCACAGGCCGGTTGTCCCAAACGCAAGTATGTCGCTCGGGGTCCATCTTGAGCTTGCCGCGCTCGAGCACCTTGGACTTGTCCTCAACCACCGGGGCCGACCCGTCGCGGGGCTGGGCACGCCGGAGAACTGCCTTGACCCGCTCGACCAGGAGCCGTTGCGGGAAGGGTTTGCGGATGAAGTCGTCGGCGCCCATCTTGAGGCCGAACAGCTCGTCGATCTCCTCGTCTTTCGAGGTCAGGAAGATGACCGGGAGCTCGCTCCGCTGGCGGAGGCGGCGCAGCAGCTCCATGCCATCCATGCGCGGCATCTTGATATCGAGGATGGCAAGGTCGGGCGGGCTCTCGGCGAAGCCGTCGAGGGCACTTGCGCCGTCATTATAGGTCTGGGTCTTATAGCCTTCAGCCTCGAGCACCATGCGTAAGGAGGTCAGAATGTTACGATCGTCGTCGACAAGTGCGATTGTTGGCATTGTGGGGGGCCCTTGCGGCGATAGATGGTTGAGGGGTGTTAAGGGTCAGGGGCTGCGCCAATTGTGGCAGCATTGGGGCGAGGCTCGCCACCCAGCTGTACCGCAATGCAACAATTATCGTTGTGGCGCAAGTGAATAAGTCTCAACCGATGCCCTCGCTCGAGGAGATCGTCGGCGCCGCGAGGGGCCTTTTGCGCCGCGCATTCAAAGGGTCTCTCGCCACTATCGATTCGCATAACGGCTACCCGTACGCCTCGCTCATTACCCTTGCGACCGAGGCTATGGGCGCCCCGACCTTTCTCATCTCGAACCTCGCCCGCCACACGGCGAACCTCGCCAAGGATCCGCGCGCCTCAATCATGGTCGACGAGACTGGAGCGCTCGCCGATCCGCTCCAGGGAGCCCGCGTCACCCTGCACGGCAAGGCTGAACGGACGGGAGACGAGGCGGTGAGGCGGCGCTTCCTAGCCCGTCACCCCGAGGCCGCCTTCTATGCCGACTTCCCCGATTTCGCGTTCTTTCGCTTGGCCGTAGATGGCGCCCATTATATCGGCGGCTTCGGGCGCATCTTCGATCTCAGCCCGAGCGAGCTCCTGGTGCCGATCGAGGCCGCCACGAGCCTGATTGAGGGCGAGCCCGGCATCGTGGAGCACATGAATTCAGACCATGCCGATGCGGTCGAGCTCTACGCCACCGCCCTTGCCGACGCTGCGGCGGGTCCATGGCGCATGACCGGCGTCGATCCCGAGGGTTTCGATATCGCCCTCGACGGCCATGCGCGGCGGATCTTGTTTGCCGAGCCGATCACGACGCCCGCCGAGGCGCGCAAGGAGCTGGTCCGGCTGGTCGCCGAGGCCCGCGCCGGGCGGCAATAGGCGACATGCGTCGGCTCTCTCGGACGATCATCGTGTTGGGCTCGTTACTGCTGGCGCCCCCGTTGCGCGCCGAAACGCCGACCGAAGCACTTCAGACGGTGATGCCGCCGGTGTTCGACCCGTCGGCGATCGACCATACCGTCTCGCCATGCGCCGATTTCTACCGATATGCCTGCGGCGCGTGGCTTAAGGCGAATCCGATCCCTCGTGATCAATCGAGCTGGTGGCGCTTCAGCGATCTCGACGAGCATACGCTGGGCGTGCTGGCGGCGATCCTCGAGGAAGCAGCCGCAGGCCAGGGGGTGCAGGCAGAGCAGCGGCGAAAGATCGGGGACTATTACGCCTCGTGCCTCGACACGGCTTCCATTGAGCAAAAGGGATTGCAGTCATTTGCGCCTGAGCTCGAGCGCATCGCGGCAATCAAGAGCAAAGCTGACCTCGCCGCGGCGATCGCACATCTCCATCGTATCGGCGCAAGTCCGTTGTTCTTTTTCTCGTCGACACCTGACTATACCGACGCGGGCAGGATGATCGCGCTCGCCGACGAAGACGGTTTCGCGCTCCCCGACCGTGATTACTATTTGACCGAGGCATTCAAGGATGAGCGCGACTTCTATCGCGCCCATGTGACGCGCATGTTCCGGCTCCTCGGTGACGACGCCGATCGCGCAGCGGCCGAGTCCGGCGCCGTGATGCGCATCGAGACCGCGCTGGCGAAAGCGGCCATGAGCCTGGTCGATCGGCGCGATCCAAAAAATATCCACCACAAGCTGACGCTCGCCGGGTTCACCAAGCTTGCGCCGTCGTTCGACTGGAAAGCGTATCTGGCCGAGGTGGGCGCGCCGCCATTCGTCTTCATTGATGTCGCAAATCCAGCTTTCTTCAGCGGGCTCGAGCTACCCCTCAAGTCCGTGCCGCCCAAAGACTGGAAGGCCTATCTCCGTTGGTACCTCGTTCACGGGCTGGTCTCCGTGGCGCCCAAGGCGCTCGTCGACGAGGACTTCGCCTTCTTCGGCGAGCGGCTCGACGGCCAGGCCGAGATTGCGCCACGCTGGAAGCGCTGCGTTGCCGCGACCGACGATCAGCTCGGCGACGCTCTCGGTGAGGCATATGTCGAGCGGGAATTCAAAGAGGAGTCGAGCCGACGCGTGCTGGCGATGACGCGCGCGATTGCCGAGGCGATGCGAGCCAATATCCAATCGCGTGATTGGATGAGCGACGCGACCAAGACGCGTGCGCTCGAAAAGCTCGACAGCGTGGTCTACAAGGTCGGCCATCCGGAGTTCTGGCTCGACTATTCAAAGCTTGAGATCGTGCGCGGCGATGCACTCGGCAACGTGGAGCGCGCGGCGGATTTCACAATATCGTTCGATCTCGCCAAGATCGGCAAGCCCACTGACCGTAGCGAATGGAGCACCAGCGCGCCGACCAACAACGCCTATTACGATGAGCAGATGGTGGACATCACAATCCCTGCGGCCGCGCTTCAGCCGCCGAACTTTGCGGTGACTGCCGATGACGCGGTCAATTACGGCAATCTCGGCGCGCTTATCGGCCATGAACTGACGCATGGCTTCGATGACGAAGGCCGCGACTACGACGCGCGCGGCAATTTGAGCGATTGGTGGACAGCCCAAGACGCGAAGGCGTTCGAGGCGCGCGCGTCCGGATTGGTGCGCCAGTATAATGCGTTCATCGCTGTCAAAGACAAATCCAATCCGGCCAAGGATGTGCGGGTGGATGGCCAGCTGACGCTCGGCGAGAACACGGCGGACAATGGCGGTACCCGCCTTGCTTACGATGCGTTTCTCGCCACGCCAGGCGCCAAGGACGGCCCGGACGGTCTAGGCTATTCACCCGCTCGGCGCTTTTTCCTGAGTTACGCACAGGGCTGGTGCGAGCACCACACCGAAGAAGCCGCCAAAGAGGAGGCGAAAACCGACCCCCACGCTCCCGGCAAGTATAGGGTCAACGGCGTGCTCATGAACATGTTGCCGTTTCGCGAAGCGTTTGCCTGCAAGGCAGGTGAGCCGATGGCTCCGGCGACGATCCACCGTGTCTGGTAGAGGCAGCGACGGGGGGAACGGTTATATCGGTTGGGATGCGCCTACCGCATTCCGCTGTTGCGCTTCGGGAGTGAAGCAATGATGGCTCGACGTAGGCTTGGTGGTTTTGCTCTTGCCGTCGCGCTGGGATTGATCGCCGTCGCGCGCGCTGCTCCGGCGCAAGATCGGTGGGAGACCTACACCAAGCCCCGCTTCGGCACCATTGCCGACTATCCAGTCGGCGCGGACATCTATTACGAGCGGTGCAACTTCCCGCCCCATATCACCCATCGCGCACAGGAGAAGGCGGTTTGGGATCCGATCATGACCGCCTCACCAAGTCCTTGCGGTCCGGTTCAACGCTGAAGCGGGGAGCGGTCGTCTGCCGGGCGCTTGGACGGCCAGCGGCCGTGCCTTGAAAGCCTTCCAGCTTCAGTGGTAGCTAGGAGGGCCAATCGCCTTCCAATCCAACGCATCGAACTGGGGATCCTGCCGCATGAGCGTACAGACGAAGATTGCGCCTGAAGGAGCAAAGTCCGACACCCACGGCGAGGCCAAGACGACGAACAAGAATGTTCTTGCCTTCGTCGAGCAGGCCAAGGCGCTATTCAAGCCCGAAGTCGGTCTATTGGTGCGACGGCTCCAAGGAAGAGTACCAAGCCATGCTGAAGGCCCTGGTCGACGGCGGCACGGCGCTGTGGCTGAACCCGGAGAAACGGCCGAACTCGATCTTGGTGCGCTCAGACCCCAAAGACGTCGCCCGCGTCGAAGACCAGACGTATATCTGCGCGGAGAAAAAGGAAAACGCCGGCCCGACCAATAACTGGTTCGACCCGGCCGAGATGAAGAAGACGCTCAGCAAGCTTTATGACGGGGCGATGGCCGGGCGCACCATGTATGTCATCCCCTATTCCATGGGGCCGGTCGGCTCGCCGATCGCCGGCATCGGCGTAATGGTGACCAACTCGGCCTATGCCGTCGCCAACATGCACATCATGACCCGCGTCGGTGCCAAGGTGTGGAAGGCGCTCGGTGACAGCGAAGACTTCGTGCGCGGCATGCACACGGTCGGTTATCCGCTCTCGAGCCCCACGACTGCCGACGTGCCGTGGCCCTGCAACGAGACCAAATACATCTCGCATTTCCCCGAGACGCGAGAGATCTGGTCGTATGGCTCCGGCTATGGTGGCAACGCCCTGCTCGGCAAAAAGTGCCACGCGCTCCGCATCGCATCGGTGAAGGCGCGTGACGAGGGCTGGATGGCCGAGCACATGCTGATTCTCAAGCTCACCAACCCCGAAGGCGAGGTGAAGTACATCGCCGCCGCGTTCCCGAGCGCATGCGGCAAGACCAACCTCGCCATGGTCAATCCGACCATTCCGGGCTGGAAGGCCGAGACGATCGGCGACGATATCTGCTGGATGAAGTTCGGCGATGACGGCAGGCTATACGCAATCAACCCCGAAACCGGCTTCTTCGGCGTGGCGCCCGGCACTTCGAACGACTCGAACGCCAACGCCATGAAGACGCTGACGGCCAACTGTATCTACTCAAACGTTGCGCTGACCGACGACGGCGACGTGTGGTGGGAGCAGATGGGCTACACGCCCGAGCATACCGTGGACTGGATGCGCCGTTCGTGGCACCCGGGCTCGGGTCGCACGGCGGCGCATGCCAACGCGCGTTTCACCGCGCCGGCGGGGCAGTGCCCGGTCATCGCCAAGGAATGGGAAGACCCGAGGGGCGTGCCGATCGACGCCATCCTGTTCGGCGGCCGTCGCGCCTCCGTGGTGCCGCTGGTTACGGAGGCCAACAACTGGCAGCAGGGGACGTTCCTCGGCTCGATCATGGCATCTGAGAAGACCGCCGCCGCTTCCGGCGTGAAGGGCGACATCCGCCGCGACCCGATGGCCATGCTGCCGTTCTGCGGCTACCACATGGGCGATTATTTCGCCCACTGGCTGAAGATGGGCGAGAAGGGCGGCGCCAAGATGCCGAAGATCTTCTACGTGAACTGGTTCCGCAAGAACAAGGACGGCAAGTTCATGTGGCCGGGCTACGCGGAGAATTCCCGCGTGCTGAAATGGATCTTCGAGCGTTGCGACGGCAAGGCCGCCGCCGTCGATACGCCGATCGGCAAGGTTCCGGCCGAGGGCGCGATCGACGTCAAGGACGTCAAGGTCGATCCTGCCGACATGAAGGAAATGACGACCGTCGACAAGGAAGGCTGGAAGGCGGAGATCCCGCTGATCAAGGAGCACTTCGCCATCTTTGGCGCCAAGCTCCCCAAGGCGCTCACAGAGGAGCTTGCCGCGCTCGAAAAGCGGCTTGGCTAACGGTAAAGGGCTTTCGCCAAGTCTCCGTCATATCGGCGAAAGCCAGTATCCAGCAGATATGTAATTTCCTCTCACCTGGATTTCGGCTTTCGTCGGAATGTTGCCGTGTGGAATGCGCATGAGCAAGGGCAAAGGCAAAGGCGTCGTCGCGGCGGGACATGCGCTCACCGCGCAAGCCGCCGCTGAGATTCTCCAGGACGGCGGCAACGCCTTCGATGCTGCGCTGGCGGCGACATTCATGACATTCGTCGCCGAAGCTGTATTCGCCTCGCCGGGCGGCGGCGGCTTCCTCATGGCCCGCAGTGCGAACAAGGACTCAGCTACGCTGTTTGACTTCTTCGCCGACACGCCGCTCAAGCGCCGGCCGGCGAGCGAAATCGATTTCTTCCCGATCGACGCCGATTTTGGACCCGCCAAGCAGGAGTTCCATATCGGACTTGGCTCGAGCGCCACGCCAGGCGTGGTGCCCGGCCTGTTCGCGCTGCACGAGGCTCTGTGCAGACTGCCGATGAAGCGTCTGGTCGAACCGGCCGTGCGCGCCGCCCGGCAAGGCTTTCCGCTCACCGACTTCCAGGCCTATCTGTTCGCCGTCATCGCCCCGATCCTGACCGCGAGCGCGGATGTCGCGCGCATCTTCGCCCCCGCCGGCAAGCCGATGCAGGCGGGCGCCATTTTCCGCAACGATGAGCTTGCCGAGACTCTCGAATGGCTGGCCGAGGATGGCGCGCGGCTGTTTATCGATGGTGATGTCGGCCGGGCGATCGTGACGCAATCGCGCGAGCAGGGCGGCTATCTCACCTATCACGATCTCAAGCGCTATCGCGTCGAGTGGCGCGAGCCCCTCTACTGGCCCCACGCCGACGCGTCCGTCGCCCTCAATCCGCCGCCGGCGGCGAGCGGAGCGCTGATCGCTTTCGGCCTCGCTGTTCTCGAAACGCTTGCCGGGCAGGGCACCACGCTCGACGCCCTCGCGCTCCGCGCCGCCATGGAGGCGACCAACCAAGCGCGCGCGACGCACGGCGATGCGCTCGCGCCGCGGCTCGCAGGCGGCGCGCTGGCGAAGGAGCTGCGCCAGGCCGTGCGCCATCCCGCTGCTCATCGCGGCACGACCCATGTCAGCGTGATCGATGCCGATGGCACCGCCGCCGCCGTCAGCCTGTCCAACGGCGAGGGCAACGGCTTCATCGTCGGCAAATTCGGCTTCATGCTGAACAACATGCTGGGCGAGGAGGATCTGGCCGGCGCGCTCGGCGATTGGCGGCCCGGTACGCGCCTCTCATCGATGATGGCCCCGACCATCATCCTGCAGGCCGACGGCACGGTGACGGCGCTCGGCACCGGCGGCTCGAACCGCATCAGGACCGCGATCCTTCAGGTCGCCGTCAATCTGCTCGATCATGGCATGGGCCTGGATACTGCGGTCGAGGCGTCGCGGCTTCATGTCGAGCGCGATGGCAAGACGAGCTTCGAGCCGGGCCTTCCCCAGCCGATCGAGCGCGCTTTGCTTGCGCTCGGCGAGCAGGCGCATGCGTGGCCGAAACAAAATCTGTTTTTCGGTGGAGTCCACGCCGCTCGCCGCCGCCCCAATGGCGGCGTCGAAGGTGCAGGCGATCCTCGCCGCCAAGGCACCGCGATTATCGTGTGACTGTTTCCCGCGAAACCGCTTTGGCTCGGGACCAATGCGGGCTCCGTTGCCGCTGTTTCCTTTTCCGCGCGATGCTTCTAAACAAGATCCGTCGCAGCGGGGATCGTGATCGATGAAGAACGCCGTCGCCATTCGCCATGTCGCTTTCGAAGATGCCGGCACGCTTAAAGGCGTGCTCGCAGATCGCGGCATCTCGCTCAATTATCTCGAAGCCGGCGTCGACGATCTCGCTCCCGCCAAGACTGCCGATCTTCTCCTCGTGCTCGGCGGCCCGATCGGCATCTACGAGACCGACCGCTATCCGTTCATCAAGGGCGAGCTCGCAATCGTCGAGGCCGCCGTGAAGCAGGGCACGCCGGTGATCGGCATCTGCCTCGGCTGCCAGGCCCTCGCCGCCGTGCTCGCCGCGCGCGTCTATCCCGGCAAGCACAAGGAACTCGGCTGGGACGAGATGACTCTGACCGCAGAAGGCAAGGCCTCGCCGCTTGCGGCAATCGACGGCGTGCGCGTTCTGAACTGGCATGGCGACACGTTCGATCTGCCGCAGGGCGCGACCCGGCTTGCGTCGACGGCGATCACGCCGAACCAGGCATTCACCTACGGGCCTAAGGTGCTCGCGCTGCAATTCCACGTCGAGCTGCCTGCGCGCGATCTCGAGAGATGGCTGATCGGCCACACGCTCGAGCTGTCCAATTCCAGTGTCGATCTCGCCGAGATCCGCGCCACCACCGCGCGCTATGCCCCCGCCGCCTGCGCAGCCGGCGATAGGCTGTTCAACACCTGGCTCGACGGTGTCTCGGCCTAGCGCGCGTTGACATGCCCGTTAAGCGGGCATCCAGTAAGCACCGACCTTCGCGATTGCGCGCCGAGACGGCGACTGTATCGCACGGTCAAGCCAGACGATGACAACGACGACTAATCGTTAGAGGGATGCTCGGTGCGGATCCGCTTTATCGCGACGCCCTCGCCGGGCCTGGTCGGCAGCGTGGTGATGTCGGTCTTGTGCACCAGCTCGCCGCGGCCGTTCCACCACGTCGTGGTGTAGTCGTCGCCCTGCTTGACGAGGTGCGTCCACACCATCTCGCCGGGATAATAGAACACGCTCCACGGCCCGAGCAGCCCCTTGGGAACTTCGTGGAATACGATGTTGACGTCGTTGCCCTTGGCCGCGTCGCCCTTGATGACCTCGATCAGCTCGACGTTCGCGCTGTAGCTCGGCAGCGCTTCGCCGGTGCGCTCGTCCTTGCTGACGGAGGTGCAGGTGACGGAGAGCACGCGCACCAGTGCAACCAGGTCGCTTTTCGACAGAAGTTCGGCATCAGACATCGGTGCGGGCCGGGCTGCCGCCGGCGTTCCGGCTGCGAACAGCAACAGGAGCAAGCCAGAAATCGGAAGATATCGCCGCATGGGACCTCCAGGCTGGGTTTTGACGCTCTCCTGTTGCGCGCTGAGGTAGCAAGACGGCGCGTTAGCGCTCAAGTAGGCTAGAGGCCGGTAGCGCAAACAAAGCAAAGGGGAGGACGATCCGATGGTGGTGAACATCTATCTCTTCATCGAACTCTTGCGTGCGGCAAGCGCCGGCGACGTCGCCGATCATATCAAGAGCCTGAGCCTTGCGAACTGCAAGTTCGCCAACGTGGTGGTGCTGTCGTCCGAGAAGCTGGTGGCGCAGCTCGACTGCTCGACGCCAGAGGACGGCACCAAGACGATCGTCGAGGACATCGCCAAGGTCAAAAGCGTGGTGCAGACAAACGTCATCGCCGTGGTCAAGCCGCAGCATTGACGCGACTCTTTGCGTGCCACCACTCTTCGGACATCATTCCTGCGAAAGCGGTAATCCACTAACCACCGACCTAAAACGCGCCGGAATACCTAGTCGCGGTCGCGCAGGCCCTTGATCCCCTCATGCTTGGCGCAGTGGACGCAGCAGAAGATCGTGTCGCCGTGCTGCACGCCGTGGCCGACGATGCGAACGCCGCAATGCGGGCAGACAGGTGCCATCGCGGCGATCGCGCATTCGAACGAGTCGAAGATCATGGTGCGCCCGCCCATGGTGACGGTGAAGCTCTGGTCGTAGTCGTTGCCGCAGTGCGCGCATTTGCCCATCGCATCCTCCTTGTATTCATTCGCTAATGCGCGGCTTCCCAATTGTCGGCGGCGCGCGCGTCCACCTTGAGCGGCACCTTCAGCTTCAGCGCGGGCTCCGGTGAGCGCTCCATGATGTGGCGCGCCACCTCCATCGTCGCCTCGACCTCGCCATCCGGCGCCTCGAACACGAGCTCGTCATGCACCTGCATCAGCATGCGCGCCGAGAGCCCGGCCTCCTCAAGCGCGGGTCCCATCCTGATCATGGCGCGGCGGATGATATCGGCTGCAGAGCCCTGGATCGGCGCGTTGATCGCCGCGCGCTCGAAATTGCCGCGCAAGCTTGGATTCTTGGTGTTGATCTCAGGGTAGTGAACCTTCCGCCCGAACAGCGTCTTGACGTAGCCCTGGCGGCGAGCCTCGGCCTTCATCGCCTCCATGTAGTCGCGGATGCCGGGGAAGCGCTCGAAATAGGTCTTGATATAGGCGCCCGCCTCGCTCCGCCCGATGCCGAGCTGGGCGGCGAGGCCGACCGACGAGATGCCGTAGACGATGCCGAAATTGATGGCCTTGGCTCTCCGCCTGACGCCGGGGTCCATGCCTTCGATCGGCACGCCGAACATTTCGCTCGCGGTCATGGCGTGAATGTCGAGCCCGTCGGCGAAGGCCTGGCGTAGCGTTGGCGTGTCGGCCATGTGTGCGAGCACGCGAAGCTCGATCTGGCTGTAGTCGGCGCTGATAAGCTTCTTGCCCTTGTCGGCGACGAACGCCTTGCGGATGGCGCGGCCCTCTGCCGTGCGCACCGGGATGTTCTGCAGGTTCGGCTCGACCGATGACAGCCGCCCCGTCGTGCTGGCGGCCAGCGCATAGGTCGTGTGCACGCGACCCGTGTCCGGGTGGATATAGGTCGGGATCGCGTCGGTATAGGTGCTCTTGAGTTTGGCGAGCAGCCGCCAGTCGAGAACTTTGCGCGGCAGCTCGTGGCCCTCGGCCGCAAGCTCCTCGAGCGCCGCGGCGTCGGTGCTCCAGGCGCCTGTCTTGGTGCGCCTGCCGCCGGCAAGGTTCATCTTGTCGAACAGGATCTCGCCGAGCTGCTTCGGCGAGCCGATATTGAAGTCCTCGCCGGCCAAAGCCCTGATCTCGTCCTCGAGCCGGGCAATGGTCTGCGCGAACGAGCCTGACAGCGTCGCGAGCGTCGCCCGCTCAACCTTGACGCCGGCGCGCTCCATCTCGGCAAGCACGGGCGCGAGCGGCCGCTCCAGCGTCTCGTAGACCGTGGTCACCGACTCGGCAGCAAGCCGCGGCTTGAGCACGAGCCAGAGCCTGAGGCCGATGTCGGTCTCCTCGCCGGCATATTCGGTAGCGGCGGCGAGGCGCACGCGGTCAAAGCTGACGGCAGCGCGGCCGGTTCCGACCACTTCTTTCTCGGTGAGACAGGTATAGCCGAGCAGACTGCCGGCGAGGTGGCCGGGCAGATGCTCGGCGCGGCCGGCGTCCAGCGCGTAGGAGATGAGACAGGGATCGTCGATCGTCTGGAGGGCGATGCCGTAACGGGCGAGCGCCACCATGTCGAACTTGGCGTTCTGCACGATCTTGAGGACGCTCTCATCTTCCAGGATCGGCTTCAGCAGATCGAGCGCCAGACGGATCGGAATCTGCGCCACCGTCTCGCCGCCGAGATCGAGTCCCTCCGAGGCGCGGTGCGCGAGCGGCACATAGGCCGCGTGCCCGGGTACTAGCGCAAGAGCGACGCCGGCGACCTCTCCGCGCATAGCATCCGACGAGGTCAGCTTCACCCTGAAGGCGAAATGCCCCTGATAGCGCGCGGCGTCGAGCAGATCGGCGAGCCGCGAAGCCCCGGTCACCGTCTCGTAGTTGGAGCGATCGAAGGGGATCGCTTCGAGCTTGCCGGCCCGCGCGACGGCAAGCTGCGCCGGCGAGCTTGCGGCGCCCTTGACCGGCACGCCGGACGGTCGCGCCGCCACTAACTCGCCGCGCGGGCTCCGCCGCAACGGGTGATTGTAATCGTCCTTCTTCTTGCGCTGCGGGGTGGGCGAGGGCGTCATACCCACAGGCAGCTCGGCGCCCAAGCCTTCGGCCACACGGCGAAGCAGCGTGGTGAATTCGAGCTTGCGCATGAACGCGGTCAGAGCCTCGGTGTCGGGCTGCCTGACGGCGGTCTCGGCGAGCTGCACGTCGAGCGGCACATGGGTGTCGAGGATGACCAGCGTCTTCGACAGGCGCGCCTGGTCGGAGAATTGAATGAGATTCTCGCGCCGCTTGTCTTGCTTGATCTCCGACGCCCGCGCGAGCAGGGTTTCGAGATCGCCGAACTCCTTGATCAAGAGCGCGGCGGTCTTAACTCCGATGCCCGGCACGCCCGGCACGTTGTCGGTCGAATCGCCGATCAGCGCCTGCACCTCGACCACCTTGGACGGCTGTACGCCGAAGCGCTCGATCACCTCGGCCTCTTCGATCATCTTGTTCTTCATCGTGTCGTACATCCGCACGCCCGGCTGCACGAGCTGCATAAGGTCCTTGTCGGATGACACGATGGTCACCTCGGCTCCGGCCTCCAGAGCCTCGCGCGCGTAGGTCGCGATCAGATCGTCGGCCTCGTAGCCGCGCTTCTCGATGCAGGCGACGTTGAAGGCATGGACTGCGTCGCGGATCAGCGGAAATTGCGGAATGAGGTCGTCGGGCGGCGCCGACCGGTTCGCCTTGTAGTCGGAGAATAACTCGTTGCGGAACGTGTGCTCGGACAGGTCGAAGATGGCGGCGAGATGGGTCGGCGGAGCGAGCTCGCCGGTCTCGCGGAGCAGCTTCCACAACATGCCGCAGAAGCCGTGCACCGCGCCGACGGGGAGCCCGTCCGAGGGCCGGGTGAGCGGCGGCAATGCGTGATAGGCGCGGAAGATGTAGCCGGAGGCGTCGATTAGATAGACATGGTCGCCCTTCGCCACCGTCCTGCCGGAGGGACTGCTGCTTTTCGCTGTTGCCATGATGAAGGGAATATAGGGATTGGGCGCGCCTCAAGGGAGTCGCTTCCACGCCTCAACCACCGCCCGTTCGTCATGGCCGGCCCTGTTTGACGGTCCTGGGCGCTAAGGTAGGGTTTCGAGCTCGTGCTGGTGATTGGCGCTGCCAGGCGCGAAGGACTTCTCGGCGCCGCCGAAGGTCTTCTCGATATAGTCCTTGAAATACGTGTCGAGGATGGGGAAGGCGCGAGCAAACCGCGTGAAGTCCTTCTGGGCGATGAACAGCACGACCGAATCCTCGATCGCCACCACGAGGCCGGTGCGGAGCGCCGATTTGAGCAAAACCCGCTCGCCGAAATGATCGCCGCTCTTGAACAGCTTCGCGAAATGCTCGCCGGTCGCGGGATTGTCGATGGTGAGCTGGAACGAGCCTTTGACCACCGTATAGAAGCCGTCGATCAGCATGCCGGGCTCGAACACCCGGTCGCCCTTGCGGTAATGGATGTAACGGGTGGCGGGCGGCGTCGACTGGATCTGCACAATATTGGGAGGCATGACGCTGTTGAGCAGCCAGTTCGCGCCGACCCTGAGCTTGGCGGTGAAGCCCGGCAGGAATGACAGGTAGAAGCCGCGCCACAACAGCCAGGCCAACGTGCCCGATAGCTTTACCCCGTATACATCGGCGACCGCCTTGCTCATGCCGAGCGAAGCGAGCGAGCCCTTCGAGGTATAGGCGAACGGCTTGAGCTCCTTGCCCTCGGTCTTGGCGAAGATGTTGGCGGCGATCTGCTTGCCCTCGCGCACGGCAAACTGCGCGGTCTGGGTGGCGAAATGGGCCGGGTCCTCGCCCGGATGCTCGACCAGCGGGATCAGCGCCGCGTCGCCGAGCGCCCACACTCCGTCGCGGCCGGGCACGCGCATGAACTGATCGGTCTTGATGCGGCCCCACTGCATGTCGAGGCCGAGCGTCGCGACCAGAGGATGCGGGCCGTTGCCGATGGTGGCGACGATGGTCGAGGTCGGGATGATGCGGCCGTCGGTCAGCTCGACCGCCGAACCCGTGGCCGATTTCGTGCCGATCCCGGTTAGCACCTCGATGCCGTGTATCGTGAGCCGCTGCGTCGCGTAGGCCGCGAGGTCGGCAGGGAAGCTCGGCAGGATGCGCGGCGCATATTCGATCAGGGAGAAGCGAATCTCGTCGGCACGAATGTTGTGGTAATATTTGAGCGCGCGACGGACCAGCTCGCGCACCTCGGCGATGGTCTCGACGCCCGAGAAGCCGGCTCCAACCACCACGAAGCTCAGCAGCTGCTGCTTGATCGCGGGATCTTCCGTCACGTCCGCCGTCTCCAGACAGCCGATCACGTGGGTGCGCAAGCGGTGCGCGTCGGCGAGGTCCTTCATGGTCAGCGCGTGCTCGGGCAGTCCGGGGAAGCGCTTCAAATCGACGCCGGTGCCGAGCGCGATGACGAGCTCGTCGTAATAGAGATCCACCGGGACGCGGCGCGCGCCTTGCACGACGATCACCTTCTTCTGGTCGAAGTCGATGCCCATGACTTCGGCCTGACGCACCTGCAACCGGTTCAGCAGCTGGCGGAGCGGCACCACCGCGTCGGCGGAATGGATCGAGGAGGCGGCGACCTCGGGCAGAAGCGGCTGAAAGACGAAATAGTTGTTGGCGTTGACGAGTTCGACCTCGAGCTTGCCGCCGCGACCGAGCCGCTCGAGCGCCTTGGCCGCGAATACGCCCCCGAAGCCGCCGCCGACCACCAGCACTTTCTTTTTAGCCGTGGGCTTATTGTCCATGAGCATGCCCAGCCTCATAGTTGCTAGAGCGCATACCTACGCCAATGCTGCACTGCGTCAAGTCGCGCGTTTGCTCAAGTTTCGGCAAATTCGACGCAATGAGACGGGCAGGGCAGTCAACCTTGTAGTGGACGATGCCAGTCTCCGATGCGGATCGGAGACCGCTTTACTATCGTTTCGATAGCGTGAGCGCAGGCCTACAATCGCCAGCGCATTGCCGGCCCGAGAGCCGGTCCGAAGCGAGGGTGGGCGGCCGCGCGGGCTTGAGCCTGGCCCAGGCCGTCCGCTCGAACAGGAAGCTGAGACGCGTGTACTTCACCACCGCGTAGAACAGGAGCGGCGTGATCGCCGCGACCATGGTCACGATCAGCGCCACCACGCCGAGATCGAGGCCCGGCGCGAATTTCAGCAGGAGTGCGCGCATCGTCGCCATCGGCAGGAAGAAGGCGAGATAGACCACGATCGAGCGCTCTCCACGGAAGGCCGCGCCTAATCCAATGTCGACAGCAGCGAACGATACCGCGACCACTGCGAGCGCGCGGATGAATCCGAGGCCAAGGTTTACGACCGGAAGCTCCGAGTAGCCGCCGAACACCACCACGCCCTCGAACAGCGCCCAGGCGGAGTCGAACACGTCGATGCCCCGAGCGTCGAATGCATCATCACCACCATGGCGATGCAAAGGCCCTTGGCGTGGTCGACCCACGCACCCGGTCCTGATCGAGCTTCACTACCGCTTTCTCCCGCCGTCCCGCGGCGGGACGCTTGCAGGCAGGTGCAAGAAGCGGGCTAGCTAGATGGGCAATCCTGGCGCAATCCCGCCGGTGCCGGTCTATTCCGGCGTGCCGCCGGGATCGGCGAAGGTTATGCGCTTGGAGAGAAGGTAGCTGACCACCATCGCCGACAAGGACCCGGCGACGACGGCCAGGGCCGGGTAGGCGCACCATACGCCGCCCGTAAGCACCAAGGCCGAGAAGACGGCGTAATTCATCGACACGGCTATGAGCTGAAAGGTGCCGTGCAGCACCGATTGGTGGAGGGCAGGGCGGATTCGGCCATCGGCAAATGTCCAGTGTCGGTGCACTCGCCAGGTGAACAGAATGGCGATGCCCATGGACACGACGCGTGACGAAAAAGGGCTCCAATTCAGCCAATGCACCAGCGCAGCCAAGATGCTCGCATCGATGAGAAAGGCGATCGAGCCCACGATCCCGAACCGGATCAGTTCTTGGCGCAACAAAGCCATCGCTTTGAAGACATAATGAGGGCTCATCGCCCGATGATGATGAATTTTCCGGCTCGCAGCAATGCTCCGGCTGCGGACCGTTGTCGTACCGACTTCCGGAACAGGGTCGCGCCTATTGATTTTCGGCATGTGGCGTCTGATGTCTGCCTGGCTCGCGGCGCCGTTGCCTCAGAGAAGCGAGTTCGTTAGGGTCGCGCCACCAAGCACCCGTAGCTCAGCTGGATAGAGCGTTGCCCTCCGAAGGCAGAGGTCACAGGTTCGAATCCTGTCGGGTGCGC